>NZ_CBDCUG010000004.1:0-940089 GCF_965222555.1 Flagellimonas sp. | reverse complement strand
GCAGCAGGAGTTATTGTGCGCTCCATGACCCTGCGTTTGGACGATTATCCCCATACAGGATCCATGAGTTACGGAGATACTCCGGTTTCTGAGAGGGTTCCGGCAGCGGCTATTAGTACCAAAGGTGCTGAATTGCTGAGTACTACGCTGACATTAAACCCAGATATTAAATTTTACTTTAAACAAAACTGCAAGCAGTTTGAAGATGTGGAGTCCTATAATGTTATTGGAGAAATAACAGGTTCTACCCACCCCAATGAGGTCATGGTTGTTGGCGGACATTTGGATTCTTGGGATTTGGGTGATGGCTCACATGATGATGGTGCTGGATGTGTGCAGAGCATGGACGTACTCCGATTGTTGAAAGAAACAGGATACAGACCCAAACGCACCCTACGGGTGGTATTGTTCATGAACGAGGAAAATGGTCTGCGGGGCGGTAACAAATATGCCGAAGTGGCCCAACAGAAAAATGAAAAGCACATTTTTGCGTTGGAAAGTGATTCAGGAGGGTTTACCCCAAGAGGTTTCTCTTTTGATTGTTCCGAAGAAAACTTGAAACAAGTCCAAAGTTGGAAAAGCCTGTTTGAACCTTACCTTATCCACATGTTTGTAAAAGGGTATAGCGGGGCCGATATTGGACCGTTAAAAAGTGAAGATTTGGTTTTGGCCGGCCTACGTCCAGACTCACAACGCTATTTTGATCATCACCATGCTGAAAATGACACTTTTGAGCATGTAAACAAGCGTGAATTGGAGTTGGGTGCTGCTACTATGGCCAGTTTGGTGTATCTAATAGATAAATATGGGACAATTACCTCTGCCAGGATAAAAGGGTAGTTAAAGAAGATATCTTTCTTTGATGATGTTGATATGGTGCCGTTCATGACCAATGATGGATTTAAGAAAATCTTCAAGGGTAACCTCATGCTGTCGTGCTGTTCCTTTTAGCTTTAGTTGATTTTTGGATAATGTCCCAACAAAACTTAAAGATGCCTTTCTAATATTGATCAAATCGGTTTTTAACTGATCAAACGGCAATTCCTCAAAACGACTATTGTTGGTTAGCAGATTTTGGTCATAGCCCCAGAGTTCAATAGGTTCCATACGACTCATTAAAAAAGCCCGGTACATTTTTATTCTTTCATGATCGGTAATATGCCCCACAATTTGTTTAATGCTCCATTTATCTGGCGCATAACGATGATTGGCCCTTTCTTCAGTGATTGAATCTAGAAAGGCAAAAGTGGTAGTGGAAGAAAAAAGTGCAATACAATCAATATCCTTTACAAGGTTAAAATAATATGGAAAACCGTCTTGTGGGGTATAGTTCATACCTTTTAAATTTTGATGCGCTATGCAAATAGCAATTTTAGGTGCTTTGGGCTAACCGTTTCCTATCTGTTTTGGTTTTGTGCATTCCGTTGTGGTTAAAAACCATAATTGAATATGTAGTTGCAATATACTTGTTAGTTTTTAGTCTCTTCCAATGTTTTCTGCAATATCCAACTACTAAGGTCGATTTGTTGTAACTGATAGACTAATACAGGACAATTACCTAAAGGGCAATGTCAAAGGCATAACTAGGTTTAGACAGTCTTAATTATAGTATGCTGAGAATTTATTGTTTAGGTTTCAATCTGTCAAAGATTTTGGTACTTATCCAGTAAATGCCTCTTTGGGGTTCTTTCGTTTTCTTGAAAAAAAGATATTTGGCATCAGGAGACAATGTTGGTGAACCAGCTCCTGCTTCTGTATTTATTTCTTGCCCAACGCTTACCGCCTTGGTCCAGATATTTTCCCCTATTTGAAAAGAGATATAGATTTGTTGGATATTTCCGCCTTCAGGCCGAGAGGTACAGAAAAGTATATAACTCTCATCGGGAGCTATAACGGAATTGCTTTCTCCATAAACAGAATTAACATTTGGCCCTAGATTTTTCACATTTACAAAGTTCCCATTAACCCATTCAGCTCGGTATATATCGTCGTTGCCATAGCCTCCTTGGCGTGATGAACGAAAAAAAAGATTCTTTTCCTTAGAAATGGAAGGATATACTTCTCCATAATTGGTATTAACATTGGTACCGGCATAAATTGGTTCGGACCAGCCGTTTTCAGTTTTTATGGAATAGTATATATCGAGTCCTTTAGAATTTGGTTGTGGTCTGTCGGATGCAAAGAAGATATAGTCACCGTCCGGAGAGAAATTGATATCAACATCTGAATATTGCCCAGAAAATGAAGCCGTTTTAGGACCTGTCCATACACCATTAATTTGCTTGAAAGTTTTTATTTCATAGGTAGGGTCTGGTTTTTCCTTGGTGGCCTTGTAATAAGAAAAAAACATTTCCTTGCCATCAGGGGAGAAAGAAACATTGAAGCTGCGTTTTTCTCCCTTTGGATGCTCAACCAATCCACCATTGTGAAACAGCACAGCTTCCAGCCCTGGGACAGTTTGTCCAAGGTAATCCAACTGACTTTTTTGTGCAGATGTCTGAAACGCAGTCAGCAAAATTGATAATTGTAAAAATGCTATTATTCTCATTGATTTTTTATGAGTATTCCTTATTTCTTTAAAATGAAATCGTAAAACATGCCTTATTCAACACTTGGTGGAATTTTCGATTACTCGAAAGGGACATTCAGTTGTTTATTGCCATTTGTATCAATTTCCAATGATTAATACTATTCCAGATTGATGAGGGCAGCATCTGCCCAGAACGCTTTTCTTTAGTTTTAATATCGGATGTTCTCTTAAAATTGAGCGAGCTAACTCCAAAATAAAGCATAGAATTCTAGCAATAAGAAAATATACGTTCATAAATCTATTTTTTTAATTTATTGATTTTAGAACTGGTGTCTAACCATCTCACATTGTAGTAAGTTTGGGTTATATGTTATTGCGATAGATCTTCCACTTACTTTATTTCCTCCACAATATTTTCTGCAATATCCTCCAAAATATCCCCTGTTTCATCAAAACTGGCATTGCTCAGGATTGATATGCCCATATTGTACTTTGGGTAGATCATAAACCAATTTTGCATGCCAAATATTCCGCCATGATGTCGGTAAATTACAGTATCATCTTCATTAAGTATGTTCCAATGGTAGCCAATGGAGAAACCATAAGGGGTATCCGTGAAATTTGTGTGCGATTCCTTAATGATTGGATTGGTTTCATCCAATTGAAGTTTCATATATTTTAATAGATCCGGAGTAGTTGAGTGCAATCCAACTGTACCGCCCCATAAATTCCGTTTAAAATTGGGCATTAATTCGTTTTCATCGTTATAACCTTTTACCAATCGCAATTGTTCTCCTTCGGTCAGGTCAAATTTTGTGCTGGTCATTTGGTTAGGGGCAAAAATGAACTTTTCCAGAAGTTCTTCGTAGGGTGTTTGGTATACTTTTTCTAGGATATGTGCCATTAATTCCGGCGCCGTGTTGGAATAGGAATAATCCAATGATTCTATTTTAATCTCTTTTAACCCTTCAAAGAACTCGGTTTTGTTTTCACCTTTTATAGGAAAATTTGGGAATCCACTGGTATGCGTCAATAAGTGTTTGATCGTTATGGGCTTTCCCTGATATTCCAGATTTGGATATGGTTCATTCAAATATTGTCTGATATCGTCATCCAACCCTATTTTCTTTTCCAGCACGGCCTTGGCGGCAAGCGTTCCCAAAAAGGTTTTTGTTACGGATGCAATTTCATAAATGGTTGAATCGTTGGGAGGATTTTTCTTTCCAATTTCGAGTTCTCCAAAATGCTCCGAGATTTCAATTCCGTCTTTGTAAACCGCAATGGACACGGAATGGAACCTTTTATCTTGAAGAAGTTTTTTTGCATTGTCCCTAATCGCAAACAAGATTTTTTCAGAAGGGTTTTTAAAAGCAATTTCTTCTTTTTTGGTTTTACAACCGCAGAGTAATATTCCTAAAAGAATACAAAAGGAAAGTTTTTTCATTGATGTTATTGGTTTGAGTTCAACGGTTATACATTGTTGTGCAAGGTTATTTGTTTTCATCTATTTTATTCAATATCAAGAATAGTCCAAGAGCAAAAATTGTAACACCAAATGCTGTATAAATTAAATTATTCCATAGAAAGTAGCCCAATCCCATAAAAACAGCGCCAAATACCGTCAATATGTATCCAATAAGATTTGACTTAATAAAATTATGGGCGTGAATCGAAAGTCCAAGAAATAACAAAGATGGCCCAATATAGACAAATGGAAAAGCAATTGCTGGTGTGTTTGCCAAATGGTTAAAAAAAGCATTTCTACTATCATTATCATTTCCAAAACTCCACGAAATAAAGTCGATTGTATTCAGTCCAATAAATGCTACTACTCCTAAGATTGTTAATGACGAAGCAATTTTTCCAATTTTGTTTTTGGGAAATATGTTATTTAAGTTTAACATTAATACTGCTCCGACCAGATTTAACCAATGAGCGAAATCAATTGGTTTTTGACTATGGGCAAACTCATTCCCTTTTGTAAATATCCAATAGCTTGTAACAAATAGAGAAAGTCCAATTATGCAAATAGTTTTTAGTTTCATTGTAGTTTTTGATTGATTCATATTTTCAAGATTCCAACTTTTTTAGATGTTTGAAAACTTGTAAAACCTGAACTGTTGGATAATTGCGATGATTTGTCATGATGTTGCAGAACTAAGGGATACATCCCATACCCAAAGATTCGCGAAAATGTACAAAAAAGCATGTAGTTATCTGCCCATACAGTGGGTAAAATGTTTCCTATGGTAAACAAGTACATATAAACGTTTAAGAATTTTGCTCCCGTTTGCACAAACCTGTACCTTTGCCCACCTTAATGGCATCTGAAAATCAGGTGTAACAAATTCAATAATAGAACAATGCAAGACGGAATCTACGCAAAATTCAATACTACCAAAGGGGAGATTTTGGTAAAACTCACCCATGACAAAACCCCGGGCACTGTGGGCAACTTTGTGGCCTTGGCCGAGGGAAATATGGAAAATGCCGCAAAACCACAGGGAAAACCGTATTACAACGGCTTAAAATTTCACCGTGTCATTCCAGATTTTATGATTCAGGGTGGATGCCCACAAGGAACCGGAACCGGTGATCCAGGGTATAAGTTTGATGACGAATTTCATCCTGAGTTGACTCATGAGGGGCCTGGTGTGCTTTCCATGGCCAATGCAGGTCCTGGAACCAACGGGAGCCAGTTTTTTATAACCCATGTTGCCACTCCATGGTTGGACAATAAACATACGGTATTTGGACTTGTTGAACACGGACAGGAAGTTGTGGATGCCATTGCTCAAGACGATGCTATTGATAGCTTGGAGATTGTAAGAGTAGGGGCAGAGGCTGAAGGTTGGAATGCCATTGAAGCCTTTAGAACATTTGAAGGGGCAAGGGAAAAAAGAATTGCTGAGGCAAAGGCTAAAGCTGAGGCAGAAATGGAAAAATTGGCCGCTGGTTTTGATACGACCAAAAGTGGACTTCGCTATAAAATGATCCAAGAAGGGAACGGAGCAAAAGCTGAAAAAGGTAAAACCGTTTCAGTACATTATGAAGGAAGCTTGACCAACGGACAAGTATTCGATTCTTCATACAGCCGTAACCAACCTATTGATTTTACATTAGGTGTTGGACAAGTCATTCCAGGATGGGACGAAGGTATCGGTCTACTCAAGGTAGGTGACAAAGCACGTTTTGTGATTCCTTCAGATTTAGCTTATGGTAGTGCAGGAGCTGGAGGGGTCATTCCACCGGATGCCACCTTAATATTTGATGTGGAATTAATGAATGTGAAGTAAGACTTACTTCTCTTAAGAGAATATTGAATAAAAAAAGCTTCCAAATTGATTTGGAAGCTTTTTTTTATTTAGATCTGTTTACGCTCACCAATAAAAGGCAAAGATTAAGAGCGAGCAGTAAAAGTAATACGGTAAAGAAGGTATTCATCTGTTGTTTATTTAGCTAGTGTCTTTAGTTGTATAACAACCCAACGGTGAAAAACCCTACTTATTGTTTGTAAAGACTACAAATTCAGCTAAATAGCTTCTAAAGCGCTAAAAATTACTTTTTAGAACTATTTACACTAATAAGAAGAAGCAATAAATTAACAACAAGCAAAACAGAAAGGATTGCAAAGAAGGTGTTCATACAGATGTTCATTTAATGGTTGTGGGGAAACAGTGTTTTGTTTATGCTTTAGATTAGAAAAATAAAATAGGTTGCGTAAAGTTTAAACAAAAATGAAAATAAAAACCCCGGGCCATTGACCCGGGGTTTGTTCTATAAAAAAGTGTACTGTAACCTTAATCTATAACTTGTACATTTACGGCGTTCAATCCTTTTTTACCTTGCTGTAGTTCGAATTCTACAGCGTCACCTTCTCTAATTTCATCGATTAAACCTGAAACGTGTACAAAGTGATCTGTGTTTGAACCTTCTTCAGTGATAAAACCGTAGCCTTTAGAATCATTGAAGAATTTTACTGTTCCTTTACTCATTACTAAATGTTAAAAAATTAAATGAGCAGCAAAGGTACGGTTTATTTGTTGAGAATTTGTTTTTTTTGATTTTTTCTACTGAACCGATTTAATTACGCGGTTGGATCTGGTGTTAATCGCAGATAAGGTTTTACTTCTTCAACCCCTTTTGAAAAAATTTCCTTGGCTTCATCTGTGGGAATAGCAGGGCTTACCACAACCTTTTCCCCATGTTCCCAATTGGCAGGTGTAGCTACTTTATGGTGAGCCGTTAACTGCAATGAGTCCACAACACGAAGCAGCTCGTAAAAATTACGACCAGTGGAAGCCGGATAGGTCAAAATAAGCTTCACTTTTTTATCAGGTCCAACAATGAAGACAGAACGTACCGTTAATGTATCATCTGCATTGGGATGGATCATGTCATATAGATCGGATACTTTTCTATCCTCATCCGCAATAATGGGAAAATTAACAACGGTGTTCTGTGTTTCATTGATATCCTTGATCCATTCTGCGTGCGATTGAGCTCCGTCAACACTTAACGCAATCATTTTTACATTACGTTTTTCAAATTCATCCTTGAATTTTGCAGCTGTTCCCAATTCCGTGGTACAAACAGGAGTAAAATCTGCTGGATGAGAGAACAGAATTCCCCATCCGTCTCCTAAATAATCATAAAAATTTACAGTTCCTTGAGAGGTTTCGGCAGTAAAGTCAGGGGCGGTATCGCCCAGTCTAATTGTGGCCATAAGTTATATTGTTTTGGATTGAAATTAAATTACACTATAAAATTACTCGATTTAGAATGTCGATGATTTTAAAGCAGTTAAAAGTCTATTAAAGTTTTTGTTTTAGGAATGATTTACGTCAGGATTATGATTCTATCCGTATTAAAGTTTGTTATTTTTAGGGTATGGAAAAAGATACATTGGAACAACTGCGATACCCTATTGGAAAAAACAAAACACCCGAAACAATTACCCAAGAACACTTGGATGAATGGATAGACATATTGGAACACTTACCACAAAGATTGGAGGATATGGTAACCCCATTGTCCGATGAACAATTGGATACACCCTACAGACCGGAAGGATGGACAGTAAGACAGTTGGTGCACCATGTTTCAGACAGCCACCATCATAGTTATATTAGGTTTAAGTGGGCTCTGACGGAGGATAATCCACTGATCAAGCCCTATTTTGAAAAAGAATGGTCCAAGTTGTTTGATGCTCAGACCGCACCTATTCAGATGTCCCTGAATCATTTAAAAGCGGTGCATGCAAAGCTGGTGTATTTGCTCAAAGGATTGTCCAGAACCGATTTAAAAAGAAAATTCACCCATCCAGAGGGCAATAAAGAAGTTACTTTGGAAGAAAATATTGGGATTTATGCTTGGCATGGCAGCCATCATTTTGCCCATATAGAAAACTTGATCAAAAGGGAAGGGTGGTAATTTAAAGCTCTTTCATTAAAACCCACATGGCTTTTTCGGAAGGGATTGTTCCGGGTAAGTTCAATACACTTTCCCTTTTTATTTGAAACCCGTTTTTTCGATAAAAATGAATGGGTCCTCCTTTTTGCATGGTGTCTAACCAAATTACTTTTTTACCCAATTTTTGGGCATATTTTTCAATGTTGGCTAACACTTTTTTTCCTAAACCCTTACCTGAATAGGTTTTAAGAAGATAAATTTTTTCAGCCAACAAGCTGGTTTTTGCAGAAAGTTCATCCAGTTCACAATCTATCACGAGTTTTACGATACCAACAACGGTATTCTCAGTTTTGATCAAAAAATTGACAATATTGGGGTTGGCTAATTCTTTCTCAACCACCAATGGGGTAAAACTTTTGTTGATATAGGCACTTGGATCCCCATTCTTCCATAAATGCAAATAGTGTTCGTGATATGACTTTTTGCCTATGGAGATATAGGCTTGAATAGTAGATGTGGATACCGGCTCTAAATAAATCTCCATACGGCACTATTGACTTTTACTTCGTTTATAACCATTTAATGTTACAGCCGATACTTGGTTTTTGAGCGGCACTTATTTTTTCCCCTTTTAACAATGCATCGATGGCATTTTGTAAATCGGTGCCAGTTAGGGGAATTCCATTTCCAGGCCTGGAATCATCCAATTGACCACGGTATACCAACTTTAAATCTGAATCAAAAAGATAAAAATCTGGAGTGCATGCAGCGTCATAAGCCTTGGCTACTTCCTGGGTTTCATCATAAAGATAGGGAAAGGTGTAGCCTTCTTCGGCCGCCTTTTCCTTCATTAAATGGGGTGCATCCTGTGGATAATTGACTACATCGTTACTGGAAATGGCAATAAAACCTATTCCTTTGGATTGATATTCTTTTCCCAAACTTGCAATTTTAGGGTTTACATGGACCACAAAAGGGCAATGATTACATATAAACATGATCACCGTACCATTTTTTCCTTTCGCATCGCTTAAAGAAATAGGGGTGTCCGTAACCGTGTCCATCAATTCAAAATCTGGAGCTTCAGTGCCCAAGGCCAGCATATTACTTGGTGTTCTTGCCATGACTTATGTTTTGTGTTATAAACTGATGTTTATGCGTTATTCTAATGTTTCAAATATTTGGCCGGAATATCTTTTCCATCATTATAGCTCATTGTCCATACCATGTTGGCAATCCACCAGCGACCTTCAGAAAATATCAGTTGATAAGTTCCTACGCCCTTTCCTGTTTCATTTTCTGAATCCATTCCTTCAAAACTTTGGATTACCTGAGCGATGCCATTGTATTCTTCTATAATCTCCCCTGTAGACTCTTCATGATAGCCATTTGTATAATACTCATCGGTTAGACTTTCAACAAAAGTGTTCAAATCCATGGTTTCATGGGCGAAATTTCCATTTTCCTTACCCACTACAGTAAAATGTGCGGTAGGAAGAAATAAAGTTTTAAAATATGCGGTGTCAATTTTTTGACCTGCTTCTACGGAAATAATTCTTTGGGTTTCATTAACTAAAGATTTTGGTGTTTGAAAAGCACCATTCTTTTGACCAAAAACAACAGTTTGAATCAAAATAGTAAAGCCCAGAATACAAGATTTTCCAAAGTTTTTCATATCACGTTGCCTTTACATCATTGGTCCAAAGAAAATAGCGTTCATCAATAATTTATTGGTTCCATACCAAAATGCCCTAAAGTTGGTATTGTCAGTAAAAAGAAGCACTCTTCCTTTACCCAATCTGTTTACCTTAAAAGGCACGCTATTTTTTATAAGCTCGGCATTCTCCTCTGAAATATATCCGCTTAGTAAAGGATCATTGGTATATTGAATTGGATTATCGTAGCTGTTTTTTTCTGGTTTCAGATAGATATTGGTATTTCTGAACAACGCCAGTTTGTCATTTTTGTAGCCATAGTTGATTGGATGCGAACGATCCAAATTGGCCTCAAAAATAGCGCCTCCGGTTACTTGTGCCCCAGTAAAATCTGCTTTTTGATCAAATGGGATGTTTTTGGCTACCAAGGTGTCTTTTTTCGTTGCAAGATTCATTAACCCATAGGTTTTGAACCAGTTTGCGGTATTTCGATACCCAATAACCGTACCACCACCTTTTACCCATTCCTTGATTTTTTCAGCACCTTTTTTATCCAAGATCTTGTCGTTCCATCCGCTGGGTAAAATCAAGTCAGTGTATTTGTCCAAATCAACAGTATTGAAATAGCGGGTATCCAATTTGGTGATTTTAATATTATAACGGGTGTCCAATAAATGCCAAATTTCCCCAGCATCGTAGGAACGAACCCCGTCACCGACCAAAATGGCTATTTTTTGCTTTTTGATAGGGTCAAAATCATTACTTCCCAAATCAATTCCCTGAGTTAATCCTGTGGATACCCCTGTGATGGTTATACCACTTTTCCGGGCCACTTTATTTAGAAAATTGAATAGTTCGGTAGAACTTAAACTTTGATTCTGAACGGGAACCATAATAGTGCCATAATCGTATTTTTTACCTTCCAGGGTAAAGGGGGATTTTGCAGTTTTTGCCCTTAACCCTTTTTCCAAAATCATGTTCAATGCTTTTGGTGTGTAATACTCATGCCATTCAAAAAGGTAGGCATAGTTACTTTGGGTGCTCACTTTTCCCTCGGGAGATTTAAAATCTGTCACCTCTGAACCGGCGTTTGATAGGGAATTCAAATTGCTATAATCCACATTGAATGCCAAGGGGAAAGTCCAAGCGGACACATCGTAAAAGAGACTGTCTTTAAAAGTGGTTCTTTTTTCAAACATGGCATTGATCAACCTAGGATTTTTTTGATTCATGGGCACAACATAGCTGTACCCTTTTTTATACTGTTTTCCTGAAATGGTAACATCGGAGGCCAGTTCATGGAACTTTATTTTATGCCTGTTTAGAATTTCTGCCAAATGCCAGGTTTTTGATGCATCCTTGCTATCGCCAAAAATGATGGCTTTGGTTTTACTGCGGGCAGCTTCGGATTTCATATCACTATAAAATTTACGTTGATAGTCCAGAATTTTTGTCCGCATATTTTTTGCGGCCTCAATAGTGGACAATGCCGTGGTAAATTGATTTCTGATAGTGAACGGAAAGGTTAAAATACCATTTTCACTTTCTTGAATATGTCCTCTCGAACTCCCTTGTTCAAAAAGGATACCGATACTGCCGTTGACATCTGGGAAAGTGGAACCCTTTCCATAGTAGTAATCGTCATAGTTTTCTTCGGAATAATAGAGTGAACCTATTTTGTCCAATGCTTTGGCGTGATAAGTGCCTATTTCCCTAGTAAGCTCTTGATTGGCTTTTGGGGTAAGCGGATTTACCCGTGATGGCTCCCCAGGTTGGAAGAAAAAGGTTGAATTTGTCCCCATTTCATGGTGATCTGTAAGAATATTGGGCAGCCATTTATGGAAAGAGGCGATTCGTGCACGGCTTTCTGGCAATTGTACCGGCAACCAATCCCGGTTCATATCAAACCAGTAATGGTTGGTACGTCCCCCGGGCCATACTTCATGATATTCCCGCTCGTTGGAATCTGGATTTAGGTTTTGGCTTTTGTTTACATTGGCCCAATAGGCAAAACGCTGCAATCCATCTGGATTAAAACTGGGGTCCAAAAGAATGACCATATTCTCCAGCATGGTTTCAATTTCCGGTCCCTGGGCAGCTGCCAGGTAATAAGCGTATGCCAAAGACGCATTGGAACCACTGGGTTCATTTCCATGGATGGAAAAACCTTGATAGACTACAATGGGCATATTGGAGGTGTCTAAACTGCTGTTTCCTTCGGAAAGTCCAATATGTTCCTTTCTAATGGTTTCAATGTTGCCATGGTTTTTTGGCGTGGTAATGGTCAATAGCAGTATTGGTCTTCCCTCATAGGTCTTTCCACGATCTTCAATGGTTATTCTTTCACTTGAAGCAGCCAGTTGTTGCATATAATAGACGAGCTTGTCATGAGTTACATGCCATTCGCCCACTTCGTGGCCAATAATATCAGCAGGTTTTGGAATGCTTGGGTCATAAGTTACATTGTTCGGAAGGTAATAGTCAAGAGTAACATTTTGCGCTGCTAGGTTAAGTCCAAATAGCACACATATCAAGATGTTGAATAATTTCATGAGATTGTGTTTGAATTAGTCGATGCTAAAAATAAAAAACGGCCTGCTCAATGCAGGCCGTTTTATGCTTTTTTTAAAGTTTCTGTTTCCTAAATGTCATCAAAATCAACATCGGTGAAGTTTTCTGGAGCCGATCCATTTTCACTGGCTTTGTTATCTTCTTCCTTTTTGAAATCTTTTTGGTGACGTTCAGAAATTACTTCTTGACCTTTTTCATCAATGATGTAGTCCATCATTTCTTCCATGATATCCCTAAAAGCACTAAAGTCTTCTTTATAAAGATAGATTTTGTGTTTTTTGTAATGGAAGGAGCCATCATCATGTGTAAATTTCTTACTCTCGGTGATGGTTAAATAATAATCACCGGCTTTGGTACTTCTTACATCAAAAAAGTAGGTTCTTCTCCCAGCTCTTAAGACTTTGGAGTAAATCTCTTCCTGGTCCATGATATCTTTATCGCCCATATGGTCTAGTGTATGTTTTTAGTGCAATGTTGAATTATTCTACCAAAAATGTAAAAAAAATGCTAATCCAGCAACTTTTTTCTTATTCTTTCTCAGATAGTTGATTCAAGTAGAGTTCTTTATAGTACCCTTCAATATTGTTCAACTGCTCATGTGTCCCTTCTTGAATTATTTTGCCATTTTCCAGTACAATTATCTTATCTGCATTTTTTGCTGATGAAACTCTATGGCTTACAATCAGGGTTGTTCTATTTTGGGAAACTTGTTTTAGGTTGTTCAATATTTCTTCTTCGGTTTCTGTGTCCACAGCGGATAGGCAATCATCAAAAAGATAGATTTTCGGATTTTTCAATAATGCCCTTGCAATGGATACCCGTTGTTTTTGTCCTCCACTCAGGGTAATACCTCGTTCACCTAGAATGGTATCATATTTTTTAGCAAAGCCTTCAATATTTTCATGGACCACCGCCTTTTGGGCAACAGAAACAATTTCATCAAAAGATGCGGTTTCATCACCAAAGCGGATATTGTTTTCAATAGTGTCCGAAAAGAGGAAGGCATCTTGAGGAACAGCTCCTATGGCACTTCTTAGACTGTTCAGGTTTAGTTTCTGTACTGGGGCTCCATCAATTAAAACCTCCCCGGAAGAAACATCGTAGAGTCTGGCCACCAAATCTAAAATGGTTGATTTGCCCGATCCGGTCTTTCCTAAAAATGCAACGGTTTCTCCGGATTCAATGGTAAAAGAAACATTTTTAAGCGCTGTTATATTGGTATCATCATAAGTAAAAGTCACATTCTTGAACTCAATGTTACCGGCAATTGGTGTTGATTGGGCCACTTCATTTTTAATGGAAGGTTCTTCCTTCAAGAATTCATTGATTCGTTTTTGCGAAGCCTCAGCTCTTTGGATAATGGACGTTAGCCACCCAACAATGGCAACAGGCCAGGTGAGCATATTCACGTACAAAATGAACTCGGCTATGATACCAATAGAAGCTATTTCGCCATTTATATATTGTCTGCCGCCAATGTAGATCACAAAAATGTTGCTGATGCCAATAAGTAAAATCATCAATGGAAAGAACCAGGCATTTACCTTGGCCAGATCCATACTGGTGTTTTTTCCTTCAACCGCCAAACCTTCCAGTTCTCTGTTTATATTGGGTTCCAGGGTGTAGGCCTTTATTACGGCAACTCCCGAAAAGGATTCTTGTGTAAAAGTTGATAGTGTAGATAAAAATTCCTGAACCTTAGTGCTCCTTTTATGGATGATTTTACTGATCTGATAGATTAAAACCGATAAAATGGGTAGGGGAATCAAGGTGTAAGCTGCCAATGTTGGAGCTTTAATGAACATGAGCGGAATAATACAGGCGAACATGGTGAGTGTATTCATACCATACATAATGGCCGGGCCCACATACATACGCACCTGGTTAATATCTTCACTAATACGGTTCATAAGATCTCCGATCCTATTTTTCTTGTAGAAATTTAGGTTGAGCAACTGGTAATGATCAAATACTTCATTCTTAAGGTCGTATTCAATGTAACGGGAAACATTGATTATGGTCTGCCGCATTAAAAAGGTAAAGAGGCCAGATAAAATTGCTGCACCCAATATGATCAAAATATATTCAAACAAAAGTTCTTTGGCACCCGATACAGAAATATTGTTCCCCAGAAACTCTTCCACCGCCTGAATGGATTTGTTCACATAAGAGGGCATTATGAGGGAAAAAACACGGGCAATTATGGTTATTAAAATCCCCATAAGTAGTTTGAGCCAATATTTTTTGAAGTATTTGTTAAGGTGTTTGAGTTCCTTCATAAGAGGGAAAGGCTAGATTTAGTGTAGTTGTTGCTTAATGACAGTGCAGCAAATATATGCGATTACCCACAAAGTAAATGTTATAAAACTGATAAGAAAACAACTTTGATAGGTAGGATTAAAATATAAGATTACTTTTGCGCAGTAAAAGCCAAACAACGACTTTAAAAGTTCTTTAAAAATGCTTACCAGAAGGCATATCAGAGTAAAAGTAATGCAGTGCATTTATGCATTGATCCAATCCAAGGACGATTCTTTGGAGAAGCAAGAGAAGTTTCTTAGAGTAAGTATTGAGAACATGTATGTGCTCTACTTGCTGGTTTTAAGCCTCTTGGCAGAATTGCACCGGCTTGCCGAAAAGCATGCACAACACGCTTCAAAAAAATACCTTGCCACAGAGGAGGATAATTATCCAGATCCAAAGAAGTTTGTGAACAACAGGCTTTTGGTACAGATTTCCAGTAACGAATCCTTAAAAAAAGAACTTTCCAAAAGAAAGCTCAATAATTGGTATTTGAACGAGGAGTATGTAAAGATCATATACAAGGAGGTCACTTCCAGTGATATTTACAAAGCCTATATGACCAATGGAAAATCTGGATACGAGGCAGATAAAGACGTGGTTATTCAGCTTTTTAAGGATATTATTGCTCCCAACGAAAAGATTTATGAATATTTTGAGGATGACAAACTTACCTGGGTAGATGATATTCCCATCGTGAACACTTTTTTGGTCAAAAGACTCCGTAAGGTGAGTGAACCGTCAAATGAAAGTTTCTTTTTGCCTGCATTGCTGAAAGACCAACAGGATATGGACTTTGCCAATGAGTTATTGACAAAGACCTTGTTGAATGATGCAAAATGGGAGAAAGAAATTGAGGGAAAGACACCAAATTGGGACAATGACCGGATTGCTGAAATAGACTCCATCATCTTGAAAATGGCCATATGCGAATTGCTTAATTTTTCATCCATCCCGGAGAAGGTTACTTTAAACGAGTATTTGGAAATTGCCAAGGAGTACTCTACACCTAAGAGCAGCATTTTTATCAATGGGGTGTTGGATAAGCTGGCCAAGGAGTATAAATCCTCTGGAAAACTGCAAAAAATAGGAAGAGGACTTCGATAAACATTAATTGATTAATTTTGGAAAAATAATTTTTTAAGTATGAAGAAAATAACAACAGTTTTAAGTTTGATTTTGGTTGTTGCGCTGGTAGGAGTTTCCTGCAAGGATAAAGCGGCAAGCAAAATAGTTGCAGACAATGTTGAAAGTGCTACAGACAGAGATGAGGCACAGAAGCAACTTCCTATTATGAGTTTTGAAAAATCAGAGCATGATTTTGGTACAATAGCCCAAGGTGCCGCACAAGAGACTGTATTTAAGTTTACCAATACAGGTAATGCACCTCTTATTATAACTAATGCTTCAAGTAGCTGTGGTTGTACGGTTCCTGAATACCCAAAGAACACACCTATTGCTCCAGGAGATAGTGGGGAGCTAAAGGTAAAATTCAACGGTTCAGGTCAAAACCAGGTAACCAAAACAGTTACGGTAACTGCCAATACGGAAAAAGGCACTGAGTTGTTAAGAATCAAGGCCTTTGTTAACCCTAAAGGAGCTGCACCCGCAGGACCTGTTAAATAGACGTACCTTTTAAATGGAAAACATTGGACAGTTTTTTCCGCTGATATTGATTTTCGTTGTGGCTTATTTTTTTATGATTCGCCCACAGATCAAACGTCAGAAGGATGAGAAAAAATTTACTTCGGAGCTTAAAAAGGGAGACCGAATTATTACTAAAAGTGGTCTTCACGGTAAGATTGTGGAACTAAACGACAAAGACTTTTCATGCGTTATTGAAACCATGGCAGGTCGTTTAAAGTTTGATCGCTCCGCCATTTCCATGGAGATGAGCAAAAAATTATCAGCTCCAGCAAAAAAATAGGTTACTACTAATATGTAAGACCGGCCTCTTGAAATCCTTTTTCAAGAGGCTTTTTTTGTATCTTTTGGGAAAACCAGCCAAAATGTTTAACAGAAGACAATTCGTTAAAAGAGGTTCGCTCTATATGATGGGCATGGGAACCTCTTTCATTTTTCCCGTAGAACTTTTAGCAAAGATCAGAAAACATGTTAGTCCAAATGATCGTATACAAATAGGCCTTATTGGATGTAAGGGTATGGGCTTTGCCGATTTAATATCCACATTGAAAATACCAGAGGTTGAAGTGGTCGCACTTTGCGATGTTGATGAAGAAGTGCTCCGTGCCAAAACCCAAGAGTTGGAAAAGGCAGAGATCAAAAAGCCCAAAAGGTACACGGATTACAGGAAGATGCTGGATGATAAGGATATAGATGTGGTCATTATTGGAACACCTGATCATTGGCATTGTTTACAATTAACAGATGCAGTTGCAGCGGGCAAAGATGTGTATTGCGAAAAACCCATCGCAAACTCAATTGCTGAAAGCAATGCAATGTTGAATGCCGTGAATGCCAGTGATAGAATGGTGCAAATAGGGCAATGGCAACGCAGCCAACCCCATTTTGTTGATGCCATTAACTATGTGCACTCAGGTAAGCTTGGAAAAATACGCTTGGCAAAGGCCTGGGCCTATCAAGGATGGATGAACCCCATTCCTGTGAAGGCTGATGGGCCTACTCCTGAGGGTGTTGATTATGATATGTGGTTAGGGCCGGCACCCAAGAGACCCTTTAACGCAAATAGGTTTCATTTTAATTTTAGATGGTTTTGGGATTATGCCGGTGGATTGATGACGGATTGGGGTGTTCACCTTATCGACTATGCACTTTATGGGATGAAAGCGTCTACACCAAAATCGGTGATGGCACTTGGTGGAAAATTTGCTTACCCTGATGATGCTTCCGAAACACCGGATACCTTGCAAACCGTGTATGAGTATGATGATTTTTCCATACTATGGGAGCATGCCACTGGAATTGACGGAGGAAATTACAACCGAAATCACGGTATTGCATTTATAGGCAATAATGGAACTTTGGTACTTGACCGTGGGGGTTGGGAAGTAATCCCGGAGAATGACCGACCAGATTGGAGTCAAAACTTGGGGCCAAAGATAGAACCGGTTCCGTTACAAGCAAGACAGGGCAGCGGATTGGATTTGCACACGGTCAATTTTATTGATGCGGTAAAGACAAGGGATGGTTCCAAATTAACAGCTCCCATTGAAGTTGGTTATAACACCGCTTTGGTCTGCCATATGGGGAATGTTGCGTATAAGACCGGAACAAAGGTAAGTTGGAACAACGAGCAAGGTAGTTTTGATAATAGTAATGCAAACGAATTGATTACACCTACCTACCATAATGGATGGAAACTGCCTAAAATGGGATAGGCTATACATTTTGTGATGGTTGCGCTTATCTGCCCTGGCTATGATACGGCACCTGGAGGCGCATGCCTCCGGGGCATGATTAATAAACCACAAGTTAGCAATTATTCACCAGCGAGCGCATGCGATGGATTATAGGCGTTGTTACCCACAGTTATTTTTTCCCTTTTCTTGAGCTGGAAGAGGGAGTAATTTGTTCGTTAAGAATTTTTATTACAATGGATTTTAAATCATCATATTTAAAATTCTCATTGATAAATCCGAAAGTCGAATGAGTGCCACCTCTATCCATTCCAACTGCATATTTAGGGCCTCCCATTTCTACGGAAATTGGGGAATTTTCGGTTTGAATAGTAAATTCAGTGTCCCCTTTTTCGTTAGTTACATAAAAAACGTGCTTGTAATACAATTCCCCCTCTTTAACCGCAAATCTTTCATATGCAAGAATCAATTTGTCTTTCCAGTCAAATTGGTCAAAGCAGAACATACTTTTGAGATTATCAGGCAATAATCCATTTTCATAGGCTTTGTAAAGTTGTTTTTTAAGAGGTTTTGCTTTTTCATATTCCTTTTTACCATAATAAACTTGAATTAATTTAGCATATGAAGGATAGTCACTTGGCACTAGTTCAATAAGTTCTTTGAAGGCAATTTCGGATTTGTCATAATTTTTGTCCAAAAACTCATAGAGTCCGATATTAAATAATGCGTTAATGTATGAGTCAGATTCCTTTGAGATAGTTTCCTTTGATTTATAAAACGCCATTAGAGCTTTTTCGGGCTGGTTTAGTTCCGCATAAATTTGTGGAATCATGGCAAAAGGGCGGTCAATTGGCTCATTTTTTTCTGTAGCCATCATATATTGAGAAAGAGCCTCTTCATATTTTTCTTGACTAACATAAGAATCACCCATACCACTAAAATAATTTGAGTTAGTTGAATCCAATTCGATTGCTTTTCTGAAAGATTCAATTGCTTTGTCGAATTGTCCAACATAGTTAAGCGTCATTCCTTGGATATAATGCACGTCAGGATCATTTTTATCCTTTTGAATGGAAAAATCCATTAATTCCAGTACTTTGCTGTCATTAGCTTTCATGTAGTAAGCCATAGCGACATAGTAAATTGCCTTCGCTGGATATTCACTTACTTTTTCTGAGTGCTCTGAAATAATCAAGTCATATTTCCTCTCTCCATAAGCTTTTTCTAATTCAGAAGTAATATTTTCTTGAGCGTAATTACTAAAACTGAAAAAGCAAAGTGTTGAAAATAGAAATATGTTCTTCATAATTGTGGGTAACGTTTAAGATATGGCCTCGTTTTAATGAGTTATATCGACCGATAAGTGAAGTTCGGAATTTTCTACCTAAAAATTTAGTGCAAATTGATGGATGGGTATTATGGTTTGACGAATGAGGCTAAAGATGGGAGGGGTGTCGCCAATCAAGCAGCAAACAGATGGATTGCGCCAAAGTACTAGGCAGTATTATCTACGCTTCATTGCACAATAACGCAGGTTCTTGTACCACGTATGGACTCTTTTATCTACTCCTTTCACATCAAGAAGCGTTGCCCCACACTCTTTAATAACCTGCTCCACTATATGGGGTGAAATTGTGTGGATCTGAATTGGTGGACGGCCACGGACAGTTTTCCAAAATGGTTTTAACCTTTCCATTTTGAAGTTGTACATCTTTTCTGCAAGCGATCCTGGCTTGGGACTGGAGCCTTTTGGCGTACGCACCTGGAAGAGGGCTTTACCACCAGGCTTAAGTATCCGGAAAAATTCCTTGATGTATTCGACCTGATAGCGTGGCGCCATATGTTGTAACACAATATTTGTGTATATGAAATCAAAAGTGTTGCTGTTTAAACATTTTAGGTTAGGTTCAGTGTTGGTAATGTAAGTACAATTTTCGCCGAATTTATTATATGCTATGGCACCAGCAATCATAGTGTTGGAAATATCCACTCCAGTAACTTGGTCAAAATGATAACAAAGACCTTGAGTTAACCTTCCTACACCACAGCCAAAATCGAATGCATTACCATAGTTGATTTCAACATCAATGCTTTCTAAATAGGCAATTACAGAGTTGATTTCTTTTCGCCCTGTCTCAAAAAATTCTTCTGGATCCCATTTGTTTCCACGTTTTTTGTCGTCTGTGAGAATTGCCCAGAGAGGATCGTCTGTTCCAACTTTCTCATAAGCTTTTTGAACATTTTTAAGTGACATACCTATTGTTTTATTTTACATTCTTAATGGATTGATCATCTTTAAGTTTATCAACTTGTAGCTAAGCTTTAAGCTTAGAATCCGATAAGTGAAAGTTTGGAAAATTCAACAGAAAAACCTGACTGGAATTGATGGATGGGTATTATGGTTTGACGAATGAGGCTAAAGATGGGAGGGATGTTGCCCTTTCCGTCAACTTTAAGTTGACACCTTTCCCTTTTAAGGAAAGGAGCTGTTTCCTTTTTTTAACGGTAGGCATCATGAAGCCCAATTCCCTTGGATATCATGGGCAAGATTTTTTCCAGCCTTCTGATTTTGGTTTTTTCCTGCTTGGCTTCTATAATGTATTCACAATATTCCTTTTGTTTATATGGGCTAAGTGCTTCAAAAGAAGCTTTTAAATTGGATTTTTTGGATAGCTCAGTTTTGAGTAGAGCTGGAACTTCAAGGGAAACGGTACTTTTTTTCGCAATAATTTCTTTGCCTTGTTTTTGATTTTCAATGGATTCCAGCATATAAGCTAACACAGCATCCTTTTCAATTTCCGTTGTGGAAAGGAAATTCCAATGGCGCATTCCCTTGGTTTTTCCCTCTTGGGCATTACGCAATACATTTTTTGGATCGGAAAGAAAAACCCCATTGAAAAACCAGACACCAAAATGGTTTTTGAACCTACAGATACCAAATACATTTTTTCCATTTATAGTGTAAACCGGAAAGTTCCATTTATACTCCTCCATACAATCCGTTTGGAGCGCCAATGTCCGAAGGACACCAATTCCTTCCCTAAATGGATGCTCTTTTTGATAGTAGGCATCGAGTTTTTCCAATTTTTCCATTTTATTTTATTTGAATAGCAGTGAGCTCACAGATTTTAACAATGACCTCTACTGCTTTTTGCATACTTTCCAATGGGACATACTCATATTTACCATGAAAATTGTGGCCTCCCGCAAAAATATTGGGGCATGGCAGCCCCATAAAACTTAATTGTGAACCATCGGTTCCCCCACGAATGGGTTTAATGATGGGGTCAATACCCACAGATTCCATGGCCTCTTGTGCAATTTCAACAATATGGAAAACAGGAACTATCTTTTCGTGCATGTTTCTGTACTGATTCTCAATGTGCAGTGTTACACAGTCACCGTACTTTTTTTGGAGCTTATCCGTAATGTCTTGCAAAAGTTGTTTTCTTGCATCAAAGTGGCCTTCATCATGGTCCCGAATAATAAGTTCTATCTCGGCCTTTTCAATTTCCCCTTTTATATGGTGAACGTGAAAAAAACCTTCTCTATCGCTGGTGCGTTCCGGAACTTCCCTTGGAGGAAGAAGGCTTAAAAACTCATTGGCAATTCCAATGGCGTTTACCATTTTGTTTTTTGCATAACCCGGATGAACACTCTTTCCTTCTATTTGGATTTTGGCACTGGCAGCGTTGAAGTTTTCAAATTCCAATTCACCAACCTGACTGCCATCCATAGTGTAGGCCCAGGCAGCTCCAAATTTTTCCACATCAAATTTATGCGCGCCCCTTCCAATTTCTTCATCCGGAGTAAAGCCAATACGAATTTCTCCATGCTTTATTTCTGGATGTTGAATCAAGTATTCCATGGCCGTAATAATTTCAGCAATACCGGCCTTATCATCCGCACCCAACAAGGTTGTGCCATCTGTAGTAATCAGTGTCTGGCCTTTATACTGCTGCAAATCTTCAAAATAGTCAGGTGACAGTACAATATTTTTGCCTTTGTTCAATACAATGTCCTCCCCATCATAATTCTCAATTACCTGAGGTTTTACATTTTTCCCCGTAAAATCAGGAGAAGTGTCAAAATGTGAAATAAAGCCAATGACAGGCACTTTTTTGTCCATATTACTGGGCAAGGTGGCCATGATATACGCATTTTCATCTATGGAAACCTCTTGCATTCCTATTTGATGGAGTTCCAGCACCAGTTTTTTAGCCAAATCCCATTGTTTTTCGGTACTGGGCGTAGTTTTGGAGTAGGGGTCACTTTGCGTGTCGGTGGTCACATATTCAAGAAATCGGGGTAGTAATTTTTCCATAAAATGCGTTTCATCAAAAATAACGTTTATTCAATCGTGATTTTGGGAAAAAATGAAGGTGAAAAACTATCTTTCCCGTTTGAGAAAACCAAACCAATTGAAAGCCATACTTTTTTATCTTTTTTTGATTTCCAGTTTTTTTAGCGTTGCCCAGGAAGAATGTTCGCTGGGTATTGGCGGACAGGATGATGAGACCATTGCAGAAGTCTTTCAGCTCAGTGAGATCCAGTTGGAAAAATTAAAGAATTGGAGCGCCGAACTTAAGGTGAGAAATGACCATTTAAAGAATCAGGCAGAGTATCTGTTAAAACGCCATGCACAGAGTTCGCCGGAAGATTTAATGAACATCTCCTACAAATACAGAGATTTATTGGATAGCATGAAACAGAATTCACGGATGCTGGATAAACGCTTATTGTCCATTTTTAATGATAGGCAATACAATTTCTATATAAAATTGTGCAATCAACTTACCTTACGCCCTATCTATATAGATAGGTCAGTTAACGAAAAATAGCCGATTTTCTAAATTCTGAATCCAGAGTTTATATTTTTGACAAAATTTTATAAATGTACAAGTTCCTCATACGCCCTATACTCTTTCTTTTTGATGCCGAATCTGTACATTATTTTTCTTTTGGCGCCATAAAGACCTTTTCAAGATTGGGATTGAACCGACTTTTCAGAAGTGTTTTTTCGGTAAATGACCCTAAACTGGAACGGGAGGTTTTTGGATTAAAGTTCAAAAATCCGGTAGGTCTTGCCGCTGGGTTTGATAAAGATGCCAAATTATACAACGAATTGTCCGATTTTGGATTTGGTTTTATTGAAATAGGCACGTTGACCCCCAAGCCTCAATCCGGTAATCCTAAAAAAAGATTGTTCCGACTGCGGGAAGATGAAGCTATTATCAACCGTATGGGTTTCAACAACAAAGGTGTTTTTGAGGCGGTTGAACAGTTGAAGAAGAAACATCGAGTACTTATTGGGGGCAATATTGGTAAGAATAAAGTAACGGCCAATAAAGATGCAATAAAAGACTATCTAATATGTTTTGAAGCGCTTTTTGAGCATGTGGATTATTTTGTCGTAAACGTGAGTTCACCCAATACTCCTGGACTTAGGGAGTTACAAGATAAAGAGCCGTTGACAGACTTGTTAAAGAAGTTGAAGAGGCAAAGTAGAAAATTGGCAAAGAAGTACGAACAGAAGGAAAAGCCTATCTTGCTCAAGATTGCCCCCGACCTGAGCAATGATCAGTTGATGGATATCATCTCAATAATTGGAGATGCCTCAATTGATGGGGTAATCGCCACCAACACCACCATTTCAAGAAAAGGATTGAAATCCCATTTGATTATGACAGAAGAAAAAGGTGGCCTCAGTGGAAAACCTTTGACCAATAGAAGTACAGAGGTGATTCGGTTTTTGGCCGAAAAGAGCAACAAAGCCTTTCCTATTATTGGGGTGGGAGGAATACATTCCCCAGAAGATGCACTTGAAAAACTGGACGCTGGAGCCGACTTGATTCAGCTGTACACAGGATTTATTTATGAGGGCCCGGCGCTCATTAAAAAAATAAATAAGGCTATTTTGGAACGTACGAGCTAAGATCATATGTCTAGTCTGTCCATTTTTCTTGTTGAAACCGTAAATTATCCAGTACTATTAACATTTGTGATTTCTTCAGCAGCCTTGGCCATTGCACCAGGGCCAGATAACATTTTTGTGCTAGCCCAGAGCATTTCCAATGGTGTAAAATCTGGATTGGCCACGGTAGCCGGATTGGTGAGTGGGTGTTTGGTGCACACCACGCTTTTGGCTTTTGGGGTATCGGAAATTATTAAAAGAAGTGACTCCCTTTTTTTTGGCATAAAACTTTTCGGAGCTATTTACCTTTTGTACTTGGCGATAATGGTCTACAGAAGTGATGCCACCATCCTGTTGGATAAAGGGAACGGCTCTACAAAAGGACTTTCCAAGTTGTTTTGGAAGGGTTTTACCATGAATGTGCTCAATCCAAAGGTAACCATCTTCTTTTTGGCTTTTTTTCCTGGTTTTTTGTTCAGTGATGAGCTTCATACAGTAATTCAATTTTATGTATTGGGACTACTTTTTATGCTAGTGGCCTTCCTTATTTTTGGTCTGATTGCGGTTTTGGCCGGAAGCATTTCCAACTACCTTTTAAAAAACCCAAAAGCGGGAATATACCTTAAATGGTTGCAGATTGTTGTGTTTGTGTTGATTGCCGTTTATCTATTGCTATCGGATAAATAATGGTAATTTTACAGGCAGCCTATGTCAAAAGTCAAACTTATAGAATGCCCTAGAGATGCCATGCAAGGCATAAAAACCTTTATCCCCACTCAGGAGAAGGTAAAGTATATTCAATCTTTATTGGGCTGTGGTTTTGACACCATAGATTTTGGAAGTTTTGTTTCTCCCAAAGCTATTCCACAGATGGTGGATACCGCTGATGTTTTGGCACAATTGGATCTTTCCAAGACCAAGAGCAAGCTTTTGGCCATTGTGGCCAATACCAGAGGTGCCAATGATGCAAGTCAGCATTCAGCGATTGATTATTTGGGGTATCCCTTTTCCATTTCGGAAAACTTTCAAATGAGGAATACCCACAAGACCATTGCACAATCCATAGAGACACTTAAGGGTATTTTGGAAATTGCAAATGACAATGACAAAGAGGTGGTCACATACATTTCCATGGGTTTTGGAAATCCATATGGAGACCCTTGGAATGTTGAAATAGTGGGGGAGTGGACAGAAAAGCTGGCTGGGATGGGAGCTAAAATACTTTCCCTTTCCGATACCATTGGAAGCTCTACACCTGAAGTTATTGATTATTTGTTCTCCAATTTGATTCCAACGTATCCCGATATTGAGTTTGGGGCACATTTGCATACAACACCCACTAAATGGCATGAAAAGGTGGACGCAGCCTATAAAGCGGGATGCAGGCGCTTTGATGGTGCTGTACAGGGTTTTGGAGGATGCCCCATGGCAAAAGATGAGCTTACAGGGAACATGCCCACAGAAAAAATGCTTTCCTATTTCACTTCAGAAAAAGTGGATTCCAATGTAAACTGGATGGTTTTTGAAGCAGCTTACAACAAGGCTACAGAGCTATTTTCTGTGTACCATTGAATCTTTTTTTGGATGCCCATAAAGGGTTAAAATGTTAAATCTTAAAATTTATTTAAATTAAGTCTAAATAAATTTGGCCTATTCTAAAGGTCGAAATATATTTGCCTCCTCTAATTTATTTTAAATCAATCTAAATAATAATAAGTAACAACATGAGACATTTTATTCTCTTATTTACAGTACTGGTTTCATCAACAATTTTTGCGCAGACTCAAACGGATTCCATTGCTTTGGACCCACAAAAACAAATAAACGCAGCACAGAGGCTACTCTCGGGCAATTATGCATCGGCTGTTACGGTAGGTGCGTACGGAGAAATGTTGTACAATCAGCCAGAAGGTGGAAATGGGGAAATAGATGTACAACGATTGGTACTTCTTTTTGGATATAGGTTTGATGACCGTACCCAGTTTGTAACGGAAATTGAATTTGAACATGTTGAAGAGGTTTTTGTGGAGCAGGCATTTGTAAACTACAACGCCGCACCTAACTTCAATGTTAGAGGTGGATTGATGTTGGTACCAATGGGCATTGTCAATGAATTTCATGAACCCACAACCTTTAATGGAACGGAAAGACCCGCTATTGATAATGTGATTGTACCCACAACATGGAGAGAGCTTGGGGTAGGGGTTACTGGTAGATTTAATTCCATTTCTTTGGGATATCAAGCCTATTTATTCAATGGCTTTAAATCTTCTGAAGCTGATGGGGAAGGCGGAGTATCTGGAATTTTGAAAGGATCGAACGGATTGCGAAGCGGAAGGCAGAAAGGTATTAAGTCCACCATAGATAGCCCTAATTTGGCTACGAAATTGGACTACTATGGTATTCCAGGACTTCGTTTGGGCTTGTCAACATACTTCGGACGTACCCAGGCAGATGATAATGTCGAGCAATTTGATGGTTCCGATATTGGTATCGCCATGCTAGGATTGGATGCTAGATACGCCTACCAAAAGTTTACTGCGAGAGGACAATTTATCCACGCATCACTTTCAGATACCGAAGCTTATAATTCTTTGACAGGAAGAGATTTGGGAAGTGCTTTGCAAGGTTGGTATGTAGAAGGAGCTTATAATTTGCTACCAACCGGTAAAAGACAGAAATTATTTGCTTTTGCCCGCTACGAAAAATATGATACCCATGCCAATACTGATGGTGCTTTGGTAGAAAATGAGGCTTATGATAGAACCGATGTTACTACCGGATTAACCTATCATATTGCTCCCGGAGTTGTCGTTAAAGGAGATTATCAGTTTAGAAGCAATGCTTTGGATGGTGATGATGTAACGGATAGGCTCAATTTTGGAATAGGGGTGTGGTTTTAACCACACCTTTTTTTTGCCCATTGGATAAAATCTTTATCTTATTTTTATTCATAATAAGTCTAAATTAACATATATTTGGGGCATGAAATTGGTAAGAACATCGGCCAGTATATTAGTTGTGCTCCTATTTTGTGGATTCGGTATTCCTAAAGGAGTCCATAAAAAGGTAGTTAAGGAAGTTGAGAAGACTTTTGAAGTGGTGGATTTTAGCATGAGTCCTATCACGGTTTCGGATGAATTGAATGCAGAGCTACCATCAAAGATTTCAGGAGAAAACTTTTATAGGATAGTTGACCAAACTTCCCTTTTAGGCTATGTTTTTGTTGATCAAGCCCCAAGTAAAACTGCTAAGTTTGACTACTTGGTGGTTTTTGACCACAATTTAACCGTGGTTAATTCCAAAGTATTGGTTTATCGCGAAGAGTACGGAGGAGAAATTGGCAGCAAAAGATGGTTAAAGCAATTTCTTGGAAAGACCGGAGGGGATAGAGTGAACCACGAAACTAATATTGATGCCATTTCAGGAGCTACCATTTCCGTGCGTTCAATGACAAAATCCATGGACAATCTCCTGCAAACCGTTGGTATTCTTCAGGAAAAAGGACAATTGTAATGACTTATAATGGTCTTTTGACTACTTTCCCAAGGGAAATCAGACTTTTTATTGCCGTATTTGTCGTGGTACTTTCCATTGGCTTTTTTACAGGATTATTGTTTGTTAAACAAACCGATTCTGCCACACCTGCCGGGATTGAGGAAAACTACTTGGGGAATGAAGAGGATGAAGGGGCTACGGTAATGAAATTCAAAAAAGGAGATCGGGAAATGTTGACCATCATCCATACCCATATTCTCTCCATGTCCTTTATCTTCTTTTTATTGGGCGGATTGGTATGGATAACCAGATTCCCAAAAAAATGGAAACTCTTCTTAACCATTGAGCCATTTTTGTCCGTCCTATTAACTTTTGGAGGTATTTACCTGATGTGGAAAGGAATGCTATGGATGAAGTACGTGGTGATTTTTTCAGGAACGCTAATGACCCTGACATTTACTTTCTCGGCAATACTGGTGCTATTGCAATGTGTCAAACCAAATAGGGAGTGACCCTAGTTTTCTATAAATCGGTAATTGATATCATCATATTCCAGAAACTCCACTTGTTTCAAATTTATGCACAAGAGTCGCTTGATTTCTAAAATTTCCCTTTTGCTTACTAGAATGATAAAGTGCTTTTGACCAACCGAAATTGGAATTTTTCGCTCATGTATCCAGTTTTTGAACTCTTTTTCCCAATAGGTAATATCAAGTTGGGAGACATAGCATTTAAATGCATCAAGTTCCCATTCATAAAGCTCAAAACATAGATTGTTATAGACTAGCTGGAAAAGTTTACTTTGATTGCAAAAGGTTAAGGTTCCGTTTTTGGTTTGGCTTAGAATTTTTTGAGACTCGCACATAAGGTAGAATTTGTTGTAAATATATTTATTATTTATAATAAGTCTAAATAAAAATAAATTAAATAACACCTCAAACTCCGATAAGGTTCAACTTGAATTAAAATATGGTATATTTGCACGCAATTAATCCGTAATTGCAATGGAAGCCCACCTAAATAAAATCGTTGGCGAAGGACTAACATATGATGATGTTCTCCTTGTGCCTGGATACTCGGAAGTTCTTCCCCGAGAAGTCAATATCCAAACAAAATTCACTAGAAATATTACCATAAATGTTCCCGTTGTTTCAGCAGCGATGGATACTGTGACTGAATCCCAAATGGCCATTGCCATGGCAAGGGAGGGTGGTATAGGTGTTTTGCACAAAAACATGACCATAGATCAGCAGGCACTTAAGGTAAGAAAGGTAAAACGAGCCGAAAGTGGCATGATCATGGATCCAGTTACGCTACCACTAAACTCCTCTGTACGTGATGCAAAAGCAAGTATGAAGGAACATAGCATTGGTGGAATTCCAATTGTTGATGCTGATAAAAAGTTGATTGGAATCGTTACTAATAGAGATTTACGGTTTGAGAAGAACAATGACCGACCTATATCTGAAGTGATGACCTCAGCGAATCTGGTAACTGTTGGTGAAGGGACATCCTTGCAGGAGGCAGAAGTTATCTTGCAAAAAAATAAGATTGAAAAGCTTCCGGTTGTAAATGACAAAGATGTCTTGGTTGGATTGATTACTTTCAGGGATATCACCAAGTTGACCCAAAAACCAATTGCGAACAAGGATCAATACGGACGTTTACGTGTTGCAGCAGCCATTGGGGTTACCCCGGATGCAGTTGATAGAGCAGCAGCTTTGGTGAATGCTGGAGTAGATGCTATAATCATCGATACGGCCCATGGTCATACCAAAGGCGTTGTGGGTGTATTAAAAGATGTAAAAAAATCTTTTCCTGAACTTGATGTGGTTGTAGGGAATATAGCTACAGGTGAAGCTGCAAAATATTTGGTAGAAGCTGGAGCGGATGCCGTGAAGGTAGGTATTGGACCAGGTTCCATTTGTACCACACGGGTTGTTGCCGGAGTAGGATTTCCGCAGTTTTCTGCAGTGTTGGAAGTGGCGGCAGCCATAAAAGGTACTGGTGTTCCGGTTATAGCCGATGGTGGAATCCGATATACGGGTGATATTCCAAAAGCGATAGCAGCAGGAGCAGATACGGTGATGTTAGGCTCTCTTTTGGCGGGAACGAAGGAATCCCCAGGCGAAACCATTATTTACGAAGGCCGTAAATTCAAATCGTACAGAGGTATGGGGTCCGTGGAAGCCATGAAGGAGGGAAGTAAGGACCGTTATTTCCAAGATGTAGAGGATGATATTAAAAAACTGGTACCGGAAGGGATAGTAGGTCGTGTACCCTATAAAGGAGAACTGTTTGAAAGTATCCATCAATTTGTTGGCGGATTGCGTGCCGGTATGGGCTATTGCGGTGCCAAGGATATTGAGACCTTAAAAGAAACCGGAAGATTTGTTAAAATTACTGCAAGCGGCATCAATGAAAGTCACCCACATGATGTGACTATTACCAAAGAAAGTCCTAACTATAGTAGGTAATTAAACCCTTTTGTCTGAATTTCTTGTCAAAAAGTGATCAAAGGATTACTTTAGGAGTTCTCGTATTAATTAACCTTACTTATGTTGAAGAGAACAACTTTTTTCTATCTTTTATTGGTGTTTGTTTGGGTAGGTTGTGGTAGCGACTCCGAAGAAATTCCTACAGATGATGATATTCAACTGGATAATACTCCTCCAACGATTCAGGCTCCCGAAACACCCAATGTAATTCAAGTGCTGACCGATTTATACTTCACGATTCAGGATGACTCGAATGAGCTTGTAAATAGGATCTTGTTGGACGGTGAGGAGATATTCTCTTCGACGGCGAAAAGCTTTAATTTCCAAATTAATCCATTCGATTATTCTTCTGGACCTAAAAATTTGAAAATAGTTTCTGTTGATGACAGTGGTAATGAAAGTACAGTTGAAATATCTTTTGAATTGAAGAAGCTTTTGGTACGAATACCAAACCCTTCGAGGGGTACAGAAGCAGAAGTTGCAGAAGACTATTATGCGATAAACGATCTTACTGGCAAACTGCTAGCGTATAAAAAAGTTGAAATGGAAGAGGTTCTCGATTTCTTTGCAGATGATTCCTTTTCACACCAGAATATTACCTTGACACGATATACAATTGGTAAAAGCCCACAAAGTTTTCAATTCTTCTCGTCAGTTTCTGATATCCCTCCGGGAACTATATTGCCTACAGATGAGGAGCGTGGAACCGCAAGAGAGCAACCTGGAACCAACTCGGACAATAATATTGAGATTCTGGTAGAATCAACCCATTTGCCTGTTGTACATTCCCATAACGCAATACTGCAGAGCTTTTCTGGTTTTAGTGGAAGCTATAGAATATTATACAATAACTCCCTTCAAAATGGCCAAAGTGAGGTACTGTTTTCATTCCCGACGACTGAAGTTACAGCAATTTCAGAGTACGAATACTTACTTATCAATGACTTTGACAAATCGTCCTATGAATTAGCGGAGTTTAAAAAACCAAACTCATTCGTAAAAATGGAAATTCCTGAGAATACAGGTTCCTATTATCTGAGCATTAACGGTTTTTATGATGAGAGCGACTATCAAAACTATAAGTATCGAAGGATTTTTGAAAATGGAGATGAAATATCAATGCTTACAGAAAACGCTTTGGAAGTTCCTGTTCTAGAGGAATTTGAAGTTTTCCAGCGACAATTATCCATTACTGAGGGTAAAAAACGATTTCAAACTTCTCAAAAGGGTATCGCTATCGATTTTTTTATTCCAGACTTTGACATTTCACGAACAGATGATTTATTAAATTTCTCAGGGGATTACGATTATTCTGAATTCTTTTTTGATAAAGTTTCGCTTAATGGGGATGGAAGCATTAACCAATTTTTTTGGCGTTTTAAGAATAGGCCGACAACTTCTGCATTAAGAATTCCGTACTATGATTTTGAACTGCCAATGGAGATAAACGAGGAGCTATCCATGAAATCTTTGTCAGCAAACCCTAATGAAATTGAGCCTGATTCGTTTTCTTGCCAAAGTTTTAAGTTTGATGCGACAGGAAGCTATGAGGACATTGTTTTCTTTACCAAAGAGTTTGCCGATGGTCCAAGAGGAGATGAATATATCTTAAATCTAGATTTAAAATAGAGAACTATTTCCCAGCATAGGTTTGCCAATCCTTGTCCTTGTAGATATTGTCCCCAAAATAGCGGGCAATCTGAAGAAATGGTTTAACCTTTTGGTATCCGGGAACCGGCGATAGCATATTTAGCTTTTCATCCAAGAAAACCACGGTTGGGTAGCTCATTTTGCCTTGCAAAAGTGCAGCTGCAAACTCATGATAACCTCTTCGTCCAGAAGGTACAAATTTGAAAGTCTTCCCCTGAAAATCTATGGGGTCCTTCCCTTCGGCATCCAATTTCACCATATAAAAGTTGTCCTGCATGTAAGCTGCGACTTCCGGATTTTGGAAAGTATCCTTGTCCATTTTCTTGCACCATCCGCACCAATCTGTATAAACATCGATAAACATTTTCTTGGGCTGGGCATCGGTTTTAGACAATTCCACTGCTTGATTCCAGCTTAACCATTGCACATTTTGTGCTTGGGCCTGGAATCCGACCAAAAGAAAAAGAAATAAACTAATTTGGGTAAAGTAGGTAAAAACTGCACGCATCGTTCCTTGTTTTTGTGGGTTTAGTCTTGCGACCATTACAAAACTAACGAAAATTGTGCCAAAATAGTGTTTAGTCCATCAACTCCAGAATCAAGATCAATGCACCCATAAGTAAACACAATGGCGAATAGTATCGTGTATCCAAGGCAGAAAACTTACTGTTCTTGGCGGTTTTAAAAAAACCTACATACTTAAAATCCCCAAAAGCTCGGATAATGAAAATGATGCCAACACCTATGGAAACATATTGCAACCATTCAAAATCAACATAATTGATAATTTTATTAATGAATACAAATGCAAAGCCAAGTAGAAAAAGGCCTACAAGCACCGCCATAATCTTATTGGGCGTTTTTACGTGATTACTTCCTATTGTGGTGGGAACAACGGTTTCTGGGTTTTTGATGCCAAACAAAGCCCAAAAAAAATGAAGTATGGCCAAAATAATTAAAACAATTGAAATTAAAATGGCCAATACATCCATATTATTTTATAGCAGCTGCTTTTGGTTTTTTAAACAAATCCTTTACATCAACCTGATTTCTGAGGATATCATCAAAAGTTTCCCTTTCACGAATTAGATGCGCCTTTCCCTTGTGCCAAAGCACTTCAGCAGGGCGATATCTTGAATTATAATTACTGGACATGGTGAAACAATACGCTCCAGCATTTTTAAAACAAAGGATGTCGCCTTCAGAAATCTCATTGATTCTGCGGTTACTACCGAAAGTATCCGTTTCACAAATATAGCCAACAACCGAATAATAACGTTCCTTACCCTTTGGATTGGATAAATTAACTATTTCATGGGAAGCGCCATAAAGCATGGGGCGAATTAAATGATTGAAACCGGAATCAACACTTGCAAAAACGGTGGAAGTGGTTTGTTTTACCACATTGACCTTTGCCAAAAAGGAACCGGCTTCACTTACCAAAAACTTTCCTGGCTCAAAAGCCAATGTCAGTTCTTTGCCATATTCTGCACAAAACTCGTTGAATCTAGCCGTTAGTTTTTTGCCCAGTTCTTCAATATTGGTTTGAATGTCGCCAGTTTTATAGGGAACTTTAAATCCACTGCCAAAGTCAATAAAATCAAGATTTTTGAAGTTTTTGGCTGTTTCAAAAAGAATTTCTGAAGCATAAAGGAATACATCAATGTCTAGGATATCACTCCCGGTATGCATATGGATTCCATTAATGTTCATTTTGGTCAAGTCCACAATACGTAACAAATGTGGGATTTGATGTATGCTGATACCAAATTTAGAATCGATATGCCCTACGGAAATTTTTGAATTTCCACCCGCCATAACATGTGGATTGATTCTTATGCAAACAGGAACATCGGGATGTTTACTGCCAAACTGCTCCAAAACTGATAGGTTGTCTATATTGATTTGAACACCAAGCGCAGAAGCTTCTTCAATTTCTTCCAAAGAAACGCCATTGGGGGTGTAAATAATGGATTCGGGTTTAAAACCAGCCATAAGACCCAGTTTTACTTCCTGAATGGAAACCGTATCCAAGCCACTGCCCAAATGGTTCATTAATCGAAGTATGGTAATATTGGAAAGCGCCTTGGCCGCATAATTTAACCTTAAACTACCAACACCTGCAAAAGCTTTGGTCAACCTTTGAAATTGTGAGGCAATCGTGTTGCTGTCATATACATATAGCGGAGCACCGAATTTATCCGCTAGATTTAACAAATTTGAAGAAGTCATAAGTCATTAGTCTTTCAAACAAATCTAAAGGTTGCCATTTAGTCCCGCAAGAATATCATACCAAATCATATTTATATAACAAATTGTTGTATAAATAACAATTGTGATAAATCTATCACTTGCCGCTTTAAATTCCGCATTGTATTTTTAACACAAATTCCAATGATGAAATTACCTCTATTCCCATTGCAATCTGTTTTCTTCCCTGGTGAAACTGTTCCGTTACATATTTTTGAAGAACGCTACAAACAGTTGATCAACGATTGTAGGCAAGAGGCGGTAACATTTGGAATACCGGTTTATATTGACAAGACCATAGCTTATGGTACTGAGGTGCAACTGGTGGAGGTTGTAAATACCTATGAAAGTGGCGAAATGGATGTGGTTTGTGTGGCAAGGCAGGTGTTTAAAATCCTTTCTTTTGAGAATCAAATGGAAGGAAAACTTTATGCCGGCGGGGACGTAGAGTTTTTGGATGCTAAAAATGATGCAGATGAAGCATTGCGAAAGGAAGTCCTCGAAAAATTAGAGATTTTGTACGATTTAATGGATGTTCCGTTCACCAAAATTCCTCCCAAGCAATTTAATAGTTATTCTTTGGCCCATAAGATGGGACTTTCTTTTGAGCAAGAATATCAATTGTTACAAATTTCTAGTGAAATAGACCGATTGAATTTTATAAAGAGCCATTTGGAGACTACTACAAATGTACTGCAAGAAATCAATCGCACTAAGACCATTATTGAAATGAATGGGCATTTCAAAAACTTTGACCCCTTGGATTATGAGGATTTCAAAGTGTAAACGGGTCGGTCGGTAATCAGATATTTTGACTTGTTTTTTGAGTCTAGTTCCTTCAAGTTCAATTATTCCCTTTTCATCTTCAATTTGTCAAAGTCGTTTTCTATTTTTGTCGCCAAACAAAAGTTAATTCGCAGATGAATCTTCACGAATATCAGGGAAAAGAAATTTTAGCCAGCTTTGGGGTTAGAATCCAACGAGGAATTGTTGCCCGTAATGCCAAAGAAGCGGTAGATGCTGCCAAGCAGCTTACACAAGAAACAGGAACGGGCTGGCATGTTATTAAAGCTCAGGTGCACGCAGGTGGACGTGGTAAAGGTGGCGGTGTAAAATTGGCCAAGAACCTGAAAGAAGTCGAAGAATTGGCCGGAAGCATCATCGGGATGAACTTGATTACTCCGCAAACTTCGGCAGAAGGTAAAAAAGTACACCAGGTACTTATTGCTGAGGACGTATACTATCCGGGAGATAGCGAGACCAATGAGTTTTACATGTCCGTACTGTTGAACAGAGGTACAGGTAGAAACATGATCATGTACTCTACCGAAGGAGGTATGGATATTGAAGAGGTTGCTGAAAAAACCCCTCATTTAATATATACGGAAGAAATTGACCCAGCCACTGGATTGTTACCGTTCCAAGCGCGTAGAATAGCGTTCAACCTTGGTTTATCAGGTACGGCATTCAAGGAAATGGTGAAATTTGTTTCCGCCTTGTACAGAGCATATCAAGAAAGTGATGCCAGTTTGTTTGAGATCAATCCGGTCTTAAAAACATCTGATGACAAGATTATGGCTGTGGATGCCAAGGTATCCATTGATGATAATGCACTGTATAGAAGAAAGACCTACGCAGAAATGCGAGATCTTCGTGAGGAAAACCCTATTGAGGTTGAAGCTAGAGAGGTTGGCCTTAACTATGTGGACCTTGATGGTAACGTAGGTTGTATGGTAAATGGAGCCGGATTGGCCATGGCCACTATGGATTTGATCAAAATGGCGGGCGGCGAGCCAGCTAACTTTTTGGATGTAGGTGGTACTGCTGATGCCAAAAGGGTAGAAGAAGCTTTCCGAATCATTTTGAAGGACCCTAACGTAAAAGCAATCCTAATCAATATTTTTGGTGGTATTGTACGTTGTGATAGGGTTGCCCAAGGAGTTGTGGATGCCTATAAAAACATGGGTGATGCCATTAAAGTACCTATCATCGTAAGGTTGCAAGGTACCAATGCCGAATTGGCCAAGGAGATTATTGATAATTCTGGATTGGCGGTACATTCAGCTGTTCAATTCCAAGAAGCGGCAGATAAAGTAAAAGAAGTATTGGGATAAACCGTATTTCATTAAGAAGTAAAAGGCAATGCGAAAAGCATTGCCTTTTTTGTTTTCTGTTGAAGGATTATTTCAATGTAATTTAACCTATTTGCGCACTAAAGTTGTGTGTTTTGGAGTTATCTAACTACCACTTGGCCTCAAAACACATAAAATGGGAACGTACGAAGAGAAATTGAGCATACTTTCTGAAATGATTGCGTTTGCTAGGGTGGATCATTCCATGAAGGATTCTGAACACCACTTTTTACTCAGTGTTGCCTCAAATCTTGGTATAGATGAGCGTACTTTTACCGAACTTTTAAGGAAAAAATCTCCCAAAGTTGTACTTAAATCCCAGGCTGAGCGCATTGTTCAGTTCCATAGGTTACTACTTTTGATGAATATTGATGAAGAGCAGCACGAAAAAGAGATTAGCACACTACATAATGTAGGCCTTGCCATGGGGTTGCCTCCCTCAGCTATTGGACAGGTTTTAGAGGTTATGCACAAGTATCCAAATAAGGTGGTTCCGCCAGATGTACTCATCAATATTTTTAAAGCACACTACAACTAGGACATTTTGTCATTAATATTTGTTAATAAAATGTCAAAATGACATGTATTCTATCATGGTATAGCATTTGACTATGGTTAGGTGATTTAAATGTTTAATGTAAAATTTGATCACCATGAGTTTAGTTAAAAGAAATAATTTGTTTTTTCCTTCCTTAATGAACGATTTGTTCACTCCTGATTGGTTTGGGGGCGTCGATAATTGGAATCCTTCAGTTCCTGCTGTAAATATAAAGGACAATACCGATGGTTTTGAATTGGAACTTGCTGTTCCCGGAGCCAAAAAAGAAGATTTTAAAGTTGAGGTAGACAATGATATTCTTACCATTTCAAGCGAAGCGAAATCGGAGAATGAGGAAACCAAGGAAAATTATACCAGAAAAGAATTTACATATTCATCTTTCAATCGAGCATTTACATTGCCTGAAACAGTAGATGGCACCAAAATAGATGCAAAATATGAAGATGGAATTTTAAGGGTGATTCTTCCAAAAAAGGATGAGGCCCTGCCAGAGCCTAAGAGAATGATTTCCATTGGATAAATCCAAATAAAAAATTGTAGAACACCAACTTAGGTGTTTCATGATGGTTGGTTTAGTTGGTTAGTTGGGGAAAGCCCTGCCGTTTGGTGGGGCTTTCTTCTATTCTTGTTCCTGCAGCATTTTAATTTCATCCCGTAACTTGGCCGCTTCCATAAAATTAAGTTCTTTGGCAGCTTTCTCCATGGCCTTTCTTTTTTCCCGAATCATTTTTTCCTTTTGATCTTGGGTTAGGTATTCTAGATCAGGTTCTGCAGCACGCAACTCTTCTTTTTGAAAATGATAGGTGGAAACGGAGTTTTTGGCGAGTGCATTGTCCAGATTTTTATTCAATGCCTTGGGAGTAATATTGTTCTTGGTATTGTAAGCCATCTGTTTTTCCCTACGGTAATTGGTCTCATCAATGGTTTTTTGCATGCTTTCCGTAATGGTATCCGCATACATTATGGCTTTTCCGTTTAAATTACGGGCGGCACGGCCCACGGTTTGGGTCAAAGAACGGTTACTGCGTAAAAAACCTTCTTTGTCCGCATCCAAAATGGCCACAAGTGAAACTTCGGGTAAGTCCAATCCTTCTCGTAACAGATTTACGCCTATCAAAACATCGAATATCCCTTTTCGCAAATCCTGCATTATTTCAACGCGTTCCAAAGTATCTACATCACTGTGAATGTATCTGCAACGCACATCTATTCTTGCAAGATACTTGGCCAGCTCCTCTGCCATACGCTTGGTCAGAGTTGTCACAAGGGTTCTTTCATCTGCCTCAACACGTTGTTGAATTTCCTCTACCAAATCATCTATTTGATTCATACTGGGCCTGACTTCAATGATGGGGTCCAGTAACCCAGTCGGTCTAATGACTTGTTCTACATAAACCCCTTGGCTTAATTGCAATTCATAATCGGCAGGGGTGGCACTCACATAAATGACCTGATTCTGTAGGACTTCAAATTCCTCAAACTTTAAAGGTCTGTTATCCATTGCCGCAGGAAGTCTGAATCCGTAATCCACTAAATTTTCCTTTCTGGAGCGATCACCACCATACATGGCATGGACCTGCGGAATGGTTACATGGCTTTCATCAATGATCATTAAATAGTCGTCCGGGAAATAGTCCAATAAGCAGAAAGGCCTTGTGCCAGGCTCCCTTCCGTCCAAGTATCTGGAATAATTTTCAATCCCAGAGCAATAGCCGAGTTCCCTAATCATTTCCAAATCAAAATTGGTTCTTTCCTCTAAACGTTTTGCTTCAAGAGGTCTGCCTATTTCCTTGAAATAATCAATTTGTTTTACCAGATCATCCTGAATTTGATGGATGGCATTTTGAAGAATATCAGGAGAGGTCACGAACATATTGGCAGGATAAATGTTCAGTGAATCATACTCCTCTATCACGTTATTGTTGAAAGGATCCAAAGCTTCAATTTCCTCAATTTCGTCCCCAAAAAAGTGAATCCTGAAAGCGTGGTCGGCATAACCTGGGAATACATCCACAACATCGCCTTTGACCCTGAAATTTCCATTTCTAAAATCGGCTGTTGTCCTGGAATAAAGACTTTGGACGAGTTGTTTTAAGAATTTGGTCCTTGAGATTACCTGATCTCTATGGATGGATATTACATTTTTTTGAAATTCCACCGGGTTTCCAATACCATAAAGACAGGATACAGAAGCGACTACCAGCACATCCCTTCTTCCGGATAGCAATGATGAAGTGGCACTTAACCTGAGTTTTTCTATGTCCTCATTGATGGATAGATCTTTTTCAATGTAAAGTCCGCTGGTAGGGATATAAGCTTCCGGTTGATAGTAATCATAGTATGACACAAAGTACTCAATGGCATTTTTTGGAAAAAACTGTTTAAACTCGGAATACAATTGTGCGGCTAGGGTCTTGTTGTGGGCCAATACAAGCGTTGGACGTTGCACGGATTCCACCACATTGGCCACTGTAAACGTTTTTCCAGAGCCTGTTACACCCAATAAGGTCTGATGTGCTTCTTTTTCCTGAATTCCATTGACCAATTGCCGTATTGCTTCGGGTTGGTCACCTGTGGGGTTAAATTCTGATACTACCTGAAACTTCATTCCATAAAAATACTAAAGCGATATACCAAAATGAAGTGAAAGAACAAGATTATCTTTTAAGAGAAAAATGGCCAAATACCTCCCTGTTCATAACATCTACAGCTTTGTACCAATAATCACCAGAAGGTGAGGGGCGTCCGGCAATATTGCCATCCCATCCTTGGGAGTTTTGGGTGATTTCTTTTAAAAATTGGCCATAACGATTAAATATGCGGATATTCAGCAATACAATTTCCTCACCACCAGGGGGCTGTATAAATTGCCAAAAATCGTTGACATTATCTCCATTGGGGGTAAAGAATTTTGGAAAACCTTCAACAGTAAGATCTTGAACAAATTTTTTCTCGGCGATTCCACAGCCGTTTTTATCACGAACATAAAAAGTATGTGTTCCTGGTTTCACAGCTTTAAAAACATTGCTATTTTGATAGGGCCCATCAATGTTATCGATAGCATATTCATAATCTCCATTTCCTGAAGTTTCAACCGCAATCTGTAATCCGGTTACGTTTTCCGTAACGAGCAAGTTTCCAATAGATGCAATTTCCGAGGAAACCACATTGAATGTTTGGGTTGTTGGACATTCCAAGGTGCCTCCTGATTGCGGAATCAAATTATAGGCTTCATATTTATAAATTCCATTTTCACTAAGAGCAACTTCATTGGTTTCGGATAGCAAAGACTCATTGCCAAATTGATCAATCTGATACCATCGGTACCCATCTGCTACATCATTTGAAGTTACCATAAATGGAGCCTCATTTTGACATAGGGATAAGGTATCTGGAAAATTGATTTCAGGATTTAATGTTACAGTTTCACCTGTGGCCACATCCAAATATGGACCGCACCCCAAAGAGGTGGAAAAGCTTTCCTGCCCGCAACTCAGTGCACTTCCAGCAGCGTTGAAGGGAACAATGGTGATGAAAAAAGTTCGGTTCGGTTCAAAATCCAAAACAAAAGTGGAATTTGTAGAAAATGAAGCATTGTCCAGAACATCGGCTGCTTCTGGGGATGAGCCTATGGTGACCCGATAGCCAGTAGCGCCTGGAACAGATACCCACTCTATGAATGGAGTCAAAGGAACGTTGATATCACCATCCAATGGACTTACAAGGTTTGTACATCCTGGTAGGCTCGCCAATGCTCCCGTTGTAAAACTGGTTTCTGTGCAACTTGTGGCTGCGCCATTTTCATTACGAGGCGATACTGTGGCATATATTGTCGTGTTTGCAGGAAATTGACCTGGAGGATTATAGGAAAGTGCATTTCCCACATTGGTAGGAAGAAGGATATCATTCCCTCCGGGTGTCGTCCCCAAGCTAACTACATAACTTGTGGCCTTAGGTGCGTAATTCCAAACCAAGTTCGAAAAGACACTCACATTAATGGCCCCATCCAGTGGGGTTCTCATGGTTGTGCAGCCCGGAGGTATGGTTACGTTTTCTGTAGTAAATGATTGGCTTGGGCAAACAATATCATCACCACTTTCAAACAAAAAATCCAAAATTATGGTTACATATATTTGGGTGCTCTCTGGAAGCCCTAATGGGGGAGTGTAAGAAGTTGAGTTGCCAACGGATCGTTCCAAAATTTCAGCTCCACCAGGAGTTGTGCCCAAACGAATGCGATATGCCGGGATTCCATCCACTGATTCCCAGGAAATTGCTGTATCCACTGGGACATTGGTGTCGCCATTTACAGGGCCGACCAAATCTGGACATGTTTGCGCTGTTCCAATAATGGAAATGAACAAAGTGAATATGAGAAGCAATTTTTTTAACATTTGACAAAAATCAAACTCTTTAAATTAGTGATTCTTTTTTCAGCAAACTATCGTTTTAATGCAAAGTGTCCACTAAATTCTTTATCACCCTGTTCAGATACGAACCGATACCAATAGTCCGATGCAGGTAGGGCAGTGCCCTTGAAATCACCTTTCCACTCTCCATCATTTGCAGCAAATTGCCTTAACAAATTTCCATAACGATCATATATATACAGGATGCCATTGGTTCCACAATCATTTTTTAAAGGTTTAAAACTGTCGTTTATGTCATCATTGTTAGGTGTTATGAATTTTGGAAACTCAATTTTACACACTTCAGTAGGCTCATCGCAGATTTTTGGATCAATTGTTACCAAGAACTTACTCTGATCACTACAACTGTTTGAGCTAGCATAGATGTAAATGGTTTGGGACTTGTTTATAATATCTCCGGGGTTTAACATGGTACCACCCGCATTGATTTGTGTATAATATTGATTGTTGGTATTCAAAGGAGGAAGTGTGAAACTTTCACATTCTTCAACGTTTTCAAGTTTATTGGCTTTAATTGGTGATTCCAGAATCAAATCAAACGTGGTTTCTTTATAACAACCTTCCGCATTGGTCAACCTTACCCAAATAGTACGCTGATTAACCGCCAACTGGTTGCCTGGATCTGTCATATCTAAAACAACACCCATTGGCGAATGGTATGAAATCGTTAAACCGGTTTGACTGCCCATAACCTGTCTTTCCAGTGCCACAAGGTCAATACTGAATTGTTCAATACTGTTGTTGTCGGTATCACAGGCATAAAAATCTGGAGGAGTATTGATAAAGTGATCGCAGGTCTGTACTGTGGTTTCTCCCGGAACCATTTTTCTAACATATCCAGTGCTGTTTTCAATGGTGTTGAATACCAGATACATGGGTAAAAGTAAATAAGCAATATTCTTAAACATTGTTTTACTAATACAGTTTAAATAGACTTATGCTACCTTTTTAAAGCAAAATGACCTTTAAATATCCTACCGTCTTCCAAAGCAACCTTGAACCAGTAGTCAGAGGCAGGCATTGCACTATTGTTGAAAGTACCGTTCCACCCTCCTGTTTTTGGGCTCACTTGCGCAATAAGTTTTCCAAATCTGTCGTAGATGGAAATCATGCTTTCAGCTTGGAATTGTTCATTTATACCAATGATTTGCCAAGAATCATTGATGTTATCTCCATTGGGTGTAAAAAACTTGGGGTATCCAACAACCGAAATTCTTTTTTTGGATATACCACATCCATTTTTGTCCCTCACATAAATGGTGGGTAAGCCTGGTTGCACATCTGTAAATAATGGCGAATCCTGATAACTGAATCCGTCCAAGGAATATTCGTAATCACCATCACCAGAAACGGCTACCTCTACCAAATTGTTGTCTGAGATATCTTCGATATGAACATCTTCGATTAAGGCAATATTAGATGGCCTTACTTCAAAACTAAACTCATTGGTGCATTCAAAGACTCCGTCAGTTGTGGTATAACGATAACCCACCAGAAGTATATAATTTCCAATAGAAGAAACCTGAATATTTTGTTGGCTTCCCATATCTTGACGTGATGCCCCTTCATTTTTATACCATTGGTATATATCAAAACCACCGGGAGCTTCTATGGGAAGTGGAGGACCATCGGTACACCATAAAAATTCACTGTCAAAATTAACGAATGGGGTAGGGTTGACAATCAGATTGACAACATCGATATCCTCACACTCATTTTCATCCTCAATTCTAACATAGATTGCCTTGGACGAACTCTTATAGGCGCCTGATATTGGATTTTGCTCCAAGCTTACATCTTCTAGGGTAGCGTAAAAAGCAATATCCTCATTTGGGTAATTTAATTGTTTAAAATCACTTAGATTAAAAGTTGCTTCCAACAATTGGTCTTCAGGGTTTTCATCACACTGGTAAAATGACTTTTCATCTTCTGGTGCCAAAACCACAGATCTGATTTCCAACTCCAGTTCCCCAAAATTCTCACAACCCAATGCATCGGTAATTTTGTAATGAATGGTTTGATTGAATGGAGTAGTATTGGTGTAACCAATAGGGTTTCCTATGGGATTGTCCGCATTTACATCAGCCAAAGATTCGTAAAACGAAAAAGAATATGAAGAATCAAAAATTGCCTGTTCCAGGTTAAAAATGGTGATACCGTCAATTGCATTATTGGTGTCAACATCACATTGTGCCAGAAAAAGAGGTGGGGTGTCCGGAAGTGGATTTACCGATATGAAGGCTTCACCAATTATTGGACACTCACCTGGGTCACTAGACGTGATCTCAAGGGAATAACGTCCAGAATCAGTAAAGTCAGCTGGATTTATAGTGAGGATGTTACTTGGGTTGTTGATTGGATTTCCATCTTTTTCCCAGGTATAAATCGCATTAGGGATGTTTTCCGCCTCAAGTGTAAACGGTTCTCCATAACAAACATCCAACGAAGTGGAAGTGGAACCATCGGCATTTTTTATAATTGCTACCCTATCAAAAAAAGATTGAATGAAAGGAGGGAGACCTTGAGTGGCATTTCGTCCATTTAGATATACGGCATTATGTCTGTAGTTTGCTGCATTTCCTTTTTCATTGGGATTTTCAATAACCCCTAAATATGAGGTCCCTCTGATGTAGTTTTCCGCTATGGTTCTGTATATTTTTCCATTTTGGCCTAATTGAAGGGCTCCTCTATATATGGATCTTCTATCAATTTCTACTTCCGATGTTGAGATGTTTGGAGCATTGAGATCAAACTGCAGTAGGGAAGATGAATGACCTCCTTCCTGTGCGGCTGGTTCATTGTTGGAGGTATGGGCATACAAGAACTGTTGGTTTGGCGAAAACTCAATGCCATATGGAAATTTGTTGGGAGCTGCCACTGTTAACCTCTGCTGATTGGATACAATACCCGTATCCGCGTCAAAATCATATAAAAAGAGGCCATCATTGGAATTGGCACTTGCCAAGGTTTTGCCATCAGCAGAAAACTTTAAGTACCCTCTGGGATCAACAATCTGTAGACTATTGAATGTACTTGTGACCGGAGTGGTGTTGACACCTACAGCTGAAACCTCAAATGCGTGATAGGCATTGAATTGACCTACTGGACCACCATTTGAGCCCAAAACAACCACCCAAATAGATTCGTCCAAACAATTTTTGATCACAGCAGAAATCTTCTCTGAACAATCTTGCAGCAAATTGACATTTTTTTGAACTACCGCACCATTTCCACCATTAAGGGTAAGATCAACGACGGAATAATTTAGGCCCCTATCTGGATCATCTTCAAAAGTTGAGGTGTCAACCGTGAAAATGTAAATGATATTGGGGTCTTGGGGTTTTTGTACAATGATGGCAGATTGTGTACTGGAAGGGTCACCATAAAGCCCAGAACCATTTTGCATAAGATCGTGGTTTCCATCAAAAACCCGAATGCCATCAGTGTATAACAGTAAATTACCCGAGGCATCTGATATTGAGGCGCAACCTTCAAAGGTGTTTATCCTACCGTCGTTAAGAGCTACAACGGTTCCGTCATTATTGAATTTTATACCCGCACCATTTCCAAAATACCAATTGGAGGTCTCTCCCTGTCCAAAAGAGGCAAGGGAAAACAGGAAAACAGGAAATAGGTATATGTATTTATATAGCATTCAACGCAATAAAAGTACCTGACAAGATACTATAAATCGCGCTTTTTCAACAATGCATAGGATAAATAGACAAAAAGAGCGGTCCAAAAAAGGACAATTAGAAATTCATACCAATATACATGATAGTCAAATTTCATGTTCTCCCCTATCTGATTACCTATGTTTTGCACAGCTGAAAGCCTTGTAAAGGGCTCCTTGATCAGGTTTGTCATTGACTCCAAGGGAAAGAAATCCTTGACCAATTTGGCATTGTCCCAGCTCATGACTTTCCACCCTAATAATCCAAAGACAATCTGTTCCAAAACGGCCCATAAAATAAGGAAGCCTAGCGCAAACGCAGAACGTTTGACAAAGATTCCCAGAAAAAGACAAAAGGAGAAGAATCCAACCAGCTTTAAGAAAAATGCTGGTAAAAATTCCATGTTGGAGAAAATGATGGAAACCTCATTGTAGTCAGAATAAACAAGTCCCAAAATCATGGATACCACAAAAACGAATATGGTTGAAATCAATGAAAAAGAAATGACTGTTAGAAATTTTGAGAGGATGAATTCCTTTTTGGACAAACCATCTATCAAATTTTGTTTGATGGTTTTATTGCTGTACTCGTTAGCCATCATTGAAACAATGACTATGGCCAAAAACAGTTTAAAAATAGCCGTTACGAAGGTGTTAAAATGCCAGATATACGGAAAATTGAAAATTCCTTGATCAGCAAGATGGAACTTTACCGGGCCTATATCAAACTTAATGGCCGCAATCAGGGCAATTGAGGTCAAAAGGACAAAATAAGAGGTAATCAATATTTTACTTGCCCTGTTGTTCCAAAGTTTTATGAATTCTATCTGTAGTAAACGTACCATTGCTGTTTATTTATTTTTGGTCAGGGTTAAAAATTGCTCTTCCAAACTTTCTTTACGTTTTACCAAGTGGGAAAGTACCATGCCTTGTTCAAATAGCATTTTATTGAGCTCCTCTGCATTCATTTCTTCCTTAAGGAAGGCGGTTAATGTGCCATTTTCCTTACTTAGTTTTCCAAAACTGGCATTCTTTTCCAATAAGGCTTCCAGTTTTTCCATGTCTGCTGTTCGCAACTCAAAAAAGCCATGACTAGCCAACATATCATCAACGGGGCCTGAATATAGCTTCTCTCCTTTTCGCAGAATCACTACATGAGAGCATACTTTTTCCACTTCATCCAATAAATGCGAGGCCAATAAAATGGTAGTTCCCTGACCAGCAATTTTTTTTATGATTTGGCGTATCTGATGTATGCCCTGAGGATCAAGCCCATTTGTAGGCTCGTCAAGAATCAGGATTTCTGGATCGTTGAGCAGGGCAGAGGCAATAGCCAACCGCTGTTTCATCCCTAGGGAATAGGTGCGGAATTTACTGTCCTTGCGGTCCCAAAGACCAACGAGCTCCAATTTCTCCTGTATTTTGGTTTCATGAACCTCTTTTATCTTACAGACCAGCTTCAGATTTTGAATTGCGGTCATATAGGGATAGAAATTAGGACGCTCAATGATAGCCCCAACTTTTTTTAAAGCCTCATGGGTTGAGGTAGTTCCATCAAACCAGCTAAAATTACCAGCGGTCCTGTTCACCACATTTAGAATAATGCCCAAAGTGGTGGATTTACCACTACCGTTAGGCCCTAAAATGCCATAGACATTGCCCTTTTCAATGGTAAACGACAAATCCTTAACGGCTGTGAGATAGCCGAATTTTTTTGTCAGATTGTTTACGGTCAGTATAGTTTCCAAGTCGGAATCGTTTTTTGATTTGTTTATAGTAACTTGACGAGGTATTATGGATTTTGTTACAAAATAGGGAAAGAATGTCCGAGGAAAAATTAATGTCCAAGAAAAAGCCTGCCTATCCAGTCAATGAAAAATTGGAGGGGTATCTACATAGATATAATCGAAAAATTGAGATTCCCATTTTTTATGAGGATTTGTTACGGTTCTCCGGTTCGGTAATAGTTTATGATTCGCAGGGAGCTGATACCCTTTGGGTACGGGTATATTATTCAGATTTTGAACGAGAGGAAATCGATTTAAGTTTAAAGAAGGTCTATTCTATTTTACATTCTGATGGAAGCGACCGGATTCTGGAGTACCTGAACGTTGATGCGGTGGATTACTGTACTTTCGGGAATTCTAAACCTTTTCGAATCAAGGTGCGGAACATTTTGAATGACAATTACACCTATTTCTATATAAAAAAGACCGATGCTTCCCGCATTTATGGGCTGGAATTGGAGCATATGCTATCTCCCTATAACCTTAACTTTTTGGTATGTGGAGATACGTTGATCGAAGAACATATTGCAGGCATCCCCGGTGATGTTTTTATTGATGATATGTTACCCAAATGCACTGAACCGGAAAAGGCGCAGTTGGCCAAAGAGTTCGTGAAGTTCAATGAACGTTGTATGATCAGATTATTGGGTGATATGCGTTCCTATAACTACGTAATCGTTCCCACACATGATTTTGACCATGTGGTTTATAAGATCAGGGCCATAGATTTTGACCAACAATGTTTTGAAGGAAAATTAAAAGTCTACCGACCACAGTTTTTTAAGGAGAACTATAAAATGGTAGAGCTGGTGCGAGAAAAACTTCAAAAGCATTCTGTAGATCAATATAAGATTGAGGAACGCTCTATTGTTGCAAAAAGAATATTGAGTTCAGGGGACCGAATCAAAAGGTTGTTGGACGCATGTCTTGTAGACAATATTTCATTGGACGAGAATATTACCAAGCTTAAGCTTGAAATTTACGATCTGGCCAAGGACCTGGATTTTAAAAAATGCAACACCATGGGAGAGGTACTATCCCTAGCTCTGGATTTTGTGAAACGTAATTACCAAGATGTGAATATGAGGCAAATTTTGGACAATGAGTCCTAGCTTTTTTGCTCTTTGTTGAAATACACTAGGTAGTAGTACATCTGCCGTTCTTCGTCCCAACCTTTTTCCACAAATTTTTGAGCAGATTCTGGGTTGATGAAATCCATCTTTATCTGAATATTGGTGTCCAGATTAATAACATTCTTGATTTTTTTCCGGGCATCAGAAACCGCTTTGTTGGCAATATCAAAATTGGAAACATCCTCAATGCTATATTTGGGTCCCTTTTCAACTTTGTAATGCTTGAACTCAGGAATCAGCTCTGGATTTTCCATCACTTCATTCAAAAAAGAGGTTTCCTCAAATTCATCATTTTTGGCAAAATGGTTCACTGCGCGGTTCATAAAGAGCACCTCTTGCTGTTTGTCTTCGGCGGGTAGCACAACATCTTTAGCAAAGTTCTGGCAGAATTTTAGATAATTCTTGGTATAAAAATTTTCATCGGTCAAGGGTGAGAGGCCCAAGAAATTTTCTAACCAGTATTTGGCGTCATATCGGTTACTGTCAACAGATAAAACCTTATACCCTTCTTCCTTGTTCATGTTAAAAACAATGCAGCCTTTATCCAATTTATTGATATTGATTCCTTGACGAATCAAAATTTCAAGATTCTGATTTTTTTCTTCAAATTGGAGAAAATCATGTTTCAACTCACTTTTAAAGATTCCAACCGCCTCCGTTTTTTGGTTATCGATGACCATATCTGAAAAATGGACAACATAAACCTCACCGCTTTTAATATGTGGATGGTTGGATTGCTCATAAAGGTGGCTGGTAATCTTTTTAGATAATTGGTGCGACTTGGAAAAATCACCAAAAAGCTCGGAAACTGCGTTGAAAACTTCATTGAATTCCAAATCAACCTCATGGGAAAACCTAAAATAGTTTTCTTCTTTTTCCCTGAACGGCTTAAAAAAATATTCCTTTAACAGCCCAGACATTTCATCATTTAATGAAAAGGGTTCTTCGGATAAGAATATGGCCTCATTTTTACTTTGATTTCCAACACGATGGAGTGAGACACTTTCAATTTGGGCGGAATACAGGTTCAGCATTTTTTGGTAAAAAATTAAAGGTTAAGGGTATTAATTCCAGTTTTCATCAAAATCCAGGTCATCATAGCTGCCAAAGGAATCATCAAAGTCTACAGAAGGTTTTGATTCAAACTTTTTCTCTGGAGGTGAATCTGGCAGTTCTCCAAAACTGAATAGAAGGTTTGGGTAGACCCTACCGTCTTCTTTTTCGGTAATATCTGCCAATTCCACAAAAAATGTCCACATGCTGAAGAAGTCATAAACGTAGATCATTTTTGGGGAGTTTTCGGTAACCACATCTTCCAGAATGGTTTCATTCATCAACCTAACATCGGAACCGGTTTCACTCATGTCAAAAAGAGCGATTTCCTCATCCTGGTTCCATTCCTCGTCACAGGTATAAAAAGAAGCCATTTCACTACCTCCAAAACCAAAGGCCTGGGTTATTGCATTATGAAAATCTTCTAAGGTACTTATATCCTCTATTTCAATATCCCGAAAGATATCGTCCTCCGCATCAAGTATTATCCTTATTTTATAAATCATTCAGCAAAAATTAAAGTGCGGCAAAGTTACAATAAATAGTGTTTTATTTTGAGAATCTATGCAAAGTAAAGGTCATAGCCGCCAAGAGGAAAAAGGCCCCGATCTGATGCGCAACCCCCAAAATAAGCGGTACGGCGTAAATTAAGGTGAAAACACCCAATAAAAATTGAACCAAAACCAAGATCAACAAAGTTTTAATACCCTTTTCCTGCATTTGTGTAAGGTTAAGAGTCTTGGTCCTATGCCAAATTAGCCCTATTATGGCTACCACTATATAGGCCAAATATCGATGTATAAACTGCACGCCGCTCTTGCCTTCAATGAAATTATTGATTACGGGTTGTTGTTCAATATAGACGGTTTCATGAATAAGTTTTCCCTCACTCATCATCGGCCAGTGGTTATGGATAAATCCGGCATCAAGACCTGCAACAAAAGCGCCCCAAATAATTTGAATGATCAAGACCACCAATCCAAATCCTATCAGGTTTCTGATGTTCTTATTGATTTCCTTTTTTGATGGGTAAATCAAATCCAAAGCTACCCAAAGACTGTAGGCAAAAGTGATAAAGGCTGTGGTTAAATGTGCTGCCAATCGGTAGTGGGAGACATCTGGACGGTCGACCAAGCCGCTTTTTACCATATACCAGCCCAAAAAACCTTGGAATCCACCCAAGAAAAGTAAAACAAGACACTTTTTTATGGTAGGACCATCCAATTTTCCGCGGATTAAGAAAATCAAAAAGGGAACAATGAAAACAATCCCGATCAACCTGCCAATAACCCTATGCAGCCATTCCCAAAAATAGATGCTCTTAAAATCCTCAAGGGTAAAATGATAGTTTAATTTTTGATATTCCGGGTATTGTTTGTAGAGTTCAAAGGCCTCCTCCCATTCTTGTTGCCCCATGGGAGGGAGGGTGCCGGTAATCAATTTGTAGTCTGAAATAGAAAGTCCTGAATGCGTTAACCTGGTAATGCCGCCTACAACCACCATGATAAAAATCAATACACAACCCGAGAGTAACCAATAGATTACATATTTGTTATTTTTCATCTGTAATTGCTTTCAGGTTCATTTTTTTGCCTTTTTCCAACATAAATTGAAAAGCCGCATCATGCTCATTGGGAATCACGCCTTCCAAAATGGCCTCTTTTATGGCATCTTTTATGATGCCTATTTCCTTGGAAGGTTTTAAGCTGAAGGTTTTCATGATTTCCTCTCCGGACACTGGAGGTTGAAAATTGCGAACATGATCCCGTTCTTCAACTTCCACTATTTTTTGGCGTACAATTTTAAAATTGTTCTTATACCGTTTCTGTTTTCTTGGATTTTTTGTGGTGATGTCCGCCTCGCACAAGGTCATGAGGTCTTCTACATATTCCCCAGCATCGAAGACCAAACGCCTGACCGCCGAGTCCGTGACATGATCTTCAGAAAGGATAATGGGCCTGGAGCTCATCAACACCATTTTTTGAACGAATTTCATTTTATCGTTCAAAGGCATCCGCAACCTTTTAAAAAGTTTGTAGACCATTTTGGAGCCTACAAATTCATGTGCATGAAATGTCCACCCTATTTTTTTATGAAAGCGTTTGGTTGGGGCTTTGCCGATATCATGCAATAACGCTGCCCACCGTAACCAAAGGTTATCGGTATTTTCCGAGATGTTGTCTACCACTTCCAAAGTATGCCAAAAGTTGTCTTTGTGCCGTTGCCCTTCAACTTCCTCAATACCCTGCAGTGCTGTAAGTTCCGGAAGGATGAGCGGTAGAAGTCCGGTCTGGTGCATAAGCTTAAACCCGATGGAAGGTTTTTTACTCATCAAAATCTTGTGGAGCTCGTCAACAATTCGCTCTTTGGAGATGATTTTAATACGGTTTTTATTGTCCGTAATGGCTTGAAGGGATTTTAGCTCGATAGTAAAATCTAATTGGGTGGCGAACCTGATGGCGCGCATCATACGAAGCGGATCATCGGAATAAGTGATTCCAGGTTCCAGTGGGGTTTTGATGCATTGCTGGTCCAAATCTCCCAGTCCGTTAAAAGGATCTAAAAGTTGCCCAAAATTCGAAGAATTCAGTGCCAAAGCCATTGCATTGATGGTAAAATCCCTTCGGTTTTGGTCATCTTCCAAAGTTCCATCTTCCACAACTGGTTTTCGACTATCTCGGTGATAACTCTCTTTTCTTGCCCCTACAAATTCCAATTCCAAATCTTGGTATTTGATCATGGCAGTACCAAAATTTTTAAAGACAGAGACTTGAGGTTTTCCTTCCAATTTGGAAGCGACTTTTTGTGCAAGTTCGATTCCACTTCCAATAGCTACAATATCGATATCTTTTGGGGTACCTCTGTTTAAAAAGTAATCACGGACAAATCCTCCAATTACATAGGAATCAATGCCCAACTCTTCTGAAGTTTCTCCAATAAGCTTAAAAATGGGATGTTGTATAGCCTTTTTGTGGAATTCTTGCGTCATTTTTACTGCCTGATTACCTTGACCTGACCGTCATTGCTCAATTTTATAATGGACGAAGGGGAAGGATTTTTGTTCTCGTCGGGCAAATTTACCACATAGTCCACTCCTTTTAAAATTTCTGAGCTGATCTCTTTAAATTGTTTTGGAGTAGGAAAACCAGAGATATTTGCGGAGGTGGACACGATAGGTTTGCCAAACTTGTTAATGAGGTATTGGCAAAACTTATCGGAAGCCACCCTGATGGCAAGGGTGTTGTCTTCTGCGATGAGATTTTGGGCAATTCCTTTGGGCTGATCAAAAACTATGGTAGTAGGCTTGGTGGCCAGATCTATAATATCATAAGCCGTTTCAGGAACTTCCACAATATGTCTTTCCAACATGGCTTGGTTGGCAACCAGACAGATCAAGGCCTTGCTATCTTCTCTTTTTTTAAGCTCATATACTTTTTTTACCGCTTCTGGATTGGAGGCATCGCACCCAATACCCCAAACCGTATCGGTAGGGTAGAGGATAAGATTACCTTCTTTGAGTTCTTTTATGCAGTTATTGATTTCTTGGGTCAATTCCTTAGCTATTGATAATGTTAGACAGATTGTAATGTTCGTTCAGGGCGTTCCATTGCACCGAATTTTTATCCAACCCCAAATTTTCTTTCTTCAATGCCACTTTTTGGGTACCTCCAATGGGGATTGGTTCTTTGGGTGTGTTCCCCGCCTGTATGGTAATGGTCCCTTTTAAGAGTCCCATGGCCTTAAACCACAGATCGTCCGCTTTTGGCGCTAGTTTTAAGAACAATTTTTCATTAAGCACCTTTTCATCAACAGAATGGGGTGGATATAATATACCCCATGCGCCAATAGGTGTTATGGCCTGTGGGTTTACTTCTTCAGTCTTAGGATATTTCCATTTTTTGAAGGGAAGGGGATTCCCACTATGATCATGATTAATGTGTATGGTATGGTTTCCTATGATATTTTTTGGATTCTTTTTGTGTTCATCGTAAAAAATGGACAACCAATTTCTGCGATACATTAAATCGTCATCACAGGTAATAATGACATCTTCTGGATATGCCTCTATGGAATGAATCAGTTTTCTGTGGGAACAAGTTAGTTCGGAATAGCGTATTTCAAACCGTTCACAAATCAATTTTTCAAGAGCTTTGGGGAGATGGCCTTTTAAATCGTTGTTAAGCCATAATACAATTTTTTTTGGAGCAACATCTTGATTCATAAGACTTCTAATAACAAGATGTAAACTTTTTAATCTTGAAGGAATAGAGGTCAGGGAAACAATTACAGGAACCGTTGCTTTGTTTGCTTGTTGCAATTTTTTGGTAGGAATACTCAACAAACGTAGGGTATTGAAAATTGAAATTGGGAGTTCTTTTACAACTTTCATTTGGAATTGGAATAGTTGGTAATATATTTTTGGTTTGGGGGAATCTCCGGTATTGTTATATAGTCCCCTACAATTTTATTGTATTCCTCTGGCATAAACTCCAAGCGTCCATCTGCTGGATAGAATGTCATTTCCCCAAAAACAATCTTCTCGTTCAAATTGTATAAATCAACCCTTACAAAAGGAAAGTTGCCTGCCAGTTTAGCAGCTACGGATGCCATTTCTTCAAAATTCTTGGGTCTTTCAGTTTCTCCCTCAATAAAACCTATGGAATCATGTTTAATAGGGAGTTTGTTCCATTCCATGTCATAATATGCTCTTGAATGATTGCTTCCCCGGTCAATATCAACATGCAAAAGCTTTGGAACCCCATTGAAACAAAAGAATTTATAGTCGTTAATGTCATCCTTTCCAATTTCCTCAAGATATTCCTCAACAATAAGTCTTGGTTTTGCATGCTTATAGGCCCATTCCAGTCCACCTCGCTTGTATTGGTTCTTGGAAAGCCATTTGTACATTAAAAACTTGGACTTTTTTTTGTTGAGTTTGGTTTTATCCTTTACAAGCAGATTAAAATGATATCCGTGCGTAGCTTTTAGGACAAATTTGTTGGGCAGGTTATCAAAATCAATCTCAGTAGGACGGTCATAAACACCTATAAGGTCGTTCAAATACTTTTCTCCAACTTTTTCCTTAACATATTCCCTAACCTCATATTTATCTACCAATTTGCTCAAAATCATAGGTCTGTAAAAAACTTTGAGCCATTGAATCTTAGCATTGAATTCTATAGGGTCATCAAGATTTAATTTTTTGCCCGTATAATATTCGTAATAGGCTTTCATATAGAAGTCGGCAGGTAAAAACTTCAATTTTTTGATGATACCTAACTTGATTTTTCTTAGCATTTGGGCTAAAATTAATGAAGAGCAAAGATATACATTCAGACTTTTATATTTTTGCCATGATGAATACAGATGTAAAGGATGTTCCTAAAATATCGGTTATTGTAAGCACCTATAATTCAGAGGAGTGGCTGAAGAAAGTGCTTTGGGGTTTTAACTGTCAGATTTTCAAGAGTTTTGAAGTGGTAATTGCTGATGATGGTTCTGGTCCCAAAACAAAGGAATTATTGGACGCTCTTTCCAAGGAGGTGTTTTACCCTATAGTACATGTGTGGCAAGAAGATGAAGGCTTTCAAAAATCTAGGATTTTAAATAAAGCCGTTGAGGCATGCAGTGCTGAGTATATTATTATGACAGATGGGGATTGTATCCCAAGAGAAGATTTTATCGAAGTTCATTATGTGAATAAGGAGGAGGGGTATTTTATATCGGGAGGTTATTATATGCTTCCAATGAATATCTCCAAAATGATCACTTTGGAGGACATAGAGCAACAGAATTGTTTTAACATCAATTGGCTAAAAGAACAAGGGGTTCCAAAAACCTTTAAGAACAACAAGCTTACGGCTAGGGGGACAATTTCTAAACTACTGAATACTTTTACGCCCACCAATGCAAGTTGGAACGGTCATAATTCCTCTGGTTGGAAAAAGGATATTTTGAACGTGAATGGTTTTGACGAGCGCATGCAATATGGTGGACAGGATCGTGAGCTGGGTGAGCGCTTGTTCAATTTTGGTTTAAAGTCGAAACAACTGCGTTATAGTGCGGTATGCGTGCACCTTGACCACAAAAGAGGATACAAAACACCAGAATCAATTGCCAAGAACAAAGCAATTAGAAGGGAGACAAGAAACCAAAAATCAGTTTGGAGCCATTACGGCATTACCAAATAATAGGTAAGCTCGTTCTTTTTTTCCAATCTTTTTAATTCTCTATACCTTTCAAGAACGCTTAGCGCGTTAAGATAGGAGATGATAACACCTTTCTTTCCATCCAAGAAACCAAGTCTAATAATAAAATGGTTAAAAAACTTCCAAGATGGTTTTATTATCATGAGCATGTAGTTAAACTGCTTTTCCTTGTAAAATGCCTCTTTTGCCTTTAATTGGCCGTATTTGAGCATTTTGCCCTTGTAATCCTCATAGTTTTTGTAGCAGTAATGTGTTAATCGCTCCTTGAGGATACAAGAATTACCGTCCACATCCAAGGTTTCATGGACTAATTTTTTATCCGTAAACCGTGCCTTACTTTTTCTAAAAAGTCTATGGTTTTTATCTGTTTGCCAACCGCTAAAATGTAAAGGGCGGTTTTGGAACATAAACTTTCTGTAGAACCAATAGGCTTCACAGGCATTAGCGTCATTTACAGTATCTATAATTTCCTTTTGAAGTTTATCTCCCACAATTTCATCCGCATCCACAAAAAGTATCCAATCATTGTCGGCCTGCTTAAGGGCAAAGTTCTTTTGGGCGGTGAAATTCTCAAAAGGGTTTTGGATTACCTTGACTTGGGGGTGATTTTGTAGGTACTCAAAGGTGCCATCGGTACTAAAAGAATCAACAACAAGAATCTCATCTGCAAACGATACGGAGTCTATACATTTTTCAATGTAACCCATCTCATTGTAGGTGATGATCAATGCTGATATTTTTTGCTTTGGGGCGCTCAATCCAGCCATATTTATTGGTACGAGGTTTGGTGATTACAAAATTATAACAAAAAAATGGGGTAAAAATTGTTTGGCGGGGTTATTTTCTTACAAAACAACCTAGAGTCCAAATACCCTACTTCACTGTCAAACTTTAACAATTTTAACCAATTGTACTTTATAGATATGGAATATTAATATGGTTGCTTATTTTTTTAAATAAAAAATTATTGAATCTGATACCTGTAATATAGAACGGTAGTCATACTGTTTTAAAGGATTTCTTACAAAAAGAGTTTTAGACTGCAACATCATGCTCTCTGAGCGCATTGTTCAATGATGTTTTCTTATCGGTGCTTTCTTTTCTTTTTCCTATAATCAAAGCGCAAGGGACTTGGTATTCCCCGGCTGCAAATTTTTTGGTGTAACTTCCAGGAATTACCACAGATCTGGCCGGAACCCTTCCTTTTAACTCGATAGGTTCATCACCGGTAACATCTATAATCTTTGTGGATGCGGTCAATACCACATTTGCACCTAATACCGCTTCTTTTTCAACGCGTACACCTTCAACAACAATACATCTTGAACCAATGAAAGCATTATCCTCAATAATCACAGGAGCGGCCTGTAATGGTTCCAATACACCTCCAATACCAACACCACCACTTAAATGAACATTCTTGCCTATCTGGGCACAACTGCCCACAGTAGCCCAAGTATCCACCATGGTGCCTTCATCAACATAAGCGCCAATATTTACGTAGCTAGGCATTAAAATTGTACCTGGAGATATATAGGCCCCATGTCTGGCAACAGCATGTGGAACAACGCGAACACCTTTTTCCTTGTATCCTTTTTTTAAGGGAATTTTGTCATGGTACTCAAAAATACCAGCTTCCAAGACTTCCATTTTTTGTATAGGGAAATATAAAACCACAGCTTTTTTAACCCATTCATTGATTTGCCAATCATCACCAGCGGGCTCGGCACAACGCAGCTCACCCAAATCTATTAGATTGATTACCTCTCGAATAGCATTTTGCGTTTCTTCTTCTTTTAACAATTCCCTGTTGTCCCAAGCTTTCTCTATAAGCTCCCTTAACTGTGTCATTTTTTCTAAAATTTTGACAAAGATAGTCGGCCTAATAGAATAATCCCGCTTATTTTAAGGGCGTAACATTTTTAGGTTTATTTTTGCCAAAAATTTTGACTTGGCAAGAATTTTGGCGTTGGATTATGGAAAGGTGAGAACCGGAATTGCAGTTACTGATGAACTTCAATTGATCGCTTCCGGATTGACAACTGTTGAAACCAGGGACTTAATTTCTTTTTTGACCGATTATTTGGATAAGGAGGAGGTTGAAACCTTTGTAGTGGGGCTTCCAAAGCAAATGGACAATACTCCTTCAGAATCTGAAACATTGATTCAGCCGTTTTTGAAAAAGTTGTCCGATAAGTTTCCTACTGTTAGAATTGAACGCCAAGATGAGCGATTTACCTCAAAAATGGCATTTCAATCCATGTTGGATAGCGGAATGAAAAAGAAAAAACGTCAGAACAAGGCAATTGTTGATGAGATAAGCGCCACATTGATTTTGCAAGCATACCTTAATAGATTTTAATTTTATGATTTTACCCATTGTTGCATACGGAGATCCTGTTTTACGTAAAGTTGGAAAGGATATCACTACGGATTATCCAAAGCTGGATGAGTTGATTTCCAATATGTGGGAGACCATGTACAATGCCCATGGAGTTGGATTGGCGGCACCGCAAATTGGATTGCCTATTCGTTTGTTTTTGGTGGACACTACACCATTTTCTGATGATGAAGAATTGAGTGAGGATGAGCAAAAAGCATTAAACGGTTTTAAAAAGGTATTCATTAATGCCAAAATTGAAGAGGAAACAGGTACTGAGTGGGATTTTAACGAAGGATGTTTAAGTATTCCTGACATTCGTGAAGATGTAAAACGTAAACCTGAAATCACGGTAACTTATCTTGATGAAGACTTCAAGGAGCATACTGAAACATATGATGGACTTTTAGCTCGGGTAATTCAGCATGAATATGATCATATTGAAGGAATTTTGTTTACCGATAAGCTTTCATCCCTTAAAAAACGACTTCTAAAAAGTAGATTGGACAAGATTTCCAAAGGGAAAATCAACATTGACTATAAAATGCGATTTCCCAATATCAAAAAAGGACGTTAAAAAGAATTGAATTTGCTATAAAAGCATAATTTTGCGCGCATAAAATAGAAAAAATGGCATTGGACAAAATTTTATCCATTGGTGGAAAACCAGGACTTTACAGATTAGTGACCCAGACAAGAACTGGTTTTGTTGGAGAATCGCTCATAGATGGTAAGCGAATTACTGTTGGAATGCGAAACAATGTGAGCGTACTGTCCGAAATTGCCATTTACACCCTTGAGGAAGAAGTGCCTCTTAAGGAGGTCTTTCAAAAAATAATGGACAAGGAAGGTGGTAAAAAAACCACTATTAGCCATAAAGCGGAGAAAATACAACTGGAAGAGTATTTCTTTGAAGTTCTACCCAACTATGACGAGGACAGGGTATATGCCAGTGACATCAAAAAAATTGTTCAATGGTATAATCTCCTTATTGATAATAAAATCACCGATTTCACCAGCTCCGATGAAGAGCCGGTGACTTCTGAAGAAGAGGAATAATTTTTATTTCTCCCAATCTATTAAGGGCGAGGGGTAATAGCTAACATTCATCCTTGTTAAATAGGGAACCTGTTGGGCCAAACGTTCCTTATAATCTTCCCAATTTCGGTTTTCATCAGTAGACCAACCCAGCTCGGCATAGCCTATGGCTCTCGGAAATGCCAAATATTCCAGTTCAGCACTATTTGAAATGGTCTCGGACCACAAAGGTGCCTCTATGCCCAAAATACTTTCTTTGGAAATTTCTGGAACATGTTTTTCCGGACTCCACATATATGCCGTATCCACAGGAATGTAAGCTGCCCAGTGCAATCCATATTTTGAAAGGGAATCATACTGCATGTCCAAATATGCTTTCTTAGCAGGAGATAACAGAATCTTGGAACCGCCCTCGGCCGCTTTGATGGCATTATGTGGTTCGTTCCATAATTGTGCAACGGTTGAGGGGTCGATTTTAGCCTGTGCAATCTCATTCCAACCCATGGCTTGTTTGCCATGTTTTTGTACAATCTTTTCCACTTTTTCCACAAAATGGAGATAGTCTTTCTTTTTTGTCACATGGCTTTCATCGCCACCTATATGAAAATAAGGGCTGGGGGAGATGGCTGAGATTTCTCGGATGACATCATCCAAAAAGGCATAAACGGTATCTTTTTGCGCATCAAAAGTGCTAAAACCTACTTGGGTCCCGGTATAAGAACTTAGTTTTTTGCCATTTCCATTTAAAATAGGATAGCTAAAAGATGCAGCATTGGTATGCCCCGGCATATCGACTTCCGGAATTATTTGCATATGTCTTTCGGCTGCATATGCCACCAAATCTTTAAACTGTTCTTGAGTGTAAAATCCACCCGGGCCTCCACCTACTTCAGTTTCTCCTCCAACTTCGGTCAATTTTGGCCATGATTTGATCTCAATTCGCCAACCTTGATCATCTGTTAGGTGCATATGAAACGCATTGTATTTGTAATACGCCAAAATATCGATGAACTTCTTCACTTCATCAACTGTGAAAAAATGACGAGCCACGTCCAACATCACGCCTCTGTACCCAAAGTTTGGTGCATCATTGATTTTTCCCGAAGGAATTAACCACATAGGCTGTTCTGCCAAAGTATCGTTACTCTGCTCCGGAATCAACTGCTGTATGGTCTGAATACCTCGAAAAGCACCAGCTGCTGTTTTTGCATTTAATAAAATGGAGTCGCTTTTAATATATAATTCGTACGCTTCCGGAGAGTCGGACTCTAAATCATCTGACTGATTGATATAAATAATACGCTCAACAGTATCATCGGATGAAGAATTCACCGGAATGTCCAGTTTAATCTTTTGACTGATTTTATCGGCCAAAAAATTTCCAACTTCTTCAAATCCATCAGAAGTCTGATTGGTATAAATAACAGTTTTGATATCCAGGCCAAAAGCAGAGTTGGTGGAAACAACCTTTAACGGTTTGGGAATCAAAGCTTCTTCGGCTAAATCGGTGTTAGGATAATTGATTTCTTTTTTTGGAGCTGTGCACGCTATAGTGGTAAGTACGATACCAAAAACAATGCAGCTTTTTACAACAATGGATTTCATAATATGGGTGTTTGTTTAAGGATTTGCCAACAAAAAGCGCAAACCCCTGCAAATTTAAAGGCACAAATGCCAACTAATAGATACTATATAATCAATTTTAGGTATTATAATAAAAGTACTGATGTCAGTACATGAAATTTTTGATTACTCCGTACCAAAGGTTATATCCATTGGCGTTCATATGGAGTCCATCTTCAATAAAAAGGTTTCTTTTTAACCTTCTTTTATTGAGCATTGGTGTCCAAACATCGGCAAAATCAACACCATCAATATTTGATGCCAATCTTTTGAGCTTTTTGTTCAAACGGATATATCGTCTTTTTAAATGCCATCTTGCTATGCTAGGTTTTGCAGAAATAAGGACAATTTCCATTTCTGGTCGTTTCTCACTCAAATATGCTATAATATCATTAAAGGTATCCACAATGTTCCTAGGTCTTTTCTTTACACTGATATCATTGTCCCCTTCATAGATAAACACCTTTTTTGGTTTATAATCAAGAATCAGCTCATTCAAATAATGTTCTAGGTCTGAAGCCTGTGAACCGCCAAACCCGGTATTTATGATTTGTGAATCGGGAAACCTCTCTTGAAGATCTTTCCATAATCTAATACTGGAGCTTCCGGTAAATACAATGGTCTCTTTGGAGTGATCCCAAACAGAGTCGGCATGGGTGGATATATCCTTAACTTCTTTTGCGAATGGAAGACTTTCTTGGGCATAAACATTGACAAAAAAAAGAAAGCCCATAAGGGAAAAGGCTGTGTGCCCATTTTTGTTCAAAAAGAATTTAAACCAAGCTTTCATAATAATTGGAATGTTGAAAATAATTGACAGTCTTCTAAAATATGACAAAAATCAACTACGCCCTAAAATATGGTCTTTGTACTTTTAGGTAAAATTTTATAGATGAACGCAAGATCTGAAGAGCTAAAGGCATTCGAAAGGCTCCTTAATATAATGGATGAGCTACGTGCAAAATGCCCATGGGACAAAAAACAAACCCTACAATCGCTTAGGCATTTAACCATAGAAGAAACGTATGAGTTGGGCGATGCTATTTTGGATAATAATCTGGAGGAAGTAAAAAAAGAGTTGGGCGACCTGCTGTTGCACATTGTTTTTTACGCGAAAATAGGCTCAGAAACCAAAGATTTTGATATTGCTGACGTAGCCAATGATATCTGTGAAAAACTGATTAATAGGCACCCGCACATTTATGGAGATGTAAAAGTTGAAAACGAAGAAGATGTAAAACAAAATTGGGAGAACATCAAACTTAAGGAGGGTAAGAAAAGTGTACTTGAAGGGGTTCCCAACAGTCTTCCTGCATTGGTGAAGGCCAATAGAATCCAAGAAAAAGTGGCCGGAGTAGGTTTTGATTGGGAGCATCCGGAGCAGGTCTTTGAAAAATTGCAGGAGGAGCTGGCGGAACTTCAAGAAGAGATTAAGCTCAATAATGTGGATAAAATGGAGGAAGAATTTGGGGATGTACTTTTTTCTATGGTCAATTACGCCCGCTTTTTGAATATCAATCCAGAGAATGCCCTTGAGCGTACCAATAAAAAATTTATCAAACGGTTCCAGTACTTGGAAGGCAAGGCAAAGGAAAAGGGAAAGGCCCTAAAGGATATGACTTTGGCGGAGATGGATATCCATTGGGAAGAAGCCAAAAAAGTATAGCTTTTTTCCTTTCAAATATTTGAAATCCTATATTTTCAATAGCTTTATGCACATTCCAACCAAAAAATATTGAAAATGAACCAACACAGGTACCTCAAATATTACATCTTGGCCGTAAGTTTTATTATGCTATCGGCCTGCAATTCAAAAAAGGAAAAAGAGGAGACGGTAGAACAACCCAATATCCTGTTCATCCTTTCAGATGACCATACATCCCAGTCATGGGGTCTTTATGGGGGCATTTTAGCGGATTATGTGAAGAACGATAATTTACAGCGCTTAGCCAATGAGGGAGCCGTGCTCAACAATGCATTTTGCACCAATTCTATTTGCACCCCTAGCAGGGGAAGCATTCTTACCGGTCAGTATAGCCATGTCAATCAAGTCTATACCCTAAATGAACCTTTACCAAAAGGACACCCAAATATAGCCAAGACACTTTCGGCAAATGGATATCAAACCGCAATAATAGGAAAGTGGCATTTGGTTGGGCAACCAGAGGGCTTTGATTATTTTAATGTGCTCCCGGGGCAAGGGTTGTACTGGGACCCGGTAATGAAAACCAAGGAAGATTGGGTAGATGGACATGATGGGACAAAAGGAATTGTTCACAAAGGATTTTCTACCGATGTGATTACGAATATGACCATTTCACATCTAGAAAAAAGAGATGAGGAAAAACCATTTTTAATGTTCTGTAATTTTAAGGCTACCCATGAGCCTTTCGAATATCCTGAACGATTTGCCGATTTGTACACGGGTATGGAAATACCCGAACCTGAATCCCTGTTTGATTTTGGTAAGGAAACTACAGGCAGAACTTTTGGAGGGCAAATTTTGGAACGATTGGCTGCACGTTGGGATGAAGCAACTAAAAACCCTGAAGAATTTTGGACACAATATCCAGGTTTGCCTTATCCGTTGGAAGGATTGGATAGCATTCAGAAGCGAAAGAAAATCTATCAAAAATTAGTGAAGGATTTTATGCGGTGCGGAGCAGCAATTGATGACAATATTGGACGGTTATTAGACTATTTGGAAGCTAAGGGCATTGCCGATAATACTATTGTGGTATACACCGCAGATCAAGGATATTTTCTGGGAGAGCATGGCTTTTTCGATAAAAGACTTATTTATGAAGAGTCGCTTAGAATGCCGTTTGTTATTCGATATCCCAAAAAAATTAAGGGAGGACAGCGCATAGATGATATTATCCTAAATATTGATTTTGCACCATTAATGGCGGACTACGCCGGTATTGAAAAACCGGTTTATACGCAAGGCCGAAGTTTCAGGAAAATACTTGAAGGAGAAACGCAAGACGATTGGAGAAAACAGATGTACTATAGATATTGGTTGCATACTCCGGATAGACCTGCTCATTTTGGTATTCGTGACCATCGATATAAACTGGCGCTGTTTTATGGGCAGGACCTTGGTAAAAAAGGAACTTCAAAAGTAACGACCGAACCACAATGGGAGTTTTATGATTTGCATGAGGATCCAAAGGAACTTCATAATGCAATTCATGAAGCAAAGTATGCATCTATCATCCAGGATATGAAGGAAAGGTTGAAAGAGGAACGTAAAAAATATGGCGATATGGATGAGGAGTTTCCTGTAATGCAAGAGATTGTAAAATCTGCCTTTGAATAAATATCTTTAAAACAGAAAAACAGTTCGGTAAGGGATAATGTAAACTGTATCTTTGGCAACTTAAAATAGGTGCACAATTGCTAAAGAACTACACCAAAGAATTCAGCTATAACCTAAGGCTGGCCTATCCTGTGATTTTGGGAATGTTGGGCCATACCTTTGTTGCATTTGCCGATAACATTATGGTAGGGCAGTTGGGGACCGCAGAATTGGCCGCTGTATCTTTAGGGAATAGCTTCATTTTTATAGCCATGTCCCTGGGCATTGGCTTCTCCACGGCAATTACCCCTTTGGTTGCGGAGGCGGATGGTGCAGGTAATAAAGCAGATGGAAAAAGCGCATTAAAACATGGCTTGGTACTTTGTACTGTTTTAGGACTTTCGTTATTTGGGATAATACTGCTCTGCAAGCCTTTGTTGCACTATATGAAACAACCACCAGAAGTTGTTGAGCTTGCCATACCCTATTTGGAGCTGGTTGCATTTTCACTGGTGCCGCTTATCATATTTCAAGCATTTAAGCAGTTTTCCGAAGGACTTTCCCAAACCAAATACCCCATGTATGCTACTATTTTGGCAAATGTGGTAAACATTACCATTAATTATTTATTGATTTTTGGATCGTTTGGGTTTCCAAAACTGGGCATTGTAGGTGCTGCCATCGGAACATTGGCCTCTAGGTTTATTATGGTGGGCTATATCTGGTTTTTGTTGAAGCGCAAAGAAAAATTTGAAAGCTATGTCACCCGGTTTAATTTTAGGCTTATTGAAAAGAAGGTGATAAAAAAAATTATCAGCCTGGGTTTCCCATCTGCCCTTCAGATGTTTTTTGAGGTGGCGATTTTTACCGCAGCAATTTGGTTGAGCGGGGTATTGGGCAAAAATGCACAAGCGGCAAATCAAATTGCCCTGAACTTAAGCAGTATGACTTTTATGGTGGGTATGGGACTTAGTGTTGCGGCCATGGTACGCGTTGGCAACCAGAAAGGATTGAAAAATTTCAAGGAACTACGAAGGATAGCCGAATCTATCTTTTTCTTGACACTTTTATTGGAAGTGATTTTTGCGGCTCTTTTCTTGATAGGTAGGCATTGGTTGCCCACAATTTATTTGGATGTGGATGATATCGTAAATCAAATGGATAATACCGAGGTGATCATTGTAGCCGCCAAATTGTTGTTGGTTGCAGCATTCTTTCAGATTTCTGATGGAATACAAGTGGTGGTACTTGGTGCTTTAAGAGGATTGCAAGATGTAAAAATCCCTACGTTTATTACATTTATTGCCTATTGGCTGATTGGTTTTCCAGTGAGTTATTATTTTGGATTGTTCACTGAATTTAAGAGCACGGGTATTTGGATGGGGCTGTTGTTGGGACTTACGGCATCGGCGGTAATGTTGTATATTCGATTCAACTATTTGACCAAGAAATTGATTAAAATTAAATAAGATTCCTACGGATGGAATCCAAAGCACTAACAAATGGAACTACCCAAATTTCTTCTGGGAGATAATACAGATCATCCCAATTCAATTTTTATTGTCCATACAGAATATCCCCGTTTTATCATCAATTTAGAAAATGATGAAGTGGAGTGGCTAGAGGAATTTTCTAAAGAGGATGAAGAAGAGCTATCCGCTGAGGCCGAAAATTTAATAGAAGCGGCTACAGCATTTTACGATAGGGAAGTGTCTAGATACGATGAATGATGCTGGAGGAACTCGTACAACTGGATAAAGAGCTTTTTCTGTTCCTGAATGGTTTGGGCACCCCAACTTGGGACGGTTTCTGGATGTTTATGACCAAGACCAGAAATTCGGCGCCATTATATCTGTTATTGCTCTTTCTTTCCTATAAAAACTTCGGATTAAAAGGAACTGCAATAATATTGGTAAGCATAGCTTTGTTGATTACATGCACGGATCAATTGTCCAATTTCTTCAAATATGGTGTTGGTCGTTTGCGACCCTGTCATGATCCAGAAATAACCGATGTGATGCGTCTGGTCAAAAGTTACTGTGGAGGAAAGTTTGGCTATTTCTCCGCACATGCAGCCAATTCTTTTGCACCCGCTACTTTTTTCGCCCTATTATTTCATAAAAAAGTAAAATTTATTGGTCTATTGCTTGTAGTTTGGGCTAGTATTGTAGCTTATAGTAGAATTTATATCGGTGTACATTTTCCCCTGGATGTAGTCACTGGAACCTTTGTAGGTATGGTTTTTGGATGGCTGTTTGCCAAGTTGGCTATATTTGCATTCTTAAAATTGGGGACATGATATCTTCTGCCAGATACTGGTTTTTACTTACCCTTATTGTTCTAGTATACATTGCTGGAATGTTTGTGACCCTTTTTGAAAACGATTCTGCACAATTTGCGGTGATGGCCATGCGCATGGTACAGGAAAATGATTTCTTTACCCTTATCAAGGGAACAGAGGAGTATTTGGACAAACCTCACATGCACTACTGGTTGGCGGCCTTATCCTATAAGATTTTCGGAATCCATGATTGGGCATATAGAATCCCAGGGATTTTGGCGACCCTATTGGGAGCATATAGCTGCTACGGATTGGGAAAGCAACTTTATAATACCGATGTGGGCAAGCTTTCTGCATTGATTTTTATGACTGCGCAAACCATTGTGTTGTCTGCAATAGATGTTAGAACCGATGCCGTTCTGACCGGATTTAGCATTTTTGCTATATGGCAATTGGTGTTGTATGTAGAAAGAAATACCCTTCATAATATTTTGTTGGGTGCCTTTGGGGCTGGAATAGCTTTTTCAACTAAAGGCCAAATTGCTTTAGTGGTCATAGGTATTTCCTTATTGTGTCATTTGGCCTATACGCGCAAATGGAATCGATTGCTTAGTTGGAAAGTACTATTGGCTTTATTGGTATTTGGGCTAACCATTTCCCCAATGCTTTATGCCTACTATTTGCAGTTTGATTTGCATCCTGAGAAAATTATTAGAGGAAAGAGTAATCGCAGCGGAATCTTTTTTATCCTCTGGGAACAGAGTTTTGAACGTATGAGTGGTGAAGGTGTGGGCAAGAACAGCAATGATTTCTTTTTCTTCTTCCATACATTTTTATGGGTCTTTTTACCCTGGACGGTAATTGCATTGTTGGGTTATTGGGATGGCGTAAAAACTTTTTGGAAAACTAGGCTTGCTTTCAACCCTAAATCAGAGTTTTTGACGGTAGGAGGAATCACTATTCTGTTTTTTCTTATAAGCTTTGCCCAGTTTAAGCTTCCGCACTACATGAACATCCTTATCCCATTATATTCAGTTCTAACTGCTGCGTATCTCATTGAGATATACGAAAAATCTAAGAAGAGAACATTGAAAGTTCTCCTTGGGGTGCAATATTTCATTCTAAGTTTGGTGTTTATATTTGCGTTATTGGCTTGCTTTTATGTCTTTGATTTTAATGGTATCCAATACTACCTATTATTGCTTATTCTGTTCATGGTGATATGCCACTTTTGCCTCAAGCGAGAGGAATACTTTAAACGAATCATCACTTTGTCCGCATATAGTGCAATTTTGTTGAATGTGGTTTTGAACATACATTTTTATCCCTCACTTTTGGAATATCAGGCGGGATCTACCATGGCGGAGAAGGTTACAGAGCACTCCATTCCGGTGGATAATATTTACAAAATCTCCAAACGGCATACTTGGGCTCTTGACTTTTATAACAAAAAGCCTGTCAATATAGTTGATGTTTCTGATTTGGAAAAGATACCCAAAGCTTGGGTTTATGCTACGGATGAAGAATTGCAAAAACTTAGGGCCGCAGGTTATCATTGGCATGATGAGATTACTGTAGATCAATTTCGAATTACCCGACTTCAGATTAAGTTTTTAAATCCGCATACACGATCCAAAAAGCTCAACAAAATGCATTTGGTGCATTTGGATTAGGAAAGGGTCTCCAATTTTGGTTTTTTAAAGTGGTAAACAATCCCAAAAAGGGATATTAAGGCCGTAATCAGGAAAAACACAAAACTGATACCGATAGAAGTATTGGCATCCAGTCCCAGCCATTCTGCTCCATATAAAAAGGTAACCTCTCTACTTCCAATTCCCCCAATGGTCAATGGGATTACCGATACAATGGAAGATACCAAAAACACAAAAAGGTATTCAAACGAATGCCCTGAAACAGAAAGTGACTTTAAGATACAGAGAATACAGACCAATTGGGAAAACTGTACTAGGGCAGAATACCCAAAAGATTTCCAAAAAACTGGCAGGGTATAAGAAAAGAACCTTTTATTGAGCCACCAGAAAACAAGGATACTTGTTGGAATGGACAAGGCAATCAACCAAGAATAAGCCTTAAAAAAGGAATGTTGCATTAAAAGTGCTAAAGCACAAGCATAGATAAAAATCAACAACATGCCACTCAAACGATCAAGCAAGAGCACGGAAACCACCTTTTTAGTTCCTGATTGATACTTTTTTTGAATTACGTATCCTTTGTAGGCATCTCCTCCAATTCCACCAGGCAAAAAGAGGTTGTAGAACATGCCCAACAAGTATAGTTTTAGATTACTGGCTTGCGTGATTTTTACATCGATTTGATGGAAATAAAGATTGAGTCTAAAAGCCGCCAATACTTTCGAAAGAACAACTAGTAAAACTCCCAAGACTAAATAAAAAGGATTGCTCTTCTTTAAGGTTTGAACAACATCCTCAAAATTTATTTTGGTAAAAATGAAATAAATCAGCGCAGCGCTAACTATGATTTTTAGCGCCGTGATGAGTTTTTTACGCAGCTTTTCCGTCACCTATGGTAATTTTTTTGACCCGATATGGCCTTTTTTGTTGTGATTCATAGTACGTTCGAATCAACAGCTCCATTACAATACCAATGGTAAAAAGTTGAATGCCCCCCAAGATGAACATCATTCCAAAAATTAAAAGAGGCCTGCTACCAATATCTTCACCAAAGCCAAGTTTTACGATCAACAGATAAATATTGATGAAAAAGCCAAGGATAATCAATAATACCCCAAATATTCCGAAGAGGTGAATGGGTCTTTGGAAGTATTTCCGGATAAAAAGTAGGAGCATCATATCGGCTACAACCTTAAAAACCCTTTCCAAGCCATATTTGGAGACTCCGGCATGGCGGGCATGGTGTTTTACGGGAACCTGTTTTATCTGAGCCCCTTCCAAATGAGCCAACAAGGTAATGAAGCGGTGCATTTCACCATAAAGATTCAACCCTTTGGCAATGTCCTTTGTGAAAACCTTTAAAGCGCAACCATTGTCCTTTATATCAAGTTTGGTGACCCTTCTTACCAGAAAATTGGCAATTTTGGAGGGTATTTTTTTAATAAGGGAATCTTTTCTTTTTTGTCGTATGCCGGTTACCACATCATATTCATCGGTAACGGCATATTCCAACATTTGCGGAATATCCGATGGGTCATTTTGGAGGTCGCCATCCATGGTAATGATAAATTCCCCTTCAGCATAATCAATACCAGCGGCTAGAGCCAGACTTTGTCCATAGTTCTTTTTCAGTTCAATAAGATGGACTTTTTGATCGTCCATATCCTTGACCACTTTATGGGTTTTATCCGTAGAAAAGTCATCCACATAAACAATTTGGTAATCATACCCTTCCAGACTTTCATGAATTTTTTGGGTCAGAAGAACCACATTGTCTTCTTCGTTGTACAAGGGAACCACGATGGATAGGAGGGAGTTGGTGACAGTGCTCATGTATTGGCTTATAATCTGGGCAAATTTACTTCTTTTATTTAAGTTCTTTGGTCAGGCTTTCCAATAGCTTTTTGGCTGCATAAAAAGGGGATATTTTATTTTCCTCGATTTCTTTCAACAACTGGTTTTGATTTTTTTTGAAAGCTTCTTTTTGATGGAAAAATTGTTTCAACAGCTCGTCCACGGTCTGGAGGAACCAGTTTTTGTTCTGTGTCTGCCTATTTTTTTCAAAAAAACCGTTTTCTCTGTTATGGGCAACAAAATTGGCTATCATTTTCCATATTTCCTGGATTCCGGTGTTTTCAATTGCAGAACAGCTCAACACTTTTGGTGTCCATCCATTTTCTTTGGGAGGATACAAATGCAAGGCCCTGGAAAATTCGGTTTTGGCAAGTTTGGCTTTTTCTATATTACTGCCATCCGCCTTATTGATGGCAATGGCATCCGCCATTTCCATAATGCCCCGTTTTATACCCTGAAGCTCATCTCCAGCTCCCGATAATTTTAGCAATAAAAAAAAGTCCACCATGCTGTGCACTACGATCTCACTTTGTCCCACACCAACAGTTTCCACTAAAATGATATCATAACCTGCAGCTTCGCAGAGAATAATGCTCTCACGGGTTTTTTGGGCCACACCTCCCAAAGACTCTCCAGAAGGAGAGGGCCTAACAAAGGCGTTGGGGTCTTTGGACAAAGCTTGCATGCGGGTTTTATCGCCCAGAATACTTCCCTTGCTAAGGGTACTTGTGGGATCTACAGCCAAAACAGCCACTTTTTTGCCCAGTTGGGTGAGCGTAGTTCCAAACACCTCTATAAAAGAACTCTTCCCGACTCCGGGAACTCCGGTAATCCCTATACGGATACTCTTATTTGGCTTGGCAAGACATTTTTCAATAATTTGATTGGCCTTTTCAAAATGTTCCGGATTTGAGCTTTCCAAAAGCGTGATGGCCTTTGCAAGAATCGCCTTGTTTCCCTTGAAGATACCATCTATGAAATTTTGAGTGGAAATCTCCTGTTTTCTCAGTTGTTTTATTTTGGAAACCGTATTTGAGGATGTGCTTTTTGAATCTGTCAAGGGTAAAATGCATCGAATTCCATACGAAGGTATAAAGTTTTCATGGGTTTTTGGGATACATTTTACAGGTCAAATGGAATAGGATATGACCCTAGCCTACTTTTTTATGTTAAAAACGCGCTAAATTGAATTGATTTTGCAACGACGGTTTTTTTTCATCGTCCTTTACTTAAACAACTATAAAATCCAACATAAAAACTGACCATGTTTCAAATTGAACTGGTAGAGCAATGCAAGGCCAACGATCGTAAGGCGCAATTACAATTGTACAAACAATACTGTGATGGTATGTACGGTGTGGCTATGCGATTCTTGAAGAATCCCGATGATGCGGAGGATGTGTTGCAGGAATCTTTTATCAAGGCCTTTCAGCGTATAGATCAATTTAAGGGAGAGGTAACATTTGGAGCTTGGTTAAAACGGATTGTGGTGAACAGGAGCATCGATTTTTTGAAATCGAAACATCAAAAAACAGTGGAATTGAACGAGAGCTTTATGCATGTAACGGAGGATGATGACTGGACCATTGAAGATGGGGTTGCATTGGAGAAAGTGAAGTCAACCATAGAAAATTTACCAGAGAAATATAGATATGTAGTTCAATTGTTTTTGGTAGAGGGGTATGATCATAACGAGATTTCCCAAATTTTGGAAATTTCGGAAACTGCTTCAAGAACCAGACTGCTAAGAGGAAAAACTCAGTTAAAAGAAATGCTTAAAAATATGGCTTATGGGACATGATCTAAGAGAATTGTTTGCAAAAGAAAGGGACCGCAAAGCTTATGTTATGAAAAAAGGACATGAGAAACGCTTCTTGTCCAAGTTGGATGAAAAACTTCCGAAGCAAGAAATAAAGAAAAAGTCAAACTCTTTTTTCTGGATTCGCATTGCGGCAGCAGCGGTCATTTTGTTTGGTACGGCGATATACTTTTTTTCAGGTGGAACAAAAGAGAGCTTAAAAACCGATACACAAATTGTTGAAAAGAATAGTTTGGAAAAGCAACTTAGGACGGTAAGTCTGGGAGACCTTTCCCCAGATTTAAAAAAGATTGAGAGTTACTATGTGACAAATATCAATCTAGAACTTTCCGAATTGGACTTTACTGGGGAAAATAAGGCGATAGTAGACAGTTATATGGAACGACTTGGTGAATTGGATAAAGAATACAGTCGATTAAATGTTGAGCTCAATGAAATTGGCCCCAACGACGACACTATAAATGCCTTGATCCAAAACCTACAATTACGGTTGCAATTATTGCACAAATTAAAAACAAAGTTGAATCAATTAAAATCATCAAAAAATGAACAGGAATCATCAAATATTATTTAATGCTTTTCTTTTTGCCCTGGTCGGAATAGTTGGCTACGGGCAGGAAAAATCCAAAACCTATACAGAAACTTTCAATGTAAGTGATGAAACGGTTTTGAACATCAACACAAGCCATGCCGATATTGAATTTGAAACTTGGAACAAAAACCAAGTGGAGATAACAGCGGTCATTGAGCTTGAAGGGGCTACAGATGAGGAGGCAAAATCCTTTTTTGAAAAGGATGCCATTAAAATCTTGGGAAATAGCAAGGAAATTGAAGTGAGTACAAAAAATACGGGCTTCGGAGCGTCTAACAATTTTAGTTTTGTTCTTCCAGACCTTCCTACTGTTGCTCCTATTATTGAGCATATGGAGTTGCCAGAAATGCCAGAGGTTTTTGTAATGCCGGAAATGCCACCGATGCCTCCGATTCCGCACATTGATTTTGACTATGACGCCTATAAAAAGGATGGAGATAAATACCTGAAGAAGTGGAAAAAGGATTTTGATAAAAATTTTGACGAAAAGTATCAGAATCGCTTTGAGGAATGGAGTGATAAAATGGAAAAGATGGCGGAGCAGCGTGAAAAGCAAAGGGAAGAGCGTGAGGTACAGCGACAAAAGCTTATGGAGCAAAGAGAGGCCATGCGTGAAGAAGCTCGTGCCAAAAGAGATGAAATGAGGGCCAAGCGAGATGAGTTAAGAGAAGAAAGAAATGAGTTACGACATAAACTCCGATCGGAAAGGGTTTTTAGCATACAAAGTGGTGACGACAGTAACATATTTTATTTTTCCACAGATGGGGAACATAAAAAGTATAAAGTCAAAAAACGCATAAAGATTAAAATGCCCAAGTCCGTAAAGCTGAAGATGAACGTTAGGCACGGAGAGGTGAAGTTGGCAGCAAACGCTAAAAATATCAATGCAAGCTTGTCCTACGCAAGCTTGTTTGCTTCCACCATTGATGGCGATCGAACAGATATAAGGGCGTCGTATTCCCCAATTGTAGTTCAAAAATGGAAGTATGGACAGCTAAAAACCGACTATTCCGATAATGTAAGCCTGGCAGAAGTTGTGGATTTAAGGTTAAATGCGGTTTCTTCCAATGTTAGCATTGATCGCTTGACAAACAATGTATTTGTGACCAACAGTTTAGGTGCCTTGGAAATAAACTCTGTGTCAGATGGTTTTTCCAATATTGATATTACCGTGGAAAATGGTGAAGTAAACTGCAAAATACCTACGGTACCCTTTTCAATATACGTTAATGAAACATTCTCTGAGTTTGAATACCCCGAGGTCCTGGCCATTGGCACATCAAAAAATTATAATACAAATATCCACAAGGGCTATCATGTTAACAACAGAGAGGGGAAGGTCATCAACATTAATTCAAAGTATAGCGAAGTAGTATTAACGCAATAGTAATCGGTTATTGTCCCAAAGCAACTGATTCTGATCTACGTATCTCCCCATAAATAAAACAGCAAGGACAATTTCTTAAATCCTGATTTTTCAAGTTGCCACACCTTACACAAATATCCACAACTATTGTTAGTGGGATTCTTCTTTTAAATAAGATTTGAAGTTTTCTTTGAACCGGTTTAATCTAGGAATGGAAACATTTCGGATATAAGAATTGTTGGGGTTTCTTCTTTCAAAATCTTGATGGTAATCTTCCGCTTTGTAAAAGGTGTCAAATTGCACCACTTGGGTAACAATAGGCCGATCATACGCTTTTTTGGATTCTAACAGAGCTATGTATGATGTAATGACCTTCTTTTCACCTTCATTCTTATAAAATGCAATAGACCTGTACTGGGCGCCCCTGTCCGGTCCTTGTCTGTTTAAGGAAGTTGGGTCGTGAGATCCAAAAAATACCTGCACCAATTTTGTAAAAGAGATTTCTTTGGGATCATAATATACCTCCACGGCTTCTGCATGTCCTGTACGACCATAAGCCACCTGTTCATAAGTTGGGTCTTTTTCTTTGCCCCCGGAATAGCCGGAATAGACTTCTTTAACGCCTTTTACGCTTTCGAATACAGCTTCCACACACCAAAAACAACCACTGGCAAAGTATGCGGTTTCATATTCCTGTAAATCTGGAGATTGTAGAGATGCTTCTTCAATAATGTCTTGTTGGGCAACTACAGGTTGGGTTGGTGCTTTTCTGGATTGACAACCCATTGAGGTCAATGATATCAACAGGACTAATATTTTTCTCATCATTTAATTTTTCTGTTTTGTCGCACCACTATATGATGCATTACGAAGTTGGGTATAATTTTTCAAATGGATATACTGGATCCAATATCCAACAATATCAATTCCTTTCCTTTGGACTCAAAATGGGATTGGGCCGCAGTTTTATCCAATTTAATAGGAGGGAAAGTATCATAGTGGTAGCCCATAACTTTGTTACACCTAATAAAATCACTGGCAATTGAAGCATCCTCATACCCCATTGTAAAATTGTCTCCAATGGGCAAAATTGCCAAATCCAATGTAGGGCTGGTCTCAGGAATCAACTTCATATCCAATGTTAGTGCTGTATCTCCAGCAATATAAACACACTTTGAGGGAGTTGTCAATACAAACCCACCTGGATTTCCACCATAAGAGCCATCTGGCAATATGCTGGAATGGATTGCATTCACATATTTTAAACTGCCAAAGTCAAAATGGTGTTTCCCGCCATGGTTCAAAGGGTGTCCATTTATGCCTTTTTCACCAAACCATTGTACAATTTCGTAGTTTGAAATCAGCATGGCTTTGGGATTATTTTTTGCTATTGCCTCTACATCCAATACATGATCTTGGTGTCCATGGGTAATAAGTATGTAATCAACCTTTAGCGCATTGATGTCTATATGTGCCGCCAAATTGTTCCCGCTAATGAATGGATCAACAATGAGTTTGGTGTTTTCTGTTTCAATAAAAATGGTGGCGTGGCCTAAAAAAGTAATATTCATGGTCTAGGGTTTAAAATAACCTCGGTCTGAGTCCGAAAATGTCTTGAAATTATGAAATATTGGGTTCCGATACAAGTCTTCCCATAGATGTCCTGACCAAAAAATCAGATAAAGTGCACGTCGTGTAATAGCTATTATTATTGCTGGTATCGATGAAATGCACATCAAATCGGCAGCCTGTTTTTTGAGCCTAAAACTTTCATCGAGGATAAAATGCACTTCAGCCGAAAAAAGTACGGATACCGAAAAAAAATGTGGGTTAAGCGATGAAAATCTAGGGGAGGGTATGCCCAAAAGTAAATTTACCATGTAAAAATAACCCAAGTCATGAAAGCAGTTTTAACCCTTATCGCAATAATCTTCTTCGGAACCTTAGCTATGGCCCAAGACACTTCTAAAGAAGTTAAAGTTGAAACTTTTACTGTAGGTGTAGAATTGAACATTGAAATTCAGGAAGAAACTGAAAAGGAAACTAAGGTAGCCAGATTGTACATGTTCAAAAACTCTAGAGTTAAGAAAGCACTTTCTTTTAAGACTAAAAGAAACCGATCTAAATTAGCTTAATCATGATTATGGGAATCATAATTCCAATGACGCTGTTTTTCAGTACGGCTTTCGTTATTGCGTCGATAGCCTTTTCTCTTAGGAAAAAGAGAGACCCTGGGAATTCATCAAAGACAGAATAAGCCTTTTATCCATTAAATGCTCAAACAAACGTTTAATCGGAAAAAACCGTAACAGACCGATTATTGAAGAATTCCATAACCCGATTACTATATTTTAGCCCAATCAAACCTCAAAACCCTTAAAATATGTATACTATTTTAATCCCGGTTGCTTTATTTTGTAGTTTAATTTTTGTTTCTGCTGCTGTACTGTTGTCTTTACGTCTTGCAAAAGCGCCTTCGCGTCGTAGATAATTCCATCTTTAATGGTGTAGTTGACACCACCAACCCTGACAACCTCGTTGTCATCGGTTAATTTAATGGCCCCGGTGCCATAAAGTACCTTTATATTTTTCAGGGGATTTTCGGCCACAATCACAAAATCTGCCAGTTTTCCTACTTCCACAGTACCAATTTTGTCATCCATTCCCAAAGCTTCTGCTCCATTTAGGGTAGCCGAACGTATGATTTCCAATGGATGGAATCCCGCTTCACGTAGCAATTCCATCTCACGGATATAGGCAAAGCCATATAATTGGAAAATAAAACCTGAATCTGACCCTGTGGTAACCCTACCACCTCTGTTTTTATACTCGTTTACAAAGGTCATCCATAGCTTGTAATTATTCCTCCAGGCCACTTCCTGTTCCGTGCCCCAATCGTGCCAATATGAGCCGTGCGATATTTTACTGGGCTGATAAAAGTCCCAAAGGGATGGCAAAGTATAGTCTTCGTGCCATTCGGCCCTTCTTGCCCTGTGCAAATCCCGACTGGCTTCATAAATGTTGAAGGTAGGATCCAAGGTGAAATCCAAACTGATCAATTCATCCATGACCTTATTCCAGTGCTCGGAATAAGGTTCGGCAGCTTGTTTCCATAGTTTTCCCGCTTCTTCAAACCGGTGCTGTTCGTTTTGGTAGTTGTAACCCAGTGGATAATCCTGAACCGTTCTATCTTCAAACAATGCCTCAGGCAGGCCATACCAATGTTCCATGCTGGTCAAACCAGCCCTTGCGGAATGAAGTACGTTCCAACGGGAAACATCCAACTGCGCATGGTGGCAAGCGGAACGCAGTCCCAATTTTTTGTTTTCATCCAAGGCGGCGGCCATTATTTCTGGTGGTGCGCCAAAGAACTTGATGCCATCAGCACCTCTTTCAGCATTGGCTCTGACCCATTTTCTAGCTTGGGCAGGTGTACTGATAGGGGCATCGTTCAGAGGATTAAAACCATCTGTTTTTTGTCCAAAAGCAGTGTACGCAAAAATCCTTGGTGCTATAATTTCGTTTTTCTCACTTTTTCGCTTTAAATCCAAAGTCCAGTCTACACCACGCCCAGCGGGTTCCCTAACCGTAGTAATACCATGGGCCATCCACAGTTTGAAAACATAATCAGAGTCTGCTCCTTGGGAAACACCACCAATATGCCCGTGCATGTCCACAAAACCTGGTAAAAGGTACATGCCTTGGCAATTGAGTTCTTTCCCCCCTGGTTTTAGTTTGGGTCTTTTGGAGTCGTCAATTTTGACCCCGGGGTAGCCCACTACCTGGATTTTGACAATTTTGTTGTTTTCCACCACAATGTCAATTGGACCTCTTGGTGGTGCGCCATTGCCATTGATCAAGGTCACGCCTCTAATGATAAGTTGAGGGAAAGGGCCCTCGCTCATACGGTCTTGTCCATATCCCACAAAGATTTGGAACAGAATTGCTAAAGAAAATAGTTTTTTTATCATGGTCTTATTCTGGAATTCTAATTTTATCACCTAAAAACAGTGCATTCAAAAATAATCGGTTGGTTCCGTACCAAGATCCCCTGAAATTGGGATTGTCCGCAAAAAGAACCACTCTTCCACCTCCAAGCTTGCTTACGATCAAAGAAGCCGAGGGCTTAAGGTTTTCCTCCATATTTTTCTTGGTGATAAACCCGTCTATATGCGGATTCTTGGAATATTTTGCCACGGTTGCATATTCATTTTTGCTGGGAGACAGCCAAACGGTGTTGTTTTTGTACACCGGAATGGAACTATCATGATATCCAAAGCCCAAGGGATGTGTCACATCCAAATCAACCTGAAGAATGACCCCGCCAACCCTTTCTTTTCCTAAATTCTCTGGTGCATTGACATAAGGTTTTCTAACTGCTGTTTTGGTGCTGTCCTTTTCCTTTTCCGTCAATTTTTCTTCAATAAGTTTTTTGTCGATGGCCCATTTGGAGGCTGTTCCAATGGTGATCAAGGTATTGCCTTTGCTTACCCAGTTCTTTATTTTTTCCAAATTCTTCTTAGAAAAATCATACCCACCAGAAACCATCACCAAAGTATTGTATTTGTCCAAATTGGCCCATCCAAAGTTTCTGACAGGGATTTTGGTAATTGGCATGTGAACGCGTGTATCCAACAAATGCCAAACTTCTCCGGCTTCATAAGACCGCACCCCATTGCCTATGATCATAGCGGCCTTAGGTTTTGTTATAGGGGAAACCCATCTACTGCCCAAATCTATACCTTGTGCGTTGTATCCTGTACCTGTGGCATAAATAGGAACCTGATACTTGTTTTGCACTTCTTGTATTAGTTTGAATACGGTATCGCTGTCTTTCTTTTGAAGACTAACGGGAATTACCAAAGCACCATAGTTGAACTTTTTGTTTCCACTGCTGGTTTTGGCCGTAAATGGTTTAAAGGAAGAGGAAATTACCAATCCTTTGGATTGAAGATGATAAAGTGCTGCCGTGGCATTGTAATCATCATAATCTATAATGTAAGCGTAGTCGGTTTTTTTAACCGATGTAGGGCTGACCAAATTTTTTGTTGAGACAATCTTTTCACCAAGATTTAAAGTATTGACAGGTCTGTAATCCATGTTATAAAAATTGGCAACGGACCAAGCAGATGCGTCATAATACACACTGTCCCTATACTTTGCATAGGTTTCAAACATGGTCTGGACCATTCTATATTGAGGTTGACGGGTAGGTACCACGTAGCTGGAACCAGATTTATAAACGTCAATTTTGTGCAATAAAAGTTTATCTATAAATGCCTTTACACGATTTGGATCGTGTTCATCTTTAAAGCTATATCCCCTGATTTTGTTTTTAGCAGCATTTCCAAGAGCGCTTTTGAAGAAATCTTGTTGATACTTGCGCAACATGGCCTTGTTTTCCACCGCCGCTTTTATGGTAGTCATGCTGGATATATACTGGTTTCTAATGGTGAAGGGAAATGTAATCTCACCAAAATCAGTGGTTTGTTTGTGTCCCCGTGAGCTGGCTTGTTCAAAAAGCAATCCGAGTCCACCCTGAAGATCAGGGTAGGAGGAACCATAACCGGGATATGTGCCATCAAATGCCTCTTTGGTGAAATAAAAGGAACCAATACTATCCAGTGCTTTTGCAAAATAATCACCAAAAAGGTTATTCAGATCCACATAGTTCTCTTTGGGCATGATTGGATTTAAGGAACCGTTGTCTTTCATGGGCTCAAAAAAGTAAGAGCTTTGTGTGCCCATTTCATGAAAATCGGTCACAACATTGGGATACCATTCATGGTACCAGGTTAGTTTCCCTCTGCTTTCAGGGTTTATTCCCAATAGCCAGTCCCTATTCAAATCAAACCAATAGTGATTGGTCCTGCCACGGGGCCAGTATTCATTATGTTCCGCATCTTGGGGGTCTGCAACTAAGGGATTGCCTTGATACATATTGGCCCATTGCGTGTGCCTGTCCCTACCATCGGGATTTATGGTGGGATCTATAAAGATGATTCCTTTGTTGAGATAATTTAAGATTTCGGGGTTGTTGGAAGCGGTGAGGGTATATGCCGCCAACAATGCAGCTTCCGAACTTGAAGGTTCATTGCCATGTACATTGTACCCCAGATTTATGAAAATAGGCACCTCATCATAATTGGTAGGACTTTTTGAAGGGTCCGTGAATTGCAAATGTTTGGCTTTCAGTTGGTCTAAATTACCAAGGTTTTCAGGGGTGGTGACGGTAAGAATCACCAACTTCCTTCCTTCATGGGTTTTTCCATACTCATGGATACTGGCCCGGTCAGAGACTTCGGAAAGTTTGGTCAGATAGCTTACAATGAGATCGTGTCTTGTGTGTCTTTCTCCAATGCCATACCCCAAAAATTCCTCAGGGGTTGGAATGCTTGGATTGAAAGGATGATATTTTTTAAGGAAATAGTCTTGTGCTGAAAGGGAGGTACTTAAAAAAAGCACTGCTAGGAGTAATTTTTTCAACATTCTTTATAAGATTAGTTAATCTTCTAAAGATAGGAAAAGGTTTTAATCGACGGAGTTGAATTCTTCTATTATTTCTTCAAATTCAATGCGATAATAGGTGCCCTTTTTTTCTGAATCCCTAGTAATGGTACCTCGCAATTGTCGAGCTAAGTTGTAGATGAGCTTTAATCCTAAAGATTTTGAAGTGGTTGGGTTAATATCCTCAGGATATCCTATTCCGTTATCGCCCAGATTCATTTCAAAGCGCTTATCGGATATTTTTTGCAAGGAAATGGTGATTTCACCCGTTTGATCCTCAACAATTCCATATTTCAGCGCATTGGTTATGGTTTCATTGATGATAAGGCCAAGCGGGATTACTGTATCAATACTAAGTTTATGGTCATCAATATCCAAATTTACCTTTACGTTGTTCGTATTCCCTTTAACAGAGCGTACCAAATAATCGCTTAACTCCTTCACATAGGGTTTGAGCTCTATTTTAGATAGATAGTCATCACGTTTATAGAGCATTTCATGTACCATTGCCATGGATACCACCCGGTTTTGACTGCTCTTTATAATGTTACTTATTTTATCATCTGCAATGGCCCTGGATTGTAGGCTCAATAAACTTGAAACAGTTTGCAAATTGTTTTTTACGCGATGGTGCACTTCTTTCAACAGCGTTTCTTTTTCATCGATCCTATCCTGAATTTCCCTTCGGGATTTATACAATTTGTGATGTGCTTTCAGTAAATTTTTCCCAAATACTCCTCCCAAGAGGTAAACCGCAAATACCACGCTCAAGAAAGCAAACCAACCTCTGTAATCCAAGGGAACCGTGTTTTCGGATATTTTAAAATCCCCAAGATCATACAAGAATATCAGGGCGACAACCACCAGATTGATGACCAAATAGATCTGTCCGTAAATTTTTGTGGTTACGTAGCCGGCAAATACTACAATGGCCAAAACGAAGATGAACGGACTCTGGATACCACCACTGAATAACGTTATCAAGATAGCTCCCACCATTGCCAATATGGAGGTAGTATTATAGGTTACCGTAAGATTTTCATGTTTTTTGAACAAAAAGGTGTTCACAAGATTTAGAACGGCAAATCCAAAAAACGTAAAGGGGATTACTCCTTTTATATCTAATAAGAAAAGACAAATAAGGCCAAACAGGACCGCAAACAAACAAGAATTGTAGTTAACCTTGAGCACCAATTGAATTTTGTCCTGTAAACGATATTTGTCCTTATTAGGAATTTTCATATGCTGCTTAGGTTGTTCTTCTTTTACCACAATTGTTCACTGAAACAGGTAGTAAAAATAGCTATTATGGGGGTGTTTACGGTGTAAATCTAACTATGTTTTTGCTATAATCAAAAACGACAGCCTAAATGGCTGTCGCTTAACAATTTTGGTTTCAAAATGTTTAGTCCTCAACCAGTACCCACTGACCTTTGTCAATGAGAGGTTCTGCTTGTTTGTACTTAACAGTTTTACTTTCTCCTGTCATTACATTTTTTATGGTAACCCTATCATTTCGGCCAATTTTTGGTTTTTCACGAACAATGGTTTCGGTTACTTGGGGTCTTCTGCCCTGAGTTTGACCGGCAGCTCTGTTTTGGGCAGCCAGTTCATCACTATTTGGGATTTCTTCTTTGGAGGTTTGTAGATTCTCTTTTGGCCTACGCACATTTCTGGCCTCTTGTATCTGATTGGTGTTTTCAGAAGGTAATTCTCCTTTAAACAAGAATGAAATCACTTCTTTGTTTACCTTGTCGATCATCTCCTTAAAAAGTTCAAAGGCCTCAAATTTGTAAATCAAAAGAGGGTCTTTCTGTTCGTGTACCGCCAACTGCACGGATTGTTTTAACTCGTCCATTTTACGTAAATGAGTCTTCCATGAGTCGTCAATAATGGCTAAAGAAATGTTTTTCTCAAAGTCGGTGATCAACTGCTTTCCATTGCTGTTATATGCTCCTTCCAAATTGGTGACCACATTAAGTGATTTGATTCCATCGGTAAAAGGAACCACAATGCGCTCAAATTTATTGGATTGATCCTCGTATACCTTTTTAATGACTTGAAACGCTACTGTGGCACTTCGTTCCATTTTTTGCTCATAGAAATCATAGGCAGCCTTATAAACGCTGTTCGCAATTTCTTGAAAGCTCAATCTTTTAAAATCCTCCTCCGTAACTGGAGATGTAATTGAAAAGTACTTGATGAGTTCAAACTCAAAATTCTTATAATCTTCTGCAGCTTTGTTGGTTTCCGCTATTACCTCACAGGTATCATAGATCATGTTGGCAATATCCACCTTTAAGCGCTCTCCTTGCAAAGCATGTCTTCTTCTTTTGTAGACCACCTCACGCTGGGCGTTCATAACATCATCGTATTCCAATAGGCGTTTACGAATTCCGAAGTTGTTTTCCTCTACTTTCTTTTGGGCACGTTCTATGGATTTGGTCATCATGGAATGCTGAATCACTTCCCCCTCTTCCAAGCCCATGCGGTCCATCATTTTGGCCACACGGTCCGATCCGAACAAACGCATAAGGTTGTCTTCCAAAGAAACATAGAATTGAGAACTACCAGGATCTCCTTGACGTCCTGAACGACCACGTAACTGTCTATCCACACGTCTGGAGTCATGGCGTTCTGTTCCAACAATGGCTAAACCACCTGCATCTTTTACTTCGGTACTCAATTTAATATCCGTACCACGACCTGCCATGTTTGTTGCAATGGTTACCACACCGGCATTACCAGCCTCGGCCACAATATCGGCCTCTTTTTTGTGCAGTTTTGCGTTAAGGACATTATGCGGAACTTTTCTAACACTCAATAATTTGGAAAGCAATTCGGATATTTCTACCGAAGTAGTACCAATCAAAACTGGTCTTCCAGCTTTAGAGAGTTCAGTTACTTCCTCAATAATGGCGTTATATTTTTCTCTTTTGGTTTTGTAGATCAAATCATGGCGGTCGTCCCTGGCAATAGGTCTGTTGGTTGGGATTTCCATCACATCCAACTTGTAGATTTCCCAGAATTCACCAGCTTCGGTAACGGCAGTACCCGTCATCCCGGCCAGTTTATTGTACATTCTAAAGTAATTCTGAAGCGTGATGGTCGCAAAGGTCTGGGTCATTGCCTCGATCTTTACATTCTCCTTTGCTTCAATGGCCTGGTGCAATCCGTCAGAGTAACGCCTTCCGTCCATGATACGACCGGTTTGCTCATCAACTATCATTACTTTGTTGTCCATTACCACATATTCCACATCTTTTTCAAAGAGTGTATAGGCTTTCAATAATTGGCTCATGGTGTGGATTCGCTCACTTTTTACGGCAAAATCCTTGAAAAGTTCTTCTTTGAGCTCAGCTTCTTTTTCAATCTCAAGGTTTTGGTTTTCAATTTTGGCAATTTCTCCACCTATATCAGGCATTACAAAGAAATCCTTGTCTTGATCTCCAGAAATATAATCGACCCCTTTATCGGTCAATTCAATTTGATTGTTTTTTTCATCGATGGTGAACAACAGGTCGGCATCCACTTTGGGCATTTCCCTGTTGTTGTCCTGCATATAAAAGTTTTCGGTTTTTTGAAGCAGTTGTTTTACACCTTCTTCACTCAAAAACTTGATCAATGCTTTATTTTTTGGCAAACCTCTGTGCACACGAAGCAAAAGGAAGCCTCCTTCTTTGGTGTCTCCTTCTTTAATGAGCTTTTTAGCTTCGGCCAAAACTCCGGTCAAATGCTGACGTTGTTTCTGGACAATATCCGAAACCTTGGGTTTCAATTCATTAAATTCATGTCGGTCACCTTCGGGCACGGGACCGGAAATGATCAAAGGTGTCCTAGCATCATCAATAAGTACGGAATCCACCTCATCTACAATGGAGTAGTGGTGTGGTCGTTGTACCAAATCTCCTGGCGTATGTGCCATGTTGTCCCTCAAGTAGTCAAACCCAAATTCGTTATTGGTTCCGTAGGTAATGTCGGCATTGTAAGCCGCTCTTCTGCCATCGGAATTGGGCTGGTGCTTGTCTATACAATCAACGGAAAGGCCATGGAACTCAAAAATAGGGGCCATCCAAGCACTATCCCTTTTGGCCAAGTAATCATTTACCGTAACCAAGTGGGCTCCCTTACCTGCCAAGGCGTTTAGATAGAGTGGGAGGGTGGCCACCAATGTTTTACCTTCACCGGTCTGCATCTCTGCGATTTTACCTTCGTGCAATGCAATACCTCCAATAAGCTGAACGTCGTAATGTACCATGTCCCAGGTAACTTCTTTCCCCGCTGCATCCCACGAGTTTTTCCAAACGGCATTGTCACCTTCAAGGGTTACATAATCTTGCGAACCGGAAAGTGAGCGATCAAATTCCGAAGCGGTTACCGTAATGTTTTCGTTAGAGGCAAACCGTTTGGCGGTTTCCTTTACCACGGCAAATGCTTCCGGAAGGATATCTTTTAATGTTTTTTCGGAAATTTTATACCGTTCTTCATTGAGTTTATCAATCTCCGTGTAGATTTCCTCATTGCGATCTATATCGGTCGAGTTTAGGACCTCTTCCTGAAGTTTGGCAATTTGATCGTCTATCTCTTTACAATCTTCTTGTATTTGTTTTTTGAATGAAGCTGTTTTTTTTCTCAGCTCATCGTGGGACAATCCTTCAAGTTGCTGCTCAAAGGATCTTATCTCTTTTACCAAAGGTTGTAGTGATTTTACGTCTTTTTCTGATTTATCTCCAACGAAAACCTTTAGTACTGAATTAATAAAGCTCATGAATAATTTTTCTTTTGGATTGCAAAAGCTGTTCCATTGTACAGATAGGGCAGGAACCTTCTGCTAAGCTGTCAAAATTACATAAAAAAAAGCCTCCTAAGAGACTTTTTAACTGTGTTTGTTTATTATGGGATTAATACTCGTCCTCATTCCAGAGGTAATCTTCCTCGGTGGGATAATCAGGCCAAATCTCCTCGATGGATTCGTAAATTTCGCCACCTTCTTCCTCCATGGACTGCAGATTTTCCACAACTTCCAATGGCGCTCCGGTACGGATAGCATAATCTATTAATTCGTCTTTGGTGGCTGGCCAAGGCGCATCACTTAAATATGAAGCTAATTCTAATGTCCAGTACATAGTAACGGTTTGATTTTAAATTTTTTGCAAAAATAATTTTTAAACTGAATTTGTCAAGTAAAATCGACATTATTTGAAAATTATTTTCTGTTTGTTAATCTGTAACGCAGAAAATCTGGATTTATTTGTCCAATTTTTCAGGAATCCATTTCACTTCTTGAGCTTGTAGATCCTTTGACAACTTTCGTGCCAAGACAAATAGATAATCTGATAATCGGTTTACATAGGAGAGTAGTCGTTCAGGTACGGGTTCACTTTCATGAAGATAGGAAATCATTCGTTCTGCCCTGCGACAAACTGTTCTGGCAATATGACAGTATGACACGGTTGTATGTCCGCCAGGAAGAATAAAATGGGTCATTTCAGGTAGTTCCTCGTTCATTTTATCCATTGCCTTTTCAAGAAACTGAATGTCCTCTTCGTTTATTTTGGGGATTTTTAAACGATTTTCCTTGGTAGGTTCGGTGGCCAAAATGGCTCCTACGGTAAAAAGCTTGTTTTGAATTAGGGAAAGCGCCTCTTTTGAGTTGCCATCAATTTCTTGATCGCGCAAAAGGCCCAAAAAAGAGTTCAGCTCATCAACAGTGCCGTAACTTTCAATACGAATATGGTGCTTGGGAACTCGTTTGCCTGTAAACAACGCAGTAGTGCCCTTATCCCCGGTTTTGGTATAGATTTTCATTTTTTCAGTGGTCAATTACCAATGTACAATTAACAATTATCAATGTAAACTGTTCATTGTCTATTGTTCATTGTTGTGCTTTCTTTTCCCTTCCATAAATCTACGGGACTTTCTGCGTCTTGTACCTCTTTTATTCTTAAAGAAAATAGCAAGATAAATGATGGCTAAAACTCCAAGGACATACCAAATTGTATAATCTGTTGTTGCTGCATTTTCCATATCTAAAATTACTTTTTTAAATCCGGATGGTGAAATGTTCTTTCTCCTGTTCTTTACGGATGAACAATACTCCACAGTGAAATAAATCCAAACTCACCGTGATTTTTGGTGATGCGATCAGTTTTTTCCATGCTTGGTGTTTTTTTTGATTTTGATAAATGGAATCAATCAAAATCATGCTGTCATTGTGCAGGTTTTCATGTAAAAGAATTTGTTCGATCATTACGGTGTCAAGTTTTTCAATGTACAAAACATCAATACTATCCTTTGCTTGATTCTGATTTTGAAGTACTTTTTTTATCGCTCCATCTAAAGATGGATTTCCCAAGGCTTTTATATGGTCAAAATTGAAATAGTCAATGCTTTTCAGTAATACATTGATGGATTTGTTGAAATGCTTTTTCTGTTTGGAATACAAACATTTGGTCACATAATTAAAAACAAAAGGAGAGTGAACCCCATGTTGATTGGTGGATTTTAAAAGGAATTTTATGTATGATTTTAGTTTGAAAAACATGTGACACCCCTAAAGTCCCGTCAAGGGGACATTTTGTAGTTACCCTTCCAAAATAGCGGAAAGTTCAAACCAACGTTCTGTTTTTTCTTCTATGGAGTTTGAAATTTCCTTAAGCTCAATGGATAGTTGTTTGATTTCATCACCACCTAAATCTGGTGATGTGAACTTGTTTTGGAGCACCTCTTTTTGCTCTTCCAGCTTTTGGATTTCCTTTTCCAGCCGTTTGTGTTCTTTCTGTTCCAAATAGGATAGTTTCCCACCATCATCCTTTTGTTTCCAGTTGTTTTTTTCCGCTTTTTCTGGATTGTCGGTTTTAGCCTCTCTTTCAGCTATGACCTTACTGTTTTCATAGACCCTGAAATCGGAATAGTTGCCCGGGAAATCCTCAATGATACCATTGCCCCTAAAAACGAATAGATGGTCCACAATTTTGTCCATAAAATAGCGGTCGTGGGATACCACAATTAAGCAACCTGGGAAATCGAGCAAAAAGCTCTCTAAAACGTTCAATGTTACAATATCCAGATCATTGGTGGGTTCATCCAGAATCAAAAAGTTGGGGTTTTGAATCAAAACGGTACACAAATACAATCGCTTGCGTTCCCCACCGCTTAGTTTTTCAACAAAATCATATTGTTTTTTTCTATCAAAAAGAAAACGTTCCAAAAGTTGTTGAGCTGAAATTTGCCTTCCTTTTTTTAAAGGAATGTAATCTCCAAATTCCCTGATGACATCAATTACCTTTTGCCCTTCTTTAGCCGTAATTCCTTTTTGGGTATAGTAGCCAAATTTCAGGGTATCGCCTACCACCACTTTTCCACCATCAATGGCCTCATTTTGGGTTAGGATGTTCAAAAAAGTGGACTTTCCGGTTCCATTTTGACCAATAATGCCCATGCGTTCACCTTTGGTGAAGTTGTAATCGAATTTTTCCAAAATGGTTTTGTCACCATAGGACTTGGACACGTTGTGCAGTTCCAGGATTTTACTCCCCAAACGCTCCATGTTCAACTCTAGCTGTACTTGGTGTTCAATCCTTCGTTGATGCGCTTTTTGCTTTATTTCCTTAAAGTCATCAATACGCGACTTTGATTTTGTGGTACGCGCCTTGGGTTGCCTTCGCATCCAGTCCAACTCTTTTTTGAACAATAGTTTGGATTTGTGCTGCTCCACAGCTTCACGTTCCATGCGAGCCTCTTTTTCTCGTAAGTAGTAGGAATAATTTCCCTTGTAACTGTATAATTGGTTGTTGTCCAGTTCTATGATTTCATTACATACCCGTTCCAAAAAATAACGGTCATGGGTCACCATGAACAGTGTAATGTTTTCTTTGGTGAAATAAGCCTCCAGCCATTCGATCATTTCAAGATCCAAGTGGTTGGTTGGTTCGTCCAAAATGAGCAAATCTGGTTTGGTCAACAGTGCATTGGCCAAGGCCAACCGTTTTTTTTGCCCTCCAGATAGCATACTCACCTTCAAATCAAGTTGATCTAAGTGAAGTTTGAAAAGAATCTGTTTGTATTGCGTTTCAAAGTCCCAAGCATTGTTACGCTCCATGGCTTCAAAAGCCTTTTGGTAAGCTTCGGCATCATCGGGGTTCTGAACTGCCTTTTCGTAATTGGCAATTACTTTTAAAATTTCATTGTCCGTGCTAAAAATGGTCTCCTCAATGGTTAAACTAGGGTTGAGATTGGGTTCTTGCTCCAAAAAAGCAATGTTAATTCCCTTACGGTAGGTTACTTGCCCTGTTTCAGAGTTGTCCTTTCCAGAAATAATATTGAGAATGGATGTTTTTCCACTTCCGTTTTTGGCAATAAGTGCAATTTTCTGGTCTTTGTTTATTCCGAAGGAAATGTCGGAAAAAAGGACCAATTCTCCGTAAGACTTTGAAATGTTCTCTACCGTCAATAAATTCATTGGAACAAGTTACGATTACCTATTGGACCTTGGCAAATTTTAGCAGGAAAACATAGCGTATGGCCAGTGTCAGTAATAATAAAATCAAAAGAGGTGAAAAAACCTGAACTTTAAAGACCCAGACCACAAGCACCAAACCAAGAAGGCCTAATGCAAATCGCAAATATTTAAAAAACCATTTAGGCAACTTACTATGAAAGATATAGATGAAGGCAATAATTATGTTTAAAGGAAATGCCCATAATAGGTTAAAGTTTTTGGGTGTTGATGTATGGTCGGCCCCAAACCAAATCAAGGCCAAAACGAGCCCTATGAATCCTGTGATAAAAAAGAGTGAAAAATCCAACCATTTGCTTCGCGAGCCATGTTTATAGTCCAAATAGGTGATGGTGGACGTGAACAAAAGCAATGCTATGAACCAAAAGAGCGGGGAAAGTGGAAAGAAACCATTTAGATTAGGTTCGTCATAATTGAGCACAGTGCGCTCCCGTAAAACCAAAGGTTTTCCATTTTTTGTGGTGTTGTTTACCTGTTCCATGGCATAGTAAGGTAAAAACATATGTTCTTGTACTGTGGCTTTTCGGTCCACAACAGAGCCAAAGGCCACATTTATACCAAAGGAGGACCAGGAGTTGTCACTTAAATTCTGACGTACCAGCTCTCTAAACGTATATTGTTTTTCCAGATGGGAGCCATCAAACGTAATTTCATCACCATATTGTTGCTGCAAAATATCGCCTACAATACTTGAGCAGTTGTTCAGCAAAGGATCATATAAATAATCTCGATTTTGCGGGAGATAGTTGTTTTCCAAAAATTGAAAGAGTTCGTTTTTCTCCTGGAGATTTAAATCCAAGATTTGTTCTTTCATCCACCTTCTTTCCATTTCATAGGCAAAAAGAAATCTATCGAATCTACTTCTTGACAATGAATAAATTAATCTACCCTTTACAAAGTTTAAGATGAAATTGGGTTTATTGAAGTCGTAAGTCCCATAATTGTACACCACATCAATACCCAAAGTGGAATCCTGGACGCGAAATGCGGTATGGCCGAAGGCTGTTACCAAATCATCTCCTTTGGCACAGGTAAGCACGCTTATCTGGGATTTTTCGGTAAGCTGGGGTATCTGCGAAAATGCGTTATGCCCTAAGAAAAAAAATAAGACCAAAAAGAAAACCCAGTGCTTCATTTGTAAATTTATCAGCGCAAATATCAGAATAATTACCACACGGCCGAAAAGGAAAGATTCAACACTTTGTTTTTTAGCTTATTTTTACGGAAATCTGACCGTAATGAAACAATATATTCCAAATTTTATTACCCTACTTAACCTTTTTAGCGGTTGTATAGCCGTTGTTTTTGCAGTGCTCAACCATTTGGAGCTTGCAGCTTTTTTTGTGTTTGCCGGAATAATTTTTGATTTTTTGGATGGATTGGCAGCACGAATGCTCAATGTGAAAAGTGAAATAGGTGTCCAGCTTGATTCTTTGGCGGATATGGTCACTAGTGGAGTGGTTCCCGGAATTGTGATGTTTCAATTGCTGCAAATGGCTGAAACAGGTGGATGGAATTTGGGTTTTTTTGGACATGAAACGGAAATGACCGCCCTTCCCTTTTTTGGATTTGTAATTACTTTGGCATCAGCGTATCGTTTGGCCAAGTTCAATGTGGATGAAAATCAGGTTTCTTCTTTTATAGGATTGCCTACACCTGCCAATACTATTTTGATTCTTTCATTGCCATTGATTTTGTTATACCACAACAATGATATTCTTAGTGGGATTATTTTAAACCAATGGTTTTTATTGGGGTTGACCGTGGTCAGTGCTTTTTTATTGAATTCAAGAATTGAACTTTTTGCGCTGAAATTTAATAATTGGGGATTTAAGGATAATGCCGTGCGCTATCTTTTTCTGATAGGAAGTGTGGTATTGTTGATTACCCTACAATTTCTGGCAATTCCAATAATTATATTGCTTTATATATTGAGTTCACTGCTCACACCTAGTTCGAAAGTGGATTAGAAATCCAATTTCTTTTTCCGGAGCTCGAAGTTTTGCCCCAAATACACCTTACGCACCATTTCATCCACAGCCAGTTCTTCAGGAACACCTGCTTTAAGGATTCCCCCTTCAAACATTAAATACGAACGCTCTGTAATGGCCAGGGTTTCTTGAACGTTATGGTCGGTAATAAGAATTCCGATGTTCTTGTTCTTCAACTGCGCCACAATACGTTGGATGTCTTCCACGGCAACAGGGTCTACACCCGCAAAGGGTTCATCCAATAAGATAAACTTGGGGTCGGTTGCCAGGGCCCGAGCAATTTCTGTTCTACGGCGTTCACCACCCGATAATAGATCACCACGGTTTTTCCGAATATGGCCAAGACCAAACTCATCAATGAGGGATTCCATTTTCATGTGCTGTTCTTTTTTGCTCAGTTTGGTGAGCTGCAACACACTGAGAATGTTTTTTTCAATACTCAACTTACGAAAAACGGAAGCTTCTTGAGCCAAATAACCAATACCGTTTTGGGCTCTTTTGTACATGGGGAAGGTGGTAATCTCCATGTCGTCCAAAAAGATTTTTCCTCCGTTGGGCTTGATCAGGCCAACAATCATATAAAATGAAGTGGTCTTACCAGCACCATTGGGGCCTAAAAGCCCCACAATTTCACCTTGGTTCACCTCCAAGGAAATTCCCTTAACAACTTTTCGGCCTCGGTAGGCCTTCATGATATTTTCAGCTCGTAGCTTCATAAGAATTCGCCAAAACTAAACATATTCTTTTTTCGGATGATGGTCTTTGGGATTTTTTTAAGCATTGTTTTCTTCCAGGGCTTCCCAAAACTCGTATGCCCTGCGCAAGTGGGGAACAACTATGGTGCCGCCCACTAAAGTGGCAATACCTAGGGTCTCCATAACTTCTTCTTTGGTGGCTCCCTCTTTTTTTGAGTTTTCCAGATGATATTTCACGCAATCGTCGCAACGTAAAACGGCAGAAGCGACCAAACCTAGCAGTTCCTTTGTTTTTACATCCAAGGCACCTGCTGTGTAGGCATTGGTATCCAAATTAAAAATACGTTTAATCAATTTATTGTTCTCCGCCAACAACTTTTCGTTCATTTTAGAACGATAAGCATTGAACTCCTCCACTTTATTTGGCATTTTTCTTCTCTTTTTTGGCTTCCCTTTTCACAACAATTTTGGAAATATAAATACTGGCTTGGTATAAAATCAATACGGGGATAGCAACAATTATCTGACTGGTTACATCAGGAGGTGTGATTACGGCACATAAAATCAATACGATGACCAAGGCCATCTTCCTATATTTTTTTAAGATTTCAGGTGTGACCAACCCAACTTTGGTCAAAAAATAAATGATGATGGGTAATTCAAACATTATACCGCAAGCAATGACAGATGCCCTGACGGTGGCCACATAAGAAGCCAAATCAATTTCATTGAAAACTTGCGTACTAACCGTATAGGTGCCTAAAAAATTGATGGAAAGTGGGGCTACCACGTAATATCCAAAAAGAACACCCAGAAAAAATAAAGAGGAGGCTGCTAAAATGAAGCCTCTTGAATGTCTGCGCTCATTTTCATGTAGACCAGGACTTATGAATTTCCATACTTCCCAAAGTACATATGGGAATGAAACGATAAATCCGGCCCAAATGGAAGTCCAAATATGGGCGGAAAACTGTCCCGCCATTAATCGGCTTTGTATGGTAAAGGGCAATTCGTCACCGCAGAATTCCGAATCAACACCAAAGAAAGTCGCTATTCTACAAAAAAACTTGTAAGTGGGAAAGTCCAGACTCTTTGGACCAAATAAAATAACATCAAAAATAAATCCTTTGGCTAAAAAGGCTACACAGGCTACTATTACTATGGCTACTATGGATCGTATTAAATGCCATCTAAGCTCTTCCAGATGGTCCAAAAAAGACATTTCGTCGGGGTTGTTTACTGTTTTTGCCATTACAGAATACCTTCATTTATAAGATTATGGATGTGCACTACTCCGGCATATGAGCCATTTTCAAAGGCCAAGAGCTGTGAGATGCCTTTGGATTGGAGTATTTCCAAGGCTTTTACCGCTAATGTATCAACATCCACTGATTTAGGATCTGAGGTCATAATATCCCTAGCTGTCAATTCACCAATATTGTTATGTTTACTCAGCATTCTTCTAATGTCTCCATCAGTAACTACACCCACTACTTTGTTATCTTCCAAAACTGCGGTTACACCAAGCATTTTTTCCGAAATTTCAACGATGACCTCTTTTACGCTGGAATTGACATTGACTTCTGGTTTTTGATTTTGGGCAACAATATCCGCTACGCGCAAATACAATTTTTTGCCCAAGGCTCCCCCTGGGTGGTATTTTGCAAAATCTGCACTGCTAAAACCTCTGAGTTCCAACAGGCTTATGGCCAATGCATCGCCCATGGCCAATTGTGCCGATGTGCTGGTGGTTGGTGCCAGGTTATTGGGGCAAGCTTCTTTTTCAACAAAGGTGTTCAAAACAAAGTCTGCCTGCTTGGCCAATACGGAATCCATATTACCGGTAATCCCGATTAACTTGTTTTTAGCAATTTTTATCAACGGGAGCAAAGCTTTTATTTCTGGAGTATTTCCACTTTTGGAAATACAGACCACAACATCATTTTTCTGGATGGTTCCCAAATCACCATGAATGGCGTCTGCTGCATGCATAAAAATAGCTGGTGTTCCCGTAGAATTTAGGGTTGCTACAATTTTGGAAGCAATAATGGCACTTTTGCCTACTCCAGATACCACAACCCTGCCTTGGGATTCCAAAATATGCTGTACGGCGTGGGCAAATTGTTCATCGAGTAAATTGACCAAATTCTGTACCGCTTTGCTCTCGGTTTCAATGGTTCTTTTTGCAATGGATAAAATAGACTGGATGTCGTTCAAAGTAATATAGGGTAATAAACAGATTATCTAATTGTATTCCTAAAAGAATGTCTTATATTTAAGTTTACAAAACTAAACAAACTATCTCTTACTAACGATTTAAGGAAGACAGAATGCTTCTTCTTTTAAACAAACATTCAAAATTAAAATTTTTAACAACCTTCAATATAGGTGTATTGATTTAAATCGAAAATACGGAAATGGGTCTTACAAACACCGATTTGCAATCTTCACTTAAAAAATACTTTGGTTTTTCTCAATTCAAAGGACTGCAAGAAAAGGTAATTCAGAATATACTTGACAATCAAGATACGTTTGTTATAATGCCAACAGGAGGTGGTAAATCTTTGTGTTATCAGCTACCGGCCATCATGAAAGAGGGGACCTCCATTGTTGTATCTCCATTGATTGCATTGATGAAGAATCAGGTAGATGCCATTCGTGGAGTGTCTGAACAGCGTGGAATTGCACATGTTCTCAATTCTTCTCTGACCAAGACCGAGGTAAAACAGGTGAAGGAGGATATTAGTAACGGAATTACCAAATTATTATATGTCGCCCCTGAATCTTTGACTAAAGAAGAAAATGTGGAGTTCTTAAAAGGTGTTCCACTTTCCTTTGTTGCGGTAGACGAGGCACATTGTATCTCCGAATGGGGTCATGATTTTAGACCAGAATACCGTAACCTAAAAAGTATTATCAACCGTTTAGGGGATAATATCCCAATTATTGGACTTACGGCTACTGCAACCCCTAAAGTGCAGGAAGATATCATCAAGAATTTGGGAATGACCGACGCCAAGGTATTCAAAGCTTCTTTTAATAGGCCCAACTTGTTTTACGAGGTTCGTCCAAAAACACAAAATGTTGATGCGGATATCATTCGCTTTGTGAAACAAAATCAAGGAAAATCTGGAATCATTTATTGTTTGAGCAGGAAAAGGGTAGAGGAACTTGCCCAAGTTTTACAGGTAAACGGGGTGAGTGCAGTTCCTTACCATGCAGGTTTTGATGCAAAGACGAGGTCGAAATACCAGGATATGTTTTTGATGGAAGAGGTGGACGTTGTGGTCGCTACAATTGCCTTTGGAATGGGTATTGACAAGCCCGATGTTCGTTTTGTGATTCACCACGATATTCCTAAAAGTATTGAGAGTTACTACCAAGAAACAGGAAGGGCCGGTCGAGATGGTGGTGAGGGACACTGTTTGGCCTTTTACTCTTATAAAGATGTGGAAAAACTCGAAAAATTCATGTCGGGAAAACCTGTTGCCGAACAAGAAATTGGCAACGCGCTCTTGCAAGAGATTGTTGCGTATGCGGAGACCTCCATGTCGCGAAGAAAATTCATCCTCCATTATTTTGGAGAAGAATTTGACGAGTTGAATGGCGAAGGTGCCGATATGGATGATAACACCAGAAACCCAAAACAAAAGGAAGAAGCCAAAGATGAGGTAGGGAAACTTCTCAGCGTTGTTAAAGAGACCAAGGAAAAATTCAAAACCAAAGAGATTGTAAAAGTGTTGGTTGGGCAGGTAAACGCCATGATTTCATCCCATAAGACAAATGAAAAGGAGTTTTTTGGTATTGGTTCAGAGAAAGATGAGGCCTATTGGATGGCATTGACAAGACAGACATTGGTAGCAGGGTTGTTAAAAAAGGAAATTGAGCAATATGGCATTCTTCATTTAACGCAAGCAGGTGAAAGCTTTTTAGCCAACCCATGTTCTTTTATGATGACCAAGGACCATGTGTACAGCGAAGCCAATAATGATGCTATTGTGACCGCCAGTAAATCTGCAGGAGGTGCAGCGGATGATAGATTATTGAAGTTGTTAAAGGATTTACGCAAAAAGGAAGCCCAAAAACTGGGAGTACCACCATTTGTGGTGTTTCAAGATCCTTCATTGGATGATATGGCCTTAAAATATCCCATCAACATGGAAGAGCTTATCAATATCCACGGTGTAGGCGAGGGAAAGGCAAAAAAGTACGGCAAGCCGTTCGTGCATCTAATTGCGGGTTATGTAGAGGAGCATGATGTAATACGACCAGATGATTTGGTGGTCAAGAGCACTGGAGCCAATTCAGGTCTAAAACTGTACATTATTCAAAATGTGGATAGAAAACTGTCGTTGGATGATATTGCCTCGGCCAAAGGTTTGGAATTACCAGCGTTGATCAAGGAGATGGAACAGATTGTCTTTAGTGGCACAAAATTGAACATAGGATATTGGATAGACGAAATCTTGGATGAAGACCAACAAGAAGAAATCCACGATTACTTTTTGGAAGCGGAAACAGATTCCATTTCCGAAGCCATAGATGAGTTTGATGGTGATTATGAAGACGAAGAGTTACGGCTCTACCGTCTTAAGTTCATAAGTGAGGTGGCCAATTAAAACTCGCCGCTCCATTCACCACTTCCAGCTATCATTGCCATAATAAATCCAAAATAGAGGATAAAAAACAACAAATAAACTAGCGATAGGGCCAAACCTACGTAAGCAAGTATCTTACCTGTTTTAACACTGCTATAATCACTATAATTTTCTGGGGTTTCTAAATATAACTGGTTTGCCGTTTTTGCTTTTACCAAAGCAATTATGCTAAAAATAATTCCGAAAGGGCCGCAACAGAAAATAGTGCCAACAACGGAAATGATTCCCATTGTTAGCACTGTACTTGCCCCGGGTAAGGGTTGTTGATTCATATTTTATTGATATTGTTCTAAAATTTCCTGCATTCTCTCTGGGTCTTGCAATGCATCCCAACCAAAGTAAGATATGGCCCAGATGATGTAAATTAAGAAAAGTACATTTAGGATAATACCAATGATGGCCAATATCTTTCCCGTTTTTACATTTTTAAAGTCAGTATACATTTCTGGATTTTCCATATATACTTTGGTCGCTTTATTGGCTAAAACTAAGGCTATGACCCCAAAGATTAGTCCTATTATACCATAACAGCAACAGGTGACGATGGAAATAATGCCGAAAACTAAGATCAGCGTTGCATTTGGGAGTTTTTGTTGTTCCATGATTTAAATTTTAATTGAAAATATTGTTCATTTTTAAGATATAACTAATAATAATTGTAGCAGCAGTTGCCAACATCAAAAACAGCTTTATTTGGTGTCCAAATTTGAACTTAATAAAGATATTTGAGGTCAAAAAAATCAAAAGAAAAATAATGGGGTAGATGGCTGGGTACATTTTAAATGCCGCCAAGAATTCCCCATGAAAAAGTAAGTCTACCGAGCGTTGCATACCACATCCTGGACATTCAATACCAAAAAGTTCTTTGTTTAGACAAGGAAGCATAAAATCCTTGGTGGTTATGGATACAAAGGCAAGTTGCTGATACATGGCTGTGGTTACTGCCAAGAAAAATACCACTATTTTTGCTATTCGGGTTAAACTTTTTAAGATTTTTTTAGCTATCCATTAAGATGACCGTTTTTAATATTGGCGATAGGGTTGAGGTTGTGGATGATAACCTGTCCGGAGAGATTCAGGAAGTGAACGGGGATATGGTCACCGTAATAACCGATGATGGTTTTACTTTTCAATTTCGTTCAAAAGAGTTGGTGCGAGTTGAGGGTGCGATTAAAGTAACGAATTTTGAAGTTGCAAAGATCAAACAGGAAAAAGAACAACCTAAAAAGAAAAATATCCCAACACTTAAACCAAAAGAAAGAAATGCTCCTAAAATGGAGGTCGATCTCCATATTAATCAACTAGTGAAATCTACCAAAGGCCTTAGTAATTTTGATATACTTAACTTACAATTGGAAACAGCTAAAAGACAACTGGATTTTGCCATTGCCAAACGTATCCAAAAAGTGGTTTTTATTCATGGGGTCGGTGAAGGCGTGCTTAAAGAGGAGCTCAATTACCTTTTTAAAAGGTATGACAACCTAAAGTTTTATGATGCGGATTATCAAAAGTACGGATTGGGTGCTACCGAGGTGTATTTTTTCCAGAACGGTTAGTTGGAAATAGCTGTGGTAACCTCCCCAAATTCATTTATGGTCAAATTGGTGATTCGCTCGCCATTGGCCCTTACAAATGAGATGTCGCTCAAACGTATGGTGTGTACATAATTTGTGCCATCGGCATCCGCTTTGGTTTCTATGGTAACCGTACCATCTTCAGCTGCTATTTCATCGACAACGGACGGAGTAGCCGGAGGAATATCATCACAGAAGTAATTGGAGGTGACCTTTTCAGAAAAAAACCGATAGGTTAATTTGGATTTGCTTGGTACGGCACTAGTAGAGGTAACGGTTTCATCCAATTTACCTTTGTTCAGAATACCACTCTCCAACTCAAGAATCAAAGCCTCATCCTCATTGAGTTTGAACAACACATTTCCTGAATCAGCTTGGAGAGAACCACAGGATTGGGCAGTTACGCTGTCAAAGTCAATGGTCTCTATCTGGAGGTCGCCATCGCTACACGAGAGCAACACGGACATAAGTAGGGCAGGGCAGAAAAATTTTCTCATGTGTCAAAGTTAAAGGAATTCCATTTTATTACACCAACCCGCCCTCAGACTTTAATGGAAATTAACTTTATTTAATCTATTTTTGATCAGGTGTTAAAAGATAGCTAAGACATGCAAAAAGTGTATTTGGACAATGCGGCAACTACCCAGGTTAGGGAAGAGGTAATTGCTAAAATGCAGGAGGCGCTGGCTGTTCATTATGGAAATCCATCATCAACCCATAGTTTTGGGAGATCCGCTAAAACCGCTGTTGAAAAGGCTAGAAAAACCATTGCTAAAATATTGAATGCCCAACCTTCCGAAATTATTTTCACTTCCGGTGGTACGGAGGCTGACAATATGATATTGCGCTGTGCTGTCCGCGATTTGGATGTAAAGACCATAATTACCTCTAAAATTGAACACCATGCGGTACTTCATACTGCTGAAGAATTGGAAAAAGAATATGGCATTGCGCTTCACTTTGTGAATTTGGATGAAAATGGAAATCCAAGAGAGGATCATTTAAAAGAGCTGTTGGCTCGGGACGATTCCAAAAAACTGGTCAGTTTAATGCATGTGAACAATGAAATCGGAAATATTACCGACATTAATTCCATTGGTGAAATTTGTAAGGAGCATGGCGCACTTTTTCATTCAGATACGGTGCAATCTGTAGGGCATTACCCGTGGGATGTTGAAAAAACTCCAATAGATTTTTTTACAGCAGCTGCCCACAAATTTCATGGCCCTAAAGGAATTGGATTTGCCTTTATCAGAAAAAACTCTGGCCTAAAGCCAATGATTTTTGGTGGGTCACAGGAACGTGGATATAGGGCAGGGACCGAGTCCTTCCATAATATTGTTGGATTGGAGGAGGCTTTTGTTAAGGCATATGAACATTTGGAAGCGGAAATTAAATATGTAAAAGGTTTAAAGGAGTACTTTTTAGATAAAATCAAAAAAGAAATCCCAGATGTACATTTCAATGGTCTTTCAGGTGATCTGGAAAAGAGCACCTATACGTTGACCAATGTGCGCTTACCGTTTGATAAACAAAAAGGTTTAATGCTACTTTTTCATTTGGATTTAAAAGGAATTGCCTGTTCCAAAGGAAGTGCTTGTCAGTCGGGAAGCAATATGGGATCTCATGTGCTTACCCAAATTTTGACTCAGAAAGAATTGGAAAAACCATCGTTGCGATTTTCCTTTTCCTATAACAATACTAAGGAAGAACTGGATTACACTATTGGTGTGTTAAAAGAATTTGCTAACAGCTAATTCTTATTTTTTCGTTGTTTTTTTTCTTTGTCGTAAGGAAATTTTCGGGAAGCAAGTTTCATCATCCTGTCGATGAGCTCAGTGGTGTTTTTGCCTGTTTTTTTGGTAATGGCCTTTTCGTATTTCCAAAGAAGCTTGCCTGAATCCCCATCGCTTACTTTTACACCTATTCTCCCATAGTTGGCATCTCCACTAAAATAGTCCAGAAGATTAAAATTGGTAGGGACCCCTTTGGAAAGCAGGATATTTAGGCTGAGGTTGCCACTGATGATACCATCTACTTTTAAAATCTTGGAAAGTTCCTTTATGGTATAGATATCCAGATTTTCATAAGTGATGCCATTTTGGTTTAAAATGGCATTGGTATCCTCAATGTTTTGGAATTCCACATTGAACTTCTTTCGCTTTTTTCGTTTTGAAAAATAGGTTTCCAGTGCATTTTGCACCGCATACCCTTCTTTTTTGGCAAGATTCCTTAATTCGTTCTGATCAACGCTCCTTTTAAGATCCAAATTGGCAATAAAGGGAACTATGGCCAATATCTTATGATCTTCGCTGAGTTCATCAAACCTTCTATTTTCATAAATATTCTTCTGAGCTGTTCCTAGGGTGACTATCAGAAAGGCAATTAAGGATAGTATTTTTTTCATCAACATATTTTAAAATCGCATTCCAAATTTTACGTTCAGGACACGACTGGTCAAAAAATTGGGTACGGCAAACTGTCTTTGGGTGTCTACATCCCTTACCCAGGTATTTGTAATGGAATTTTGATTGTTGAACATATTAAAAATCTCAAAACCAAAACTGAACTCTTTGAACTTATGGAGCCAATGCCCTTTTGGGTATTGATTTTTTCCATCCGCAAAAATATATGAAATTCCTATATCTGCCCTTCTATAATCTCTTAATCTATTCTGAAATTGGTATGGGTCCGCATTATTTGGTGAACCTCCAGGAACACCTGTGTTGTAGACCAAGTTGAGATGCAGTTTTAAATTTGGAATTGTCGGTACATAATCCTGGAACAAAACTGCGAATTTTAAACGTTGGTCAGTAGGTCGGGAAATATACCCTCTATCATTAATGTTCTCTTTGGTTTGAAGGTAGCTCAAGCTTATCCAAGATTCAGCACCTGGAACAAAAGTCCCGGTAAGTCTAAAATCCATCCCATACACGTATGCGGATGCATTGTTTTGGGCGGCATACCGTACCCGAACATCTTCTACGGTATATGGATTTACATTGCTCAAATCTTTATAATAAGCTTCACTTATCAACGTAAAGGGGCGTTCCCAAAGCTCAAAACTATATTCACTGCCCAACACATAATGAACGGATTTTTGCGCTTCAACCTTAGGGTTTATTGTTCCGCTAATATCCCTTAACTCCCTATAAAACGGAGGTTGTTGGTAACTGCCTATTGCAAATCGGAACAACAGGTCCTTTTTCCAATCTGGTTTTATGGAAAACTGGCCTCTTGGACTTAACAGCGTCTGCGAGTTGGAATCAAAACCATCACCATTTAATATCCAGCGCTGGCCCCTTATGCCCAAATTGTAATAAATGTTATGATTGCCCCATTGGGTCTGTCTGCTGTATTGCACAAACCCCGAAAACCTGTTGGTGTTTGCAAAATTGGTTGCCTGCACACTTTCAAATGCTACAAGATCTCCCGTAAAAGGTTCTTCGGGTTGATTGTTTACGACAGGTGGCTCCAAAGGCCGAATAAAAAAACCAGCAGAATCAATGAATTCCGATTCCCTTAACTGATCTCGGATATCTTCATGAGTGAATTTCAAGCCCCATTCCAAAGATTTGCCTTCTTTGGTAAGTTTGCCATTGTGTGAAAGATTAAAAATCAAGGCGTCAAGTTGATTTCTTGCTCTGTTGAATTGGGAACCAACACCTCTTGATGTGGTTACTTCCCCTAAATTATCACCCCCTAGATTATTATCTATTTCCGCCAGTTCATAGGAAGCAATGATATCTGAGAACTCCTCTTCTTGCGTATGGTAGATGGAAGCCGTAACTCCTATTTTGGCATGGTCGTTTACAACATGATCTAGTTTGACCGCTCCTAATGTGTTACTGTATTTGTTATTTTCCCTCCCTTGATAGAATACAAGTAATGCCCGTGGATTATTTATGGTACCAAAATTGGTCTGCCTGTTCAATGGTTCATTCTCGTAATCATTTACTGAAAAGGTGCCCAAAAAGTTTAAATGGAACTTCTTGGAAAATCGGTAAGTAAGATAGGTCTGGGCATCTATGAACTTTGGATTGAGGTTTGTCAGTGTTTGTTTGCTGTTCACCAAAAGGCTATTGTTTCGATAACGGACTCCTGTAATATTGCTGAACTTTTTATTTTTGGAAGTAGTTTCCAAAGTGGTACTTGCTCCAAGAAGGCTACCATCAACACGCAATGAAAAAGCTACAGGGGTTTTATAGGTGATGTCCAAAACCGAAGACAATTTGTCCCCATACTTAGCTTGAAACCCTCCAGGGGAAAACTCAAGTCCAGTAATCATATCACTGTTCACAAAACTCAAACCCTCTTGTTGGGCAGAGCGGACCAAAAACGGACGGTATACTTCAATTCCGTTGACATAAACCAAGTTCTCATCAAAATTCCCTCCACGAACATTATATTGTGTGCTCAATTCATTGTTAAAGGAGACTCCGGGCAATAATTTCAAGATGTTCTCTACACCTGCATTGGCACCCGGTATTTTTCGAACCACTTCTGGCTGTACCGTAGTAATTCCTTCAATACTTTTGTTCCCCGTAGGGGAAACATCCACTCCGGCCACTTGAACAACATCCACTTTCATTATCGGATTAAACTCATAGGTCTCATTGGTGGTCAATACTAAACCCTCTAACACCACATTTTTATGCCCCAAGTGTGAAAAAGTAATGGTGTTTTTGGTATCGGCGATTAGTTGAAGGAGGTAGTATCCATCAGTGTCAGTGGTAGTGCCGATATTCTCGCTTACAATATTGACACTTGGAACGGGAAGGTTGTTTTCATCCAAAACTCGCCCTGCAATTGTAGCTGTTTGGGCTTGGGTCGTAGACACCCATAAAACAAACAACAATGCCAGTAAGGGTTTTGGACAATCCACTATTTTCTAAAAAAGGTACTCTCAAAGGTACTGGAATTGCCAACATTATCCGTAACCACCACTTTAAGGTCGCATTGGGTCTTGTCCAGTATTTTATCATCAAAGTTATAGGTAATGGTTCTGGTCTTAGGTTCGTATTCCATCAAGATCCAATCTCCATTTATGGTTGCGGAGTATGAATTTATTCCACTGAGGTCATCACTGATTTCCAAGCTTAGATAACTGTAGTTGCTCAGCCACTGTTTTTCCTTAAAATTTCTGGACTTGATTGTGGGGGCAACAGTGTCTTTTGCCAATGTATAGGTTCCTAAGGTACGCGTTCGGGTGGTGAAAGAACCATCACGTTTATAGGTTTTGGCATGCCTTGGTTGCCTACGCTCATCAAGACGGGCAATGAACAACTGCTTTTTTTCTGTTTGTGAATATTTGGTGGCATCAAAACTGATGGTGAAATTTCGGTGCGCAGCAACGCTATTGTCATGAATTTTGACAGTATCACTGCCTTTCTCTAAATCGATATAAAAATCTTTATAGAATGTATTGGCCGGGAAATACACTTTGGCTGCCCCAAGGTCAAAATTGTTGGGTTTGTCCGCAAGAATAAAATCATCGGTAATCTTGTCGTTCTTTTTGATTTTTGCCGACAGCTTTTTTCCTTCAACCGGAATCACGATTTTAATATCATTTCCTTCGATGTCCGAAACCACCAATTCAACATTATAGGACAAACCTTCTTTAACCTCTATTTTTCCATTATTGTGCAATGTTTTATAGATGTTCAATCGATTATATGGCTCTTTAAAACATTTTTGGATACGTTGTTTGAATTTTCCAAAATGGGCATAGTCAATCAATGTGTTGATGTATCTGGTCTCCGTAAAGGAAAAGGTTTCAAAGTCGTACGCGGAGTATACTTTTCCGTTAACGGTCTGTGTTACGGAATAAACCCCGTTCTTGTTGGCAGCCATGTCCTGCCGATCAAAACCATTAAAACCAAAACCAATAGTGCCAATAGCGGTGACTTTGTCAGCCAAAAAGGAACCATCTGCCTGTTTGGTGAAATTGAGCTGGATTTTTTTACCACTTTGGTTCACAAGGGCGTCATCTGACAATGGATATCCAAAAAGTCCTAATAGTGTTGGATTTGTGGCATCCCTTATATCATATCCATATAATAATGGATTGGTAGGTTTTTCGGTAACACTACTTCGAATTTCAAAATGGAGATGGGGGCCAGAAGATCCCCCGGTATTTCCTGAGTAAGCTATAGTACTTCCCTTTAATACTTTTAACTCGCCATAATCGGGAAATACCTCTACTTCGTAAGATTGCTTTTTGTACTGTATTTTTTTGATGTAAGCCTCAATCTCTGGACTAAATTTTTGAAGATGGGCATATACAGAGGTGTAGCCATTAGGATGTGCCACGTACATAGCTTTGCCGTATCCCCAATGTGAGATTTTAATGCGTGTGACTGTTCCGTCTGCTATGGCAAGTATGGGTAGCCCTTGCCTTCTTTGGGTCTTTATATCAATTCCGGAATGAAAATGGTTGGAACGTAACTCTCCAAAAGTCCCGGCCAATACCAAAGGAATTTCCAAAGGCGACTGAAAGACATCTTGGGGGTATTTTTCTTGTGAAGTAAGGACTAGGGAAAATAAAAATAGGGCTCCAAAAAAATAAAGGCGCATACAGTGATTTATATTTACATACGAAAGTAACCAATGTTTAGATTTAAGAAAAGGCTTACGGAAGCTTTAAGAGGTCTTAAAGCAACACATGAAGATAAATACTAAAAGTATTGCGAGGTTAGGTAAGGTTGGTTAACTTTGTGTGTATACATTGGTGTTTGCATATGGGCGAACTGGTAGAGATTGTTGATTCTTTGGAGAATAAGGTGAGCAAGCTGTTGCACAAATTAGAATTGTTGCATCAGACCAATACCAAGTTAAAAGAAGAATTGAACCTTGCAAAAGAGGAAAATCAGCTTAAGCAGAACGCCGTTATTGAATGGGAAGAAAAATACAATTCCCTGAAAATGGCAAACACAATGTTGGGTAGTAATGCTAGTAAAACAGAAGCTAAGCTCAAGATAAATACGTTGATTCGCGAACTTGATGTTTGCATTGCAAAGCTTGCAGATTAGTTTGTAACCAATAATATGGAGGAAAAGCTCAAAATAAAGCTTTCCATTGCAGATAGGGTTTATCCTTTGACAATAGACCCTAAACAAGAGGAAGGATTGCGGAAGGCCGCCAAGAATATTGAAAATTTGGCCAAGAAATTTGAGCAAAACTATGCTGTACGCGATAAACAGGATGTGCTGGCCATGTGTGCCCTGCAATTTGCATCTAAAATTGAGCAAGGCGGAATAGACCGTTCGGAAAATACCAAAGCCGCATTTGAACGCCTAAGGGCCTTAAATGACTTGGTGCATTCCAAATTGGGAGAATAAGTTCTTTTAAATAAAATATTGTTACTGCCCACATTGGTAATTATTTTTTGACAAACTCAACATTATTAAATTTAAAAAGGGTGAGTTTAAGTTGTAAAAGCAGGCCCTACCTGTATAGGGATCCTTGAGCAGCTTGTTAGCCCTAAACCTGTAATTAGGAGTTTGTACAAAACTTCAGCTAATGTGGGCTTTTTTTATAACCAAACATAATCAAGATGGATAACACTATAGTACTAATTGTGGCTGCAGTTGTTGGCTTGGCAATTGGATTTGTAATTGCCAAGATGATGGAAAAGGGAAAGGCTGCAAAAACCATTTCCAACGCAAAACGAGAGGCTTCAGATATTGTAAAGCAGGCAAAGAAGGAAGGAGAGAATATTAAAAAAGATAAAATATTTCAGGCCAAGGAAAAGTTTTTAGAACTAAAAGCTGAACACGAGAAGGTCATCATTAATAAGGACAAAAAAATTGCTGAAGCAGAGAAGCGCACTCGGGATAAAGAATCACAGATCAGTAATGAACTTTCCAAAAACAAAAAGCTAAACGAACAGCTTCAAACAAAAATCAAAGATGTAAGCTACAAGAGTGAAATCTTTGATAAGAAACAATCTGAAGTTGAAAAACTGCACAAAAGCCAGGTACAACAGCTAGAGGTTATTTCCGGGCTTTCAGCCGAAGATGCCAAAAGTCAATTGTTGGAGTCCTTAAAGGAAACGGCTAAGACCGACGCAATGGCTTATCTACAAAGTACATTGGAAGAAGCAAAGCTAACTGCGCAACAGGAGGCCAGAAAAATTGTTGTCAATACCATTCAGCGCATAGGTACAGAGGAAGCCGTAGAAAATTGTGTATCGGTTTTTAACTTGGAATCAGATGATGTAAAAGGACGTATTATTGGACGTGAGGGCCGTAATATTCGCGCTTTGGAAGCAGCAACTGGCGTGGAAATCATAGTGGATGACACCCCCGAGGCAATTATTCTTTCTTGCTTTGATTCAGTAAGAAGGGAAGTTGCCAGACTTTCACTGCACCGTTTGGTGACTGATGGAAGGATTCACCCTGCCCGTATTGAGGAAATCGTAAAAAAGACGGAAAAACAAATCAATGAGGAGATTGCCGAGATTGGCAAGCGTACAGTCATTGACCTTGGAATCCATGGATTGCACCCTGAATTGATTAAAGCAGTTGGCCGAATGAAATACCGTTCTTCCTATGGCCAAAATTTATTGCAGCACTCAAGGGAAGTGGCCAAACTTTGCGGTGTAATGGCTGCCGAATTGGGGCTTAATCCCAAGATTGCAAAACGTGCTGGATTGTTGCACGATATTGGAAAAGTTCCCAATACAGAGGTTGAGGTAGAAACTCCACATGCTATTCTGGGTATGCAATGGGCCCAAAAATATGGTGAAAAGAAGGAAGTGTGCAATGCTATTGGTGCACATCATGATGAGATTGAGATGAACACGCTGATCTCTCCCATAGTTCAGGTTTGTGATGCCATTAGTGGAGCTCGCCCTGGAGCCAGAAGACAGGTATTGGATTCTTATATTCAAAGATTGAAGGATTTAGAAGACATCGCTTTTGGATTTAACGGAGTTCAAAAAGCTTATGCCATACAGGCGGGTAGGGAACTGCGCGTAATTGTTGAAAGTGAGAAGGTGAGCGATGACAAGGCTGCTGAGCTTTCATTTGAGATTTCCCAAAAAATACAAACGGATATGACCTATCCTGGACAGGTAAAGGTTACGGTGATCCGGGAAACACGTTCGGTAAATGTAGCCAAATAGAACACTGACAATTATCATACTTTTCTTTTGTGGTACAGGCTAACTTCATGGTAGTTTAAAACCTATCAAAGATGAAGAAGAGAGTACCCGTTTCAGAAATAATGACAAGTGAGTTGGTGACCCTGACCACTACGGATGATTTGGTGACTGCCGAAGAACTTTTCAAAAAAAATAAAATCAGGCATATTCCGGTAGTTTCAGGTGATTCAGTAATTGGTATGCTGAGTTATACGGATTTGTTGCGAATCAGCTTTGCGGATGCAGTGGATGAAACCGAAGAAAGTGTGGATACCATGGTTTACAATATGTTTACCATATCACAAGTAATGGCAAGAGATGTCATTAGCGTTTCGTCCAATACTACCATAAAGGAAGTTGCTCAATTCTTGTCAAGAAAAGAGTTTCATGCTTTACCAGTGGTAGATGATGGAAAATTGGTGGGTATTGTTACCACCACCGACTTGATAAACTATCTGCTGGATTTATATTGATTTCAATGTATTCCATCCATATACGATGGAAAACCAAAATAGGAATTATTAGGCTTGCGTGGGTTTTAAGGAAACCATGAGACTATTCTTCCTCATCATTGGCCTCGGCTTCTTTATCCCTGTTGTGCTGCATAATGTTAAGCTTCTTGAGCTTAGCTTTCCATGTTTCCAACGCTTCTCGATGCTTTTCTATGTTTTTCACTACATCTTGCACCAAAGGATTGTCTTCTGAAGCATTGGAGAAAAACTGGAGATTGTTTTCCAGCTGTCTTATCTCTGATTTGCTCTCATCAATTTTCCTTCGGATAAAGGTACGCTCATTAAGTATGGCCCTATTGTCATCTGTTTTGGCAAGCTGCTGCATTTTGTCACCGTAGCGGAGCAATTCAGATTCTTGGCGACTTACGCCCAATTTTTTAAACAACACATCAACAATCCTGTTGAATTTGCCATTGATATGCTTTTTGTTGTATGGAATTCGACCGTATTGCTTCCATTCAGCAATAAATTTCTTAAGCTCAACAAGGTCTTTTTCCGTATCTCCGCTTAATTGAAAAGCCTTAAGACGATCTAAACAGGCACTTTTCTTCTCGTAGTTTTCAAATTCCTCTTTGTGCGCCTCATTTTTTTCGGCGTGCAAACGATTAAAATAGTGGTTGCAAGCATCTTTGAACTCATTCCAGATTTTGTCGGAATATTTTCTGGGCACATGGCCAATTCGTTTCCACTCACTTTGAATACGCTTCATCTCGGGAGTGGCCATTTCCCAGTCATCACTATCTTTAAGTGCCAAGGCCAATCCTAAAAGAGCTCTCTTCTTTTCCAGATTTTCATGCTGCTCTTTTTTCTGATTCTTGTAAAAAGCATTCTTGTTACGGTTGAACTTACGCACGGCCTCTTTAAAAGCACTCCAAGTTTGTTCATTTACTTTTTGTGGAACCTTGCCTGCTTTAAAGAAAGCTTCCCGAAGGGCCTCTATCTCTTTAATTTGAGCCTGAAGGGCTTTGTGGTTGTTACTTACATTTTCTGATACTTCAGTAATGGAAGCAATAATCTCATGTTTCTTTTCAAGATTTTTTTCGTAGACCTTCTCCATCTCTTGATAGTGGTCTTGTCTACGCTGGTGCATAACCTTAGTGGCAGCGCTAAAGCGTTCCCATATTTCCTCTCTTTGCTCTTTGGCAACAGGACCAATATCTTCCTTCCAAATTTTGTGGAGTGTTTGCAGTTCACGAAAAGCTTTACCTAAATCAGGCTCATTGGCAAGTGCTTCAGCACGTTCAACCAACTTCTGTTTTTCCTCTAGGTTATGCTTAAAATCCAGGTCGCGCAACTCACGGTTAAGGTGAAGAAAATCATAAAAGATTTCCATATGATGGTGATAGGTGCGCCAAACATCATTATAGTTGTTTCTGGGGATAGGTCCTGCATTTCGCCAGCTTTCCTGTAACTCCTTAAAATTTTTGTATGTGGTGTTTATATCTTCTTCCACATTCACCAACCCTTTGAGCTGCTCAATGATTTCCAAGCGTTTTTTAAGGTTGTCTTTTAAACTCTGCTCAAGATTTTTGTAGTACTGGTCACGTTTTTCCCGAAACTCCGAATATACCTCATTGAACTGCCTTTTTGTGACCGAGTTGTACCTGAAATCTATTTCATTGCCTCCATTGGCAATAAACTCTTCTTTTTTATGCTCTAAAAACTCCTGAAACTTTTGGTCAAACTCATATTTAATGGAGCTTACATGCTTGCTTATGGCCTGTATTTTTTCATTTTTGACCAATCGTTGCAGCTCTCCGACCAAATTTTCTATGGACATGGAATGATAGTCCAACATAGGAATATGGTGCCGTTTCTCATTGTGCTCATCTTCTGCATCTTCAGCGTTTGATTCCTCAATTTCCTCAATTGCCTCATCAGCTTCATCAGCCTCATCAGATTTTTTGGATTCCTCTTTTGAAACGGGTTCAGGAGACTCTGTGTTTGAGTCTGAAACCTCTGTATTTTCCTTTACTGAATCATCGGATGTTTTTGGTTCAGAAATGGGGCTTTCTTCTTCCGTTTTTTTTATAGCATCCGGATTATGTTCAGTACCACCTTCAGTTTCCTGAAGTTTTTGCTCATTTTCCTGCATCAGTAGTTCTTTTTCCTTTGGATTGATGATAATCATAGCCAAGTTAACAACTAAATTACCCAATAACAAACGTAGTGATTCTTCTTTTGGTCAGGTTTTGTTGTATATGACACAACAAAATGAAGCATTACTGATGGATTTTAGGGAGTGTTCCAGATTTCCCAGGCTTTTTCTGCCTGTAGCTGTAGCATTTCCAAACCATTCTTGATTTGTGTACCTTTTATTTCTCCCTCTACAAGAAAAGCGGTTTTTTCTGGATTGTAGATAAGGTCAAACAACAGATGGTTTTCATCAAGATATTGATAGGGCAGTGCGGGTTTATCATCTACATTAGGGTGGGTTCCTAGGGGAGTGCAGTTGACTATAATCGTATGGTTTTCCATAATTTCTTTGTCCAATTCATCATACGTATACTGATTTTCTTTTTTGGTCCTTGAAACATAAGAATGTTCAATACCCAATTGTTCCAATACAAACCGGATAGCTTTTGATGCTCCACCGGTACCCAAAATAAGCGCCTTGGTATGATGTTGTTTTAAAAAAGGTTCCAACGATTTTTGAAAGCCATAAGCGTCCGTATTATAGCCTATTAGGCCTTCTTTGGTAAATTTTATAGTGTTGACCGCGCCAATTTTTTCGGCCTTGGCATCCAATCCCGTTAAATAAGACAGTACTTCCTCCTTATATGGAATGGTAACGTTTAAACCTTTTAAGTCATTTTGTGAAATCAACTTCTCAAATTCCGAAATGGATGGAATGTCAAAATTTTCATAGCTATGGTTTTCCAGCCCCAAATCTTCAAATTTTTGAGAGAAATACCCCTGCGAAAATGAATAGGAGATATTCCTACCGAGCAGACCGAACCTGTTTTCTTTCTTTTCTGTTTTTTCCATACCAATCCAAAACCAATAATACCAAAATTCCTAGAATCACAAAGAATAGCGCCCACCAAGTTTCTGCATTTCCCAAATCTGGCAGATAGCGTTCATAGTTGAGCACTATCTTGTCTCCATTGGAATCCAGCAATGCATTCCCCAAAGCGTCCGTTTTGTACATGGTGCGCTTCCAAGGCCATACAACACCTAATGAACCCGTTATGAAACCTAAAATAACAGCTGTAGATGTTGCTTTATAGTGTTTGAGGACAAAACTCAATAAATGCGAAAAAGTGACCAGGCCAGTTGCAGAACCCAGGGTGAAAACTCCCAATATTTTAAGGGTTTCCATTCGATTGGGATTTTTGATAAAACTGAAATCCCCAGAGAAAACCTCTGAAAATGTATCATAAAGCGCATTTACGGAGTCAACAAGTAAGAGGACATAATTTCCCAGAAGAATCAAGATAAACGATCCAGAAAGACCCGGCAATGTCATTCCGGAAACACTTATGATTCCACAGAAAAAAATAAAGAAAAGATTATCATTTTCTGTAGCGGGGCTTAAAAAACTAATGGAAACCCCAATGAGAAGACCAATAATTCCAGCTGGGACCGTTCTATTGTTCCAATGGTGAAAATCTTTGAAAATATAATAGATGGAACCCAGAATCATCCCAAAAAAAGAGGCCCACACAAAAAGTTCCCTTTGTTCCAAAAAATAATCCAAAACTCTTGACACACTGAAATAGCTTACCAGCATACCAAAGATGAGCAGTAATAAAAATTGTCCATTGGTATATTGGTAAAAACTCCTAAAACGTCCGTTGATGAGTAATTTAAAAGCCTTGGAGTTTACTTTTTGGAGGGAATAGATAAATTCTTCATAAAAACCACCAACAAAGGCAACAATGCCTCCAGATACACCAGGAACCTTGTTTGCCGCTCCCATGCAAAGGCCTTTTATCACCAAAAAGAAGTTATCCAGAAATGATCTAGGTTGATGCATATATGACGTTTTCCCCTTATTTTTTGGAAGCTACTCTTTCCAAGATAAAAATAAGTGAAAAACCTATCATGGCTAAGAAAATGGCAAGTATTAATTGATTGTCGCCTTCAAATGCAGTTGGCCAAACATTCATATCGTCAACAACAATGGTTTTGTCTCCAAAAGTTTTGGTCCTCAACACTTTTTTCCATGGCCAAACTTGGTTGATGGAACCGATTATCAGTCCGGTTAACACCGCAAAGGTCTGCACATGGAATTTGTGCAACAGCCATTTGAGTACTTTGGAAAAACTGAGCAGGCCAACTACGGCTCCCGATACAAATACAATTAGCTTTTTAGCATCAAATTCAGCCACAGCAGTACTCAAAGTACTATAGCCTCCCAATAAAATCAGAATGAAAGTACCTGAAATTCCCGGAAGAATCATTGCACATATGGCTATGGCCGCGCAAAAGAAAAAATAAACCAATTGATCATTTGCTTCTGCAGTGGGGAGGGTGGTCAAAAAGTAACCAATGCCAACACCGAGCAATAGAAACAGGATGGTGCTTAACCTCCATTTTGGAATCTGTTTTCCCATGTACCATATACTCGCTATAATCAGTCCTAGGAAAAAGGACCAAATTAAAATGGGGTGGTATTCCAGAAGATATTTGGCCAACTTCATGAATGAGACATAGCTGACCAAAATCCCTATTCCCAAGGCCAGAACAAAATTCCCATTGGCATTTTTCCAGAAAGTTTTCAGTTTACCTTTTAAAAGCAACTTAAATAGCCCAATATTAATATTGCTAATGGTTTCCACCAGCTCTTCATATATGCCCGAAACCAGAGCAATTGTACCACCAGAAACACCGGGGACAGCATCGGCTGCACCCATGGCAAGTCCTTTTAGAGAGATAAATGCGTAATCACGCAATGAACGCCTTTTCATAAATTATAATGGGGATAAATAATTGGTAAATTAAGTGGATGCCTTTTTAATTTCAGACACTAGGGTTTGTAACCATTCTATTTTATTGAACTCAGGAAATTCCTCTTCAAACAATTGCAGCTTTTCAATATCCATGCGCATGGCCTCGGCCAGTTTTTCCTTTGCTTTTAAAATTTCGTTGTTTTTCAAATAAACTCCTGCCAATTTGTATAATAGCCCTGCACTTTCTGGATAAAACTCCAATCCCTGAATTAAAACTTGAATGGACGAACCAAAATCTCCAATTTCCCTAAGCACATCGGCCCAATTTTGCCAGGTATCCAACTCATAGTTCCCTAAATCCACAGCTTGCTTATAGGCAAAATCCGCTTCGTCAAAATTATCAAGAGCTAAATAGATTTTTGCGCACTTTTTCCAATAAAGCGGGTTTTCACCATCAATATTTATGGCTTTGTTGATGTAATACAATGCTTTTTCGTAATTCTCCAGTTTATAATGAAAATCCGTAATGGCCAACCAACCCTTATCCAACAAAGGATCTTCATGAACTGTGTTGTAATAGTAATATTTGGCCAAGTCATTATTGCCCAATTTTTCATGACATCTACCAATGCGGAGATAGGCATGTGAGGTTGGGTCTTCTATGGAGATGGTAGTTTCGTAATTTTCTATGGCCTCATTGTACCTGCCCAATTTTTCCAACACTTTCCCCTTCTCAAAATAGGCTCCAATAAAGGAATCGTCAGAGATGATGGCAAAGTCAAATGCGGTAAGGGCTTCGGTATACATATCTTTGGTACAATACATTTTACCCAACTGGTGCCAAGCTACCTCACAATACGGATTGCGTTCTAAATATTCATTTAGATAGTGGATTGCTCCATCAAAGTCCTCCAAAAACTCAAAGCAATAGACAACATTGTACAAGGATGAGTAATCTTTGTCGTCAAATTCCAAACATTTTATGAAACTGCGTTTTGCCTGCTCATAATCATCCATGAACAAGTATTCCATTCCCAAGAGTGAATGGACATCAAAACTATCCTCAGTAAGCTGTAATGCTTCCAAAAGCAGGTTTACAGCTTCTTGGTGGTTGTCTTGTTTGGATTGGATATTGGCCCTTTGTATGTAGATTTCTTCATTGCGGGAATCAATATCTTGAAGCTGGTCCAACAGTCGTTCCGCTTCCTCATATTTGTCTTCAAAAACCAAAACCTCAACATGAAGTAATTTTAATTCCAATGCGTTTGGGTGCTGTTCCAGACCTATTTGAATGGCTTTCTTTCCCAAAGAGATTTTTCCGTTATTGAGATAATGGTGAATAATCTCTTCAAAGTCCTCCGCATCAAAAAAATAGACGTCATCCGTTTTGAGCATGGACTCAAACTTACTGATGGACTTGTCATGATTTTCGTTAGATTCTAACGCCATAGGAACTTGTCTGGTTTGACTATGGACTTAAAATTAGCCCTTTGAATGACTCTTTAAGCCTTTGTTTTGGGTATGTTATCAACAAATTAGTTAACAGCAGTGGGTTTATAATCGTTTAAAATATCGATAATTTGATGGCATCCTTCCGTTATTTCTTTCTCCGAAATGGTCAGTGGTGGTGATATTCTAACCGCTTTTGGCTCAAAGAGCAACCAGAAAAGAATTAGACCTTTTTTAGCGGCAGCAAGCACCAAATGATTGACAATTTCCTCATTTTTCAATAACAGGGTGAGCATTAAACCCTTACCCCTTATTTCTGTAATCAAAGGATGTACCAAAAGTTTTCGGAAAAGCTTTTCTTTCTGAAGTGTTTGCGGAATAAGCTGTTTTTCAGTGATTTCTTGTAATGTTGCCAAGCTGGCAGCTGCAATTACCGGGTTTCCACCAAAAGTGGTGATATGACCTAATTTTGGGCCGGTCTGCAGGGTATCCATCATTTTTTTTGAAGCTACAAATGCACCCACGGGAAGTCCAGAGGCCATGCCCTTGCCTATGACCAAAATATCTGGAACACAATTATAGTGTTCAAAAGCAAAGAGTTTCCCTGTTCGTCCAAACCCAGGTTGTATTTCATCCAAAATCAGTAGTGCCCCCACTTCATCACACCGGTTTCTTACCTGTTCCAAATAATTATCCGAAGGAAGAATAAAACCTGCCCCACCTTGAATGGTTTCCAATACAACCGCTGCGGTTTTCTTGGTGATTTTCTTTAAATCCTCTTTTTTGTTGAATTGGATAAAGGCTACATCAGGAATTAACGGCCTGAAGGCACTTTTGCGTTCTTCATAACCCATAATGCTAAGGCTGCCCATGGTGTTTCCATGATAAGCATTATCTGCCGCAATCAGTTGGGAACGTCCCGTATACCTTCTTGCCAGTTTTATAGCACCCTCAATGGCCTCTGTGCCCGAGTTAACTAAATAAGTGGTCTCCAAATTCTTGGGTAGGTGAGAGGCCAATAGCTTGGTATATTCCACAGCGGGCTGCTGCACGTATTCCCCATATACCATTACATGCATATATTTTTCAGCCTGTTCTTTTACAGCCGCCACTACAGAAGGGTGACAATGGCCCAGGCTACATGCCGATACTCCCGCAACAAAATCGAGATGTTTGTTTCCATTTATATCATAGATATAACTGCCCAGGGCATGGGAAACTTCCAGGCCCAACGGATGTGGTGTGGTTTGGGTCTGATATTTAAAAAAATCGTCCTTGAGCATTAGGGTTTTTAAACTTTCTTTACTGCTGTCTCTTTAGGTTTTGTGGCCTTGGTATTGGGTATATCGTTAACAGGGTCATTTTCATTTTTTTGCCGCTCCTGTTCCTCAGCATCAATATCGATGGGATTATCAATTCCTCTAATTGTCACCAATTCAATGTTGTTGTCATCCTCATCAAAAATGTCATCCTTGGAAAGGATACGTTCATCTCCCCGCCATATAAAACCTTTTAATTTTCGACTTTCCACAGGGAGGTCCTTATCCGGGAAGATATCACCATCGGGATTGACAAAAAAGGTAATGTCCTCAATGTCACTGTTGGCCATCAGCAGCCTAATTTTACTGCAGATGGTTTTATCGATTCCGATAAGCTCGTCATCATCGTTGTACATGTAATAAATGACTTCGGTATTTTTCACCAAATCGATGATTTTTAACTCATTTTCAATGAATTTCCCGAACAAATCCTTGCCTTTTGCTTGATTATAACCTGTTTTGCCAATGGTATCCAACGAAATGATAAAAGCATTTTCCAACACTTTGAGGGAATCCAACTTATCGGTTTCCAAATCAGAAATCAAATGAATACTGTCGCCCGTAATCTGATTGTCAACATTCCAAAGAATAGGGTCGGTGATCAACTGGGTAATACCTGTTTTTTCTTCGGAATGGATGGAATCGCATTTACCGCTCAAATTAGTTTTATAAAATTTGGCATTTCTAAAGGCTCGTACTATTCGGGATTCAACCTTACCAGTCACCATAAGTGTATCTCCGTGAATATAAAGGGAGTCTTGCTGCACTAAATTGATGGCAACAGCCCTTTTTGTGGCAAAAACAGAATCTTTTTCCTTAAAAACCTCGGCATAATGTGCTCTGATCACACCTTTGTTGATGGTATCCGTAACTTTAATATTGTTTGTTGCGGAAGCAAAGGATGTAGCTTTATCAAAATAAACACTGTCCCCTTCAATAATGCGATTGCTATAATCTATTCTTGTATTCTTAACGCCATAGCCCCTTTCAATTTTAGTATCATAGAAACCGCGTTCACAATAAATTTTATATTCTTCCCCAACAATGGTAGAAGGCCCATACATATAAGCATTTTTGGAAACCCTGTAATAATCCAATTGCTCAGAATCAATAATGTATTCAGGATTGTCAATATGCACAGTGTTTTTGAACTGTACTTTTTTTAGCTCTGTAAAATAGGTGCCAATTTTACTGGTGAGCACATTGACCGAGTCGACCACTTTACCGCCCGATTTATAGAAGGATATTTGCTTTTCACGATCAAAATAGAGTGTATCGGTGGTGAGGGTCATTTTACCATCCGACAAATCCACATTTTCCATTGCCTTGGCCAGTCTGGTATTGCCGTCATAGTCCAGTTTTGCACTGTTCATTTCTATGGAATCCCCTTGTTGCAGCCTAACGTTGCCTATGGCTTTTAAACGGTTTTCTTGGGAGTAAAGAATAGCTATATCGCACCAAAGATCAGCCCCTTGGTGTTCAAACTGTACTTGGCGTTCATCATCCCTGCTAAATATGGAAGCTTCTGGGAACTGGGCTTCATCTTTGGTGAAAACACCACCATAAACAATGGTTATTTGTCTGCTCTCGGGTTCTTTTTCTTTTTCCTGGGCACCAGCCACAAAAAAGGAGAGTATAAAAATGAAAATTGAAATGTGCTTCAAATCCAAGAATTTTGCCCAAAAGTAGGACTTTTAGCGTAAGCAGGGAAAGGATTTAGAAAGGTTTGGGAATTAGTTTCCTTAGTCATTGGAAAGGATCTTTATGGAATCCATTAGGAATTCTTTTTCCTCTGGGTCATTGGTGAGAGCCATACATTTTTCCAAATCTTCAATGGCATTTTTTCGAGAACCTTGGGCGAGGAATATTTCGGAACGATCAGAATACGCTAAATATAATTCGTCTTTTCGTTTACCCAGAGCCACCATTACGGGGATTAGCTTGTTTAACAAGTCAAATTTTTCTTTTCCCTTTGTTTTAGGATTTCTTTTACAGCATTCCTTGTAGTAGTCCGAAACAATATAGTATTGAAAAATAACCCCGTCATTTACTGCCAAATCTGGTTTTAGATGTTCTACTGGGACATTTTTTTGTATCAGGAGAGTGTTCACCATTTCATGAAATTGAACTGCTCTTGCAAACCATTTTAATCGTGTTTCTGGGTTCCAATCAATATCCCATTTTAGGTTGGGTACACTTTTGGTAAGCTCATGTGCCAGTTCTTTGATGATAGTTGACAAAGCTATAAGTGCATCTGAATCATGAAGTATGTTGGGAAAATCGAAGTTGGGGTCAAGGGAAAAACTACCATAACCTGAATCCAATAGCTGAACAAGGTAATCTTGTATATTTTTTACAGGGTCACTGGGATTAAGTTTTAAGGAGACCTCAATCAAGCTATTAATGAACTCTACCCCGCCATTGTTTGAGGTATAAATTGAATGATTTTGACCCCTAAATACTTCTGCCATTTATAGCTTGATTTTATTGTACGAGAATGTTACTGGATATTATGATTTTCTTTCAGAAAGAGGAATATTTCTTTGGGCAGATTGTTTAAATCGGAATTCTTGTCCAAACAAATTGAAACATGGCCGTTTGATATTGTCTTGACCAATTGGTGAAAATTTCCATAGGCAATGAGTAAATAATCCAGTCCTCCGCAGTCAATGTTTCCTCTTTGCGTTGCCAAGGTCAATAATGTTGGGTTGACGAGTAGTTCCTCAAATCTATCCGTTTCTCCCGATGAGCTATCCTGGGTTTCTTCCTTTTGTTTGAATACAAGCTCATTGTTCCAATACAATGCAACATATCTTATGTTTGGAAAACTATGGAACAAGTTTTCTATTATAGGTATTGCCTTCATCTCATTCAATCCTTGTTGTCTTTTAGTTTTCTTTCTTCACGAATGTCACCGATATGGTAATAGGCGATAATCTCTTGAATTTGATTGCCCTCTACATAATACCATTCACTTACATCCAATGAAAAGTTTTCACCTTGCTTGGCAGTATAGCGAACACAAGCTTTATTGTTTTCATAAATTCCGCCATGTAGTTCAAAAACATAGCCCAAAAATTTATCCTTGTTTTCTGTAACCAAATCCAGGTATGCTTTTTTGCCTTCAATTGTCCCAAATGGACTCGTATGTTTAAAGTTGTCAGAGATTGGCAAATTGTTAAAATCTCCATTCTCCCATTTGTCAAACCATATTTCGACCAATTTTTTCAATTCCATTTTTCCTGTTTTTTGCACCAATTACCATGTTAGAAGATAGCTTAGGCCGACTAAAAACCGAAGCAGTTAAATCACAACCCACCACCATGTTAGCAATTTACCAAATAAAACAAAATAGCGGATTGGTATTTGCTCAATCCGCTATTTTGTTTCATCCTTGAAATGACCCGTGCTATTGCCAGTTTTCTTCACTGACACGTAAATTTTCCTCTAGATTTTCTTTCCAACTCAATTTTACATCTTCGTTGTCAAAAAGATACAGTTTGTCGTTGATAAGCTCAAAAGAATCTGGGCTGCTATTGGCCGTGAACCCCTTGCTTATTGCAAAAGCACAGTAACCCCCAAATTGAGGTGCATATTTTTCCGGATTTTCCGTGAACAGTTGTTTGTTCTCCTCACTTGAAAAATTCCATTTGGCATTGTTCCAATCATAAGTATATGTTTCGTTGCCCAATACCGCTTCATTATGTGTAAAGTAAGCAACAGGATCATATCCGTTGATCGCTTGGTTGGAAAACATAGGTTGATTTACTTCCTTATGGCCCCACGATAATGGGGAAATTCGTTTGGCTTTCGCGAAAACAAAGACCAATACCACAATAGAGGATAGTGTTATCAGAAAAATTTTGGTTCTTTTTTTCATATTATCTGTTTTTCCAGTTCATGTCGGCTTTTTCAATTCTATTGGGAAGTAATTTGAACAGCAATTTAGCAATGGGATTAGAAAAAAGGTACGTGTTCCCATTGATTGTTAAATTGTGTTTTCCTCCTTTTACATCAGTTTTTCCCGCGCTAACGGCAAAGGCACAATGTCCGTCATAGGCTACTTTGGTGTTGTGATTGTCCATGTTCATCCTATTTTTAGTTAATACCTTCCATTTGTTTAATGGGACGAACCTCAATAGTTCCCTCTGCGTCATCAAACATGGGGTTGGCTCTTGCAATTTCCATGGCCTCCTCTAGGTCTTGGGCCATAATATGGAAGTAACCAACAATCACTTCTTTTGATTCATTGAAAGGCCCATCTTTAAAAACGCCTTTATTACCATGGATTATAGCCCCTCCCATTTCTAAGGGTTGAGCACCTTTTAATTTTCCGCTGTTCATAAGTCCACCAATGTATTCCCCAATCTTTTGGACATGGGCTTGTTGTTTTTCCGGTGAAAGCCCCGCTAAATGGTCTCCCTTGGTTTTGATAAAAATCATGAATTCCTGCATAATGTAACTGCTTGAATGTTTATAATAATTGTTTTAATACCCTATAGTCAAATAAGTGAGCGCCAAAAGGACATTTAACACAAAGAAAAATCAATTTTTTTTAGAATATTCTTGCAATTTGCTGTTTATCAATGATTTGAATTTGGGTTCTAGAGGTAGTTTTAGAGCATCATACAACAATGAAATGGCAATTTTGGGTTCTTTATTCTGAAAATGGAGCTCCGCTTTGGAAGTATAAAAGGGTAAATAAGACCGGAATGCAGGATCGTCCTTTATTTTATTGAGCTCTTCCAACGCCCTTTGTGGATTGGCGGTTTTGGAAACCACAATGGCTCGATTAAGTAAAACAATAGGTGACTTGTCCATTTGGATAAGTAGGTCATAAAGGGATAAAATGCTTTCCCAGTCCGTTGATTCATAAGTAGGAGCTGTACAATGTGTTGCCGATATGGTCGCAAGGATGTGATAGAGGGAGATTTCATTTTGTGTTGTGGCAAACTCCAGATAATACAATCCTTTCTTTATTAAATCCTTGTCCCATGTATTCCTGTCCTGATGTTCTAAAGGGATGCTGTTTTCAAACGCATCAATTCTTGAGTTGAACCGAGCGGAATTTAATGTCATCAATGCCAGCAAGGCATAGGTGTTTTTTGATTTGATCGCAGGGCTGTTAGCTATCATCTCAGCAAGGCGAATAGCCTCTTCACACAGCTCGTATCGGATCATGTTGTTTCCGGTGGTGGCATTGTACCCTTCATTGAACAACAGATAAATTGCCTCCAACACGCTGTTAAGTCGCTGTTCCAAAGCTTTTCCCATGGGTATCTCAAAGGGAATTTCGGCTTCCTTTATTATTTTTCTGGCTCGTACCAGTCTTTTGTTGATGTTTTCGTCGGTAGTCAAAAATGCTTTGGAGATTTCTGGAATGCTAAAACCGCAGAGTGTTTTTAATGTAAGCGCTATTTGGGAATCTGATGATATGGAAGGATGGCAACAAGTAAATATCATCCTCAACTGATCGTCCGCAATTTCCTTATCTGTAAAAATATGCTTTAAGGCTGGTTCTGCGGTCCATTCTGATTGTAAGTGATGGGCAACTTCCGAAGCATATTCCCTTTTGTACTTTTCTCTGTTCAATGTATTTACAGCTTTGTACTTGGCAACTTTGTAAATCCATCCAACGGGGTTTTTGGGAACCCCTTGATAGGTCCATTTGTTAAGTGCTTCATACATGGCTTCCTGCACCACATCTTCTGCCAGATCCATATTGGAAGGCCCAAACGTTTTGGTGAGCACGGAAACCAGTTTCCCGTATTCATGCCTGAACAAATGATCAATTTTCTCTGATATGTTCTTTCCTTCCGGAATCATGTCTAGTTGAACAGCTTTTTGTACGGTATCAGAATCAATGGATATCATAAACTATACAATACCACTGTTTGTTTTTGAATTATCTTTTTCGTCTATAGTGGTTTTGGGTCAGTTGATTCAAAAATATTTTAGCTTCAACAAGCTCAAATACCAAGGACTTAGGAAGCTCTGAGAATAGTGGGGCACCCCCTCCCAGAACAATTGGGATTTTTGTTATGACCATCTCATCAATAAGGTCTTCCCTTAAAAAGCTCTGGATGGTAGCCCCTCCATCAATATAAAGTCTATGGTGACCTTTTCCATGGATTTGTTCCAATATTTGCTTCAACGTACCTTTTGCCAGGAATGCTTTCTCCTTATGACTCTGTGGAATTTCATTTAAGGTGTTGCTCAATACAAAAACTGGTTTTTTATAAGGCCAGTCAACGTCAAACCCGCAAACGGTTTCAAAGGTTGTTCGTCCCATTACCATAGCGTCAATGTTCTCAGTGAATGCAGTATAACCCATATCCTCATTATTGGTGTTGGGTATTAGGTCAAGCCAATCAATGCCACCATTTTTATCGGCAATATAGCCGTCTAAACTCGTTGCGATGAATACACTGTTTTTCTTTTCCATGTCGGTCTATTGATGTTTGTTTTTTGTCTGGAATTGCTCTTTCATTGAGAATTCAGTTATAAAAAAATCTCCCGTTGCTTTTTTGCCTCTTGGACAGTATAACCTCTTGTTATATGGATTGAATTCGATGTCTCCGAAGTACGTATCATTTTGCATTAAATTGTAAACATTTTTTTGTTCATCAAAATAGAAAAGACCACTGTTTTCAACGGTGGTCAAAAAATATCCTCCAAGTCCATCCGGTGTTATTCCATCAAAATCTTTGATGATAGGGTTTAGTTCAATCCTGCTTGTCTGTTTTGAAGAAGTATCAACTGAGCTAAGATGCAATCCAGCCACAATTAATTTGGTGTCCTCAGCTATCAAACCGTTTGCCCATGTAAGCTTTTCTTCATCTTTGAGCCATACCTCAAGTTTTTCCCTGTCCAGTTTCAGAATGGAATGTACAAACGAAGCGGAAACATACACTTCCCCTTTTTTATTGATCGCCACATCATTCAAACCAGAATTTGCAACGGGTTCCATGAGCCGCTTAACAATTCTTCCATTTTTAGTATTGATCAAAACCAGGGAATTAACGTCGGCCACGTACAAAATAGAATCACGAATAGCCATTCCCGTGGGTCTATTAAGGCCTGTAATCCATTTTAATTCCAAAAGGCTCCCATCTTTAGATAATTTAGAGATAAAACCATCTGTTCCAGGTTTATAATTCAATCCGTTGGAAGCATAAAAAACTTCTTGCCCCTTGTCATAAGCAATACTTTCAATGTTAAGTAAACCTGCATTTGTTGCCCAATCATTGACGGAAGAGATACTCCAACTGTTATATGAAACATGCTCACCGGATTCCGTGGAATCTTTTTTCTCGACAGAATTCCGGCAGCTAATGATCAAAAACAGAAGAGAAGTAATAGTAAATACGGTTTTCATATTTGCATATGGTTTTAACATAAGGTGCAGGGTACTTTCCAATTACGTTTGATACACTGTTTTAAAGAAACAGAATAGACCATAATATATAAAATTGGTATTGTAATACCCGCCTGATCGTTTAAGTATTGCAATAATCTTCCATCCTTGTTCTATATCCCATACAATTTTTTTGCACTCGCTATTTGGTCTTTTTCCGTAGTTTCTGGATAGAGCATATATTTTGGGGCTATAATGGGTTTGACCTGTTCCATTGTAATTTCGGTGATCGTTGCAAATGGAAAGTTTCCACCCGTCATTTTGGTGAGTATCTTTTCCATTTCGATGAAACTGGAATTCTTTTTTCCAATGATTCTCGCTTTCCCTTTCACTTGGAATCCCTTCTGCACCAGAATATCGATAAAGCTTACACAAACATTTGGGTTCTGCTTTATATTTTTAACCGTTTGGGGCGATGCAATGTTTGCAACAATTATTTTGTCTGTTCCATGATGGTTGAAAATTTCTTTTGGGGAAACATTGGGTATGTTTTCTGCGGATACGGTCGCAAGCCAACAAAGTACACTACGATCTATGTATTCTTTGATTTCTTCTGTTAATTCCATTGTTGTTTGGATTACGTATAGTGCTTAGCACCAATAATTTTGTAGTAGTGACCACTTAAAATAGGCATTTGGTCAACCCTGAAATTTCCCTGTTTCATCCCTAATCTAGGAAAAATCTTGAACAAGGTTATTACAGATTGTTGGTTTTGACCCAATTAATGAATAAATCTATCCATTGATGGGTACCATCTTCCTTTTTGCCCAAGCCAAAGCCATGACCTCCTTTGGAGAATAGATGTGTCTCCACCAATATGTTATGTTCGGATAATTGCTGGGCATATAGTGTTGTTTCCTCAACCAGACAAACGCCGTCGTCATATGCATGGACCAAAAAAGCCGGAGGAGTATTCTCGGAAACCAAATCAAGCAGTCTATTTTGATTGATTTCTTCATTGGTGAGTTTTCTGTGGTACAAACTTTTCTCCAACCACTTCAAATTCGCTTCTGAAAGGTTGGTCACCCCATAGATCAGCCCTGAAAAATTCGGATTCTCCTCTTTATCATCACTTTTCCAAAGACCGGCAACTGTGGCCAAATGACTGCCTGCCGAGAAGCCTAAAACACCTACTTTTTCCTTGTTAAAACCATGTTCTGCGGCCATGCCTCTGAGCAATTTGAGTGCTCTTCTGGTGTCCGTAAGCGGTACTAAATGAGGTTGGTCCGATGATTTAGGGTTTGGTAACCTGTATTTTAATACCGCCGCCGTGATGCCTTGTGATGACAGTTTTTCTGCTACATCATACCCTTCATGGTGCATTGCCACCAGCCCATAACCACCTCCGGGTATTATGATTACCGCTTTTCCTGAATTTTCTCCCTTTGCTTTGTAGACGGTGAGCGTAGGTTCGGTAATATTGAATACGCACAAGGTTTCCCATACTTCTTTTTCATATTCTTTAAGATCATTCTCTTTATAGTAAGGCTTCTTGCCCTTTTCCCAAAGCTTATAAACGGTTTGGGCCTCAACGGTATTTCCAAACAATAAACCTATCAATAGCAGTTTAAGTTGTATGAATTTTTTCATTTTATGGAATCTTAAATGGTCTAGCCAATTTTTCAGCTTAGTTGGAAAATAAGCAATTAACCGTTTATGTATATTGATGGGAACCAGTAGCTATTTCTAATAGTCCATCGGGTCGTCTTCAACAATTGCATAATGATAATTATCTTTCCATTCTCCTCTGATCGGAAGTATCTTTCTCCTTAAACCTTCCCTTGTCATTCCAGACTTTTCAAGTACTCTTATGGAAGCAATATTATCTGTTGAAACCCCGGCCTCTACCTTATGCAAGTTAAAATCTTTAAATCCAGATTTAATCAAAGTTTTTGATACCTCTGTCGCATATCCATTTCCCCAGGAAGAAGGCAATAATTTGTAATAAATCTCCCCAAGTTTAAACTTGTTTAAAGATAAGTTTATACCTGCAATACCAATAAATATATCTGTATTCTTAACAACGATCTTCCAGAAGTATGATTTTCTTTTTTCTGATTTTTGAGCTTCAATTAGTGGACGGATAACTTCTTTTGTTTCTTCAATGTCCTTTGGAATGCCAAGTGTATTGTACTTATCAACTTCCGGATTGGAATGAAGTTTATGGATGTCCGATAAATCATCCCAACTAATCTCTTGCAGCCTTAATCGTTCGGATTCTATGTTCATTTTTATTTTGGTTGATTACTAAAGACCTTATTATAGCAAATCTATGTTGGAATTATTGACTTTGAGAGAAGATACAAAACCATGCGAGCTTCATTTCGTGCTATCAGAAGTTTTCCATCGCTCAAAAAGGTTGAGCCATTTTTTAGCTGCTTCAGCGGAATATACAAATTGCCCATTTTGTATCAAGTCATGAATTGTGGAGTCTTGTGCTTTCTGTGACCATTTATAAAGAGCTCCTATGGCAGCTTCTATTTCTTTTCCTGTTTGTTGTGATGGATAACCAATAATCTTTTTGATTTTTCCATTGTTTACAACAAAAACAACTGGGTCATGAACTAAGCCCGTGATCTCTACACCACCAAACCAGTCATTGTTCTCCACAATTTTGCAAAATACGGAGTCTTTTTTGGAGGTAACAGATTCCAACATTAAATTACTGTTCAATGCGGCATCCCACTCCTCAAGAGCTTGCATTTCCTTTACACCTTCTTTTGTCCAAATCCCTTTTAATTCAAATACAATGTTTTCATCATAAAAGTTCAAGGCCTTTTCAATATCATGGGCATTGTGAGCTTCAATATAGGATTCAACTATTTCCTGATTTTTTTCTCCAGAGCAAGAAATTAGTATAAGCAGGCATTGAATGATGAGAATATTTTTTTTCATGGCCTAATTTTTTTCTGTTGATGACGTGATTATAATTTTGTTGAAACAACCGGAGAACGCATTGGAAATCAGCATTTAAATTAGGTTTTATTATGCTGTGATGCAAAACTGCAATAAATTACGGCCATTGTGGGGAACCAGTTCTAATTCATCAATACTATAAACCCAATTGCGGCCGCAACTGCAAAAGCAACCAAAAAGTAATAGAAGGCTTTTATTTTTCTATTTTCAATTTTGGCTTTTTCACGTATCGAACTCTTTATGCTTTCCAGTTCTTGTGCGTCTGCGGTTTTGAAACTTGGTTGGGTCTCTTTGCCATCAACTTTGGTATGGATTGCCGCTCTGTTGTTTTCTTTGAACTTTGCCCGGTTTGAAGGCCGTTGTTCACGATTTTGCCTTATCCGATTGTTCATGTCCTGAATATGGCTCACTTAAATAAGTTTTAGGTTTTTAACAACAGTTTCATTAGTGTCTTTCCGGCCAGATTGTTTCAAATCTTTCACAGACTATCAACATATCTTCAGTTGGACTTTCCCCACTTTGTTCCATTTCGGCCACAAAAAAGTCCCAATGCGCTCTTCTCCATTTTTTAAGGGGTTCAATTTTTGTTCCCATATCCATTTCGGCATAATCCTTGGGTATTTTGTTAAATGGAATGGTATCTACCTTTTTAATTTCAATTATCGCTTTGGCTTTTCCGTCAAAATCGGTTATGATATGTTTTGTTCCAACTGGCGGTAAATTGGCCTTGGCTTCTTCATACCAAAGGTACAAACTGGAACCCGCTCTTTTTTTTCCACTTACTATCAGCTCCGCCAATCTGTTTGCATCTTCTTCATTATAGTGAAAAAACCAAGAGTCCGGCATTTTATGCTGTTTAAATTCGGGGTTTGATTCCGTGAAACTATCCCACATTTCATAAACGGATTTATCTATTTTGCTTTCTGGTGCAGTTGCTGATTTAGTTTTAGTTTCGTTTTTACAACCAACTAAAATCAAAAACAAAATAATAGCGATGTGTCTCATTGTATTTTTAGTGTTAATTGTCTCAATCATGATTTTTGGTGTAGCAAACCACAATGAATTATGGTTCATTGATTTTTATTCTTTACAATGTTTTTTTAAAGCTTCCAAAACCATCCAATTATTATCTGCCAGCGAAACAGCCTTCTGCAAATCGCCACATGATAATCCATTTAGATAACAGGTTTTTAGACGGTTTGCTATACGCTAGTCAGCTTAAATTTAGCGCTTTAAAGAAAAATGACCATCAATTACTCTATTGTTGTTGTCCACGAATTTGAACCAATAATCAGTAGATGGCATGTCTCTCCCATGATATTTCCCATCCCAACCCACAGAATTGTTATCTAACATTTTCAACAATTTTCCATATCTATCATAAATATAGACAGAAAAAGAACTGTTGCTCTGACCTTGGATATTCCAATGATCATTATAACCATCGTTATTTGGGGTGAAAAATTTTGGATAGTTTAAAATAGTGGCTTCAGCAGTTGCTGAGCCACAACCATTAATATCTCTGACAATAATATCGTACACTCCTACTGACAAATTATTAAAAAGGTTACTTGTCTGATAATTCACTGCATCAATAGAATATTCGTAATCTCCATTCCCTGTTACTTGAATTTCAATTGTGTTGTTATCACTAAAATCTGTTACAACAACGTTTGAGATGACCGGTATGCCAGATATTTGAACCGTTACGCTTGATTGGATAGGATTACAATAGCCGTTGTCTATGGTATAAGTATAAATTCCTGCAACATCAATTTGAGGATTGAACATTCCATTTCCCCCGCTTAATGGTGGAGACCAATTTCCTCCCAAGTCTGGATTACCTCCCAATAAATAGAATAGATCCTCTGGACTGTCATCAAAACAAAATACTTTGGTCGCATCCAAACCGGCATCGGGCGTTTCAACTACATAAAGACTGGCACTATCAGAAAAAAATGGAGCATTACAAAAACTGAATTGTACCCTAAATTGTAAACTATTAAAATTCATGGGGACATTTACTACGGTTAAGTTTTCTGATTGAGCTCCTTGAAAAGTGGAATTGTCAGATATATCATTCCAGGTCAATCCCATATCTGTGCTCATTTGCCATTGAAGCGAGTTGGTATTTTGGATAGAAATTGATAATGTAGCATCATCTTCTTCACAAGTTGTTGTGTCTTGGGGTTGTATTAAAATTGATGGAACTACGGCTTCCTGAAAATCAAATGTAGTATTTGAATTATTGTCCAAAGGGGACGTATAGCCGTCAGGTTCATTTATGATCAAACCATTTGCGTCAACATCGTCAGGTAATGCCCCTAAAGTTCCATTTGCATCAGGATCACCAAATCCAGCCTCAATAACATCCAAACAACCATCATTATCACTGTCCAGATCCATTGAATCTATGAATCCATCTCCATCTGAATCAAGCGTTGGGTTAGTACCTAATTCGGTCGAATCTAAAATACCATCATTATCATCATCCAAATCCATTTGGTCTGGTATTCCATCTTGATCAAAGTCACAAGGTAACTCCCAAATAACTTCTATAGCGTCGGCAAATCCATCTGCTCCGTTTAACTCAAATTCAAATGAAACACTTGTAAGCGTGCCATTTACACGAACAGAACCTGCAACACCGCCAACCGTTGGTGTTCCACATTCAGAGGTTGTGGTGCTTCCAAATAGTTGGTCGGGAGTTCGCGTGATTGTGTTGGCGGTCACTTCAAAATGAGTACCATTCCCAGATAGTCTGGTTAATGAGAGCCCTGGTGTTATTAACGTAATTAAAGCAGAGTTGGAATGCGGGCCAAACCCATATCCTCCGCCCAATCTATCAAGATGCAAGACAGGGTCGGTAACGGGTGAGCTAAACGTAAAGGTCAAAACCCCTTTTCCATTTGTTCCAAAATCCAAATATGGTGCTAAAGCGGTATGGTTGACAACATTGTTTGAAGAAAATGTATTGGGCATATTACATTCAATATCCCCGGTGCTAAAATTAACGGCCGCTCCATTAGTTAAATTGGAAACCGAGGTTGTTATATCTATAGAACAAGCATTTGAGGTCCAGTTTGTACCTGTGCCGGTCCATGGCCCGGAAAGCTCTTGAGAGAAAATAGGTGTGTATATTATAAAAACACAAATATAAAATGCTCTTTTAAGTATTTTTAATGGGTTGAGGCCGATTTTATCCAAATTAGGGCTTGCGTTTGATTTATTACCGTGTTTTGGTCATTGACTAACGGTTTTGATCATGGTTTTGTTGTGAAATCAGTCGTTGATTAATTCTTTTATTTTGGTGCGCTGCAAAACCACAAATAGGGCATTGTTTATTTGTCTGCCAAAATTAGCTTCTTTAGCAATACAATTTGCCCAAGATGATAGTAGCAGTGCTCGATCAGCCCATCAATATTTCTCTGATAGGTTCCGTATTTGTCATCCACAAAACTTTGGGTTAATTTTTCATCGGGCAATTGTGCTATAAATTCTGCCAGTTTTTCTACGTCGCTCCAAAATCTGGACAAAAATGCGTTCCATTCGTGTTGTGATTTTATTTCAGGAAAATCAAAGCTGTATTTGTCCCTTATTTCAAGATTCCCGCCACTGAACACATTTTTGATTCCTCCAACATAGTAGTGCACATGTTGGGCCAATATTGAAATTGTATTTAGGGAAGCAACGCTTGATGTTGCAATTTCCCAATCTAAATTTTCCAATTGATCTTTATAATTGGTATTGGCCACCCAAGTTCCGTTCAGGATTATTTCCCTGAACCTATTGGCCAACTGTTTTGTTTTTTTCATTTTTCAAGAACCGTTTTGAAATCCATTTCTAGTTGGTCAAAATTGTAATTCCGATATGGTTCTTTATATATCGACCAGAACCTTCGTGGAGGAAGTACCAATAGCCAACTTAGGGTAAAATCAATTCTAATGGCTGCCCTTCTTTTTCAGGATAGAGTGCCTTTTTGTTTTTCAGTTCACTTGCCAATTTCCCCATCATAATTTTTAGCTGTTCCGAATTTTCACCTGCCACATCATTGGATTCAAACGGATCTTCTTTTAAGTTGAACAGTTCATAGCGGGGTGGTTCATCTACCTGGTAATGGTAAATGATTTTCCAGTCTGAATAAACCAAGCTTGTAAAATAGGAGGAACGATGATCATGCGGGAAATGGTTAAGAAATAGTTCATCACGTTTTTCATTTTGCTGACCATTAAGCTGGTGTTGAAGCGAAAAACCATCCATAACATAACCTTCAGGAGGACTCACATTGGCTACCTCACAAAGGGTAGGATAAACATCAATGACCGATCCTAATTGTTGTTGAACTTTATTTTGCGCAATACGTGTTTTTTCCTGACAGGGTGCTTTATCATTTGGCAAAACCCACGAAGCAATAAAAGGTACTCGCATACCTCCTTCCCAATGTTTACCCTTTTTACCTTTTATAGGGTAGGAACTACTGTAGCCATCTTCAATGGGTAAAGGTGCATCTGAACCATTGTCTCCAAGGAACAGGATCAGGGTATTTTCGCCCAATCCCAAATCTTTGACATGTTGTACAATATCACCCAATGATTTATCAATACCTTCAATTAATGTTGCATAGATCTGGGCTTTTTCTGGTTTGCCCAAGTTCTTGTAGTTTTCAACAAAGCGTGGGTCCGCATTTAAGAAAGGCGTATGAACAGCATAATGTGCCATGTTAAGAAAGAAGGGTTTACCATCTTCATTGGCTTGTGATATGGCCAAATTAGCTTCCCGGGTCAATGCCTCGGTTAAAAATATATCTTTACCATGGTACTTTTCCAAGCCGGGTACGGCCCTTTTTTTATTGCCACCTGTATGTCCAAATGCTTCTGTACCTAAATAGCTGCCTGGTTCGCCAATGGAACTACCGGCAATGTTTACATCAAAACCTAAATTAAGTGGATTTTCCCCCTCACTGTTGAACGGCCCAAAATGAGCTTTTCCCACATGGATGGTTCTATAACCTTTCTGCTGCAATAACCGCGGAAGAGTAACGGATTCTTTGGTAAGTCCTTTCCAGTTCCAATTTGATGGCCCAAATTCTGTGCGATTATTACTCTCCGACCTAATCCAGTTGGTCACTCCATGGCGGGCAGAATTCTGACCGGTCAAAAGGGAAACACGCGTAGGTGAACAAACGGAATGCGCATAAAAATTTGTAAATCTAACACCTTGCGCTGCAAGGTTTTCCATGTTAGGCGTTTGATAAAAAGAATTCAACGGGTACTTAGCCACATTCCCATTGGTATCCGTTAAAAATGGAACGGAAGTATCCATTAAGCCCATATCGTCCACCAGAAAAACAATAATGTTTGGAGGACTATCTTCTTTTGTTGAAGAGGTACATGAAATTAGGCAAAATATTGATAGCAGTGCAAAAACTGAAAATTCAATTTTATTGGTGGTTTTCATAATTCTCGTTATTTTCTGATTATAATTCTGTTTTGGTGACACAAAGCCACATTGAATTTTAGCCATTATCACCTAATTTTTTTTCATTTTTCAAGAACAATTTTGAAATCCATTTGTAGTTGGTCAAAATTATGATTCCGACCAACACGTTCAACCCACAAACCACCCATCTGTTAAAGTACAAATGCTGGTGTAGTGCCATGTTGTTTGCTCCGGTGAGTCCGTCCGCAGAAACTTGCTCTTTGAAGATCAAATAACAAAAGTTTAAAAATGGGGCAATGTTATCAGCAATCATTAAAAGTCCCATGACGATCAATCCAAGTTTAAAAAGCCCATTTGCACTCAAATGCTTTGCATCAATGGTTGGGGTATCAAACCCTTTTTCCAGTCTAAAGAGTTTGACTAATCTATCCGTTTGAAAAAGCAAGAGAAATGCGATCAGCCCCATAACGATCATATAAATAAGATTGAAGGTAAAACTGAAAGCATCAAAACCTCCTGAAAACGAAATGCTGGGAAGCAATTGAAAGAGTACATCTATAAAACAATAAATTCCAAAGATTTTGATTATAACTCTAAAAAGGTCGGTTTTGGTCATGGTTTTCTTTTTCGAAAATATAAGCAGCTTCTTTCAATTGGTCATTAGTCAGTTTCATTTCCTACTTTCAGTTCAGTTTTGTCATTCCATTTTGGTCTATTGCCTGTTTTTGATTTTCAGCGAGTGAAAAACTCAAGCTACTCCAAGCGGTTCCTTGGATTCCTTTAAGCTCAATTCCGTGGTCGGTTTTGGTTATGGTAAAAAGAAAATCTGTAAATCTCGGGTCTTTGTTTGTCGAAACTTTGTTTAGATCGGTCATTCCGTATTCATCAATTGCTTGAGGGCGATTTTTATTTAGACTAAACGACAAATCACTCCAAACACTACCGTTAACGCCTTGCATTTTAATCCCGTCATCCGTTTTTTCAATAACGACTTTAAAATCTTTTATGTCAGCAGATTTTTCTTCTTGGGCGGTTAGCCCAGATGTTATTGCCAAGAACAGTGTGGCAATCAATACGTTTAAAGCAGGTTTTTTTAAATTCAATTTTTTCATTTTTAAAATTTTATCAACGTTTTTCTTCCTTTCCATCAGATTCGGTTTTGGTAATTGTTGTCAATTGTTTTTAATTAAGTCATTAAAAGTATCAGATCTGCAATCAAGAGGGTCTGAAGTATAAAAAGTAATGTTCCAATGTTCTTTTTAAATCGATAAGCAATAACAATTGAGATAATTAGCAGTAATGGAAGAACAAGTCCTGATGCAATTCTTAAAGAATGAAAAGATTTTTTTCTAGATGTAGGCAATCGATACCAGTTTACTTCTTTAAATATTGGAGAAACTGAGTATTCAATTTCTTTATCGGTCAATTCTAATTTTGCAAAATCTGTTTCAACTAAAAAACCATGCTCGCTCGTAATTACTTTGTATGAATAATGGTGGTTTCCGCCAGCATTATAATATTGCTGTCGATTCCTTTGCACATTGATGATTTCATCATTTATGATTCTTCCCGGCGCAACAAAATCAACCAAGATTACCATCGCAGCCAAAGTAAATGTCGCATGCAATACTAAACGTAACTTATATTGATTGCTGCTCACCTTTTAATTTTGATTGTTTTCCATGTATCTTTTCTAGTTTGTTGCTAACGGGCTCGGTTATGACTGTTGGTGTAGCACAAAAGCACAATGAATTATAGCCATTGTTAGCTACTGGCTTTTTCATTTATTTGTTCAAAAATGTCTGATAAGAAATAGTCCTTGTCTTTTGGTTTTATTCCAAATTCCAATTCAATTTTCTTTAATGTTTCATTGTCTGCTAAATCAAAGTCGTGCAATGAACTTAAGTCCGAGATAAAACAGTCGTAAAAATTAATTCCGATAATTTTGTCAAAGAAATCTACTGCAATTTCTTCATATTTTTCAATTCGGTCAGTTTCTGAAAATTCCAACGGAACATTTGCTCCTGGTCTGGGAATACGGGGATTATTTTTCTTAAAATCAGCCAAGCCTTTTTTAAGATTTTCAATAGCTTGATTTTCCGATTCTCCGTGGGCAATTAAACTCCACCAATTTGTGAATTTCGCACAATATTCTAAATCGCTTTGTTCCGCATTTGGATTTTTCCACGTTTCCAATGGATAGTCGTTAAAATTCCAATCAGATTTTAGAAAGGATTTAAGGTATTTTATTTTAGCTTTCAGTTGTTTCATTCACACCCCCAATTTACCCATTTTACACGATTACCCCTTGATCAACTAAAGATAAATCCCACTATTTTGTTTTAAGCTGTATCTTTGAGGTGCGAAACGCATTATTGTAGATGCCTACAACCATGGTCAATTTAGATATAGGATAGGCAAATGGGTACAAACCCCTAGAATATTCAAGGCAATGCCTTTATACATTCTACAATACCCTTTTCCTTTTGTTTAACTTTTTAATCACCTTGTTATGAGAAATGGTGAAGATGGTCAGCGGTGTCCTAAATGCAATTCGCCCATGGCTACGGGTGATACACGGCACGTATCAAAAATTTCCCAACTGCTCACTCCGGCACAGGTAAAATTGTTGGAATATGTAGATGCCCTTGATGGCCCTGATCGGGTAAAGGCCCTTAAATGGGTACACGATGTGGCCATTTATGAGTCCAGAGAGCCCTTGTATGAGGCAGAAAAAGAGGCCCTGTACCAGGTAAAGGTGCTTTGGCAACTTATTGAGGGTACTTTGGAGTAGCAAAAAGACTATCTAAAAAGTGTTGCTCTTGTAATTTTGAGCATCAGCGAAAAATCTCAATAACATAAAACCAATTAATTGGTCAGTATTGTTGAGATTCTTCATTTCATTCAGAATGACACTTTTTAGATAGTCCTTATCAGATTTTGGTTATTTGGGAACAGCCAGCTGTAACTTTCGGCCCTTTACCAACAGCCAAACCATAAATACCAGTTCCCCAAAGAAGGTAAAGAACAAAAAGCCCAAGTCCATGGTTGGGGCAAAAAAGGCACCCAGGGTGTGGACCACGTAGCCCAGTCCCGCAATCAATAACAGTATTCCAAAGATTTTGGGAACGTATTGCGCTTTCAATACCAAATAGCCCAATAAAACCAGGTATATCCCAAAAATGATCAACCCAAAGGACCACTCCAACCGGAAGGAATCTATGTGAAATTGTACGGATTCCGCCCATTGTGTGCTTGCAGAACCATCTGAGGTTTGCACCAGGGCAAGTATCTTCATCAAATTGGCCAGTGCTACCAGGTACATGGCGGTATAGATTAATCTAAACCATGCCACAAGCAACGAAAAGTACCGCATTACCGGTTTTAAAAACAGGTAGAGCGCCCATGCCACCACAATATCTAAAAGCAAAGTAAAGAGATGGAGAAAAATACTGGTGGTGAACAACAGTTTTTCACTACTAATGTTTTCCGCTGTGGTCGCAGCATCATCAGCAATAAGTTTTGGGAAGATGTAAAACTCGGCAAAAGGCACGGTAAGGGTCATGAGCAATAGGCCCAAGCCAGCGATCAGTGCCGCTTTACCTATGGTAAATGTTTGGTTGGTTGTTGTTGGTGCATCCATTATAATCAGTTTTTTCCTTAAGACTGGCCATACGGTATTTTGTTACATCAAATTACAATTTATGCTCATAATGGGGTTATTGCCGATTACAGTTACTCTTTTTCCAGAGTTTTTTCCAGTTTTTCGGAGGCACCTTCATAATTGAGCGCGATTGCCTTTTTTAAGCTGTGGATTGCCTCCTTTTTTTGACCGTTTGCAAGATAGGCATCGGCCAGACTGTCCCATGTGTTACCTTCTTCCTTAAATAGCAGGGTGTTTTTTCTAAATAGTTCTATGGCCCATGTTATATCTTCATCCATGATCATATACCCAATTCTGTTAAAAACTTCGGAGTCTTCAAAATCAGCTTTATGGTCTTTTTCAATGGTATTATAAAGTTCTTCTGCCTGATCTGAACTATGGTTTTTTATAAAATCAAATACTAAGAAGTATGGATTTTTTCTTATCGGTGTTGGTACAAACTCTGGATCAAAAATAATTTTCTCAACAGCGTAGGCCAATCTGCCGACTTTTGGACTATTGGAGTTGGTGGCATATACTATGATCAGCTCATCCTCTGGTATCCATATAATGGTATGTGAAAAACCTCCATTGGACCCATTATGGGTAATTCTCTTGGCACCTCGGTCCGAGCTTGTTATTCCCCATCCGTAAGAAGTGTGGAAAGATTTCCGGGCATTTGAAACATAAGGTGTGGTATAGGCCTCAAAAAGCGATTTGGTCAAGATGGTATTGGAACTTAGCGCATGCATCCATTTAAGCATATCATTTTGGGTTGAATTGATACCACCATTGCCTTTTAGGTGCCATGATACTTTTTGGTCTTCTTTATAGCGCATTACCGTAGATCCTATGTTCATTACATTCCTAACGTACCCTTTGGCCAATGTGGTTACATTCCAATTGGGATTCAAATATCCTGTTTGCATCATTCCCAAGGGCTTAAAAAGGTGTTGATGCAAAAATGCTTCATAGGTTTCCCCAGAAGTTAGTTCTATGATTCGAGCTAAGATGCTATACCCTATATTGGAATAGGCATATGCAGAACCGGATTGGTGGAGAAGCTTGCTTGCGAATACTTTTTTAAAGAATTCTTCTGTTGGTACATGGTCAAAATCGTTTCCAATGGTTTCTATTAGGCCTGAAGAATGAGTCAATAATTGATGAATGGTTATATTTTCTTTGTCATCAGGAATATTTGGAAAATATTTAATTATCGAATCTGAAGTTTTTAGTTTGCCCAATTGAACCAATTTTAAGATGGCGGCTCCCGTAAATTGTTTTGTGTTGGAACCTATGTCGAAAACGGTATTCGGGGTGTTGGTAATGCCATTTTCTTTATCGGCCATTCCATAACCTTCATTAATAATCACTTTCCCGTTTTTGACCACTAACATTGCTCCGGAGAACCCATTGCCTATACCTTGGGTCAGGTAGTTGTCTATTTTGGTATGTAGAGGATTATTTTTTTTGGTCATTTGAGCATTTGATAGGGTTGCTCCAATGAACAGGAATGAAAGGATAAGAGTAAAAGCTGTTATTTTCATATTTAGAAATTTGATTTTTGTCTTGGACGACAAAATCACCAAAGGGGTACCATTTCTCATTTATTACTAATTGGCAGGCATGGTTTTGTTGCAACCAAGTCTGAAAAGTACATAGCTACGAATTATATAAAGGGCTTACCATACATGCGTAAAATGACATCTGCGAATCCAAAGAATCCTTACTTGAAGAAGAAAAGATGTCCCGTACCGACTCAAACCGCTTCGGTAGCTTATTGAGAGTACTTTGTGGTAATGAAAAAGGCCGCATTGCGGCCTTTTTATGTTTGGTTCATGAAAAATGTATACTACCTGTGAATGGTCTGCAACCTATCCGGTCCTACTGATACAATTTTAATGGGTACGTTCAATTGCTCCTCCAAAAATGCAATATAGTCGTTAAGCGAAGGTGGCAGTTCTTCGGCCTTGGTCATTTTGGTCAAATCCTTGGCCCAACCTTTCAGTTCTGTATAAACGGGAGTGATATTTTCACTTTCTATATTGTAGGGTAGGTGTTGTATTTCCTCTCCCTTGTATTTGTAAGCGGTACATACCTTAATGTTCTTGAACCCACTTAATACATCGGCCTTCATCATCATGAGTTCCGTAACTCCATTGATCTGCACGGCATATTTAAGAGCTACCAAATCCAGCCATCCGCAACGTCTGGCCCTTCCGGTGGTGGCGCCAAATTCGTTTCCTACACGGCCCATGGTCTCACCGTCTTCATCAAAAAGTTCGGTAGGGAAGGGGCCACTGCCCACTCTGGTGGTGTAGGCCTTAAAAATTCCCAATACCCGTCCAATTTTATTGGGCGCAACACCCAAACCGGTACACGCTCCGGCCGCAGTGGTGTTGGATGAGGTTACAAAGGGGTAGGTTCCAAAATCGATATCCAACAACGAACCCTGGGCGCCCTCCGCCAATATTTTTTTACCCTCGGCCTGCGCCTTGAACATATATTCCTCACTGTCTATAAAGGTGAGTTTTTTAAGTTTTTCCACAGCTTCGAAAAACTCGGTCTCCAATTCGGCAAGATCATACTGGATATCCACATTGTAGAACCCGATCATGGCCTCGTGCTTATCAGCCAATGTGCGGTACTTTGTTTTCCAGTTGTCAAATTCCAAATCCCCAACACGCATTCCGTTTCTGCCCGTTTTGTCCATATAAGTTGGACCTATACCCTTAAGGGTAGATCCAATTTTGGCTTTTCCCTTGGCCGTTTCAGAGGCTGCATCCAACAAGCGGTGCGTTGGCAAAATAAGGTGGGCCTTTCTAGAGATCAATAACTTGGAAACAATATCGATGTTGAATTTATCAAGATTGTCAAGCTCCTTTTTAAAGATCACAGGATCTATAACAACACCATTACCTACAATGTTCATGGCATTTTTATGAAAAATTCCAGAAGGAATGGTGTGCAGAACGTGCTTTATACCATCAAACTCCAAAGTGTGCCCTGCGTTGGGACCTCCTTGAAAGCGGGCTATTATATCATAATCTTTGGTAAGTACATCAACAATTTTTCCTTTTCCCTCGTCTCCCCATTGGAGTCCAAGCAATAAATCTACCATGAAGTATATTGGTTATTCAGTTAGGTTTTCTTCTTTGTTTCGTGTTCCGTAGAAATAGAGTGAGTGGTTGTTGATCTTGATATCAAAAACCTCTTCAATAGTTTTTTTGATGGATTGGATACGGGGATCGCAAAATTCGACCACCTCTCCGGTGTCCGTTAGGATGACATGATCGTGCTGACGGTCAAAATAGGATTTCTCGTATTGCGCCTGATTCTTGCCAAACTGATGTTTGCGTACCAGTTTACAGTCCAATAAAAGTTCAATGGTATTGTACAGCGTGGCACGACTGACCCGGTAATTTTTGGTCTTCATTTTAATGTAAAGGGATTCTACATCAAAGTGGTCATCACTATCATAAATTTCCTGTAAAATGGCGTAGCGTTCAGGTGTTTTTCTATGCCCCTTTTCCTCTAGGAAGGAAGTGAACACATTTTTTACAATTTCCTGATTTTTATTGTTCCCCATAGCTTTCTCACCTATGCTAAACGACAAAGGTACAGCTAAAAATTAAATTCTGGTCACTTTGTCTATCCCTTCAACCTGCTTCAAGTTATTGATCAGCTTTTTTAGAATATTATTGTTTTTTACCACCAGCGTAATTTTACCTGTAAACGTACCTCCATCTGCACTAAAATTAAGGTTTCGCATGTTCACGTGCATGTTGTCCGATATAATATTGGTAATATCGTTGACCAGCCCTAAATTGTCTATTCCCGTAATTTGGACATCAACCGTAAATTCTTCTTGGGTGGAATCTATCCACTTGGCGGACATGATCCTGTAAGCATAATTGGATTGCAGGGAAATGGCATTGGGACAGTTCTTTTTATGCACTTTAATACCATCGTTGACGCTTACAAAACCAAAAACATCATCACCCGGGATGGGATTGCAGCATTGGGAGAGTTTATAGGTCAATTTCTCCTCTTCCTTTCCAAATACAAGCATATCATACTTGGTGGTAATCTCTTCCTTATTGACATCCTTGGGCGTTGGATTTCTCCGAATCTTGTTTTTAAAGAAGTTGAGAAAGGCGTTGTGATAGGATGAGGCAAAATCCTTTATGCGCTCATTGTCTATAACCCCAATTCCCACGCGGTAAAACAGGTCCAAACTTGTCTTAAGCTTAAAATAAGTGACCAGCTTATTGACGGTGTCCTCGTTCAGTGTAATCTTTTGCGACTTTAATTTTCTGCGCAATACTTCTTTTCCATCAACGGCAATGTTCTTTTTCTCTTCACTGAGTGAAGATTTTATTTTTGACCGTGCTCTGGCTGTTTGGGCATAATCCAACCAACTTTGGTTGGGTTTGGCACTTTCTGAGGTAATGATCTCTACCTGATCGCCACTGCTCAGTTCTGATCCCAATGGAACCAATTTACCATTGACCCTTGCCCCTCGGGTTTTCATGCCTACTTCGGTATGGATATGGAAGGCAAAATCCAAAGGAGTGGCCCCTTTGGGCATTGATTTTAGATCACCTTTGGGCGTGAACACAAAAATTTCCTTGGAATAGAGGTTCAGTTTAAATTCCTCCACAAAGTCAACTGCATTGTTGTTGGATGTTTCCAATGCTTCCTGTAACCTGTTCAACCAATCCTCTATACCCTGCTCTTTTTGCTCGCCATGTTTGTATTTAAAATGTGCGGCATAGCCTTTTTCAGCAATTTCATGCATTCGCTCACTTCGTATCTGAACTTCCACCCATTTCCCCTTGGGCCCCATAACGGTAATGTGCAGGGCTTCATAACCCGTAGATTTTGGAGAAGTGATCCAATCCCGCAAACGAATGGGATTGGGGGTAAAGTGATCGGTTACAATGGAGTATATTTTCCAGGCCAGGAACTTTTCGTTCTTGCGGTCGGATTTATAGGTGATCCTAATGGCGAATTTATCATAGACTTCATCAAAAGAAACATTTTGGGCCTTCATTTTTCTTCGAATGGAAAAAATGGACTTCATTCGCCCCTTAATGTCGTAGTTCAATCCCTCTTTGTCCAAAGAGGTTCTGATCACATTGGAAAAATCCTCAATATAGGCCAGTTGTTCTTCCTCGGTATCCTCAATTTTGGCCTGGATGTCTTTGTAGACTTCCGGCTCCGTATATTTTAAACTTAAATCCTCAAGATGGGTTTTAATATTATAGAGTCCTATCCTGTGGGCCAGTGGTGCATATATGTATAGAGTCTCCGATGCTATTTTTACTTGTTTGTGCTCTGGCATGGCGTCCATGGTGAGCATGTTATGGTAGCGATCGGCAATTTTTATGATGATCACCCTTACATCATCGTGCAAGGTCAGCAGCATTTTTCTAAAATTTTCCGCTTGCTGACTGATGTCCTTGTCTTTTTTTAGGTGTGCGATCTTGGTTAGTCCATCCACGATTCGTGCTACGGTTTCACCAAACATGCGCTCAATGTCATCCAGAGTATATGGAGTATCCTCCACCACATCATGAAGCAAGGCAGAGGCTATCGAAACTGCATCCAGTCCAATTTTGGAAGCGACAATTTTGGCAACGGCTATGGGATGGAAGATGTAGGCTTCCCCAGATTTTCTACGTTGGTCCTTATGGGCATCCACGGCCACGTCAAACGCAGAACGTATCAACTTCTTGTCCTCGGTGGTCAAGGTCTGATAGCTTATACGAAGCAATTCCTTGTACTGCTTCGCAATCTCTTTGTTCTCTTTTTCAATCGCAGCCTCCGTCATAGTATATTAAAGTTAGCACAATCTTTAAAGCTAACCAACAAAAATTATGCCTTTAAGTTTTTAATTCGTTCAACAAGAGGCGGATGGGAATAATGAACAAAAACATAGGCAGGGTGGGGGGTAAGGTTGCTCAAACTGTTTTTGGACAGTTTTTTTAGTGAGGTTACCAAGGGTGTGGCCGCAAAAGTGTTTTTTGCATAATCGTCTGCCTGGAACTCAAATTTTCTGGACATATAGTTCATGGCCAATCCCGTGACTTCTGAAATGGGACTGTAGAGCAGCACAAAACCAACCAACCCCGCATGAAAACTTGGTGTGGAAACCCCAATGGCCAATGATATTTCGGGAATATTGATGAATAGGGAAAGAATATACAGTGTAAAGCCCATTAACAGTAAAGAAGCCAATAGGTTAAAAATGATGTGCTTTCGTTTGTAATGCCCTACTTCGTGTGCCAAAACGGCCACAATCTCTTCTTCGCTCAGATCATTGATCAAAGTGTCGAACAAGGTGACTCTTTTTTCCTTGCCGAATCCTGAAAAATAGGCATTAGCCTTGGTGGAGCGCTTGGAACCATCAATCACAAAAATATTTTTAAGGTCAAAACCGACCTTTTGGGCATACCCCTCAATGGCATTTTTTAAACTTCCTTCGGCAAGCGGGGTTTGTTTATTGAAAATAGGTACGATCAATCTGCTATAGAACAAATTCATGAACAGGATTACCGAACCAATTAAAATCCAGGTATATATCCAAAAGTTTGGACCTGTCCATTCATAAAAAAGGATAAACAGTGCCAATATTCCTCCGCCAAAAACAGTGGTAAGTACAGCACCTTTGATCTTATCCAGAAAGAACAGTTTTTTGGTAGTTTTATTGAATCCAAAGCGCTCTTCAATAACAAAGGTTTGGTAGTAGGCGAAGGGAAGTCCCAGAACACTACTTCCCAAAAGGATAATTCCAAAGAAAATCAAGGTCATAGGTATGATTTCTTCCGAGATGGAACGTGTAAGACCATCTATCCATTCGAACCCTCCAAACAATAAAAAACATAAGGTTAAAATCAACGAAAAGCCATCCGATAACAGCCCAAACTGATAATTGGTCTTTTTATATTGCTGTGATTTCTGATATTCCTCAGCATTGAACACATCACTTAGTTCATCAGGAACATTGGAACTGAATCGCTTTGCATTTAGGTATTCCAATACTTGTTGAACCAAATATTGCACAACTAAAATGATGATAATGATGTAGAAGAGAGTAGTTTTTTCCATAGGCTAGTATCCACGTTGCCGCTTCGCTTCAAATATAAGTATTGCGGCTGATACGGAAACGTTCATGGAATCAATTTCACCCTGCATGGGGATAATCACATTTTGATCCGCATTTTTTAGCCATGTTTCTGATAATCCGGTTGCCTCGGTGCCAACCACAATGGCCGTGGCCCCTTCAAAATTGCACTCCACGTAGTTTTTGGATGCCGTGAGTGCCGCGCAATAGATATTAACGTTTTTTGATTTGAGAAACTGGATGATTTCTTCTGTTGTCCCCACACCTATTTGATTGGTGAACACGCAGCCCACACTAGAACGGATGATGTTGGGATTGTACATATCCGATCTTGGATTCGCGATAAGTACGGCATCCACCGCTGCGGCATCTGCAGTGCGCAACAATGCACCAATATTGCCCGGTTTTTCTGGAGCTTCTGCAACAAGAACCAGTGGATTTTGAGTTTTAAACCTGATTTTTTCCAGCGTATGCTCCTTACTTTTTCCAATGGCCAGAATCCCTTCCGTGGTTTCCCGATATGCTATTTTCTCATAAACTGATTTGGACAGTTGGATCAGTTCAATATGTGGATTTTCGGAAATGGGGTTTTCCAAAGAACCGGCTAGGATTTCAGGACAGAAAAGTAGCGTTTCAATAGAATATCCTCCTTTTTCGGCGAGTTCAATTTCCCGTTTTCCTTCAACAATAAAAAGTCCCGTTTTCTTTCGTTCTCTAGACTTTTCCTTAAGCAGTACTACTTTCTTTATTAAGGGATTTTGCGTACTGCTGATGAGTTTGGCTTCCTTCACGACCCAAAAATACATATTCTTGTAATCTTAGGAGATCAATTCCGACAAAGGCGCAAACTAGAGACAATGAAAAAAACAGCCATCGTTCTTCTTGCACTTGCCATTGGAGCATGTAAGCAGGATTCAAAAAAAGAGCAAATCAAGGAGAATACCCAAGTAATGAAAGTGGAGTCAGCTCCAATGTTGCCAGAAGCGTTGACCAAGGTTTTTGACGCTCATGGTGGATTAAATGCGTGGAGAGACCAACGTACGCTAATCTACGAAATGCCCAAAACGGATTTTACCGAGACACACACCATAGATTTATGGAGTAGGAGGGATAGGGTGGACACTCCGCAGTTTTCCATGGGATTTGATGGTAAACAAGTGTGGCTGTTGGATACGGATAAAACATATAAAGGAGATGCGGGGTTTTACCATAATCTGATGTTCTATTTCTATGCTATGCCGTTTGTTTTGGCAGATGATGGGATAAATTATGGCGAAACAGAAGCTTTGGAGTACGAGGGAAAAAGTTATCCAGGGGTTAGTATTTCATATGATTCTGGAGTTGGAACGTCTCCCAAGGATGAATATTTTATTCATTTTGACCCCGAAACCAACAAAATGGCTTGGTTGGGGTATACGGTAACCTATAGAACGGGAGAAGTCTCAGATAATGTAAAATGGATTCGGTATGATGATTGGCAAGAAATTGATGGTTTAACCCTTCCAAAATCGATTACATGGCACAATTATGAAGGACCAAAAATTTTGGATGCCCGAAGCAAGGTCCCATTTGAGGGTGTTGTTTTGAGTGAGGCAGTCAAGTCACATGACTTTTATTCCAAACCAGAAGGTGCCGATTTTGTAGAAGTAAAGCAGAATTAAAATGTGTGGTGTTGGTGGTAGCTTATGAGCAATCCCACTACACTGTTGTAGCTTTTAATGCCTTCCTCTTGATTGTTCACTTTTAGAAAGGTGTTAAAAATGGATTTGAAGACGGGCTCCAAAGGGTTTTCGTATTGTTCCCAAAACTCTGAGACTTCCTTGTAGTTTTTTTTGACCCCTGGATTAAGCTGTGGTAATATTTCCTTGAATTTTACTTCATCTACCCTGGAAAGGTCAGAGAGGCAGTATGCCAAGGCATGGGAATAGGCGGCATATTTAAAATAAGGGTTATCGTTTTGTGAGGTGACCAAAAAACCTATAAAATTGGTGGCATCCTCTGCAGAATAACCAAGCTGATGACCAACTTCATGGCCGCTTACGGTTGGCAACCTATATGGAGGAGTTATTCCATTTACCTGGGCTTCATTGGAAAAAGGATTTAGATAACCTCCGTAACCCATATAGGTCAGTGGTAGGCTATAAATAGAGGATTTAAGACTAGGTCTTTTGTATTCAAAATCAGGGTAACTGTTCTTTAGTTTGGAATACCCTTCTTCCGTTTTCTTGAATATTTCCTTTTTGGAATAGGGAATTTTAACTAGATCAATAGTATCTCCGGTAATTTCGGTTTGATATTCGTTCGATTTTTTGATAAGATATGAGGTAAAGGACACTAGTTGTTCCTTGGTATACTCCTTTTCTATGCCCAACTTCCATGTAATGGGCTGTCGATAATAATTCATGCCCCAAAGCAGGTGAAAAGCAAAATATGCAATGGATAGCACCACAACAATTTCTTTAAGAAAAAGCAGAGGTTTCTTTATAATGGTTTTCCAGTGCCGATATAGATATCTAACGGCCAAAATAACAAGTACGGTATAGAAAAGGTCACCGATGGAAAAGGGAATCCACCCAAAAAGTGTTCTTAAAAACTGTGAGATGCGCGGGTATATTCCATTACTGTAATAATTTTCAACAAAATCTGGATAGCTTCCAATCCACTTTACCAGAATTACTTGCACCGGTAAGGCTATGGCTATAATTGTCTTGAGCTTTTGTCCCATTAAATGGTGTGAAAATGCATTTGGAACTTCTAATCTAATTCTTAATTCTTAGATTCCCAATAAGGTTCACCATCTTAACAAACCTTTGTGTAAAAATAAAAAAGCGGCACATTTGTGCCGCTTTTTTATTTATGTATCTATTGCGTTTTATTCTTGGATACCGGTAATCTCCAAATCAAAGATTAAATCGGAATTTGGAGGGATTGGGCCGCCGCCCTGAGGTCCTAATCCTAAATGAGGTGGAAGAAAAATACGTAGTTTATCCCCGATTTTCATAGTGAGCAGGCCTTCCCTAAATCCAGGAAACAATCTTGCTTCTGGACTATAATCCATAGGCACGGGCATATACCCACCACCTTGTTTTCTTCTAGCATCAAACTTATTGAACTTTGTGGCTACTTCTTCAATATTACTATCAAACAAGGTGCCGTTGGGGAGCCAACCTGCATAGTCCACCAATACTTTTTGTCCAACCTTTGGTTGTTCACCTTCTCCTTTGACCAATGTATAGATCTTAAGTCCGGAAGGAGTTTCTTCAGCTTCTTCCTTTTGTTTTTTCAACTCTGTAACAAAATCATTCATCATCTTTTTGTTGGCAGCTTCTGCAGCCTCTTCCTCGGCAAAATAGTCGGTCATTACCTGGACCGCATCAAATTTTTTGGCTGCTTTGCCATTGCGCACAATTTCCACTTTGTTCATGACCACATCAACCTTTGGTTTGTTGGCAGGTGCAAGGACTTCTACACCTGCAATGGTGTCAACTACATCCATTCCATTCACTACTTCGCCAAAAACGGTATGCTTCCCATCCAACCAAGGAGTTTCTTTATGCGTGATAAAGAACTGGCTTCCGTTGGTCTTGGGTCCAGAATTGGCCATGGATAGAATTCCTTTTCCGGAATGAACCAAGGAATCATGAAACTCATCCTTAAACTTGTATCCAGGATTTCCTCTGCCGGTTCCGGTTGGATCACCACCTTGAATCATAAAATCTTTGATGATTCTGTGGAAAATGATACCGTCATAATATTTTTTTCCTTTAAGGCTGTCGCTTACAAATGGATTGTTGCCCTCGGCAAGTGCAACAAAATTAGCCACGGTCACTGGAGTTTTTTCGTGTTCCAACTTGACAATAATGTCGCCTCTGCTTGTTTGGATGTCGGCAAAAATTCCATCTCCCAAATCTGCATACTTGCTAGACTTGCATCCAAGGAATACAATTGACAATAAAGTGATTAAAACAAGTGATTGTTTCATTGATCTTCTGTTTTTAAGTTTAAACTATCTTGATTTATAATGATTGTGTGTAATTCCACTGTTGATTTTAAAGGTGTTCTTGGGCCAATACTATTTCCGTCTCCATGATATCCATAGGCCTGTAAAGATGGAAACAAAAATGTTGCCCGCTCATTGATTTTGAGCAACTTTACCGCATTTTGTAAACCGGGAAACAATTGCTCTTTGTCCACCATATAAGAGGTGGGACCTTTATCTTCCATGGTATACAGGGTATCATTGCCAAAAGTTACCAGATTGTATGAAAAAAGTATCTGGTCGTTGGTTTTTGGCGTATAGATGGAAGTTTCGTTCTTGGCATCGAAATAATACCAAAATCCGTTGGGACTGGCTATGTATTCATGAACGGTATCTTTTTCAATGATACTTTGTATCATTTTCTCTTCAGTCTCTAAAAGTTGCTTATTTCTTTCAACCGATTCTTTGAAAAAACTACCGGATTTTACCTCTACTGGTTTTCTTGGTTCTGGTCCACCGCAATTAACCAAGAGTAACGCCATAAAAAGAAAAAGTACAGTTCTCATGGATTTAATTGGCTTTTATAGTTTTTTAGAATGGTATTGAATCGTTCAACGGTTTCATCCATGCTTGCATCGCTTCTTCCACCAGCGGCATTGTCGTGACCTCCACCGTTAAAATGTTCTCTTGCAAATTCGTTCACCGAGAAATCACCAATAGAACGAAATGAAATTTTGATAATACCTTCTTCCCGATTTTCAATAAAAATCAGGGCAAAATTGATTCCTTCCAGAGTGAGTCCATAATTTACAAAACCTTCGGTATCTCCTTTTTTGAAATCATGTTCATCCAGTTCTTGTTGGGTCAAAGTGATATAAGCGGTTCTGTACTCGGGTAAAATGACCATATTGCTCAGCGCAACCCCCAATAAATGAAGGCGCGAAGGAGAGTTGTTATCAAAAACTTGTTGATGGATTTGCATGTTGTCCGCTCCGCGGTCAATTAAATCAGCAACCACTCGATGCGTCCGACTAGATGTTGACCGATATTTGAATGAGCCAGTATCCGTCATGATTCCTGTATATAAATTGGTGGCGATATCTTTGGAGATACCATCTACTTCACCTAAATATTCAATAAAATTATAGACCATTTCACAGGTAGAGCTCATGCTCACATCAGAATAGGTGACCTTGGCATAATCACCGGGTTGCTGATGGTGGTCGATCATGATAAAATCCGCACTTTTCTCTTTCAGTACTGCTTCTAACTGCCCAGTTCTGGATAGGTCATTGAAGTCAAGTGTGAATACAACCGTGGCTTCTTCCAATAATTTTTTGGCTTCGGAGTTTTCCCGTTCATAATTTAATACGAGGTCACTTCCCGGCATCCATTTTAGAAACTTAGGGAAATCATTTGGGCTTACAACAGTCGCTTTTTGACCTTTTCCCAACAAGAAACTTTGAAGCCCTAAACATGAACCAATGGCATCGCCATCAGGGTTTTTATGAGGTATGATTACTATTTTTTGGGGCTTGGAAAGAATAGACTTTACTGTCTTAATATCCTCTAAATTCATGCGGGCAAAGATACAATAATATACATAGAAGCGAATGTTGGAATTTTTGTTTTTGTTTTAGGAGAAATTAGATTTCACACCATTTACTAAAACCTTCTTTTAGTCTTGTCCGTTGATTGAAAAAGCGTAAGTTTGCGCAAAATTTAAAAAAATGACTGGAAATAGAACATTCACCATGATTAAACCAGATGCTGTTGAAAATGGTCATATTGGTGCAATTCTGGAAAAGATAACTGCTGCAGGTTTTAAAATTGTGGCAATGAAATATACGCAGCTGAGCAGAAGGGACGCTGAGGAATTTTATGCTGTTCACAAAGAACGACCTTTCTTTGGGGAGTTGGTTCAGTTTATGACCAGAGGTCCTATTGTATCTGCTATTTTGGAAAAAGACAACGCTGTTGATGATTTTAGGGCGTTGATTGGTGCTACCAACCCTGATGAAGCGGCTGAAGGAACCATCCGCAAACTATTTGCCACAAGTATTGGAGAAAATGCTGTTCATGGTTCGGATAGCGATGAAAATGCAGCGATTGAAGGTGCTTTCCATTTTTCTGGAAGAGAAGTGTTCTAAGTAATCGATATATAGATTTAATTTAAAAGGCCACTCAACTGAGTGGCCTTTTATGTTGAAAAAAGGAGGTATTCTTTTTCATCGGCTTTTGGTTTTATTGTACCATTCTCCAAAAGCCCAATTTTGCGGATCAAATTTTGGGAGCCAATGTTCTCATCCGTTGTGATGGCCAAAATACGGGGTAATTTCAGCTTTTCCTTTCCATATGCCAAAATAGCCAAACTGGCTTCATGGGTATAACCCTTTCCCTCCCGTTCTGGAAGAATTGCAAACCCAATATCGGGATCATCCAAGTAGTCACGTTTTACCAAACCACAAATACCAATAGGTTCCAATGAACTTTTCAAACACATTTTGTACAGACCATAGCCATTGCTCTTGTAGGAGGCTATCAAGCTGGATTTTATGTACTCTTTGGCCTGTTTATCGGTTTTTACCCCTCTATCTCCAATAAACTTTATCCAATTTGGACTATTCAGGAGTTTTTTAAAGAACGGATAATCCTTGGTTTCTGCTTCAATAAGTATCAACCTTTCTGTTTCAACAATTTTTTTCACTGATTCTTTGATAATCGGTTAACATACTAGCGGAGCACTATTTTTTTTACCAAATCTTTCCCCAATTCCTCATTCAATAAAGTGATGATCTTGGTTTTCCCCAGACTGAGTTCTTCTCGTAAAACAGAGGACGAGAGTGATACAAACAAAGTTTCGTTTCTCAACTCTACACCTGTGGTGTAATTGTTTACCCCGTTCCCCATCAATTTCACCCAGGCGTTTTTTACATCGACCTTGTCCATGCCCTTTTGAAGCTTATTCTCTTTGATAAACTCACTCAAAGCATCACTTAGCGGAATGTGTGAATTATGTCTTTTGGCCATTATTTTGGTATTACAATGGGTTGAAAGCGTGAATAAGAATATAAAACTCCTTCTTCATTGAGCACTGAAAAGGAAGTAGAGTCCAATTGGGTTAATTTTTCTTCCCATTCGCTAAGATTGTTCTTATATATTAAAATATATGTATCGTTTATGGGTTGAATTTTAAAAGCTTCCATATCTTGGGAAGTGTTGTATGTACCGGTAAACTTGGGTTGGACTTTCTTCCGAAACCCTTCCATGTTTTCCATATGGATAAAATCGATGGTAGAATTTACTGAATAATTTTTCTTTGTTCCATCCGGAAATTCCACTTCCGAAATTTCCCAATATCCATTTAAATGCGTTAAATCTTCTTTTGAAATCGTTGTTTCGCGACATCCTATTAACACAAAAAAGGAATACAGAATCAAAATCTTCTTCATGTTACAAGGTAAAGATTTTATAGCTCTGACGAATGCTTTTAACTACATTTTCGGTACGCTCCGCGTGAGTATCGCTTATGAATATCTGACCAAAATTGTCGTTGTCCACTAAAGCGACTATTTGGGAGACCCTATTTTCATCCAATTTGTCAAAAATATCATCCAGTAATAGAATCGGGGTGGTTTTGGCCTGTTCTTTTATAAAATGGAACTGTGCCAGTTTTAAAGCAATCAGAAAGGATTTTTGCTGACCTTGGCTTCCAAATTTTTTGATTGGATGCCCCGCAATGGTAAAACTCAGGTCATCTTTGTGAACACCAACACTTGTATATTGGATGATCCTGTCCTTGTCTATGGCCCCTTCCAAGAGTTCCAATAACCCCTTTTCCGAAAGTTGACTTTCATAAGACAGCATTATTTGTTCCTCCTTGTCAGTGATATGGGCGTATTGTTCCTTGAATATGGGAAGGAAAGATGAAATAAAGGCAACTCTTTTTTCATGGATTTCGGTGCCTAGGGTGTGTAACTGCTCGTTATAGATTCCAAGTGTATTTTTATCAAAGGTGTTGTTAGCTACAAAATACTTCAGCAAGGAATTACGCTGAACCAGAACTTTGTTGTATTTGATCAAAGTTTGCAGATATCCTTTATCGGACTGCGAAATTACCCCGTCCATGAACTTTCTTCGGGTATCGCTCCCTTCAATAATCAGGTCACGGTCAGATGGAGAAATAATCACCAAAGGCAAAAAACCGATATGTTCCGAAAATTTTTCATAAGCCTTGCCATTCCTTTTAATGACTTTTTTCATGCCTTTTTTAAAGCTGCAGATGATTTTTTCGGTTCTTTCATTTTTTTCAAACTCCCCTTCAACCACAAAAAAATCTGTTCCGTGCTTTATGTTTTGCGTGGATACTGAATTAAAGTAACTTTTTCCAAAAGACAGGTGGTAAATGGCATCTAAAATGTTGGTCTTTCCTACGCCATTGTCCCCAACCAAACAGTTAATGACAGGGTCGAATTCCAAGTTTTTGGAAGAGAAGTTTTTGTAATTAACTAAAGATAAATGCTTTAAAAACATAAAAAGCTAGAGATGTATGGCTTTTTGATCATGTGACGACCAATTAAAGATTCCAAAAATAACGAATAAATTACCTTTTGGTTTTGGATAAAAACTTTATTTTTGCGCGATTAATTAAATCAAGGATGGCAACATACAAGAAGCGAGGCTTTAAGCCAAAAAATAAAGTTGAAGAAGCTCAATTGGACGAACAGAACAGTACAACTGCTGAGGTTTTTAGTACTTTGGATGAGAGTGCTTCCAAAACTGAGGCTTGGGTTCAGGCCAACCAAAATTATATTTTGGGAGCAATTGCGGTCATCGCCGTTGGAGTTCTTGGATATTTAGGATACAATGAATTCATCCAAAAGCCAAAAGAAGCTTCTGCAGCTAATGAATTGTTCTACCCACAACAATATTTTGACCAGGCACTGACCAGTGAAACGGCAAAAGATTCGTTGTTCACATTGGCTTTGAACGGTGCGGAGGGTAAATATGGTTTCTTGGACATTATGGAAGAATATAAGGGGACCAAAGCGGCAAATTTGGCCAAATATTCAGCAGGAATGACTTATTTGAACCTGCAACAATACGATCAGGCAATTTCGAATTTGGAGAACTTCTCATCAGATGATGCGGTATTGGGAGCTATGGCCAAAGGAGGCATTGGCGATGCATTTTCCCAGTTGAACCAGCCTGAGGATGCGTTGGACTATTACGAAAAAGCTATAGCTCACAGTAGTAACGAGTATACTGCACCAAGATTTTTATATAAAGCTGGTGTAATTGCCATGGATTTGGGTCAAAAAGAAAAAGCCTTAGGTTTCTTTGAGCGAATCAAGAATGAATTTTCCGCTTCTCAGGAAGCCAATGGCGTAGATGTGCTCATAGGGTTGGCTAAAAACTAAGCCGATGGCCACAGAAAATAAAAACTTATCGGCATACGATAAGACCACAATCCCAAACGCGAAGGACCTTCGGTTTGGGATTGTTGTTTCTGAGTGGAACGAAGCCATTACAGAGGGACTCTACAAGGGTGCTTTTGATGCTTTATTGGATTGTGGAGCCTTGGAGGAGAATATTCTTCGCTGGAACGTTCCCGGGAGTTACGAGCTTACTTTTGGATGCAAAAAAATGCTGACCTCTCAAAATTTGGACGCCGTAATTGCCATAGGAAGTGTAATCCGAGGAGAGACCAGTCATTTTGACTATGTGTGCTCTGCCGCCGCACAGGGAATCAAAGACCTGAACGTGCTTCATGACACTCCTGTTATTTTTTGTGTGTTGACTGATGACACCTTGCAGCAATCCATAGACCGCAGTGGGGGGAAACATGGCAATAAAGGAACTGAGGCCGCAATTGCAGCCATTAAAATGGCGATGCTGGGAAAATAAGTTCAAACTCAAGCTTAGGATATCTTCGGATTTGAACTTTATTTTTGATTTCTGCACTTGAACTTCCAACGCTGTTAACATTTTTTGGCAGTACGGGTCATTTCTGTTTTTCGATTTTAAGTACCTTTGAGGATACACGAAAAGGATGCAATGCGAAATTTTCTAAAGCTTAGAAAAAATAGGACTTATAATTACTCACCAAGGTATTACAAGGGAGAGGGCAATCCTTATAAAATAGAACACAAACTAGATAAATTCCGAACTACTGCGCATACGCAAAGAGGTATAAAAAACAAGATTTCCTCGGCAGTGGATGATTTAAAGAATGAAGGGGACAAGAATATAAAACTTCGTTTTCTTGTTATCGTGGCAGTTTTGATATTGCTTTTCCTTTTTATCATCGACTTTGATTTATCCATATTCCTGAATCCATAATGGCGGACATCATTAAACTTTTGCCAGACCATGTGGCCAATCAAATTGCTGCAGGGGAAGTGGTTCAGCGACCAGCTTCGGTAGTAAAGGAACTGTTGGAAAATTCCATAGATGCAGGTGCTACCTTGATAAAATTGATTGTTAAGGATGGTGGCAAAGCCTTGATTCAAGTGGTTGACAATGGCCTTGGAATGAGTGAAACTGACGCCCGACTTTCCTTTGAGCGACATGCAACTTCCAAAATATCCAGTGCACAGGATTTGTTCAACCTTGAAACCAAAGGGTTCAGGGGCGAAGCATTGGCATCCATAGCCGCAATTGCCCATGTGGATATGCAGACCAAGACTGAAAATGCAGAAATAGGGGTGCATTTAAAGATTGAGGGCAGCAAAATAAAATCCCAAGAAGTGGTGGCTACCCCGAAGGGAACATCCATTTCGGTAAAAAATCTATTTTTTAATATTCCAGCGCGACGCAATTTCCTGAAATCAAACCAGGTGGAGCTACGGCATATTACGGATGAGTTTCACCGGGTCGCCTTGGTACATCCCAATATCGAATTTCATTTTTATAACAATGGTTCGGAAATATTTAATTTGCCAAGGGCAAACCAAAGACAACGGATAGGGCATGTTTTTGGAAGTAAAATGACAGACCGTCTGGTTCCGGTAAATGAGGAAACAGAAGTTGTGAAGGTTTCTGGATTTGTTTGCAAACCAGAATTTGCCAAAAAGAGCAGGGGAGAGCAGTTTTTCTTTGCCAACAACAGATTTATTAAAAGTCCGTATTTGCACCATGCTGTGGTAGCCGCTTTTGAGGGTTTGATAAAATCGGACCTGTATCCAGGTTACTTTTTGTACTTGGATGTGGATCCGGCATCCATCGATATCAACATACACCCCACAAAAACAGAGGTTAAGTTTGATGATGAAAACACCATTTATGCCATTTTGCGTTCAACCATAAAGCATAGCTTGGGTCAGTTTAATGTTGCCCCGGTTTTGGATTTTGAACACGACCCAAATCTAGATACTCCGTATGCCTATAAGGAGAAAGGGGCAGTGATTCCAAAAGTTACTGTGGATGCCACTTTTAATCCGTTTCAGGAGGCAGCCAAAAGCTCACCAAGCAAATCCTCATATCAAAAGACCAGTGCAAAAGGCTGGGAAAACTTGTATGATGGCCTTGATAAAAACATAGACACAGATAACTTCAGCAGTTTGGAAATTGAATCAGATACAGCGGTTCAAGGAACCATGTATTCAGATTCGGAAGAAGAAACACAAACTGGGATTACTTTTCAGCTCAGGCGAAAATATATTGTGAGTACCATCAAATCGGGAATGCTGGTCATTCATCAAAATAGAGCCCATGAGCGTATACTTTTTGAAAAGTTTTTGGGGGAGATTACGGTTAAGGAAGGGATTAGCCAACAACTTTTGTTTCCTTTGGAATTATCATTCTCCCAACAGGAGCGGGTTATTTTAAAAGAGATTCAAGAAAGTCTGATAAATGTTGGTTTTGCATTTGAAAGTTTGGAAGAAGAGACTGTTAAAGTGACAGGTGTACCCTTGCTGCTTTCCGAAAGTGGAATTGGCACGGTATTGGATCGGATAATTGCTGATTATAAGGAAGGATTTGAAGGAAGTTCAATTTCCCAAGCAGAGTTGTTGGCCAAAGGATTGGCCCGGAATTTAGCTGTGAAATCAGGTGAGGTTTTGGACCAAGAATCACAATTGGCCCTGGTCAATGATCTATTTGGTTGTAAGGAACCTAGCTTAAGTCCGTTCCAAAAATTGACATACACTACGATCTCCGAAGGAGATATTGAAAAAAAGTTTAGTTAATGTTTAGACTTACAGGAACAATAAAACACATAATCATAATCAATTTTTTGCTATGGATAGCAACATTGACTATTGGTAACTACGGGGAACCTCTTAGTGGGCTATTGGCACTACATTTTCCTTTAAGTGATCAATTTGAATTTTGGCAGTTGATTTCCCATATGTTTATGCATGCATCTTATGTGCTACGTCCGGGAGGAGGGTATGAGATTTATTTCCCCCATATTCTAGGAAATATGTTTATGTTATGGATGTTTGGAAGCTCTGTTGAGCGAACCTTGGGAAGGGATAAGTTTCTTTTCTTCTACTTTTCAGCTGGTATAGGTGCTGCAATTATTACTTTGGGATTTGATTATTTTAACTACCTCTCGATTATTTCTAATCTTTCAACTGATTTGGATACAAGTATTTTGAAGGAAATTTTAAATATTGATGCAACTAATGGTAAGGGCTATATCACGAGTGAGCTGTTTTCTCAAAAACTACTCCCGATTTTGAGTGAAAGTAATATTAATATTGGACAACAAGATTTTAGGACATTATTTGAGCTAAATGCTTCAGGTCTAGGGTTTAAATCAATGCTAGGTGCTTCAGGTGCTATGACAGGAGTTTTGGTTGCATTTGGGATGCTTTTTCCTGAATCACGTTTAATGTTGATTTTCTTTCCCGTTCCAATTAAAGCAAAGTACTTTATACCTGCGATAATTGGATTGGATTTGTTTTCAGCTATTACTGGGGTTTCTATTTTCAGTCCAAGTAATACTGCATATATAGCGCATTTAGGAGGAGCTCTGATTGGTTTTATTATGATGTGGTATTGGAAAAAGAATGAGTTTAACCAAAATCGATGGGATTAGGTTATGGCAAGCGGGGGACTACAATATAATTTTGCTCGACTTAGCATTGCGGAAAAGCTCATTGCACTGAATGTGCTTGTATTTATCTTGGATGGTTTATCCAGGGCATTGCTGGGGAATTCCGTGGCTAACTGGTTTGAATTGCCAAAAGATTTCACAGAATTTTTTGGCCAACCCTGGTCTTTAGTTACCTATTCTTTTTTTCATGCAGGTATAGGCCATATTTTCTGGAACATGATCATGCTTTATTTCTCAGGAAGGATTTTCTTAAACCTTTTTGATAACCAAAGGTTTATAAACGTATATTTTTTAGGGGTAATTTTTGGAGGAATTGTTTTTTTGCTTAGCTACAATGTATTTCCCACCCTTTTAGATACAAATTCAGTATTAATAGGAGCCTCAGCAGGGGTGACTGCGGTTTTAATTTTTATCTGTGCGTACATTCCAAACCAGGAGGTACGGATTATCTTTTTTAATGTTAAGCTATGGCATGTAGGGGCATTTTTCATTTTGGTGGACTTAGTTCAGATTGCCTATGGCGGAAATGTTGGTGGTAGATTGGCGCATTTGGGTGGTGCATTCCTGGGGTATGTGTATGCACGTCAGCTGTTGAAAGGCAATGATATTGGGTCGGGTTTTACCAAGTTTAGGGATGCAGTTGTACAACTTTTTAAACCAAGAGAAAAAAAAGCCCCCATGAAAACAGTGTATAAAAAGAAGACTGCTAAAAATAAGAGCACGGCTGATTATGATAAGGAGGCCCATCAACGTAAAATAGATGGTATTTTGGATAAAATAAGCAAATCAGGTTACGAAAGCTTATCCAAAGCAGAAAAGGATTTTTTGTTTAAAGCGGGAAAAGAAGATTAAGTTGTGAAAAAAGGCTCAGGTATTTTTTACAAGATAGTTTTTTACTTTAACCTGCTTTTTGCTCTGGTGACCGGGATAGCGCTTTTAATACCTTATACACCTGTAACCTTTATACCGGCTTTGTCCGCAATAAGTTTAATTGTACCGCTGTTGGTATTTGTCAATGTTGTATTCGTGCTATTTTGGCGAATACGCAAGAAAAGAAAATACTGGTTATCGCTGATTTTATTGATTCTATGGTATATTGTGTTAGGGCCTTTTTATTTATTTTCCAAACAAAAGGAAGTGAAGGATAATAAGGATAGTTTCTCGATCATGTCTTTCAATGCTCGAGGATTCAACAAGAATGGACAAATAAAAATCCCTCATGTAGATAGTTTGATTATTGATTTTGTTGAAATGCAAAATCCTGATATCCTATGTTTTCAGGAGTGTCATTATAATATGAAGAATAATAACGCTTTGAGCCAGTATAAATACAAATTTGTGAATTATAGTAAAGCGAACTACCCCCAAAAGGTGATTCAAGCCATTTATTCCAAATTTCCAATAATAAAGGTAGATTCTATCTATTTCCCAGAAACTTCAAACGGTACAATCTATGCAGATATTCTTATGGGAAAGGACACGTTAAGAGTTTACAATGTCCATTTACAATCATTTAAAATTATCCCCAGAATGAAGACCTTTAAAAAAGAGAGGTCGACCAAGTTAATGGCAAGGATTAGAAATACCATGCTTAAACAGTATGAGCAGGCCAAAATAATACGGGAAAACATGGAAAAATGCGAGTATAAAAAAATCATTGTCGGAGATTTTAATTCCACGCAATATTCCAATATTTATAGGCTGATTAAGGGGGATTTTGATGATTCTTTTTTGGAAAGAGGCAAAGGATTTGGGAGGAGTTATGATTTAAGGGGATTGCCAATGCGTATTGATTACATTTTGACTGACCCGGCTTTTGAAGTGATTTCTCATCAGAACTTTGATGAAAAATTATCGGATCACTATCCAGTTATGGCCACACTTCGACTTAAATCAGAGGAGTAAACAATCAGCCATATCCGCAATGATATGAATAATCAAAGCTAAACCTATTATTCTTGTCTTTTTAAAAAATGGTAAGATACAGTACAGCATAATGGCCCAATAGCTGTGCAAGGGATGAAAATTGATACTGCAACGGTTGGGGTCAAATATGGGCTCAGCCAGAACATGGTCAACATCAATTAGCATTCCGGCCAGAAGTATGAGTATGATCTTGATTCTATTGTCCTTAAAAAATACAAGCCCTATTATAATGGGAACAAGAAAGTGAATTCCGTAATGGACAATGAACCTAATCATTCAAAAAATCCAGAGATTGATTTTTTAGATAATCGAGTGTATTTGTTCCCTCATTGAACAACAAATCAAGAATGCTGAGATTAGGTACAAAACTATGCCGCTCTTCAAAGACTTGGGAATATAGCATTGGTTTAAAACTCAAAGGTTTTTTTGCCTCAACCAAAAATCTTGCATCTAAAATATCAGAAGGAGTGTTTTCATAAGTTTTGGTGAATTTTTCAGAAGTGTTTAGGCCCAAACATTCACATACTACATTAATGGTCTTTACATTAAAATCAAAAAGGGAATGTGTCGGATTTTTGAATAAAGGCCTCAAATCATCTTCATAAAACTCAAAAAAGGGTGAGGTTCTATAGGCCGTTTCCAATGTGCGCCAATGTTGTTTTTGCCAATGGGAGGAATTGTCGATTTCAACATCTTTGTACTTTTGACGCCCTTCATTCCCACCCACATGTTTTATGGGAATGTTAAGCATGTGCTTTCCTCTATCCGTGCAGATATAACAACGATTTCGGTATGTCTGCTTCTGAAAATTGTCATGTGCTTCCCAAACCACATCATTTTGAACGATTACGGCAAAGGTGGCAATACTGGGAAAATAGGTAGGATGAACTAAGGTACTCAAGAGTTCTTTTTTCTCCGTTTTCTAAAAAAGTCATACACAAACCACGCTCCAATTACCATCAAAAAATACTTGAGGTATGAAACAGGTTCGCCACTACCCCCAACGGTGGTAAAGATGCGATTCCATCGAGGACGCCAATTGACCAATCCTTCCTTGAAGTTGTCAAAACTCATCCACAGAAATACAGGTTTCCCAACAATATGATTGGCAGGAACGTAACCCCATGTTCTACTATCTTCAGAATGATCTCTGTTGTCTCCCATCATCCAGTAATAATCTTGTTTAAAGGTATAAGAGTTTGCCTCTTGGCCATTAATAAAGACCTTTTGTCCGCTCACCTTTACATCATTGTATTCGTAATCCCTAATGATCTTCTTATACAAAGGGATGGTTCTATAGTTGATTTCTACCGTAGCTCCTTCTTTGGGAAGATATATGGGACCAAAATTATCGTTGTTCCAAGGGTACAGATTAGGTTTTTGTGGGAACGCCCCTCTGTAAACTCCTTTGCCCTCATTTGTTCTCACAATAGAATCGATGCTCTGGTTCTCTTGAAGTTTGGCAACCATTTCATCCGTTAGATTGGCAATTCTTTCCCTTGGTTTTTCTTCTGTCAAGGAAAGACGTAGTTGTCTTATGACTTCAGTTGGTATCCCTTTTTCCTCGGTTATGAGTTCAATTTTCCCATCTGGGGTCCTATTTGCACCTAAAACAAATGGAGCTAATGCATTATACTGTTCCTGACTTAAGTTTCCTGCAAAGTATTTCCTTAAATAATCAGATGCATCAACCTCGGTCAACAATCTGCTTGACACTCCATTTTTGGCATAGATGGTATAATTATACATCACTTTTGCCCGATCGGAAAGTTGTAGTTTTTTGCCATTGATATAAACAAAACCATCAATCACTGCAAGTGAATCACCTGGTGTTCCTACACATCTTTTTACATAATTGGACTTTTTATCTATAGGTTTTTTTACGGCTTTTTCAGCTTTGAAGAACTGGTACAAGGTATCTGAAGGCAAACTGAAAACCACAATATCATTCTTTTTAACTTCTTGAAAACCAGGAAATCGCATATAAGGCAATTGCAGTTTATTCTTCCATGAAGTTTTGTATGTTGCAGGGTCAACATCTGCGATGTACGACCTTTTTTTAAGTCCTGGAAGGGTATCATGAACCATTGGTGCTGCCAATGTGGTCATTGGAATTCTTGCCCCGTAGTGGAACTTGCTCACAAAAAGAAAATCCCCAATCCTCAATGTACGTTCCAAAGAACCAGTTGGAATTACATAAGGCTGAATGAAATAGGTGTGCACAAAGGTAGCAGCTACTATGGCAAACACAATGGAGCTTACCCATTCTCCTAAACCTGTTCTAGGCTTCAAATCACGATCCTCAATGTATTTTACGTCTTCAGCATAATTGATGTAATAAATGTAAAAGCCAAGGGTTAGAATCACTGCCCATGTGTCCAAAAGCTTGTTTTTACCAAAACTTCGAATGGTTTCAACCCAAACTACAGGAAACATCAATAAATTGATAATGGGAATAAACAACAAAAGTACCCACCACCATGGCCTGTTAATGATTTTCATTAAAACTATACCGTTGTAAACGGGAATTGCAGCCTCCCAAGCTTTTCTACCAGCTTTTACATAGAGTTTCCAAGTTCCCAAAAAGTGAATTACCTGTATGATCAGAATAAAAATGATCCACTGTGTACCGTCCATAAAGAAGTTTATTTTTTTAGACTAAAAGTCTAGAGCGTTGTTACGTTTTATTTTAGATTTAACACATCTTTCATAGAAAAAACACCAGTTTTTCCAAGAATCCATTCTGCGGCTATCACTGCACCCAATGCAAAACCTTCTCTATTGTGGGCGGTGTGCTTAATTTCAATATCATCCACTGCGCTTTCATAGACAATAGTATGGGTTCCAGGAACGGTGCCTTCGCGTTTGGATGTTATGGAAATGGATTTCTCACCAAATTCATCCAATTTCCAGTCTATGTAACCAGTGTTTTCAATGATTCCTTCAGCCAAGGTGATAGCTGTACCGCTTGGTGCATCCAATTTTTGTGTATGGTGTATTTCCTCCATGGAAACTTGATATTGATTCAATGTAGACATCATTTTTGCCAAATAGGAATTCAACTCAAAAAACACATTGACCCCCAAGCTAAAATTTGAAGCATAGATAAAAGCACTCTTGGTTTGATTGCAAATTTCAATTGCTTTTTCATAGTTGGATAACCATCCTGTAGTACCCGATATGACAGGAACTCCATTTTCAAAACAGCTAGTGATATTGTTGAAAGCAGCATCTGGAGTACTAAAATCAATGGCCACGTCCATGCTTTTATAGTCTACTTCAGTGGAGCCAACATCAACTTTGGCTACTATGGTATGGCCTCTTTCCTGAGCAATTTGCTCAATCATTTTGCCCATTTTCCCATAGCCGAATAAACCAATGTTCATACATTTAAAATTTTACGACCAGGGCCATTCCGTAGTTTGGTTTATTGGTCAAAGGGTTAATATCCAAATAGGGTTTGAAATCGAGTGCTAGATTCTCATCAACATTATATTGTTTCAAGTGGGCATCCACGTTTGCATCAATAATATTGAGTGCATACATGGCAATGGTGATCAACAATGATAAATCACGATCACGCTGTGTGCTTTCTTGTGCATCTTGCAAAGCCTCCAAAGAAATATCGGGACCTTCGCCATCCCCATTTAGATCATAGAATTCATCATCTGTAAAACCAGCACGTCTTCTTTTAAATGCATCTCTGGCGCTATTATACTGTGTATTGTTATAGGAGTAGACATAAATTCCGGTACCGATGGCTCCCCAAACTATAGGTGCCTTCCAATAGCGTTTATTGTAAATCTGTCCCAAACCTGGTAGAATCGCAGAGAAAAATGCGGCTTTACTGGGTGCAAGTGGGTTTATTCTTTTCTTTTCATAGGTGACCTCTTCTATAGTTATCCCTTGTCCTTCCAAGTCTTGCGCCAATGAATCTATCTCCTTCGGATGGGGACGATTATCATCATCTTCTTCTTTTTCTTGGGAAAACGTAAAATTGAAGGCGAGCAGTAAAAAACAGAAAAGAAAGAGGTATTTAATCACCTGTCAATAATTTTCTTAAACGCTGAAATTCTTCTTTGGAATGAAACGGAATAACGATTTTACCTTTACCATTTGGTGAGGTAGTGATATCCACTTTGGCCGAAAGATGCCCTTTTAAAGCATCCATTCCCTTTGTAATATAGTTGGGAACTTCCTTGGCAACAGCTCCTTTTTTTTCCGGAGCTTTTCCCTCTTTCGCTTCCTTATAGGCTTTTACCAATTGCTCAGTTTCCCTCACGGAAAGGCCATCAGAAACCACTTTTTCGTATATACTGATTTGATCTTTCTTCCTTTCGATATTTATTAACGCACGCCCATGTCCCATGCTCACAAAACCATCTCGCATCCCTGTCTGGATGATGGGGTGCAATTTTAAAAGACGGAGGTAATTGGTTATGGTGGAACGCTTTTTGCCCACACGGTCGCTCAATTTTTCTTGGGTGACCTGAATTTCATCGATTAATCGTTGGTACGATAGTGCAATTTCAATAGGATCTAAATCTTGACGTTGAATGTTCTCCACCAAGGCCATTTCCAAGGATTCTTGGTCATTGGCGATCCTGATGTAGGCGGGAATGGTTTTTAAACCTACCAATTTGGAGGCCCTGAACCTTCTTTCCCCGGAAACAAGTTGAAATTTATTGAAATCGAGTTTTCTTACCGTAATGGGTTGAATGATTCCAAGTTCCTTGATGGAACTCGCCAATTCTTGCAGTGCTTCATCATTGAAGTTGGAACGTGGTTGAAACGGATTTACCTCAATGGATTCAACGTCCAATTCAACTACATTCCCAATGACCTGATCCGCATTTTTGTCAGAAACTGACTGAATATCATTTTCAGGATCCTTCAACAGAGCGGACAGACCTCTTCCCAAAGCCTGTTTTTTGGTTGCTTTCGCCATTTAAACTTTTTCCTTGTTTTTCTTCAATATTTCATTGGCCAAGTTCAGGTAATTGGTTGCACCTTTACTACTGGCATCATACTTAATAATGCTTTCGCCGTAACTTGGTGCTTCACTTAGCCTCACATTTCTTTGGATAATGGTATCAAAGACCATATCTGCAAAGTGCTTTTTCACTTCTTCCACTACCTGATTGGAAAGACGTAACCTTGAATCGTACATGGTCAACAGCATACCTTCAATATCTAAATCATTATTATGGATTTTCTGTACGCTCTTAACAGTGTTCAATAATTTGCCCAGACCTTCCAACGCAAAATATTCGCATTGAATTGGGATCATTACAGAGTCCGCAGCGGTAAGTGCATTCAAGGTCAACAATCCTAAGGAAGGAGCGCAATCAATCAATATAAAATCGTAGCGATTTCCCAAGCCCTTAAGGGCTTCTTTCAACATGTACTCCCGGTTATCCTTGTCCACCAATTCAATTTCGATGGCAACTAGGTCAATATGTGCAGGAATAAGATCCACATTTGGAGAATCGGTTTGCATGATTACTTCATCAACCGTTTTGGTATGTTCCAATAATTGATAGGTGCCTTGTTCAACACTATCCACATCAATACCCAAACCAGAGGTTGCATTGGCCTGTGGATCGGCATCAATCAATAATACTTTTTTTTCCAGTACACCAAGTGAGGCAGCAAGGTTCACCGTTGTTGTTGTCTTACCTACACCGCCCTTCTGATTTGCAATAGCAATTATCTTGCCCATTTCATAGTAAGTTAGGTGCTAAAAATACAATTATTTAAGACGTTAAAAAATGTATTTTGTTAACAGTAGGTGAATAACCTTAACAATGGGCGTTAAAGAAAGTTAAAGTTTTTGTTTTAAGGACTTTATGACGGTTCAGTCCATTAAAATCTTTAAGATGTCAATGGCGGCATCACTGATTTTGGTCCCTGGCCCGAACACAGCAACCGCACCATTTTCCAACAAGTGTTTGTAATCTTGTTTTGGAATCACGCCACCAACAATGACCAGAATATCTTCCCTGCCATAATTTTTGAGTTCTTTTACAACTTCTGGGACCAATGTTTTATGTCCACCGGCCAAGGATGAAATTCCCAAAACGTGAACATCATTTTCCACAGCTTGTTTGGCTACTTCCGCTGGAGTTTGGAACAATGGCCCAATATCCACATCAAAACCTAGGTCGGCATAGCCAGTGGCAACTACTTTTGCCCCTCTGTCATGGCCATCCTGTCCCATTTTGGCCACCATAATTCGAGGTCTTCTACCTTCTTCCAAGGCAAAATCATCGGCCATTTTTCTAGCCTTTTCAAAGCTTTCGTCGTTTTTGATCTCTTTGGAATACACTCCTGTAAATGATTGGATTTTTGCCTGATACCGTCCAAAAGCACTTTCCATGGCATCGCTTATTTCGCCCAAAGTAGCTCGCAGTTTGGCAGCGGTTACGGCTAAAGCTAATAAATTTTCGCGCTCGGAATTGTTTTGCATTGCTTTTTTGGACGTTTCGGAAATTTGTTTTAGTGCATTTTGAACGGCACTTTCATCCCGGTCGGATTTAAGTTGCTGAAGTTGTGCTACCTGTTGTTTACGAACTTTCGCATTGTCAACTTCAAGAATTTGAAGTTCATCCTCATCTTCCAATTGATATTTGTTTACCCCAAGAATGGTGTCTTGACCACTATCTATCCGAGCTTGTTTTTTGGCAGCCGCTTCCTCAATCCGCATTTTTGGAATCCCAGCCTCAATGGCCTTGGTCATTCCCCCTAACTTTTCCACCTCTTGAATCAGTTTCCAAGCTTCATCAGCAATCTCATGGGTAAGTTTTTCTACCACATGGCTTCCCGCCCAGGGATCCACAGTTTTGGTGATATGGGTTTCTTGTTGCAGATAAATCTGTGTATTTCTTGCAATTCGGGCGGAGAAATCGGTGGGAAGGGCAATGGCCTCGTCCAATGCATTGGTGTGCAAGCTTTGGGTGCCCCCAAAAGCTGCGGCCATGGCCTCAATTGTGGTTCTGGCCACATTGTTGAAAGGGTCTTGCTCCGTTAAACTCCATCCACTGGTCTGACTGTGGGTTCGGAGCATTAAGGATTTTTCATTCTTTGGGTCAAATTCCTTTACCAATTTTGCCCAGAGCATTCGGCCTGCACGCATTTTGGCAATTTCCGTAAAATGGTTCATCCCAATTCCCCAGAAAAAGGATAGACGGGGAGCAAAATCATCGATTTTCAAACCCGCTTTTATTCCGGTTCTTATGTATTCAATACCATCGGACAGCGTATACGCCAATTCTATGGCTGCTGGAGCCCCAGCCTCGTGCATGTGATACCCTGAGATACTGATACTATTGAATTTAGGCATATGTTGGCTCGTAAACTCAAAAATATCGGCCACAAGTTGCATGGATGGTGCGGGTGGATAGATATAGGTGTTCCGAACCATGAATTCCTTGAGAATGTCATTTTGGATTGTTCCTGAAAGTTTTTCCATGGAAACTCCTTGCTCTTCAGCTGCAACAATGTAAAAAGCCATAATGGGGAGTACGGCACCGTTCATGGTCATAGAAACCGACATTTTATCCAATGGAATACCATCGAAAAGGACTTTCATGTCCTCTACAGAATCTATGGCAACTCCCGCTTTACCGACATCTCCGACAACTCGGTCATTATCGCTGTCATACCCTCGGTGGGTGGGAAGGTCAAAAGCCACGGAAAGCCCTTTTTGGCCAGCTTCCAAATTTCTTCTGTAAAATGCATTACTTTCTTCTGCGGTTGAAAAGCCCGCATATTGGCGAATGGTCCAAGGTCTCCTTACGTACATGGTGGAGTAGGGGCCACGAAGAAAAGGAGGAATGCCAGCTGCAAAATTGAGGTTTCCGTTTTCGGAGCTCTCGACTGTTTCAGACCCAACAGTTGAGGACAATTCTAGATTTTGAAGGTTTTTTCTACTCATCGTCCAATCTTTTTTGTTCCAATCCCTCAGCTAAACGCCTTTCAATAATGGGTTCGATAATGGTCTTTCGAGGGTTGGTTTTTACAAAAGGATAAAGCTCAATGTCATCTTTCATGCTGTCTTGAGCATTTTGGTATTTGTTGGTGCCCACTGAGGTAATCTCGCCTGAATCAAAAAATTGCTGCTCTTTTGCTGCACTTTCCTTTATTTTTCTTTGGATGGTCCCATTTTTCAATTCGGATAGAAGGCCCCCTGAATTTTCAATCTGTTTGAAAAGATCCAATGCTTTTTGTGCCAGTTGCTGTGTTAGGGATTCAATATAGTATGAACCCTCGGCAACATTGGAAGCCTGATCAAAGTAGCTTTCCTCTTTGAGCAGCAACAACTGGTTTCTGGCAATTCGGTCTGCGAACTCATTATCTTTATGGTAAATGGCATCGTAGGGCAGATTGCTTACCGTGTCTGCACCTCCCAATATGGCCGACATGCATTCTGATGTTGTCCGGAGCAGGTTTACATTGTAATCGTAAAGGGTCTTATTTCGTTTGGATGGTACGGAAAGAATATGACAATCATTATTTATATCATAAGCTGAGGCTATGCTATTGAATAACCAACGTAAAGCTCTGAGTTTGGCTATTTCGAAGAAATAGTTGCTGCCAATTGAAACTTTGAATGTAATGGGGAAAGACCCCTCGACTGCGCTCGGGGAGACATTGGCAAAGTGGTTGAGATATTCGTTGGCATGAGCCAAACCATAAGCCAATTGCTGAACCATGTTAGCCCCGGCATTTTGATAAAGGGATAGGTCAACACTAAGTGTTGAAGTGGTATTTTGATTTTTGTTCAATCCATAAATATCTTCCAAAGTGGAATGGTCTTTTTCCATTTTGTGGAACCAGTTTCCCGTTCTGGCCAAATTACCAATAAGATCAATATTGAGGTGACAGATAGCATGCTGTACGTCTAAAAAGGCAAGTAGCTTTTTAATAGGTTCCAGCACTAAAAACTCAAAATTGAAATGTAGCGGAGTATTTTTAAAGTCGATATTGGCGAGCAATGCAGATACATCAAAATCTTCATGTGGAATGGTGAAAACCAAGCTTTCTGCACCTCTTTTTAAATAGTCCAGTGCTTTTGCATTGGCCTTTTTTACATCCCCTGCGTAAATGGATTGTGCAATCTTCCAGTTGTGCCCTTCTGGAAGGTCAAAGTTTTTCACTCCGTCCAAATCCTCGGAATGGTAGAAGGGTTTTACCGCTATCCCTTCCAAGGATTCCCAGATCAAAGTATCGTTATAATCTGCTCCCTTCAGATCAAATTGGATTTTTTGTTTCCACTGTTTTGCGGAAACTTCGGGAAATTCGTCAAACAAACCTGGGTCACTCATTTTTTTTGGTTTTTAGGCTGTCCTCATATTCAATCAAGAAGATTTCTTCGTTCTCCTTTTTCATATAGAACTTTTCACGGGCAAACTTTTCCAGTTCTTTCTGGTCGGATAATTTTTCCAAAATCTCTTTGTCTTTGTCAATTTCACCCTGTAGAAATTCTTTCTGTTTTTCCAGTTTCTTGACCTCGTTCCGTAACTCTAAATGAATCAACAAGGAATTGGTATCAAAAAAGGCCATCCAGATTACAAAAATGGTAAGTACCAGCACATACATGTTGGTCATAACCTTAAACCATTTTTTATTTTTTAACTCCTTGAATCCCATTTTAATGTAACCTGTCGTTTATAATGGTGCGTACCATATCCACCGCAACCGTATTATAGTGGTTATTGGGGATAATGATATCTGCAAATTCCTTTGAAGGCTCAATAAACTGCTGGTGCATCGGCTTTACAGCGGTTTGGTATCTGGTCAGCACTTTTTCAAGGTCATGTCCCCGTTCGCGAATGTCTCTTTGCAATCTTCGTATCAAACGCTCATCAGAATCGGCATGGACGTATATTTTTATATCGAACATATCTCGAAGCTTGGGATTGCTGAGCACCAAAATGCCTTCTACGATCATCACCTTTCTGGGTTCTGTTGGAATGGTGTCCTCCAAACGGTTTTCCTCCACAAAAGAATAGATGGGTTTGTCAATGGATTTTCCCTCCCTTAATGCTTCAAGATGTGAGATCAACAAATCAAAATCTATGGAATTTGGATGGTCAAAATTAATTTTTGCCCGTTCTTCCTTGGTCAAATGGGAAAGGTCATTGTAATAGGAATCCTGGGATATAACACCAACCTCATTTTCTGGAAGTTCCTCTACGATTTGATTGACCACTGTAGTTTTTCCGCAGCCCGTACCGCCAGCAATTCCTAAAATCAGCATAATGATAATTTTAACCCCAAAAGTAAGCATTTGATAAGATTTTCAATCTGCCCAATTGCAGTTGCATAGTTACCTTACAATTATATCTTAATGAATGACTATTGTCATAATTCTTAAAAGTTTATGAGTATAGATTTGTGCTGGATTAGGTCATAATCTTATATTTATATAGATAACCTTTGATAACTTCTCTATGGAAAATTCCTATGTGATCAAAGTCGATGAAAGCTTTGATTTTCAATTGTCCGGAGAGGATATTTCTAAACTTGATATCCTCAAAACAGGGAACAGCACCTTCCATCTATTAAAAAACGGAACATCGTATAAGGTTGAGATCAGCAATGCTGACTTCAACGGTAGATTGTACACGATAAAGGTGAATGGCAGTGAGTTCCAGACCTCAATTGGTACCCCCTTACACGAACTCATCAAAAAAATGGGTTTTGCTTCAAACGGTACCAAGAACATCGATTCCGTTTCCGCGCCCATGCCGGGACTCATTTTGGATATTTCGGTGGAAGAAGGCCAAGAAGTTACAGAAGATCAGCAGCTATTGGTATTGGAGGCCATGAAAATGGAAAATATCATCACTTCTCCAAGAAAAGGAGTCGTGAAAAAGGTTGCTGTAAAGCAAGGTGATGCTGTTGACAAGAAACAATTGCTAATTCAATTTGAATAAGACGGTTATGAAAAAAATATTGATTGCAAATCGTGGAGAGATAGCCTTACGGGTGATGCGAACCGCAAAAAAAATGGGAATCAACACCGTTGCTGTGTTTTCTGAAGTGGATAGAAATGCTCCGCATGTTAGGTTTGCCGATGAGGCTGTTTGTATTGGAGAGGCACCTTCCAACAAATCCTATTTGTTGGGGGATAAAATTATTGAGGTGGCCAAAGAATTGAATGTTGATGGAATCCATCCTGGTTATGGCTTTTTGAGTGAGAATGCAGATTTTGCCGAAGCAGTGGAAAAAAATGGACTCACTTTTATAGGCCCCAAATCAAAGGCCATTCGGATTATGGGGAGCAAGCTGGCCGCCAAAGATGCTGTGAAAGAATACGATATCCCAATGGTTCCCGGTATTGATGAAGCCATTACCGATGTGGCCAAAGCACATGAAATTGCTAATAAGATTGGATACCCGGTTTTGATAAAAGCTTCTGCCGGTGGTGGCGGTAAGGGTATGCGAATCGTGGAGAAAGAGGCCGATTTGAAATCACAAATGGAACGTGCCATAAGTGAGGCTACCTCCGCCTTTGGCGATGGTTCTGTTTTTGTAGAAAAATACGTGACCTCACCCAGACATATTGAAATCCAGGTGATGGCAGACACCCATGGAAACGTATTGCACTTTTTTGAACGTGAATGCAGTATTCAACGTCGTCACCAAAAAGTAGTGGAAGAAGCACCATCGTCTGTTTTGACTCCAGAGTTGCGAGAAGAAATGGGAGTGGCTGCAACCAAGGTTGCCAAGGCCTGTGATTATGTGGGCGCCGGTACTGTGGAATTTCTGATGGATGCCGACCTGAACTTCTATTTTTTGGAAATGAACACCCGTCTGCAAGTGGAACACCCGGTTACAGAGCTGATTTCAGGAGTGGATTTGGTGGAATTACAGATTAAAGTGGCCAGAGGTGAAGAGCTTTCCATTAAACAAGAAGATTTAAAGATTGATGGTCATGCCGTGGAGCTTCGCGTATATGCCGAGGACCCCTTGAACGAGTTTCTTCCCAGTGTAGGAAACTTGGAAACCTACCGACTTCCGGTTGGCGAAGGTGTCCGGGTCGATAACGGTTTTGAAGAAGGAATGGACATTCCAATTTACTACGACCCTATGCTTTCAAAATTGATTACGTATGGAAAAACACGGGAAGAGGCCATCGAATTGATGCTCGATGCCATTCAGGATTATAAAATAAAAGGAGTGCAGACCACCTTGCCTTTTGGGACCTTCGTTTTTGCCCACGAGGCTTTTCGGTCCGGGAATTTTGACACCCACTTTGTGAAGAATTATTACTCTCCGGAAAAAATCAAGAAGAAAAATGAGAGCGAAGCGGAGATTGCTGCTATGGTCGCACTTTATCAATATCTTGAAGACAAAAAAATAGTACAACTACCCACAAACTAATACAGATGGATTCCAAAGTAAAAATTTTAAAGGACAAGATTGAAGAAGCCCATTTGGGTGGTGGTGAAAAGCGGATTGCAAAGCAACACCAAAAGAAAAAACTGACCGCTCGGGAACGAATCGATTATTTGTTGGATGAGGGTTCTTTTGAAGAAATGGGGATTTTGGTCACCCACCGTACCACCGATTTTGGGATGGAGAAGGAAATCTACTATGGAGATGGGGTTATCACTGGTTACGGAACCGTCAATGGAAGGTTGGTCTATGTATATGCGCAGGATTTTACGGTCTTTGGAGGAGCTCTGTCCGAAACCCATGCCGAAAAGATTTGTAAGGTTATGGATTTAGCCATGAAAGTTGGCGCACCCATCATTGGATTGAATGATTCAGGTGGTGCTCGAATTCAGGAAGGTGTGAAGTCCCTGGGAGGTTATGCCGATATTTTTTACAGAAATGTACAGGCTTCCGGGGTAATTCCGCAAATATCTGCCGTGATGGGGCCTTGTGCGGGAGGTGCCGTTTATTCTCCCGCCATGACCGATTTTATTGTGATGGTAGAAGAGACCAGCTATATGTTTGTGACCGGTCCCAATGTAGTGAAAACGGTGACCAACGAAGAAGTGACATCTGAAGAACTTGGGGGTGCAACCACACACGCCATAAAATCGGGGGTGGCCCACAAAACTTCCAATAATGATGCTTCTTGTCTTGATGATATCAAAAAACTGCTGGATTATCTGCCTCAAAACAATACCGAAATTCCAAAAACACTGGATTACAAATTAGGTGAGGAGGTTAGGGATGAATTGACCAATATTGTACCGGATAATCCCAACAAGCCCTACGACATGCATGATGTGATCAATGGGATTATTGACGCGGATTCCTTTTATGAAATCCATAAGGATTATGCAGAAAATATTATCGTAGGTTTTGCCCGTTTGGGTGGCCGAAGTGTTGGAATAATTGCCAATCAACCTATGTTTTTGGCTGGGGTTTTAGGAGTGAAAAGTTCTAGAAAGGCAGCACGCTTTACCCGTTTTTGTGATGCGTTCAATATTCCATTGTTGGTATTGGTGGATGTCCCAGGATTTTTACCAGGGACGGATCAAGAATGGAATGGAATTATCATGCATGGAGCAAAATTGTTATATGCGCTTAGCGAAGCTACCGTTCCACGCGTTACAGTAATTACCAGAAAGGCCTACGGAGGAGCTTACGATGTAATGAACTCCAAACATATTGGTGCCGATTTCAATTTTGCATGGCCTAGTGCGGAGATTGCAGTTATGGGTGCCAAAGGAGCCAGTGAAATTATTTTCCGTAGGGAAATTGCAGCTGCGGATAACCCAGCAGCCAAACTAAAGGAGAAGGAAGCTGAGTATGCTGACAAGTTTGCGAATCCATATAGAGCTGCAAGACGCGGATTTATTGACGAAGTCATTCTTCCTAAGAACACAAGACGCAAATTGTTGAAGGCCTTTGCGATGTTGGAGAAGAAACAGGTGCAGACGCCCAAAAAGAAGCATGGGAACATTCCTCTGTGATTTTCGAACTATAAAAACTTTTTATAACCCCATATCCAAATACCTTCTAAAAAAGTTCATTGCTGAATAGGGTATATGTAATTTTGCGCAATGCAAAAAGATACCCAAAAACCAAATTTCGAGTTCATTGCCTTGATGGCCTCGTTGATGTCCATTGTAGCTCTTGCAATTGATGCCCTTTTACCGGCAATTTCGGATATAGGGGTGGCTATAAACAGCCTCAATCCCACGGATAATCAATTGCTGGTCACCATGATTTTCTTGGGACTAGGTTTGGGACAATTGTTTTTTGGCCCGCTATCCGACTGTTATGGTAGAAAACCGATTGTTTATGTGGGGTTTACACTATTTGTTTTGGCGAGTATCATCTGTGTGTTTGCACCATCCTTGGAGATTATGATTTTGGGTAGAATTCTGCAGGGTATTGGACTGTCGGCACCTAGAACGTTGGCCATATCCATTATTCGGGATACCTACAAAGGGGATTATATGGCCAAGGTGATGTCGTTTGTTGTTGCATTTTTCATTCTGGTGCCCGTTGTGGCTCCTGCCATTGGCAAGGTTATTCTGGATAACTTGGGATGGAAGGCCATTTTCTATATCCAATTGATATTTGGTCTTTTGGTCTGTATTTGGTTTTGGAAAAGACAACCAGAAACCCTTAAACCAGAATTTAAAATCCCATTTACAAGTCATGTGTTTGTAGATGGAACTAAAGAGTTCATGAAATACAAGGAAACCATTGCTTATACTTTAATGTCCGGGTTGGTGACTGGGGCCTTTCTGGTGTACCTAAGCGCTGCGCAACATGTTTTTGAGGACATCTACCAAATGAAAGAGGCATTCCCATATATTTTTGCGGGCTTAGCAATCTCCATTGGCCTTTCCACATTTTTAAACGGAACATTGGTACTTAAATTTGGAATGCGTAAACTTTCCTTGATGGCACTCATTGCTTTTTGTGCGATTGCTTTGTTGTATGCATTTCTTTTTTGGAACTCACCCAATCCTAACATCTTTGTTTTGGTTGGATTTCTTTCGGCTCAGTTCTTTTGTCTAGGTTTTATGTGGGGGAATTTTAGGTCTATTGCTATGGAGCCTATTGGGCATATAGCAGGAATAGGGGCCGCCATTAACGGCTTTGTATCAACTTTATTGGCCATTCCCATTGCCACATTTATAGGAGATTTTGTAGAGACCAGTGTTTGGCCCCTTTTTGCTGGTTTGGCTATCTGCGGACTGGTTTCGTTGGTTATTTATATGATGATAAGAAAACCAAGAAAGGTAGTAGCGGCGTAAGGCTACTTCGGAACGAATACTTCACCACTGCATGAATCTTGGGTTGCTCCGGTTACAGAAGAAAGTACATTGATTTTGTTTTCAGTACGAAGTACTCCCATTAAGGCAAAAACCAAAGCTTCTTTATAAGCAATCAACGTTTTGTTGGGAACAACAACTTTGACCGATGCTCCTAATTTGGTTTGAAGGGTATCCACAAAAAACTGATTCAATGCACCACCACCTGTGACAAACAATTTACTCTCAGGATTAACGGCATGTTTGTGTACCTCAATGGAAATTTGCTCACAGTTGTGATGTATAAAAGTATGCAGCAAATCATTCTCCGAAGCTTTGGAAGCATCAATCAGCGGAACAATTTTTGCTGTGAACCATTCATAACCTGTGGATTTGGGGTAGGGAAGTTTATAATATTCCAATTGATTCAATTGTTGAAGCAATTCCTCATCCAGTTTTCCTGACCGCGCCAGTTTTCCATTTTCATCATAGTCCAACCCAATCTTTTGGGTGATGTAGTTCAGGGGCATATTGGCCAAACCAATATCATAAGCAATTCGCTTCCCATCTTTTTCAAAAGACATATTGCTGATTCCTCCCAAATTCAAACAAAAATCATAATTGGAAAACAACAACTGATCTCCAATCGGAACAAGAGGTGCACCTTGTCCGCTCAGTGAAACATCCTTGGTTCTGAAATCGCATATGACCTGCTTACCACCTGTATTGGCTAACAATTGCCCATCTCCCAATTGAAATGTAATTCCATCCTCTGGTCTGTGATGTGATGTGTGTCCATGGCTCGCTATAAAATCAATTTCTAAATGGTGTTCTTCAATAAAAGTCTTGGCCTGTTTCCCCAACCAAATCCCGTAGTCCAAGTGTAATTGACCATGTTCTTCTTCGGACAGGTAAATGGCATTTTTTAACGTATCCCGAAGTTGGTCATCATATGAAATATCCATGGTTTTTTCAATGGAGAACTCCCAATGATCATTGGATTGGCATAAATGGCAATATGCCAAATCCAAACCATCCAAAGATGTGCCGGACATTAATCCTAAAACCTTATACTTTTTCATGATGGTTTTTGAGTTTTACAGGTAGTTTCCCTTTAGCTTCGATCTGACCAATGAAATGATGAAAGGCTTCGGTTTGAAACTCAGGAAAATCTTGATAGGCAACCACAACATTGGCAGATGGATTTAGTTCCAAAATATCCAATACGTAAGGATTTCCAAAAAGATAGATCAAAACGTTCTTTTGCGAGATTATTTCATTAATGAAATCCAATAGTTCCGGTTGAAACCCGAATAGATTTTTAGGCTTTACAAAAGGAGGGAAGAGGGCCAATACGATATTTTCATGGTCAGCAGCGAGACTTCTGATTTCATGTATTGCATTTAATTCCAATTGATGGTGTTGTTGTCCGTATTGTTTTTCAATTGCTGCAGAGAAACCATTTTCCTTCTGGTTGTTCACCGAAAGATTCAGAAAATTGGATTTTTTAATTTGTTCAACAACTGGTGCATTGCCATAAAGCTCAGTAAGGCTATGTTGGGCCAATACCTTATTCAATGCCAAAGGGGAGGAAATACTTTGCTCTTGATCAGTATTTATAAAGGCTTGTTCTTTAAGTTTCCATATTCTTTTATAACTAGCTTCAATACGTTCTTTGGTGGCTGAGTTTATGATTTGTTGAATGCCTTCCTCCACATATTCGGAAAAGCACATCACATCCATTCCAGCTTTAAATGCTGTTGATTCGAGTGTTCCTTTTTGAGGATATTTTTTGGAAACAGCATGCATATTGAGCGCATCGGAAATGATTACACCGTCAAACCCCAATTCTGTCCGCAAAACATCAGTAATTATTTTAGCGGAGGTTGTAGCCGGATTTTCAGAATCATCCAAAGCGGGAACAGCCAAATGACCTACCATTACGGCATCAACTCCTTGTTTTATGAGTTTGGAAAATGGATATAATTCATTATCCTTTAACTCTACTTTGGATTTGGTTATCACAGGTAACCCCAAATGGGAATCGGTTGCGGTATCACCATGCCCCGGAAAATGTTTGATGGCATTTAATACACCAACACTTTCCATTCCACTTAAGTATGCTTTTGCTTTGGAAAGTACCTTGTTCTTATCATCTCCAAAGGACCGATACCCTATAACCGGATTTTCTGGGTTATCGTTAATATCAACCACGGGAGCCAGATTCCAATGTATACCGGCCTCTTTGCAATCAAGGGCAATTTGTCTTCCAACTTCAAAAATCAATTCTGAATTTTCTTGAATCGCCCCCAAAGTAATTGCGTAGGGATATTGATTGGTATTCTCAATGCGCATGGCCAGCCCCCATTCCGCATCAATGGCTATCAATAATGGAAATTGAGCGGCTTTTTGATATCTAGAAATGAGCTGTTTTAACCTATCGTAACTATGCTCGTTATGAACTACTTTCTTTTTGCCTTCAAAATTGGTGGCAGCACTGGCACGACTATGAAAAAAGCAAATCGCACCTATAGCCTGAGTACGAATCAAATCTTCAATTTGTTGTACTTCTTCTTCGGTATCATTTATGAAAACCGCAGGCATGAACAGTTGTCCTACCTTTTGTTTTAAGTTGAGCTTTTCTGTGGCTTCTTTATATGATGGTACGCTATGCATCTCCATTTGAATTGGACTTTTTACCATAATCCTCCGGGTATTTCAAAAACCGTAAAATCAAAAATGCTGGAATGGCTGCGATGACCACCCAAAGAAAAAAACCGTCGTAACCCAACCATTCCTGAATATATCCACTCAGCATTCCTGGGAGCATCATGCCCAATGCCATAAATCCTGTGGCTATGGCATAATGGGAAGTTTTGGAAACTCCTTCGGCAATATAGATCAGATAGATGAGGAAAGCCGCGAATCCGAACCCGTAGCCAAACTGCTCCAAAACAACAGTTCCGACCACAGCAAACAAGCTTGTGGACTGTGTGAAAGCCAAAAGGGCATAAAGTATATTGGGTAGATTGAGCGCCAGCATCATGGGGAGCATCCATTTCTTCAGCCCATCTCTTGAAATCAGGATTCCGCCTAAAATTCCGCCTAAAGAAAGCATAATGACACCCACGGTGCCATAAATGGTACCTACGGCTTCGGTTGAATATTCCAATCCGCCTACATCCAAAGTATCCAACAGAAAAGGAGATGCCATTTTAACCAATTGCGATTCTCCCAATCGATAGGTAAGGATAAAGGCCAAGGCAATCCAAATCTGTTTCTTCTTGAAGAAGGAGGCGAATACATCTAAAAACCCAGCGGGTTTTTCTTGGTCCAGATTGGGTGATTGCTCAAATTTTGGTGCAGCAAAAAAATTGGAAATGGTCAATATCAGCATTAAAATTGCTGCACAGATCATGGTCATTGACCACGCTTTTGTATTGTCTCCGTACTTATTCTCCAAAAAACCGGCAAATATGACCAGAAGTCCTTGGCCGGTTACCATTGCCAATCGGTAAAAAGTACTACGTAACCCTATAAAGAACGATTGTTTTTTTTGTGTAAGCCCGATCATATAATAGCCATCGGAGGCAATGTCATTGGTTGCGGATGCGAATGCGGCCATCCAGAAAAAAGCTAGGGTAATAATGAAAAATGAATTGGAGGGAAGAAAAAGCCCTATTCCTAAAAAGGACAAGGCAACTACAAGCTGCATGGCCAAAAACCATTTTCTTTTGGTTCCATTTAAATCCACTAATGGACTCCATAAAGGTTTTAAAACCCACGGAAGGTAAAGCCAACTTGTATACAAACCAATTTCAGCATTGCCAATACCCAATCGTTTGTACATAATAACGGATACCACCACAACCAAGATATATGGGATTCCCTGGGTGAAATAGAGAATGGGAATCCATGCCCATGCTCCTTTGTCTTTGGTTACGGTGCTCATTTACTTTGTTTTATGGATTGGGAAATGATTTGGGTTTGGCTTTCGTTACCATAAGCGTCAATCAATGAGATACCAATCTTGTTTTTCAGTTGTTTTTTGGTCAAATCTATTTGGGTGCAATATTGTTTTTCTTCTATGGAAAGATAGCGCTTTCCAATGAGTTGTTTTTGATTGGGGTCCGACTTGTTTATGGAGTACAACTGTAGAAATCTTGGAATATTATCGTCATGTGAAACACAGATTTGAAGTTTTCTGTCATTGATTTGTACAGATTCAACACGCAAGGCTGGTAGGGTTCTTTTTGTTTTTAACTGACCAACAGGACTTTGAGAGGGATATTTATAGAATTTCTGTTTTAATCGTTTTGTGATTTTTTCATGTTTTCCAATAAGGGATTTGGCACTGAAAAGGACATTGCCCGTGATTTGTTCTGTAGCTCTAGCCAATGAAAGTTGCTTGGGGATTTCGTTTTTCTTTTTCCATGCCTTATCTGGATTGTTTTTGATTTTATAGGTGCCATTTCCAATGTACAGATTGGTATTCTTGATTTTTTTGGACCACCACTGGGTAATTACGCGATGCGAAGCGGGTGGATAATCCATACTCCAATACACCTGGGGAACCAGGTAATCCAACCAGCCTTTTTCCGTCCAAAGTAAAGGATCGGCGTATAAATCCTCATAGTTGGTTTGTCCTGCTCTTGTATCAGAACCATTGGGGTCCGTGCTTTTGTTTTTCCAAACCCCGAAGGGGCTGATACCAAATTGCACCCAGGGTTTGGTCTTTTTGATGGTTTTATGCACTTTTTTTACCAAAGAATCCACATTGCTCCTTCGCCAATCATCCAACGTTTGATTTTGTAAACCATGCATTTGAAAAGCAAGACTGTCCTGAAAAACTTCATCTTGGATTTTATAGGGATAGAAGTAGTCATCAAAATGAATGGCATCCACATTATAATTTGCTACAATTTCTTCAATTACATTGGTCAATTTCTGTTGGACTTCAGGCAATCCGGGATTGTAGTAATATTTTCTACCATACTTAAGCATCCAATCGGGATGTTGATAAAAATCGTGCTCTTGGTACAGTTTTGTTGTATCCAAATCAAAAGTGGCACGATAGGGATTTAGCCAAGCGTGAAACTCCATTCCCCGTTTATGGGTTTCTTGAATCATCCATTCCAAAGGTTTGTTGAAATTTTGGGGAGCTTCTCCTTCTTTCCCGCTTAAATATTTGGACCAGGGGGATAGGTCTGACTCATAGAATGCGTCTCCAGCGGTGCGTATCTGAACAATGGCAGCATTGAAATTTAAATCTTGATAAAAATCCAGGATTTCGATGAAATCCTTTTTTTGCTTCTCTGAATCGTCATTGGCATTCTTTGGCCAGTCAATATTAACGACAGTGGCTATCCAAACTCCTCTAAACTCAGTTTGAGGAGCTTTATAAACGGAACATGAAAAACAAAACAGGAGTAAAACCAAAAAAAGAATACGTCGCATAAGGTATAAATGAAAAAGACCTACTTGTAACTAAAAGTAGGCCTTTTCTTGAACTTAAAATTAATTTAACTCAAAACTAAAATCGTCCTGTTCAATAATTATTTGAATTTATATCTTACAAATGCTTCAATTGCTGCGTAATCTGCCATTCCCAATGCTTTATAGTGCTCAGCGGTGTCTTTGTTTCGTTCCTCTGCTCGCATCCAGAATTCCCTGGAGTCATCGCCTTGGAACATCACCCCATCTTTTTGGGATTGGTGGCAGAAAATAGCAAGTCTTTTTCTAAGTACCTGCCCTGGACTCATAGGTACGGCCATTTCAATCTCATTGATGTCCCATTCGTGCCATGCCCCCCTGTATAACCACAGCCAGCAGTCATCCATGAAGGGTTCGTCCTTAAGTTGCTCCACCGCGGCAAACACGGCATCCAGACAGACTTTGTGCGTGCCATGTGGATCAGCCAAATCGCCTGCAGCATATATCTGATGTGGTTTTACTTTTTTGATGATGTCTTCCATGATGGCAACATCGGCATCAGAAAGATCGTTCTTTTTTATTGCACCAGTTTCATAGAAAGGTAAATCCAAGAAATGTACGTTTGCATCATCCAATCCAAAGTATCGTGTAGCGGCATAGGATTCACCTCTTCGAATATTGCCTTTCAACTTTCTTACTTCGATAGGGTCAAAATCGCCTTCGTTTTTGGATTTTATGGAATCTATAATCTTTTGGGCCTCTGGTGTTTGTTGTATAGAATTGGCGGTTTCAGCAAATTTAAGGGCTTCAGTATCTGATACGGCAATATTACCTGAGGTTTGATAGGCAATGTGCACTTCATGGCCTTGCTCAACCAATCTGTCAAAAGTTCCTCCCATGGAGATGACATCATCATCCGGGTGCGGGCTAAAAATGATGACTCTTTTCTTTTTGGGAAGTGCACGTTCCGGTCTATTGGTGTCATCAGCATTGGGTTTACCTCCTGGCCATCCAGTTATGGTGTGCTGTAGTCTATTGAACATTTTAATGTTCAAATCGTAAGAATCTTGCTGGGTCAAAAGCCCTGACATTCCATTGTCGTTATAATCCTTATCGGTCAAACTTAAGATAGACTTACCGGTTTTGTCGCATAGCCAAACAATCGCTTTTGCTGTTAATTGCTCGGTCCATTCGCAAGACTCATCCACCAACCACGGTGTCTTATTTCTTGTAAGCTCTGTTGCTGCACCCGTATCCAGTACAAATGTACAGTTCTTGTGTTCTTGAAGATAGGTTGCAGGAACTTGAGAAGATATTTCGCCCTCTACCGTTTTTTTAATGATATCGGCCTTATTTTGTCCCCATCCAAGCAAAACAATTCGTTTTGCGCTCATTACTGTGGCAATTCCCATCGTAATTGCTTTTCTAGGTACGTTGTCTATTCCTAAAAACGCCGGAGCGGCATCAACTCGAGTAATGTGGTCCAAAGTGATGACCCTTGTAGCTGAATTGTAGTGCGAACCAGGCTCGTTAAAACCAACATGCCCTGTTCGTCCAATACCCAAAAGTTGGAAATCCAATCCACCGGCATCCTTAATTTTCTTTTCGTATGCCACGCAATGTTCGATAATGGCATCGCCAGTTACTGTCCCATTAGGAATATTAACATTTTCGGGAGCAATATCAATATGGTTGAACAAGTGTTCGTGCATAAAGTAGTGGTAACTCTGCCTATTCTCCTTTTCCATGGGCAAGTATTCATCCAGATTGAAGGTGGTTACATTGGAAAAGCTCAATCCTTCTTCTTGGTGCATGCGTACTAACTCTTCATATACGCGTATTGGTGATGATCCTGTTGCAAGACCAAGAACGCATGGCTTGCCTTCAGCCTGTTTTTGCTTAATCAAATCAGCAATCTCTTTAGCAACAATTGCAGAACCTTCTCTGGAATTTTCAAAGATGATGTTGTGAATTTTTTCAAAACGGGTCTCTTCAAACCTTCCTACAGGTTTATATGAAATGTCGATACTTTTCTTTTTTAATGTTGTCTCCATGAAACGTGGATTTTCAATGTATTGGTGTTGCTTTTATTGGTTTATGAATTATCAATATCAAAGTTTGATGAGGCAAAAGTAGCAAATAAAATTGAATTTTGCTGTTTTTTGCTTTTTTTAATGCTGTTTTTTGCATTTAATAACAATTTATTAACTTTAAAACAGAATAAAACGGCAAACTTTGTAATTGCATATCTTTGCAAAACAGATTGAGAATATGCTCAAAGAAGAACGACAGCGAACAATTTTAAATGAGGTGGCATTGCACAACAAGGTGTTGCTTACCGATATTGCCGATATATTGGATGTGTCCATAGATACTGTCCGAAGAGATGTGAAGGAACTGGATGCAGATAGTAAGCTGCGCAAAGTACATGGGGGGGCAGTTGCTTTAGGGTTTACCAATACCACTGTGCGAAATACCAATATTTATGCGCTTGAAGAGAAGAAGAAAATAGCGGAAAAGGCGGTAGGTATGCTAAAGGATGGCGGTGTAATTTTCATTGATGGAGGTACCACCTGTGTGGAACTGGCCAGGAAAATCCCAGAGAATATTAAGCTGACTTGTTTTACAATGAGTCTGCCGGTAGCCCTTGAACTTTTGGTTAAACCAAATGTCAAGGTTATTTTGATAGGGGGAGAAGTTTCAAAGGATTCCCAAATTTCATTGGGAGCCGGTGCTATCAACCAATTGTCAGAAATAAATGTAGACTATAGTTTTATCGGAACAGGTTATGTTGATTCCAGCTACGGATTAACAGAGTTTGATTGGGACATCGTTCAAGTAAAAAAAGCGGTTATCAAGGCATCCAAGAAAACCATATTATTGTCCATTTCTGAAAAACTGAATTCACAACACCGCTATAAAACTTGTGATATTAATGCAATTAATACCATGATTACAGAACTTAATCCCAATAACGAACGCTTAAACCTTTTTAGAGACCAAGAGATTCACCTTTTATAATTCATATGGACTATACAAAAATCACAGAGAGCCCTTCAAATTATGACAATTTGGAACAAATGGAAACCCAAACCATTTTGGAGAGCATAAACAAAGAGGACCAGAAAATTGCTGAAGCGGTTGCTCAAGTTATTCCACAAATTTCAAGATTGGTGGACATGACGGCTGAACGCTTTTTAAAAGGAGGAAGGCTTTTTTACATTGGAGCGGGAACTAGTGGTAGATTGGGAATTTTGGATGCCTCCGAGATTCCTCCAACCTATGGGCTACCCCATGATAGGGTAGTAGGGTTGATTGCAGGAGGTGATGTTGCCATTCGAAAATCGGTGGAACATGCCGAAGATGACCCAAAGCAGGCTTGGAAGGATTTATTAGAGTTTGATATTGATCAGAACGATGTTTTGGTCGGCATAGCCGCTTCGGGAACAACACCTTATGTTTTGGGAGGTATAGCTGATGCTAAAAAACAAGGAATATTAACTGCTGGTATCACCAATAATCCGGGCTCACCATTGGCCACAGGTTCCGATATTCCTATTGAAATTAATGTAGGACCCGAATTTTTAACAGGAAGCACCCGAATGAAAAGTGGGACAAGCCAGAAATTGGTGCTCAATATGATTACTACTTCACTTATGATCAAAATTGGTCGAGTAAAGGGGAATAAAATGGTTAACATGCAGCTGAGTAATACCAAACTGGTAGATCGTGGGACTCGATACATAGTTGAAGAACTTGGATTGGATTATAATGCAGCAGGAGAAGCTCTGAAAAAATATGGTTCTGTAAAGAATGCCATCGAGGCGCTAAAGTAGTATTTATTGGTTCTTGGGAACTAATTTGTAAATCCCTTTGCCTTCTATACCCACATAAATAAACCCATCTGGGGCTTGACGTATATTACGAACACGTCCCATGCCATCCAGCAATTTTTCGCGATAGGTTACCTTGTTGTTTTCAATAACCAAACGCTCTAAATATTGAAAGGCCAAAGAACCAACAAGCAGATTCCCTTTCCATTTTGGGTATTCATTAGATGAGATAAACGTCATCCCGCTTGGACCAATGGAGGGAGTCCATTGATAAATGGGTTGCTCCATTCCGGGTTTTGAGGTTTCATCCGTGATTTTTGTGCCACTGTAGTTTATACCGTATGTGATTATTGGCCAACCATAGTTTTTCCCTTTTTCAACGATGTTGATTTCATCTCCGCCACGAGGTCCATGCTCATGTTCCCACAGGAGCCCCGTTTCTGGGTGTATGGTCAATCCTTGCGGGTTTCGATGTCCATAACTATAAACTGCTGTTTTTGCACCGGATTTGGATACAAATGGATTGTCTTTTGGAATTCGACCATCATCATGAAGGCGGTAAATTTTACCACCATCCTTGGTAATATCTTGGGGATTTACATCCCTATTGCCCCGATCTCCTACTGAAAAATAGAGGTATCCTTCATTATCGAACTCCAATCTGGAGCCAAAATGCTGTCCTTTTGTGGTATTTGGTACCGCTTTGTACAACACTTTCTTTTCAACAAGCTTATTGTTGGAAAGTTTAGCCCGCATTATGGTAGTGTTACCACCTTTCCCCCCTCCATCATTCGATGAATAAGATAAATAGAGCCATCCATTATTCTTGTAATTAGGATGTAGTTCCAGATCTAAAAGCCCCCCTTGTCCTCTGACGTAGATATTGGGAAGGTTATCTATTTCTATAGTTTTTCCTTCTTTGAAATGGAGTAATTTCCCAGCTTTTTCGGTAATCAACATTCCTCCATTTGGAAGAAAAACCATTCCCCAGGGATTTTGAATATTGGAAACTACCTCTTCAGTAGTAAAATCAATGGTTTTCGGAAGATTAATGCTGTTATCCTTGTTTTGGGCACAGGATGTAGTAAGCATTACAACGAAAAAATAAGGAATAAGCGCACTTTTTTTCATAGATTTACGTTGAAATAATAGATTTTATAGACGAACTACGGCTTTTGATAGTCGAAAGATAAATAGAATATATAAGTTTAGATAATTACTATAAAGAATATTAAGGTCCCAAATCCGAGATATTCTACCATAACAAGACTTAACCTATGCTCCCTCAAAAAACAAGGCATTTGCTATATGCCGTGTTGTTGGTGTTTTTATCCATATTTTGTTCCACGGTATTAGCAAAAACAGAGGTCAACCGGATACTGACAAAAATAGTATCCACAGTTTCTGAATCCAACAATGAAGAAGCACCTGCTACTTCTAAAACTGTTGACCAGGTAACGACATCAGATGTTTTACGTTCTGCTAGCAGCAGCATGTTCATGACCATTATCCAAGGGGCTGATGAAGAAGTGGTCTGTCCCAACGATGGTAGTACCCTTGCCAAATTCTTCCTTTGTGGAACCAGCGATATAAGAACATTGACTTTAAGTCAATCTGGGGGCAGCTATGAATGGCAACAGCTTGATCCCAATACATGTGCACCCACTGTAGTTGACGATTGTCCCACCATTAATGCAGCATGTACTTGGAACACCGTAGGTACAGGAGCAACATACAATCTGGATTCAGCAGGAGAATTCAGGGTTCGGATTGGTTCAGGTCAATACTACTATTTTAAGTCTACATTAAATCCTCTAGATCCACAATTGATCAAGGAGGATATTATTTGTGGAAATCCTGGTAGGGTAGAGGTGACCAATGTTCCTGCCGGATACGAATACAGTTTGAACAATTCAACAGGTCCTTACCAAGATGATCCTTTCTTTGATGTGACCACTTCTGGTAACTACATGGTATGGGTGCGACTGAAAAATGTTTCAGCAAGTGCATGTTTATTTCCATCGAACACAGTGAATGTACAGGATTTGGATATTACCGTTGATGTTACCGCCAATGATATTCTCTGTAGTAGCGAGTTGGGAAGCATAGATGTTGCTGTTTCCGGAGTACCTGGGTTTTATACCTATCGTTTAATTAAAAATGGGGTTACCGTAGATACCTTTGGACCTAATGGAGCCGATTCTTATACTTTCGCCAATGTGAGCCCGGGAACTTATAGCATACGGGTAGATACTAATGATTGTTCAGAAACGGTTACAACGGATACTAACGGGGCTACTATTGAAATTGGAAATGGAATTAGTCCATTGGATGTTTCTGCAACAGCTTCAGCAAGTTTCGGTTGTGGGGCCACATCTGTGGATGTGAATCTTACCACATCTGGTGGTACCGCACCTTATCGATTTAGTGTTGATGGAGGTCCATTTAGTTCAACCTATACCGGGTCAACAACTTTTACAGTGACAACGGCGGGAACCTATGCTATTTTGGTAGAAGATGCCAATGGATGTCAGCGAAGTGCTTCGGTAGATGTACCCAATATTCCACCGCCAATCTTTAATATTACCGAAGAAGATGCCAACTGTGGAGGATCTAACAATGGTAGAATTACCGTTAATGTCACTAACGGATTTGGTTATGAGATTGAGTACAGTATTGACAATGGAAGTAATTATCAAATCAGTAATGTGTTTTCAAACCTTGCCCCGGGAACTTACGATATTGTATTAAGGTATGAGCAAGATTCGTTTACGTGTACAACCACTCCAATAGTGGGAACCATAGGCACTCCCTCAACCATAAATGCTACCGCAACGCCTGATTCCGTACCTACATGTACCAATGAAACAGGAGGGCAGATAACAATTTCAGGAGTTTCAGGAGGTACGGCACCTTACGAGTATAGTGTGGGAGCTGGTTTCGGAACTAATCCGGTCTTTTCCAATTTGGGAGTAGGAACATATACTCCTTTAATAAGAGATGCCAACGGGTGTGTAGAACCTCTTCCAGATATCGTTTTTAATACTTTGGACAAACCAACGGATTTAGCCTTTACTATTTCCAGCTTAGATTGTATCACCACAACAGCTTCGGTAGGATTGGTGGTAACAGGTGGAAGTGGCCCTTATACTTATGAAATCATTGCTCCGGCAGCTAGCGCTATTAACAATGGGAATAATGATACATTTTCTGGCTTGGGATTGGGAACATATACTTTTAGGGTCACTGACAGTGAAGGGTGTTCTTATGATGAGAACTATGCCATTACTGATATCAGCTCAATTGGTGTTCAGGCACAACAAACTAAAGTGGTCACTTGTGTTGGCGACACGGATGGGGAAGGACGATATTTGGTGGATGGATTCAATACAACGTATAGCTATAGTATAGACGGCGGAACTGTATTTACAGGACAAAATGCTGGTATTATCCCAGTGGCTGGATTGGCGGCAGGAAATTATGTGATTTCAGTAACGGATGAAGATACCAATTGTACCGATACAGCCACTTTGATTATTGAAGAACCAGCTACAGCATTTGCCATTTCCAGTCTGGATGTTACCGATATGAGTTGTCAAAATGGCAATATCGGTGCTGTTAGGGTGAACACTGTTGGTGGATGGGGAGGTAACCGGTATACGCTGACTCAACCGGATAGTTCTACGCGAGGACCAAAAAATGGAAGTGTATTCTCCAACCTTTCCCAAACTGGAACTTATCAGGTTAGTGTAACCGATGCCAATGGTTGTACTGTGACTGATACTTTTACTCTTACGGCCTTGCTGTCCCCGACCTTAACATTGGATACAGGAGCTTCTGATTTATGTTACGACAATTTTAATGCAGCTACCTTGGTGGTGAATGCTACCTTGGGTGCTGCTCCATATCAATATCGAATCAATGGAGGAGCTCTGGGTGCAAGTAACAGTTTTTCTGGATTAACACCAGGGACCTACACCATAGAGGTTGTGGATGCCAATGATTGTAGGGATACTGTAACCCAAACCATTGAACCACAGGTGACTGCTTTGGCAACGACTATCCAAGAATTGGATTGCGCGGGTCCACCTGCCCAAATTCAGGTAAACATCAGTAATGGGTATACTTCAGGTGGTGATTACGACATTTATGAAGTTCAAATAAATGGAGGCGGTTACACTTCCAACAATAACAACATCACCGGAAATTCTTTCGTTTACAGCATTCCAAATGATGGTTCCATAACTTCTGATACTACCTATCAATTCTTGATTACAGATAGTGAGGGATGTACAACAGAGTCAAACATTGTGACTATAACTCCACCGGAAACCATAGCTGGTTCAGTAGTGGGGACGGATACTCAATGTGGAGATAATACTAGTGGTATTGTGGAGGTAATCCCAGATACCTCTCAGGGGATTCCACCATATGAATTCAGTAACGATAATGGGGTTACTTTCAGTACACAAAATATCTTTTCTGGATATGGTCCCGGAACCCATGGAGGTTTTATTGTAAGAGATAGCAGAGGATGTGTGAGTCCTGCTTACAGCGTAACTATTGCCTCAAGTACACCTTTGGATGCCACGGTTACACCAACACCTGCAGTATGTTCCGCCGGAAATGTGCGTGGATCCATTTCAACTACAATCAACAACGGAGTTGCACCTTTTGATTACGTTTTATTGGATGCAGCAGGAAACCTAGTGGCTCAGTCTATAGGAACAGGAAGTACAACCGTAAATTTCCCCAATCTTGATGTCGGAAACTATACTATAGTTACTACAGATTCCCAAGGTTGTGAGGACAGGGATGATGTGGTTCTTGATCAAAATGTATTGGATTTGATTCCATTGGACACTCCACCGGCCTTATGTTCAGTGGCTGGTTTTACCTATCGTGTTCGCGCAACAGGAGGTACGGCGCCCTATGAATTCCGATTGGTGGGAGACCCTACTTTTAACCCTGCTACTTCGGGAGGTGATACTTATGACTTTACGGGTCAGGTGACTTTTGGTGTAACCTATTTTGTTGAGGTAAGGGATGCTTTGGGATGTACCTATATTGAAGAAATAGACCCTATAACCGCCCCAAGTCCAGTTACCGTAACGGCAACGGCCACTACCGCGTCCTGTAATGTTTCCGGAAGTGGAGGAATAGACTTTCAAGTATCCGGCTTACCTGCTAATCCAGCAGATTTTACGGTTACCTTGGAAAATACGGATACGGGAGCTACCATTTCAGGCCCTACATCATATACCAACGAAGCTCTTCCTTTCAATAGCACATTTACTGGATTGGCACCTGGAAACTATCAAATTATTGTTACAGATGACAATACAGGATGTAGTGGAAGTACCTTGGTGTTCATTGGATTCAGTTCGCCAACCATAGTGGTAGATAACAATGTACAGGCTACCTGTAATGCAGGTGCGTTTGTTACAGTTAGAGGTTTTGGAGGAACGGTGCCTTTCGGATATGCTTATGTTCCAACCGGAGATCCTGTCCCGACCACTTTTGGAACAGATACCACTTTTGAAATCCCTGGACCTTATCCCGCTGATTACGATTTTTATGTAGAAGATGCCAATGGATGTACGGCTTTAACCACTGTTACCGTAACTCAGGAACCAGGAATTCCAACTCCGGCGATCGACGTCACCAATCAGTGTACTGCAACCAGTGGTTATCAAATTGAGGTGACTGCACCTCTATCCACAGGTTCTGGATTACCTGATGAAACCTTTATGTACGATATTGGAAGCGGCTTTCAGAGCAGTGTCAATTTTGTAGTGCCCAATCCGGGAAGTTATGTAATCACTATTAGGGATGGTAACGGATGTACGGATACTATTACAGCAGATGTTTTTGATTTCTTTGCCATAACGGCAGATGCCACATCCTTCCCAACCTGTAATGCAGGAGATGGTGTAATAACCGTAAATACTACCGGAGGTAGTGGTAATTTTGAATTCCAACTTCGTGATGCAGGTACATTGGCCAATATTGGCCCTGCGCAAAGTTCCAATGTATTCAACAGTGTATTGCCAGGAGATTATAACATTTTGGTGACAGATTTAAGCTCTAACACCGCGCCACTTTGTTCAGACGAGGCAATTGTAAATGTAACTACTGTAAATACGCCTGTCATTGCGGCTACACCAAGCACAAGTATTAGTTGTAATGGTGCGGTTGATGGTTCCATAGCTGTGGAACTTCAACCAGGTAGTGACACAGATACTCCTATAAATTATGTCTTATATGATGGGGCGAGCTCAACAGTTTTGGCAGGACCACAGCCATCTCCAATTTTTGATAATCTTGGTCCAAATACCTATCAGGTAGAGGTAGTTTCGGATAGAGGATGTACTGATCGCTCAGGAAATGTTATAATTAGTGAACCTACAGTATTGCAAGTGAATGCTGTCAACACAGAATTTAGTTGCAACCCATCAAGCAATCAGTTCAGTACGGCCACAATAACAATCCATACTGATACCAATGGTGATGGTACCGGAACTGCAACTGGAACAGGGCCGTACACCTACAGTATGAATGATGGTACTCCCCAGTTTGATGGTACCAATTTTCAGACCAGTAATGTATTTGAGGTTATTGATAATGGTACCAACCAAAGTATCATTCTTACAGCTCGAGACCAAAATGGATGCGAAGAAACAGCTACTGTTAATATAAATACCCCTACGGACATCACATTTAGTTATTCAGTTGACCAGCTTACTTGTGATGCATCGGGGACAGCGGTAAATCCCGGTTCCATAACAATTATTGTTAACGAGGGCCCAGGAAACTATGAAGTGGAAATATTGCCCTTGGGTTCTGAACCAGCTAGAAGTTCCTCCGGAACAGATAGGGTTGTTTGGCCCATTTCAACTCCGGGAGATTATATTTTCGCCGTAACCGATATAGGTAGTGGAGGATGTACATATCTAACATCTACAGTTAATATGCCTGAGTATAATACCATTGAGGCAATAATAGCGGAGGTAAGACCGGTTACCTGTTTTAACGGTAATGATGGAGAGATCAGTTTGGAAATCAACAACTATAGTGGCACTTATAATTATGAGGTTTTCTCAAGAGATAACTCAGGGGTTGAAACTACTACTGGGGTAACGGGAAGTTTTGATACCAATGCACCTATCAATACCCCCGAAATAATAGGAGGGCTTCCAGCAGGTAACCTTATTGTACGGGTCGAGGCTTTGGATTCACCATTTTGTGATGTTACAAGTAATGTGGCAACCGTTCGCTCCCCGGATAGGCCACTTACCGTGGATCCAATACAAACAACTGAAGTTACATGTAATGTGCCTGGTTTTGGTGAAATTACAGCTACCGGAGATGGAGGTTGGGGTACCTATGAGTATCAATTGATAGCTCCGGATGGAACAACGGTATTGGTGGATTACCCAAATACAAACCCCATATTCCAAAACTTGTCTACAGGTACGTACACCGTCAATGTTAGGGATTTTAGAGGTTGTGAGGCAAGTAACACAATAAACTTACCACTACCAACTCCAATTAGCTCGGATATTCAGATTGTTCAACCATTGCGTTGTAATAATGATAATGACGGAATTATTGAGGCGTACAATGTTGCGGGAGGCCAAGGACCTGGAAATTATTTGTACCAGCTGAATAGAATTACCGATGGTACAAATAGTGGTTTACAGACCACACCAACTTTTGCCAATTTATCCGCAGGAGAATATACCATTACCATTTTTGATGGATGGAACTGTAGTTTTACCACTTTGCCAATTATGGTGCAAGATCCTGAAATTGTGATTGCTGAACTAAGGGAACTTCAACCACCTGGTTGTGGGGATTTAGGTAGAATGGAACTTACGGTGACCAATCCAGAAGCTGGGGTGGACTATTTTTATCGTAGGGCTGGAACAGCCGATCCTTTTACTCCATTTGGAACAGGATTGTCCAGTGTTGAAATTGCAGTGGATATTACTATAGACCCAGGACCGTTTCAATATGATGTCCAAAATTCCAATGGCTGTCCATTTGAAAAATCCAACCAGATTTCTTTGGATCCGGCAGCCCCATTGGTGATTGCACTTGACTTAACAAACGCAACCATAAATTGTGCAGGTGAGGCAACAGGAATCATTAGGTCAGAGGCATTTGGTGGAATAGGTAGTTATGTGTATACCTTGTTAAATTCAAACACTCCACCAAACCCAACAGCAGCCAATACTGTAAGGTCTGCCCAGAGTTCTGGAATCTTCAGAAATCTTAACCCGGGAACCTATTATGTTTATGCACAAAGTGGTGGTTGTGAAGCTATATCAGACCCTATTGTCATTGAGCCTAAGCCTCCTTTGGTATTGGAGTATTTGGAAGCTGTACCTGTGGTCTGTCATGGAGACACTAATGGACAGATTATTATAGAGGCTAGTGGAGGTACTGGGGCGATTAGATATTCCATATCAGATACTTTGAGTGAGTTTTTTGAAGGAGACGATCCTGCCAATCCAAACAGAAAAACATTTGATGATCTGTCGCCCAGAACCTATGATGTGATTATCCAGGATGATTTGGGATGTACCATTACCCGTACAGTTGAAATCACACAGCCTATGGAGTTGATTGCAGGTATTGCTGCTACTACCCCAGAAGTATGTCTCGGAGATGGAGATGGAACCATGACCTTGGAAGTTACAGGAGGTACAGCGCCTTATTATACCAGTGTAAATTCTGCGGATGATGCTGATTTTGTTCAAAATGATACCTTGTTCTTCGACAACTTATCCGGAGGTGAAACTTATGTGGTTTTCATTAGGGATTCCAATGGATGTCAAACCAACGTAGTTGCAGAAATTGGGGTGGGAATTGAGTTAATGGCAGAACCCATAGTAGAATACGGCTGTGATGGTATTTTTCCGAATAGTACTGCCACAGTTTCAATTACAGATAGTTCGTTGCTCCCCAACCTGCTATTCTCGTTGGATGTCGATGATATTCAACTGGCAACAGACCAAAGAGTATTTGGGGATTTGCCAGCTGGTGAGCATACGGTGTACATTTACCATCAAAATGGATGTGTAACCTTTGTAGAGTTTGAGATTGATGCCTATGAGCCTCTGACCTTAATGGCTGAAAAGACTGGACCCAATGAAATCAAGGCAATTGCATCCGGAGGGTTTGGCGGATATGAATATTTCTTTCAAGGTGAATCGTATGGAGAAGTCAATACCTTTACCGTAAACATGGATGCAAACATAAACGTAATGGTCAGGGACCAAAATGGGTGTGTGGCCAATTTGGTGATGCCATTTGATTTTGACGGAATGCCAGAAATACCACCTTTCTTCACACCTGATGGTGATAATCTAAATGATTATTGGTATCCGGAAAATAGAGAGTTCTTCCCGAATATAGATGTTATTATCTATGATAGATACGGTAGGGTTGTTGCTCGACTAGACCAAGTTAAAAAATGGGATGGAACCTACGAGGGATCTCCACTACCTACGGGTGATTATTGGTATGTGGTGTATGCCAATGACCGCGAGAAACAACAATATGTTGGTCATTTCACACTCTACAGGTAAGCTTGCACTTTTTTAATTATATTTATAGTATAGCTGAATCATTTTCTTGTTTGACCAAGAGAATTCATTGATTTGATTTATCTAAGGAGAATGTAGGTTCATCTATAGAAATGGGAAGTCTGCCATTTTTAACAGGAAAACAGGTGTAAATAAATTACTTTGTTTCAGATGAAAAATGGTAAATACCTACTATAACTAACTAATCGATGAATAAGAAAAAGCCTACGCCAACACCTTCCTTTTTAACAAACGAAACAGATAACCTAGATTACTCAATATTCCAACTAAACCTATTTCTAAATGGCTATGGCGAGGTGCACAAACCCTATAAAATAGATTACAATACGTTATTGATGAGTTACCACCTCTGGAAGGGAAAGGATATTGAAGAGTTTTGTCAAGATCAAACTGTGGGGTATTTTTTGTTGAATCCCATGCATGATTCGGCTGAAGCCAGAGAGGCTTTCTGCATAGAAATACGGGAATTCCTTTTGGGAATTTCGTAGTTGGCAAAGACAGGATGATTTTATCTTTTTAAGGCAAAGTGACCTCGAAAAAACCGTCCATCCTCAAGAGATACACTGAACCAGTAATCTGAAGATGGTAGGGGGCGACCGTTCAAGGTACCATCCCACCCGGGAGACGCAGGATCTACTTGAGCCAATAAATTACCATACCTATCATAAATGTAGACCAGGGATTGGGATTGTAATTCAGCATTTATTCCCTGAATCTGCCAATAATCATTTTGGTTATCTCCATTTGGAGTGAAAAATGCTGGATGTCCGATTACTGAAAATGCTTTCTCTACAGTTTCACACCCATTTACATCTCTCACAAATGCTTTATGAACTCCAGGAGGTACATTCTGAAATACGTTACTGTCTTGATACGGTCCGAATGGATTGTCTATTGAAAATTCAAAATTTTCATACGTTTCCAATTCAACTATCACATTACTTTGCAAACTTATTAATCCATCTACAATCAAATCTGTCACTACGGGTGGTTCAATAGAAGATACTTCGATAGTTTTGAACGCTTCGCATCCGGTTCCATCAGTTTTTGTGGCAATTAATGTGTACGTTCCTTCTTGTTGTATGTCATAGCTTTGGTCGGAGCCCAATAAATTTCCTTCTGTATCTAACCATCGATAGGTGTAGCTTTCGGCAGGATTGGTAGGACTAATTGTATATGGTAGCTGATTTGAACAGATCTCCAGATTGGTTAGTAGATCAAACCTGGGGGCCTCATCGATTACAAGGGTCACATGTTGTCCCAAACCGATACAGTCATTAGCATCCGAACCATCAACTCGTACCCAAATATTTTGAAGAAAGGGAGATTTTTTATTTCTGTATTTCATTGGCTCTATCGCATTTGTTTCGGATAGCGCGTTTTCTTCCGATTCATAATAACTAACCGTTAATGGACGGGTAGGGGGGAACAATGCCAAGATAGAAGCCGTAGCTCCACTAAAGTCAAATGTTCCAATTCCATCGGCATAGCCTCCGTCCACAGAATCGTCACATGCCTTTACCTCCAGATTAAAACTATCAGGTATGGCAGTACTCACCACTCTTAAATCCAAGGTAGTAATATTGAAACAACCAAGCTCATTTTCTGCCCTTACAAAGAGTTGAGAAGCCATAGCATTGGAAAATGAATGGGCATCTTCAATTTTATTGGAGTTACCAATAGCTTGTCTTTCGGTTATAAAAAAACCATAGGTCAGTGTAGGGTCTGGATTAATAAGGGAGGCTGCCTCATTAAGATTGAAATCCGCGATACCATCCCCATCTGAGTCACATTGGGTAAGTTCTGCTGTTCTAACAAAGGGATGTTCCGTTACCTTAATCTCTTTTGTGTATGTTTCTACATCTGTACCTTTGGTTATGGTAGCTGTGGCAATATAGGTGCCCGCAACGGTATAGATATGCTCAATGTCTTTGTCAGTTGTATCCAAGGGAGGGGAGCCATCTCCAAATTCCCATCTTATGTTATCTGGTTCGGGCAGGTAATTTGTGGATAGCTTGGTGCCATCACCCTCACATGCATCTTCATATTCAACCCTTACCTGAAAATAAGATTGTATGAAAGAAGGAAGCCCTTTTTTACTTGACCTGCCCAAGGCTAGACCATCCTCCACATAGTTGCAAGCCGCACCTACTTCTTTTGGATTGTTGATTACACCCAAATGACGTCGTTGTACATGCGCGTGATAAATTTTGCCGTCAATGGCTAGCTGGAGTGCAGTAGGGTCGTCTGGGGAATCATATATTCTTTTATAAGAAAGGTTGTTCTCCAAGTCTACCTGAACCAATACACTACCATTATTGGAATGTCCACTTGGAGGGACATTTCCGTTTTTATAGCTGCTAACCGTAGCATACAACTTTTTGGAATCTGGTGAGAACTCTACCCCATAGGCAAAAACAAAATCATCGTCCATTAATTTTTGTTCGTTTGAGATTGCACCTGTGGCAATGTTAAAATCGAAGAGGTAAAGACTTCCTGGGGAATGTCCACTGGGATCAACGTTGTTCATAAAGGTGGCCATTGCCAATTTGGTTCCATCTGGGGACATCTTTATTTGCCCTTTTGCGTTTCCTGCATAAGCCCCAAGAAAAATATTAGGTCCTATCTTGGAAACCACAGGAGTTTCATCAACCCCGTTTTCATCAACCTTAAATGCATAAAATGAATCTTTGAAGTGGGTAATTACCCAATAAATATCCTCACAGGAATCCTTGATTGCGGTAAGTTTTTGGGAACACTTTAATTCCCTTTCAAATCTATCGGTTGTATCATACGTGATTAGATGTTCGCCTCTGCTGCTTATTGAACCCGGACCGGTCATATTGACCTCAAAATAATTAAGGCCATCCCCTTTCCATAGTATCGTGTCCACGGTATCATAATCATCTGTTATAAACAGATAATAAAAGTTGGGAAAACCCGGTTTTGGTACAATAATGGAGGATTGCGTACTAAAACTACTTCCTGATAAAGCTCTGCTGCCCGGCATGCGTCTATGCAATCTGTTGTATGCTATTTCCGCATCAGTATAAAAAAGTAAGTTTCCCTCTTCAGTGGAGATGGTGGCACAACCTTCATCGGTGTCCATAACACCGTCATTCAATGATTGTGGCACAAGACTATTAAAGTCTAACCCTGCAAACTGCCCAAAATGCCATATAGCGGCTTCTCGATCTTGGGCATATGCCAATCCAAACCAACATGCCATTAGCAATGTAAGTGCTCTTTTCATAGCGAAAATGGAGTATTACTGCTTTCGTAAAATAATGAAAGTAAATAGCTATCAACTCTAAATATAATGAATTCAGGGTATTGAGCGAAAATGTTTCAATAAAATCGGTTTTTATATCCCCTTTTATAGATGAAAAGAATTATGTGCCATGTTCTTTATAAGAAGTGTAATATCTGCTGAGATAATCAAGAAATTAGAAGATGTGGTTTTACCGCTTCAGGGTGAAATGTCCTTTGAAGGATCTACCATCTTCTAGAGAAACACTAAACCAATAATCCGAAGCGGGTAGGGGTTGCCCATTCCAGCTTCCGTCCCAACCAGAGGAAGCAGGATTGACTTGAGCAAGCAAGTTGCCATATCTATCATAAATAAAGACGATGGATTGTGCCTGGATGTCTTCACTTATACCCTGAATCTGCCAATAGTCATTAATATTATCATTGTTGGGGGTGAAAAAAGCCGGATGCCCAATAACCGAAAATTCTGCCTCTACCACATCGCAGCCATTGATGTCTCTTGCATAAGCCTTGTGTACACCTGGGGGTACATTCTGAAATATGTTACTACTTTGGAAAGGACCAAGGGGGGTGTCCAGAGAAAATTCAAAGTCTTCGTACTCTGCCATTTCAACAGTTGCAGTGGTCTGCAAGCTTATCAGGCCATCAACCTTTACGCCTAATATTTCAGGGGGATCTATGGTAGCGACTTCAATTGTACGAAAAGCTTCACAGCCTGTTCCGTCAGTCATGGTAGCTTTTAGGGTAAAGGTTCCCGCTTGCGGAATGCCAAAGCTTTGGTCCGTACCTAAAATGTTTCCACCGGAATCCATCCACTCATAGGTGTATATGCCCTGCTGATTTCTGGGACTTACGGTATAGGGTAGCTGCTTTAGGCAAACTTCTAGGTGAGGGTCCAGGTCAAAGATGGGTCCGTCGTCAACAACAAGGGAAATATGTTGGCCAAGTCCAATACAGGCATTTTGATTGGTACCATCAACCCGTACCCAAATATCTTGCCGCCCTGGGGAACTTACATTTCTATAGGCGGTCGGGTCTATTGGGTCCAGTTCTGATAGTGCATTTTCAGAAGATGTAAAATACCTTACTTCAAAATTACTGTTGGATGGAAATAATGATAAAACGGTGGCGGTTGCACCGCTAAAATCAAAGGTCCCTATACCATCGGAATAATTATTGTCAACTCCATCATCACATGCCCTTACTTCTAAGTTGAAATCGCTCGGAATTGCTGTACTTACAATTCTAAGATCTAAAGTAGCTACATTATAACAACCAAGTTCATTTTGGACCCTAACGAAAAGTTGGGAGCCCAAGTCATTGGAGTATGCATGTGCATTAGGTATAGGGTTGGAACTTCCTCTGGCTTCCCTCAGCGAATAATGGAAGCTATAGGTCAGGTCTGGTCCGGCATTTATTAGTGATGCTGCTTCAAATAGATTGAAATCTGATATTCCATCGCCATCAAGATCACATTGTACCAATTCTGCTGGGTTTGCCGGAGGAATGGCCGTTACCTCTACTTCTTTGGTATAGGTCTCAACATCAGTACCCTTTGTAATGGTGGCTGTAACACTATAAGTTCCAGCGCTGGAATATACATGCTCCGGTGACTTGTCCACCGTGTTCAGAATTGGGGAGCCATCCCCAAAATCCCATGCTATATTGTCTGGATCAGGAAGATAATTAGTTGAAAGTTTGGTGACATCATTGACACAAGCTTCTTCGTACTCCACTCTGACTTGAAAAAAGGATTGGACAAAGGCCGGAAGTCCTTTCAGACTAGTTCTACCTAGAGAAAGTCCATCCTCTACGTAGTTGCAGGCTACTCCAACTTCCTTGGGGTTGTTGATAACCCCTAGATAGCGCCTTTGTGTTTGTGCATGATAGATTTTACCATCAATACCCAATTGTAGGGCCGTAGGGTCAACAGGAGAATCTGCGATTTTTTGATAGCGGTTGTTATTCTCCAAATCCACTTGAACCAAAACACTACCATCATTAAAATAACCACTTGGGGGTACATTCCCATTTTTGAAACTACTGACCGTTGCATACAGCTTTTTGGAATCTGGAGAAAATTCCACACCATAGGCAAAAACAAAATCGTCATCCATTAATCTTTGGGCGTTGGATACTTGTCCGGTTGCAACATTAAAATCAAACAGGTATAAACTGCCGGGCGAATGACTTTCTTTGTCAACACCGTTCTGAAAATTGGCCATGGCCAATTTGGTTCCATCAGGTGACATCTTAATCTGACCTTTAAAATTCAGCAAAGGTTTTCCCAATTCCATTACAGGGCCAACATGGGATACAATAGCTGTCTCATTGACTCCATTTTCATCAATTTTAAAAGCATAGAATGCATCTTTAAAATGGGTGATGAGCCAATAGATTTCTTCACAGGGATCTTTGATGGCGGTTAACTTTTGAGAGCATTTCAAAGCCCTTTCAAATCGATTGTTGGGATCATAGGTTATCAAGTGGTTGACTTCATCCCTGATAGAACCTGGGCCTGCCATACCCACATTATAATAGTTTAAGCCTGAACCTGTCCAAATTATGGTGTCCGCCGTTTCATAATCGTCCGTAGTAAATAAAAAATAGTTGGTAGGGTTGGACGGATCAGGGACTATAATTGCAGATTGGGTACTTGTAGTGCTGCCCACCAGAAACCTGCTTCCTGATAGCGGTCTATGGGAACTGTTGTATGCATTTTCTCCATCTGCATAAAATATCAAACGTCCCTCTTCTGTGGCAATGGTGGTGGTTCCTTCAAAAGTATCGCTAACAGCTCCAGATAGTGATTGTGGAACCAGACTATTAAAATCAAGTCCGGCATACTGCCCAAAATGCCATATGGCAGCTTCACGGTCTTGGGCACTCGCCAAGCCCATCCAAAATGCCATTATGATAAATAGTGTTCTTTTCATGGCCAAGTTAGACGACTATAATTTTCGTAAAATCCTGATAATAAGTAGCTATCGGATTAAATATAGTGATTTCAGGGTATGGCGCGAAAATACTATCATAAAAAAAGCTGGAAGCCCAAAAAAATGGATGAAATGAATAGTTTGATAAATCCGCCCAAATTGTATATTTGCACTCTCTTTTAAAGGAGACTACGGAAAATACGGTAGTTTCGGGATGTAGCGCAGCCCGGTAGCGCACACGCCTGGGGGGCGTGGGGTCGCAGGTTCAAATCCTGTCATCCCGACGAACCACTTTTCAGTGGGTGTCAAAGCACCGTCAACTAGTTGATTGATGGTGCTTTTTATTTCTTTCCTTTGGGTTTATTCATCTTAAAAGCAAAAAAAGTATTGGATCATGTCATTTCTGTGATTGATATATCCTTTGATTACCAATAGATTTGTTCAATAGGTTGGTTAATCGAAGTTGAGGTATATGAAAGTTTATAAAACAACGAAAGGTATAGTAATAGCTGAAAATGATGTTTTCTATCGGGTTGATTCAGAAAGTTGGGATACCTTTATGAACCGCACCCATCTGTTCCAGCGATTAACTTCAGAGATTAAGAACCTAGAACCCATATCTAGATTTGATTCATCTACCATTATGGCTCCCATAGAAAGCCAAGAAATATGGGCTTCCGGTGTCACCTATATGCGAAGTCGGGAAGCTAGAATGGAAGAGTCCAAAAAAGCGGGGGGCGACACCTTTTATGATAAAGTATACGATGCCGAGAGGCCTGAGTTATTCTTCAAGGCTTTGGCAAATCGAACTGTAGGGACGAATGACTATGTGAATATCAGGAAAGATTCCAAATGGGACGTTCCAGAACCGGAACTTACACTCTGGATAAGTTCAAAGGGAACTATTGAAGGATACACTGTGGGTAATGATATGAGTTCTCGAAGTATTGAAGGTGAAAACCCGCTGTATTTACCGCAAGCCAAGATGTTTGAGCGTTGTGCTGGATTGGGTCCTTGTGTATATGTTACTGAAAGCCCCATTGACCCTAAAACGAAAATAGAGATAGAGATATTAAGGGAAAATAAACAGGTTTTCTACGGCACGGTACCTATTAGCAATATGAAACGAAGGCATGCTGAACTTGTCGAGTTTCTTTTCCGTGAATGTGATTTTCCATATGGATGTTATCTCATGACAGGAACAGGAATTGTACCTCCCGATGATTTTACCCTTCAACCCAATGATGAAATAAGAATTACAATTGGTCATATTGGAACTTTGGTAAATACAGTGGCTTATAAATTAGAAAGCTCTATCTAAAAAAATGTAATGGCATGTTTATGATGAAAAAGGGAGTGCTTTTCTTTATGATTACCATACTGTTTGCCTGTCAGCAAAAGGAAATGCTCAAAGGCTCAGTGGCCATTATCCCTAAACCTGCTGAACAGGTGGTTGGTGAAGGGTATTTTGAAATTAATAAAAGCACCAAAGTTTTAGTAGAAAATGAAGAACAGGAAGCTGTGGCCAAGAGATTTTTTAATCAATTTAAAGCAGTTTCTGGATGGGCACCATCCATAAATAGGGGTGGAACCGGAGATATTTTGTTTGTCACGGATTCCACCTTGGAGGAAGAAGCCTATGAACTGGAGGTAAAGACATCGACAATTACCTTAAAAGCATCTTCTGGAGCTGGTTTTTTCTATGCCTTGCAATCGCTAAAACAGTTGTTGCCAACTTCCTTCTATGGTACAAAATTACAGTCCAACATAACATGGGGAGTACCAACCGTAAGTATTAAGGATAAACCTGCTTTTGGATGGCGTGGTTACATGTTGGATGTATCCAGACATTTTTTTGATGTTGATCAGGTCAAGGAAGTCTTGGATTTTATGGCCGAATCCAAACTCAATCGCTTTCATTGGCATTTAACGGACGATCAAGGTTGGAGGTTGGAAATCAAAAGTTATCCCAAACTTACAGAAATAGGGGCTTGGCGTGTGGATCACAATACTACGGACGAAACTGTTTCCAATTGGTGGGGGCGTCCTGTACAAAAACTAGGGGAAAAACCAACCTATGGAGGGTTCTATACTCAGGAAGAAGTCAAAGAAATTATAGCCTATGCAAAAGAAAGGTTTATCGAAGTAATTCCAGAAATTGATATGCCCGGTCATGCACAGGCTACAATAGCCGCCTATCCCGAGATTGGGTGTGTGAATGCTTCGCCTTACGTCGCCACGGGAGGAGTCTCCAAGAATAATACATATAACCCGGGAAAGGAAGAGACCTTTGTGTTTGCTGAAAAAATGCTTAATGAAGTGATGGATCTGTTTCCATTTAAGTATGTCCATATTGGGGGCGATGAATGTAATAAGGAACAATGGAAAATTGACCCATATGCCCAAGAAAGAATAAAAGCGGAGGGTCTTAAAGATGAGTTTGAATTACAGAGTTACTTTATAAAACGAATTGAAAATATTATTAATGCCCGTGGTCGTGTTATGATAGGATGGGATGAAATCCTTGAAGGGGGATTGGCACCCAATGCAACCGTTATGAGCTGGAGAGGCGAAAAAGGAGGAATTGAAGCAATTAAGGCTGGACATGAAGCGATTATGACCCCAAGTAATTATTGTTATATAGACCTAAAACAAGGTCATGATGATCTAGAACCTAATTTGGGATATTCGCGACTTTTGTTGTCCACAGCATACAACTATAAAGTGATTCCAGATGGTCTTACTTCTGAGGAAGGAAAACTAATCAAAGGCATTCAAGCTAATTTATGGACTGAATCTATCAGTGATTGGGGTAAGCTGACCTACATGACTTTTCCAAGGATGTATGCGATAGCTGAGAACGGTTGGACAACCCAAGAAAATAAAAATTGGAATGGTTTTACCAATCGTTTGGAAACTCAATTTGAGCGTCTTGACAAACAAAATGTGCGATACGCGGTGAGTGCTTTTAGCCCTTGGATAGACCACAAAGGAAATGGAGAACAAGTAGAGGTTTCCCTAAAAACCGAAGTGCATGGATTGGGTATTCGATATACTTTGGATAACTCTGAGCCTACTGTTCTATCCACCAAATATAGCTCGCCATTTACTATAGGTGAAACTAAGGTTGTTAAGGCAAGGGCTTTTAAGGGGGAAAAGCCCGTTGGGTATCTTTCAAGTCTTGAATTCCCTGTGCACAAAGCTGTAGGAGTTGGTAAAGGTTCTACAAAAACTGAAAGCCTTACCGATCTTAATTATGGTAGATTAGATAGGAGTGACCCTAATTGGGTAGGTTTCGAAAATGGTATGGAAGCAATTCTTGAATTTGACGAGTCGATAGTGGTCAATGAAGTGAAATTCAATGCACTCCGCTTCACTAATTCAGCAATATACCCACCGAAAAATATAGAAATATGGGGTTCGGAAGATGGAATGGAGTTCATTAAACTGGCCGAAACAAATCAAACTGGAATGAGCCCACAGGGAAGAAGTAAAGTTCTTTTTACCTTAAGGTTCGCTCCATCTAGATTAAAAGCACTTAAAATAAAAGGAATCGAAATAAACCCTATACCAGAGGGACATCATAGGGCAGGTCAGCAAAGCATCATTTTGATTGATGAGGTTGTGGTAAATTAATAATGGAAATCATGAAAATGGATAACAAAAAGATAGGTATATGAGAAAATTAACTAAAATCAAAACCAAACTTTTAATACTGTGCATACTTTTTGTGGGCAGCATAGTTCATGCACAGCAATATGAAGCCAATTGGGAATCTTTGGATCAGCGTCCTGTAGCTGATTGGTTTGAAGATGCAAAATTTGGAATCTTCATTCATTGGGGGCCCTATTCGGTTCCTGCATGGTCACCAAAAGGAACATACTCTGAATGGTACCAATACTGGTTGCAGAGCAAAGCGCTCTTTGGAAATGGTAATTTTAAGGGAGATGAGGTCTATCAATTTCATAAAAAAACCTACGGAGATCACTTTGATTATTATGAATTTGCCGACAAATTTACTGCCGACCTCTATGAACCTGAGGAGTGGGCACAGCTTTTTGAAGAATCAGGAGCAAAATACGTTGTGCTTACGTCTAAACACCACGATGGATTTACCTTGTGGCCCAATAAGGAGGCCAACGATAGAGGATTTGCATGGAATAGCATGGAAACCGGGGCCAAGCGCGATTTGGCAGGAGAGCTTTCAGAAGCTGTAAAAAAGACAAATGTAAAAATGGGATTCTACTATTCTTTGTACGAATGGTATCATCCGTGGTGGCAAAATGATAAGGAACGCTTTGTAAAAGAACATTTTCATCCACAATTCAAAGATTTAGTGGAAAAATACCAACCTGATTTACTTTGGGGCGACGGAGAATGGGACATGGAATACGAAAAGTGGAAAACTCCTGAGCTTATGGCGTGGTTGTTCAATGAGTCAAGTGTAAAGGATAAGGTGGTGATCAATGATCGTTGGGGGAAAGGGATTCGACAAAAACATGGAGGTTATTATACCACTGAATATGAAGCAGGCAAGGCTTTTGACAAACCTTGGGAAGAATGCCGGGGTATGGGCTTTTCTTTCGGATACAATCAGAATGAAGATGCATCGGACTATAATAGTACCCGAACACTTTTGTTAATGCTTATCGACATAGTAAGTAATGGAGGAAATTTGTTGCTAGATATTGGCCCTGATGCAAGAGGAAGTATACCACCTATTATGCAGCAACGATTACTTGAGATGGGAGAATGGCTAAAAGTCAATGGGGAAGCCATCTATGGTACCCGTAAATGGAAAATAGCTATACAATGGTCCGCTGGTGATAGAAAATTGGATAAAACTACCCATTACCTTGGAGGGGATTATATCTTGAAGCAAACAATAGACCCAGCTCCTGGTAAGGCCGTAAAAGAAATATTTTTTACCAACAAGGGAAATGATGTGTTTGCAATTACGCCTAGATTTCCTAACGGGCAATTGGTGATCAAAAGTTTAAAACCCTCAAAAAAGACCAAAATTGAACTTTTAGGGTATAAAGATGATCTATCTTATGAATACAAAAACGGAAACCTTATCGTTGAGGTGCCCAATCTGACCTATGATGAATTGCCCTGCCAACATGCATGGAGTTTTAAAGTATCCGATGTGAAGTAAAGCGGTTATGAGATCTTAGATTTATCTAAATCATAGTCCAATAACAGCTACTTTGTCAAAAGACAAGTATATTTTGTATTAGGAAAGTGATTTGGTAGAGTCTCTCAATACCAGGTCAGTTTTGATTACTTTATGCTGTATTCGTACTAGGTTGGGGTTTTCAACGCATTGTATGAAGGTTTTTACCGTTTCCCGACCCAGTTCCTCAGCGTTTTGGGATACCATGGATAGCGGAGGGTTTGAGCATTGCCCCATAATCCCATCAGTAAACCCAACTATTGATATTTGGTGGGGAACTTTATATCCCCACTGTTGAACGGTGTTTAAAGAACAGATTGCCGATAGTTCGTCAGCAGCAACAAAAGCATCTATGTCATTGGACTTCATGGCTTCTTTGAGCATAGGCTTAAAATCATCGTAACTACTGAATTCGATACAAATAGGATGGGAGGAGTATTCATGTACTTGCAGTGCCTTTAAATAACCTTGTTTGCGCTTTTTGCCAACACTGGTTTCCGCAATAGGAGATACAAATGCAATTTTTTTGCATCCTGTCTCGATTAAATGGGTTGTGGCATTGTAGGCACCTTCAAGATCATCTATGGTAATGCTATTAAAAACGGAATCTTCCAATACACGATCAAACATTACCAAGGGCATATGGCTTAATTCCAAATGTTCAAGGTGCTTGTAATTCTTTTGGCACTGGGTTTCCTTTGAAAAGGAAATTAAAACACCATCTACACAAAAATTCATGAAATTCTGTAGATGGTTGCTTTCCAATCTATGGCTATTATTGGAAAAACTTACCATAATGGTATAGTTGTGCTTACGAGCCTCTTCTTCAATACCATGTAGCACTTTTCCAAAAAAAGCATCCGTTACGTTGGGTATAATTACGCCAATACATTTGGTCCTCTTCAATTTTAGGCTTCGGGCTGCATTGTTGGGGACGTAACCATATTCTTTGGCCGCCTGCTTAACTTTTAGTTTTGTGCAGTCACTTATTTCAGGGCTGTTGTTCAGTGATTTTGAAATGGTAGAAGGGGCCAAATCCAAAATGTGGGCAAGTTCCTTAATGGTCGTCATTTTAAGTTCTTTAGTTTGTTCTTAAACTATAATGCACATCAGAAAGCTCTTTAAGCGTATTAGCCGCTTGCTCTGCCGTAATATCTCTTTGCGGATTGGCAAACATTTCATAACCAACCATGAATTTTTTTACCGTGGACGATCTTAGCAATGGCGGATAGAAGGTCATGTGGAAATGCCATTCCGGATGCTCTTCCCCATCAGTTGGCGCTTGGTGTATACCAGCAGAATATGGAAAAGAAATATTGAAAAGATTGTCATACTTGGTAGTAAGTCCTTTAATGATGGCAGCAAACGCCAAAGTTTCTTCTTCGCTAAGTTGGGTAATGTCTCTTAGCTTACGTTTGGGCACAATCATAGTTTCATAGGGCCACACGGCCCAGAACGGCACTAGTGCCACAAAATGTTCGTTTTCTAGAACAATTCGTTCTTGTTGCAATAGTTCCTGCGTTATATAATCGCCAAGCAACCCCTTTTTATTTGATGCCCAATACTTATTGAATTGAGTACTTTTTTTCTTGACCTCCTGCGGAATGGATTCTTGCGCCCATATTTGCCCATGAGGATGCGGATTGCTACATCCCATGATACTCCCTTTATTTTCAAATATTTGAACGTGGTTGATATGAGGTAGGGCGCCAAGGGTTTTATATTCTTCTTTCCATAAGGTGATAACTTTATTGATGTCCTCAACCTCCATCAGCGGCAAGGTCAAAGAATGGTTGGGCGAAAAGCATACAACCTTGCAAATGCCCTTTTCAGATTTTGCAAGTAGTAGACCATCTTCAAAATCCTCATTTGGAGCATCTTCCAATAGCGCCGAAAAATCGTTGATAAAAGAATAGGGTTGTGAATAATTGGGGTTGGTACTTCCACTGGCCCTTGTATTTCCTGGGCACAGATAACAACTTTCGTCATAAGATGATAGTTGTTCCTTATTCACCTCTTCCTGTTTACCCTGCCAGGGCCGTTTGGTCCTGTGGGGAGAGACCAAGACCCACTCTCCGGTCAATATATTGAATCTTCTATGCGGATTCTTATTAAACTGCTCGTTCATTTTCAACATATTTGTGGGTGGTTCCATCTACCGGAACTACGGTAAAAGCGCTTAAATCAATACCATATTTGTTCTTGTATGCATCGGAGACTTCCAATACATATTTATCTATAAAATCTTGATGGATGATATTGATAGTGCATCCGCCAAAACCACCACCTATCATACGAGATCCAATGATGAAATCCTTACTTCGTGAATAATCAACAAGAAAATCCAGTTCTGGACAACTGACCTCATATTTGTTCTGAAGCCCGTCATGGGAACCATATAGCAAAGCTCCAAAACTTTTTAACAAACCATCCTCTAGCGCTTTTACTGCATTTAAGACCCTATTGTTTTCCTCAATCACATATTGGCAACGCTTATGAATAGTTGGATCCATATCCTTTTCCAATTGTTCAAGCATGTTTAGGGAGACATCTCTAAGTGAATCCACTTCGGGAAAAGTTTGCCTTATAAAATCCACACCCTGTTTACATTCTGCCCTTCTGGTATTATATTCACTTGTTGCCAGATTGTGGGATACATTTGTGTTCAACAAAAGGATTTTATAGGGGAGGAGCTCAAGACGAACATATTCATGTTCAATTGATCTACAATCCAAGAGCAGGGCATTACCTTTTTTGCTGATTAAGGAGGCATACTGATCCATAATGCCGCATTTAGTGCCAACATAAGAATGCTCTGCATCCCTGCACATCAAAGCCAACTGCTTTTTTTTCAATTCTAGGTCAAACAATTCGTTCAACCCGTATGCCAATCCACATTCCAGCGCTGCAGACGAGCTTATACCTGAACCTACTGGCAAAAAACTTTCTATAATGCAATCAAAGCCCTGTACCTTTTGGGTAACCGCAAGCAACTGATTCAATACACCCAAAATATAATTTTCCCATTCAACACTACTTTTAGAAACATTCGTAAGATCAACAGTCAAGGTTTTACCAAGTTCAATTGTATGAATATTACAAATATGCTGGGATTGGTTCTTTCTTAGTTTTAGAACAATTTTACGATCTATGGCCGTTGGAAGCACAAACCCATCATTATAATCGGTGTGTTCTCCTATGAAATTGATCCTTCCTGGTGAAGACACCAAAAGTTCGGGCTGAAAGTCCAAAATATTCTTCATTCTTAAGTATTGATCAAATATAATAAATGTAATATTTACATTTATACTTTTTTTTAAGAAAAAGACGTTTTAATAGGATAAAAATGGAAGTCATAAAGGATTGTTTGTATTATTGGGATTTTTTGGAGATCGATTTGTCAACATATTGGCAATAACTATTTCTTAAACAATGGGTTTAAGGTCGGTTTAAAGGCCAAAATCATTACAATTGATAAGGAGATTTTGAATATAAAGTATTATTATTGGAATATGAAGCCATCCGTAAACATTTAAAGACAACTAATTGGTAAAAGACTGGTACAAAGGAGGAGATAAGGTCTATGTGGCTGTAGACTGTATAATTTTTGGTTTCGACAATGGAATACTTAAACTTTTGGTCTTTAAAAGGCGAGTTGCCCCCTTTGAAGGTAGGTGGTCCCTTATAGGTAGTTTTGTTCGTCCTAATGAAAGTTCAAGTGAAGCCTCACAGAGGGTTCTCAAAGAAATAACAGGATTGGACAACATATACATGAGAGAATTGAGAGCCTATTCTGAAGTTGACCGTGATCCTGGTGCCAGATGTATTTCCATAGGTCAATACGCACTGATAAGAATAGATGAACATGATAAGGAACTTGTTGAAAGTTATGGTGCCAAATGGTATCCCTTGGACGAGTTGCCCAGTTTGGTCTTAGATCATGAACGAATGGTTGCAGATGCTCTGAACCGTCTACGAACCAATGCGCAATTTTACCCAATTGGCTTTGAGCTTTTGCCCCAAAAATTTACAATTCCGCAATTGCAGCACCTATATGAAGTAATCTTTCAAAAGGAATTTGATTCAAGAAATTTTAGAAAAAAATTACTTTCTCTTGGGATACTCAAAAAGTTGGATGAAAAAGATAAGTCTTCCTCCAAAAAAGGAGCATTCCTGTTTCAGTTCGATTCCAATAAATACAAAAGAATACGAAAAAAAGGGTTCTCCATCCCATTATTTAAAAATCAGGATGTTTTATAAATGTCTGTTCTGAGTAGATTCTTTAGCTTTAAAACTTGAGATTATAATCTGAAATTTCCGGAGAAAGCTGATTCCCGTAAATATTTTTTGGCATCCCCGTATCAAATGGGGAAGGGGTTACCCATTGACTTTTTACACCCTCTATGATCAGGCTACCTTTTGGGTCAATTGTGGCAAAGGCAAATAATGGATCTTTGTATGTGGCCAGATTGGGCAACCATTTGTACTGATCATACATTTCTTTGGGATAACGGCTGGTGTTTTTATACTTATCCTCCATCCATTGATAAGATGCGCTATTGATTTCAATATAATCTATGCCATTCTGGTGATGGTGGAAATCGATATGATTATGACCGTTCATACAACAAATGATTTTTTCTTTATGGGCCTCCATCACCTTTTGTACAGCAAGCCTATTTTTTACACCCCATTGGTAATGCCATAAACTTTGATGCGAAAATATTATTGTTGGTAATTTGGTTGCTTTTAGGTCGACTTCCAACCATTCAATTTGAGCATCATCAATAAAAGTCCGATACTTGCTGTCCACATAGAAGTTTGCTTTTTCATAATCAATAAAGACACCATCTTTATTAAGGAAATTTGCATCTAACACTATGAAGTGAAAATTTTGGAAGTCATAGGAGTAGTACGTTTTGGGCATACCCCAGTATTGGAGCATCTCCTCTTTTGAATTCAAATCCATGTCATGATTTCCCAAGACATGATATTTGGGACCCTTGAAAGTTTCCCAAATAGCCATAAAATCCTTGTTCTTGGAGTTTGCCATGCAAAAATCTCCCAGTTGGATTATATAGTCAGCTTTTCGTTTTTGGGCTTCGGAGATAAATGTTTCCAACCTTTGGTTGGCATCTGGCATTAAATCTTTGTGGATATCCGCAATAATCCCAAACACCAAAGGTTTTGAATCCGCCTCAACTAAGTTGGAAGACTGAAAAGGCAACATTGTGGTGGGTAAAGACAGTGCCGTAGCGCCCATGCCCAATTGACCCATAAATTTTCTTCGATTCATGCTATATTTTTTAGATGCTATGAATGCTTATAAAATTACGGATTCTTACGAAGTCCAGGTAAAAATTACTCCGCAGATTTTTCCGCGGAAGGTAATTTTAACTCTAATATTGGAGCTTCCGTAACGGTTGAATCGATTAACTTGGAAGATTCACTTTTAAGATAGAATAATGAGCCTTCCAGGTCTGGATATTTTTTTCTTAGAGGGTCGTACTCGGGATTCACGCAATGTTTGCCCCAAATACCCAGCATGAGCATAAGCCCTTCTTCTTTTTCTGGATACTGTCCCTGATCATCCGTTTCTTTGATCCAAGTATCTAAAACATTACCGTATTTTTTAAGTGTATCGCCATATTCTGGATTCTCGGCCAGGTTGTTCAGTTCAAAGGGGTCATTTTTAATATCATAAAGCTCTTCAGAAGGCCTTTCATCGGCCATAAAACGATCTTGAATAGAATTAAGCTTATTCTCCTTATGTAACTGATGCATCACCTTTACAAACTCAATACCGTCATAATCCATATATGTGGGTTGGGTATAAGGTCTGTCCGTTAGAAAGTTTCGGATGTATTTAAAATCCTTAGACCTCACTGAACGAATTCGATCTATGGTAAAATCACATCGATCTCTGATTGAAATCACATATTCGCGTTCAACACCAGTATCATCAAATATATTTTTGCCTTCCATGTATTCAGGAATGGAAATACCGGCCAAAGCCAGGGAGCTTGTTCCCAAATCGAGTCCACTTACCAAAGCATCATCAACATTTCCGGAAGGGATGCTTTCTTGACTCTTGGTAAAGTCAGCAATAATCAAAGGAACGTGAAGCCCCCCATCATATAAAAACTGCTTGTTTCGGGTCATGCGCATACCATGATCGGAGAAAAAGAAAACAATGGTATTTTCCAAAATGCCACTATCTCTCAACTTCTTTATAATATCACCCACCTTTTCATCAGTTATCTGAATGGCATCCAAATGATTAGCGTATTCTTCTACAATAGTTGGGTGGTTTGGAAGATAGGGGGGGAGTTCAATTTTAGATCTATCCACAGGATTTTTAACATTGTCCTCGAATTTTGAGTTGAATATTTCCTTTCCGCCATACAACTGTACTTGGCCAAAGAAAGGTTGTTTGTCAGACAAAGTTGTAAGATCTAAACGTATTCCACTTTTTCCGTATAAGGGATGCAATCTATAGTCTTGACTGTACAAATCCCTTCTATCGTACATAAAGTTGTAATCGTCTTTTCCGTTGTTGAAGGTGAAATAACCAGCCTCTTTAAAAAGTTCCGGAATTGTCTTTAAGCTATCGGGCAAATAAATAGCCGACTCCTTTGTTCTAGAGCTATGATGGTTATGGGCCCCAAAAGTAGTTGCCATCACACCCGTAATAATACTGGAACGACTGGCCGAACAAACCGGCGCAGGCATATAAACATTACTGTACAAGGTTCCCAGCTGCGCTAAACTATCAATATTTGGGGTGGGGATAATGGTGGTACCATAACTTCCCATAAGTGGAGCGGTATCTTCAAGATAGATCCACAAAATATTGGGTTGTTCTTTGGGTTCATCCTGCTGCTTTTTCTCAGCACAAGATGTTGTGCCCAAACAAATCGATATCAACAAAGCCAACAATGCGGCTTTTTTTCCTTTGTGAAAATTAATGTAGATCATACTGAAAATATTAGTTTGTAGGTGTTATGATTGCACTCCATCCCCCTCCAGGTGCCATTTTAATGGGGAGGACGTCTTTTTCGGTTACGTTTTTAACGCTTCGGATATAATCACAGGCATAACGGGAAGCGTTGATGCCGTCTTCAAAAATTTCTATGGAATAGGTACCCGGCTTTAGAAAAGATAGGGAAATGTCCATTGTTCTGGACTCACCATCGGTCATTGCACCCAAAAACCATTTATTACCATTTCTTCTGGCCATAGCCACATAATCTGAAACTTTGGCGTCAAGGACTATACTCTCATCCCAAACCGCGGGGAATTGGGCAATAAACTCAGTAGTTTCAGGCTCACGCAAATAATTACTGGGATTGTCGCAGAGCATTTGCAGAGGGCTTTCATATATGGTATACATGGCCAATTGATGGCATCGGGTTCCCATAGACATTGGCCTGTTGAAAATGGGGGCATAGTTCTGCTCATTGGCATTGATCATGGCGCCCGGCGTATAATCCATTGGTCCAGCTACCATTCTAATAAACGGAATGGTAAGGTTGTGTTCTGGAGTTATATAACTAGCCCATTTGTTGTTTTCAGCTCCTTTTACACCTTCCCGCGTCATTACATTGGGATAAGTTCTCCGTAAACCTGAAGGTTTGTACGAACCATGGAAATCCACGAGTAACTGCCTTTCTGCACAGGCTTTTGCCACACGTTCATAATATTTGACCATCCATTGATCGTCCCTTTGCATAAAATCAACTTTTACACCTTTAGCGCCCCAAGCTCGATAGGCATCCAGCGCTTCTTCCAACTTTTGATCTAGAGAACTCCAAGTTACCCACAAAAGCACATCCACATTTTTCTCTTTTCCATATCTAATGATTTCCTTCGCATCAACGCCATCAACAATTTTAAGTGCATCTCCCAAAACATACCATCCTTCATCCAGCATAATATAATCTATGCCATATTTGGCAGCAAAGTCAATATAATATTTATAGGTTTCCGTATTTACACCTGCTTCAAAGTCAACCCCATAAATGTTGTTGTAGTTCCACCAATCCCAAGCAACTTTTCCTGGTTTGATCCATGAAATGTCTTCTATTTTGGATGGTTCGGCCAATTGATAGGAGAGTTGGTTGGTGAGCAAATCCGCATCATTTTTAGCAATACAAATTACACGCCAAGGAAAACTACGCTTTCCAGTGGTTTTGGCAATGTAATCCGCGGCTTTGGACACACGAATGGTCCTGTCATCCGTCCAGCGATTTTTATCTACTTTTTGTTCCAATGCGAAAGGTGGAAATTTGGCATGCAGGGTATTTCCTTCTCCACCTGTTAGCCACATTCCTGGATAATCCAACAATCCTGTTTCGGTAATGAGCAGTTTATTTTTTCCAGCAGTCAACAGGGTAGGAAGGCTTGCCAAATCCTCAGTGGAAAGGGTATCCAATTTCCCAAATTCATACAGCCTTTCATTGTGGGATTGAAATTCACTCTCCCTAGGAAAGTAAATATCATTCCCACCTTCAAAATTGAAGGTTACCGTTTCACTGACCACAGTAAGTTCTTTTCTGAAATTGGTCTTAAAGCGATACGCGACTCCATTGTCATAAGCTCTAAAAGCAACTGCATACCTCCCTTTAAATGATAATGTAAGTTCATTGAAATTGTCCACAATGGTTTCTGATTTGACCCTTACTTCTGGTTTGAGCACTTGACTAACAGATCTAGTTTCACTTTTAATCACTTTAGGGCTCTTTCCCAAGGTAATATTATCATTGACTGTCATGGACAAAGCAGAGGGTTTTAAAACGGACTGTCCATCAACAGTGATTGCATAGTTTATGTTTTCACCTACAGAAATTTTTAGAGCAATGCTTCCATTAGGGGATAAAAGTGAATAATCCTGTGCTTTTATGGCGGTCGCAAGGAGCGCAAAGACTGCAAACGACAGTATTTTGTATTTGGAAAAAATCATTAGGCTGGTTTTAGTTGGTTAATATGAATGAGATAAGGCCCGAAGGGGGTACATCTATTAGATGGGCTCCTTCTGCAAGTTCCAGGGTTCCTTTATCCACTTCTTCTCCCATACAGTTCTTGATTGTGTATTCGTAGTTTTTAGGTTCACCTTTAGCTAGAATCACGAGTTGGGAAGAGCGTTTGGCGTTTAAAACATCAATTTGCGCATATTTTCCTGTCTGAACCTTGACGTTCAAGTCATTGTATACAGCGGTTATCTTTTTATTACCCTTGCTTCCTTCCAATATAGGGTAGTTGGTTAACGGACTTGTAGGGTGAAAATCCCCATCCAATAAAACATTTCTGTTTTTAAGCCAATAGTCGGTATAAAACTTGATCATCTTAAAATGATCTTCGGGAATGTCCTCCAATCTCACCGAAATCTGGGGTACGGAGTACATTACATTGAGCATCTGTAGCGCAGCTACTTCAACAGGTTCATCATAATGCCACATGAGCATATCGGAATGTACTGCGGTGTTTCCGCTCAACATACGTAAATCTGAAGTCCTTATTCTGTTTACAGAAGATAGGTTGGGGCAGTCAGTTGCCCTGAACATATTGCCATATTTTCGCATTGCAGGACCAATGTAAGGTTGCCTAAACTCAATCATGATATCTGGCTTGATTTCTTGTAGGGACTTCATCAGATTGGTCATCAAAACATCGGTAGCCTCGTTCACGGAAGCATAATCGCGACCATTTTCCTTGGTTAAGTCTGTATCATCATACGCCGTAAACCTACCTATAAAATCCAATTTAAACCCGTCAAGATTCCAATCCTTGGTAGCATCAACATAGGTTTTGATAATAAATTCCCTGACTTCAGGATACCTTGGGTCCAGCACATAAGTACCTTGACCATCCCAATACTTCAAGAATTTGCCTTTCATTTTTTCATAAGCCTTCGACTTTTCACCAACAAAGGGAACGGCATACCAAAGAATGAACTTCATATCCAAATCGTGAACAGCCTGTACAAATTCCTTCATTTCAGGGATTCGCTCCGGTTCCCAATCTCCAGTAAAAGCGTAGCCTCTGTTACTGTCCAAGGTCTGCCAACCGTCATCTACAATAATGGATTCAAACCCCATTTTTTTTGCTAATCTACATTCCTTCAACAATTCGTTCATAGCTACATTTTGATGGTAGCTGTACCATGTGGAATAAACAGGCAATCTGGCAACCTCAGGAACAGGAGCAGGGGTGTACAGGTCAAAAGAGGCCCACCAGTCTGCAACTTCATTTAGTGCTTTGGAGTAGGGCAGGGGTCTGCTATCAAAACGGACTTTAACCTCATATTTTTTTGTGGCACTACTTTTTTCTGAAAAGAAGGTCATTTCATTATACACCATTCCATCTTCTTCTTTGATTCCGGTACTAAGAAAAACTGTATTCAAAGCTTCGGAAGCCGAAAAATTAAGTCGGTTGATATCATCATGTCCAAAGAGTACTATAACCGGAGCTTGCTTAGCCAGCATGGATTTTGTTTTGGAAGGTCCCCAACTTGGACCAATGGTTTTATCATTGAAACTACCTGTGCCCCAATGGCCGGCAACATCGCTGGATGGCAATCTCCAGGTAAGCGAAAATTTTGGAGGAGGGGCGCCAGTTTCATGGGATAAAGAAATGGTGGCTATTTCCAATCCTTCTGTAATTTTTTCTATCTCTATTTTGGTGTCAAACCCCTCTAAATCACCAGTCAACTGAACCTCTTGTCCGGCCAGTTTAAATTCTTTGGTGGTTTTTTGGGATATTAGGCTTCCACATATCAAGAACAACATAATTGTTGTCATCTGTTTTAAGTTAAAAGTCATATTCATAATTGGTTCTGTTTTGTAATTTGTTTTGTATCAGTTATTCCTTTGTTCCTCTGGGTAAACCGCAATGAGGTAGGTTTTTATTTTAATGCAAAAGACTTCCACACACTACCTTATTTCTTCTCATTTTTATAAGAAGTGAAGCTAGCTTGATTACATTATAATTAATCGAGTAGTTTTATATAGGTATTTGTTGTTTTAAGCGCTTTAATTCACTTTAATCAATTGTAATGGAGCATTGTTTTTTGCAACAAGAATATGAGCCTCGCCATTCTTGGAAAGCATTTCCATGTCACGCACATCTCCAACAATTTTAAGCCCCGACTCCATCATTGTTACGGCTTTAAAGTCTCCTTTGCCATTTCCTTTAAGAAAAAGTCCAAAACTGGCATCACCTCTAGGGGTTTCTACTTCAGCATTGTATAGATTTCCGGCTAAAATGGCATCAAGGTTACCATCCTTGTCAAAATCATCAACAATAAATTTATTGATGCTGGACAACTGAGCTAATTGCGGTAGAGGTTTTGCAGTGAACTGCCCATCATTGTTTTCAAGATACACGCTTGAAAAGGAGTTGATTTCATAACTCAATGATTTCTCCAAATATTCATCGGTATAAATCTGACTTAATGAGGCACTTGCAAAAGAATTATAATCTTTGAATTTGGATTTAATGGCAGGCATTTGCTGAGATGAACATTGGCGCCCGCGTACAGGAAATTCTTTATCTCCCTTTCTATAACTCAATACAATATCTTGGCTTAAATTACCATCAAAATCATTTAAATAGATTTTAAAGGGTGCTTCTTCACTAGCTTGATATTTATAGTTTTTTCCCAAATTACCAACTATAAGGTCTTGGTCGCCATCATTGTCAAAATCACCTTTTTGGATATCGTACCACCACCCAGAAGTATTTCCGGTTAACAGTTGATCGGTGACATCAGTAAAACTTCCGTTGGTGTTTTTATAGAACTTAATGGGCATCCATTCACCAACAACCACAAGGTCATCCCAGCCATCATTGTCAAAATCCACCCAAGAGGAGGCGGTTACAAGCCCTAGCGATTTTAACTGCGGTAATACCTTTTCGGTAACTTCAACAAATTTAGGTCCAGAAGAAGTACTGATATTTTCCAATAAATGGGAATCTGCAGGGTTTGGATATTTATGAGGTATTAAGCGCCCACCCAGAAACAAATCTAAATCACCATCATGATCAAAATCGGACGCTGTAATGTCCAATCCACTTGTAAGCATTTTTGGAATTACAGTTAGGTTACGTTTGAAATTGTTCTCCCCTAAATTTTCATAAAAGCGATCTTGGTACCCCAAAGACCTATATTTGAACTCATTGCCCCCACTGGCTATATAAAAATCATTGTCACCATCATTGTCAGCATCAAAGATGAGAATACCTAGATCTTCATGAAATTTATCCTTTTCAAGATCAGGGACAGGTATTGAATCAAAACCACCTGTTTTATTCTGAAAATATACAGCTGCTGTTTCTCCAATTGCACTTCCAATGATGTAATCATCCAGACCGTCACCATTTAAATCCCCAGTGGCCAATGCTGGTCCCAGAGTGGAATTTTTATGTGGTAATAGAATCTCTTCCTTAAAATCGTCAAAAATATTCTCCTTATGAACGGGAAGATTGGGCTCGTCAACAGTCACAAAACGTTTTTGAGAAGTAACTTTTGGTTTAACCGATGGACTGGGATAAGCAGCTGTTGCATCATAATTGATGGTTATTCTTTGATTTGCTTCAAGTTCATCCAGTTTTGTTGTTGTTCCATTCGGCCAATTGACCAAAATGCTATCGATTTTCTGCGCTTTTCCAAGGCCAAAATGTATTATTGGGGAGACTGATGATAGATAGCCCCGCACGGTATTGTGTTCTTGTACCTGCACTCCCTCTGATGTATAAAGTGTTATTTTGCTCTCATTGGGCAGCACGCCATCTTTTCCTTTTAGGTCAATGCTAAGTTGATTGGTATTGGAAGCATTATTACGATAAATACTTGAGGTATCTTCCAGATTGCTAATAATAAGGTCAAGGTCACCATCGTTGTCCAAATCGGAAAATGCCATACCGTTGGAAAATGTTTTTTCCTCAAAACCCCATTCTTTAGTTTTTCTTGAGAAGGATAGATCACCTTCATTACGGAACATATAATTGCTCAATTTTTCAGAAGGCAATTTTTCCAAATATTGCAGAAGACCTACTTCTTCTTCTTTGTTTTTGTAATTGGGGTCGTTTTCCATTTTATCGAAAAACTCGCGGTGAGCAGCGTAGAAGTCTTTATTGTTGACATCACGGCGAATACCGTTGGTCACAAACAGGTCTTTCCAACCATCGTTGTCAAAATCGGCCAGCAGTCCGCCCCAGCTCCAATCTGTGGAAGAGACTCCTGCCAATCTGGAGATATTACTAAAGACTGGAAGCTCACCATTTATATTACCATTATTTAGTTGCAATGAATTCTGCATGTATTGATGGTGTAACCCATAACCTACCGAATTGTAAAAAGCTTCGGGATCCATAGAGGACATATTGGCCTTAGATCTAAAATTGTCCTCTGCGGACATATCCAATTGAAAAATATCCATATAACCATCATTGTTGAAATCGGCTATGTCCGTACCCATTCCAAAAAAGGATGTTTGTTGCAGGCTTGTATTTATTTGATTGGTAAAGGTTCCATCCTGATTGTTGATAAACAAAAAGTCAGGTGCGTTAAAGTCATTGGAAACAAAAATATCTGTGTACCCGTCATTGTTGATGTCCGAAGCAACAACTCCTAAGCTTAAACCAAAAGAGCTCAAACCGGCTTCTTCAGTAACATCAGTAAAATGACCATTGTCGTTACGATACAATTTGTCTGAATCCGCCAATTTGTGATTATCCAACATGTATGCATAATATTCCACCGGTGCTATAAAGCTAGTTGGAGGGTAGTTGGCAACATAGAGATCTAGGTCGCCATCCCTGTCATAGTCAAAGAAGGTAGAATGCATACTGTAACCATCACAATCTATTCCATACTCAGCTGCCTTTTCTGTAAAAGTATTGTCTTTGTTATTGATATAAAGTACATTATTATGAGGTGGATATTTACCATTGACCGAGCAGTAGATATCCAAGTATCCATCTTGATTGATATCAACCAAAGTGGTACCCGTATACCATCTTCCGTCTCCCACTATTCCTGCACTTTCAGAAATGTCTTCAAATTTCAAATCTCCTTTGTTCAGGTATAGTTTGTTTGGGACCATATTGCCTGTAAAAAAGATGTCTTCTAGACCATCATTGTTAATATCCCCAACAGATACCCCTCCTCCCAAATACATGTATGGATGGGTAAAGTAATTGAACTTGTGGGTCTCGGTTAACTTATTCTTAAAATCGATTCCTGTTTCGGAAGCATCAAGTTTAGAAAACAACTTGGTTGGTTTTTGTTCGCAGGAAATAATCAAAAAAGATAGAACAATGAGGTAAGGTAATTTTTTCATCAGCAATAAGGGTGTAAAACAAGTTTTAAAATAAGAATAACCCCGGACATTTATGCCAAGGGTTATTCATATTAACATACGTAAAATTCAGAAATTAGTACCCTGGGTTCTGGATAAGAGCCGGATCCCTGTCAATTTCTTCTTGTCTAATAGGAGTGAAATAAACATGGTCTTGCCATATCCTATTTTCAAAAACCAAATCTGTAGGCGTATAGGTGTAATCCCACACAGCAGGATCTTTTCTATAGTTGTCAACAGTAGTACCTGGTTTTTGTGCTCCTTGAATAACAATTTGTTGCGCTGGTTTGTTTAAGGAATATGGACCTTCCAACCATCGTTTCATATCAAAGAGTCTGGCATCTTCATTGGCAAGTTCCTTGTCACGCTCTCTTTTATAGAGTTCGTACAATTCTGATCCAGACACGGTCACTGCAGGAAGTCCATTTCTATATCGCAATCTATTCAACCAAGCTATGGCCTCGGCTTCATCTCCTAAATTGATATTGGCTTCTACAAAGTTCAACAAAACTTCGGTATAGCGAATGTATGGAGCATCCACTTTTTGAAGATTACTTGGCCATGATGCAGGTAATGTTGGATCTGAATACTTTTTGAAATAATATCCTGTTCTGGAACCGTTCCAATCCTCAATAGGACCTTGTCGTGTATCCACTCCGTTTTTGATGGTACCATCCAAGAACGTATAGAATCCAGTTTGTATTTCATTAAAGTTATCATGAACGACAACGTCATCGGTTCTTTGCTTCCAAGAAGCTCCGTCAAATAAGAAGGTGGCATAGAAACGTGCTTCACGATCGGTATAAGGGTCAGCCGCATGTGCTGGATTATTCCAATCAAACTCTGTTCCATCGCTAAAGGTATACTTGGATACCAAAGCTTCCGTTGGTGTTGTGCCAGCCCACTCATGGTATCCATTTGGACCATGATACAAGGCCACCATTCCGGGACCTTGAGACCATCCATTACCTCCAGCATAGGTTCTTGAATTGAAACCGAATTCTTGTACCAGTCTTCCCCAAATGAAATCTTGGTTGTCACCACCCTGAAGCCATATGTCTTCATAATTTTGAATGGCTTCTTCCTGGGAAGCTGGAGCCGAATAATCCAATTTATAACCGGTAGTGGCATCCAATAATGCTTTGGAAGCAGCTTCGGCAGCTTGCCATCTTGTAGACTGTGAACCGCCTGTATAGCCGATCAACTCTTTGTTACTGTATGAAGAAATAGTAGATACAGCAGAGGCTTTGGAAGGCTCGTACAAGTCACTTGCAGCGTGGGTCAATACTCTTGACTTCATAGCCATGGCGGTAAACCTGTTGGCTCTTGCCTTTGATAAGGGTGCATCTGCCAAAAGAACAATGGCCTGATCCAGATCTGAAACAATCTGATTGATGGTTTCTTCAAAGGTATTACGCGGTATGTTAGGGTCTGCGTCCAATCCAAGTGGCTCAAGTATCAACGGCACACCCCCATACTGACGCATTAATTGGGTGTAAAAATAACCTCTCATATAGTAGGCCTCTCCCAACATTTGAGTCACAAAATCATCTGCAAAACCATTCTCATTGGCAGTCAACTGCTGAATGGCAATGTTGGCAGCACGGATATAAGGATATAAGTTATCCCATTCAAACCACCACATTACTTTGTAATTTCCAGCCTCGTTCATTTTACCTTCAGTATAACCATCTACACCACGTCCAGGGTGGGTAAATACGGCGTGATCTGTAAACGCATCAGTAGTTATCTCATCGGACAGCACCCCGGCCCATGTGCCTTGGTACAAATCCAAAACTGCTGCTTCAGCGAGCGATTTATCCGCCCATACACTGGTACTACCTATCTTATCCAAAGGTGTAGTACTCAAAAATTCATCTTCACATCCTGTAGCAAGGACTGCGAACACAAATAAGGTCGTAATCTTTAAAACATGCTTTTTCATCATTTTTTTTTTAAAAAGTTACTTGAAATCCTACATTATATGTTTTTAGCAAAGGGTAGGCATTTCCATTGTTAACATTTCCACCGCTAACCCCTTGGGCACCATCATTAACTCTAATGCCGTTATCCGAAAGGTCTCCATTACCGACCTGTACGGTTTCGGGATCAAAAGGAAAATCAGTAAAAGTTAACAAATTTGTACCAGAAAATGAAAGCCTCATACTTTTGGCACCAATTAACTTCACGATATCATCAGCGAAATTGTAACCAATTTCTAGCGTTTTTAGACGAATATAGTCCCGGGTTAACAAATAGGCATCCGTTTGACCAGAATACCACTGGTCACCCCTATCAGCCAATCTTGGTTTGGGAGCGTTTATATTGTCCAAAGACCAGGCACGATCACGAACGTCGCGCTGTACGTTGGCCAAAGTACCGGACATAAAGGACCACTCGTAGTTGCTGTAACCCCCAGTTGCTCCTGCCCAATACATGTTGAAATCAACATTTTTATAGGTAATGGCCGTATTTAAACCAAACTGTGTATCGGCAAAGGCACTTCCTCCCGTACGTCTTCTATCCTCAGGGCCAATAGTACCATCACCGCTAATATCCACAACCCTTGCATCTCCAGGCTTAAGTGCCGGGGTTACACCGCTATAATCCAAAGTCTCTGCATCGATTTCCGCCTGGGTTCTGAAAACACCGTCAAATTGGTATAAAAGCGGTCTTCCAATTTCTCCCCCAGTTTGACGTTGCCATGGTCTGTCTTCCAAAGCCGGTTCGTCAAAGAATATCAATTTGTTATTGGAATCACTTAGGTTAAAGGTTACATCATAACTAAACCCATTATCATTCCCTCCGTTTATACCCAAGGATACTTCAAAACCTTTATTCTCAAATTCTCCAATATTTAAGAAAGGCGGATCAATACCGGTTATGGATGGGAGTGTTAAATCCGGTGGAGTTAAGATATCTTCCCTAGTATTGATGAAATAATCAACACCAACAGTAATCTTATTGTTTAGAATTTTGAAATCCAAACCAAGGTTTTTTGAAGTAGCTTTTTCCCAAGTAATGTCGGGGTTAGCCACGTTATCTTCAAACGCTGTGGTAGTTACATCATCTAAACCTGTAAAGGAAAGACTATAAGTTGAGTTGAACTGGAATGCACCAACTCTATCGTTCCCCATTTGTCCATAAGAACCTCTTAATTTAAAGAAGTCAAAGAATGGAAGGGCCTCCTTAAAGAATGGTTCTTCTGATAGTACCCAACCAGCGGATGCGCCAGGGAAAAATCCAAAGCGATTATCCTCTGGGAAAAGATAAGATCCATCATACCTAAACAACAACTCCAATAGATATTTGCTCTTATATGCATAATTGGCACGGCCATAATAGTTCAATCGAGCAACTTCTGATGCATCTCCTCCATTGTTCTGGTTTTCTGCTCCACCAAAAGATAGCTGTGCTAAATCACTGGATACAAAAAAGTCTTTAAATGCAAATATTCTTTTACGATCAACTTGTTCACGGGTTATACCTCCCAGAATCTTAAAGTAATGATCACCCCATTCTTTTTCATAGGAAGCATTGAAGGTTGCCGTGAAGTCGGTGCGTGTGTTATGTTCTTCATATAAATTGGGTGTTTGAGGACCACGATCAGCCAATGTAAGGCCAGAAGAATCCCTATTGACTCCATCCCAGGTATACAATTGCCAAGGTCTGTTCCAATTTGTGAAATCTCGATTGAATTTGTCATAGGAAACATTTCCTCTTAGTTCCAATCCATCTACTCCAGGTACTTTAAAGGTCAAGCCAATGTTGCTTTGCATATAGGAACGATCGGTATCATTGTAACCTGGTTTATCAGTAGCACGTATGGCTGGGTTGTTTCCATTTTCAATATCAGGTCCAAATTCACCTGTTGGCCAGTATGCTGGGAACCAAGGGTATTGTCTGATCAAGTCAGGAATGATATTTCTAGTAGCAAGACGATTGTTTTCCTGTCTGCCGTATAATCCCACATCCAGTTTAAGATGTTCGCTAATTTTTGCATCAAGATTTACACGCAAATCCCATTGTTCAAATCCATCTGGAGCTCCTCTGAAATTGACAGCCTGCTTTAGGTGACCCAAGGATGCCAGATATGAAACATTTTCCGTACCTCCAGAAACTTGTAAATTTTGTCGTGAAACCGGAGCATTTTTAAGAGTGAGTTCTTCAAACCAATCTGTATCTGGAAATGCCCATGGATCGTTTCCAGCTCTGGTGTTCTCAATTCTTTCATTGGTAAAGGTTGGATTTACCACATCTCCATTGTCAGTACGGGTATAAGGTGCTCCCCTTCCAGCATGAGCAGCTTCCCATTGAGAAACGGGTAGTTTATACACATTGAGTACATTTACCAGATCCATATATTCTGCACCAGTCAACATGTCTGGTAAAGTAGTGAAGCTTTGTAAACCATAATTGGAAGTAAACTTAACAGTTGCTGGTCCTTTTTTACCACGTTTTGTAGTGACAAGAATAACCCCGTTTGCTGCCCTGGCACCATAAATGGCCGCGGAGGCATCTTTTAATACGGAGATACTTTCAATATCAGCAGGATTTATTCTTGCGATACCACCTGCACGATCAGGAATACCATCAACAACTACAAGCGCTGAAGAGTTTCTGAAAGTATTTGTACCCCTGATTCTAATAGCAGAATTGTCAGATCCAGGAATAGAACTTCCCGTGTCTACAAATACACCCGCTACTTTTCCAGACAATGCTCCCGTAAGGTTGGGAGCAGATGACTTTTCAAGTGCTTCTCCGGTAGTTGTAGCAACAGAACCTGATAATGTAGCCTTCTTTTGGGTGCCGTAACCTACCACAACCACTTCGTCCAAGCTTTCGGCATCTTCTTGCATTACTACATTTATAGTGGTGTTGCTACCAACGGTAACCGTTTGCGTTTGCATCCCTAAATAGGTAAAGACCAATACATCACCTTGAGAAGCTTTGATGGCATAATTACCGTCAAAATCCGACTGTGTTCCTGTGGTTGTTCCTTGAACCACAATGTTTACCCCTGGTAGAGGACCTCCATCCGCATCGGTAATATTTCCTTGAATGTCTTGTTGGATATTTTCAAGGCTTGCATTGGGTTGAATAGAAACCTTTGGTTTCACAATAGATTTTTGAGACTCCAGACGCAATACAATTTGTTTTCCAACAATTTCATATTGTATGTTGGTATTGTTAAAGAGTATGTCCAAAACTCTTTCTACACGTTTTTTGTTTACACGTACCGATACTTTACGTTCAAGGTCGATTTCAGAATTCATATATAATATTTTGAATTCTGTTTTTGACTTTATTTCATTAAAGACCTCTGCCACACTTACATTCTCAAGATCAAGGGAAACCTTGGTTGCTTGGGAATAGCTGCTGGCATTAATTTTGAAAAGGGCCACTAAAAGAAAAATAAATGTCAATCTCATCTTTAAGTCTATCCTAGGAAAGAAGTTTACCTTCCCTAAAAAACACAAATAATTATTCATAATTTTGAGTTGATTTAGATATTTTGTTTGATTATTTAAATTGTTTTCCAATCAGGGAATGTTGCAGCATTTCCTGATTTTTTTAGCTTTAAAAGGTTGTTTCTACATAGGCATTTTTATTTGAGTTATGGATTAATGGTTATTCTGTTGTCATCAACTGCATACACAAATGGTTTGTGCTTGCTGAAAGTTCTAAGGATGTCATCCACGCTCTCGATATCAAAGTGTCCTGTGTACCTGTTGTCGTTGATTGCGTGGTAGTTGTTCTGTATGGAGACATCGTAGTGTCTTTCCAGTTTTTTGAGGATGTTGCCCAAGCGTTCGTTTTCAAATATGAGCACCCCGTCGATCCAGGCAATGTAGCCCGAGATGTCCACGGATTCCCTGAAGAGCTGTCCCCGATCGTTGATGGCGGCCTTTTCGTTGGGGTCGAGCAACAGTTCTTTGCCATTGCCCCCTTCTTTTTGCACGCCGATAGATCCTTCCACGAGGACCACTTCCTGGATATCGTCATCTTGGTAGGCATTGATGTTGAACCTTGTACCGTAGACCCTGGTGTCCAGTCCGTTTGCCCGTACGATGAATTCACTTTCCTTGTTCTTTGATACCTCGAAGAAGGCCTCACCGTCCAGGAAGACCTCCCTTTGGCCCTCTTTTGAAAATTTGACGGGATATTTCAATGTGGTCCCTGAATTGAGGTGGACGGTCGTGCCGTCCGAAAGGACTAGGTTGAACCTTTTGGAATAGGGGATGTAAAGGGTGTTGTAGGCCAGTTCTCCGTTGTCGGTGCCTGTTTTTGCATTTTCATAGGAGATGGCGTTCTGGTCATGTTTGCCAAGTACGGCCCCGTTCGGGTCCAAGATCTCTTGGCTGCCATCGTTTCGGAGTATCTTTTTGGTACCGTCGCTGAGTTCCAGTATGATCTGGTCCTGGGGCAGTTGCTCCACTGGTTTCTCGTTTTTGAGTCCTATGGCGACCCCGGTGCCGATCAATAGGACGGCGGCGTACTTCAAAGAGGTGTTGATGCGTTTTCTTCTTTTGAGGTCCTTCAGTTTTTTCTCGACCAGTTTCCATGCCCCTTCCTTGTCACCGTCGACCTCAACGGAGAGGCTCCATATTTTTTTGAGTTCCATGAACTCATGTTTGTTTTTGGGTGAGGTATCGATCCAATCAAAAATGGCCCTTGTCTCTTCTTTGGATGCCTTTCCTGAAAGATATTTGTTGATCAACTTGTTGTCCATTGTCTTCTTTTGATTTGGCCTTGCCCCATTTTGTGTTGGTCCCGTAGTAAACTTTGTTGTTCGGTGCCCTTGTCCAGGACTTTAAAAGTCAAAGGGACGGGTCGGCGTCCCTTTGAAACTTTCAACTAACTCAAACTAACTCAAATAAAAACTTACAAAGTATGCTACTAGGTGTTTACTATTAAGTACACGCATAACCTGTTTTACCCTATATCGAAATCTTAAATTTTTAACAGTTTGATAAAAAAAAGGGCCAATTAAAGAGGAATATATGATTGGCAGGAGGTTTTTGCGATGCTCTGTTCAGATTGTGGCCAGTTTTTATATCCTATTGTAACCGATTGAATGAATAATGGAAATATTTAAGGAATGGTTGAAACCTACTTTACCTAAAGTGAAGCAAGGTTTATTCTATGTGCAAAGCAAAACCCAAAGCTCGTATGGAGCATAAAATGGGAAATTTTGATTTTGAAATACACTTTTTGAATTATGGACTAATCACAATATTTCGTCCATCAACTGCATACACAAATGGTTTGTGCTTGCTGAAAGTTCTAAGGATGTCATCCACGCTCTCGATATCAAAGTGTCCTGTGTACCTGTTGTCGTTGATTGCGTGGTAGTTGTTCTGTATGGAGACATCGTAGTGTCTTTCCAGTTTTTTGAGGATGTTGCCCAAGCGTTCGTTTTCAAATATGAGCACCCCGTCGATCCAGGCAATGTAGCCCGAGATGTCCACGGATTCCCTGAAGAGCTGTCCCCGATCGTTGATGGCGGCCTTTTCGTTGGGATCGAGCAACAGTTCTTTGCCGCCGCCCCCTTCTTTTTGAACGCCTATAGATCCTTCCACGAGGACCACTTCCTGGATGTCGTCATCTTGGTAGGCATTGATGTTGAACCTTGTACCGTAGACCCTGGTGTCCAGTCCGTTTGCCCGTACGATGAATTCGCTTTCCTTGTTCTTGGATACCTCGAAGAAGGCCTCACCGTCCAGGAAGACCTCCCTTTGGCCCTCTTTTGAAAATTTGACGGGATACTTCAATGTTGTCCCTGAATTGAGGTGGACGGTCGTGCCGTCCGAAAGGACTAGGTTGAACCTTTTGGAATAGGGGATGTAAAGGGTGTTGTAGGCCAGTTCTCCATTGTCGCTGCCTGTCTTCGCATTTTCATAGGAGATGGCGTTCTGGTCATGTTTGCCAAGTACGGCCCCGTTCGGGTCCAAGATTTCTTGGCTGCCGTCGTTTCGCAGTATCTTTTTGGTACCGTCGCTGAGCTCCAGTATAATCTGGTCCTGGGGCAGTTGCTCCACTGGTTTCTCGTTTTTGAGTCCTATGGCGACCCCGGTGCCGATCAATAGGACGGCGGCGTACTTCAAAGAGGTGTTGATGCGCTTTCTTCTTTTGAGGTCCTTCAGTTTTTTCTCGACCAGTTTCCATGCCCCTTCCTTGTCACCGTCGACCTCAACGGAGAGGCTCCATATTTTTTTGAGTTCCATGAACTCATGTTTGTTTTTGGGTGAGGCATCGATCCAATCAAAAATGGCCCTTGTCTCTTCTTTGGATGCCTTTCCTGAAAGATATTTGTTGATCAACTTGTTGTCCATTGTCTTCTTTTGATTTGGCCTTGCCCCATTTTGTGTTGGTCCCGTAGTAAACTTTGTTGTTCAGTGCCCTTGTCCAGGACTTTAAAAGTCAAAGGGACGGGTCGGCGTCCCTTTGAAACTTTCAACTAACTCAAACTAACTCAAATAAAAACTTACAAAGTATGCTAATGGGTGCTTATTATTTGGAGATTCTTGATGAACCTCAATTCTAATTATTATTTTGTTTTACACGTTGAGGTTGAGGCAAAAAATACCAAAAAGAAGAAGTGGCATATAATCAGAAAGGCTATGCTTAAGACTTTTTAAGGCTCTGGTCATATTAGCTTCAACAGCTTTCACTGAAATGCTGAGTTCTTCGGCAATTTCTTGATTTTTCTTGTTATCAAAACGGCGCATGTTAAAAACATGCTTGCATTTTTCAGGTAATTTTTTAATTGAGTTTTGTATCAAATTCTCCAATTCTGAAAGTGTTGCGCTGTCAAAATCCATGGCTTGCAGCACTTCAAGATTTATTTGACGCTCTCTACGCCTAATATAAGAATCGGAGTATTTGTAGACCACCTTTTTATGTCTCAATAAATTTAAACAATTGCTTTTGGCAGAAGTATACAAAAAAGATCGTATTCCTTTTAGTTCTTTTATTTTACTTCTGCTTATCCAAAGGTTTATGAATGCGTCCTGTGTTACACTTTTGGCTTTGTCATGGTCGCCAATGAACTGTATGCAAAAACCAACAATTTGGTTGTGGTGCTGTTCAAAAAAGAATTTGAATGCTTTTTCGTCACCATTTTTAAATTGTTGGAACTGGTATTCGTCGTGTTCATGTAATATACGTTCCATTTTCTTAATAATTTTTAACGGCTGCCTTTCCGTTAAGTGGTTTTTTGAGTTAGTTGGTTTTGCTATTTTACTAGCAGAGAAAAACAGTTTTAGTTGTACATGGCATATTTGTTTTCCAGTTTATCAATCATAGTCTTTGTAATTTTAGAAAGACTATATCGCGGTTTCCAGCTCCAGTCACGGTGAGCTTCTTTATCTAATATACTTTTGGGCCATTTAGATGCAATGTCCTGTCTATAATCGGGAGCATATTCAACTTTGAATTCAGGGTATTTTTCTCTAATGGAATCCACAACCTGTGCCGGAGAAAAACTTATTCCGGCAATATTATATGATGTCCTTATCTTGATATTTTCCCTCGGGGCCTCCATGAGTTCCAGGGTAGCTCTCACGGCATCGTCCATAAAAATCATGGGGAGTGTGGTTTCTTCATCCAAAAAACATGTGAACGGTTGTTGTTTAACAGCCTTATGGAATATTTCCACTGCATAATCGGTAGTGCCACCACCAGGGTTGGATTGGTGTCCAATTATCCCTGGATATCGTAAAGATCTCACATCAAGTCCGTATTTATGAAAATAATATTTCCCCCAATTCTCTCCAGCTGCCTTGCTTAGACCATAAGACGTCACGGGATCTAGCAAAGAGTCATTGGGAGTATTTGTTTGGGGGGCGCTTTCACCAAAAACTGCAATGGAGCTTGGGTAAAAAACCTTGTCGACATGATTAATCCTGGAAGCTTCCAAAACATTGAGCAATGCCTTCATGTTTACTTCCCAAGTTCTTAAGGGATTCTTTTCCCCATTTGCTGATAGGATAGCTGCCAAATGGTAAATCTGTTTGACCTCATATTGGAGGATAACCTGCTCAAGACGCTCAACATTTGTCACATCCAAGACCTCAAATATACCCTCATAAGATTTCGAGGGATGTAAATCGGATGCGATTACATTTTCCAATCCATACTTCAATTGAAGTGCTTGGGTCAAAACCGTACCTAGTTGCCCATTAGCCCCAGTTATCAAAATAGAATGACTCATGTAACTTGTTAGTATATTATAGCGTTTGTTACTACCAAATTTATATTAAACAGATTAAATAATTGAGATATTGATTAAAATACATTATTTTTATTGAAATTTGTGTAAAAACCATTTTTATTACTTAATAAATGTTATTTTAACGTTTAAAAACAGTAAAGTTTATTGATAACGATATGGAAAAACTTGACGGGACTGACATTACTATCCTTAGAATTCTACAAGAAAACTCAAAAAAGACCGCTAAAGAAATTGCTGCAAATTTAAATCTCACAGTATCACCTGTTTATGAACGCATCAAGAGATTGGAAAAACTCGGGTATATAAGAAAGTATGTAGCCTTGTTGAATAAAAAGCGTATAGGGCTTCCTGTAACGGCATTCTGTCAGATTGCTATGCGGTTCCATGAATCTTCTTTCATTGAGAAGTTTGAAGAACAGATTCGAAGTCTTGAGGAAGTACAAGAATGCTTCCATATGGCGGGAAAAGTTGACTTTGTATTAAAAGTAAACACCGAAAGCTTGGAAGCTTATCACGATTTTGTAAAATACAAACTTTCGAAACTGGAGAATATTGGTGAGCTCAATAGTTCTTTCGTGCTTAAAGAAATTAAGCATACTTCTGCATTTAATATTTAGAATCGTGGCTACCTTTTTAATGGGCTTATGACAAATGAATACTTGTATTTTTTTGGAGCTATGGTATATTCTTCATGTACCAATCTTCCCCAGGAAGTATCTCCTCCAACTCCCATCTGCAAATAATCAATATTCCATTGGACAGTTTCCCCTAATGTGATATCCGCACCATGTTTTTTGGTTACTGGAACCAATCCAGAGGCTGAAATAGCACCCTCCTCACTACTAAAATCCAATTCGGCCATGTCAAAGGGCCAGATACTTGAATTTAGCAATGTCCTTCCGGTAACTTCCAACGTTAAGTCTTTGGAGGAAACTTTCATCCATCGGACGTCTGTTTTATTTCCAGTTTCCTGTGGACGGGAATATCTGTGGAACTGTTCTGAAATTTTCCCAGAATACAATCCAGTTTTCATACCTGTTTTTCTGTCCCAATAACTTTCTTCAGGACCCTTTCCATACCATGACGTATCAGTAAAGTCCTTTGGAAGCGTCAAATACATGCCCAATTTTGGGATGTTCGAAAGCTCCTCCTTTTTTGGAGCAATACCAAAATCAACCTTAAGTGCCCCATCTGAGGTAATTTCATAGTTCACTTTTACATCAGCTTCATCATTGGGAAGTGAGTACTGTGTCTTGAAGGCAACTCCATTTGTGGTTGCCTTAGGCTCAGCGACTAAAACGGCCGTATAATTATAAGTGGCATCCTGCCAAACTTTTGCCCATTTGTCCATTCCATTTCCTAAATCGTTGTCGGTAGGTGGGCGCCAAAAGTTGGGTTTAATTGGATAATCGGTTATCCTTTTTCCTTCAAAGGCCCATGAAGTAATTTCACCGGACTCCTTGTTGATTTTAAGGCTGGTTTTATCGTTTGCAATCTCAATAAATTTCTCGTTAGGTGTAATTTTCAACATATTACCCGATGTGGATGAGTGTGCAAATACTCCTTTATTCAATACAAATTGGTCCCATGCCACTTCGTGGCCATTTGGGATTATAGGTGTGGCTTCCTTTTGAAACAATCCTACCTCCAAAATAAATTCATCTTCCGGAATAAATAAATCAGGTATCCCATTCAGTGCAATTGTTTGGGATTGTTGGGGTTGTACATCAACAGAAATATTGGCCTCTTCATGCTTAACTTCTCCATTGACCAATAGTTTTATTCGAATCTCTTTATCTGAAAAATCAGTAAAGAAGTTTTTGTTCTCAATTTTGATAGTTCCATTGCCCAAATAACTAAACTGGGCAGGCTCGTACACCTTTTTAACTTCAAACAAATGCGGGTGGGGATTTCGATACGGGTCTACTAGACCATTGTTTAAAAAATTACCATCAGTTGGTAAATCAGCATGATAGTCATGGCCATAGGCCAAATAAGGTTTTCCATTTTCATCCTTATACTCCAAACTTTGATCTACCCAGTCCCAAATAAAACCACCTTGAAGGTTGGGGTAAGTTTCAATGATATCCCAATAGTCTTGCAAATTCCCAACAGAATTTCCCATTGCGTGGGCATATTCAATCATAATGGAAGGTTTGTCAGAATCTGATTTTCCATGATTGATTAAATATTCGGGTTTGGGGTACATAGGACAATAAAGGTCTGTGTAATCTTCCTTTCCTGCAGGTTCGTATTGCACAATACGATTATCGTCTTGTTGCTTTAACCACTTGTAGGTGGTTCTAAAAACTTCTCCTTCACCGGCTTCGTTACCCAAAGACCAGGAATAGATAGATGGATGGTTTCTGTCCCTGTAATACATTCGTTGTGTTCGAGCCATATGGGCAGGTAGCCAGCTCATCTCATTTCCAATCTGTGTTTTTTCATCTATGGCCAGGGGGTGACTTTCAATATTGGCCTCATCAACCACATACAAACCATATTTGTCGCATAAATCCAGCCAATAAGGGTCGTTGGGGTAGTGGGAACTTCGTACCGCGTTGATGTTGTTTTGTTTCATGAGTTTGATATCCTTTTCCATGGATTCCCTTGAAACCACATGACCAGTGAATGGGTCTGTTTCATGGCGATCAACACCTCTTATATAAATTGGTTTTCCGTTGATGAGCACCTGACTGTTTTTTATCTCCACACTCTTAAAACCAACATGATTTTTTATGTATTGGTTGTTTTTTGGATTCTGGGAATCTTCCAACTTAATTTGAAGGGTATACAAATTTGGAATTTCCGCCGACCATTGTTTGACTCCCTTTATTATATGCTCTAGGTTGACTTCAGTGGTTTGTCCTGATGGAACTTCAAATGGAGAGGTTTCTTTGAAAACTGAATTTTGATCATCAAGAAGTTCCAATGTAATATTTCCGGAGGAGCTTGTATCTGAATCGTTATTAAGGACTATGGTCCCCTTGAAAACACCATCGGTATAATTGTTGTCCAAATTGGTGTACGTATAATAATCCGAAACAAACACTTTGGGTCTTAAATAGAGATATACGTCCCTTTCAATGCCGCTCATACGCAACATGTCCTGACTTTCTAGGTAGCTGGCATCACTCCATCGGAACATTTGCAAGGCTAGCAGATTTTTTCCAGGCTGAAGAAACGAGGAGATATTGAACTCGGCAGGAGTTTTACTGCCTTGGGAATAACCCACATAAACACCGTTTACATAAACGTACATGGCGGATTTAGCCCCGGCAAAATGAAGAATAACATCCTCCGATAGAAATTCTTTATCTAAAACTATTTCTTTTCTATACGTTCCTACTGGGTTATAATCGGCGGGTGCATCTGGCCATTTGGTGTCAAACGGATATCGTTCATCCAAATAGATGGGATAATCGTACCCTTGCACTTCCCAATTGGCCGGCACTGGAATAGTTTCCCATTTGCTATCATCAAAATTCACATTTTGAAACGTTGTGGGCCGCTGCTTGGGGTCTTTTACAAAATGAAATTTCCAATCCCCATTCAAGTCCATAAATCTTTGAGATGATTCTTTCTTTTGAATTGAAGGAGATTCAGAAGCAAAGAATGTAGCTCTTGGAGGTAATTTGTTTTCCTCAAAAATTTCATGATTGTAGTGATAGGTCTGTTCCGATACTGTCGGTAAAGGCTCTTTTTTACAGCTAAGAATGAAAAAGGGGATTAAAACAAAAGTTATTTTTAGTTTCATGGTACTTTTAGATGTCTTGAATTCAATAGGATTTCATATAGTCTTCAGCCAAAATTTTTCCTAGATAGAAAATCAGTTCTTTGGCATTTTCTTTGGTAAAGACAATGGGAGGTTTGATTTTGAGTACATTATAATCTGGACCATCAGTGCTCATCAAAATACCATGGTCTTTCATACGGTTGGCCAAATAATCTGCATGGTCGCCCAACGGATTCATTTTTCCATCCACCAATTCAAAGCCCAGAAAGAGACCTTGGCCCCGCACATCACCGATAATTGGGAATTCTGCCGATAATAGTTGTAGTTCGGATTTCAAGAACTCACCTACTTCAAGGGCATTTTCCTGAAGCTTGTCTCGCTTCACTGTTCTTAGAACCGCAGTTCCAATAGCACAGGATACGGGATTGCCTCCAAAAGTGTTGAAATATTCCATTCCGTTGGCAAATTTCTCCGCAACTTCTTGTGTACAGGCAACAGCGGCCAATGGGTGTCCGTTGCCCAAAGGTTTACCAATAGTAACAATATCAGGAATTACATCATAAAGCTGGAATCCCCAGAAAGTTTTTCCCATACGACCGCATCCTACCTGTACTTCATCAGAAATACATAGCCCGCCCGCAGCTCTGATAGTAGCATATGCTTGCGATAAAAAGCCTTTTGGAAGCTCTATTTGGCCTCCGCAACTAATAATGGGTTCTATGATAAATGCACCAACACCCCTTCCTTTTTTATGGATGGAATCAATCTGATATTGTACTTCCTCAGTATATTTTGAACCTGCATTTTCGTCCCGGTATTTTCCCCTAAAAGTGTCTGGCAGGGGAAAGATATGGGTATGTTCAGGAGCTCCTTGGCCTCCTTTACCATCAAATTTATAGGAGCTTATATCAATGCACATGTTTGAGTTCCCATGATATCCTACTTCTGAGGCAATAATATCGCGTTCACCGGTAACCGCTTTTACCATACGTACGGCCAATTCATTGGCCTCACTTCCTGAATTCACGAAGTGGAGCACACTAAGTTCTGGAGGTAAAGTCTCCAGCAATTCTTTGGCCAGCTCGTTTATGTTTTCATGTAGGTAGCGTGAATTGGTATTGAGAAGTGCCATTTGTTCTTTCCCAGCTTTGACCACTGCATAATTTTCATGACCTACATGGGCCACGTTATTGACGGTATCCAAATACTTTTGACCATACTGATCCATTAGATATTGGCCAGCTCCACGAACCATTCGTATTGGGATTTTGTATTGTAGGCTCAGACTTTTACCCAAATACTTTTTCCGATAGGAAATCAAATCCTCATTTGTAGTTCTGTTTGAATTTTCTAGTCCTTCAACCTTGAACAACAGGTTTGGATCGGGGCAAAGGCTCCTCCAGACGTCCAATTGTTTAAAATAGGCAACACCAGGAAAATCGATAGTATGACCCAACAAAGACAACATCACTTGAAAATGGAGATGTGGTGCCCAGTTCCCGTTTTCAGGATAGTTACCCAAATGTCCAATACATCCTCCTTTTTTTATGATTTCCCCTCTTTTTTTACTGGTAGCACTACCAGGAGTAAGATGTCCATAAAGTGTATAAAAACTAAAATTCTCCGCTTGATGTTTTAGGATAACCAATCCGCCATATTCCTTATCACCTTCATCATTTACAGCAATAATTACTTCGCCATCCAATATGGCATGTACAGGAGTTTGTGCTGGCAACCAAAAATCGACCCCTAAATGAATGGTTCGACTTTCCCTGCCACTGTTCCCTATTTTATCATATTCAGTAGACGTGTAAAGCGGCCGAGGTTCCAGGTACCCTCCAGCTAGAATCTGGTTTGGTTTTTCTTTTTGAAGTCTATCAATTTTAAATTGGAACAAATCCAGGTCATTGAATTCCTTTTCATGCCCTATCCATTTACTGGATACACTTAAATCTAAATGATGGACTTCATTTTTACCGACCGTTGGAAACAAGTCAGAAAGTTCAAAGTTTTGGGTAGAAGCCCAATCTTCAAATTTTTTAGTATTGGGATGTGCTTCAAATCCACAGGTCGACCTAAAACTGTATTTCGCAAAACCAGAATTTATAGCATACCATTTTTTTAAAACTTCCCAAGCAGGTTTTTCACTGATCAATAAATATTCATTGTCAGGTTCCTTGACCCGATTTATAGCAGATTTGGTGACTGAGATAACCAATCGCATTGCAATGGCATTGTACAAATGTTCCAACTCCGCTTCTTCCAAAGGAAAGGTTGAGTGGTATCCTTTTATCAGAGGCAGTGCCGCTTCAAGAGGGTCATTATGGTGCATTATGGCATATGCACAGGCAACGGCAAGGTCATTTATGACCTGAGTGTATACCGCATCTCCGTAATCAATGATCGCACTTGTTTTTGGTTGGACCAAATCTGGAGATACAATTACATTATTATCATTGGCATCATTATGTACCACACTTTTTCGAAGGTCAGTGTACGTAGAAGCATCCTTTTCAAATCCAGATTGAAAAAAAGCAATGATTTCCTTTTCCTCACCCTTAAATAAATGTAGGTGCTCTTTGGTCCAAAGGGATTGTACAATATCCCATTCAAAATCCCGATGGGCATTGGGATGGTCAAAATCCTTTAGTATTTGGGTGATTTTTCCACATTGTTCCCCTAAGGAAAAACGTAGTGTGTCCAATTGTGGATTTACACTGCTCCAGACCCTGCCTGAGACCCATGTAAGTAAACGAACCATTCGAAGATTTCCTGAATCATCCTTAAAATTGGAAATCGCATGTCCGTTTTTGTCTTTGATTACCAAAGGTGAAACTATATCCTTTCCTTTTTTTTCTATGTGGAGCAATAACTGCTGTTGGTAATCCAAGTAATCCTCATCCTCATCCGGACGCGAAATTTTTAGGATATAGCTTTTGTCACCCCCATCCTTAATCCTAAAATTAAAATCAAGTTCACCAGGAAGGGGTTTTGCTTTTCCGTTTATAGAAAACAAATCCAAGGCAATTTGCTCCGCTTGTTCAGTGGTTATCTTTATAGTGTTGTACTGCATTTTTATTCTTCCATTAATAACATAATGATATGTGCTGCGCTCCAGCTAAAATTTTTGGCATATAGCCCCTTACCTGTAATTGGGTGGTAATTTTCACGTATTGATTTCCCTTTATCCAAGAGGCCTTCTGCTCCTTTTAAGATTTGTACGGTTGCTCTGTCCGCTTCTTCATTAAAACCATAATTGCGCAATCCCTTTACACCAAAATATGCTTGGTCTAGCCAATTGGGACCCCGCCAATATCCATTGGCTGGGTTAAATTTAGGATGATCTTTGGACATGGTCTGAAAGGGTACCGTGGTAAAGAATTTTTCAAGGTCCATCATTTTTTCTTTTACCCTTTGGGCCTGTTCTTCCGTGGCTGCCGTTGCCCAAAGCGCTGTCCACCCTTCACTACCCGCACCCTTAATGAAAACTGAGCCGTCTAGATTGGTGTCATAAAACCATCCATCCTCTGAATCATAAAATTGATCTTGTATACGCTTTTTTAAGATTTCAGCATCTTTTCTAAACATGGCTGCATCCTCTTTTTCACCCAATTTTTCTGCTAAATCGGCCATATACATTTTTTCAGCAAAAAGGTAGGCATTTAGGTCAACACTCTCTTGGTCCAGAGAATATGCTCCTTCGGAATTCTTTACTATTTTGGAATCATCAAAACGTATGGCATTGTCCATTCCGCTTTCCCATTTGGCGGCAATGAGTGTTCCATCAGTGGAACCATATTCACATAACCCGTCTTGATCATGATCTCGTTCAGCATACCACCAGTCATGGTATTTTTTCAACTTGGGGTACATTTCCCTGACAAAATCTGCCGAAGTATCTTTTTCCATGATTTTTGCTACTGCCCAAGCAGCAAGTGGAGGTTTGGTATCTCTAAAATTATGGGCTTCTATGGTAGTATCTCGGTAAACACAGTCCACAATAAATCCATTGTCCTTTTGAAAATCGAACATGGCCCTTATCTGGTCTTTGGCCAGTTCAGGGTTGTAATGGGATAATCCTACAGCATGTTTCCATGAATCCCATGACCAAAACCCGTGAAACCATTCATAATGATAACTTGGAAAAAGTCCTTGGTGTTTTAATTCACCCGCGGGAATGCGCCAGTTGTTTTGTAAAGTAAGATGGGATTTGGCCAGAACCTGGGAGTAAACTTCATCGGTAAAATTGGACCTTCTTTTTTGAATCAAGGCTTTTAATTCATTTTCCTTTTCTAATTGACGGGCTTGTAAAATCGAATCGAAATCAATTTTGTCAATTTTCTGTTTTTCCTCCTCCCAAGAATACTCGGGAAAAATGAAGGTTTGGGAAATTAGCAATGAGGTTGATTCACCGGAAGACAAAATCAAGGAACCGGCTTTTACAGTATACGAGGTACTATCCGTAGCAATTTCAAGAATATTAGTGTTAGAGAATTGTATATAGCCGACCGCTGGACTTTTTGATGAAGAAAGTGTGATAATATTTCCTTTTTTGGAAACTCGGATTCCTGATTGGAATAGATCTCCCTTCATTTTTGGGGATATAGAAATTTCCTCAGATGTCAGGTTGGTGATCGTAGTCTTTTGCAATGCTGTATGACCAGTCATATAGACAAGCTGTTGTTGCACTTTTAGGTGTTCATTTTCGTATATCTGGTCCAGGTGGCTTGAATAATTTCTATGCTTTGGGTGATTTTCCCATTTGAAAATTTCGTTGTTCTTGGTATTTAGCAGTTCTAATTCAGTCAAGCTAGAACTGGACCATATGCCATTCTCCTGGGTCATTAAAAATGGACCTGAAAAACCAATACTGGAGTTGATGGAATCATGCAAACTATAGGCAAACCAAGCTCCTTGGTCAGAAAACATTAGCATGTCACGATCTGCCTTGGTTTTGGGAACGCCTCCATAATTTAAAATATCCGTAGAATATTCAAGATACTCGATTATGAATTTGTTTGAGGGTTTTGCTTTGTTTTTTTTGTTATCACATCCAATGCTTAAACTTAAAATACAAAGTGATACCAAAATGATTTTGTTGCACATAATTTGCAGAGATTTATTGTCTAAAATAAACAGGTCATGTTTGTTTTTGAAACAGTTCTTTTTTTAAAAGTAAATAATGTGAAAAGCAACAAAGGGTGTTTTGCTGCCATATCTTTGGACGCTGCCAATTTACAACAAAAAGTGAATTTTTAAATAATTAGGTAAGAATTATCCTAAAAAATGCGAAAATATTAGTTTTTTTTGGGTTGTTTTGATAATATCATAGTTACTACTTTTGTATAGCCATACAGCTAAGCCAAACTAAATTGGATTCTATCTCAATTTTAGAAGAAATACAAAATCAAAACAGGTTTGTTTATAAAAAGCTTTTCGATGATTTTTATGAGGACTTGGTACAATATGCCCATGGGTATCTTTTTGATAAGAGTCCTAGTGAAGATATAGTTCAGGAGGTTTTTATTTACTTATGGGAAAAAAGCGATACTATAACTATTCAGACCTCTCTGAAAGGTTATATGTATGCCATGGTTAGAAATAGATGTTTGAATTTCTTAAAATCCATTAAAATTACGGATGAAGTCAACCTACTGGAACTACATGCAGTGGTTTCAGAAGAGTACAACCTTGATGCTTTTTCCACTTCAGATAAAAAAGCAATTTATGCCCGTGTGATAGAAATTGTGGATGCCTTGCCTTCAAAAATGCAGACCATAGTGAAATTGCGATTTGTGAGTAATTATAGATACTCAGAGATTGCAGATGAGCTGGGTATTTCGGTGAATACAGTAAAAACCCAATTAAAAAGAGCCAAAATCAAAATTGGGCAGTTGATTGTTTCAGTTATCATGCTCGTATCTACCTATTTTGTCCTTTTTTATTCTTAAAAAGTGGGCATTCTACAAAAGAACTGAGGTGAAGACTTCAAGAAAAACGCTGCTAAACTGTTGTAATAAAGATTATAGATTTCATAGATATTCCAGAAAATAAGGAGCGGGGAGTCAATAAAACAGGGTAAATTTTATGAATCCTATCAAAATTTTATTTTTTTTCTGCATTTTTTGTCACCCATTTTAATTCTACAATTGTCTATATAATGATTGCGCCCCTAAACTGATATGCAATAATGGAATTTAAACTTATTCTAAAAAAGATAAACAATACGCTTACCAAGGCGGAAACGGAGGTGTTCAATGAGTGGTATTCAGAATCTGAAGACCACAGGGCCTATTTCGAATTGGTAAAGGAAAAGTATGATGGCGAAAAAGAATCCGTTGATCTTGAAGAAGGATGGGAGACCGTTTTGCGAAGCATCGATTCTAAGAAAAAGAACAAGGTACTTTGGAAGTATGCTGCGGCTATTGCTATTCTCATTGCTGGATCTCTGACCTATTATATTTTGAATGGAGCACCGGAGCAGAATACAAACCTTCCGGTAGTTACGGAAAAAACTGAGACCATTGAAATTGGAAGTGACAAAGCGACTTTGACTTTGGAAGATGGGTCTAATGTTTTCCTGAAAAAAGGAGAATCTTATGAAACAGGACATATAAAAAGTAATGGAGAGCAGTTGGTGTATCAGAATAAATCCGAACAGGAAAACACTGAAGTGGCCTATAACTATCTTACTATTCCACGGGGTGGACAATTTTTTATTGAGCTGTCGGATGGTACCAAAGTTTGGCTGAATTCGGATTCTAAATTGAAATATCCGGTTTCGTTCAGTGCAAATACTTCACGAAGGGTGGAACTTTTGTATGGTGAAGCCTATTTTGATGTTTCCCCCAGTAGTGAAAATAACGGTGTAAATTTTATCGTCACCACACAAAATCAAGAAGTTGAGGTCTTGGGAACCGAATTTAATGTTAAGGCATATAAGGAAGAGGATGTTATCTCCACCACCTTGGTGGAAGGCAAAGTATCCGTTAACAACAATAGCTCTAAAACAAACTTAGCCATTGGGCATCAATCCAAGCTTAACAAGCTGACCAACGAGATAGAAACACTCAAGGTGAATATTTACAACGAAGTTTCATGGAAAAGTGGCTTCTTCAGTTTTCAGAATATGCCTTTAAAAGATATTATGACCGTGCTATCCAGATGGTATGACGTTGATGTGTTTTTTGAGAATGACCGAATCCAAGATGTGACATTCAACGGGGTTTTCAGCAAAAAACAAAGCATAGAGGAAATACTGTCAATTATTGAGAATACGAATGAAACAACATATAAAATAAACGGAAAAGCAGTGCTTATGAAGTAAAAACAAAATAAAAAAAGGGAATGGAATTTAGACTTGGACAATTTAAACCTCCATTCCCAAGTACCATTAATTAATCAATTAAATATTAACTAACTAACGCACAAATTTATGAAAACTAAATTTAGCAGAACTCCTATATATTGTAGGAAAAAGATTTCTATTGCAATTATGAGGGCATTTATTTTCTTATTCTGTATGGTGGCTTTTGGTTTTGGCCCAAAAACAGGTTTCTCTCAAAAAACTAAGATTAAAATTGATGCTGATGATCTCATTACCGTAGAACAAGTTTTTGAACTTATACGCCAACAAACCGACCACACTTTTATCTACAGGTCCGATTTGTTTGTCGATGCTCCCAAAGTAGCGGTGAAAAAAGGAAAGATAAGAGCAAACGATCTGCTTCAAAAAAGCCTTTCCTTTGGAAATTTTGATTTTAAGTTCTCGGATAATGGATCCATTCTGTTGGAGAAAAGACCGAGTACACCAAAAATTGAAGTACAGCAAACCGTTAGTGGAACTGTTGTTGATGCCGATGGAGCTCCCTTGCCCGGCGCCAATGTTTTGGAAAAAGGAACCACAAATGGAACCCAAACCGATTTTGACGGGAATTTCGCCATCAATATAGCTGATGAAAATGCGGTACTGGTAGTTTCCTATATTGGATTTTCCACAAGGGAAATTTCAGTTGCCGGACAAACCAATATTAGAATTTCTTTGCAAGAAGATGCCGAAAGCCTTGCAGAGGTAGTGCTTGTTGGGTATGGTACTCAGCGCAAGGAAGAGTTGACCGCTGCAATTACTTCTGTTGATGTAGAAGAAATCCAAAAAATACCAACGGCGGATATTGCTACTGCCATGCAAGGACAAGTTGCAGGTCTCAATATTGCTATTGCCAGTGGGGTGCCCGGTAGTGACCCGGTTATCCGAATTAGAGGTTTGGGAACTATTGGAAACAATAACCCACTATTTGTTATTGATGGTATTCCTGGTGATTTGTCCTACGTAAACCCTGCGGATATTGAAAATATCAGTATTTTAAAAGATGCTTCTGCGGCAACCATTTATGGTTCCAGGGCATCCAACGGTGTTGTAATTGTAACTACCAAGAGAGGTAGGTCTGGAGAACCAAAAGTAACAGTTAATTCCTTTATAAGTGCACACTCTATCACCAATGATTTAGATGTGGCCAACAGAGATCAGCATAACCAAATAAGATTGGAGGCCTATGCAAATGCTGGTGAGACCCCGGCGCCTTATTTGACCAACGGAACACAATATGCGGATAGTGATTGGGCAGACGCTTATTTAAAAAGTGGTTTTGAACAAAAACATGATATAAGTGTCTCTGGAGGTACGGAGCAAATGAACTATAATTTTTCTGGGGGATATTATTCCAACACCGGAACCATTATAAAAACAGATTACAATCGTATCAACACACGATTGAACATGGACTTTAAACTGTTCAATGACCGTCTAAAACTTTCACCAGGTATTGGATTCACAAGAAAGAACCGAGAAAATTTTTCTGAAACCCTTGGAGGTGGAAATGCTGGTTTTTCACCACTTTTAAGCGTATACACACAATTGCCTCATAAAGCCATTTTTGATGCTAATGCCACAAATGGTTTTGCTACCCCTCCATCCGAGTTGGGATCTGAAAATCCAGTGGGACTACGATCTATAATCGATAATAATAATCAAGACGACTATTTACAGTTTACACTATCCGCGGAGCTTCAATTGTTTGATGGTTTAAGTTACCAATTTCAATATGGTGGTAATGTAGAAAATGTTCACCGCGCCGTATTTGTGCCACTTTATGACTTTGGTCCTCAATCCAACAACGATAGACCTTCTTTGTTTGAACGTAGATCACGGACCAACGAGTGGACATTGAATAATATGTTGAATTATCAAAAACAATTTGGAGATCATGATTTAGGAGTCTTATTGGGTGCATCACGGGAAGAAAGCCATTTTAGATCTATTCAAGGTGAAAACAATGAGTTATCATCTGATCAATTGGACGCATTGTCTGCTGGAATAGGTGATCAGTCCATAACAGGGTTCAATTCAACCAGTACTCTACAATCGTTGTTCGGGCGTTTAAACTATAATTTTGCGAATAAATATTACCTGCAATCCAGTATCCGTCGTGATGGATCATCACGTTTTGGACCTGATAATAAATACGGAACTTTTTATTCTGTATCCTTGGGTTGGGCAGTTCATAATGAAGACTTCTTTAATTCAGAAGTGATAAGTCAGCTAAAACCAAGATTCAGTTATGGGATTTTAGGAAATCAGCTTATTGGAGATCATCTTTTCTTGACAAGGATTGGTTCTGGTGGTCAAAGATTGAACTATCCGTTTGGAGAAGGAGTAAGCCAAGGTGTGTTGGTAGGAGCTCTTAGTACATCGCTGCCTACACCAGATATTCAATGGGAAGAAACCACGACAACCAACTTTGGTGTGGATTTGGGCTTTCTGGACAACAGATTTAAACTGACCTTTGATTACTTTACTTCAGAAACCGATGGAATGTTGGTGAATGTACCTATTCCTGCAAGTTCTGGTATTACCATTTTTCCTTTGACGAACGGAGGTAATTTGGAAAATAAAGGTTGGGAAGTATCTGCATCTTACTTCAAAAATGAAGGAGATTTCAATTTTGACATTACAGCCAATTTTAGTGGATCTAAAAACGAGATTACAAAATTGGGTATTGCCGATGAGGCTTTTACCGATGGATTTATAGAGTTTAACAACTTCCCAACCACACGTACTGAGGTTGGTGGTGAGATTGGCCGATTTTATTTGTTTGAAGCAGATGGTATTTTTCAGAATCAAGCTGAGATTGATGCCCATGGAGTACAACCGGATGCAGCTCCGGGAGATTTAAGGTTTGTAGACGTAAATGGAGATGGATCTTTAGGAGATGACGACAAAAAATACTTTGGCAGCGGCCTGCCCAAACTGGAGTACGGACTTACGTTTAATGCCCAGTATAAGAATTTTGACCTAAGCTTGTTTTTCCAGGGAGTATCTGGTAATAAAATTTACAATGGGGTTAAAATGTGGTTGTACCGAACAGACCGCAACAATATGTCTTCTGATTTGTTGAACGCTTGGTCCGAAAGTAACTCAGGAAGTAATGTTCCACGTAATGTGTTTGGGGATCCCAATAACAATATCCGTCCCTCGAGTTACTTTTTGGAAGATGGGGATTATCTTCGATTGAAGAACCTACAGATTGGTTATACCTTACCAGAATCCATAGTTGATAAGACTTTTATCAATAGTGCCAGACTGTATTTTACGGCCAATAATCTATTGACTTTTACAGATTATTCAGGTTTTGACCCAGGACTAGGAAACGGAGGTACTTTTACAAGAGGTGTGGATAGAGGCTATTATCCTTTAACCAGATCTTTTGTACTTGGTGTTAATATTTCCTTGTAATGCACGTGTTTAATTTTAATAAGACAAACAATGAAAAAATATAGATATTTAATATTGATAGGATTAGTTCTAGCATTTACCTACTCCTGTAGCGATGATTTTGTTGATGTTCCCAATAAAGAAACTTTGACAGAGGCTAGTTTTTGGCAAACAGAGCAACATGCTTTACAGGCCTTAACGGGAACCTATGCAGCAATGCATAGTTCTAGTGGAAGCAAGTGGGCCTTTTTTGAAGAAATGTATACGGCATTGGCATATCGAGGGGATGATGTTACTAACAATACTGCCGAGATTTATGGTAGATCGGTTGCAAGCTTTAACAACACTACTGAGGACAGTGGACCATTTAATATATGGAGAGCTAGCTATGCGGGGATAGGAAGAGCGAATCAGGTAATACAAAATGTACCATTAATTGAGGCTGTTTCTGAGGCTGATAAAAATGTTATTGTTGCTGAGGCCAAGTTTTTAAGAGCGTTTTACTATTTCTGGTTGGTAACTGGTTTTGAGAATGTTCCGTTAGTGACAACTTTTGAGACGGATCCAGAAAAACTATTTCCAAGCCAGGCATCATCAGCTGAAGTTTGGGCACAAATAGAAACTGACCTTCAGGAAGCCGAGGCCAATATGGTCGCGAGTCATACAGGAGAATGGAAAGGAAGAGCTACTATAGGTTCTGCAAAAGCATTGTTGGGCAAGGTGTATTTGTTTCAGGAAAAATGGGCAGAAGCAGAAACCAAATTAGCGGAGGTTGTTGCAATGGACTATGCACTATTGCCGAATTTTGCTGATAACTTTAATGGTAGCGCTGAGAATGGCCCTGAAAGCGTATTTGAAATCCAGTTCACTGGAGATCGATCTAACGATAATGACGAACGGCAGGTACTTAATTTCCAGGTTTCTCCATATGAATTTGGTGGCTGGGAATTGTTCTACCCTTCTCAATGGTTGGTAGATGAAATGAAGACCGACCTTGATGGAGGAGGAAACATAAGTGAAAGGGTATATGAAAGCATTTTCTTTGACGACCCCAATTCTGAAATGTATAGCAGGGCGGATGATGCAGTGCGACCTTATAGTGATGTGGCAGATGCATTGAACCATCCTAAGTATTTCAAAAAGTATTCCTTCAACGAAGACACCAATTTCTATAACGGTACAAATATTACTGTAATTCGATTTGCTGATGTGTTGTTGATGTATGCTGAAGCCCTTAATGAGAACAATAAGACCACAGAAGCTATTGCTGAGGTTAACAAGGTTCGCGAAAGAGGTGGAGCAGCTCCTTTAGGTGCTTTGTCTAAAGATGAACTCAGAACACAAATACGCCACCACGAAAGACCTGTTGAATTGGCCATGGAATACGGAATTCGTTGGTTCGATTTGTACAGATGGCAAAAAGGAAGTACTGCTACAGAGTCTATCAAAGCCACTCTAGAGGCACATAACAAGCCTTTTGCAGATAATTTCCAAGAAAAGCATATTGTGTTCCCTATTCCTTTACAAGAGTTGAACATCAATGAAAATCTCAATCAGAATCCAGGATGGTAATAATCCAAGATGACGAGATAGTTTAAGTTAGTTTGAGTTTTTTTAGTTCTAAATACCCAAAGCTGATAATGTTTCTTCTTTGGGTATTTTTCTTTCGAATATTTACAAATAAATCATGAAGCAAAGTATACTTCATATCTTGCACAAAAGCATCGCAATTTCCTTGTGCGCCATCTTTTTTTGGAGTTGTCAGCAAAAAAAATCGGCAGAAAACGTTCAATATGATGGGTATGCTACCAAGGTATATCTTTCAGATTCCATAGAGGTATCCTTTTATTCACCTACAATGTTCCGTTTTCGTACCTCCGCTTTGGATAGTGTGAAATTTCCGGATAAATATGAACTTCCTTTTTTAATAGGCCACTTGGAACCATGGGAAAAGGTGGAATGCAGTTTTGAAGAAAATCAGGAAAGTTATCAGATTCAAACTGAGGCAATTAAATTGGTGGTCGACAAACAATCTTTGGATTGGACTATTTTTGATATTGACGAAAAAAAGATATATCCTTCGGATGGAACTATTTATGGGATGTTCAAAGATGGATACACCCGTTTTGACAATGCCAGTGCATTTAACGAAACCAATCTTAATAGTAGATATACCCATTGGTTCTATAATAAGAAAACCAAGAGTTACACAGATACCTTTTTAGAGGAAGGTCTGTTGCTGGATAACTATTTCATTTACGGTCCTGATTACCCGAGTCTTTTTAAACAATTCAATGATTTAGTGGGGCCAGAACCTTTACTCCCCAAAAAAGCTTATGGCTTTTTTCAGACCCAACATTTAAGTTGCACAGGAAATCAAAAGGATTTCATGAAAGTCGCTGAAGAATTTAGGGATAGGGATATCCCATGTGACAACCTTATTCTGGATTTTGGATGGGGGGATGCCTGTGTTGGAGGCAAGGAAATAACCTGGGGGAGTAGTATGGAATGGTCTGAAAATTATACCAGTCCCTTATCGCCAAAACAGATGATAGATTCTTTAAAAGCGAGTGATTTTGACTTGATGCTCATACACCATAATGCACCAGATCACCAAAATAGGGTAAACCATGGCTGGACGGAAGTGTTATTCGATGAAAAGACCTGGTGGGAAAATTATAAAAAGGAGTTGGATATGGGAATTGCCGGTACATGGCAGGATACACGTAGAAACAACATTACGGATGCCGAGATATGGAATGGTACCCAAGAGTATATTGGCAAAGACAATAGAGTAATGTTTTTAGGTTGTAGAAGAATGCAGGAAACCAACCCGTGGGATGATGGACTGACACAAATTCCTGTTAACGCAATGATTGGCCAAAGACGATACCCGTTTAGGTGGGTGGGTGATTCGGATTTCACCTGGTCCGAAATGAAATGGCAAATAAATGGTATCACCAACACCCATGGCTCAATGAAAGGAATATCATACCTTACATGGGATGTGTATGGCAAAACACCTTTGATTCAGGCAAGAATGAACCAATTTGTGGATTTTCTGGGCGTATCCCGATCTCACAACCTGAAACCATGGGCCATTAGTTCAGACATAAACCAATGGAAAGAACGAATTGTAATTGAACGAGATCAGGTCAAGAGTCCAACACAGGAGAATGCCGAAAGATTGGCAAAAGAAGGAGAATATACCGCAGAGAAAAGTATCAGACGCCACAGAAAATTAAGGTACCGACTCTTACCTTACATTTATTCGCTCGGATATGAAAACTATTTGGAAGGGATGCCAATGAGCAGGCCCTTGTTATTGCAATATCCCAATGATGATGAATGTAATAAAAATCAATGGCCTTACCAGTACATGTTTGGTTCATCAATTCTGGTTGCACCCGTATACCATGCATTGGGTACCCATGAAATTTATTTACCTTCAGATTCAAATTGGTTTGATTACTGGTCCAAAGAAAAAATACAAGGGGGACAGGTATTGAAATACGATACAAGTGATCCTGATAAATTACCGTTGTTCGTTCCAGAAGGAGGATTGCTTTGCTATGGGAAAGAACGCAATTGGATTATACCAGGGGAACAAGAAGAGATACTGTGGCTTGAGGTGTATCCTGGACAAAATGGGAAAACAACATTCTATGAAGATGATGCGCAGTCCATTGCATATCAAAACGGGGAATATGCCAAGACCATAATCCAACAACGTAACGGACAAAATGGCGAGCTGATAGTGGAAATTGGAAAAGCGCAAGGTGAGTTTAAAAATAAATTGGACAAAAGAACCTGGAAAATCAGGGTATTGGATTTGGACAATAGCTATGCCACAGCTAAGGTTAATGGTGAGGAAATTTCATTCGATTCCATTTCAAAAATTGACGCTACAGGCTTGGCCAATGAAATTGGTTTTAAGGAAATTACCCTAACCTCTGCGTTAAACGCTAAAACAATTGTTGTTTTTGAATAAAAGAGACCTTTCATGACTAGGAACTTCAAATTTATTGCATTTTATGGGCTCATGAGTGGCCTGTTGGCTATTTCTTGTCATGAAAAGCCCAGTTCCAAAATCAAAAAGAAAGATGCTATAGGGTCAACGCTTTTCACCAATGTTCCTTCGTTTCAAACGGGAATTAATTTCATTAACGAAATACCGGAGAGCAGTGCCATGAATAGCATGGTCTACGAGTATTTTTATAATGGTGGCGGAGTAGCGGTTGGTGATATTGACAACGATGGGTTACCTGATATTTATTTCACATCCAACCTTAAAAGCAATAAACTGTACAAAAACAAAGGAGATTTTAAGTTTGAGGATATTACAGAAACTGCTCATGTAAAAGGCTCTTTTGGTTGGACTACCGGTGTGACCATGGTTGATATCAATTCCGATGGCTGGCTGGATATTTATGTGTGTAAATCGGGAAAAGGAAAAGCCGAGAACAGGGAAAATGAGCTTTTCATCAACAATAAAAATAGCACGTTTACCGAGGCTGCTGCCCAATATGGATTGAATTTTCCAGGATATAGCACCCAGGCCTCTTTCCTTGATTACGACAAAGATGGAGATTTGGACATGTTTTTGTTAAATCACAATGTTGCCCCTGTTAACACCAATAATCCAGAGGAATTTAAGACCCAAGAAAATGAGTGGGTTGGAGACAGGTTGTACAGAAATGATGGCAATACATTTGTTGATGTTTCAAAAAATGCAGGGATAATAAACAATTCATTGGGATTTGGACTTGGAGTATCCATAGGTGATCTTAACCAAGATGGTTGGCCAGATATTTATGTGGCCAACGACTATGTGGAGCAAGATTACCTGTATTACAATAATGGTGATGGCACTTTTTCTGAACAGTTAAAGTCATCAATTCCACATATATCCAACTTTTCTATGGGAACGGATATCGCCGATTTCAATAATGATGGACTCTTGGATATTATGACCCTGGATATGGTGGCCGAAGATAATTTTGGAATCAAGACCAGTATGAGCGGTATGAACCCTAAAGCATTTGGACATGCCGTTACCCATGGATTCCATTATCAGTATATGTTCAATGCCCTGCAAATGAACAATGGTAATGGCACTTTTGGAGATATAGCCCAATTGGCGGGAGTATCCAATACCGATTGGAGTTGGGGACCTCTTTTTGCCGATTTTGATAATGATGGACTCAAGGATCTATTGATTACCAATGGACTCAAAAGAGATTTCAGGAACAATGATTTCAGAAACCATAAGTTGAAACGACTGGAAGAAGCAAAAAGGAATGGAGAAAAAATATCCCAAGTGGTCGAAGAATTGGTCAAAGAAACGCCGCAAAGAAAAACACTAAACTATTTTTTCAAAAACAATGGCGATTTAACCTTCACTAAAAGTTCAAAAGATTGGGGAATTTCTGAATCTACTTTTTCCAATGGTGCTGCCTATGCAGATTTGGATGCAGATGGAGATTTGGACATCATCATAAATAACATTGATGAAAAGGCTACGGTTTTAAAAAACAATTCTGATAAAAATTACATTCAATTTCAGTTCAGGGGAAGTACAGACAATCCTCTGGGCATAGGTACTCGCGTTGGAGCAAAAACAAAAGAAGTTCACCAACTCGTTGATAATTATATGACCCGAGGATATCAATCCTCAATGGAACCACTGGTACATTTGGGTTTATCTACAAATGAAAAAGTTGATGAAATAACCGTTACCTGGCCAGATGGAAAACAACAAATATTGAGTGATGTGCAGGCCAATCAAAGAATTACTTTGGATTATAACAATGCCAAATCTCTGGAAACTACTCTTGGAAAAGAGGAATCCCCAATATTTTTTGATATGACAAAGCAGTTGGGGATTGATCATGTGCATCAAGAGAATGATTACGACGATTTTGCAAAAGAAAGTTTATTGCCCCACAAAATGTCTCAATTTGGGCCAGCATTGGCCGTTGGGGACATAAACAATGACGGATTGGAAGATTTTTTTGTAGGAGGAGCTAAGGATCATTCGGCCACCTTATATCTGCAAAGTGAAGATGGCGGTTTTAGAGCTTCAAACAGTGCTGTATGGCAAAAGGATAAGGGATATGAGGATATTGATGCTGTGTTTTTTGATGTCGATAACGATCAAGATCTGGACTTGTATGTGGTAAGCGGGGGAAATGAATGGAACCCTAACCACCCTAGATATCAGGACCGTTTATACATTAATACCGAAGGCAAGTTTAAAAAAGAGCTTCACAGATTGCCAAAAAGCAACATAAGTGGAAGTTGTGTTAGGCCTTTTGATTTTGATGCCGATGGTGATTTGGACCTATTTGTTGGGAGCAGAATGCTTCCGCAAAAGTATCCACATGCCCAATCAAGCTATTTGTGGGAGAATGTAGGAGGGAAGTTCAAGGATGTAACTTCCGAAAAAGGACCGGGATTTTTACAAATGGGCATGGTTACCGACGCCATTTGGACAGATTTTAATGGTGATGGCTCAAAAGATTTGATTGTGGTAGGGGAGTGGATGAAAATCACTTTTTTTAAGAACTCAGGAGGGAATTTGACCAAAGATGATTCCATATTGCCCAACGCATATGGATGGTGGAACAGTGTTGAAGAGATGGATTTGGATGAAGATGGCGATATGGATTATATCGTGGGCAATCTTGGATTGAACTATAAGTACAAAGCTTCAGAAAATGAGCCTTTTGAAGTTTATTCCAATGATTTTGATGAAAACGGGACCAATGACATTGTGTTGGGGTATTATAACCAAGGGAGTTTGTTTCCCCTTCGGGGAAGGGAGTGCTCGTCCCAGCAAATGCCATTTATAAAGAAGAAATTTCCAACATACGCCAGCTTTGGCTCTGCCAATCTTGTTCAAGTCTATGGAGAGGAAAAATTGGAAAAAGCGCTACATCTAAAAGCGAATATATTTGGTTCCGTGTATTTGGAGAATAAAGGAGGTGGTAGCTTTGACCTAAATACGTTGCCCAACGAAGTTCAAGTATCCTCAATCAATGACATTTGCGTTGATGATTTTGACCAAAATGGAACCAAAGATGTTCTAGTGGCCGGTAATTTGTACCAATCTGAGGTAGAAACACCCAGAAATGACGCGAGCATTGGAATGCTGATGCAAATGGATTCGAAATCCAATTTAGTCACTGTTCCTTTTAAGCAGAGCGGGATATTCCTAAACGGAGATGTAAAGAAAATGAGCTCCATTAAATTGGGAAAATCAGGTTCAAAGGCAATTCTGGTAGCTAGAAACAGTGATAAATTAACGGTTATTGCCTCAACATCAGATTAACCATTGTCTATGTTAATCTTGTACATCCGATAATAGCCCATTTTCAACCAGTGGAATCCTGAATCTTTCCACCTCGGCGTTGTTGTGTTCCTCCATAAAAATATTGACCGCTTTTTCAATAATTTCAGGATGCTCTTGTGCAACGTTGTTCAATTCTTCTGGATCAGTACTAAGATTGTACAGTTCCACGGTTGGATCTTTCTTTGGATTCTTGAGGTTTTGTCTGATCAGTTTCCAATCACCCATACGTATCGCAACTTGTCCCCCGTACTCCGGATATTCCCAAAATAGAAAATCATGTTGCTCCTGGTTTTCTTCTCCCAAAAGGGTGGGTAAAAAACTGATGCCATCAGTTTGTTCTGGGTTTTCCATGTTGTTCAAGTCCAACAATGTCGCCATTACATCATAATGTGCGGAAATGTGATTGGTTCTACTACCCGGTTTTATACGATTGGGCCAGGAGGCGATCATAGGCACCCTGATTCCACCTTCATATACAAAACCCTTGCCTCTTCCATATTCCTCACCAAAAATTCCTGAGCTGTTAAAAAACTCTCCATCGGTTCCACCAGAAAAAGTTACCCCATTGTCCGAAGTGAACATGATGATGGTGTTTTCATAAAGCCCGTTTTCCTTTAAATAATCCACAAGTTTGCCCACATTTTCATCCAAATATGAAATCATGGCAGCGTATCCAGCCTTTGGATTTTGATGGGGATAATAACCGGCTCCTCCCAAATAAGGCTCTTCCTCGCCAAATTTTTCTACATAATGATCCACCCATCTTTTTGGAGCTTGAATTGGGTTGTGGGGTATAGGTGAGGCCCAGTAGAAAAAGAAGGGGTTTTCTTTGTTTTCAGAGATGAAACCCAGCATTTCATCAAACATGAGGTCCGGGGTATAATCGTTCAAATTATATTCCTTGTAACTGGCCGGATCATTCGGGTCGGCTCCTTCTGGTAATTTTTTGCTTGGAGGAATGGTGTCATTGTTAAGGTGAACCCTATTCTCGTTTCGGTACAAATGAACGGGGTAATACGTATGCGCTTGTCGCTGACAATTGTATCCATAGAAAAAGTCAAAGCCCATTTTTGTTGGTATGGCATCGGTATGTGGTGCTCCAAGGCCCCATTTACCAACCATTCCCGTGGCGTAACCTTGTTTTTTCAATAATTGCGGGAACAATACGGTTGATGAAGGAATAGGTCTTTGCCCTTCCAAGGTTGAATCCAAAACCGCTGCTTTGTAGTCCCAAACATTTCCTCTTTCCCTCCATTCATCATTCCCCCTGATATAAGCATGACCGGCATGTTTACCTGTCATCAACATATACCTCGCAGGTGCACAAACCGGCGCCCCGGTATAGTGTTGGGTAAACAGCATTCCATTTTGCGCCAAAGCGTCAATATTGGGAGTTTCAATCTTTTCCTGTCCATATACGCCCAATTCACCATAACCAAGATCATCTGCAAGAATATAGATGATATTAGGTTTTTCTGAAGTGACCGTTGCTACCTCTGTTTTATTTTTACAAGAGCCAAGCATCAATCCAAAAAGGGCGGCAACCAAGAAAAATTTAGTTGCTTCAATGAATTTTGCGGAGTTCGTAAGGATTGGTTTTTTCATATTTCAAAAGGGAATAATATTATTCTGTAATGATATCTATTTCGTTGAAGATAAGATTTTCCTCAGTTCCAGAGGAAACATACACCTGATCTATCAAAATTCTTAAATATTGTGAACTTATACTACTATCCAAATATAATTTTGCTTCAGAAGTGACATTGGCAATTGCAAACTCTTTCACCGTTGTGAAACTTGCGCCATCATCGCTGGTTTGGATAATTATGTTTTTTGGTCTATAGTTTGTGCCTGCCCTGTCTGAATAGAAATAGACCCCGCTAAAATTCTTTTCTTCTCCCAGATTGACTGTAATTTCATGCTGGCCATCGTTGCTTATGTTGTACGGATAATTGGAATGCCAATAGGATGAAAGGTCACCATCTAACATAGTGGAGGCAACACGAGCTGGATTGGGGCTTGTTGTGTTGGCAGATATGGTCCAATTACTTCTATCGCTCAGAACAAAAGGAGTGTATGAAACAATAACATCGTCATTGGGAATTTTTGTTGCCAAGTCAATGGTATAAGCATATCCTCCAATCTTTTGTCGATTTCCATTTTCAGCAACAACATTGAAGGTCAGCTGCATATTATTTTTGGCCTCGTCCTTATATTCATTGAAAAGATCACTGTAAGGAATCTCTATATTAAATTCATATTCATTGGCATTTGCTGAGGGGGTCAAAGCAGTGGTAAAGGTGATATCATCATAATTGTCCCCGCCTCCTGCAGGAAAACCATCGTGGCCAACGTAAATGTGGTTTAATGTTATTGGTGCAGTAACGGTGCCTTGCACTATCAATGAGCTATTACTTTCATTTTTTTCCACAGTATAACCCAAAAATTCGGCTTCAACGTCCATGGTATAATATGAATTGTCTTTTGTGTTAAATGCTTCACATACATTAAGAATGGCAGCACTGGAAGCGGTAAGAAAAACACGGTCAGACCCATTGTTTTGATACGTATGGTTCCCAAAAGACATTAAAGAGACTTTAGGGAGGTCTGAACCTTTATGCGCACAATGAGGTAAATTAAGTCCATGTCCCAGTTCGTGCATTATACCTCCCAAACGATTACAGTTCATTAGTTGAAAGTTGCCAATGGATTTTCCAGTTGATTGAAGTTTAAAATCGTCTGTGTTGGCAAAGGCCATTTTATTTATTCCATAAAAAGGTACACCACTGTCCAAAAAGCCTAGAACAAAAGTATGGGTTCCCTGTTTTGCTCCCTGATTGGCGGCAAAATACTGATCAATTTCATTGACAATTTCGTTATGTCCTTGGTATGAAGTGGAAGCCAATTTACCCTGTACCAAATGAATTCGAGCTTTACCATGCTGATTGGTCACTAATCCAAAGGTCTTTTTTCCATGACCATTGAGTTCCATTTGAAGTTCAAACCATTGTTGAACATAGAGCATCATATCACCAACATCTTCTAACAATGTATCATCCACTGAATAATCGGTTGGATTAAAGAAAACTACGTTCAATGCATATTGGTCGGTACGGTTGATGTTCCATATATCCTCTTCTGGAGTTTCGGGTTCTTCTGGTTCCTTTGGTTTTTCGGTGGCTTTTGGGTCTGGTGTTTCTACGCTATCTGATGAGCATGAACCCATAAAGGCCATTAAAAGAATCAATATATAATATTTTGATTTTATCATCTTTATTTTGTTGGTTCCACAAATTCGGGGTTTATTTCAGTTGGGATGGGAGCATTGGTGTCTGCCCGCCACTGCTTTAGAAGTTGAAATAACTCCTCTGTTTTTTCAGGGAAGGTTTTTACCAAATTGTTTTTTTCTTCCAAATCATTTTCTAAATCATACAGCTCCAAAGCATTGTCCTCAAAGTAATGGTGCAGTTTCCATTTCCCATATCGGACAACAGAGCCAGGTCTTGTGCGGAACTTGGTGTCACGATTCTCGTTTTCTTTGGTAATGGCCTGCAAATACACGGGAAAATGCCAAAACATAGGACGTGTTTCAAAAATTTCTTTCTTTGATAGTATGGGGTAAAGACTGTTTCCGTCCAAGATTAAATCTATTGGTGTGGCAATATCAGCTATTTCTAACAAAGTAGGGTAAATGTCGATATTTGAGATAGGAGTACTATCAGTACCTCCACTGTCTATTTTGCCTTCCCAAACAACAAAGAATGGGACTCTTATTCCTCCTTCATAATAGCTTCCTTTCCCAGCTCTCAAAGGGCTTTGGTTGCTTACAAAAAATAAACCCCCATTGTCCGACGTGAATATGATTACAGTGTTTTTGAATTGATCCGTTTGTTTTAAGTATGCAATGAGCCTTCCAATGTTTGTATCCACATCCTCGATCATAGTTGCATATTTAGGATTGCTTTTACCAGGAATTTTTTCCTTTGCCTGATATTTCTCTAATAAGGAATCTACAGGTTGTATTGGCGTATGTACGGCATACGGTGCGTAGTTCACAAAAAATGGCTCTTCGTTTGTTTCCAAAGCTCGAATAAGCTCATCCATGATTAAACCTGTCAACCTTTCTCCTTTTTCAGCTTTAAGGTCAATATTTTTAAACGGGGCGTGATAGCCCGACGGATGTCCAGCATGACTTCCAGCGATATTAATGGCAAATCCATTTTGTAATGGATCATGGGACAAATGCCATTTTCCTGCATGTATGGTTTGATAGCCATTTTTTTTCAGTAATTCTGGAATGAGTAAGAATTTTTTATCGATTTCGGTCTTGTTGGCAATAGGAATTAACCTCCTGTCCACGGACTTTCCCCTTTCCGAGCTTCCCACGGTTAAAATTCCATGTCTTTGGGTCCATTTTCCAGTCATTAAACTTGCCCTGCTAGGTGCACAGTTGGCAGCGGCTGCATAGGCATTGGTAAATACCATGCCTTGTTTGGACAAATCATCTATTACCGGGGTTTCGTAAAAAGCACTTCCCATAAAAGATGGTTCTCCCCAACCTAAATCATCTATATTGATTAGAATGATGTTTGGTTTGGTTGGTGTTTTGGTATCAGATGATTGATTAGTTCTACACGCTGTGAACCCGAATACCATTAGTATGAACAATGCAAACCTAATTTTCATAAAATCTTATAAGCTACGATTAAAAGATCGACTAAATTATTGAAAAGAAAGAATGCCCGAACAACCAACCCATAAATCGAATGTTTCGGGCACCTTTCAAGAACTAACTCAAACTAAACTTATTTTTTACATGATCATGATTGTGACAAAAGCATGATGGCCTCTGGAGAAAGAGCAGTCGAATAAATCCTAAAGTCATCCATGACTCCATTGAATATCCTGGCCCCAAACTGAGCCCCTATCTCGACATCTGTCTCCCCCGCGTTCCCTGTATCTATGGTTGTCGTGGGCAATGATGCACTTTCGACGCCATCTACATAGACCGTAAGCACAGCCCCATCATAGGTATAGGCCACATGGTGCCACTCGCCATCGTTTACAGTGGCAACGCTGTTTAGGCCACCGCCCTGGAACTCTGAACGTATGGTCCCGTCAGGGTTTACTGCAAAGGTAGCCCTGCTACCGGTTCCCGACTCGCCCCAATGGGAAATTGTAATCCTCTCCGTGGTAGTGGTCTTCACCCATGCAGAGACGGTTCTTGAATTGGGGCCGTTCACTCCTGTGTATCCAGTTAACGTGACCGCATTGCTCCCATCAAAGGTGTATGCGTTTTCACCAATTTTGCCGGTTTCGTAGGCAGGTGCCCCAGTAGAGGCGCCCGCTCCGCCCGCAGAACCTTCGTTTAAAAGGCTACCTTCAAAGTTTAATTGGGTTTCGATGGTTGGTTGAGCGGCCAACAAGCCAATACTCCCAGCATCTAGGGCAATGTCATAAATCCTAAAGTCATCCATGGCTCCATTGAATATCCTGGCCCCAAACTGAGCCCCTATCTCCACATCTGTCTCTCCGGCGTTCCCTGTATCTATGGTTGTCGTGGGCAATGAAGCACTAGCCACACCATCTACATAGACCGTAAGCACAGCCCCGTCATAGGTATAGGCCACATGGTGCCACTCGCCGTCGTTTACGACGGCAGCACTGTTCAGGCCACCACCCTGAAACTCTGAACGTATGGTTCCGTCTGGGTTTATCGCAAAGGTAGCCCTGCTACCGGTTCCCGACTCGCCCCAATGGGAAATTGTAATCCTCTCCGTGGTAGTGGTCTTCACCCATGCAGAGACGGTTCTTGAATTGGGGCCGTTCACTCCTGTGTATCCAGTTAACGTGACCGCATTGCTCCCATCAAAGGCGTACGCATTTTCACCAATTATCCCGGTTTCGTAAGCAGGTGCCCCAGTAGAGGCGCCTGCTCCGCCAGCTGAACCTTCGTTCAATAAACTTTCTTCATAGTTCATTCGAACCGTTATAGCTGGATCTAAGGGTTCAGCAGTACTTTCTACAATAATGAACCCTTCTTTGATGACTTCATCAGCGCCAAATTCGTTACGAACTTTTAGGCTTACGTTAAATTCTCCAGAAATAGGATACTCAACCGTTGGGCTTGCCTCAGTACTGGAGGGAGGGTTCCCGCCATCAAAGGTCCATGTGTACAAAAAAGGAGTATTTGTGGATGCATCGGTAAACGTTATTGTTCCATCTTGATCAACAGTAGTCTGTGATGCAGTAAAATCTGCCGTGGGCAATAACGCTGAATCAACATTGGATTCTCTCAGATAGCCATCATCATTTCTTGCACAAGACCCAAAAAATGTGGCCGCAATGACTATTAGGCCTAGAGTCTTTGCTTTTTTATATATGGTATTACTTTTCATGCTCTTTAGTTTTTAGTGTGGTTACCATCCTGGGTTTTGTTCAATATTTGGGTTGAGCACCAGCTGATCAGCAGGTAAAGGAAAAAGATAGTAATGATCTGGAAATGCTGACGGAACAAGTGGAATCAATTGTACATACCCTTCAGGCGCATCACCCTGAATGGGGATGTTCTGGGCATAATCGGCTTGCTTGATCCATCTACCTAATTTCACTTCTGTGGCATAATCCATTTTTTTCCACCTTCTAAGGTCATCCCTTCTTACTCCTTCTCCCATCATTTCCACTGCTCTTTCCCGTCTAATTTCGAAAAGTACGGGATCTACGTCAGGATCTCTGGTTGGGTCAAAATCTGATGTGATTTGTGCAATTGTCATTGGTGCCACACCTCCACGTTGCCTTAATTTATTAATGGTTATATCTGCAACAGACTGATTAAAATCTCCTACTTCAAATTTTGCTTCAGCATGTATCAAGAATATCTCGCCCATTCTAAATATGGGGTCATCGTTCAGGTCTCTAGAAGAAACCGCATCGTTATGGTCATTCCATATTTTCCAGAAACGATATCCGTTTCCTGTTTGAGTAGGAACAAGCCTATCAAAATTGGGTACTTCTCCAGTAACCCTTTTTGACCAGTTACGATCTGGTAATTCTTTGTATGGGAATCCTCCGGTAATAGCTTGAAGGATTGGAAAAAATTCTTCATCGTCGGGATTCCCAGTAGATGTCCAGTTCTGACTTCCATCGCCATTTACCTTATATGGGGGTGGACTCATAATCAATAGGCGATCATCACGATCTCTGAATTCTGCATGAAAATCCTTGTCTCCCTGAAATTGAGCATTGGTCGGATTGGTCACCGGAAGTCCATTCTTTGTCAAAAACTTGTCGATTCCCTTTCGGGTGATGTCATATTTGTTATTGGTGGATCTAGTATTTGTGGAAGCGGTATGGGTCACTTCATCAATGACATAGTGCTTATACAATAATACACCTTCTATTGGTCCCAGATCAATGCTGTTAAAAACACGATCGTAGTTGGGATGTAAATTTGGGTATTTATCGATCAACTCTGCCGAGGTCTGCACTGCAACGTTTAAAAACTTGTCATGATCCCCGAGTCCATGGTATTTGCGCCATGTTCCTTCAAAAAGGGCAAAACGAGCCAACAATGCTCTAGCCACATCTGGGTTAACGGTATTTGGGCCATCTCCATCTTCTTTAATAATGCCAATGGCTTCCTGTAGGTCTCTCAAAATATTATTTGCGACCAAATCCCTGGAATCTCTTGGGGCATTTAGAATGTCGGTGTCCGTATCAGTTAATTCATTCTCTAACCAAGTTACCCCACCATAGGTGTTGAGAAGGTCAAAGAATTCATGCGCCCTAAAGAAGAGACCCACTCCACGCCAGTGCGCAATTTCTTCTGTGGTCATTTCAGAGTTTGCGATACGATCTAACATGATGTTGATCTTACGGATGTTTGCATAGGAAACTCCATATATTGTTCCAGCACTATTGGCGGGAACGTTAATATTCTGTCCGATATAAGGACGTGATACACTGCTTCCTCCATTTTGCATTAAATCCCCATCCAAGTCTCTTGTTGCAGCCCAAGTTGTACTCCTAGGGAATGCCTCTAAAAAGTCATAGAAGCTCCACGCATAGGTACGTACGTTATTATATGTACTAAATATTGTTGCTTCCGATAATTCGTCCTGAGGAGAAAGGTCTAGGTCGTCATCACAACCCACGGTAAGGACGGTCAAGCATATCAAAGTTATAAGGTGTTTAAAATTTTTCATTTCAATTTTTTTAGAATGATACATTAAGTCCTACAGAGTATTGTGCCATTATTGGATATCTTGTTCTTATTCCAGCGCCATTGTTCTGTTGATCAGGATCAAGACCTCTTTGCAAATTGTCAAAAATGAACGGATTGTTTGCAGAGACAAAAACTCTTAATTTGTTTAATCTTAAACGCTCCAACAAGTTGTCATTAAAAGAGTAACCAAAGGTTAGATTTTGAATTCTCAGATAACTTTCATCGCTTAGATATTTGGTCTGTACGAATCGGCTTCTAGCATAATTACTATCAATATTACCTGTACTTGCATCGCCATATATTCTGGGATAAAAAGCATCTTGGTTATCTGGGGTCCAAAAATCCAACTGATTGGCATAGATATGATCAAAAACAGAAGGGTAGGGGAAAATCACATCCAAATCTGCTCCAGTTGCTCTCCAGCGATCTCGTTTACCCACACCGCTCAACACAAATGAAAAATCAAATCCTTTGTAAGCGGCATTACCGTTGATTCCAAACTGATATCTTCTTGTATTATTACCAATTCGCTTGCGATCACCTGGACCTGTGTCCGCTATTAAATTTCCATTATCATCAAATTGGGGAGCTACCGTTCCATTACCATCCGTAATCAGGCCGTCTCCATCAAGGTCTTTATATTTAATGTCACCTGGGTAAGGAACGGGGGAATTCTCCACAAAAGGAACACCATCTTTCAACTGTCTGTTAGAACCAGAAAGGTCTGCATTCAAAGTACCCTCCACAAAATCGTCGGCCGTGTAGAACCCATCCGTGACATACCCCCAGATTTCACCTATTTCATGACCTTCATAAAATTGACCGATAAATTTGTCAGCAGTTTCAAAACGGGTAATTTCAGACTTACTGTCAAAAACATTAACATTAATTCCATAACTGAAATCTCCAATTTTGTCGTTCCAACCAATTTCCAAGTCCCAACCTTTAGTTTCCAAATCGGCATCGTTTTGTAAAGGAGCCGACGTTCCAAGTATTGCGGGCAATGGTAGCGCTGCTTTGAGCATTCCGAGGGTTTCCCTAGTATAAATATCAAAAGACGTGCTCAAACGGTTTTTAAAGAAATTGGCATCGATTCCCAAATTCTTTGTAACCACTTCTTCCCAAGTAAAGGTATCGCTTACCAATTGAGCTGGATTGAAGGTGATAAAACGTTGGTCTGTACTCAGATTGATCCAATCAGACAAAAAGCTTTCATAACCTGGAATGGAAGGATAATATTCTTGTACATTGGTGCCAGGTCTTCTATACTCTTGGTTTCCAATTTTCCCCCATGAGGCTCTTGGCTTTAAAAGGGAAATAAAATCCGCACTTTCCATAAAAGGTTCTTCGCTAATATCCCAACCAACTGAAACCGATGGCAACCATGCATATCGGCTACCTTCTGCAAATCTTGAAGAACCATCGTAACGCAAATTAGCTTCAATAAAATAGCGATCAAGTAACGTATAGTTCAATCGGCCAAAGTACCCAACCACTGCCCAGTCATAAAAGGAATCAGTAATGGTAAAGTTCTCTCCTTGAGCCAGATTAAAGGTTGGGGTGTCCGGGTCTATCAAATCATTTCTGAAAGCACTGAAAGAATCCTGCTTTTCATCTTCTTTATTGAATCCCAATAGAAAGTTGAAATTATGATCGCCAAGGGTCAGGTTATATTTCCCATAAATATTAAACCCATTGTAAATCCTATTGGTCTGTGTTTTTCTTAGGCTCGAATTTCTTAATGCATCTTCCTCAGAAACCGTTGGATTAAATCTAAAAGTACTATAGTAGCGTTGGGCATTGTTTACGCTCACCGTGTTGATGTACTTTTTCTCAAAGGTATATTCCCCGGTCAAGGAGAAATCTTTGAAAGGTTTCCATTCCAAGCGCTGAAACAATCTAACATTATCTTCATCTCTTTTGGTGGGCACAGAAAAACGAACAACATTTCCTGGGCTGGCGAAAGGTAACACGTCTCCAGTTCCATCATCAAAGAACCCGGTAGGGTCATACATTCTCAACTGTAAAGCTTGATTGTATTGTGCATTGGGAACGGATTGGATACTTGACCGAAACAATATATTGGACGTTGAGGTCAACTTTGGTGTTATGTCGGCATCCACTTGAGCATTAATATTGTATTTTTTGAAGGAGTCCTTATCGGTGACCATAACCCCATCCTCAAATGAATATCCAGTACTGAGGCGGTATCCTATTTTTTCACCCCCTCCTGAAACAGCGAAGTTATGAATGGTGGAATATCCAAAATTTTTGATGAAGTCATCAATAATGTCAGAATCTGCCAAAGGGTAAAATTGACTGCTGGATTCCTCAAAATGTATTGGATAAGTGGTATTGTTGATGGGATCGGTTACCAGATTAAGTTGACTTAATTGGTTTGCATCATAAAGATCCAAAAGTTCGATCCACCTGTCCACATTCTGACCGGCAAAATAAGCGTTTACACCAAAGGTGTCCAGAGACTCCACAAACTGGCGGGTGGTAGCCTTTTCCGGTTGATCAACCGCACGGGAAACACTGGTGGTAACATCATAACTAAATGAAACTTTCTGGTTTCTTCCAGCACTTTTTGTAGTAATCAATACCACTCCAAAAGCAGCGCGAGCACCATAAATGGATGAAGCCGCCGCATCCTTAAGAACAGATATAGATTCAATGTCCCTGGGGTTTAGATCTTCTATATCTCCGGGTACGTTGTTGATAAGGATCAACGGGGAACCACCGTTTATGGAAGTAAATCCTCTAATGTTTATGGAGGTACTTCTATCACCGGGCTGCCCTGAGCTTTGGACAATTTGCAATCCAGCTGCTGCTCCCTGCAATGCTTGGGTGGCATCTATAATAGGACGATCATTGATAATCTCGTCCATTTGTACATAAGAGGCCGCTCCTGTAACATTTTCCCTCTTTTGCGTGCCAAAGCCAACCACGACCACCTCGTCCAACTGTGAGACATCTGGTGATAGGGAGACATTTATGGAGGTTTGCCCATTTAACGAAATCGTTTGCGAAAGGAAACCAATGGAACTTATTACCAATGAGGCATTAGGGGGAACGGTAATTTCATAATTTCCGTCAAAATCTGCGGCTACACCATTGGTAGTGCCCTGTTCTATGACGCTGGCGCCTGGAATGGGCATTCCGGTTTCAACATCGGTTACATTTCCAGTCACCTGGATGTTCTGGCCAAATAGTGAGCCACAAAACGCCAGTGATAACAGAAATACGAGTTTAGTTTTCAGTTTTTGCATTAATCATTTGATTTTAGTTAGTAAATCAGTTTTAGGTTATTTAATTTGCTTGCATTGTTCTTTTAATAAGTGTCCTTAATCCAATTGTAAGGCTTTCTTTTTATCCAGTTTCCCCGGGTGAAATCGGGAAAATCCTGAGGTTCCCCATTATTTGCAATAGACTGTTCAGAGAGTGGGGTAATTGCACTCCAGGCGGCAGCATCATAGGCATCCATGGGGGGAGCAATATTTTGTAATGCCGATTGGACAAAAGCATTGATAACAAAGAAATCCATTCCGCCATGACCGGCTCCTTTGGCATAATCTCCATATTTTTTCCAAAGCGGGTGATCGTATTTTTCCAACCATTCTTTGGCTTCGTCCCAACGGTGTGGTTTGGATTTTCCTTCTATGTAGATTCGTCGACCATCCACTTCCCACAATCCTTTTGCCCCCTGTACTCGGAAACCTAGTGAATAGGGTCTGGGGAGGTTGCAATCATTTGTTATAATGATTGTTTCACCATTTGAAGTCTCAATGGTACTGGTTACAACATCTCCTTGTTTCCATTTTAGTTTGGCGTTTGGATGTCCTTCTCCTCCCAATTTGGTGATATAATCTTTGAAACCGACAGCATTTGTGGCATGGGAGGTAATGGTTTCAAAACGATTTCCATGATTAATATCTGCCATGGCTGCAATGGGCCCTACGCCATGTGTAGGATAAAAATCTCCATTTCTGTATAGGGAGTGCTGTGTTCGCCATTTGGATTCAGAAATTCCTTTGTCACCAAATTCCGCTCCTTTTCCATAGGCTGTTTTTCCATCATTGAAAAGTACCCCTCTAAGATCATGCTGGTACCCACACCTAAAATGTACCATTTCTCCAAAGACATTTTGTTTTACCATATTGAGAACGGCCAAAACATCCCTTCTATAATTTACATTTTCCAAGAGCATTAAGTGTACTCCGGTTTGTTCATGGGTATTGACCAAATCCCAGCATTCTTCAAGTGTATTGGCCGCTGAAACTTCCAACCCTGTATATTTTCCAGCAAGCATTGAATCTTTGGCCATGCGTGTATGCCATAACCATGGTGTAGCAATGATTACAGCGTCCAACTCTTTTAATTCAAGAAGGTTGCGATAGTCATATTCGTCTTTACCAAAAGTTTTTGGTTTGCCCTTCCCTTTTTTGGCCATGATATCCAGCGCTAATCCTATTCTTGAATCGTCCACATCGCAAATTGCCGCAACATTGACATCATCCCTTAGTAAAAGGTTGTTCAAATGGTTGGTTCCACGTAAACCAACACCGATGAGACCAACATTTAATTTGGCTGCAATTGCACCTTTTGCGGCACCTAATGAAATACTGGGCGCAAGAGCCAAACCGGCTCCAGCTATGGCAGATTTTTTAACAAAACTTCTTCTTGAACTCATAATTGAATTTTGAGGTGTACCCTATTTTTTTAGCATTAAATTTCTTCTCTTCAAATATTGCCATTGCCCCTTGTTTGGAGGGTATACATTTTAGTCTAAGACCACCTCATTTTTCTGCATTTGGTTCTTTTCAGCTTGAAAATCCGTAATTTGAAACATATTTGTATATAAACAGACAGTAGAATGTGTACGACAACAATTGTTGTTTTTCAACTTTAAAAAGCTGTGGTTTACTGAAAAAATGTAATTTGAATAAAGATTTAATAATTCAGATAAATATGTTGATTGATGGTTTCCAAAACCTATCAAAGAAAATGGAGAATCGGTTAAAAGGAATTATGAAAAATATGTCGATGTTTTTGATGAATTGGACGCAAGGACTTAAAGATAGATTTTACGTTACGTTAAGTTTTGTAGTCATCTTTTTGTGCTTTCCAGTGGTCAAGGGCCAAGAACTTCAAAACTTTATCCATTTTGAAAAGACATTCCACCCATCCTCGACAATTGAAAACGATAGTTTAGGGAATGTACTTATCTCCTCCACGCAGGGCATATACAAATACAATGGATATGACTTTGACTTTAAATCATTTTCCACCATTTTCGGTTACGAGTTTATTAATAAGCGAAGGGTTTACTTTAAAAAGGACACAAGGAATAACTATTGGTTGGCCACCTATAATGGAGAACTGACCAGAATGGACAGAAATGGCAGGTATATCCATTATAAGGATAGTTTGTCCAAAGGCGAAAAATCATTCAGAATCACTTCAGTCGTTCCCTATGAAGATTCAGTTTGGTTCGGTTCTGCAGAAGGTTCGCTCTACAAATTTGACTATTCCAGCTCACAAATATACAGGATCGCAACATTGCCCAATGTTCAAAACCTTCCACAAATAATCAACAATATAGCCGCAACCGATTCCAACCAAATATGGATCAGCACACTGGGAGGTAAGGTTTATGGGTACAAACAAAATATTAAACAACTCCAAGAGTTGAGAATGCCTTTTGATGATGAGATTTCGCATTCACTTCTTTTGGTTGCAGATAAAAAAGGCAAGCTTTGGATAGCTTCAGAGCTTTTTGGGCTTTATTGGTATGAACCGGCTTCTCAACGATTGGAATCTTTCCCAATTTCAGATACTCAAATAAAACTTTCAGGTCGTACACCATCGTTCTATGTGCTGTATTGTGATAAAAGTGGGAACGTTTGGGCAGGTACGGATGGAGAAGGGTTGATTAAAATTAACAAAGACAATCATAAAATCACGCAATTTAGGCACCAGGATAATAATAGATTTTCGCTTACCAATAATACCGTCACCAACATCTCCGAAGACACCCATGGTAATCTTTGGATTGTATGCAAACAGGGAATAACGCATATTCTTCCCAATTATAATAGCAATATTCAATATTATACGGGTTCAGAGGACAATGTTCCCTCTCCTGTTCTTTGCATGCTCAAAACCACCGATGGATCACTTTGGATAGGTACTGACGGAAAAGGATTGAACCGAGTGTTGGCTAATGGGCGGAGTATACAATATGGAACCAAAAATGACGATTACTCAAATTTTAAAGGAAGGTATATTCAACGCATTGTTGAGGATTCCAACAAAAAGGTTTGGATAGCTACCTACAAAAATGGTCTTTTTGTATATCATCCAAAGTTGGATAAATTCAAAAAGGTTGAAATCCCAGGAATTTCGGAAAAGTCAAGTGCCGATATACGTTTTCTTTACAGGGACACAAAGAATCGTATTTGGGCCACTACTACGGAGGGCATTCTTCTTTTTGATGAATATGAAAAGCTATTGGCACATTTTAACTATGGTTCACATGGATTGTTGGGAGTTATTTCTGAAAGTATTTATGAGACGCGAGATGGCACAATTTGGATAGGTGTGAACAGAGGAGGCCTCTTTAAGATGGAAGAAAACAATGACATTCTTCAAAACTCCACCTTTACGAAAATAGAATACTACCATAAGACACATAAAGAGGATACCAACAATTACGATCCGGCTTACATGGTGTCCGATAAAGATGATAACCTTTGGATTACTTCCCTTTCTGGTACCTTGATGTACCTTAATACGAAAGACCAATCATATAAATCCTTCATGAACCATAGCAGCTTTAAAGATCTGACCATAACTGCAATGTTGTTTGATGGTGACGACAAATTATGGTTGAGCAGTAGAAATGGACTCCACCATTTCGATGTTCAAAAAGATTCCTTAGGCTCGTATTTTAATATTGACGGCCTTCAGGGCAATAGCTTTACACGCAAAGGAGCGTTCAAGGCTGATAATGGGATGCTTTATTTTGGAGGGGATGATGGAGTAAGTGCTTTTTATCCTGGCTCGATAAAGAAAAATAAACTGGTTCCAAATTTGGCCATCAATAAAATTGAAGTGTTGAACAAACCTGCTTCAGATTTGATACCTGATCAAATAGAAAAGGGGGTTGAATATGTGGAATCGTTGAACTTGGCTTATGATCAATCATCTTTCTCCTTTCAGTTTGCGGCAATTGGTGACGTACTTAAACCTGAGTACCATTATGCGTACAGATTAAAGGGTTTTGATAGGGAATGGATTACTCCAAGGGGAGAACGTGTAGCAACTTATACAAACATTCCACCCGGCGAATATTCCTTTGAGGTAAAAGCTGGAACCCAAAAGGAATTTGGAATATTCCCACAAAACAGATAGCCATATCCATTAAATCGCCTTGGTGGGCCAGCAATATTGCATATTCCATATATGTATTATTGACCGGATTGCTTTTTCTTGGCATTGTTTTTTGGGTAAGGCTCAGAAACAAGTTGCATCGGGAAGAATTTCAATTTAACAAGGAAAAAGAACTGTATGCATTGAAGATGAATTTCTTTGCCAAAATGTCCCATGAGATCCAAACACCTTTAACGCTCATTACAGGTCCAATAGATGATATGTTGCAACGAGCCACATCCAATGGAAATCTATTATTGCGTCAACGACTTTCATTGATCAAAAACAATGCACAGCGACTTTCCAGGATTTCAAAAGGTTTAATGACCGTAAGGGATAGGGAGTTGGACAAACTTCGCATTTATGCCCTGAGAAAGAATATTGTGGATGATTTAAGAAAGATTGCCAGTTCATTTTCGGAACAAGCTAGATTTAAAGATATTGACTTTGTTCAGGACTATCCTAAGGAAGAGTTTTTTCTCTGGTACGATGCTGAAAAGTTGGAGCACATTTTTTACAATTTATTGTCCAATGCTTTCAAGTTCACTCCTCGTGGTGGACAAATTGTGCTAAGGTTAAAAGAAGGTAAAAAAAGACTGAAAATTTGTGTTATTGACTCGGGACCTGGTATTCCAATTGAGGAACGAGAGGATATTTTTGAAATGTTCTATCAGTCCGAAGTTGGAAAAAATGTAAAAGGATTGGGCATTGGATTAGCACTCACCAAAGAACTGGTAGACCTTCACCAGGGTAAAATCAAGGTTTCTTCATCAGATGAAGGAACCTGTTTTACGGTAAGCTTAAAAACAGGCAATATTTTCTCAAGGGATGAAAAAGGGGCTAATATGGTCGCAAGTTCATTAAATGTTCCATCGTTAGCGGAAATAGATCTGCTTAGAGAGTTGGATATTACCTATGAGGACCGAATGGATAAATGTGCCACCATTCTTATTGTTGAGGATAATGTGGACATGCAGATATTTCTTAGAGATCTATTTTTTGAAAAATATCATGTGTTGATAGCGGACAATGGAGAAGAGGGATTGAAATTGGCGAAAAAGAAACTACCTGATCTTATAGTGAGTGATATAATGATGCCTTCCATGGATGGAATAACCATGAGCAAGATTCTATTAAAATCAAAAGCAACATCCCATATACCCATTGTATTGCTGACGGCCAAAGAGGCTGCTAAAACAAAATTGACAGGACTGCAAACAGGTGCATTGGCGTATATTCAAAAACCTTTTAATCCCAATGAATTATTGGTTAAGGTGAATAACATTCTGGATAATAAGGAGAAGACCATCAGCAAACACAAAACGGATATGATCAGTGACCCTCAAATGGAAACGGTCAAATCCAAAGATGATCTGTTTATGGAAAAATTGGTAAGCAAACTGAATAGCAATCTGGAAAGCTCCGAATTTAAGTTGGAGGATTTGGCGGATAGCATGCGTATGAGCTATTCCGTAATTTATAGGAAGTGTCAGGAGATTACCGGTAAAACCCTGATCGATTTTCACAAAACCCTTAAACTAAAACATGCGGCACTGCTTTTCTTGGAAAATGGCTATAATGTTTCGGAAGCTGGATATATGGTTGGCTATAAAAATTCAAAATACTTTACAAAGTGTTTTAAGGATGAATTTGGAAAACCACCAACGGCCATTAAAAATGAATGCAAGGAAATTGGAATAGCACAATTGATAAAAAAATATAATATTGTGACCGTACAGTCTGTAGAATCTTAGACTTTAGTTTTTAGGCTGAATTTTCCATTTCCTTTAAATTTTGATTCGTATAGTTTTGGTTTGTTTTTCACGAGCTTTCAGGTTGTCATATACCTTTTTATAGCCAAGTTCCGGGATACTGATTTCAATCTGATATTTACCTTTTACAAAAACCTTTGGGGTATATCCACTGGTTTTTGGTCTTATAGCATAAACCAACTTTCCATCAACATCAAATATTTTTAAAATAGGGCTAGAATCTCCAACCCATTCTATTCTAGGAAGCCATGCAACAGCCTTTCTAGGATAATTATCTTCTTGGGTTACGGTAACCGGCCACCCTGGATATTGACTGTTTGGAGAGGTGGGGTCAATAAACCTTGGCCAACATTCGGTCTTGATGGTTCGTTTCTTTTTATTGAATGTCACTAGACCATAACCAACGGCCCTATTATGTAAGATTTTTGGCTCTTTTCCAGTATCATGGGGGTTTGCGACGGCAAATACGGTCATTTTGTTTCCAAAGCCATCCACATGCTCTCCCAAATACGAAGGATTCTCATAAGTGTGCTTGCTGCTGTCCACATTGGGCCAAAACCTCCTGGGCCATATGTTATTGAGAGCTGGTCCTGCAAAGGCATATCCACTATCATTATGTTCGCCCAAACCATACTGAATAAAACTGGCCAAATGCTGATCTCCGGCTATATGAAACGCAAATGCTTTTCTAATAGTTTTTACGGCAAGATTACGTCCTTTGGCTGGCCAACCATTGGAATCCATATCTACAGTGGGCCTGTCTCCTTTAACATATTCCCCTTTTTTAGGAATGGGAAGAGAGGGTATGACCGCCCCCGTCTTTGCGCCCTCAGGCAGCGTGGCCAAGGTTGCAAAATTAGTTTGGGAAAGTACCACCTTCATTTGGGCATTATTGCTCCAATCCAAAGTCCAATTATCAAGAAATTCATGCTGTCTTTTACCTAAAAGGTCAGCGTCAATATCACGATATTCCTTAATATCAAAATCATCACTCATGATCCAACCATTATTGACCTGGGCACTTTTGGGAAGTACATTTTTTGGGGCCGATTTGAATTTTCTGTCCTCAAGAATGGCAAAACTGATACCGCCATAGTTCCAATGGGTATAGTAAACCCCAATACCTTGTTTTACAGGGGTTGAATCAAATGCATCCGGAAGGTGACCTGTTTGCGTACGTTGTACCATATTTACCCATTTAGCAGGCATTTTATAACCTCCGCTATCTTGGGCAAAGGCCCCAAAACCTTTGGATGTGTCCGCTTTTTCACCTTCCTCGCCCCAAATATTTCCATGGTAAACATCGTGGTCATCAGGGATTATGGCGCATGGTCTATGCCTGTACAGATCTCGATAGGACCAACCAAACATGTACCATTTTCTAAGATAATCCAGACACGTTTTGTCAAATTCCCCCCTGAACATGGCCCCAAAACCTCCAGTAGCCTCATAAAACTGATCTCCAAGAAACAAGATAACGTCCGGATTTAATTTGGATACATTTTCGGGAATGTCTGAATCTGGAAAGCCATAGTGGAAATTACAGCTAAAAACAGCAGTCCTTATTTCATTCTTGTCATGTGGTTCCTTGGTTATGGTTCCCTCATAATGGTAGGTTTCCATTTTGTTCCTCAAAGGAATATCCACGCTAATTCTAAAAGGAATATCCTGTTCCATTTCAAAATCTATAAATGAAAAAAGAACCGACCTTCCTTCTGGATCCATATTCCCAGATTGAAGGGTTGTCCACTTTCCAATATTATCCTTCACCTGAAAGTGTATGGAGTGACCATTTATCTCTTCAATTGGAGCCATCTGCGCGGTAAGCTTAAGCTTGCCCTTGTTCAAGGTGTATTGAGTAAAGCAAATGGGCCCGAAGAAATTATCTTCTTTGAATGTCAAATCCTCTGAGGTAATATGCCAATTGGAAAATGCCGCACTTGGAATTTCTGTTTTTAATCCTTTTTTGAGTTTAAAATCAGACAACAAGGAAAAATTGCCGGTAAGCTGAGCATTGGATAACTCGCTAATTTCTTTTTTGTAAAGTAGATCGTCCGTTTGAGGGGCTGTCACTGAAACAGTAACCCCGTAGGTCTCTTTATTAGGAACTGCCTCAATCACCAATCCAAATTGCTTGGGAATTGTACTCAAAGAGGTTTCAAAAATTTGATTGCCAATTTTAAGGTCACCTTTTGTTGTTAATCCTATAGCCGTTCCTTTACCAAATACTGCAGCCGACCTGTAGTCCTCATTAGGTCCGGTTACCCCCAGTCTTACCCCTAGGCATCCTTCGTCAATGGTTTCCAAATTTGGGTTAAGCACATCAATTACTACTGAAGTGATGAAGCCGACCATTTTTTCCGGTTTTTGAATCGGCAGCAAATGAAGGCTTCTGTTTTTATCGGTTACATCACAAATAACCTTGCCATCTTTTAAGAACCAATCCTGTAATCTGTTGCCCCAATATTCGGGTCCAACCCATTTCATGTTTGGCCAGTTATGCCAATTACTATTAAAACTCAAGCCTTGGGGATAGGGCCAAGACTTAAAAGTGCTATGGGCTAATACTGAAGGAGAAATACAGGGCGCAACCGCTCCCATTAATATGGTTTTTAGGTAATTTCTTCTTTTCATTTGGAGTTTTTCAGATCAGATAACTTTCAACATTCTCTGAGTTTACAATATCAATTGGGAGTAAACGTTTTTTTGGGATTTCCTTTCCAAAAAGCAAGGTTTCGATTAGGCCTTTTAATCCAAGGGAGGCTTGGGTTTTGGGGCTCTGGTGTATAAGAAAATCTATTTCGCCGGTCTTCAAACATGTTACGTTATTCGCCAGTAAATCATACCCGACGATGCTACATTTTTTTCCTTCCTTTTTTAATGCCTTAGCTACTTCGTATGCTTTTGAGGTTGTTACGAAAAAAGCATCTGAAGAATCGAACTGCGCTACAATACCAGGGAACTTACTCCCAAATTCATTACTGTTTAAGGTCAACGTCTTTATTTGGAAAGAACCCATTTCTTTAAAAAAAGAATTAAACCCTTGTTCCTTTTGTTTCATGTGGATTGCATTGTTGAAAGTTTCATCAATATGTACAATTGCAATTTTTGAATGCGGGTTTATTAAACTGTGAACGAGTTTTGCGCCCACCCGACCGCTGGAATATAGATCTTGCCCAGTATGTTGGTCCACATGCTCACTGGAAAGACTGCTATTGAAAGTAGCTGATAAGATTTGTTTGGCATCGAGCTTTTCTAAGAGTGCATTACTTTCTTTTTCAAACAAAGGAACAAAGAGAAAAGCATTTAGATTTTCCGTTTGGATCAATTGTTCCCCGATCGTTAAGAATGAGCTAGGGTTGGAGGGGTCATAACAATGCGTTTCTATTTCGAGGTCGAATGCGCTGAACTCTTCAATAATGTCATTTACACCTTCCATGCACGGTTCCCAATAGGGATCTTTTTGAGGATCTGGGATCAGTACTTTTATGGAATAGATGGCATTGTTTTTTAGGGTACGGGCAATGGGGTTAGGTTTATAATCAAATTCCTTTAGTGCATTGGTAACCGCTTTTAAGGCTTTTTCAGACACCTTTCCTCTTTTATGAAGTACTCTGTCCACTGTGCCTATGGATACTCCAGCCGCTTTGGCTATATCCTTTATGGTATGTTTTTTCTTCATTTCAGTAGCAAGATATAAAAAAGATATAGAGTTTGTGTGTACGATAACATTTTTTTGTTTCTTTGCATTGTTAAAAGATTTCTTACTTAAGCCAGAACAATCAAAAAAGTAAGGAAAAACCCTAAATAGTTAATAGTATATAATTTTGAATTCAGACCGTACAAAAGAAAAAATAGTTACACAATCCCCAGGAAGAACGTGCCTGTTTGGTGATCATCAAGATTATTTAGGGCTTCCAGTAATTGCCTGTGCCATTGATAGGCATATTAAGCTTGTGGCTACTTTAAACACCACTCGTGAGCTGGTAATCAATAAACCGGATATCAATGAAAAGCGAATCCTTGCTATTGATGATGAAATAAGTCAAGTTTCAAAAGGGGACCATTTATTGGCCGCCTTGAAAATCCTGCAGGGATATGATTGTATTCCCCATGTTGGTTACGATATAACCATTTCCGGAAATGTGGCAATAAATGCGGGAATTTCAAGCTCAAGCGCTGTTGTTGTGGCCTGGATACAGTTTTTGATTGAAGCATATGGCTGTAATGTGCCAGTGAGTAGGGAATTGATTTCCCAAATTGCTTATGAGGCAGAAGTGACCTTTCACGGAGCTCCAGGAGGCAAAATGGACCAATATGCAATTGGGTTGGGGAACATCATATATCTTGAAACGGGGGATTCATTGTCTTATGAGATGATAAAAAAACCATTGCCTGGACTTATTGTGGGAGAATCAGGAATACCCAAGCAGACTACGGGTGTTTTAAGGGAACTTAAAGAAAATGCTCTTTTGGCCATTCATAAGGTGAAAGAAAGAGTTCCCAATTTTGAAGTGGGCGATTTGGATATTAATGATCTCTCAAAATATTTAAACTATGTGCCTGATAACCTTAAAATATTCTTTGAGGCGGCCATAATTAATCATGATATTACCAAACGGGCTTTGGTTGAGTTCAAAATGTCCACACTCGATTTAAAACAGATTGGTACTTTAATGAATGAACACCACCATATTCTTAAGGATTACCTGCATATTACGGTTCCTAAAATTGACGATATGATCAATGGGGCTTTACATGCAGGAGCCCTTGGCGCCAAAATTGTGGGGTCTGGTCGTGGTGGTAGTATTGTGGTTCTGTCCAAAGATGGTGAACAACAGAAGGTTGTAGATGCACTCTTAAAAGCAGGTGCCAAGGATGCATACCCGGTTAATGTAGATCAAGGAATTAAAATAATTGAATCTGAGTAAAGAATGAACAAACATAAAAATTTAATCATACTGGCAGGTGGAGCATCATCCAGAATGAAAAAACCAGAAACAAGTTCCAAAGGACTTACCCAAGATGAAATTGACCAGGCCAATCAACGTAGCAAGGGACTTATAACGGTAGGAGCGGAGGGAAGGCCTATGATGGATTATGTGCTATATAATGCCAAAAAAGCTGGTTATAGCAATATCTATATTGTAATAGGTGAAAATGGGGAGTTGTTTCGGGAGTATTATGGAAGCGAAAGTAAAAACAATTCTTTTCATGGACTTAGCATTTCATTTGCAGTACAGTACATTCCGGAGGGCAGAAAGAAACCATTTGGAACTGCCGATGCTTTGTTTCAGGCAGTCGAACAATTCCCAGAACTCAATGAGGATTACTATTCTGTTTGCAACAGTGACAATCTTTATTCTGTAGAGGCACTCGAGGCACTTAGAAATACAGATGTCCCCAACGCATTTATTGGTTATGATCGTGATGCTATGGAATTTCCTTCTGAGCGTATTTCACGATTTGCCGTTGTTAAGGTGGATAAGGAAGGGTATCTGTTGGATATTATTGAAAAGCCTTCTGAAGATGAGGTGGAAGAGTACCGGGATACGGATGGTAAACTCAGGGTGAGTATGAACGCTTTTAAATTTGATGGTCAGAAGATGTATCAATATTTAAAAGACTGTCCAGTGCATCCGGAACGAAACGAAAAGGAGTTGCCCACGGCCCTGCTTAATATGCTCAAGGATTACCCAAAAACAGCAATTGGAATTCCATTTTCTGAGCATGTTCCAGATTTAACCGCTAAGGAAGATATTGTTGAGGTAAAGAAATACTTGAATTCAAAATACACAAAATTGGATTGGGGTTCTAACTAAGTCAAGAAGATTGGATTGTACTATGTCTATATAAAACTTGACTATCTTTTTAAAAAGTAATCATTAGTTAACTTAAAAAGTACTAAAATTCCTATTTATGCAAAAAAAGTATTGTTTTTTGTATAAAATGAAGTGGGTGTTCACTCAAATTAGAAATACTTTCGAATCATTGAGAACACTATTTGTGTAATTTTACAGGTAAAATGGCAATGATTTAGACCTGTCTTTGTCATTATTCAAGAGCTTTTAAGCTTTGTGTTCATTAAAGAAGTCCGTGAGGATAGCCCCCAGAAAATGAAGGAAAGTAGTGCAAACTTAGAACAACTTTTGTTATCCCTAAAAAAGGGGGATAAGATTGCTTTTAGGGCAATATTCAAATTATATAGGCCAAAATTGTTCTATTTTGTTTTTTCAATAGCAAAATCGGATTATGTTACGGAGGAGATACTTCAAGAAGTGTTTATAACAGTCTGGACCAAAAGGAAGACCATTGATATTTCCAGTTCTTTCAATTCATTTATCTACACGATTGCCAAAAACGCCACCTATAACCATCTGAGGAGTATTGCCAATAGAGAGAGTTTAAAAGAAGAACTCTGGAAAAACCTTAGCCATATCCACGATCAAACCCAAAATGCTATACTATTGGCCGAATATCAGGATATAGTGAATGATATTTTGGAAAATATACCAACCCAAAAACGAAGTATTTTTGTGTTGTCCAAACAACAAGGAAAAAGCAATCAGGAGATAGCTGATTTGCTAGGAATCTCTCCTAAGACAGTTAAAAACCACCTGTGGAAAACATTGCAGATCATCAGGGAACAACTTCAGCCTCATTTGGTCGATACCGTTGGAGCTATTTTAATATTGCTCGCTGCATCTTAAAAGCCTTTCCTACTTAAATCAAAATGACTTATTATTTGCATTATGGAGATGCATCGACATGTTAATAACTTGATTTTTGTGACTTTGTAAGTCATTGATTCAATGTTGATTGGATATTTGTTTTGATGATTATCAGAAAAAATGAGTTTCTACTTGGGACTTTTGGCATTTTCAAGTGTAACATATATAAGGATATATATAATTCAATCCGACGAAGCTGACCATGGACAACGAACATCACATAGATCAACTTTTTCAAAAGTTCATTGACAATACCATTACTAAAAAGGAGTATGAGGTTTTGATGAATTTCATTAAAGATCCCAATTCCGAAAAAAAGATAAAGGAAGTCATGGACTCACATTGGAGAAGTATTGATGCTTCTGGAAAAAAAAAGACCAGCAAAGAGGAAGGAGCTCTTCTTGAACTTGTGATGAATAGGGTAGAGCATATGGAAAAACAGGAAAATCCTCAAAGAAACCTAAAACCCATGAGGATGATTTCCACTAGTACAATATTTAGGGTTGCCGCCTCTGTTGTAATAGTAGTTGGACTGTTCTATGGTTACCAAAATGGATTGTTTTTCAAGTCGGCTCCTTCGGATAACTCTTTGCCAGATTCCAATGCCATTACACTTAAATTGGATAACGGTAATATAGAAGTTGTTTCTGAAAACGAACAACGTAAAATTTCCGATGTTGACGGAAATGTGGTAGGGTTCCAAAAAGGCAACCAAATAGATTACAATACTGGGCAACCAAAGTTAAAGGAGCTTGTTTACAATGAACTTACTGTGCCATATGGAAAAAGGTTTGACTTGGTTCTATCTGATGGAACTAAGGTAAAGGTCAATGCGGGTACCATAATAAAGTATCCCGTACAGTTTATAACAGGACAAAACAGAAAGGTCTTTGTAAAGGGAGAGGCATATTTTGATGTAACTGAAGATATAGCGCATCCTTTTGTGGTCAATGCAAATGATATTAACGTGGAAGTGCTGGGTACGGAATTCAACGTTTCTTCGTATCCGGAGGATTTGGCCGTTAATACGGTTTTGGTCGAAGGCTCTGTTAAAATATATGATAGGTACAAGGAACAAAACCCCGAATCTCACACTTTGCTTACTCCTGGAAATATGGCAGCGTGGGACAAAGCAGAAAAGAAAATCGAGGTTATACCAGTGGATGTTGAAATTTATACTGCATGGAAGGACGGGGTTTTACTATTCAAAAGATCCTCTTTTGGCAACATTAGAAAAAAGTTGGAAAGGTACTTTGACATTACCATTGAAAACAAATATGGGTTTTTAGAATCCCAGGTATACACCGCCACATTTAATAACGAAAGTCTTGAGGAGGTAATGGAGGCTTTTAAGGAAGATACTCCTTTTGAATATAGGATAGAAAATAACAAGCTAATTATAACTGATTCAATTAACTAAATAACCAAAAAGCCTATGCAATAAAAAGAGCGTAAAGAGAACCATAAAAGTCACTCTAAAAAAAAATAACCGGAAAATGTTGGAGCATTTTCCGGCGTAAAAAGTGACTTAACCTAAAAACTAAGTTAAATCAGCAAACCATTCAAAAGTATGAAAAAATTAAACCTAGGCGGTCTTTCCCTATGGGAAAGGTTGCTTATTACTAATCTAAAGATGAAACTAACGTCACTTTTACTTATAGTTTCACTGTTCCAAATACAGGCTAGTACATATTCTCAAAACACCAAGATTACATTAAAATTGGACAATGCCACTGTAGAGGAGGTTTTTGATAAAATAGAATCCCTTTCTGAATTTAGATTTCTATACAACCATGCCAAAGTAGATGTGAATAGAAGAGTATCCGTTAATGCACAACAAGAACGGATTAATGACATTCTTGAGTCGTTGTTTTCTGACACTAATATCTATTTTGTGGTTAAGAAGAAGCGTATTTCTTTGAAAACGGGAAAGATGAGAGCTTCAGAAAAAAATAGACTGTCTACTAATACTCTACTACAAGATCATACGGTTACTGGACAGATTTTAGACCAAGATGGTCAACCTTTACCTGGTGCCACCGTCATAGAGAAAGGAACCGGTAATGGAACACAAACCGATTTTGACGGAAATTATTCCATAAGTGTTTCAAACACTTCGGCTACGTTGGTATTCTCTTATATTGGATATGAAACCAAGGAAATCCCAATTAGCGGTCAGAATACGATAAATGTAACCCTTGCGGAAGATACTCAGGTTCTCGGAGAAGTTGTAGTAACTTCTTTGGGTATTACAAGAGAAAAACGAGCTATAGGTTATGCAACATCTACAATTAAAGCAGAGGAAATTGTTAAAACAGGTACACCTAACGTTGCCACTGCATTATATGGTAAAGCACCTGGTGTTCGTATTGCGGCTACTTCCGGCGGGTCTACAAGTGCTGTAAATATTCAAATTCGTGGTATTGGATCTATAACAGGAAGTACCCAGCCACTTATTGTGTTAGATGGTATACCAATTCGTAACGATGATGTTAGTAATGACAACTATTGGGCAGATCAACGAGTTAGAGGTAATGGTCTTTTGGATATTAACCCAGAGGATGTTGCTAATATATCTATTCTTAAAGGTGCTTCTGCTGCAGCCCTTTATGGAAACGAAGCTTTAAACGGTGTTGTTCTTATTACCACAAAAACTGGTAAAGGTGGGAAAAAAGGCTTGGGAGTTAGTGTCAATTCAACATATACTACTGACAAGGCTGCTTACTTCCCCAGATTCCAAAATGTAAGAGGTCCTGGTTATCCTGTTTATCTGAATGATGTTGGTCAAGGAGAAGATATGTGGTTGGAAAGAGATGGCAATCGTATTCCTATTGGTACAACATTGAACTATGGACCTAAATTTGATGGTCAGCCGACTTTGGCTTGGACAGGTGATGTAATACCTTACACTGCACAAAATGGACCGGAAGGTTTGTATCAAGATGCACACAACTTCATCAATAACATCTCTATTGTAAACAGTACGGAAAATTCTAACCTTAGATTCTCTTATACGCGTCAGGACAATGAAGGCTTAAGTAGAAATTCTGAAAATGATAAAAACATTTTTAATTTAAACACCAGCTTTCAATGGAATGATGATTTAAAGACTGATATTTTGGTTAACTATGTTAACGCTAAAGTGAAAAGCAGACCATACTCTATTGATCGTTTAACAAATAACTTTGGCGGTATGATGACCCGTTTCGATAGTGGAAACTGGTATCAAGAATACTACAAGACCAGCTTGGGTTACCGTTATGTAACAGGGGATAACACAAACACTTTTACTCCAGACGAAAATATAAGAATTCCTGGTTACCGTGGTGACGTATTGGATTATACCTGGCGTGTTAATGAAAATAGATACGAAGAAAACACGGATCGTGTCATTGCAAGTATTACACAGCATTGGGATATTACTAATGCGTTAAACTTAAGAGGTAGGATTTCTACGGACTTCACAAGTTATCAATCCCAATCCAAAAACACATCAACAAGACCTTTAATTTATGGCCCTTCTGGCCATTATGGCATCGAGAATTCAATAAGCAAAATCTTTTATGGCGATGTACTTTTAACATATTCCAAAGAACTTACTCCAGATTTGGGAATGAGATTGATGGCAGGTTATAATGCTACCAAAGAGACGTTTTTTAGGACCAATAGAGGTGTCAATGGAGGATTGAGTGTAGAAAATTGGTTTTCACTAAATGCTTCTACCAATACAGCGAATTCGGGAAGTGATGAAGAGGCATTGACCAAAGATGCATTTTTGGCAACAGCAAATTTTGACTACAAAGGCTACTTGTATTTAGAAGGTACAATTAGACGTGACCGTACATCAACAATGCATCCCGACGATAACGCATTTTACTATCCATCAGTAAATTCTGGATTTGTATTTTCTGATGCTTTTGATATGCCAGAATTTCTCTCTTATGGAAAACTTAGGGCATCTTGGGGTAAAGTAGGAAACTTCCCTGGAAGGTACGCGGCAAATGTTGCCTATGACCAAAACACCTTGGGGTCTCAAGGAGGAGGTTCTGTAATTTATACTACAATTCCGGATAGAGCAGGTAACGATGGGATAAAATCTGAAACCTTACGAGAAATCGAATTTGGTTTAGACCTTAAGTTTTTTCAAGGTAGAATAGGCCTTGATATGGCTTATTATGATTCTAGGCTAGAGGATCAGATTATCCCACTTTCTTTACCAAACTCTTCAGGAGCGGGTAGCATATTGACCAATATCGGAACCATGCGCAATAAAGGATTTGAAATAGGCTTAAATGCAACACCGATTTCTACTGCAGATTTTACATGGGACATGAATATCAATTTTGCAAAAAATGAAAACAAGGTAGAATCATTGGCTCCAGGCTTAGAAGAATTGCTGCACAGAGATTTTGATGGAGGCGGTGCTCAATTAAGATCAGAGCCAGGCGAACCTGTAGGTGTTTTTTATACACATCCAGTAGCGACCCATGCTAATGGCGGTAAAATTGTGGATCCTAATGGATTGTACAAGGTAGACCCCGATGAGTGGATAAAAGTAGGTAGCGCACAACCAAAAGCTGTTGGTGGGGTTTCAAACTACTTCAGATATAAAAACTTCTCATTAAGTGGCTTGATCGATTATAGAATAGGTGGTTATGTTATGCCAACTGCTATAAACTGGATGACCGGTAGAGGCTTAACTGAAGAGAGTTTAAATGGAATGGATACTGAACATGGTGGTTTATCGTGGTATGCAGACGCCAATACTGGAGACCGCAATTTAATAGCTGCAGGAACAGCACAGGGTCCTAATGGAGAGGTAGTTTACGATAACGGTATTGTTTTGGACGGTGTTAAAGCGGACGGATCACCTAACGATTACATTACCTCAAATCCTGAGTATTATTGGACAGTATATAACTGGGGTGGGCCTCAATATAGCCCAAATACACGTTACGAGTTGTACATTAAAGAGAATACATATTTCAAAATGCGTGAGCTTTCTTTAGGTTACCAACTCCCTAAAGAGGTATCTAAGAAAATAGGGTTTCAGGATATACAACTATCAGTGTTCGGAAGAAACCTTTTCTATTTATATAGAAATATAAAAGACATGGATGCGGAGCAGCTTACAGCTGGTTCTAGATGGGCACAAAATGTAAGTAATGCAGGAACAAACCCTGCAAGCAGAACATTTGGATTGAGTGTACGTGCTAAACTCTAGATGATAAGAAAAAGAATAATTAAAAAAGTTTAAAACATGAAGAAATATATATATATAATGTTGCTGGCGGTTACGGTCACATATACGGGCTGTCAGAAAGCTGACTTTGCTGATAATTATGCAGACCCCAATAAAATTGCCGAAACTACGGTACCAAAACAATTTACCGGGATTTTAGCAACCAACAGAGATTATGTAGTTCCTAATTATAATAACTATTTTATCATATTCAGACCTACCTTATTGCCTTGGACACAAGCAGCAGGTTCAATAAATGGTCTTAGCCAATACGTAGTTGGGTCTGCTAGTGTAGATGAGCAGTGGAACAGGAATTATTATAGAATGTTTCAGCAATATAGAGAGCTGGAAAGAGTTTATAATGATTTGCCCGAGGAAGAGCAGGCAAAAAACAGGATATTTTGGTTAGCTGCCAATATATACGTGTTTGACCACACACAAAAAATGGTAGATTTATTCGGACATATTCCGTTTTCGGATGCGGGTAGATTGAGTCAAAATGGAGGTGACTATCTCTCTTCATTACCTACATATGATTCTTCTCAGGAGATTTACACAAAAATGCTTGATGAGCTTAAAGCATTTGCCGATGAGCTAAATACCATTTCAATCAGTGCATCCACAAAAACAATATTTGATACCCAAGACTATATAAATCATGGGGATATTACACTTTGGAAAAAATATTGTAATTCTTTACGCTTGAGAATACTAAATCGTGTTTCTGGAGTTTCGGAATTTTCTTCCCGTGCGGATTCAGAGATAAATGATATTTTGAGTAATTCAGGAAGTTTTCCAATTGTGGATGCCAACGATGAAAACATCCAGGTTGAGGTTGTAGATTTAGATTCGCCTATTAATTCCAAAGGATTTGAAAATGGATTCGGAAGTGATGGTTGGTACACCAATTTTGCTGGAAAGAAAATGGTGGATCATATGAACGACAACAACGATCCTAGAATTCGCGTCTTTTTCGAACCAGCAGAAGATGATGGAGAATACCGAGGTATTAATCCTTTAGATGACGGTACTGCTCAAACAACAGCAGCGGATAATGGAGAGATTAGCCTGTTCAATCGTTCTGCTTTTAACCAAAATGAATTCTTCCCAGGAGTCCTAATAAGTGCTGCAGAAGTGAACTTCATCAAGGCGGAATATTATTTGCGAGGAGGGAATGATGCTATGGCTCAAACTGCTTATGAAATGGGTGTTGAGCAATCTACAACATGGTACTATTGGGTAAGAACCCTTTCTGCAGATGATGTATCCGGACCTTTAACGCCCTTAGGAGCTACCGAAGTTGATGATTACCTTGCCAGTGCAGATGTTATGTGGAGCGGTAGTGACGCTGACAAAATGAAATTGATCGCTACTGAAAAATGGATTCATTACGGTGTGGTGCAGTTACATGAAAATTGGGCGGAACAACGCCGTTTGGATTTACCAGAATTGGAATTTTTACCAGATAATGCAAATACACAATCGTTACCTCCGGTAAGATGGTTATACCCTGATAATGAAAGATCTCGTAACTCTGAAAATTTTCAAGCGGTTTCGTCTATGGACAATATGACCACTAAAATTTTCTGGGATATAAATTAATTTGAGTTAGTTTTTTGTTTAGTTTGAGTTAGAGGAGAGGTCGTTTGCAGGCCTCTCCTTTATATTTATTATAACTTGTAAAACATCGTCCAAATAAATAATCATAAAGCAAAAATTGAATTAGAGTATGAGCAATTTCAAAACTAACATGAATAGGAGAAAGTTTGTCAAGAGAACCGGTATGATGGGAGTGGCCCTAACATTGCCTATTGACGTGATCCCTTCCATGTTAAAAAGAGAGACCGTAGAGTTTGGTTTAATTGCAGACGTGCACAAAGATGTAATGCACGATGCAGATGAACGTTTGCAATCTTTTATAACCGCTGCAGACAAAAAACAACCGGATTTTATCCTCCAGTTAGGGGATTTTTGCAGACCCTATGATTACAATAAACCTTTCATGGACATCTGGAACAGCTTTAGAGGAGTAAAATACCATGTTCTTGGCAATCATGATATGGATGGTGGATTTACACGTGATCAGGCAAGGGCTTTTTGGGATATGCCCAAGAATTATTATTCTTTCGACAGCAAAGGGGTTCATTTTATTGTGTTAGATGGTAACGACCCAAACCCAAAACCATGGTCGGGGTATAACCGTTACATTGGAAAAGAACAACAGGAGTGGCTTAAAAATGATCTTCAGCAAACCAATAAGCCCACAATTATCTTTAGCCATCAATCATTGGAACTGGAATATGATGGTGTTGCCAATATGGGTGAAATAAGAAGTATTTTGGAAAATGAGAATAAAACAGCAGGATTTCAAAAAGTGATGTGCTGTATCAGTGGCCATACCCATACAGATTTTATGACCAAGATCAATGGAATTTATTACGTTCAAATAAACAGTGCTTCATATAGATGGGTTGGGGGAGACCATAAAGTTATACGCTATAGTAAGGAAATCGATGAAAAATACGAATGGATCAAATACACAATTCCTTATAAAGATCCATTGTACACTTTTGTGACGCTAAAGCATGACAAAATTATTATTGAGCCGAAAAAGACGGATTTTGTTGGGCCAGGACCTGAAGAAATGAACTTGCCCAAAACATTGCCCAATGACCCAATTGTGCCTACTATTTCCAAGTTTGTGATGAAGCTTTGAGAAAATTGGTGTCATTCATTCTCCCATAAACAAGGGAAGCGGGGTGAGTGTTTTGCTCTTTAATCTAATTTCTCCACTACCGTGGTGTACTATTTATATCTATAGACTAACTACTTTTTGTCAAAAAGATTTGAAGAGACATGAAAACAATCTATAAAAGATTGTTTTCATGTCTCTTTTTTTACCCAATAGACCCTCCACAAAAAATAAATGTTGATCCAAAAGGGGCATTCATTAACGGATATGGTGCATTGATTAATTATACCCCTACTTATGAATGATTCAATGGTAAGTTTACCCCAAGTAACAAAAGAGGTATAAAATTTAAGTTAAAGACCTCTGAGAATTGGATATGGGGTGTTTGTGGGGTACTTTTTAGTGTTCAACCCTTAATTCGTTTTTATGAGGTTACCGTTACGCCGAGGGGTTTTTTGAGGTTGAGCTCCTTGGTTGTAACGGTTTTTTTGTGCTTGGCAAGTATTTTTCTTTTGAGGAAACAGCCAACAAAACGCTTGTGTTTTGGTGCTTCAAAAGCGCATTGACATTGCAAACAAAATCAACCAATAACATAATGTAAGTTTCTGAACAAAAAACCTACTTTTGTATTACTAATTTATAGCGGAAGATTTTGTTATGTCAGAACAGATAGAAAGAATAAAAACGTTGATTATTGGATCGGGTCCAGCGGGATATACGGCGGCAATCTATGCTTCAAGAGCAGATTTGAAACCGGTTATGTATACAGGCATGGAACCGGGAGGTCAGTTGACCACAACCACTGAGGTGGATAACTTTCCTGGATACCCTGAGGGTATAGATGGCCCAACCATGATGGTTCAATTGCAACAACAGGCGGAGCGATTTGGAACCGAGGTAAGGATTGGGATGGTTACTGCAGTGGATTTTAGCGATGAAATAGGTGGAATACACAAAGTAACCGTGGACGATTCCACATTGATTGAGGCGGAAACAGTGATAATCTCAACAGGCGCTACTGCCAAATACCTAAATATTCCAAGTGAGCAACGTTTAAGAGGTGGAGGAGTTTCTGCTTGCGCGGTATGTGATGGATTCTTTTACAAGGGTCAGGAAGTTGCTATAGTAGGCGCAGGTGATACTGCAGCTGAAGAAGCTTCCTATTTGGCCAATATCTGTAAAAAGGTGACTATGTTGGTCCGTAAAGATTATATGAGGGCTTCCAAAGCGATGCAACATAGAGTGAACAGCCTGGATAATATTGAGATTAAATATAATACTGAGGTAGATGAAGTTTTGGGCGAGCAGGTAGTAGAGGGCCTTAGAATGGTGAACAACCAAACAGGAGAAAAAGAGGATATAGCAATTACAGGTCTTTTCATTGCTATTGGGCACAAACCCAATACAGATATTTTTAAAGGTCAATTGGATATGGACGATACCGGATATATTATTACGGAAGGGAAATCAACCAAGACCAACAAACCTGGGGTATTTGCAAGTGGGGATGTACAAGATAAGGAATACAGACAGGCCGTTACGGCAGCAGGTACGGGATGTATGGCGGCATTGGATGCCGAACGTTATTTGGCGTCAATAGAAAGCGAGGCAGTAGCTTCCTAAGATTTTATATAAATAGAAGGCTATAAAAAAGGCGCTGTTTTATACAGCGCCTTTTTTAGTGGAGTGCTAATTCAATTAATCAATTCGTTTGTAGTTTTCGGAAAAGGTCCGATTACCTTCCTCGTCAAAACTAATTTGACTATAGGAGTCATCCGTTATTCTTAACTCAAAATTAAATACACGAAGTGTATCCATGGCTCTCATCATTGGAGATGAGGCATACTCCAAGGTTTCAATCAAGGAATCTGAAGTAATTCTATAGGTTCCATATCCAAACCATTCCAAAGAATCTTGTGGTGCATATCTGGACCACATTACTTTGCCATTATAAAACATCTTTACCTGTCTGTACCCATCTGCGGTAGGTACGGTATCAGAAATGTGAACTCCATCGTCAAAATTGTAAAAACTTTGAAGCTCCCATGTTCCTTCAATAGAATGCATTGTTACAGGTTTTGGAGATGCAAATTTGGTAGCAGAAACTAGAATGAACATCAGAAAAACCAATCCAAGTAATTTTTTCATAGTTGAGCGTTTAGAGTTACCGGTTTGTTTTCTCTTATAAGATATGAATTTTTTTGTTAATTAATTAAGAATAAAGGTATTAAATTGAGAATATCGCAATTTAATTCATAAAAAAGGGCCTAGTCAATAACTAGGCCCTGAATTGGATTGGTCTACTTAGTTTTTTTGATTGATTAGAGCATTTAATATTTATGAACGCTTCCAGATACGGATTTTTTGGTTTGAACGCTGGCTTCACCCGTATATCTAATATCCGCTCCGCTACTGGCATCTGCGACCAAAGATTCTGATACGTTGACCGTAATGTCAGCACCACTACTAGCATCTGCATTGCATTTTTTGGTCATCAGTTCACGCGCCCTGATATCTGAACCACTGCTGGCATCCGCATATAGGATATCCGTTTTCCCAGAAACCTTTATACCGGCACCGCTGCTTGCATCAGCCGAAACTTCTGAGGCTACTAATTCTACCCTTAGATCGGATCCACTGCTGGCGTCCAATTCTATTTTTTCAGTGTTGATCACATTTTGGGCAATAAGATCGGCTCCGCTCGAGCTTTTCAAAGCTGTAATCTCAGGTAAGGACACATATACTTTTTTGGTTGCCCTTCCAATGTTCTCTATGGCATGTATTTTAAGCTTCCCGTCCCTGATATCAGTCCCTATAAGGTCAATGATGTTTTCATCTCCTTCTACCGTAATCTTGAAATCCTGGTCTTGAGTTACAAATACGTCCAAGCCTTCAGAAGCCGATACTATGGTGAAGTCCTCCGTAACTTTTCGGGTTTCCTCTACTACTTGTCCGTTTCCTTGTTTGCCATTCCCAAAGTTGATGTCGAATTTGCAGGAGGAGGCAAAGATGGCAAATAAAATTGCGATTGCTATTCGTGCTAGTGTTGTCATGATTGTTGTTTTAATGATTGATTAAAATTCGTGTTTAAATTGTTTTTTAGGTATTAAAGGTTTCTGAGTTGTTGAAAATGGCTACTCAATTGTCCTTTTTTTCACCTGCTTTTATTTTGATGCCGTTTTCGTCTATTTTCATTTCAAACTGGTCATCTCTGTCCTTAACGTCAATGTTCACGCCGTTTTCATCTATAATGATCTTACCGCCCTCTAAATCTTCATCTTCGTAATCGTCTTCGTCTTCTTCCAATGGACAATTTTGGCATTTTAGTTCCCCATTTTCTCCCATGACCCATGTATAGCCTACAATGGAGCTTCGATAATAATCCTTGTCATTTTTGATTCCCCTACCAATAAAACCTCTGGTAGATTCCTCAAACTGTACCATTTTTCCTTCTGGAATGTATATGGTTGAGGTAACCTCCTGGTTTCTGGCTTTGTTAGATGTGGCCGTGGTAAGAAACTCATCTAGGATAATCTCGTTTTCCTGAAGTTGGTACCCATAGTTGATTTGTTTGGCCCTTTCCCTGGCCTTTAATGTAGAGCTACCGTGCGCATCCTTTCTTACATTGATTTTGATATAGGAATCATCTGATTTCCTCACTTTGATGTCAACATCATCAGAAATAAGTATTCTGTTGTCGTTTTCATCATAGGTGAAGGTCATACGTCCAAAATGAACATCCTCCATACCATAATCCAACTCGGAGTCCTTTATTTTTATAAACAAGGTATCTGTCAAATTTTCCACAAGAACTCGATCCTTGATATTTACACTTCCTACGTTGGCAAATTCAGCAGCTTGACGAACACCCAGAGCAATTAACGCTCCAATAGATATTAACCAAAGGCCCAAAAGCGAGAATTTTGCTATGTTCCCAATAGATTTTAAGTTGTTCACCAAAATCTTCAACCCTAAATAAAGAAGGAAAAAGAAAGGAATGCCAATGGCAAAGAACATTAATACGGAAACAACCCAAACAGGTGCACCTGTAGTATTCACTATCTCATAAAAATCAACCCCTGGTAGATTCACCGCATCAAACATGCCCATTGTAAATGCTCCAATGAACAATCCAATAAGTGTAGAGGCACCGATAATGATCAATAGGATTCCTATGAATTTTCCAAAGATTTTAAAAAGGAACATGATAATGTCCCCAATGGTGTCAAAAAAGGTCTTGGAGCTGCTTTTGACCTTGTTGCCCACTTTTTCGTAGTCAACACTTTTTACTTTATCCGTAACATCATCAAACCCCTCTTTAACTTTGCGTTCTATATTGCTGATGTTGATGGGCTCCCCCGTCATGTCCAATTTTTGGGAGGTGGAGGCAGCTTCTGGTACCAAGATCCATAAGAGGATATAGGCTATTAGTCCAAAACCGGTGAACACTGCCAATAGGATAAAGATCAAGCGTATCCAAAGTGCATCAAACCCTAAATAGTGTTCTAGGCCTGAGCAGACGCCTCCAATGTACTTTTGGTCAATGTCCCTGTACAGTTTTTTGGTCTTGCGAGCAGAATGGGAATGGGCTTTTCGAGGTTCGTCCTCAAAAATATCCTCGTCTACCATGTAGTCTTCGGGCTGTCCCATAATATTGATGACTTCATCCACTTCCTTTTGGGTGATGACCTGTCGTTCGTTTTCCATTTTCTCCAAAAAGAGTTCGGCCACCCTTGCTTCAATATCGGCAATGATCTCTTCGCTCCCTGCTGTTCCTGAAAACGACCGTTTTATAGATTCCAGGTAACGCCTTAGCCTGTTATACGCCTCATCATCTATATGAAAGAGGGTATTTGCGAGATTTATATTTACTGTCTTGTTCATTTTTTTGATTCTTATTTTGTGTTGGTTACCAGATTAACTGCATTTCTAAGCTCATCCCAGGTGCCGTTGAGTTCATTAAGGAACAATTGGCCTGTTTCGGTAAGTGCGTAATATTTGCGCGGTGGGCCAGAGGTGGATTCTTCCCAACGATAGTTGAGCAACCCAGCATTTTTCAGCCTTGTTAAAAGAGGGTAAATTGTACCTTCCACCACCAGCATCTTAGCGTCTTTAAGAGCTCCTAGAATTTCAGATGCATATTTATCCTTATCACTTAGGATAGAAAGTATGCAATACTCTAGAACCCCTTTGCGCATCTGTGCTTTTGTGTTTTCTATATTCATAACTTCATGGTTCTATTAAATTAACTGTTCGTTTTTGATTGATGATTGATGATTGATGATTGATGATTGATGATTTTTGTTTTTGATTGATTTGATTGATGAATAAACTCGCTATGTCATTTGATGAATTTTATGGTGAAAGGGTACTTAAATGTTTCGCCTTCGTTGGTTTTAATGGTGGCTAAAATGGTATACACCACATTGATTACCACCAAAGCAGCTTGCAATAGCCCCGTGATGCCGATTGGCCAAAAAAATCGACCAAACCTAAAGTCATCACTACTTATATGGATGTTTAGATTGTTTAGATCACTTAAACGGTGAAATCCGAAAAAGTTTCCATCAAACAAGTCAGGCAAAAAACCTACAAAGAAGGGAATGCTGATCAGACCCACTACAATAGAGTAGAGCAACATGCTTATTTGAAAGTTTAGAGCTTGTTTGCCGTTGTAATCCACAAACTTGTGTTCCTTCTTATTCGCGGTCCACAAAATCAATGGCAAGATAAAATTACCAAAGGGGATAAAGTACTTTGAAAAAGTTGACGCATGTATAATGGCGGACAAATTTCGTTCGTGTTTTGTTAGTGATTCTGTCATGGTTTTTGATTGATATTGTACAACAAAATTAGTTTACCTATTAGCTTACAATGCAAATATATGTCCAAAAGATGGTACTATGCAAAACAAAGTACTAAATATTAACATTAATTTAACATATTGAAATAGCGGGTATTTTAGTTATTTTTAGCATCAATAAAACTCTATTATGGGCCTTACACCTAGTAAAATCAACTCATTTACGTTTTTTAAACTTCCATCTGCATGGTGGTGCGGTGTTCGTTTAAAATATATTGATGAGAAAAAGGCGATAACTACTGTTAAACACAAATGGATAAATCAAAATCCATTTAGATCCATGTTTTGGGCCGTTCAGGGAATGGCTGCCGAGCTTAGTACGGGTGCCTTGGTCATGAGTGAAATTCAGAAAAGCGGTAAAAGAATATCCATGTTGGTACAGAACAACAATGCCAACTTTTCTAAAAAAGCTACGGGCAGAATCACCTTCACTTGCGACGAAGGGGGGTTGGTGGTAGATGCCATTCAGAACACAATAAAAACAGGAGAGGGTCAAACGGTTTGGATGAAATCCGTGGGAGTCAATAAAGAAGGAATAGTGGTTTCCACATTTAATTTTGAATGGACACTAAAACTCAAGAAATCTTAACCAAACCAATCTAGAAAAGAAGTAGTACTCTAAATCCAACCAACATTGAAACAGCATATGAAATTTACACTGCTAATCGTTAGCCTAGTATTAATTATTCCAATTAACGCCCAGAAGGAGAATAATTGGCCTCAACCTGCGGGTCCCAATGGAGATTGGACCTTACAAACAAATTATGACGTCCCCACGGAATTTAGCGTTACCACCGAAAATAATGTTCTTTGGAAAGCTGAGTTACCGGAAGGAGGACAAAGTGGGATTGCTATTTGGAATGACACGATTTTCCTAACTGTCATGAAACCCATTTTTGAAGTTGAAGAGGGAGGTGAAATCAAGGGATCGGATGTTTTGGCTTTGTGCATTGATGCCAACGATGGCCATATCATTTGGCAAAGAGAACTTAAAGGGAGTGCTAAGAGCGAGTACATGTATGGTTTCAGTGATTCCTCCACTCCGGGACCGGTCACCGATGGTGAACATGTATGGTTCTACAACGCAAGTGGTAACCTGAACTGTTTTGATTTTGAGGGGAACCTGATCTGGGAGAGAAACTGGAAACCTGTTGAAGAGTTGGACGGGGTACATTTTCCATTCAATAAACAGTTTGAGCCCTTTATTGTGGACAACTTGGTCATAAACATGGAGACCTATTGGAAAAAAGATGGCCATAGAAATTATGGCTGGAATTATCTGTATGGTCTTGATAAAAAAACTGGTAAGGAAATTTGGATTTCTGAAGATGGCTTAACACATTACAATACTCCTTTCCTGTCAGAAACGGCCAATGGAAAACCTGCAATTATGATTGGAAGAGGAGGACACCATGGTGTCCCTGAAACACCAACAGGATATTCCCTAATAGATGTGGAAACTGGAAAAAGAATATGGCAGTATAAAGCCGATGAAGGATTGGCCCTATACCATTCTACATGGAACAAGGACTATGCGGTATGGTACACAGAGAGTCAAAATGTAGTCCATATTGTCGATGCCAAGTCTGGTGAACTGCTGCGCAAGGTATCACTAACAGAAAATGCGGATGTTAGAAGTTATGATACTACTTTGGGCAAATATGTTGTAAAAAAGAACATTGATGTAAAAGCTGAAATGGGATTGACCATTTTTCCTGCTTGGTATACCAACATTATTGTGAATGACAAACTCTTTTTTATGTGTTTTAAAGAGGGAAATTATAGGAAAAGCATTGGTCCGGAATATACCATCGCCAAAATAGATCTTAAAACAGGGAAAGCGGAATATTTGCAAGTGCCTGTTCAAGTGGATTATGAGAATGGAGTCAAATCTTATATTTGGAATCAAGAACTTACCACAGAAACCTTGAATGTAAGAGGCCTTGATGTCTCCAATGATAAAAGGTCTAGAAGGGATGGGTGGCATTGGAATTTTAACGGTAACCCAGTGGCTGTGAACGGAAAATTGTTTTTCACTACCATGCTCGGAATTGTATACTGTATGGACACTACAACCGAGTTTTTTGATGAAAGCGCCTTTATAAGTCTAAACGATCTTGGCCCAAAAGGAAAGACCTGGTCGGTGAATTCTCCTTCCTTTGCCAATGGGAAACTCTATCACAGAACCTTAAAACATCTGATTTGCATTGACAAGAAATAGAATCGCACCCTTTTTCTTATTATAATTTTGAAAGAGCTGTATAAAATAAGGTATAAACTTCATATCTTAGGGGTATTACAATTTTTAGTAAATTCACCATTAACAGAAATTAATAGAAAACTAAACACACATGGGAAAATTTGAAATTAAGTCTACTAGCGCTGGTAAAACAATGTTCAATCTTAAAGCGGGCAATGGACAGGTAATTTTAACAAGCCAATCTTATGCTAGCATGGACGGATGTAAAAACGGAATAGAGTCTGTTCGTACCAACTCTAAAGATGATGGCCGTTTTGAGCGCAAAACCGCTAAGGATGGAAGCCCTTATTTTACGTTGAATGCTGCCAATGGCCAAGTGATTGGACAAAGTGAAATGTATACATCTACCTCGGCCATGGAAAATGGTATAGAATCAGTTAAGAAAAATGCCCCGGATGCGGAGGTAGAGGATAACTCTTAAAACATCGAGTGGAATAATAGCACCCAAGAGATGTAACAGAATTTAAGCAGTCAATTTTGGCTGCTTTTTTTGTGCCGATTTTTGTAACAGAACCTAAAAATCGTCAACTAACAAGTATCAACAAAAACTATAAAAAAATGAACGCACACGAAATAGACTATGAAATTTATGGGGAGGAAATGCAATACGTAGAGATTGAGCTCGACCCTCAAGAAGCCGTTGTTGCCGAAGCTGGCAGTTTTATGATGATGGACACCGATATTAAGATGGATACCATTTTCGGAGATGGCTCTAATCAAGATTCTGGAGTGTTGGGAAAACTGTTTTCTGCCGGTAAACGTTTATTGACAGGGGAAAGTCTGTTCATGACCGCTTTTTTAAATGTAGGGCAAGGCAAGAAACAAGTAAGTTTTGCTTCACCCTATCCAGGTAAAATATTGCCTATTGACCTTTCTGAAAAAGGAGGTAAGTTTATTTGTCAAAAAGATGCTTTTTTATGTGCTGCCAAAGGCGTTTCCGTGGGTATAGAGTTTTCCAAACGCCTGGGCCGTGGACTTTTTGGTGGCGAAGGCTTCATTATGCAAAAGCTGGAAGGGGATGGTATGGCATTTGTACACGCTGGTGGAACCATGGCCAAAAAAGAACTTGCACCTGGTGAAGTTTTGAAAGTAGATACAGGTTGTATTGTGGGCTTTTCTCAAACTGTGGATTATAACATAGAGTTTGTAGGTGGAATCAAGAATACCGTATTTGGAGGGGAAGGTCTGTTTTTTGCTACGCTTAGGGGTCCTGGAACAGTATATATACAATCGTTGCCATTTAGCCGACTGGCCGGCAGAGTTTTGGCCTCGGTTCCTAGGGGAGGAAAAGACAAAGGCGAAGGCAGCCTTCTTGGAGGACTTGGGGACATTGTTATGGGCGATAACAAGTTTTGAAGCCAAAAGTAATCTACCAAACACTAAAATTGTCCCCTTGAGGGGACTTTAGGGGTGTTTTCACTAAGTTCGCAGTATGAATTTCCAAAACCTTTTTGACTTTCTTACTGAGCTCCAAAAAAACAACAATAAGGAATGGATGGATGCCAATCGAAAATGGTATCGGTCCCTTCGAGAAGAATTTATAAGATGGTTGGACGATTTGGATTGGACCATGACCCAACTTCATAATGATTATTTTCCAACGCCGGGAAAAAGGGGAATCAATCGTATTAATAACAATCTAATGTTCCATCCGCATAAACCCGTCTACAAAGATCATTTTGGGGCAGGGTTGGACAAAGCACCAAATTCAGCAGACTTTTATATTGAAATAGGAGTAAAGCAGTGCCTCCTAGCAGGTGGATTTTGGAGGCCAGAACCCAAAACATTGCGAAGTATTCGTGATGGAATAGATTACAACGGGGAAGAGCTTCAAGAAATTCTGGATAGACCCTCGTTCAAAAAATTGTTCGGTGGGTTGTATGAAGATGAAAAGCTCACCAATGCACCTAAAGGCTTCACAAATGATCATTCGCATATTGAATTGTTACGAAATAAAACCTTTGCAGTGGAGCATCAATTGAGTGTGGAGGATGTTCTAAGGAACGATTTCAAAGAGAAAATTAAAAAGGTGTATTTGGAAATGCTCCCGTTCCGTCAATATTTGAATAATGCAGCATCGGTATAGTTTTGTTATGAGTTATGAGTTATGAGTTATGAGTTATGAGTGCGGGTTGTTGATTTGCATCATAATATATATTTTCCCTAAACCCTAAACCCTAAACCCTAAACCCTAAACCCTAAACCCTAAACCCTAAACCCTAAACCCTAAACCCTAAACCCTAAACCCTAAACCCTAAAACCCTAAACCCTAAACCCTAAACCAATGAAATACGGAAGTGTAAGAAACATCAAAAAAGAACTCCTGTCAGACAATTGGTACTATTTGAACAAAGTGTCGTTTGAATACCAACGGGAGGATGGTGAGTGGGAAACCCAGATACGGGAAGCGTACGACCGCGGAAATGGAGCGGTTATTTTGCTGTACAATTTGGAAAAGGGGAATGTGGTACTTACCAAGCAGTTTAGAATGCCCACCTACTTAAATGGAAATGAAGATGGAATGATGATAGAGGCTTGTGCAGGTATTTTGGAAAAGGGAAATGCGGAACAGACCATTATCATGGAAGTGGAAGAGGAAACAGGGTTTAAGATTGATAAGGTTGAAAAAGTATTTGAGTCGTACATGTCACCTGGATCGGTAACGGAGATTCTCTACTTTTTTATTGGTCAATATGAAGATGGAATGAAAGTAAGCGAAGGTGGAGGAGCTGAGGATGAAACTGAGAACATTGAAGTTTTGGAAATGTCATTTGAAAAAGCATTGCAAATGATATCTGATGGAGAAATAAAGGATGCCAAGACCATTATGCTGCTACAGTATGCCCAAATCAACAAGTTATTTGATTGAGTTTTTAACGACCAATAGGACATGAACACCTCAAAAATTGCCTTGGGAGGCGGATGTCATTGGTGTACTGAAGCGGTATTTTTATCCCTTAAAGGAGTTAATGAAGTTGAACAAGGATTTGTTGCTTCTCATGGCAAGGCAAAATCATTTTCGGAAGCTGTAGTGGTTACTTATGACAATTCCGTGATTTCCATGAAGAACTTGATTGAAGTCCATCTTCATACCCACAATAGCACTTCAGCGCATTCGTTCAGACATAAATATAGGTCTGCTGTTTATGTGTATTCCCAAAAAGACTATGTGAAAGCGACGGATATTCTGAACCTATTGAATGCTGATTTTGGGCAAAAACTTGTTACCCAGGTGTACGATTTTAAACAGTTCAGGCCATCTGATGAACAGTTTTGGAATTATTACTACGCAAATCCGGAAAAACCCTTTTGTGAAACTTATATTTCACCAAAGCTTAAAACACTTTTGACCAAGTTTGGGAAATTGACAAATGGCGAAAAAATCAATGCTTCTCGTGAATTGATTTAAGAAGATTATACATATGCGACCGAACCTCACTACTTGGAATTCTAAAATGGTTGTTCATAAAACTAAAGATGAACAGCTTCCCGGATTTCGTTCTTAAATAACCGCTCAAGTTGTAATTGTTGCCAAATGACCCGGATTTCGCAAAAATAAAAGGTTGATTATTTGGATTTTCCCACTTTGAAATGGTTCCCGTGGCATCCCAATTGGGGAATAAGGTAAATAAACGCCCTTCATCCACCTCCTGATGTAATTTTTGTAGTATCTGTACAAAGGATTTCGGTGTGAACAGATTGTACCTAGATAAACCCGAACCATCTACCCAACGGGGTTGGTGTTCCAAAAACGACAGTTCATGCTCTAGCATATGGTTTATTATCTTTTTGGTGCCCAAGGTATCAGAAAGTGTTGAAGAAGCTGTCATCAATATCTGTTCAGCCAGGAAATTGTCGCTTTCATGCATCATTCGTTTAAAGATGGAGTCGGATTTTATCCCATAAAGAATCTCCTTTTTGCCTTTTGGAATACCGTCCAAGAGCGTGACCTCCTTTTGCAAAACGGATTCCAGTAGATTTTTGACCAGATTACGGTCGACAATAAAAGGTGTCTGGAGGGTATCTTGTTCTTCGGGATGAATGTAAAACTGGTTTTTAAATTCCTTCCTATATATGGATGTATCCTTAACTACAACATCGTCAAGAAAGAATAGGGGAGAAGCTTCCATTCCGTCAATATTTGACAAAGAGACTACATTGCCATACAATGGAAGTGGACTTTTCTCCGGCGAAAAGTAGAAACCATAATCTTCCCATGCCCAGCCCGGACCGAATCTTTCCTCTGATGAATCTTCTAAGTATATGGAGACATGCTTGTCTTTAAGAAAATTAATTGCGGTACTATCTTTAAAATAGGGATGTAGCCAGGAGGGGTCACCTGAAGGAATTACAGAAACAGAATCTTTGTTTTCTACATATTTCAATGTGGGAAAATGCTCGGGAATCATTTTTAAACCGGTATACAGGGTAGCAATTTTTGTATTACTTGCAGGAGTGAAATAGCGATTACCATTGGTATTGTACACCACTTTTTTTGTTTGGGCATCCAGTACTACCAACCCATGAAAAGAATTTTTTAATGGGTCATTTTCAAATCGTTTGTCAAACTTGGCCAAACGGGATGATGAACAAGCTGAAAACAAGAAAATCCCTGTTAACAACATGATTGTCAAATACTTAATTTGCTGATAATATGTGAGGTACATTTTACTGTTTGTCGAATTTAACAAGAAATTATTTAATTTTTAACTGCAATTTGATGCATTGAACCATGTTTTTTCTTAATTTAGGGGAGCAACCTTTTAAACCAATTTAATCAAATTTCTATGCCCAGAGCAATGTTAGATTACACCAAAACTGTTCTCCAAAAAGTTAGTTTTGATGCTAAACTCTTCGCCAAAGAATTAAAAAAAGCTGTTTCAAGGTTATTACCAAATGAAATTGAAGAACTCAAGATCTGGTTACAATATTATATATTGGATAAGCCAGAATTACAACCCACATTATTGTTGATAAAAGCATAAAAGAGGCCGCTGTAAGCGGCCTTTATTTTTTACAGTACTACTTAAACTGAGGGAAAACCTGAGATCAATTGGTTTTTCCGAGTGGGCTTATAATTTTTACGTCTTGAAAAGCTATCGCCCCTCTAACAATACTCGAAATCACCTCCTTTAAGGCATCGGTAATCTGGATTTTAAGCTCACTTTTATGGTAGATCAGACTTATTTCTCGAGCTGGACTAGGGTTTTTGAATTGCTTTAAAAATTGTGTTTTCTTTTGATCTAACTCAAGGGTATTGAGATAGGGAAGTAGCGTCATTCCCATCCCTTCATCAGCCAAGCTGACAAGCGTTTCAAAACTTCCACTTTCAATTTTAAATTGCTCACCGTTCAAACTCTTTGAGGATTTGCACAAGTTGATTACACCATCCCTAAAACAATGTCCATCTTGAAGCAAAAGAATATCGTTCACATGTAAATCTTCCGTTGTCAAAAGTTGTTGGGAAGATAAGCGATGGTTTTTGGGAACATACCCTACAAAGGGCTCATAATACAGCGGTCGCTCTTTAATAAACTCAATTTCCAAAGGTGTAGCAGCAATCCCCGCATCCAAATGTCCGTCAAGAATATTCCGTATCAGTGCGTCAGTGGGTTGTTCTTTAATGATTAGGTTAACCTTGGGATACTTTTTAATAAAAGTATTCAAAAACATAGGAAGTAATGTTGGCATCACTGTTGGAATTATACCTATGGTATAGTCTCCACCTATAAAACCTTTATCTTGATCAACAATATCTTTGATGCGTTCCGCTTCAGCCACGATGTTTTTAGCTTGGGCTACAATTTTTTTTCCTACTTCCGTAATGGAAATTGGTTTCTTACTTCGGTCAAATATCAAAACATCCAGTTCATCCTCAAGTTTTTGCACCTGCATACTAAGCGTAGGCTGGGTAACAAAGCTTTTTTCGGCAGCGAGGGTAAAATTTTTATACTCGGCTACCGCCAAAACATATTGCAATTGGGTAATGGTCATTAATTATAAATTTGAAAGATAAAAGTATGAAAAACCATCAGTTATATTTATAGTAGATAGCTTAAAGAATAATTTTTTTTGGAACACGCTAAAAACATATCCTTCTTGTGAACGATATGCTGATTAGTTTTCAAATCTTTATATTTATTTACTGCTGAACCAGCAAAAGGTAACCATGGCCACAACCGAACTAAATCATCTTGTGGGTTTTCTGAAAAGAGTCCCTTTTTTTTCTGAAGTAGATAAAGCTTCTCTATTGCAATTGTGTAAGGAAGCACAAACGGAACGCTTTGAAAAGAATGAGTGCATTATTCAAAAGGGAGCTGCGGCTGATGGAATGTACGTTATATTGGATGGACAGGTCAAGGTTCATGACCAAAACCATTTATATAGTGTATTGTCCCCAACAGATTGCTTTGGCGAATATGCATTAATTGATGAAGAGCCGCGGTCAGCGTCGGTAACTGCTTTGAAAGATACGTCACTGCTTAAAATCAAACCCAAGAACTTTGTGAACCTTATCACAACCGATAGAGGCTTCACAAAGGGAGTCTTATCGGTTTTGATCAAACGACATCGGGAGTTGGACATTATCCAGGAAAGCTTGGCTGCCTCTAAAAAGGAAATCGAACTGTCTAATTCCAAAATGTTGGGCCTAATAGATGGTGCCATGGATGCCATCATCATGTTCGACAGCAATTTTAAAATTGTACTGGCCAATGCCTCTGCCCATTCCATTTTGGAAAATGAGGATGTGGTCAAGCGAAATGTGCTTTTCTTTTTGGATGAGAAAAGTAACAATATGCTGGAATCGTTGGTCAAATCGCATTTAAATGGACAAAACGATGGGATGAACACTTATCTTCCGTCAGAAGTAAAAGTGATTGGTTCCAACGAAACGGAAACCTTAAACGAAGGGACCATTAGTTCTTATGGCTCTGGAGATAAGATATTTTACACCCTGATTCTCAGAAATATTGATGATAAGATACTGGCAGAACGAAGAATAAATTCCCTAACAAACCAAACTGCATATCTACAGGAAGAAATAAAACAACTGACCAACGACTATGGGATAATTGCCCAAGATCGTACCATGGCCCAAGTGCTTGATTTGGTAGAACAGGTTGCAGTTACCGAAGCAACCGTTTTGATTCAAGGAGAGACGGGTACCGGAAAGGAATTGGTGGCCAGGGCAATTCATAACGCGAGTGACCGTAGTGAAAAACCACTGATACGAATCAATTGTGGGGCAATTCCAGCCAATTTGATTGAAAGTGAACTATTTGGCCATGAAAAAGGAGCATTTACCGGTGCAACAACAAGCCGCAAAGGAAGATTTCTGCTAGCTGATAAGGGGACTATATTTTTGGACGAAATAGGTGAACTCCCCTTGGATTTACAACCTAAACTTCTACGTATAATTCAGGAGGGTGAGTTTGACCCTGTTGGAAGTTCAGCAACTACTAAAGTAGATGTCAGGATTATAGCGGCCACCCATAGAGATTTATTGGAATTTTCCAAAACTGGAAAATTTAGGGAGGATTTATACTATAGGCTAAATGTGTTCCCAATAACTGTTCCTGCATTGAGAGATCGGGGAGATGATGTTTGCATTATAGCTGACAGAATGATAAAACAGTTCTCTAAAAAAATGAACAAGTACATTGAACCCTTATCCGCTGACCAAAAGAAATTGTTCAAGGAATATGCTTGGCCTGGTAACGTAAGGGAGTTGCAAAATCTAATTGAGCGAGCCATTATTGTTTCGAACAATGGCTTGGTGAATTGGCAAACTATAATTCCTCTGTCCAGGTCCGAAGAGTTGGCAGAGGATGGTATTGATTCAAATCGAATTCTCACCTCAAAGGAAATGGTACAACTGGAAAAAGAAAATATCCTCAAGGCGTTGAAGCGAACCCATTGGAAAATTTCTGGCGAAAATGGCGCTGCGGCACTTTTACAATTGCGCCCTACTACCTTAACTTCCAAAATAAAGGCACTGGGCATTGTACGTCCTGTATAATTCACGAGATTTCATAAATACACTCACGATATTTCGTTATTTTACGAAATATCGTTACTTTTAAATATACTGGATTTGAACATAATCAATTGATTTTTAATAAGTTATAATCTTTGGCATGCCAACTGCATTAGTAAAGGCAAATACAAAAAATAATCTTTAAAAATTAAAAAAATGATTACAACAGCAAACATTAAAAACGGAGTAAACGTAGATCAATTGGTAGAAACCATCAATCACGTTCAAGAAGAACCATCATTGGCAAAATTTGAGTTTAGAGCCAAAACAAACTGGATTGATGGCGGACATTGCGTAACCAGTATCAAAGATTGGTATGGTGTTGGTGCCGAGCATACGGAGAGAAGCAAAGACGCTTTCACTATGGAAGCTGATCATGTAGAACCTCTTTTAGGTAAAGATTTGGCACCTAACCCTGCAGAAACTGTATTGCACGCTTTGGGTTCTTGCCTTACAGGAGCTATGGTGTACCACGCTGCTGCCAATGGAATTGACATTGAGGGAATGGAATCTACCTTAGAAGGTGGATGTGATTTACACGGTTTCCTTGGATTGGATCCAGAGGTCAGAAAAGGTTTTAACGGAATCAAGGTGAAATTCAAAGTAAAATCCGATGCTTCCGAAGAGCAATTGAAAGCTTTGTCACAATTCTCACCAGTATTTGACATGCTTACTAATCCAACTCCTGTTTCCATCGAGTTTGAAAAGTAAAACTGAAATAGGCCGCCCGGATGGGCGGCTTATTCCTTCTACCCACCAATTTTCCATACCACCTTAAAATGAAAAATCAGCACTACATATTAAATGGTAATCAAGCAGCAGCCCATGTTGCATATAGAACCAATGAGGTCTGTGCCATTTATCCTATAACTCCCGCTTCTGAAATGTCTGAGCTGGTTGAGGAGTGGAGTGCTGAACAACAAGAAAATATTTTTAGCGGTGTCCCTGCAGTTTTTGAAATGCAAAGCGAGGCTGGTGTGGCCGGCGCTATGCACGGCGCACTACAAATAGGTTCATTGGCAACTACATTTACGGCTTCACAGGGTCTTTTGTTGATGATACCCAATATGTACAAGATTGCTGGTGAGCTAACTCCAAACGTAATCCATGTGGCTACTAGATCTGTTGCTACCCATGCCTTGTCCGTTTTTGGGGATCATAGTGATATCATGGCCGCACGAAACACTGGATATGCATTTTTGGGATCGTGTTCGGTTCAAGAAGCGATGGATATGGCTCTGATTTCACAAACCGCATCACTTGCCTCCAGAATCCCATTTGTCCATTTTTTTGATGGATTTAGAACTTCTCACGAATCAGCAAAAATTGAAATGATTCCCAACTCCGCCATAAAAGCCATGGTCGATAAAAAACTGATAAGTGCTCACAGAAACAGAGCTCTTAACCCTAACAACCCTGTCATCCGGGGAACTTCTCAAGGGCCGGATGTATTTTTTCAAAGTAGGGAAGCCACTAATTCTTATTATAATGCTTGTCCGGAAATTGTTCAGGCCCAAATGGACAAGTTTTATAAATTAACAGGAAGACAATATAGACTTTTTGATTATGTAGGTCATCCAGATGCAGAACAAGTAATTGTTGCCATGGCCTCTGCCACGGAAACTATAGAGGAAACCATTAAAAAATTGAACGCTAATGGTGAACGAATTGGGTTGATTAAGGTTCGATTATTTCGACCTTTCAGCACTGAGCATTTAATCAACAGCATCCCTTCAACCTGTAAAAGCATAGCCGTGTTGGATAGGACCAAAGAACCCGGAGCAACTGGAGAACCTCTTTATTTAGATGTGGCGCAATCCCTTGTTCAGGCTGCGGATAAATTTAAAAGACTTCCCAAAATTGTGGGTGGTCGCTATGGATTGAGTTCCAAGGAATTTACTCCTACAATGGTGAAAGCAGTTGTGGACAATTTGAAGTTGGAAACACCTAACAATGGTTTCACTGTTGGAATTCAGGATGATATCACTAATCTAAGTCTAATTTGTGATAGAACATTTCAAATCGAGGCTGATTATCAACAGGCATTGTTTTATGGGACAAAGACTGAACAAACGAACAACCTGTTTAATCACTATTTGAAGTTATTGGGAAAGGATTTCAACACGTATGTCCAAGGTTATATTGAATGCGACTACAAGAAGTCAAATTCAAGAAGTATAGCCCATTTGCGTACCGCTTCATCAACAATTAAAGCACCATATTTAATTACCAATGCGGATTTTGTGGCTTGCGAATCGATTTCTTTTTTTAAAGAAGATTCAGTGTTGGAGAACATAAAACCGGGTGGGAAAATTTTGGTGCAGTCCAAACTTGATTCAAAGGAGCTATGGAAAAAGCTATCCTGTGAAGAGCAAACGACCATGCAATCTAAAAAAATAGAATTGTATCTGATCAATCTTAACGAGTTGCCTGAACTTATACATATTGAAGAGTATTATATATCAATATTACAAGCAAGTCATTTGTCACTGACCAATAAATTTTTGAATCATCCCAACATTGCCCGTATAAATAAATCTATTCAAAAGGTTGATACTTCAACATTGTCAGCTGAGGAAGAAATGCTAATAGATGATGCTTTTTCAAAAACCTTGCTGGGACAGTTATTGGCCCAAAAAGGAAATGCGATTCCAGTAAGTGCTTTGCCTGAAGATGGAACTTTTGAAAGCAACACTTCTATATTCAACAAAAGGAAAGAAAACCAAGAACTCCCCATTTGGGATACTGATCTATGTACACAATGCGGTGCTTGTAGCATGGCGTGTCCACAAGGAGCTCTTCGTATAAAAGCATATGATGAGGACTATTTGACACAAGCACCCAGCCATTTCAAGTCCGTGGAATTTGTTGAAAATATAGATGGGTTTGATTTATTGAATTATACCGTTCAAGTAAACCCTGACCAATGCACTTCGTGCAATAACTGTGTGGATGCCTGCCCAGCTAAAGCACTTATTATGGCCAAAGACAAATTGGATGTCAAAAAAGAAAAAGAGAACTGGGAATATTTCAAAACCATTCCAGAGTTTGACAGAACTAAAATTGATACTACCAAAATAAGTCAACAACAGTTACAGGAACCACTTTTTAAATATGCCATGGGGGTAGATGGTTGCGGAGAAGCACCTTATCTAAAATTGGTGTCACAATTGTTTGGTGATCGTATGGTAGTAGCCAATGCAACTGGTGCAAGCTCTATTTTTGGTGGTGCTTTACCCACTACTCCTTGGTCTAAGAATCAAAAGGGGAGGGGACCAGCTTGGTCTAACTCATTGTTTGAGGATAATGCTGAATTTGGCCTGGGATTCAGATTATCCCTAGATCAACAGGAAAACCAGATTCGAAAGATGCTTAAAAAATGGAAAACTAATCTGGATTCAAGATTGGTTGAAGAAGTTTTGAATGCAAAACAAAATACTGAGGCCGAAATTGAAAACCAGCGAATTCGAGTTGAGCAATTGAAAGTTCAACTCAATGGTATATTGCATGAAGAAGTAAAATTTCTTAAGGAGAATATTGATAGCTTGGTCAAAAAAAGTGTTTGGATTGTTGGGGGAGACGGTTGGGCCTATGACATTGGATATGGAGGCTTGGACCATGTATTGGCTTCTGGGAAAAACGTGAACATTTTAGTACTGGATAATGAGGTATACTCCAATACTGGAGGACAAATGTCAAAAGCCACCCCTTTTGGTGCCTCTGCAAAGTTTGCAGCCAAAGGAAAACAAAAACAAAAGAAGGATTTAGGGCTTTTGGCCATGAACTATGATGATGTTTATGTGGCATCCGTAGCCATTGGAGCGAATCAAGAACAGACACTGAAAGCATTTATTGAAGCCGAAAAACATGATGGTCCATCGTTAATCATAGCGTATTGTCATAGCCCGGCGCATGGAATTGATATGAAAAGTCCATCACAGTATCATAAAGCCGCGGTAGCATCTGGGCAATGGTTACTTTATAGGAATAACCCGTTAAGGAAAGAACTGGGTTTAAATCCTCTGCAATTGGATTCTGAAACTCCTACCCTTCCCATTGATGAGTATTTTAGGATAGAAAAACGATTTGAAGTTCTTTTCGAGGAGGATATGGAAACCTTTGAGGCGATTATCGGAAAAGCACAGGCCTATATTGACCAAAGGTTTGCCAACTATAAGTTGCAAGAATCAATGAACAGATCAATTCTCCGTGAAGAGGTCTTTGAAAAAACAACTTAATTATTTTTCATGCATTACAGTCATGGACTGCCAGTTTTCGGGAGTCCCTTCTGACATGTACTTTTTTGTTTTGGAAACAAAATATTGCGTTACGGTATCTTTCGTATTTTTCACCAGAATCTTTTCAAACACGGCTAGTGCATCGGCAAAGTTTTGCTTAAAAAATAGCTTTACCCCATGTTCATAGTCGGTTTTTGCTTCCAATTTTAGGCTTATGCTCTCCACGCTATCACCATCTATGCATTCATATATGCCTATGGCTTTTTGTTTTCCTTTTACCTTGACTTTTCCTAAATATCTAAAATTGAACCCGCTGCTATCTGCCATGGCGGTTAAGGTATCTTCGCTAACAATAATATTGGCACCAAAATGTTTGGTCACACCTTCTACCCGTGAAGCACTGTTGACGGTATCTGCTATTACCGCAGGGTCATTTCTCTGTGCATCTCCAATAATGCCCATAATCAATTGCCCGGTATGTAACCCCATTCCAACAGAGATGGGAGCGTAACCTTTTTCCTTGACACGTCTTTTATTATAAAGGGCAAGCGTTCTTTGCATTTCGATGGCCGCATCCAATGCACCTTCAGGTTTGTGCGGAAATAAGGCCATGATACCATCTCCCAAATACTGGTTTACAAAACCATCATTTTCCTTTATTATGGGCCCCATTCGCCCTACGTAGGCATTAACGAATTTAAAATTTTGTTCAGGGGTCATGCTTTCAGCAAGGGTTGTGTAATCCCGAATATCAGAAAACAAAACAGTGACGTTCTTCTCTATATGGTCCCCGAGCTTTACATCTGTAATGGATTGTTTTCCCACTGATTGCACAAATTCCGAGGGGACAAATCTGGAAGTGGCCCTGTGAATGGTATTTAGGTTGATATGTGTTTTGATCCTACTAAGCAGCTCATTTTTTGAAATGGGTTTGGTTAAATAATCGTTGGCCCCCGCATTGAATCCAACTACGAGCTCGTTAATGGTATTTTTTGCCGTCAACAGAATTATAGGAAGGTCACTTGCAATATATCGTTCCCTTATTTTTTCACAGACTTCATAACCGGAAATTCCGGGCATCATAACATCCAGAAGGACAAGATTGTATGAATGGCCATCGTTCAATTCCTCCAAGGCTTCCTTGCCCGAGCTAACTTCGGTGATTTCGTAGCCTGCAATGGTCAAATGATTTTCAAGCACTCTTCTATTCACAGGTTCATCATCAACAATCAAGATCTTGGGAACTTCATGACCCAATGTCTTTTTTGCTCCAGGTAGAGGTAACTTTCCTTGATGTGTTGAAATGGACTGAACAAAATCTGTTGAGCTAAGCCCGTTAGATTTATAATCTTTGCGATCCGTTGTGCTCAAGGGCAATGTAAAAGTGAAAATAGAACCTCTACCTTCCTCGGAGGAGACCTCTATGATACCACCATGTAACTCGATCAGTTGTTTGGTCACGGAAAGTCCCAAACCTGTGCCTCCGTATTCTCGCTGTGTAGATCCATCAGCCTGCTCAAAAGAGTTAAAGATGGTTTTCAATTTGTTCGATGGAATGCCAATGCCAGTATCCGTTATGGAGATGCTGAGCATATCATTTTTGACTTCGGAAAGTAGGGTAACATAGCCCTTTTGGGTAAATTTTATCGCATTGCCAACCAAGTTATGCATGATTTGCTGCAACCTATTTTCATCAGCATCTACTAAGGGCGCATCTTTGGGAATTGAGTTGATGAGCTTCAATTTTTTGTCCTGCACCAAAGGATGGGACAACCGAAGCACGATGGTAGACAATGCATGGATGTCTACAGGGCGCATGGCCAACTCAATATCTTTATTCTTCAATTTTGAAAAATCAAGAATATCGTTTACCAAGTGTGAAAGGCGCTTGCCACTGTTGGCTATCATATCCAGGTTCTCCATGGCGGCCTTGGGAAGTTTTCCCGCTATCCCATCTTTAAGTGATTCTGTTAAACCAATAATACCAACCAATGGAGTCCGCAATTCGTGGGAGGTGTTTGCTAAGAATTCATCTTTGAGTTTGTCTATTTTTTGAAGCTCCAATACACGTTGTTTTTCAATCTCCGTTCGTTTTCGCTCCTCAATGATTAACCTTTTCTTTTCTTCGTCAGCTTGTCTTACCCGTTGGTTATGTTTGTATCTGTTAAAGGCGAAATAGACAAATAGTAGGATAACGAGAGCAGCTCCAATGATAATGTTCCTTAACGTAGTTTGTCGCTCAAGTCTAAGCCCGGTAATTTCAGCATCTTTTTCAAGAGCGGCAATGGCATTTTGCTTTTTTTCGGTTTCAAATCTCACCTGAAGTTCCTCGACCTGTTTGGACTTGGACTCAGTGAAAAGACTATCCTTTACGGCAATAAACTTATTTTTAAAGGCCAGTGATTTTTTATAATCATTCGTTTCTTCATAAAGTTTGGAGAGTACGTCATAATTTTCCTTTAGCACGGCCTTGGCTCCAATTTCTTCGGCTATTTCAATGGCATTGTTCAAACTTGTTTCAGCGCTTGAATATCGTTTCAACTTAAGGTTGATAACCCCGATTTGGGAATGACTCATGGCCAGTTCACGTTGTAGACCAAGTTTTTCACGTAAAACAAGGGCTTGATTATGGTATTCCAGTGCATCAGTGAACTTTTCTTGAAAACCATATACTTTGCCAAGTGCTTCATAGTCATAAGCCATACCCCAATCACTTTGGGTTTCTTGATCAAGTTCCAAAGCCCTGTTCAAATATTCCAAAGCCCGGTCATATTGTTCCATTTGCATATAGGTGTCCCCAATGTTGAATAGACAATTTGCCATTTCGGTTTTATCGCCAATTGTTGTAAAGAGGTTGAGCGCGCGAGTATAAGAATCCATGGCGTCCAATTTTTTGCCCGTGTTTTTTAGGATTTCACCCATCGCATTCAAGGTGGTGGCAATACTGAATGGATCGTCCAATTCCTCATAAATTTTTAAGATGGAATAATAGATTTCCAGACTTTTGTCAAAATCCCCCATATCATCATGAATAACGGCTTTTTGATACAAACCATTTGCCATGGAAAAAGGTTCCTGTTTGGTTTTATAAAAATCCAGATACTTGTCTATAAAACCCAACGCCTCTGTATAGTTGCCTTTTTGTCTTTCCAGCACTGCGTATTGATAGTTGGCAAGCGATACGCCCCAAGGAATTTTTGCATTCTCACTGATGGAATAAAAACTATCAATGTGTTTTTTAGCTAGTTCGGCATTGCTTCTATGGTTGAGATACTGCCAAGAGATATCTTTTAGAATTTTTACTCTGGCCGAATCGGTTTGGGCATTTGGATAGATTTCCTGTAAACTGTCAATAATTGCGTTTTGCGCCTTTACCGAAATAACGGAAAAGCACATAAAGAGAATTATGTGGATTGAGGTTTTTATAATGTTGGTTTAAAGTGGTTGACTAACAGTTACTTAAATGTAAGGCTTAAAGTGTAAAGCACAAAATGGGGTGCCAGATTTCCCAAATGGAGGTTCTTGTCCCTTGTGCTCCTTTTCCCGTTCATCATTAAAATTCTACAGTTGGGTGTTTCTGATTGGTATGCGCAAAACTCATGGAGCATTTTTGCGACATCAAACAACGAACAGTTATGAAAAACCAGATGCTACTATTTTTTACATTATTAAATGCCGGGGTACTTTTTTGCCAAACTACAATATCGGGTACGGTCACAGATGTAAAAAATAATCCAATAGTTGGTGCAAACGTGTATTTGGAAGGTACCTATGATGGGGCTTCTTCAACGGAGAACGGTCAATTCAGTTTTGAGACGACAGAAAAAGGTACCCAAACCTTGATAGTATCTATGTTGTCCTTTGACACACACTACGAAGTAGGGGATGTTTCATATTTCAAAAACCTCCAAATAAAACTGGTGGAATCCATTAATTCTTTGACAGGAGTTACTTTGACGGCGGGTACTTTTGAAGCCGGTGATAACTCTAAGGTCTCGGTATTAAAGCCTTTGGACATAGTGACTACGGCTGGGGCAGCCGGTGATTTTGTCGCGGCTTTGCAAACCCTGCCGGGCACAACAACAGTCAACGAAGATGGTAGGCTTTTTGTCCGGGGTGGGTCTGCAGAAGAGACACAGGTGTTTATTGATGGCCTTAGAGTCTTTCAGCCTTTTAACGCAACGGCAAATAATATGCCCACACGCGGACGATTTTCACCATTTCTGTTTAAAGGAATTACTTTTAGTACCGGAGGTTATTCGGCAGAATATGGTCAAGCCTTATCAAGTGTCTTGCTATTGAATACCACAGATGTCCCTGATCAGGAGAAAACTGATATTTCCGTGATGTCAGTAGGAGGAGGATTGGGCCATACAAAGATTTGGGGAGATCAATCGCTGAGCATAAACACTTCCTATATCAACCTTTCTCCTTATGAAGCATTGATTCCCTCCAATCAGGGTGTTCGTTGGAACAGCCCCTATGAATCCATTGCAGGGGAGGCAGTATTCAGAAACAAAGGCGAAAAAAGTATGTTCAAGCTATATACCGGATTCAATCATGCCAATTTGGATATAGATCAAGAAGATATCAATTTTGATGATTATATCAGATTTAAATTAAAGAACAACAACCTCTATTTTAATTCATCTTACAAATACTTTTTTGAAAACGATTGGAGTCTGACATCTGGAGCAGCTATTTCTTGGGATTCCAACAACATTGGTTTGATGGATGACAAAGTTGAAAATAAAGAGACCGCTTCGCACATTAAGCTAAAGTTGAAAAAGAGTTTTAGCAATAGATTCAATTTAACCTTTGGTTCGGAACTGTTTAATACTAACTACAAAGAGACTTATACAGCAAATGATGGTTTCACTTTTGACAGCAATTTTGATGATCAACTATGGGCAGGTTTCATGGAAACGGATATTTTCTTGAGCAATCAATTTGCAATGAAACTTGGGGTTAGGGGAGAACACAGTTCTTTGATAAAAGATGTTACCGTTTCACCAAGAATATCTTTAGCGTATAAACCAGGGGATAATGGTCAATTTTCGTTGGCCTATGGGGATTTCTATCAGAATCCGTTGGCCGATGTATCCAAATTTGGTGAACCACTTTCATCGGAGAAAACTTCTCATTACATTTTAAACTACCAGTATGTTGGTGATGGAAAGACTTTTAGAGCGGAAGGCTACTACAAGGATTATGACAACCTGGTAAAATATGATACAGAGCAACCACAGTTTAATTCCAATTTCACTAATCTAGGGAGTGGGTATGCCGCGGGTGTTGATGTTTTCTGGAGAGATAACAAGACTATTGACAACCTGGATTATTGGATTTCTTATTCGTATTTGGATACAGAACGCGACTATCAGAATTTCAGGGAAAGAGCCACACCCAATTTTGCTCCTAAGCACAATTTCTCGTTGGTGACCAAGTATTGGGTGGATAAACTACGTTCGCAGGTAGGACTTTCCTATTCCTATGGATCGGGAAGGCCTTATGATAATCCCAATACATCTGAATTTTTAGCAGAGAAAACCAAACCTTACAATAACCTTAGTGTCAATTGGGCCTATTTGATTGATCAACAAAAAATTCTATACTTTTCGGTAAGTAACATCTTGAGCTTTAATAATGTAAGTGACTATCAGTATGCAAATACTCCAAAAGGAAGCGGAGTATACAATAGAAGAGCCATAACCCCTCCGGCCGATAGTTTTTTCTTTGTTGGTTTCTTTTGGACAATCAGCACAGATGGTAAAAGCAATCAGTTGGATAACTTATAATTCCGACGTCTATTTAATCTACTGTTGCATTTTTAAATAATAATCAGCTGAGTGCTTCCCAGACCCGTAGACAAAGAAAAAGATGCAGGCCAATAAGGTAATTGTTGCCAAAATAAGGTTTGTGGAATTCATTTCACCTAAAAAGTTGGTCAATACCGCTCCTATTAATATCGGCAATTGGGCCGCCGCAGCCCACCGAGTTAATAGACCAAATACAATTAAAAAACCACCAACAAAATGGGCAGGAGCAATGTAGTGCAGTAAAATCATCCCTCCGGGCATTTCTTGAAAAGGCCTTACCATGGCAGCCATTTGTTCATGGTTGGTCATAAATTCCACTCCCTTGTAAAAAAGAAAAACTCCAAGGGCAATACGGACCAAATCCAAAGGATAATACGTATGGGCATTGGCCCATTTGTTCAAACTCTTTACTGTTCCCATGACATAGAATTTTTGAAATGAATTCTATAATATACTCATTTTTAATGAGATATGGAAATCCTAAAACAGGAGGGTAGAAGTATGGTTTTGGTAGGGAATTATTGGAATTTTTGTGATATAAAAGCAAGGTATTCCTTAAGAATCTGTCAAATCCAATTCCATTTGAATATCACTTCGTTCATAGGGAGAGGAGGCTCCCTTGATTTCTTTAAAACCTAGTTTTTTGTATAAATTGATAGCAGGACCTAAAACTCTATTGCTTTCTAAATACAGTCTTTGTGCACCAAATGATTTAGCCTTTTCAATGATATGTTGCCCCAAGAGCTTTCCAATGCCCTTGCCTTGTACAACAGGTGACACCCCCATTTTGGCAAGCTCAAAATCAAAACCCAAATGATTACTTTTAATCAAAGCGCAGACACCAACAGCTTGCCCATCAAGCAGAGCAACAGCTATATACCCTCCCTTATCCAAAATGTATTCCTTTGGATTGTTCAAGGAAATTCTGTCCATCTCCTCGATCTTAAAATATTTGACAATCCATTCCTCATTCAATATGCGGAAGGCTTCAAAGTATTTCTCGGTACAAGGAACTATTTGTATGGATTCATTCATAGTTGTAAAGAACAAGATAAAGAGCCATAAAAATAATGTGAAATTACAAAGGAAAGGCAGACAATTGGAAACACCTCAAAATCAATTGTATAAGAAAATGGAAAGATTACCGTTACATATGAACGCATGTCATCAAATAACCATGTAGTTCAACGATTAAATTGGTTTTTTGTCGACAAAAAGGTTATAATTACATTATAGTTAATAATAAAACTCTTACAAGTATCCCAAATCTTGCAATGAGACCAAACAAAAAATACATACCTGTTTCCCTCGGGTCTATTAACCTACTAACATCATTTGGCTATGGACGTAAAAATACCCCTGTTTTACAAACATATTGTTCCTCAATACCATAAACTGGCACTTTTTCTTGTCGTTCCACTTTTGTTGGGCAGTGAAATTATTGCTCAGGAAAGCAATCCCTATGTAAGTTATGATGTGCCTTTTCAGAATTTATTGAAGTTTAATCGTTTTTTGATTAATCCAACTTTCTCTGCGGTTCGGGAGGATAAATCTTATGTGAACCTTTTCCATAGAAGTCAAGGTTCCAATTTAACTGACAATAATCAAAATTATTTTTTGAGCTATAGCGGTCGTGTTAACGAGCGTATTGGCTTGGGATTAAGTCTGTATAATCAACAGGAAGGCGTAATTTCCAATCTTGGGGTTATGGCAAACTACTCCCATGGAATTCAATTGGGAGCAAAGAGCAATCTTAGTTTTGGAGTGAACATCCCGTATTATGTGAGCAGTTTTGATCCTGATAGAGCGGTAACTTTGGAAGATGACCCACTGTTGAATGATGCTACGCAAAATTCAATTATATCTTTTCAACCGGGATTAAACTTGTCTCTAGGTAAGTTTGATTTTGGTGTATTTGCCCAAAACTTAGTGGACTACAATATGAAATCTGGAAAGTCATTGACGGATTTTAACCAAAAGACTTTTTCTGGACATATTCAGTTTGCCCATGAGTTTAAAAATGGAGCAGGAATTTTTGAAGATGGGCGCTTGCTGCCTTTGGCACGAGCCCGATTTGAAGGTGCTCAGGATCCTATCTTTGGAGGAGGATTAATTCTAGATTTGCCAAAACTTGGATGGATCCAAGGAGGCTATGATCAATTTTATGGAGCTTCTGCCGGTACAGGCTTCAATTTGAATAGAAGGCTGTCCTTTGGATATAACTTTGAGAAAAACCTCAACAGAAATTTTGTTGACTTAGGGGTTACCCATGAAATTTCCATAGCTTTCTCATTTGTTCCTACTCTCTCCAGAAATACATTGGCATCAAATGAAGACGGTTCCACCCAAAAACCAATTGAAGGGACCTTTGTAGCCGATATTAAAGACCATAAAAAGAAGAAAAAGAGCAAACTTGATACGGAAACAATGTTGCGCCCAACAAACAAGGAAGATCTTGCTTTTTGGGAAGAACAAGTCAAGCTACTGAAAGAGCAACAGGATGATAATTATGCCGTAATCAACGAGTTGATCTTTAAGATGGATTCCTTGGAGCAAAATAGACAGCGCGATTTGGAAAAACGTTTTGAAATGGTAATGCGTTTGGTCAAGCGTCAAACCGATAATAAAAGACCAGATATTGAAGAGAATGCGCAAAAACTGTACTTGGCAAAAAACTCTGATTTGGATTCAGTGGCCGAAGCTTTGGAGGTCACCGCTTTGGCTGATAACACAAATGCAAAACAACAGCCAAAAGAAACAACCAAGAAAGGTGCATTTACAGGAGGAGCTTATAAGCCCATTGAAAAGTTCATTAACCTGGATGGAGTAGGCAAGGGGCATTACATTGTGGCCAACGTGTTTAAAAATGAGCGCTACCTTAAGAGCTTCATGGCAGATTTGAAGAAAAAAGGACTAAAAGCCGATTATTTTAAGAACCCTGATAATGGCCTAAATTATGTGTACTTGGCAAAGTATCAACAAAATGAAGATGCTTATGCAGCTTACCGTTCACAAATGAAGGGAGCGTACAAAGATGAAATCTGGATTATGCACGTGGATAACCCACGCTATTCTGGGTGGGCGGACACCAAATTTCAGGATAACGAATAACTATTCTTGAGATTCGATATGTTGGGCTATAGCTTTGCTATGGTCACCTGGACATTGTAAAAGTTCAGAAACAATTTTGGGATGGTCCTGTGGTCGGGTCTGTGAAAGTTTGTAGGCAGCTTGAATATCAGTAATCTCAATTTTAAACCCAACGATGCCTTTTACTTGTCGCAATGTTTTTGGCGACATATCATGCAGCGATACCGGGTTTTTGGAACCTTCTTCGTATTTGTCCACTAACCTGTGCAAGGATGTCATGGTTTCTTCATCATCCAAAACCATTAATTTACCATAAACATGTACGGCAATGTAATCCCAGGTGGGCACCTCTTCTTCTTGGTACCAAGAAGAAGAAATATAAGCGTGGGGACCATTAAAAATGCATAAAACTTCATTTGCTTCTTCAAAAGTCTTCCACTGTGGATTGGCTTTGGAAATATGCCCTTCAAGAATATCCCTTCCCTGAGGGTCAGATTCCAGTTCCAGGGGAATATGGGTGGCCCATGGTTTTCCATCAACCTGATTGACCAAAATACCAAAGCTGTTTTCTTTGATAAAGGCTTTTACTTCGTCAATATTTTCGTTCCGGTAATTCTGAGGTATATACAATCCTAAAAAGATTCAGTTGCTATATTTTTTTACAATATCAGACACGTCACCGTATCTTTTCCATGTATTGGGACGTTCGTAGTCCAAACCTGATTTCATGACTTGTGCATTTGGATAATTCTCTTTTATGTATCCCCAAGTAGTATCTTCCCAATAGGCACCTTCCAGTTTTTGGAGCTTCACATTTTTAAGCGATCCGGACACTGCTTTATCTATCAATGGCCACCATAAGCTTTCCGTTTCCCTGTCCCATAAAATAAAACCATCCAGTCCATCCCAAACTTTGGAATCAAAATACGTATAGCCGCTCACAGCGAAAGTAAAAACCTTATCGGCATATGTTCTTTTGTAAACTGCTCCTAAATCGGCCAAAATGCAATAGGCCGCAAAGATAGGTTCACCATCCAACATATCGTTGACCACTTCGTGTCGGGTTAAATCAGCTACGGAATAAACTTTGATATCGCCTCCCTTTTTTGCCAATAGGAAACGACTTTCAGGTGTCCAGTTTTCATCTGCTTCTTGTACGGATTGAAATTCAGGTTCTAAAAGTGCAGGGAACCGCTCGCGACCAATGCCATAATGAAACTGTGCGGGCTCCAGATCAAGATTGTTTATTACAAAATGTTGGGCTCCCTTTTCTCCACCATAAAGCATTTTGGCTCCATCTTTTTCAAAGAATTTACCATTTTCCAAGGCACTGGGTCTTTGGGAAAATGTCAGAAGACAACAGAGCATAAATATGAGGGATAATTTAGCTTTCATCTTTTTGTTTAAAGATAAACAGTTTTGGGATTGTCAATGGGCTTTTCAATGGAAATTGTACAAAAAGAAAAAGCGGGAATGCAATCCCGCTTATTTTTTTAAAGTACTGCCTTAGATTTTCTATTCCACCACTTCTTTTTCAAGTTGAAAGTCCTGAACCGTTTTATTGGCAGCAGTGATTTGAACCTCTAAGGTGTCGCTTTTTACATATCCATCCAATTCAGCAAAAACATTATAGGTGCCTGCTTCCAGTCCCATGATGGTATAATTGCCATCGGCATCGCTAAATCCAGAAGTATTCAAGGTATCGGCAGCCAATACCGAAATTTGTGCCCCTTCCAAGGCCACCTGCATTTCATCTTCCAATGTACTTACGTTTCCGGTTAAACTTCCTGCAGTGGAAAGATTACTTACTTTAATTACCGGCTTAAAATTAAACCCATGAATACCATCAACCGTGTTGGTATTGCCCTTAGCAACAAAAGAACGGCTTACATCAAAATCCAACAGAAGGTCCGCGGATAATCCCCCAGCTACGGTAATACCTGGTTTGATAAAAACTTTAATACCCGTTTGTTCACCACTGGGTACTTTTAAATCAAAAGTGCGCCCATCTGTCAAAACAACATTGACACCCTTTACATATACTCTAATGAGGTCATAGGTGCCAACTGGAACCTCAAGATCAGCCAATTGCTCCGTTACACCATTTGTAAGCTCCAAAAGATTCACATCCATTTCTTCCTCCATTAGAACGATGAAAGGAGAATTGTCATCAGAATCCATATCGTCTTCGGAAGAATCATCCTCAGCATTTTCATCCATTTCATCATCAACTTTTCTTGCTTCCACTTTAAATATGGTAACATTTGCTTCCGCTACCATATCAAATGGAAAAGGAGCATCGGTGAGTTGAAGGGTAAGTTTACCTGTTTTTGAATTGGAATCTGAGTTATTGTCTTCGGAACAGTTTAAAAATGTAAGTGCCATGGCCAGAATAAGGCCAAAAAAGAATTTAATTTTCATAGTTGAGGCTTTTTTAAGGGATTGTAGAACCCTGATATTAATGTTTAGTGTTTCCCAAATATGCGAACATCACATTATTTAGAAGCTCAATTATGAAAATTTTCGACGAAATACACTGATTTGTAGGCTTTTACTTTCAGTGTGTTAACTAATTGTGATTGGATTTTTGGTAGTGCTCCCGGATTAGATCTCTTCCAAAATCGCCATCAAAATCACGCCAAACAGAATGGATATGGTTGGCATTACTCTGGGTATTGTCAAACTCTATTAAGAACGTTTTACCTTGAATACGATAATAGTGGGGTTTACCGGAAGAAGTAGCACCCGCCCAACCAAAATGGATATTGGAAGGTTGCTCTTTCTTTACATTTTCCATTCGTTTTTTTGCTAAATCCTCAGGCATGGCCGAAATGTATTCATAAATCAGCTTCCAAAGTAATTTTTGCTGTTGTACGTCAAGGTCTTTTGCATTTATACCAACAGCTTCCAATGGTTTTACCGTGGATTCAACAAAAGTGACGATCTCCCTAAAAGCGACTTGCCGAAAAACTGCACTGGGTCTTTGATCTGGAGTTAGCAAGTTTATCAACTCCAACCCTAAATCCTGTTCCTGCACCAATACGCGTTGACCTTTTCTTTTTCCATGCTTGATGGTTGCTGGGGCGGCACCCATGAACCTTGGTGCGAAAGAAATGTGGTTACCGACCACGGTAAAATTTAATGATAGATGGTGACCTTCAAAGGACCAGCCCCAAACATGTTCGCTTTTAGGGTTTCCGTAGAAGGCGATATAGTACTTTTCAGCATCTCTCATGTTTGCATTTCCTTCCAGTTCAAGAAGTACATTCTCCAGATCAATAATCTTCAGGGTCTTTTGGTAGCCTGATTGGCTGAGGTGGCTTTTGAGCATGTTATGGAAAAAATCTTTTTGGGATGGATTGAGTTCTCCAAGTTGAATACCCTTTTTGTCCAACATTGATGCGGGGAAAAAATGCCAAGATTCTCGAGAAGTGTCGTTAAATGGCAACACAGCTTGGTTTAACTGCTTTTGATTCAAGGAATTTAGAAAATCTGTCATTGGGCTTTGGCCAAAGCCCATGGCACCTATAAAACCAAAAATTAAGAATACTCTGATCATTTTGCCCATCATATTGCTTTTAGTAAAGGTATTGGAAAAGTGATGGACAATTCAGAAGGATTTTGTTAAGTGTTTAATACTACGAAAGAGTAGGGGCATTTTATGCCCCTACCTTACATTCTGTTTTATTGGCGTGCTTGTACATCTCCGCTGGATCCGCTAAGATCCTCTCTGAATATCCATAGTTCTTGATTGTCACCATTGGTGGAATTTTCAAAATCGGTTAAAAAGGCCATAAAGGTTCCTGCTCCATGAACTTCTTCAAACCATTGTGGAAATTTGTCTTCCCTTCCCATCCATGCAGATTTGTCAAAGAAGTCGACCCATACCATGTCCTGACCATCCATATTGTTCAGTTCATTAAAGTACACTCCCCACTGGCGATCACTATCCTTGGCTTTAAAGACTTCATACACTTTATCCAGAGCCGCCATAAATTGCTGTTGTTTAAAACGTTTGATGTCCAGCATAAAAATCGATAGGTTTTTTAACTTAAAATCTTTAGTAAAATTGGAGTGGGTTGGGTCATTTTTCCAAAATGTGGTTTCCATTTCGGCCATGGCGTATGGTGCAACATTTGTGTTCCAATCGGCAGAATGTGCCGGGTCTGGATTGTTGACCTCGTCCATAGCCGCCCAGGTAGTGGGGCCATTACTCCAAATATATTTACCGGAGTTTTTTCCGCTGGCAACCCAAAAGACACTTACGGAGGCAGCTCCTTCCGCGTGGTACTTTTTGTTGTGGGCAGCCAAACCTGCTTCAAATTCGGAAATCTTAGCGGGATGTGCAGTTAGCATCACGTTCATGAACATTGGAACTTGCTGGTTCTCCTGTGCCAGTAGTACGCATGGAACCAGAAATAGAATAAAAATTAATCTTTTCATTTTAGTTAGTTTAAAAGGGTTAGTAAAAAGAAATCCGGACAAACTTGTCCGGATTGTTAGTTATTCAGATGGGGAATACGTAAGGTCAGGACGAATCCTTCCGCTTACTTCTTCCATTTTAGTAACATATTTCATTGCTTTTCCAAATACTTCTTGAGCCTCCGGGCCAAGGAGTTTGTCGTTTGCCGCACCCTGTGTCTCATAGGAGATACCATCCTTTGAGGCCACTGCCACCATAAAATAGTTGCCCACGTTCCCAAAACCACTGCGGTAAATTCGATAATGTGATTTAGAGCCTTTTTCCTCATACATCTTTTTCACATCCTTTATTGCGGCTGTTAAATCATTGAGATCTCCTGGTGTGGTATGCAAAAAGAAAAAACGTCGGTAATCTTGCCCCTCGGGTGTTTGGGTCATTCCATCGGGCATGTACGATAGATCATGGTCCAAGATCAGAACATAATCTCCATGGGAGCTATAGCACTTGTCCATATCCGAAAACATTTTATCAAATGCGTCGGCGCCCATTTTTTCACGTAACGGCTTAAAACCATCATAACTAATATCGGCCATTGAGCTGATGGGAGACACGAATAGGTATCTGAAATCATCTGTTTGAGATGCTAACCACCCCAAGGTTTTGATATCATGTTTTTTGCAATTATCCACAAGTTCCTTGGCAGCTTTCTCATATTCCATTAGCATGGAAGGTTTAACTTGGTCTTCATGCACCCAAAAGGCTTGTGTGGTTTTTTCCTGAGCGAATACAGAACAGGTAAGGGTCAGTGTGATCAAAGCTGTAAACAGCTTACATGCAGTTGTTTTCATAAAATTTAGAATTAGAGGTTGATATAATTTGAATTAGCTGTATGATCTGCAATGGACAACTTGCTCATTTCCGAACAGCATGAATCAACCTACACGAGTGCAAGTAAGGAGCTTTTATATGGGGAACAAACTAGGAAGGTGGGGGGCGGTAAATGTTAAAATCCCAGTTACCTAATATAATAAAAAACTGGTAATCAATGAATTAAAAAATAGATTAATTAGAGGTTAATTGACAAGAAATTGTTGTTTATGCAAAGTTTCCTACAAAGAATAGCGTACTTTATAACAAATTAGGGTAACTGTCCCATGTTTACATTTTCAATTAAAACAAAAAATCCCAAAGCCGAAGATTCGAACTTTGGGATTAGCAACCTACAACCTAAAACAAAAACTACTCAAACGTAAAACTGCTTTCTACTTTTTCCGAAACCCTGAAATACCCATAAGGAGTGTTATCTGGATTATCTGTGTTTATACAATTACCAACCAAGGCAACCGGGGTGGCGCTGAAAGGATTACCAGCACTTTCAAATTGTTCAACCAAGAGTCGCAAATAGTTATGATAATCCTCTGAGATGCCCAAAAGCACAATGTCCACGGTATCCCCAGGTTCAAATTCTTTAATGTTATCCTCTTCATCTTCAATCTTCTCGTAGTAGAAGGTTACCTCATTACCATCCACAAATTCATCTTTGATGTAAAAAAGTTCGGGCAAACGATCATTCCTACTCTGAAATCGAAGAAAATAATAATTTTCAATGTCTACGGGATCCTGAAAGGATACGTTGACCTCCAAGGCTTCATCGTCTTCTCCATCTTCTTTGGATTGGGTTATAGCGGAAAAATCACTTACAGGAAACATGGTTTCAGTAGCGGTGTATCTTTCACCTTCGTATGCTACTTCAAGGGTATAGGAATTTCCCATTACGGGTACAAATGTGGATGTAGTGTATCGACCATCGTTTTGGTCTTGAAATACAAATACGGCTCCGCTATCATTATTTCTTACCTGAACGGTAGCTCCGGTAACTGCTGAGTTACGTTGGCTTTGAAAATAAGGGGTTGATGTACTCAACAGAATGGTCTGTTGGTTTCCAGACGTACCTTTTTCCCAATCCAATGATGCTTCGATGGTCAATCTGATAGGTCCTTCAGGAACATCTACTTCGATAACATCGGTACAGGAAACAACGCTTAGTATTAAAGTGCTCAATAGGATTTTATATATAAGTTTCATCATGTTAGAATTTAAAATTGTAAGTAACTGAAGGGACTATGCCAAAGATTGCGGTACGCGTTGCCTCATTGGCACCAGTCTCAAAATTTTGCCCAAATGAGATGGACGCAGCATTTTTTCTGTTGAATACATTGTAGATGCCAAATACCCATTCTCCCTTCCATTTTTTGTCAGGTCTTTTGTTGGGCTTATAAGTAGCCGAAACATCCAATCTGTAGTACGCGGGAAGTCTATCTGCATTACGATCGGAGTAAGAAGCTATGGATATCCCTTCGTATTCATATTGTCCATTGGGATAAGTAACTGGTCTACCTGTTTGAAAAATGGCATTGGCTCCAAAACTCCATTTCTCATTAAACTGATAAGCTCCGGTCACCGAAATATCATGGGTTCTGTCATGTGGAGTGTTATACCAGTCTCCATTATTTATTCCAGGACCACCTGCGTTCCCCCCGAACGTTCTTTGCTCTGATTTTGATAAGGTGTATGAAATCCAACCGGTCAGGGGGCCTTCGTTCTTGCGAAGCAGCAACTCCAAACCGTAGGCCCTGGATTCCCCATTTAGAATTTCACGTTCAATGGTATTGTTGCCTATCAAGTCTGAACCGTCAATATAATCGATACGATTGTCTACCGTTTTGTAGTAGGCTTCAACCTCCATGGAATACATTTTGTCCTTGAAGTTTCTAAAATACCCTATCGCATATTGATCCGATAATTGCGGTTTGATGTACTTTCCACTAGGAGTCCAGACATCCAATGGTGTAACCGAAGATGTGTTTGACAATAAATGGATGTACTGTGCCGCTCTTGAATATCCCAGTTTTACCGATGAGTAATCATTGAGTTGGTAGGCCAAGGACAGACGTGGTTCAAAATTGCTAAATGTTTTAATGCTTTCACTTTTCTTATAGACAGTCTCGCTGATTGGATCCGTTCTTTGATAAAATCGTAAAGTTGGATTGTACACCAAAGGTTGATCATTGGCATATTCAGATAATGGTTGTCCACCCATTCTGTTAAAATGACTGAATCTTATACCGTATTGAGCGGTCAATCTATCTGTTAATTTATGTTCAGCATTGATATAGGCCGCACTTTCCAGTGCCCGCTTTTGATCTAGTTGCAATTCATTTATTGCCGAGTCTGGACCGGTGGGTTTAATCTGTCCTGGATCAAACTCATACTTTATGGCGCTAACTCCAAAATCAAGCTTAAATGCATCGCTGAAATAGTACTTTAAATCATATTTGGCATTATAGTTTTTGATGGATGAAATCCAATCGAATTCAAAATCCTCAATACCCAATTCGTAGTCATATTTGCTATAGATAAGGGATAGGTTAGAGAATAATCTATCGTTAAAAATGTGATTCCATCTTAAATTTCCGGAAGCATTTCCATAGCTGCTGCTAAAGGAACCATCAAAGTCAAAAACATCCCGTCCAAAATATCCCGAAAGGAACAGTTTGTTATTTTTATTAAGACTGTAATTGGTTTTAAGGTTAAGGTCATAGAAGCTTACACTGTTTTTTTCTCCCGCTAACTTTAAGAACAAGTGCGCATAAGATCCCCTTCCGGCAACAAGGAACGATCCACGGTCGTTAAACATGGGGCCTTCAGCGGCCAATCTGCTAGAAATGGCACCAATGCCACCTGTTAAAGCAAAGTTTTTACTGTTCCCATCTTTCTGCCTTACATCCAAAACCGATGACACACGGCCACCAAATTTTGCGGGAATACCACCTTTATATAGCTTAAGATCCTTAACAGCATCCGCATTGAAAACAGAGAAAAAGCCAAGCATATGTGAGGTATTGTAGATAATGGCCTCATCCAAGAGTACAAGGTTTTGGTCCACGGCTCCACCTCTTACGTGAAATCCACTTGACCCCTCACCGTTGCTGGTTATCCCGGGTAAAATCTGCAGTGATTTAATTACATCCACTTCACCCAAGACCACGGGCATTTGCTTTACCGTTTTTATGTTGAGTTTGGAAACACTCATTTCAGGTTTTCTTAGGATAGCCCGTTCTGGTTCTTCAGCAGTAACCTCTACTTCGTCCAACTGCGTTGAGGTTTCGGTTATTTCCATATCGATTTTTTGATTTTGGTCCAGCTCAATCTGCATCGATATTTCTTTATACCCTAAATGGGAGAAAACAAGAGTGTAAGAACCCTTGGGGGCGGTCAAGGAATAGAACCCATATTCATTGGTAATGGCCCCGATTGTTGTTCCTTTAAGGAAAATGGAGGTTCCAAACATGGTCTCCCCATTCATTTTGTCCTTCACATTTCCACTTATGGTAAAATTGTTTTGGGCATAGATTGCTGTTGATGTCAATAAAAGACACATCCCAATAAGCAATCGGATGGGTATGCGTCTTTCCATTTTTTTTGTCATTTGTTTTTGGATTAGATTAAAACGTTTTTTGATTTGTTCGTGCTAATGACATTTGAAAAGAGAAAAGGTTGCATCAAATGAAAAAGAAATGTTCCTGCGGGTAATTTTTAACTAATTATTGGGAAAGGCCACGCAAATTGGAACCATAAAAACAGGGAAGATGAGGTGTTCGTATTGGTAGAGATGTCATTTAGCTAAGAATCTGGAACTGGCTAAAAAGATTGGTTAAATTCATATCGAATTAAACATAACTAAGGTCAAAATGAACAAATTGCTCCTAACAGTTACTGCTGTTATACTATTGGTTTCCTGTAAATCCAAGAATTCAGAAAGCACCACTACTGTAGAAGAGAAGCATAAAATTCCTGTATATGCATGGATAGGTGGTCCAGGTGAAGCCACTGATGAGGAATTGGCTGCTCAATTCAAAGATTTAAAAGAAAAAGGAATTGACGGACTCATGTATAATGGTGGGCATGATCCAAAGACGTACAAAAGAGTAGGAAAGTTTGTGAAAGCTGCCGGAATGGAATTCCATACTTGGATTCCAACCATGGTTCAGGGCGAGAACCCAAAATTGAAAAAAGAATGGTACGCGGTTAACCGTAATGGCGAGTCGGCCTTTGAAAAGCCTGCCTATGTAGATTATTATAAGTTTTTATGTCCGAGCAAAGAGGGGACCTACAACTTTTTGGCAGAATTATATGGCGGTGTTGCCGACGTAGAAGAAGTAGACGGAATTCACTTGGATTATATCCGTTTTCCCGATGTTATTTTGGCTCGAGGTCTTTGGGACAAATATGGTCTGGTGATGGACAAGGAGTATGCACCGTATGACTATTGTTATTGTGATGATTGTACTTCTGATTTTAAGGAAAAGAGTGGAATAGATATAAAGGAGGTTGAGGATGCCACCCAAGTAGTTGAGTGGAAGCAATTCAGATATGATTTGATTACCAATATGGTAGGTCGATTGGCCGATGTGGTGCATTCCAAGGGCAAAAAAATAAATGCTGCAGTTTTTCCTGGTCCTTCAATTTCCAAAAAATTGGTTAGGCAAGAGTGGGACAAGTGGAATTTGGATGCCGTCTATCCTATGAATTACAATGATTTTTATTTGGAAGGACCGGAATGGGTAGGTGAAATTGTAAAAGAAGAGGTTGGCAGTGCCAAAAAGGGAGTTCCGGTATACAGTGGACTGTTTATTTGCCCAAAACCAGAAAAGAAGGGTAATGAAAAGGATCCAGAAAACCATGGTCTTTTACCTGAAGAAATAGGAGAGGCGATTGCCGGCTCAATGCGGAATGGAGCCAAGGGAATATGTCTTTTTACCCCGGGAAGAATGACGGATGCGCATTGGAAAGCTTTTGAAGAGGCTATATATAAAGATTATAGTAGTAAATAGTAGTTTTAAGTTTTGTATGAATGCCCCGCGGCCTCTTGGTCAGCGGGGCATTTTTTTATGGTACAACTCATCCTCTAAAAACTACAGTTCGGTAATTGTTTCTGTGGTATGGCTTTTTCCAAGGGCATCTTTGCATAGCAATAATTTAAAAACGAACAGTTATGCAAACGTTAGCCAAGATTTTAGTACTATTATTTGTAGGAGCCCTTAGTGCTCAGGATCAATACACCAAAGGAATGGAAAAGGCTTTTCAACTTTGGGGAGATCAAAAGCCCACAGAAGCTGCCAATCTTTTTGAGCGCATAGCCATGGCGGAGCAGGACAATTGGTTGCCGCATTATTATGTGGCACAAATAAATACCATATCTTCTTTTGGTGAAAAAGATTTGGAAAAACTATCCAAACAATTGGAAAAAGCAAAAGAGTTTTTGGATTTGGCCAAGGCCATTTCTCCTGACAATCCTGAAATTTTAGTGCAAGAAGCCATGATCAACACCGCTTGGATTGCGTTTGATGGCGCCACATATGGCATGACCTTATCTGGAAAAAACGCACAATTGTATCAAAGAGCGTTGGAACTGGCACCGGAAAACCCGCGAGTGGTTTTTTCAAAAGCGGAATGGGATATGGGGTCTGCCCGATATTTTGGCAAGGATACCACACCTTATTGTAAAGATGTGGAAAGGGCCTTGGAACTTTTTGCTAATTTTAGCAATGATACACCGTTCTATCCCTCATGGGGGAAAAATAGAGCAGAGCAGGTATTAGAGCAATGTAAGTCATAAATATGCAGAACTTCATTAAGGTTGTTAAAGTTTCTTTACTGATAACCGTACTGGTCGCCATCCTAAGCATTTTTGTCTTTGGGGATGGCGATTACTCCTTTGATAGTATAACCAGAAATATTATTATCGGTTTTATTTTTTCGTTCGGTCTTACGGTGGTAAACTCATATTACCACGATTGGATGAACATTAAATATCCTTGGGAAAAAAAACCTCAAAAGAGGTTGTGGTTTGGAGCCATTGGATCTTTTTTGCTTACCATAATCACTTTTGGGATACTCAGGTACATAATTCACTTTTATTACACAGGACAGTCCTTCTTTGAGTTCTTTAGCAAGGAGAAACCCGACTCCTATATTATAGCTATTGTAATTACCGTGATAGCCTCACTTTTTACACATGCCTTTTATTTTTATAGGGCTTTACAAAAGAAAGAGGTCAAAAAACAAAAAATTATAGCGGGAACAGCCTCGGCCAGGTTCGATGCGCTTAAAAATCAACTAGATCCCCATTTCTTGTTCAATAGTCTAAATGTACTGACAAGCCTTATTGAAGAAGATCCTAACCAAGCACAAAAATTCACCACCTCACTTTCTAAAGTATACCGATATGTCCTTGAACAGAAAAACAAGGACTTGGTTACAGTAGATGAAGAACTCAGTTTTGCACAGACTTATGTAAGACTTTTAAAAATGAGGTTTGAGGATAGTATTGTTTTTGAAGTCCCTGAAAAATGCAGCAATCCTGAGGCTAAAATTGTTCCGCTTTCTTTGCAGTTACTCCTAGAGAATGCTGTGAAACATAATGTGGTAACCACCTCCAAGCCACTCCGAATTGAAGTCAGCGAACATAACGGAATGCTGGTAGTGAGCAATAACCTTCAGGAAAAACAAGTAGTGAAAAGGAGTAGTGGGGTAGGGCTGCAAAATATAAAACAGCGCTATAATATTTTAACCGACAGGGAAGTGATTATTGATAAGACCATATCAAACTTCAGTGTGTCTCTGCCCATGCTTACCACAAGGGTGTCCGTTATGGAAACACAGCAGACGCACATTGAGGAAAAAAGGTATATAAAGGCCAAAGAAAAAGTAAAGGCCATTAAGGACTTTTACACCAATTTGATAACGTACTGTGTGGTTATTCCTTTTCTATGGTGGATCAACTTTAGGACAACTGATTTTTTATGGGCATTTTTTCCAACTTTGGGCTGGGGGTTTGGCGTTATTGCCCATGGTATGGAGGCATATGGTTACAATCCATTATGGGGCAAGCGATGGGAAGAACGTAAGATTCAGGAGCTTATGGACAAAGAGGATTTTTAATTTGAACGCATCACAATAAAAATACAGCTCATCCACTAAAACCAACAGTTCGCGAACTTGCTTTTTCAAAGTCTTTTCAATATGGCGAAGTTTGATGTGTAATTAAGAAACACTAAAACAATTGACATGGAAAATCAAAATGAATATAAATACCGAAGAGCCAAAGAAAAGGTTGATGCGTTAAAGGGTTTTCATAAAAATTTGTTGACATATTGCATTGTAATTCCATTTTTGGCATATATCAACTATAGGACAACAAGTTTTACATGGGTTATTTTCCCTGCAGTAGGTTGGGGATTTGGATTATTGATGCATTGGATGCATGTAACAGGCTACAATCCATTTTTTGGAAAGGATTGGGAAAAGCGTAAAATCCAGGAATTCATGGACAACGATAAATTCTAACGAATATCTATATTTAGTAACGATCAACACCAATCAACATGGAAAAATTAAATAAAGAAAGCAGATATATTAAGGCAAAGGAACGGGTTGATGAACTAAAAAAGTTCTATGCAAACCTCTGGTCCTACATCATGGTCATATCGGCACTAGCGCTGATCAATTATCTAACAAACGAGTTTAGGTATATGTGGTTTCTCTGGGCAGCATTTGGCTGGGGAATAGGACTTGCATTTCATGCCATAGGAACCTTTAATCTTAACCCATTTTTTGGAAAGCGTTGGGAAGAGCGTAAAATCAAGGAATTTATGGAGGAGGAAGATGAAAATGGCAAAAAATGGAGATAATGATGAACCAGGACGAAAAGGAAAAATACAAAAGAGCAAAAAAGCAGATTGAAGAGCTTAAGGGATTTTATATCCATTTAGCGATATACACGGTGATCAATACGTTCCTTTTGATAAATATCTACTTGCATACCGACAACTTTTGGCAATGGCCCCATTTTATAACCCTGGGCGCTTGGGGGATGGGATTATTTTTCCATGCGTCCAAAACCTTTGGATTTAACTTGTTGTTTGGGAAAAATTGGGAGGAGCGGCAAATCCAAAAGTACATTGAAAAGGATAAAAAGGAAATGGACAAGTTTAAATAATGGAAAATACAGTAACCTGGGAAGGGAGCATATAATCTGGTGTGATGAAAGATTTGGATAAATACGAGAAAGCCAAGAAAAGGGTTAAAGAGCTTAAGGGATTCTACAATCACTTAAAAATATTCTTAGTTGTCAATGGACTATTTTATCTTGTGAAAAGTGGGTTGCTGACCCCTCTGATGCCTCAATGGTTTCCAAAAGAGGCATATTATTATGATTGGATAAACGGCAATTTTATAATATGGGGTCTGATGGTTGTATTACATGCTCTAATCGTACACAGACATAAGTTCCCATTTCTTAGAAAGTGGGAAGAAAGGCAGATTAAAAAAATCATGGAACAGGAACAGGAAGAGAGAGGGAAGTACAAATAACCAATAGCTAACCGTAAACAAAATTTAGATTTATAAATCATTCACTATAAATGGACGTTATAATCATAGAAGATGAAAAACCGGCAGCAAGGAGATTGAACCGGCTGCTATCGGAACTTAATGTAGAGGTCTCTACAATGCTCCATTCGGTTGAAGAATCAATAGAGTGGTTCCAAAATAACCAGCACCCCGATTTGATTTTTTTGGACATACAATTATCGGATGGTCTGTCCTTTGAAATATTTGATACCGTTGAGGTAAAAAGTGCCATTATTTTTACCACTGCTTATGATGAATATGCCCTTCAGGCTTTCAAGCTAAATAGCATAGATTATTTGCTCAAACCTATAGATGACGAGGAGCTAGAAAGTGCGGTGAAAAAGTACCAGGATTTCAAGCCTGAAAACCAAAAAATATCAGTAGATTTTAATGATATAAAAAAGCTTTTGTCCAACCCTTTGGAACGTGAATACAAAAAACGATTTACGGTAAAGGTCGGGCAGCATTTAAAGATTATAAATGCGGATGATGTGGAGTGTTTTTATAGTGAGAATAAAGGGACATATGCTGCTACTTTGGATGGGAGGAATTATTTGTTGGACACAACTTTGGAACAATTGGAGGAGGAGCTTTCACCAAAAGTGTTTTTTCGGGTAAGCAGAAAATTCTACGTCAACATAAAACACATCAATGATATCATTTCGTATACCAATTCTAGGCTTCAAATTAAACTGAACCGCTTTTCAGAGCAAGAAATCATTGTGAGTAGAGAGCGTGTTAAGGACTTTAAGTTATGGTTGGAATAATGATATATAAAAATCTGATTTTTAATTAGATGAATCGTATAAAAAACGCACTATAAATAAAATTTATAGTGCGTTTTTCGTGCATTTTATGCTATTTTTCCTCAATGCGATTGTCATCAAACGCAGACGGCAGCAACTTAGGGATTAATTTAATAAAAATTGGTAACAAAACAGCTCCTCCGGGCAACATAAAAATGGCCAAGGAAGGAATGGTCTTGAAAATATCCAATAGCTGATTTTGAATTTTTTTCTTTTCTTCAGGGTTCAATTCCTTTACCGCAGATTTGGATAATAGCGTGACCAACTCCTTACTTTCAGTCAGCTCTTTTTTTAATCTTTTACTGTTTCTTAAGATCAGTTTACTCACGTTTTTCATCATTCCTTCATAGAATTGAAAGGCTAAATTTTTGTCGTTTAAGTAGGCAACTTTATCACTGTTTTTTTTGAAGAAGATTTGCACAGAATTCAATGAAGATTTCACCTCGTTTTTGGACATCTCCAAATCTGTTCCAAGACCTAAAATAAAGTCCATTTCAGTTGGGTCCAATGCCTTGTCTTCCCATATGGTCAAGCAGGCCATATCCATGAAGTAATCTTTTTCACATTTTGTGAATTTTTGCTTTAGCAAACCTCGATAAAAACCATCAAAATTTGTTTCATCTGGATTCACATAGGTTAACGAAGAGTCCAAAAGTTGTATCAATCTAGTGTCCCTTTTATCAATATCTTTTGAGTTAAGGGTATGGTATGCGATGTTCATGGTAACATATTCCAATGATTGGGCATGTTCCATAATGGGGTCATAGCCTTGTAAATAAGTTTTAAAAATTAGAACATCAACATAGAGAAGGGAGTTGGTCAAGCTATTGCCAAATGCCCTGTTGAATGCATTTCCCCCTAAATAAATTCGAGAGTCTATTAACTTTTCAAGTTGCGACTCCGTATGTTTTCCACTCAAAATCTTATTTAGAAAGGAGATTTTCCCAACTTCGAGAGACTGGTAGTAGTTAAAAACCGTATTGACGAATATTTCAAAATCGTTTTCTTCCTTTTCAAACCTAAAAGTGAAGTAAAGTGCTGTAAGTAGATTTATTTTTGCGATTTCATCTTCGGTCAATGTATGTTCAACACTGATGAAATCGGAAATGTTTAAATGAATACCGTAGACAAATCCATTCTTTTTTAGCTCTTGGTATAGCGTTTCAAAGTTTTGGAATGCAAGTGCCTCATTTTTGACAAGGTGTCCAAATTTGTTAATCCAACCTGAAGCAGAAGGGTTCATTAGGTTAATGTTTGCCGCTCAAAATAACGTAAATTAAAGGACTTTTATACCGATACCAGAGGTATTTATTTTGTTTCAATTTTATCTGTCGGTGTTTCTGGTTCGTCAGGTTGTAGGATCTCAATGCCTTTTTGAATGACCAAGTTGGTCGGAATTGTAATTCTTCGACCATCATCGGTACGCATAAAAAGATAAAAGCCACTTATATCCTCAACTTTTCCAGTCCAATCAAAATCGCTGTCCAGTACCCTAATTCTGTCACCAAGTCGCAAAGGATGGCTAAAAAATAGAATAACGCTTGCGGTCAAATTGGAAAGTATGGACCATTGGGCCACAAAGCCGATACCTACAATGGCAAGAACCGAAGAAATAAAAACTGAAAATTCTTGCAGGTTTACGCCCCAAATCAAAGTAATTAAAATGATACCAACTCCATAAAAGAACAAATTGCTTAAATAGAAAATGATTTTTCTACTATTGATATCAATGGAACTGGTTCGGCCAAATCTCCTTATGGCCCTTTTGCTCAATGAGTTCAATCCAACAATAACAACTAGTACAATTGCTGTTGTCAGGATTTCATTTTTAAATGACATTAAATCTAACATACCTTGATCTTGTTTAAAGTATTGCAAATTAATTATTTCCATGTATGGATAGGTGTTCTAAACATATTTATTGACTTGGTTTTTGTTTATGAAGTTCAAGATTCAACATCTGTTTTAATGGGTTTGGTGCAATTTTTTGGACAATGATAAAGATCATATTCTTAGAAAATATCGGGAGGTAGCTTTGACCAAATTTAAAACACCAGAAAATGAAAAAAGTAGTAATTAGTTTAATGGTAGTGATTTTGGCCTTTACAAATTTTACTATCGCACAAGACTCACAAACTGACAGTGGGAGCAAATGGCAATTTCGACTAAGGGGTATTGCCGTTACACCCGATGAAAGTGCAGATATACAGGCAATTGGAGGGGATGTTTCTATTTCAACAGCTGTTGTTCCGGAATTTGACATCACTTACTTTTTTAATGAGAATTGGTCATTGGAACTGATATTGGCCACAACCAAACATGACGTAGAGGCCGTTCAGACATCGGCTGGAAAAATAGATTTGGGACATGTGTGGTTGCTTCCGCCTACATTAACAGGACAGTACCATTTTACCGGTGGTGATTTTGTGCCTTATTTGGGTGCGGGACTGAACCTTACCCTATTTTATGGGGTGGATGAGGGTCCGACAGCTGATGATGTGGATTATGACACCTCTGTGGGTTATGCCTTGCAGGGTGGATTTGACTATATGTTGAACGATAAATGGTTTTTGAACTTGGATGTAAAAAAACTGTTCTTGAGTACGGATGCAACTATAAATGCAACCACAGCACTTGGTGCCACCGTTGGAGCCGACGTTGATATTAATCCTTGGATTATTGGAGTTGGGGTAGGTGTAAAGCTTTAAGCCAAACTTTTCCAAACGGAAGGCGGCTTGGGAGACCAAGCCGTTTTCTTTTTGAAGTAATTTTAAAGAATCAAATCAAAGCTTTAATCTAAATCCATATACTTGGAGGTTGACCTGTTTAAAATCCAAGTCTTTGGCTCTTTTAAATCCTAGTCTTTCATACATTTTCCAAGCAACTTTCATGAATTCCGTTGTATGGATAACAACGTTTTTATGCTTGTTCTGTCTAGCCTTTTCAATACAAACCTTACTGAGGGCTTTGCCAACTCCCAGTCCTCTTGCGGCAGAATCAACGGCCAAGAGTCTAAATCCAGATGCGTCTTTTTCTAAGGTGGCTGTGCCTCCAGAGCCATAGTACTGCATATCACTGAAGAAAAGAACAGCTCCAAAAATTTTCTGATCTGGAGCTATTGCAATAAGCAATTCAGTGTTGGGTTTTTTGGTGAAATCGCCTATGTTGGCCAAGGAACTGTAATACGTAGGTTGTTCATCTGCTTTTGGAAACCCCTTTAATCCAGAATAAACACTGACCATCAACTGTCCTATTTTTTTAAATTCTGAGGGTTTGGCATTTCTTATGGTAAATGCTTCCGAATCTTTCTGTTTGAACCTTGTGTTATACCTTTCCTTAAAGCTTTGCTTTTGTAATTGTGCCTCCAATTGGTCGAACTTTTCAAGGAAATCATCAGTAACAAACTCTTGGAGCACTTCCTGAATTCGATACCACTCTTCTTCAAAAAGAGGAAATGCCTTCTTACCTTTTTTTGAGATTTGAATATAGGTACGCCTCCCGTCTTTAGCATCCTTATGACTTTCCAAGTACCCTTTGTCTTTCATTTTGCGAGTTATTTTGATCATAGCGGGATGAGAAAACCCCAAGGTGCTGGCAATTTCTGTAACTGTAAGCTTGCCTTTCTGCTTGAGTAACAAAAAAATGACATGCCAATTGGGCTCTATGTCCAAGTTTAAGTTTGTGTAATGCTCCACAGTACTGGAAACAATTTTTTCATTGAGTCTTTTAATACGGGCGGTGAACCCCAGGTGCTTTAAAGTAGGTAAAAAGTCTTGATCCATGAGTAATTTGCGTAACTGGTTACACAAATATATAAAATTTACGTATCTAGTTACGTAAATTACGGATATTTTGGTTTAAACGTGCTGGTCTAGTAGGATGGTATTACCATCGGGATCGGTGATAATAACGCTTGCGGGGCCGGAGGTGCTTTCATCGGCTTCTGATATCAAGGCGATATCGTTTTTCTTTAAATGCTTTTGAATGCTACGTACATCATCAAAATCTTTTACCAATTGGGCATTTTCATCCCAGCCTGGGTTAAAGGTAAGAATGTTGTTTTCAAACATGCCTTGAAAAAGCCCGATAAGGGCGTTACCATTTTTCATGATCAAATAATTCCGCTCCATTTCACCTGCAAAGACTGTAAACCCCATTTTTTCGTAAAACGTTTTGGAAACTTCTAAATCTTTTACAGCTAGACTTATAGAGAATGCACCTAGTTTCATATTACTTTGCTTTTTGGATTATTTTATTTTTCCATCATGGAATCCGGCTCTTTTCCATGCTCCCTTTTCGTATACCCATAGGTGGGTAACCCGAAATTCATTTTCCCTTGTCACACCTTCTTTGGTATAAGAAGAATTCACCTTGCCCGTTGCAATAGCTGCGCTAGCATGAAACTCTATTTTTAGCTGACCCATTTTGTAGTTATTGATTACCAAAACCCCTGACTCTATTTCTTGATTTCTTTTTCTTATGTATTTGAGCCAAGTTTCCTTATCAATTGCTTCCGAAGTTCCATTGGTATGCATATAGTTTTCTGTTATCATAGATGAAATTACAGTAACATCACTATTGGCAAAGGCAGTATTGAATTGTTCTATTGATGACACCAACTCTTTTTCCTGCTTTTTGGACAAGTTGTGCGGTTTAGCTTCACAGCCAAATAAACCAAAGGCGACTAAGATAATGACAATAGGTAAAGCTATTTGGCTCAACCTGATATTTTGATAAGTTGACATGATTTTACTCATGGATTCTTTTATTTCATGAAATGAAAGAATAATGCATAAAAAAGGACTCCTTTTGGGAATCCTTTTTTACATGTTTCTTTTTTACTGAATGATACCTGTGCAGGCTACTCTAGCGCCCGCAGCACCACTGGGTTGGGATGTATAATCATCTATTCCTTGGTGAACAATGACTGCCTTTCCCACAATGTTTTTGGTGTCATCATCACATCCAATGCACCATTCATTGGTGGCAAAATCCACTGTGGCGTTTCCTTCCGCATCCGCTACAAAGTTGCCAATATCACCTTTGTGGTAACCGCCTTCCGCTCCCCATTTGGCATGAGGCTGAAAAGTTGGATTCCAATGGCCTCCCGTAGATTTACCATCAGCTGAGGAACAGTCTGCTTTTTCATGAATATGGATGGCATGTTCCCCTTCTGTAAGACCTGAAAGGTTGGCTTTCATAATAACGGTTCCATTTTCTTCGGTAAAGGTGACTTCCCCACTTACGTTGCTGTCACTTTTGGCTTCCATGGAAAACTTGATGGGTTTAACTTCCATGACTTCTTCCATAATTTCTTCAACCACCTCTTCGGTTGTAGTTTCTGCTTCCTTCTTAGCTTGTTTACAGCTGAATGCAGTTATCAATATAAGTGCTAAAGGAAGTGCAATGATTTTTTTCATTGTAAGTATTTTTAGGTTTTGGCCTAAGTTACTCATTATTTAGGCAGGTGACAATAGTTTTGTTTTCAATATATTTTACGATTATTGCCGATGAACGGTAAAATAATATCGACGAAATACTATTTTTTTCTTTACAGCGTTATTTTCTAAAAGACCTTGATTTCCCCCATTAAGGTATCTAAATAGTTAAATATGTTGGTTAGTCAACCTTCAAATTATATAGACCTACTGAAATACTACAAAAAGAGAAAATCTTTTTGTAAGGGGTACCAACGTCTAAAAAAAGATAGGGGTAGGGGATACATTAATCAACATGATTATGTTAGATCCTTACGCAAAATCCATAGGGCGGCCATAGAGTTGGAATTGGAATATTTTGATATTCTCTATATGCGCTTGAGTTAGCCACTACCCAGAAATCAAACGACTTATTACCTGTGTTTCGCTATGCAGTGTTTTGTGCACCGGACATTTATCGGCAATTTGCATCATTCTTGCTCTCTGCTTGTCATCTAAATTTCCAGTTAACTTGATTTCGCGATGGAAAGTGTCAATTTTGGCATTGTCGTTTTCACAGTTCTCACAATCTTCTGCGTGTGATTTGCTGTATGAAGTATGCACTTCAACATTTTCGACAGGCCAGCCTTTGCGTTTGGCATACATTTGAATGGTCATGGCGGTGCATGCAGAAAGCCCTGCCGAAACCAATTCGTAAGGAGATGGCCCAAAGTCGTTGCCCCCATAACTTTCGGGTTCATCTGCGATCATATAGTGATTGCCTACCTTCATTTCAGTTGTAAATCCATCTGAACCGTTCAGGCTTGCTGCTACTTGGTGCTTTGTTTTTAGGGGTTTGTTTTCTTCCGAAGTGTCCAAGTAGCGTTTGGCCCAACCCGCAATAACATTTCCTACATACACCGAATCTTCTTTTTTGGAAAGTAGATGGTCAGCTCCATCCAAAGACACAAAACTTTTGGGATGATGTGCGGCGATGTAAATTTCCTCGGCATTTTTAATACCTACCGTATCATCTTGGGGAGAGTGCAAAATCAACAAAGGTTTACGGAGCGCTTTTGCAGTTTCCGGCAACGATTTGGTTTCCAGGTCATCCAAAAACTGTTTTTTTATGGTAAAATCCCTTCCACTTAAATTTATGGTAGCTCTTCCGGTAGATTTAATTTCGTCAATTCCGCTTTTCAACAAATGTTTTACATGTACGGGGTTTGATGGTGCTCCCACGGTTGCTACAGCTTTAATGGATGGGATTTCACTGGCCGCAAAGATTGCAGCAGCTCCACCTAGGGAATGACCTATCATTAATGTGGGGGCTTCATGATTGGCTTCCAGAAATTTTGCAGCGGCAACCAAGTCTTCCACATTGCCGGAGAAATTGGTATCGGCAAAATCACCTTCACTTTCCCCCAAACCGGTAAAGTCAAACCGCAACACACCAAACCCGTTGGATGTGAGTGCTTTGCCAATATTTTTTACTGCCAGCAGGTTTTTATTACAGGTAAAACAATGCGCAAATACAGCGAAATTATGTGGATGTCTATCGGCCGGAAGTTCTAACCTACCTACCAAGAGTTGCCCTTCGGAATTCTTAAATGTTACTTTTTGCAAGGCCATAATGTAAAACGTATGGTTTAACAATCAAGGCTCAATGCAAAAATTTGGTTATTCGCTTTTCGCCTTCTTTTAAATATACCCCTTAGGTCGGGATTATAAAAGAATCCTATCTGTAGGCGATCAAAAACAGCATTACTGAATTGATTTCTCAAATATCCGAATTGAACACTGCTGTTATCCGTAATATGGATTCCCAGGGCACCGTACAGTCGATTTTGCCCAAAAAGGTCATTCTGTAAATTGATGAACAGCTCATCATAAAAGTTCAAGAAAAAAGTATCTGTCAAAGGAAGTGTCACCTGAATTCGATATCGAGCACGATGCTGCGTATCCGTTCTGGCCCCAAAATCCAAAAAGCGTTGTTCTAACCTATAGCGATGTTCAAAAAGAAATTCCCATACCTTATTCTTTAGAATAAACTGCTCAAAAATTCGATGTTCCTTGGAATCTATCTCTCCCGGAAACTCCAGAAAAGTGCCATCTGTGGAAATATAACCATACCCGGCGGTTGCAATGGCGTTTGGGTTGATATGGTAATTTAATCCGGTACGAAGTAATAGTTGGTTAAAATTGGATGCGGTTTCATAAAATCGAAATTGAGCTTCGGTATGAACACTAAATCGATCAGCGACTTTATTGGTACCAAAATACATATACCATGCGCCCAGTTCATCTTCTCCCGCTTGTTGGGCATAGTTAAAAAAGCACGTGCTTGCAGCAAGTAGAAAAAATATTTTTTTCATAAAAAAATCTTATTAGGCCGAGCGCAGTCAACCTTATTTTAATTATTATTTTAAACCCTCTAGACTGCGCTCGAGAGGGGAACAAATTTTGTTTATTCCAAGCTGAATCTTTCAGTTTCTTTAAAAGGGGATAGGTCAAGAGATTCTATGGATTTTCTATATGGCTTCCACTTTTCATCAAAGAAAGCATTGGTTTTGCCCAAAGCAGATTTTAAGTCATCTTCAGCATACTTTACAAGGTTTCTTTCAGTTTCGGTGATACCGGATTTTCGTGTTCCAGTATAAAAACTTGCAGTATTCAAGCGTTGCATCACGTTAATTTCAGGATTTCTTGTAATACCTTGTCTTTTGTCCTCTTTGCCAATATATAGCGCAACTATGGAATCAATTTGCTTTACAACCGCACCGGAAGCTTCAATTTGCTCTTTATATTTCTCCTTATCCAATTCCTTCATCTCTTTCTGAAACTTATTGGCCAAATCCTTGCTTTTTACCAATTGTTCTACTGCATCCGCCGCGGTTTGTATATTGTCCTTGCAATTTCTTGCTCAATTCGTACACCTCGTTTACCGAAGCAGTTGAAACCTGCAGTCTTGGGTCTGATTTAACGGTTACCTTAGTGGAATCCATAAAGTCCCCATAGAATACTTTTACTTTATATGTGCCAGGCTTAACCCTCATTCCGCCTTGTTCCGTTTTTTTCTTTCGTACTTTTCTTGAAGGCCTATCCGGACCTTTTTCATCAAGGTTCCAATAGATTCTGTGGAATCCTGGCTTTTTAGGAGTTTTATATTTAAGGGTACGTATCAAACGATCTCCATCATAAAATTTGAAGAAAACAGAATCCTTGGTTTTTTCTTTTTTGGCTGTTTCCTTATCATCTTTCTCCTTTTCCCCATCTCTCTTGTCCTCTTCTTTGCCAGGAGAATTCCCTTCTTTGAGGTAGTACGTAATCATTGCCCCCGATTTTCTGTTTTCACCATTGTAAAGGGCATCCCCTCCAAAGCGGGTTCCTGTGGCTTGCTGGTACGCTGCATGATAGGCATCGGGACTATCAAAAAGACTTATTTCCTTTTGTAGCATAGTTGAATTGCTGGCTAAAGCTCTTAGCGGTCGAATATCATCCAAAACCCAAGCGGCCCGTCCAAAGGTGCCTATGACCAAATCGTTTTCCCGGGGCTGGATTGCTAAATCTTTGGTGGAGACCGTTGGAAACCCTTCCGTCCACTTTTGCCATTTGGCACCAGCATTGAAGGAGATGTAAAGTCCATCATCAGTTCCCAAGAACATCAAATTTGGATTTTCCACATCTTCCACAATGGAAAGGGTATAGCTCGCAACATCATTTGCATCCACTATTCTGGTCCAGGTCTTCCCATAATCCTTGGTTCGATAGGCGTAAGGAGTATAGTTGAACCTTCTGTAGTCGTTTGCAATCAACAAGGCTTCGCCTTTATTTCTTTTGGATGCTTTTATTTGTGGAATCCAACTTCCGGCTGGTAACCCCTTTATATTTTTGGTCACTTCAGTCCAGTTGGCACCTCCATTTTGGGTATAATGCACCCGACCATCGTCAGTACCTACCCAAAGCATATCTTTTTCCACAGCGGAAGGCTCAACCACTAAAATGGTGCAATGGTTCTCTGCTCCGGTGGCATCCATGGTAAGCCCACCACTTTCGCTTTGTTTTTGCTTCTCCTTATCATTGGTGGTCAGGTCAGGGGAAATAACTTCCCATGTTAAACCTTTATTGGTGGATTTATGCACAAACTGACTTCCAAAATACACCGTGCTGTTATCAAAAGGGTCTTGTCCAATACCGGCGTTCCAATTGAACCGAAGTTTGGTCTTTGCATCTGGTGGTGTTGGCCTTACCGTATAATTGTTTCCTGTTTTCCAATCGTACCTTGACACAAAGCCTTGCTGACTCATGGCATAGCCAAATTGATTGTCGTCCAAATCAGGGACAACATCAAAACCATCGCCAAAGGCAATTTCCTGCCAATAGGCATTTCTGATTCCCTGGGCACGCCAAACATAAGCTGGACCTCTCCAGGAACCGTTGTCCTGCATTCCCCCATACACATTATATGGATATTCATTATCAACATTGATGTGATAGAATTGTGCAACCGGCAAGTTTCCAATAAAACGCCATGTTTTTCCGCCATCTTTGGTAATGTTCAGACCTCCATCATTCCCGTCGATCATAAATTGCCCATTATCTGGATGAATCCACCAGGCGTGATGGTCAGGGTGAACTCCATTGTTCACTTGGTAAGCGGGCATTAATTGTTTAAAGTTTTTTCCTCCATCCTCAGAAACATTCACATAAGTGAAAATGGAGTATACCCGGTTTTCATTTTCAGGGTCAACGTAGATTTCTGAATAATAAAAAGGTCTATTGCCGATGTCATTTTTGTCATTGACCTTTTTCCATTTGAATCCACCATCTTCGGATTTGTAGAGCGCATTTTTCTTGGCTTCTACCAAGGCATAAAGCACATTGGGTTTATTTTTGGCAATAGCTATTCCAATTCTACCTAACTCTCCCTTGGGAAGACCATCTTCATCTGTTATTTTTTTCCAGTTTGCTCCGCCATCATGGGTAATGTACAAACCACTTCCTTCACCTCCGGATTTAAAGAACCAAGGGTCTCTTTTGTGTTCCCAAAAGGCTGCGATCAGCTTATTTGGATTGGATGGGTCCATGACCAAATCGGCCACACCGGTCTTATTGTTTACAAATAGGATTTTTTTCCATGTTTTTCCACCATCCACAGTTTTGTATACGCCACGCTCTGGATGAACTCCCCATGGAGAACCTATGGCTCCGGCATAAACAATGTTTGGGTTGGTAGGGTCGATAATAACTCTATGAATATGGCGGGTTTTTTCCAAGCCCATGGATTTCCATGTTTTTCCACCGTCAAGGGTTTTGTAGATTCCGTACCCCCCATTAAGACTGTTTCTTGGGTTTCCTTCTCCGGTTCCGGCCCATATCACGGAGGGATTGGATTGTTGGATAGCAATAGCCCCGATGGAAGCAGTGACTTCTTTATCAAAAATGGGCTCCCATTTTATTCCACCAGAGGTAGATTTCCATAGGCCGCCCGATGCGGTACCAACGTACATTATATCTGGATTGGAATGAACCACATCAATAGCGGTTACACGACCACTCATGCCCGCTGGGCCAATATTCCTAGGTTTCATGTCCTGGACCAGGTCCATGGAAAAATCTTGTGCAAAAAAGGGAATGGATGCCAACAGCATCACCATCAAGTAGAAGTGTTTCATTACAGGTTCAATTAGTCGGCTAAAGATACCAAAAACGGCAAGTGGATTTCTTAAAAAGGTGTTAAGGGAAATAGATTTCCATACCTAAAATTTTAGCTCAATATGTGGGTGTGTTATCGTTTTAAACCTTTGTATTTTAGTTGTTTACTTGGTTTTTTGATTTTGAATTCCCATCTTTAAGGTGTTGCCTCCCCGTTAACTTTCACAAATCAACGTTATGAGACTTACAGCTTTAGCCATTGTATTGTTTTTATCTGTAAATTCTTTTTCACAAGAAAACTCAAAGAGTATTGGAAAGTTTGTTCGAGTGTTTGATCTTCAGGGCAACAAAATAGCCAAAGGGAAAATACAATCCCTATCGGAAAATGAACTTCGCATAAAAACTAGGAAGTTGTCCATGAAATTGCCGATAAACAATATTGGTAAGATTAAAATGGGAAGAGCCGGAGGAACCAATGTGGGCATCGGAGCTATTGCTGGTGCACTTATTGGCATTGTAGATGCGGATGATAACGGTTTGTTTGGAGCAACCCAAGCGGAGAATATTGCAATTTTGTCTTTTAGCGGAGCAATTTTGGGTTCGGCAGTGGGAGGCCTATCAACTATTTTTAAGAAAAACAAAAGGTTTGAGATAAATGGAGATGGCGAGAAATGGAAAGCATTTGTACAAGCCATATCTCTATGAGATTTCCATCAAAACATGCATGGACTACATACTTGGAGGCTAATCATTAATGTCATTAAGAAAAACTACAGGAAATAATCCTAGGCAGATTTAGTTTTTAGCTGCACTTTCAGCAATTTCTTTTAACCTTTTTTCGATGTCATCCCTAGAAATCCAAGTGCCACGGGTCATAATTCCAGAAACCTCCATATAATTTTTAATGTCGTCCAACGGATTCTTGGCAAGAAGAATCAAATCTGCTTCAGCACCTTCTTTAATTTCTCCGAAAATATTTTCCATATCAAAAAAGATAGCAGGGTTGATCGTGGCGGATTGCAAGATTTCCAAAGGTTGCATTCCCGCTTTTGCCATTCCTTGCATTTCATGTTGAATGGAGAACCCTGGGACGTTGAACAACTGAGGGGCGTCTGAACCTAGTAGAATTCCATGGCCATTATCTTGAAGTTTCTTAATGAGAGTTTTTCGAATGGCATCAAATTGCTCCCATTGTGAAACATTAAAACCTGAGTTTTCCATACTCTGCTGTTTTACCCGTCTCCAATTCTCCAATGTGGATTTTGGCATATATTTCATCTCTGGCTCTGCTAACAAGCTGTCAACATTTGCCGGTGCAAACCATCGCTCGAACAGACTTTGCGTGGGAACTATCCATACCTTATTGTCCTTTGATAATTGTACTAATTCGTCAATTTTAGAGGTATCTGCCAAAGGGGTGAAGTTGTAGCCAAAAAAGCCATTGGCGGTAGGGTCCACATTTTCAGATTCGGGAACCAAGCCTTCTAAAAACCCATCAACATGATCAATTGTTGCGAATTTGCTTTCAAGTGCATGGCGGATGCCCACATCAACTGGGACATGCCCGGCAAATGAAATACCAACTTCATTGGCTGTTTTTACCAACTGGTCAAACACACTTCGTTGAATACCCGGGTGAATTTTTAGAAAATCATAACCTTCTTTTTGGTAGGCAGTCACTTTTTCAATGGCTTCTTCTGCTGTTTTTACCGAATTTCCATTAAGTGAAGGACTTGACGTAAATATTCTCGGACCTAAAACCGTTCTGTCCTGCACCTTTTTTTTGAGCTCCAAATGATCAGGATGTCCCAGCATTCCTCGAATTGTTGTGACGCCATTGGCCAAGTACAAAAACAACACATCTTCAAGGCGTTCCTTTGAAGTTGGGGGTTGTGGAATATGGGCATGCATTTCAGTCATCCCGGGAATAACAAATTGGCCTTCAGCCTTAATGACCGTTTTGTATTTTGACAGATCATCAATTTCCAATGTATTGATTTCCTTTATCTTTCCTGAATCGATAAAAATGTTCTGACCGGTTTTGATCTGTCCTGTTCTAACATCTATAACATTGGCTTTGGAAATAAGAATTAAGCTGGGACTTATCTCTTCTACTTTCTGTTTTTCCTGACATGAGCTTCCAAATACGCAAACAAGCAGGAAAAGAGTAATTTTTTTAAACTTAGTTTTCATTGTCAATGTATTTCAGATGCATTAAAAAGTTGGTCGAGCTATTTTCAGGTTTCTCTTGCTAACTGGCATGCAAAAGGACAAAATCAACTAAAGATACCAAAATTGGACAGCGGAATTCTTAAGGGGGTATAATTTTCTTATTTTTAGCAACAATGGAGAAAAAGGCCCCTTGGTTTTATCTTATATTGTTGATTCTGGCAGGCGAGGCTGTTTTTATACTTCCTTTTGTTTTACCCCGCATTTTTAGAAGTACCGTACTGGATGTTTTTGCATTGGACAACACGCAATTGGGGTTGTGCTTTTCATTGTATGGCATTGTAGCTTTAATCTCCTATTTGCTTGGAGGGCCTTTGGCCGACAAGTATCCACCAAGAAAATTGATTGCAATTGCACTTTGGATGACTGCATTGGGAGGGTTGGTATTTGTACAATTTCCCAGCTTTGGACAGTTACAACTTTTATATGGTTATTGGGGTTTTACCACCATTTTTTTGTTTTGGGCACCTATGATCAAAGCAACAAGAGTTTGGGGAGGAGATACAGCACAGGGTAAGGCTTTTGGATTGCTAGATGGAGGTCGAGGTCTTACAGGTGCGCTTTTTGGTTTAATGGGGGTGCTTATTTTTTCATTTTTTCTTGGAGAAGAGGTTGATGGCAGTTTGCTCGAGGAACGACAAGAGGCTTTTCGATATGTGATTTATACCTCATGTATAATCATTGCTTTAATTGGTGTTTTGGTCTGGCTGTTCATGAAATCGGGGGTGGACGAAAGTAAAATCTTGGTAGAGCGTATTTCCAAAAAAGAAATAGGTATCGTTTTAAGGATTCCCTCGGTTTGGTTGTTGATGATCATCATTCTTTGTGCCTATGTAGGGTATAAGATTACGGATGTCATCTCACAATATGCCAATGAGGTGATGTTGTACAATGAAGTGAAAGCAGCACAAACTGGAACGCTTTTTCAGTTTTTAAGACCAGCAACAGGTATTTTGGTAGGGCTAATAGTGGATCGTTTTAGGATAACACTTTGGTTGGTGTATAGTTTTGGAGCTTGCATTATCGGGGGCATCTTATTTGGGTCAGGTATTATTGGTCCATCTACTACCATGCTATTCTTTTTATCCGTGGTAATTGTCGCAGCCGGAATTTATGCTGCCAGAGCTTTGTATTTTGGGGTGATGCAAAAAGGAAAAATTCCTTTGATGTTAACGGGAACGGCTGTTGGTCTTATTTCCTTGATTGGATATACTCCGGATATTTTTGCTGGGCCAGCTTATGGAGTGTTATTGGATGCCCATAGGGGAGAGGAGCTTGGGCATCAGAACGTTTTTTGGATGTTAACAGCATTTTCCATGGTTGGCGGAATGGCGGCATTGGCTTATCACAGAATTTATGGAAGAACCGACTAGAATTTACCGAGTACTTCTCGATTTGATGTTCTCTTTGCAACAAGCTATAATTTCGACGATTCTTTTTTGTCTGGTTTCATCGCGTTTTGCTTGATGGAGCCAATAGAGGTAACTTTTTCGTTGGCTGTGTGTGAAATTTTGAAAATTCTGAAAAGCTATTTTATTGCTACTGAAAGCTTTTTGCAAATCTTTGGGAATAACACCATTCTCCACATCATCCAAAGCTGCCCAGGAGCCATTCTTTTTGGCAATTTCAATGGATATAAGTCCGCTTTTGTGCATCAAATCACCCTCAATTAGTTCGATGATATGGGTCTTGTTGACTTTGCTCCATACACTTTTGGGTTTTCTTGGGCAGAAGTATTGCCTACGCTTCCCATTGCCCAAGCTTTTTACCGTGCTATCTATCCAACCATAGCATAAGGCTACCCGCACCGCTTCTTCCCACCGCATACTTTCCATTTCATGCTCCACTTTATAAAAAATCAAGAAAATACCCTGGGTGGTGGCATGATTCTCATGGAGCCACACCCTCCATTCTTTATCGTTTTTAAAATAGAGTTCTGGAAAACTGTCCAAACTAAATCTTTTTGGTTTCTATGTAGAAGTTGTTGTCAAAAACAAGATCCCCTTCACTTAAAGTTTCAGTTTTCCATTCGGAATTTGGAAAAAGCCAATGCTCTTTTTCACCAATAAAAACTCTAACGGGCATGTCAAAATCCTCAACAATGTCTACATATCGATATTTTAAGGTATTCCCTGAAAGCGAGTATTCCAAAGTTGGAATCATGGTAGTGCGCAAATATTGATTGAAGAAAGCCGACAAGTCTTTTTTTGTCTTTTTACTGATGTAATTTTCAATCTGCTCCGTTGTTACAGTTTGATGGTAAAATTCAGCATTGAGCCCCCTTAACGTTTGTCGCCATAACTCATCATCTTCAATGAGCTGACGTAAAGTATGCAGCATGTTGGCACCTTTGTAGTACATATCACCTGAACCCGATTTATTCACATTATAATATCCGATAATAGGGCGGTCGTTCTGAATATTAGCCCGGGTTCCAATAACATATTCGGCTGAAGCTTTCTTTCCAAAGTGATAGTCCAAGTAAAGATTCTCCGAATAGGCGGTGAAACTTTCATGGATCCACATATCGGCAATGTCTTTATAGGTAATATTATTGGCGAACCACTCGTGGCCACCTTCATGGATTATAATAAAGTCAAATTTTAAGCCCCATCCGGATTTGGAGAGATCGCGACCCAAATACCCATTTTGGTAATTGTTACCGTAGGTAACTGAACTTTGATGTTCCATACCCAAATACGGAACTTCCACCAGCTTAAAGCTATCCTCATAAAAAGGGTAGGGGCCAAACCAATGTTCAAAGGCTTCAAGCATCATGGATGTTTGTTTAAACTGCTCTTTGGCTTTTTTTAAGTTGTGGCGAAGCACATAATAGTCAACATCCAATTCTCCTTTTTCTCCCTCATATTTTTCACCAAAATGCACATAATCCCCAATATTTACATTTACACAATAGTTGTTAATGGGATTAGATACAAACCACGTATAGATTTTTTCACCTTTTCGCTCATCAACCCTACGGAGCCTTCCATTGGACACATTCATCAGGGTTTCGGGAACAGCAACGCTGATACGCATACTATCCACCTCGTCATACATATGGTCTTTATTGGGCCACCAAACACTGGCCCCCAATCCTTGACAGGAAGTGGCCGCAAACGGATTTCCTTTTTTATCCCTGTCCCAAGAAAAGCCCCCATCCCAAGGCGCGCGGACGGCCTTTTTAGGTTCTCCGGAATATTTGACAATAATATGGTTATACGCTCCAGATACCTGCTTCTTCTTCAATTTTACAAAATGGGCTGCACCTTCGGAAGTATAGTCCAGCTCTTCACCATCCTGTACAACCGATTCTATTTTTAAGGGTTCCTGCAAGTCTACCTGAAGTACATCGGATTCCTCCAAAACTTTGTATCGAATGGTGTTATACCCTTCAATGGTTTCTGTTTCTGGGTCCACTTTGATGTTCAGGTCATAGTAGTTTAGATCCCACCATTCCCGTTCCGGGGTGATACTTCCTCTGAGGGTGTCTTGTCTGGTAAAGTTTTGTGCAACGGAAAAATAGGTTGCGGAGATAAATAGAAAGAGTGTGAAAAATTGCTTCATAAATTATTTTAAAAACCTCTTGAATGTGCTTGAGGTTAAATTATACTATCTAAAGATTTTGTTTGGAAAAGTAACAAGGCTTTCATGGCCATCCTTTCCCACGGATGCTACTCCAAACAGGAAATTGTCAATAACAATGCCATTTAGCATATATTCTGTACTATTCCCAACATATTTTGAGTTGTCCCAAGTTGGGGAGGTGGTATCCCTCCAATAAATTTTATATCCAACCGCACCTTCTACTTTATTCCATTTTAGTTTTGCCGAGGGTTCAACAATTCCACCTATTTCAACAGTTGTTGGGGCAGGTGGGGCCCAGGCAATTGATGCCAAATTAATGGCATTTACAGCGGTTAGTTTTTTTGCGTATTCAAAATTTACGTGCTCCAGCACATCACCATAGGCTATACCATTTTCAACACGGATATCTTGGTGCTGTTGCGTATAATTTTCATGTGCTTCCATAATTCTGATTCCTGCAAAACCAGCATCATTAAAAGGCCGGTGATGCCCTCCTCTTCCAAACCTGTCCAAACGGTAAATCATCATAGGATTCATCTCTGGCATGTAGGTTTTGGTGGTTTTGTGCACATAGCGCGCCAATTGACGGGAAATACCATCTACTTCACCGCCATAAAATCTACGGGCTCTGCGTTGCTCTTCCGTTTCGGTTGGAGGAACGGGTTCTGAGAAAATCCTAAAATCACGATTACTGACAACACCATCAACACCAGTTATGTTGCCGATCATATCATTATTTATGATGCCAAAAATGTTCCAACCTTCCTTTTTGGCATGTGCCGCTAATCCTCTACCTCCATACAATCCTTGTTCTTCCCCGGAAAGTCCAACATAAATAATACTGCTTTCAAACTGGTATTTTGACAAGACTCGCGCAGCTTCTATGGTTCCTGCCATACCGCTGGCATTATCATTGGCACCTGGAGAATCCGAAGTGAAATCATTGGGGTCGCTCACCCGCGAATCGATATCACCGCTCATAATAATGAAACGGTTAGGATACTTTGTACCTTTCTGTACGGCAACAACATTAACCACCCAAACATCTTTAACGATTCTTGAGCCTTCTCCCTTTTTGACCAAATCTTTTTGATAAAATACGTCTAGGCAATCATTACAATTGGATGAAATCTTTTCAAACTCCGATTTTATCCATCGTCTTGCCGCACCAATACCTCGAGTTTGGGAAATAGTGTCACTTAACGTATGTCGGGTCCCAAAATTGGCAAGGGTCGTAATATCACCTTTAATACGTTCAGCTGAAACTGCATTGATGATATCGTATAAACGGGAATCGGTTTGTGAAAAAAGAACTGAAAAGCTGAATAAGGCGAATAAAAAGCTGAGATATGTCTTCATGTGCTGACGTTTAATTTCCAATGAGTTCAATAAAAACACCATCGGGATCCTGAACCAAAATAAACCTTCTTCCATCTGGAATATGGGTAGGTTCTTCGCTTAGAAAAGTTATGTTGTTGTCCTTGAGCCGCTGATTTACTGCATCAAGAGATTTGTAAAATAACGTAATGTACCGCATTCCGTTACGTTCCTGTATATGGGTTTCTTCCTTGCTTTTTTGATTTCCAAAGGACATCAACTTGTATTCGGTGGCATTTGGATCGTCATAGAGTTTTAACACCTTCACATCAAAAGCAACACCTCCGGTGAGTCCAGTTTTTTTGCCCATGGCATCATTCACCGTAAAACCTCCGGTTTCTTTCATGCCAATTATATTGGTGTAAAAGTCCAGTGAGGCATCTAAATCTGAAACAATTACTCCCATTGAAATGTACGGTTTGTCAAATTCAGTTTCTGTTTGACAAAACCCATGGGTGACGGTTAAAAGCAAACCAATTAGAAGTGCATGTTTCATAATAGTATAGTTTATGTTTTTTAGAAGTCCATGAAAGTAACAAAAATCAGCAAAAAGATAAGCGCAATTGGATAAAGAACAATGTTAAAACCAAAACACCGTAATGGATTCATAGAAATCAGTGATGCTATTTGAGAAAAGTAACCTTGGTAATTTTTCCATTCTCCACTTCATAAATAGCAACAGCGCTAAAACTTGCACCATTGGCGGTTATGAACTCTTCGTCAATCACCTTGTTGCCTATTACAATACGGTTTTTTATTTCACAGTGTAAATCGGGGGTTTTTTCAAAAAATGAACTATAGCGTTCTTTCATCTTATGCTGCCCTTGTATTGAGAGCTCGTTCGGAAAGTTATAAAGTTTCACATCTTCGGAATAAGTGGCCATAAAAGCATCAATATCTTTGGAATTGTAGGCGTCAAGTTGCTCTTGGACAATAGACTCGGCATCGTTAAGCTCTCTTTCGGGAAAAATAAAGGTCATAGATGCGATTAAACCGTTTTCAACTTCGTAGATGGCCACTTGGTGACCTTTACGCCCATCCACAATACTGATTTCCTCATCAACCACCTTGTTTCCAATTCTGATACGCTTAATGACCTCTACCTGGGCATTTTTGGTGTTTTGATAGAAACGTTCATAGTTTTCCGTCATTTTTTGCCTTCCTATATACATGACCTTGTTTGGAAAACGCTGTACCAGTACATCTTCTGCGTAGCACGAGACAAAACCAAATAAGTCCCTATTGTTGAATGTCCGTACCTGTCTGTCAATTAATCGTAAAGGGGATTCTTCAGCTACAAAGGCCAATCGGTTTCGACTGCCATTGACAGCTATTCGACTTATGTTGTTGATTTCATCCAGTTTAAAATCAATTACGGATTCCCAGTCTTTATCCGATTTGGTGTTGAACTTTACAATTGATTTTCCAACTCCTGATAATATGGTGTTGGCATCCAACCAGCATATATCCTCACTTTTTTCTGGTACATTGGCTATTTTTTGCGTAGCACCAGAATCCGGGTCCAATGATTTTATTTCCCAGATTGTGTTTTTCTTGCTGATATAACTGACCAAGTTCGAATTGGGAATTTTAGATAAAGAGCGACCCACATTCCGTTGCACCGTTTTGTTGGAGCCGTCAGTGAGATTACTGATCACAAGATCCATCCTATTGTCGACCAAAACAGTGGAAACCAACATATGGTCGTTGTACCACACATGATAGCCCACCTTTTTATCTAGGATGGGGGTAGATTCTCCCGATTTCAAATTATATTCATAAAGCCGTTGTAGCCCATCCAAATCTAAACGTATGGCCGAAACAGCATTCTTCCCTGGGATTTTTAAAGGTGAATACTCGCTTCCTGTTGGGGTATTGGAAATCCAGGAAGAAGTGCTTCCGGCTTCAATATTGAACCTTCTTATGTCTGTCTGATCCGCTCTGGTTGATGAGAACAAAACCGTATTGTCGTCCATAAAGGACGGTTGGTTGTCATAACCTTCGTTATTGGAAATATTCTTTGGGTTCGACAATAAGAGATCTGCACCGTTTCTTTTCAAATCAAATAAATAGACTTCGGTGTTTACCTGACTGTTTATGGATAAGGAACATAATACTATTGTAGGTATGATTAATTTCCTAAACATCATTTTTCAGTAAATGTTTTGAGCAGTTGCCTAACCCGCTTGGTGTTTTCAACGTGGTATTTAGCTTGGGTCTTTTTAAGCCCCACTTTAACGGTTATAGCAGAATCTGGAAGTTCTTGAAACATATACTCGTCGGTCCAATCGTCACCAATGGCAAAGACAAAATCGTAATCGTCTTCACCTAAAATACGAACGGAAGCCCGTCCTTTGTTCACATTGCTACTTTTAACCTCCATGACTTTGTTTCCGTTAAGGACGCTAATGTCATCGTTGCCGATAAGGCTTGTCAATACCGTATTAAGTTCTGTGGCCCTTTTTTCGCCAAAATCAGGGTCCGTGTTCCTGTAATGCCAGGCCATGGAATAGTTTTTCTCTTCAATGAAAGAGCCCGGGGTTCTATCCACGAAAGACTCAAGAACCGGTTTGATCTTACCCATCCACTCATCCTTAACTTGTTCCAAGAGCTTAAACTCTTCCCCATTTCTGGATATCCAAACCCCATGCTCCACGATCATATTGTACCCTTTGGGTAAAAACCATTTGGTAAAGGTTTGTTTGTCCCTTCCACTGATAAGAAAAATAGTAGTGTTCTCTTGTTGATGTAGCTTGTCCAAAAGAGTATAAAGTTCTTCATCTGGAGAAGCTTTTTGAGGATCTTTATGGAATCCGGCCAAGGTGCCATCATAATCCAAAAACAATAATCTGTTTTTTGCCTTTGTATAGTCCTTTCCAATTTCCTTTAGAATGGTATCTGATACTTTCTGCGAGATATTCGGATTTTCACCTTCACTTTTGCTATTTAGGGCATTCATAAATTCGTTGGCCCAGACTTCAACATTGTAGCGCTCCAATCTGTTTTGCAAGAACATATTGCGTGCAACCTGTTCTTCACGCGGCATGGTAATGGCTTTTTTTAGGGTGTCCGCTTGTTGTTCAAAGTTGTTGGGATTGATTAAAAGTGCTTCGTTCATTTCATAGGCAGAACCTGCCATTTCACTCAAAATTAGAACTCCGGTTTTATCTATACGAGTGGCAATATACTCCTTGGCGACAAGGTTCATTCCATCACGAAGTGGTGTAAGCCAAGCAATATCACTGGAGGTATACAGGTCGATTAAATTTTCAAAAGGCAAAGAGCGATAGAAATACCAGATAGGAGTCCAATTGACCGTTGATAGCTCGCCGTTGATCCTGCCCACAAGTTCATCAATTTCTTTTTTGAGCAATTGATATTGTGGCACATTTGACCTTGATGGAACTGCCAGGATAATCAACCGCACCTTTTCCTTGTACTCTGGATACTTGTTCAAAAAATACTCAAAAGCGTTGATTCTTTTGGCAATGCCCTTGCTATAATCCAATCGATCTATGGACAAGATGAGTTTGGTATCGGGAGCCGATGCCTTGTGGTCATCCAATTTTATTTGAAGGTCACTACGTTTTTCGTTCGTGTTCTTTTGGTGTGAAATAGCAGCATCCTTGAACTTTTTGTAATCAATTCCCATAGGGAAAGAATCCACCTTTATAGTTCTGTGATCTAAATAAACATCGTTGAAGCTAACCTCCAGACCTAAAAGTCTACGTACCGAACTTAAAAAATGCCGTTCATAGTCGTATGTATGGAAACCAATAAGGTCAGCACCCAAAAGTCCTTCCAATAGTTCTTCTCGCCACGGGAGCGTCCTGAAAATCTCATAGGAAGGAAAGGGGATATGCAAAAAGAAACCTATGGAGGTGTTGGGACGTTTTTCCCTAACCATTTGCGGGACCAGCATTAATTGGTAATCGTGCACCCAAATGGTATCGCCTTCCTCGGATTTTTCTATAATGGCGTCTGCAAATTTCTGATTCACAGATTTGTAGATATTCCAAAACTCCAATTCAAATTCTGAATATTCCAAAAAATAATGGAACAATGGCCAAATGGTCCTATTGCTAAATCCAAAGTAGAAGCCTTCAATATCCTTCTCCGTTAGGCCAACCTTGGCACAACCATGCTGTTTCAGTGCTTTATCAATATCGGCTTCAAGCGCTTTTGGGGTTTCCTCATCCGTAAGTCCTGACCAGCCTATCCATAAGCTTTCTCCACCACTATGCACAGATTTCATTCCTGTGGCCAAACCACCAACACTAGGTGTCGCCGTGAGGCCACCATCACTAATTTGTAGTTGAACTGGTAGTCTATTGGAAATAATTATAGTTTTACTCATGAAAGGTGGTTTTAGGACAAAAATGTAATAAAATTCCTATTTTTTCGATTTATAATAGGGTAAAACCTACAATAACCAACAGAAATACAAATCCTTACTATGGATAACCTAAATTACGGAATAATTGGAAATTGCAGAAGTGCAGCTTTAATATCAGATACAGGTTCCCTTGACTGGTGTTGTCTACCTCAGTTTGACTCTACATCGGTATTTGCCAAATTATTGGATGATAAAAAAGGGGGCAGTTTTGAAATCCGAACAAAATACAACTACGAGATACATCAAGAATATCATAGAAATACTGCAATTCTTGTAACGCGGTATTCAGATGGCGAAAATACTTTTGAGGTGCATGATTTTATGCCAAGATATCATAAACTCACCGGAAAGTACAATGCCCCACCAGAGATTGTGCGTTATGTGAAACACATATCCGGAGCTCCAAGATTTAGTGTGCTTTATGATCCTAAGCTGGAATATGCCCAAGGGAAGACAACCCATCATATTAAAAAGAATTTCATAGTCAGCCTGACCAACAAACAAAAGTTTGACACACTGTTTCTCTATACCTCATTTAACAAAAGACAGGTTTTGGAAGGTGAGGAAATTGTATTAAAAGAGGATGGGTATTTTTTGGTCTGTTATAACGAGAAAATTTTTAGGCCGACTACGGAAAAAATGTCCTTGGAACTTGAGCGAACCAAAATTTACTGGTTGGATTGGGTGGACAGAACGCCCACATATAAGCAGTTTAATGCGGAGATCATGCGGAGTGCCATAACACTTAAAATGCTCACTTATGACAAAACAGGTGCTGTTTTGGCCGCCGCAACTACTTCTTTACCAGAAACTATAGGAGAAGTAAGAAATTGGGATTACCGATTTTGTTGGATACGGGATGCTTCAATGGTAATCAAAGTGATGTCTGAACTGGGTCATAAGAATTCCGCTAGACGGTACTTGCAGTTTATTATTGATTTAATGCCCGATAAAGATGAGAAATTGCAGATTATGTATGGCATCAACAGGGAAAAGATGCTTACCGAAAAGACACTGGATCATTTGGATGGTTATAAAGGTTCAAAACCTGTCAGAATAGGGAATGCAGCGTACAAACAAAAGCAGAATGACATCTACGGTATTTTGATGGATGTTATTTATGAGCAATTGGTTACGTTTGAAAATGATATTGAAAATGGTGAGGACCTTTGGAGCATTACCAAAGGAATAGTTTGGATCGTAAACAAACATTGGAGAGAGCCGGACAAAGGAATTTGGGAGTTTAGGGGAGAGGATAGGCACTTCACTTTTTCTAAGGTATTATGCTGGGTAGCGCTTGACAGGGCTATAAAAGTTGCCAAAATTTTTGGGAAGGAACGAAAGATAAACGAATGGACATTGCTTGAACAGGAAATAAAACAGGATATCCTTGAAAATGCATGGAATGATGATATCAATGCCTTTGTTCAATCGTATGGGTCGAGTCATTTAGATGCATCCGTGCTTTTGATGGAATCCTATGGATTTATTCATGCCAAAGACCCAAAATTTGTTAGTACGGTACGTGCCATTGAAGAAGATTTAAACAATGATGGGTTGTTGTATCGCTATAAAAATGAGGATGACTTTGGATTACCCTCTTCCTCGTTTACCATATGCACTTTTTGGTTCATCAACAGTCTTTTCAAAATAGGCGAAGAGGATAAGGCATTGGCGTATTTTGAACGTTTATTGGGATACAGTAATCATCTTGGACTTTTCAGCGAGGATATTGATTTTAAGAGCAAACGCTTGTTAGGGAACTTCCCACAGGCTTATTCACATTTGGCATTGATTGAATGCGCCATCAATTTCTCTAGGAAAAAGAGCGAGGAAAAAATACTGGAATCCATCAGCTGATTTTGCTTGCAAGGAGTTTTTCGGCACAGGCTTTAACCTTTTCCATGAGCAACTTTAGGTGTTCCATGGTTGTAAATGGATTCATCAAAGTGGTTCTGAGATAGTGTACCCCGTTCAACTTGGTCTGCACCAGATAAAATTCACCATCTTCCAACAACTCTTGTCTAATGGATTGATTCAGTGTATTTGATTCTTCTAACGACAAATCGGGAATTACATACCTGAAGCACAAAATGTTGGATGCGGGCTCTATGGCCAATTCAAAGTTTTTATTGGTTTTGAGCACCTTGGCAAATTCCCTGGCTAAATCGTACAGAACGGTTACGTTTTGGTCAAAAGCCTCTTCACCATACATCTTCAGCAGTATAAACCAATGCAGACTCATCATACTTTTAGTGCACTCAAAGGTTCTTTTGCCTCCATTGTACCAATCTTCCTCATCCGTTTCCGTCAACAGGTAATCGGCTTTTTGACTGAAGGTGGTGTGCGAATTTTCACCATCCTTGAATATAAGAGCGGTTGTAATGGTCGGCATCATCATCATCTTATGACCATCGATCACCACCGAATCTGAATTCTCTATTCCTTTTAGCAAATGGCTGTATTTTTTTGAAAAAATAGCTGCCCCACCATGAGCTCCATCCACATGGAACCAAAGGTTGTGCTTTTCGGCAAAATGGGCAACAGCTTCCAGATCATCATAAATTCCGGTTGCGGTTGAAGGCGCACTGCCTACAATGGCGAGAACTTGGATTCCATTATTCAGAGCTTTTTGATAATATGCCTCAAGTTTTGAAGTATCCATGGCAAAACTTGAATCTACCGGCACTTTAATGATTCCTTGCTCGCCCCGTCCCATAATTTTAGCTGCTCTGTCCACACAATAATGTGCTTCTTCGCTTACCATGATGCCAAGGGGCTGAGTGTGCCCTTTTGTCCAAACATCATGTTCGGCTTTGGCTTTCCGGGCAGCTAGAAGTGCTGTCAAGTTTGCCAAGGTGCCTCCTGAAGTTAGGATTCCCCTTGAAGTAGTATCGTACCCTATCTTTTGCCCTAAAAAGTCTGTTGTTATCCGCTCCATTGCGGTGGGAGACATCCCCATTTCGTAAACCGCCATACCATTGTTCAACAATGATGCGATCATTCCTGTGAGTGCAGTGATTGGAGCTGGGGCTGCCACTTGGTGCCCTACATACTTTGGATTGTGGGTATGGGTGGTTCTTTTGAGGATTTCTTTGAAGAAGTCTTCTTGGCTTCCATTTTCAAGAAAATTCTTCCAGAAATTTAATTCATCGTCTGGGAGGTTCCAATCAATGGTTTTGGAATTAGCACCGGAAGTGGAATTGTGAACATGATCTGCCAATAGATCGATAAGTTCATGGCCGGTCTTTCTAAAACTTTCTGAAGTATATAAAGAGCTCAATAATTTTTTATCCATTGGATAAAGTTATGGGGAAGGGACAAGGCTTCAAAATAATACACAAAAAAACCGCCCCTTTCGGAGCGGTTCACAAATTAGCTTTGTTTCAGCATCATTTGAATTAGTCAAAGGTATACCCGTTATCCGCGGCTACTTTGTCCGCAATTTGCGTGCGGAGTGCTACGACATTGGGTTGATTTGTATATTTCGTAAAACGTTTTAGCCCCATTAGCATCATTCGCTGTTCATCACCTTCGGCAAAAGAAACTATGGCTTCTTTTCCTTTTTGAATGATAATATCTACAGCTCTATATAAATATAGTTTGGATATTGCAATCTGTGTTTCTTGCGATTTTTCCCCAAACCTTTTAGCATTTTTCTCAGTGCGCAATATAGCGGATTCTGACAAATAAACCTGTATTAAAATATCAGAAGCGGACATTAGCAACATTTGGTGTTCTTCCAGACTGGGGCCAAACTTTTGGACCGCACTACCGGCAATCATTAAAAACACCTTTTTTAAACGGGAGATCAAATCTTTTTCTTCCGAAAACAGCTCTGAGAAATCCGGTGTATCAAAAGAAGGAATTCCCATCAATTCTTCTCCAACGGCAGTTGCGGGACCTAATAGGTCAACATGACCCTTCATTGCTTTTTTGACCAACATGCCAACGGCCAGCATTCTGTTAATTTCGTTGGTGCCTTCATAGATTCTGGAAATACGGGCATCTCTCCAGGCAGATTCCATAGGAGTATCTGCACTAAAGCCCATTCCACCAAAAATTTGGATACCCTCATCTGTGGTGTGCTGCACATGTTCTGAAACAGCTACCTTTAGAATGGAACATTCAATGGCATATTCCTCCACGCCTTTTAGTTCGGCTTCTTGATGAGAATTTCCATCAGCTTCTCTGATGGCAATTCTATCCTCAATATTTTTTGCAGCTCTGTAACATGCAGATTCATCCACATAAGCGTTGGCAGCCATATCCGCAATCTTTGCCTTGATAGCCCCAAAATTCATTATTGGCGTCTTAAACTGGATGCGTTCATTGGCATATTTGGTAGCTTCGGTCAGCACACGTCTTTGTGCTTCCAGACATGCGGCAGCCAGTTTAATTCTACCTACATTAAGGGCATTCATAGCAATTTTGAACCCATTTCCTCTTTCCGAAAGCATGTTTTCAACAGGAACCTTGGTCTCATTGAAAAATACCTGACGGGTGGAGGAGGAGTGAATCCCCAGTTTTTTCTCTTCATCACCTAAAGTGATGCCGTTATCCGAATCATTTTCAACAATGAATCCAGTGATATTTTTATCGTCCTCAATTCTGGCAAAAACGATGAACAAGTTGCAGAATCCGGCATTGGAAATCCACATTTTCTGTCCTGTTATACTATAATGTTTCCCATCTTTGGAAAGCACAGCCTTTGTTTTTCCTGAATTGGCATCGGAACCAGCTCCTGGTTCTGTCAAACAATATGCCCCAAACCACTCACCAGACGCCAATTTAGGTACATACTTCTGTTTTTGCTCTTCGGTCCCATAAAGGGTTATGGGCATAGTACCTATTCCTGTATGAGCGCCAAATGCCGTACTGAAGGACCCTGTGGCTCCAGAAATATAATCACAGACCAGCATTGTGGATACAAATCCCATTCCCATTCCACTATAAGCCTCGGGAACGGCAACACTCAGCAGACCAAGTTCACCTGCTTTTCGCATGGTTTCCTCGGTATATGCGTAGTCTTTCTTCTCAAAACGCTCCCAATGAGCCCAAAGCTCTCTATCAACAAACTCCTTGGTGCTCTCCCTCATCATTTTTTGCTCTTCGGTCAAATCTTCGAGCGTGAATACATCTTCACAATTGGTTTCTTTTACCAAGAATTGTCCGCCACGTAGGATGTTCTTATTTAGGGCTTCTGTACTCATAGCTTTGTTTTCTTCTAATTTAAAAATTCATAAATACCTGCGGCACCTTGGCCTGTTCCAACACACATGGTTACCATACCATATTTACCTTTCATGTCTCTTTTGCGCATTTCATCAAAGAGCTGCACGGAGAGTTTTGCACCTGTACATCCTAAAGGATGTCCCAAGGCTATTGCACCTCCATTTACATTGACAATCTCCTGATCTAGCCCCAATTCTCTGATTACGGCCAAGGATTGAGATGCGAAGGCTTCATTCAGTTCTATCAATTCTACATCAGCTTGTTTTAATCCGGCTTGCTTTAATGCTTTTGGAATGGCTTTTACGGGACCTATTCCCATAATCCTGGGTTCTACTCCTGCTGCTGCATAGTTGACCAAACGAGCAATGGGTTCCAAATTCAATTCCTTGACCATTTCTTCGCTCATCACCATGACAAAGGCAGCACCGTCACTCATTTGGGAGGAATTTCCGGCAGTAACACTTCCACCAGCTGCAAAAACAGGGCGTAGCTTGTTCAATGTAGGGATATTGGTTCCCTTTCTTGGTCCTTCATCCTTATTTACGGTATAGGTCTTGGTTTCCTTTTTGCCGGCTTCGTTTACAAAAGTGTGCTCTACATCAATGGGTACAATCTGATCTTGGAATCGATTTTCCTCTTGTGCTTTTAGGGCTTTCATATGCGAACTGTATGCAAATACGTCTTGATCTTCCCTTGAAACATTGAATTGTTTGGCGACGGCCTCAGCCGTTAGCCCCATGCCCCAATAATAATCTTCATGGCCTTCTTTGGCGGTAGCATAATCTGGAGTGGGTTTATAACCGCCCATTGGTATGTAGCTCATACTTTCTGAACCTCCTGCAATAATACAATCTGCCATTCCTGATTGAATCTTTGCGGTGGCTATACCAATAGTTTCCAGTCCAGATGCACAATAGCGGTTGACGGTCACACCCGGAACATCATCAATGTTCAATCCCATTAACGAAATCAATCGGGCCATATTCAATCCTTGCTCAGCTTCAGGCATTGCGTTTCCCACAATAACATCGTCGATGCGCTTCTTGTCCAGATTAGGCAATTCCTTCATCATATGTTCAATGGTCTCCGCGGCCAATTCATCCGGTCTTTTGAATCGGAATAAGCCACGAGGAGCTTTGCCTACCGCAGTTCTATATGCTTTTACTATATATGCTGTTTTCATTTTTTAGATTATTTTTTTTGGATAAATCAGATTTTTGGATTTTGGATAGTTGGACAAATAGTTCGAATAATCGAATAGTCCAAGCATCCAATACCTAATTTCTCAATGGTTTACCTGTTTTCAACATATGTTGGATACGTTCCAGTGTTTTTCTTTCGGTACATAGTGAAAGGAATGCTTCCCGTTCCAAATCCAAAAGGTATTGCTCGGATACATAACTTGCTTCTGACAAATCACCACCTGCCATGACATAGGCCAGTTTATTGGCAATTTTCTTGTCATGCTCAGAAATATAGTGACCTGCTTCCATGGAATCCGTCCCTACCAAGAACATGCCCAAAGCCTGTTTTCCAAGAACCTTTACATCTTTTCGTTTCACAGGTCTGGTGTATCCTGCCTCTGCCATCAGTTTTGCATGGGCCTTGGCCGTAGCTATTTGTCGGTCTTTATTGACAACCACTACATCTTTTCCTTTTTGTAGAATACCCAAATCATAGGCTTCATAGGCTGAGGTTGAAACTTTTGCCATACCAATGGTCAAGAAATATTCTTGCAGCACGTTGAGCTCTACGTCATTTTTTCTAAAAGTGTCAGATGCCCGTAGCGCCATTTCCTTAGATCCACCGCCACCAGGAATAACTCCAACTCCAAATTCTACCAAACCAATATAACTTTCGGCCGCAGCTACTACCTTGTCGGCATGCAATGAAAGTTCACATCCACCACCCAAGCACATACCATGAGGGGCAGAAATGGTAGGGATGGAAGAATAGCGCATGCGCATCATGGTGTCTTGAAAGTATTTTATGGCCATGTTAAGCTCGTCATATTCCTGCTCAACGGCCATCATAAAGATCATTCCAATGTTGGCGCCAACAGAAAAGTTTGCGCCTTGATTGCCTACAACCAACCCTTGAAAGTCTTTTTCGGCCAAATCAACAGCTTTGTTCAGACCAGCCAGTACATCGCCCCCAATAGTGTTCATTTTGGATTGGAATTCTACGTTTAGGATTCCTTCTCCCAAATCCTCTATAACAACACCACTGTTTTTAAATACTTCGTTGGATTTTCTAATGTTATCCAAAATGATGAAGGCATCCTGACCTGGAACTTTTTCCATGGCCTTGTTGGGAATATCGTAATAATAGGTTGCTCCACCTTTAACAGAATAGAAAGCATCTGTTCCCGATTCCTTCATTTCATTTACCCAAGAAGCTACTTCTAAATTTTCTGCCTTGATAAACTCCAGGCCTTTCTCTAAACCAACTGCATCCCAGATTTGGAAGGGTCCATGTTCCCAACCAAAACCGGCCTTCATGGCATCGTCTATTTTATAGAGCTCATCCGATATTTCCGGAATTCGATGTGAAACATAAGCAAATAATGCCCCAAAGCTTTTTCGGTAGAATTCTCCCGCTTTGTCCTTGCCTGAGGTCAATACTGAAAAACGGTCAACTACCTTGTCAATGGTTTTTGTCAATTCCAAAGTGGCAAACTTGGCACTTTTCTTGGCGCGATAGTCCATAGTGTCCAAATCCAGTGTCAAGATTTCACTTTTGCCCTTGTCATCCTTGACCTTTTTATAGAATCCCTGCCCAGATTTACTCCCCAACCATTTGTTTTCCATCATGGTATTGATGAAATCCGGTAATTGGAAAAGCTCCAATCGTTCATCATCCTTGCAGTTTTCATGGATTCCGTTGGCAACATGTACCAAGGTGTCCAGTCCAACGACATCCACTGTTCGGAAGGTTGCCGACTTTGGTCTTCCAATAACGGGACCTGTTAGCTTGTCTACTTCCTCAACGGTCATTCCCAAATCCTTAACAGCATGAAAAAGGCTTTGGATGCTGAAAATTCCGATTCGGTTGCCAATAAAAGCAGGTGTATCTTTAGCTACTACTGAGGTTTTTCCTAGATATTGTTCACCATACCCGTTCAAAAAGTCCAATACTTCGGAGGAAGTTTTTGGTCCAGGAATAATCTCAAATAATTTCAGGTATCGGGCCGGATTAAAAAAGTGTGTTCCGCAGAAGTGTTTTTGAAAATCTTCACTTCTTCCTTCACTCATAAATTTAATAGGAATACCAGAAGTGTTGGAAGTAATTAATGTGCCAGGTTTTCTGTGCTTTTCCAAATTTTCAAACACTTGCTTTTTGATATCCAAACGTTCTACTACAACCTCAATAATCCAATCAACCTCACCAACTTTGGCGATATCATCCTCTAGATTCCCAGTCGAGATTCTATTGGCAAACTTTTTATGATAGATAGGGGAGGGTTTGGATTTGAGGGCAGCGGCCAATGAATCATTGACCAACCTATTCCGGACATTCTTATTGTCCAAGGTGAGCCCTTTGGCCTTTTCTTTATCGTTAAGTTCTCGGGGAACTATATCCAATAACAAAACTTCGACACCAATATTGGCAAAGTGACAGGCTATGCCACTTCCCATAATACCCGAGCCGATAACGGCAACTTTATTAATATGCCTTTTCATTTATGAGTTAGAATTAATTCGTTGTTTTGATATATATCTTTTTATCGACAATCAGTTTATTGATGATTTCAGCAGTTTTGAAAAAACCGGATAAATCTTCTTCTGTTACATTTTCCTTTACCACTTCATTGAATCTCAACACCACATCTTTGGAATCTTTTCTTTTTTCCAAACCCAAGGCCGTTAAATGTATCAACACCCCGCGACCATCTTTTGGATTTGGTTTTCGTTGGATATAGCCTTTTTCTTCAATACTCTTCAAAATTCTTGATAAACTTGTTGCTTCCATGCCCATTTTAGGGCCTAAAGCAGTACTAGGGGTACCTTTTTTAGGATCGATGCTTAAAAGAGTAAATCCAATAGCCATTGTAAGTCCGTAGTTTTTTGCCTCTTCATTGTACATTTTACTAACGGCTTGCCAAGTGGCCCTTAGCGCATAATCAATGGTCAACTCTTTCATAAATCCGGTTTGGTGTGTCCAAATATACAAAAATTTATTATGCATGCATAATAAATAACAATTATTATGGCTGAAAAAAAGAAGGCTCAAAAATTGAATTTGAACCTTCTAAAATCTGGTTGGAAAGTGATATGTTATCTCTAGTGACCGTAGATGCTGTTGTAAAGGTCAATGTATTTTTCCTTGATAATTTTTCTCCGAAGTTTCATGGTAGGAGTCATGTGTCCATCGTCTATGCTCCAAACATCTGGTGTTAATCTAAACTGCTTTACTTTTTCCCATTTGGCAAAATCCTGGTTGGCAAGGTCAATTTCTTCTTGGATTCTACCAATAACCTTTTCATTTAATATAATATCCGAATTTTCACCCAAGGTAATGCTATGTCTGTTTGCCCATTCATATAGGAATTCAAAATTCGGTTGAATCAGGGCAGCGGGCATTTTTTCTCCTTCGCCCACAACCATGATTTGTTCTATAAAACGAGATTGTTTAAATCTGTTTTCGAGCAATTGGGGAGCAACATATTTCCCTCCCGATGTTTTGAACATTTCCTTTTTACGATCCGTAATCTTTAAAAAGCCTTCGGCATCAACTTCCCCAATATCTCCAGTATGAAAGTAACCGTCTTTGATTACCTCTGCCGTTTTTTCTGGGTCTTTATAATACCCCATCATTACTTGGGGGCCTTTTATACAAATTTCCCCATCTTCAGCAATTTTAACCTCAGTCCTATCTATGGGTTTACCAACTGTACCAATTTTAAAACCATTTTCACGCATATCGTTGACCGAAACCACCGGAGAGGTCTCTGTCAAACCATAGCCTTCCATAACACCCATCTCGGCGGCATTAAAAATACGTGCCAATCGCGGTTGTAGGGCTGCACTACCTGATGCTATAAGTTTTAGGTTGCCGCCAAGGCCTTCTTTCCATTTGCTAAAGATCAATTTTCTGGCCAAGGCCAATTTCTTTTCGTACCACCAGCCATTTTTTCCGTAAGGCTCAAATTGGAGCCCAATTTCAACAGCCCAAAAGAAGAGTTTTCGTTTTATTCCGCTAAGCTCTGTGCCTTTGGTTATGATTTTGTCGTATACCTTTTCCAACAATCTTGGAACAGCCGTCATTACATGTGGGGCCGTTTCCTTGAGGTTATCACTTATGGTCTCAAGGGACTCGGCGTAATAAATGGTTACACCTCTGTATTGGTATAAGTAGATGAGCATGCGTTCATAAACATGACAGAGGGGTAAAAAACTTAATGACTTTGTTTCTCCGTCCACTATGGGAAAACGTTTTGAACTCTCTATGGCATTACTCACTAAATTATCATGGGACAGCATCACGCCTTTTGGTCTCCCCGTTGTTCCCGATGTATAGATCAAAGTGGCCAAATCTTCTGGTTTTACCGCTGCCTTTAATTTTTCTACTTCCTCTTGATTGGAATCATCGGCACCCAGTTCCAAGACCTCTTTCCAATTTTTACAGTTTCCAAGGGTGTCAAAGGAATAGACATCCTTCAACTTCTTCAGTTTTGGGGTTACCTCCAATACCTTTTCTAAAACTTCCGTGCATGAAACAAAACAGTACTTTGCTTCTGAATGATTAAGGACATATTCGTAATCTGAGGATGATATGGTTGGATAAATTGGGACATTTTGTGCACCAATCTGTAAGATTCCAATATCCATAATGTTCCATTCCGTTCTATTGGTCATGGATATTACCGCCACTTTATCGTTTGGTTTTACACCTAGTTTTAAAAGTGCACGACTTACCGCGTTGGCTTGATCAATATAGGCTTTGGTAGAAGTGGCAACCCATTTGCCATCATATTTAGTGACCAGCGATTTTTCAAGGGGAAATTTTTCCAATTGATGATAGGGAAAATCAAAAAGTCTAGTTACTGTTTGCATAGTAAGTTTCTGTTAGGTAATTGCAAAATAGGGAAAGGAAGTCGGATTTTAAAATGGAAAATTCAATTGTCACGCTCCTTATTTGAAAATCAATCAATTTTAAGGGAATAAAAAAGGCCTTCAATTTGAAGGCCCCGTATGGTTGGTATTTATCAAAGATTCGATTAAAACCCTCGATTAAATTTTAGTTGATTTTATTCCTCTAGAACTTTTGCATAGTTGATTCCCAAGGTGTCCCATTCTTTTTGCTTGATTTTTAAAGCGGTTTTGAAACTTTCGAAATTTTTGTTTTCAGGATCGGTCCAGCCTACCTCTGCATAGGCAGCAATTCTTGGAAAAGTCTGACGCTCCACATCTTTATTGGTGGGAGTCCATTCGCTCCACATTTGACAACCCAAACCATAAATGTTTTCATGATATTGAGGTTCCAAACCTTCAGGGATTGGATCAAAACCATAGGCTTTTTCCAATGAAATGCTATTGTAATTATAGTCGAGATAGGTGTTGCTGTGCAATGAGTTTACAATACCATATCCTTTTTGAGCAGCTTCGGTGGCAAGATTAAGATCGCCCTTCCAAAAATGGACAACCGTATTTTTGGCCAGTTCGGTCTCAGCTTCTTTATCATGTTTCTTTTCCTCAAAATCACCATGGATGTTTTTTCCCATTATTTCATTCCAACCCATCATACGTCTTCCATGTTGTTCAATAAATTTCGAAATTTTGTTGGTGAACTGTATTTGAAGGTCGGCAGCAGTTTTTATACCATGTTCCTTCATGTATTCCTGCACATGTCTGGATTCATTCCAAACGTCATAGCCTACTTCATCACCGCCAATATGAACCACTTCCGAGGGAAAAAGCTCAAAAAGTTCCAATAAAACATCCTTTACAAACTGCTCTACTTTTGGATTGGTCACATCATAATTGTCGTAATGACGACCAAATTTCACAGGAACATCAATATCTTTTCCAGCAGTACCTAGCCAAGTATATGCGGCAATGGCGGCGCTACTGTGACCAGGAATTTCAAATTCAGGGACAATGGTAATGTGTCTTTCCGCTGCATAGGCCACCAATTCCTTAATTTCTTCTTGGGTGTAAAACCCACCGTGAGGTTCACCGGATAATTTTCCACTTTTCCAGGTTTCAATTTCCGAATCTGTTCTATAGCTACCTACTTCGGTTAGTTTGGGGTATTTTTTTATTTCGATGCGCCAACCAGCATCATCCGTCAAATGCCAATGAAAAATGTTCATTTTAAGCGAAGCCATCTGATCCAATACTTGCTTAACGAAATCCGCCCCGTGAAAATAACGGGACTCATCAAGCATATAAGCCCGCCACCCAAAACGGGGAGCATCTTTGATGGTTATTGATGGAATTAACCATACGGATTCCTCAGTGTCTTTTGTCAGCAACTGCTTTAATGTTTCAATTCCGTAGAAAAATCCAGCAGAGGTACTAGCTGAAATATTGATTTTCTTTGGATTGACATCCAGTTGGTAAGCTTCTTCCCCTAAATCTGGGAGGCTGGTAAATACAATATCTCCTTGCCCATTGTTGGAAACAGAGAGTTCCAATCCGGTTCGTTGGGTTATCTCCTCGCTGAAAGCAGAAACCAAATCTTCTGAGGCATCGTCTGAGAAAACAATGTCCATTCCATCCTTTAGAGCAAAGGAATTTTCTGATAATGTCACCTCGTTGGGTTGGGGCAGTAAATTGATTTCATCTGAAGTAAAGCTTCTGTGTTTACGTACACACCCCGTATTGAAAATTAATAAAATTGAGCCGAGGAAAAGGATTCCCTTGGCAAAGCGATTTTTGGAATTCATTTTTTGGTTTTAAAAATTTATTGGTCTCTAAAAATAGTTATTTATTGTTCACTATCCATTCCTTGGCATTGATAAATGCCTGTAGCCAAGGTGAAACAACATCGTTTCTATCCTTTGGATAGTGTGCCCAGTTCCACGGAAATGTGGAGCGCTCGATATGCGGCATGGTTACCAAGTGGCGTCCTGTTTTATCGCAGAGCATAGCGGTATTGTAATCACTTCCGTTTGGATTTGCCGGATAAGCTTCATAGCCATATTTGGCAACAATGTCATACTCTTTTTCTGAATGGGGAAGGCTAAATTTCCCTTCTCCATGAGAAATCCAAACACCTAAAGTGGTACCCGCCATTGTAGAAAGCATGACGGAGTTGTTCTCTTGAATTTTCACAGAGGTAAAATTGCTTTCGTGCTTACCTGAATCATTGTAGGTCATTCTGCCATGGGTTTCATGCTCAGGATTTATTAAATCCAATTCCATGAACAGCTGACACCCATTGCATATTCCCACAGAAAGTGTGTCGGGTCGTGCAAAGAAATCTCTAAGGGCTTTATTTGCTTTCTCGTTGTACTTGAAGGCACCGGCCCATCCTTTGGCACTTCCCAGAACATCTGAATTGGAAAATCCACCAACAGCGCCAATAAACTGAATATCTTCCAAGGTTTCCCGACCAGTTATCAAGTCGGTCATGTGCACATCCTTTACATCAAATCCTGCCAAATACATGGCATTGGCCATTTCGCGCTCCGAATTACTGCCTTTTTCCCTTAAAATGGCAGCTTTTGGGCGTTCCACTTTCGATTGTTCTCTTGGAGGCAGCTTACCATCAAAACCTGAGGGGAATTTATAGTTTAAGGCTTGATTCTTATAATTTTCATATCTGGCTTTGGCCAAATTATTGGCTGTTTGCTTATCATCCAGTAAATAAGAAGTCTTGAACCAAGTATCCCGTAGTGAGGCCACATTCAACCCAATTTCAATACTATTATTTCTGATGTTCAAAGTTCCTTCGGAGCTTACAGAACCTATTTTTTTGTAATCAATTCCGGCATCCGCCAAAACTTTTTCCACGGTGTTATCTTTAACTTGGAAAACAAGCCCTGCATTTTCTGAGAATAATAGTTTGATGATATCTTCTTCTCCAAGATTGGATAAATCGAGGTTCGCTCCTAAATCGATATCAGCAAAACACATTTCCAATAGGGTTGTGATCAATCCGCCGGAAGCAACGTCGTGACCAGCTATGATCATATCATTTTTGATAAGCTCTTGTAACGTATTGAAAGTCTGCTTTACATAAGCAGCATCCACAATTGTTGGAGTTTCGTTGCCTACAGAATTTAGTACTTGCCCAAAAGAAGAGCCCCCCAGTTTAAAATTATCCTTGGAAATATTGATATAATAAATATCGCCTCCATTTTTTTGGAATACAGGCTCTACAATTTTAGTGATGTCATTACAATTCGCGGCCGCAGATATAATTACGGTACCGGGAGAGATGACATCCCCATCTTTATATTTCTGCTTCATGGAAAGCGAATCCTTTCCTGTAGGGACATTGATTCCCAATGCGATAGCAAAATTGGATACCGCTTCCACAGCTTCGTACAATCGGGCATCTTCACCTTCGTTTCTACAGGGCCACATCCAGTTCGCAGATAGCGAAACGGATTGTAAACCATCTTTGAGCGGAGCCCATACTATGTTTGTAAGTGCTTCAGCAATACTATTCCTACTTCCCGCTGATGGGTCTATCAAAGCGGAAACAGGGGAGTGGCCTATACTTGTTGCAATTCCTTCCTTTCCTTTAAAATCAAGGGACATGACCCCACAATTGTTCAAAGGTAGTTGTAAAGGACCAGCACATTGCTGTTTGGCCACATGTCCGCCTACGCAGCGATCCACTTTATTAGTGAGCCAATCTTTGCAAGCAACTGCTTCCAATTGCAACACTTGCTCCAAATAATCGTGGAAATGCTCCAATGAATAGGTGGGGGCGTCATAAGTTCTTGCTGCTGAGCTATCTTCCATAATGGTCTTTGGAGAACTTCCGAACATGTCGTTCAACTCCAAATCCATAGGTTTTTCCCCAGTTTTTTCTGAAGCAAAGGTAAATCTGTGGTCGCCAGTTACAGTTCCAACATCGTACATCGGAGAGCGTTCGCGAGATGCGATACGATCAAGGAGTTCTATATCTTTTTCACCGATTACCAACCCCATACGCTCTTGGGATTCGTTGCCAATAAGCTCTTTTGCCGATAGTGTTGGGTCACCTACCGGGAGTTTATCCGTATTTATGACACCACCTGTTTCCTCAACTAATTCTGATAAACAGTTAAGATGTCCGCCGGCCCCATGATCATGAATGGAAACAATGGGATTGTCATGGCTTTCCACCATTCCACGAATAGCATTGGAAGCTCTTTTTTGCATTTCTGGATTGGAGCGTTGCACGGCATTCAATTCAATTGCTGAACTGAATTCACCCGTATCAGCGCTGGAAACAGCTGCACCACCCATTCCAATACGGTAGTTGTCACCACCAAGAATAACTATTTTATCCCCTTTGTTTGGGGTGTCTTTTAAAGCTTGTTCTGCTTTTCCATAGCCGATACCACCAGCCAGCATAATTACTTTATCAAAACCTAATCGACGAGCTTCTTCTTTATGCTCAAAAGTGAGAACTGATCCGGAAATCAATGGTTGTCCAAATTTGTTTCCAAAATCAGACGCTCCGTTGGATGCTTTGATTAAAATATCCATTGGTGTCTGGTACAACCATTTCCGTTCTTGCATTCCATTTTCCCAAGGTCTGTTTTCTTCCAGGCGAGAATATGAAGTCATATAGACTGCGGTTCCTGCCAAAGGCAAGGAGCCTTTCCCACCAGCCAATCTATCCCTGATTTCACCTCCGGAACCCGTAGCGGCACCATTAAAGGGTTCCACTGTAGTTGGGAAATTATGGGTTTCCGCTTTTAGGGATATAACGGAATCAAAATCTTTTTCCTCGTAAAAATCAGGTTTGTCCGCACTTTTTGGTGCAAACTGCACTGCTTTTGGCCCTTTTATAAAAGCAACATTGTCTTTGTAGGCCGAAACAATATCGTTTGGGTTTTCTTCCGATGTTTTTTTGATCAGTTTAAAAAGGGAACTAGGTTTTTCCTCACCATCAATAACAAAAGTACCGTTGAAAATTTTATGTCGACAATGCTCTGAATTCACTTGACTGAAACCAAATACTTCAGAATCGGTTAATTTTCTACCCAGTTTTTTAGAGAGATTCTCCAAATAGGCTATCTCATCGTCACTCAGAGCCAGACCCTCTTGTTGATTGTAGGCTGAGATATCGTCAACTTCCAAAATGGCTTCGGGAACAATATCAATGGTGAAAATTTGTTGATCTAGCCCTTCATACTTTTGAAAAAGCATGGGGTCGAAGTCGGCATGGTCTTCATCCACAGCATGGAATTCCTCAATCCGAAGGATTCCTTTCACGCCCATATTCTGGGTTATTTCGGTAGCATTGGTGCTCCAGGGGGTAATCATGGCGGCCCTTGGCCCAATAAAAAAGGCGTCAAGAGACGCCGCGTTTATCTTAGGTTGGTTGCCGAACAACCATGTTAATTTTTGAATGTCTTGAGGTGCAATTTCTTGAGCAGTCTGGACGGCAAAAACCTTTGTTGCCACGTCCCCAAAGAAATGAATCATATCAGCCTAGTTGTTGAACGGATTAAGAAAGTGCAAATTTACAGTTTTAGGTTTGATTTTTCAGAGGGTTTTATAACAGTTTTGAACCATCGGTGTCAATAACTTATGGTTTTGGATTTTAGAATGTATCCATCAATTCAAAATGGCTATTGGTCAATTACCATCTTTTAGCTGCTTTTTTTAAGTGTAGTTTTCCATAAAATCCAATAAAACAAAATCATGAAGTTTAGTAATCGTGAAGAATACCATGCTTTAAAACAATTAATCCATGGGAATATGCTATTAATAGTCTTTTCCTTGATTCTTGTTTTTTTATTTTATGTACTTGGAGTAAAAGCAGATAATTGGTTAATTGTTCCGTAATGTTCTGAACGTTAAGGCTTGCTTAGCAAGGCCATATAAAACCCATCGTATCCCTTTTCTGAGGCATAGATATTTTGTTCTTTGACCAACTTGAATTCTCTTCCCGCTTCCGAATTCAAAAATTTTGAAACTTGCTCCGTGTTTTCTTGCGGTAGAATGGAACATGTGGCGTAAACCATTTGCCCTCCCTTTTTAACCATTTTGCTATAATTCTGGAGAATTTCTTGTTGTACGCCCATGATTCGGTCAATAAATTGAGGCTCCAGTTTCCATTTTGAATCTGGGTTTCTTCTAATGACACCCAACCCGGAACAAGGAGCATCAAGCAGAAGTCTGTCTGCACTGTTGTGCAGCTTTTTAATGACTTTGGTGGAATCGATTACCCGGGTTTCTACATTGTGCACTCCATTTCTTCGAGTTCGTTTTTTAAGCTTTTTCAATTTACTCTCATAAATATCCAGAGCGATCAGCTGACCTTTGTTTTCCATTTGGGAAGCTGAATGAAGCGTTTTTCCACCGGCTCCGGCGCAAGCATCAACAACACGTTGTCCAGGTTTAACTTCCAAAAAAGGAGTAACCAATTGGGAGGAAGCATCCTGTACTTCAAAAAAGCCATTTTTAAAAGCTTCGGTGACAAAGACATTTTTACGTTCCTTCAGTTTAAGAGCGTCGGGGTAGCCATCAATTGCTATGGTTTCAATCTCATCTTTGGCGAGCATCGCTTGCAATTGGTTTTTCTGGATTTTTAAGGTATTTACCCTGAGAATAACCTCGGCCTGTTTGTTAAGCGCAGCTATTTCCTTGGTCCAAAGTTTGTTTCCAAGGGATTGTTCCCCCAATTCATCCAACCAATCAGGTATGGATTCCCTGAATTTTCTGATTTTGGATAGTTCATCAAACCTTCCTTTTATTCTACGCTCTGGTGTGTCTTCCAACTGCTTCCAATCTGGTAATCTGATACCTCTCAATACGCACCAAACGGCAAACATTCGAAACAGATGTGGCCTTGAATAGGGTTCGTGTACCTCTGCAATTTCTGTATACAGGCGTTTCCATCGAACAATATCATAAGTGGTTTCAGCAATAAAACCTCTATCCCGAGCTCCCCAGCGCTTATCGTACCGTAATACTTTTTCTATGACCTTATCTGCATATTCCTTTTCGTTGAATATGAGGTTTAGTGCATCAATGACCGCAAAGACAAGATTTCTGTGTAAACGCATCCCAAAAATTTAAGGATTGCAAAGGTATGGTTTCTAACAAGATTCCAATTACATTTGAAGAAACACATTTTGAATGAGATATAGTTTAGTTTTTGTACCCATATTTCTGATTATTAGTTGTTACCCCCAACAGAAATCACATAATTTTTCATCGGTTATGGTAGAAGATGTTTTTCAAGATTCAGTGAGTATTAGGGCGATTGAATTTTTGGATGACAATACTTTGGCATTTGCTGGAAGCAATGGTGTTTTTGGTACCGTTAATTTGAAAACAAATGCGGTACGAAGCAATACCCAAAAATATGATTCCATTACTCCTTCGTTTAGAGCCGTTGCACATACTTCCACCGATTTTTTTATGCTGTCAATCGCTAATCCCGCTTTGTTGTACAAAACCGGAAATTCGGGTCAAATGGAATTGGTGTATAAAGAGGAAGATGAAAGTGTTTTTTATGATTCCATGAAGTTTTGGAACGATTTGGAGGGTATTGCTATAGGTGATACCATGGATGGTTGTTTGTCAATCATCATTACTAGAGATGGTGGTAAGAGTTGGAAAAAGCTTCCGTGTTCGCAGTTACCAAAATCAGCGGAGGGCGAAGGAGCTTTTGCAGCCAGCAACACCAATATTGCAATTGTTGAAGATAAGGTATGGATAGGCACAACAGCTGGAAATGTTTATTTCTCCGGGGACAAAGGAAAAACTTGGAAGGTAGTTTCATCCCCGATTGTGCAAGACAAACCTACGGAGGGTATTTACTCCATTGATTTTTATGATGAAAACCTTGGTTTTGCCATTGGTGGAGATTATACCAACCCAGAGTCGAATAGTAAAAACAAAATTATCACCAGAAATGGAGGGGAAACCTGGAATTTGATTGCAGATGTGCAAGAACCAGATTATAGAAGTTGCGTGCAATTTGTTCCCAACTCCGGAGGAGATGATTTGGTAGCCGTTGGATTCCAAGGGATTTCGTATTCCAATGATGGCGGGAGATCATGGAAGAAGTTAAGCAGAGAAGATTTCTATACCCTTCGTTTTCTTAATGATTCCATTGCTTATGCAGCTGGGAAGAACCGAATTGCCAAAATGACCCTTAAGTAAAGTGTGGGATTTTTTTAAACTTGATTTTTGTAGTTTTGATACTGCTCCATAACTCGATAGTGAATGTCGCTCCAAGAAAAGAAGGAATATTTTTCTACACTCTTTGATTCACACTACCGAAAGTTGTACAACTATGCCTATAAGATTTTGGGTGAAAAAGACATTTCAGAAGAAATTGTCCAGGAGACTTTTATCAAACTTTGGGAGAATGTTGAAAAGGTAAATACCGACAAACGTTCAATAGAATCTTACCTGATTGTTACCCTCAAGAATAAAATCATTGATCACTACAGAAAAGAACAGACCAAAAAGAAGCATATTGACCTGTACAAACTGAACAGAAATACTGAGAATCTAATTGACAGCGAGTGGGAATTATTGGGTCAGATAGAACAGATTTATACGTTTCTTCCGGAAAAAACAGTAGAGATATTCAAGCTGTCCCGGAATAAGGGTTTGTCTTACAAGGAGATAGCTTTGCGTAAAGGTATTTCAGTAAAGACTGTGGAACTTCACATATCAAAAGCTCTGAACATCTTTAAAAGGGAGCTTAAAAGTTTTTTGTAAAAAAAATAGGGTAGTCCCGGCTGTCATACGTCTTATATCCAAATAGGCACATTATGGAGGATGACCATCCTGTAGAAATTGATTTGATTGCATACGTTTTCGACAACGATAACCAGGATGTTATTGTGGATATTTCTGAATGGATAGCCCAGAATGGACTTAACGAGGACCTTTTAAAAAAGATTATTGAAGTATTATGGAAGACCATCGTATAACTGAAACAGATATTTGGGCCTATGTTTTAAACAACGCTGATAAAAAAACAGTTGAGAGGGTTGAGCTATGGATAGGTTCAAACCATTACGATCCATATTTATATGAAAGGATAAAGAACCTCCATAAGATTACAAAGGAGGAAGCTGTTGGGGACTCCGATATTCAAAAAGCCAAGGAAAAATTCTTTGACTCCGTGGGACAAGAGGTTTCGGACAGGCGCCGTTTTATAAGAAAGTTCATGAGATATGCCGCTGTCTTGGCTGTTTTGAGCACTTCTTTGATGTACTTTTTTTATAATAATGACAGTAAGGTTACCATAAAGACCGTATACGGGGAACAAAAAGAAATAGAACTTCCAGATGGGTCCAAGGTTTGGATGAATTCGTCAAGTCAGCTTTCTTATCAAAAATCACACCCCAGAAATATTTACCTAGAGGGGGAAGCTTTTTTTGAAGTAATGAGGGATGAACAGGTTCCCTTTACAGTAGAGACCCATGACCAGATCAAGATTAAGGTATTGGGCACAAGTTTCAATGTAAAATCATATACCCAAAAAACATATACGGAAACGGTTTTGCTGGAAGGTAAGGTTGAGCTTTCGTCCTTAAGTTCTGATGAAAAAATTCAGATGATCCCCAATGATAAAATCACTTTTTTAAGAAACGGGAAAAAATTGGTTCAATCAAAAGTTGATACTCCGACAAGTTTTGTTTCGTGGAAAGAGGGAATTCTGCAGTTTTCAGACAAACCGTTTAGAGAGATAGCTACTGATTTGGCCATTCAGCATAATATTAAAATCCGATTTAAAAATGATAAGATCGCAAATTCAAAATTCACAGGTTCATTTGAGCAGGAAACTCCAATCGAGGAGATTTTGGAAACCCTTCAGCTCACAAAATCATTTAACTACCATCAATCTTCTTATGGAAACTGGGTAGTGGAATAAAAAAATGTGGGAAAATGGCGGTTTTCCCACATATACGTCAATAATACCCATTTCAAGTAATAAGTGTAATTATCAACATTCAAAAATATGAATAAAAACCCTTTTTTACTCCTGACCGGAGTAAACTGCTCCTTTGACAAATTCTTATTCTTAATGAAACTATCGTTGTCACTCTATCTTTTTATGGCCATACAGCTTTTGGCAAATACGGTATCATCCCAAGATAGAATAACCATTGATTTTGAAAAAACAAGTCTGTCATCCATTATAGGTTTTATCGAAAATGCTACCCCTTATCGGTTTATTTATAATAACGATGAAATAGATGATGGAGCGGAATATGATATTAAGAGCCATGATGAATTGCTTCATAAGGTATTGGGAGAGCTTTTTATAGGTTCCGATATTTCGTTTGAAATTAGGAAAAAACACATTGTACTCTCAAAAAGGGAAACTGATGAAAAAAGGCATACCCAAGAGAATTATACCATAAGTGGAACGGTCAGGGATTTGGAAACTGGAGAGACCTTGTTGGGTGCAACCATTGCGGTGGCCGGAACTTCAAAAGGCGTGGTCACGAATGAATATGGTTTTTATTCCATTACACTGCCCTCTGGTTCATATACACTCAATGTCTCTTACATAGGGTATCAGCAAAAGGAAATTTTAATTGAGTTGGATAAAAACCAACAATTGGCGATTGAACTGAATCAGGTGTCGAACAAATTATCGGAAGTGGTGGTTTTTTCAAACCCCAATTTTAAAAGTCAAGTGACAACCGTCTTAAATGGAGTTGCCAATTTGAAGAGTGAGGATATTAAAAAGCTACCGTCCTTGTTGGGAGAACCCGATGTTACCAGAGCCGTTTTAACTCAGCCTGGAGTTACCACTATTGGCGAAGGGGCATCGGGTTTTAGTGTACGTGGTGGAAATATTGACCAAAATCTGATTTTGTTGGATGAGGCGCCCATTTACAATTCGTCACATGTTTGGGGATTCTTTTCCATTTTCAACACAGACGCCATTAAGGATTTAAAATTGTACAAAGGAGGAATCCCGGCACGGTTTGGAGGGAGGTCGTCTTCCGTATTGGAAATCAGACAGCGAGAAGGGAGTACCAAAAAATTTAAAGGCGAGGGAGGTCTGGGGTTGTTGTTTTCCAGGTTGACTCTGGAAGGGCCCATAAAAAAAGAAAAGCTAAGCTATCTTGTTTCTGGTAGACGATCTTACTTTGATCTGTTCTTTCCATTATTTGGGGATGACCTTAAAAACAATAAGGTATACTTCTATGATTTAAATACTAAACTGGCTTGGGACATCAACGAAAACAATAAGTTGTTTGCCTCGGGTTATTTTGGGGCAGATGTAATGCAACTGAGTTTTGATGGGGAAACCAATGATGATGGCAGCCAGGGACCTGATGAAGAAATTGATTTCCGCTGGAAAAATGCTACCGCTACGTTGAGGTGGAACCATATTTTTTCGGATAAGTTGTTTATGAATGCCTCGGCAATTTATAGTCGTTATGACTACGCCCTATCCTCTAAGAATGACACCGGCGGAGGTCCGGTAAACACCTCGGGATCATTTGAATGGACTTCAGAGGTGGAAAATTGGATTTTTAAACCCGACTTCACACTTTATCCAAGCACTGGAACCAAGCTGAGATTTGGGGTGAACAATACTTTGTATAGATTTTCTCCTGCCAAGGTCACCAGTACCGAAGCGGGACTCAACACCGTAAATTTTGAAACGGAAAAAGGGTTGGAAATCGCCCCATACATTGAATATGAAAGGGAGTGGAACAAATTCTCTTTCAATGCGGGTCTTCGATATTCTTGGTTTGGAAATTTAGGGCCCTATACCGTTTCGGAATATGATCCAAACTTGCCCAAAACAATAAACACGGTTACGAGAACAAAAGATTATAAAAGTGGAGAGGTCATAAAGAACTACTCCGGTTTTGAGCCACGCCTTGCATTTAAGTATGAGCTAAGCGACCGCAAGGCCCTTAAACTGGGTTATAACAGAATGTTTCAGTATATACACTTGATTTCCAATACTTTCGCGGCCCTTCCTTTCGATATTTGGAAACCATCGGGAACTCATGTTAAGCCTTTGGAGGTCAATCAATTTTCAGCCGGATATGCATATGACACTTCTGATCGGTCCTATAATTTTTCCGTTGAGGGATATTATAAGACGTTTAAAAATATGATCGAGTATAAAAATGGGGCAGACCTTTTTTTAAATGAACAGCTTGAGACCCAATTGTTAAATGCAAATGGTTATGCATACGGTGCTGAATTAGGAGCATATAAAAACAAAGGAAAATTAACGGGGAATATCAATTATACCTATTCAGTCACAAAACGGAAAACCACAAGCGACTTTGCTGTAGAGAATATCAATGGTGGAGCGTATTACCCTTCCAATTATGATAGACCCCATCTGTTTAACCTAACTGCAAACTATAAATTGGGGAAGAAATGGTCGATGGGTACTTTTTTTACGTATCAGACAGGACGTCCAATTACACAAGCAACAGGTAGATTGGTGGTGAACGGAACTCCGTACTTGACATATTCAGATAGAAATGCTTATAGAATTCCAGATACACATAGATTGGATCTTTCCTTTACATATGCTCCAGAAAGAAAAGATAGAAGATGGCAGAGCAGCTGGTCTTTTGGAGTATACAATCTATATGCCAATAAAAATGCATTTTCAATTTATTCCACATTCACCAACGCCCAAATAAGAACATTTCAGTTTTCGGTGATAGGAGCACCAATACCTTTTATCACTTATAATTTTAAATTCTAATATGCTATGAAAACATTAAGAAGATTGTTGATTGTATTAGTATTTTTTGCTCATTTAGCCTGCACTAAGGAAATTGACCCACAAACAAAGTTTGAACCTCAGATTTTCATTTTTGGTGGTATAAGCAATGAACCTGATAATGTAACCATTGGAATCCAAGAAACTGTTCCGGTAAAAAATGTTACCGTTAAACCTGTATCCAATGCCTCAATATCACTTTTTACTAAAGACCAGACGGGTACTACCGAATTGGTGACGGATAGTTTTGTTGAAAACAATGGGATATATACCAGCGCGGCAGTCGTTTCTGCAAATGTTGGCAATTTTTATTGGATAGAGGTTGAAGTACCGGGGCATGCTAATTTTAAGTCCGAAGCGGAACAATTGAGACCCACTGTGCCCATAACGAAGGTTGAAATGGATAATAACATGACCAGGGTAAGTTTTAAAGACCCTGGGGATGCCACCAACCTCTATTATCTTGCATTTGATTTTTTTAATGGACCAGACTTTTTGTTCAATTTGTTCGAGGTGTCCAGCGACACCCTTTTTGATGGAAATGAGGAGGCTTTTATAGAAACTGATAACGTTGGTGGGAACAGAATAAAGGCCACGCTATACAATTTAAATTATGGGACGTTTCAATTTTACCTTAATCTTATCGCACAAGATGATTCCAATAGTTCTGATGAAGAAGGTGATCCTGGACACTTGTTTGCCACACCACCTGTTAATCTAACTGGAAACATTGTGAATACATCAACAAAAAGAGCAGCTTTAGGGAATTTTGCGGTTGTGAGTGCCAGTAGCCTTGATCAGTCGTTTTAAAAGTTGATGAACAGTATAATTTAACAAAAGAAGAGCGGAACTAGCCGCTCTTCTTTAAACTAACAACCAACCAAACCGACTAAACGGTTACAACAACATAATGTCGTCCTCTTTTTTTGTACCAAACACCTCGGTATTTGTATAATTTTCGTCCATTTACCACAACAACTCTCCGGGCTCTAGGCAATTTTCTCACTTTTATTCCGGTAGGAGCTGCACATACCACATATTTTTTACCTCTGGCTTTATACCATATCCCATCGGCAAAATAGAAATTGGTCTTTTTATGAATCACAATTTTGGGTTTGGTAACCTTTGTGACCACCGTACCGTGTTTTGGATAGACTTTAACTACCGTACGCTGCGCATTGACAGTAAGTATTGTTCCTAGAAGTGCTATTGTGAATAGAACTCTTTTCAAATTTTTCATAACGTAGATTTTTATGGTTTCTAGTTCTTTGACTACCATTTTGATAAAGGGTTTAATGAAAAAAGGAGCCATATGGCTCCTTTTTAGTGCATTTTGTCGATTTTTGAATTTACCCACCCCCTCTGCGCTTACGCATTTGTTGCAGTAGGCGCCTTTTAAAATCTTCCTCAGCTTTTAACAGCAATACCGTCTTTTTGGGAGACAGTACATTTCTGATTTTAGCGATGAAATCTTGTTCTGCCTCGTGCTTTTCTTTTTGAGTTGCTAGGAACTTATCCAATAGGGCCGAAGATTCAGTATCGGATAGATCTTGAATCATAGCTATTTGGGACCTCAGTTCCAATCGTTCTCTACGGCGGATTGCTTCCAGAGTTTCGTCATATTCATTGTAAATGGGCCAAAATGTCTGTGCTTCTTTTGCAGTAAGTCCAACTCTTTCCGTAATAAAGGCCACTTTCAATGTTTTAATGCGTTCCCTCCCCGGTCCTTGGGCATAAAACCATGAATTTCCCATTAAAAAGACAAATAGTATGAGTAACTTTTTATTCATAATCGACATAATCTAGGTTTAAATCATCCAAATCTTCCAGGTTCTCGTCCAAATATTGCAATATGTTTTCATCTTCCAATTGGTTTTCCAAAACATCGTCTAGCGTTAGTTCTTCAATATCCACTACTTCGGCAAGCTCATAAGGGCTAAAATCAAAGTCGGTGCCATCAAAATATGCATTTATTTCAGCCTCGGCCAAATCTTCAAAATCTATATCGGGCTTAGAATTTAAATTCAATCCAAAATATAATAGAAGTACAGCTGCTACAGCTGCGGCACTATAATAGAATTTTTTATAGGGATTTAGTTGAACGACCTTGGGTTCCTGATCAAGTTTGGATAGCACTTTTTTTGGAAGCTGATCAAAATACCCATCGGGAGCGGTAAACCCATCCGATTTTGGTATGATAGAGCTTTCTTGTCCAGTTTCTTCCTGATTGATTTTATCCATGAGTCGGTCATGGAAGTTATCAAAATAGCCTTCCGGAGTTTTAAAATTATTTTCCCTGTCTTTTCCCATCTTTTTTGGTTAGACGGTTAAAACCCATAAAGGTTTAATCCGCCTTAAGATACGTTTCAATTTTCTTTACGGCCAAATGGTAGGATGCTTTTAAACCTCCCACCGATGTTTCCAACACTTCTGAAATTTCCTCATACTTCATTTCCTGAAAATATTTCATGGTAAATACCAATTTTTGCTTGTCAGGAAGTGTGGCCATGGCCTTTTGCAATTTTAATTGGATTTCATCTCCTTCAAAATACACATCCGATTGTAAATTTTCAACCATTTTCATTTTTAGTTCTTCATCGCTTACCCCCAATTTTTTTGACTTCTGCTTCAGAAAAGTAAGTGACTCATTTGTGGCGATACGGTACATCCAAGAATACAACTTACTGTCTCCCTTAAAGCCTTCTATGTTCCGGTAAACCTTTATAAACGTATTCTGTAACACATCATCAGTATCATCATGGTTTAAAACAATCCTTCGGATGTGCCAATACAACCGCTCTTTGTAAGTATTGACCAATACTTCAAAGGCCCGTGCTTGGCTTTCTTTTTGTTTTAGTTCGTTGACTAAGGTTTCCTCAGCAATCAAATGTTTCTACATTTTGGTGCTATGACTAAGGTAATGGAAAAAGGTTTAATTCTTTAGATGTCTGATATCTGATAGTTAGCTTAGGGATTGCATCTCCACCAATTTTTTGTAGCCTTTAGCGGATTTCATCAATTCTTCATGAGTGCCCTGTTCTACAATTTTTCCTTTGCTGAGCACCACAATGGAATCAGCATTTTGAATGGTGGACAATCGATGCGCGATTACAATGGAAGTTCTATTCCGCATCATTTTTTCCAATGCATCCTGCACCAAACGCTCACTTTCTGTATCTAAAGCTGAAGTAGCTTCGTCCAAAATCATGATGGGAGGGTTTTTAAGCACTGCCCTGGCGATGGAAAGGCGTTGTTTTTGTCCACCACTGAGCTTATTCCCACTATCACCAATATTGGTGTCATAGCCATCAGGGAGTTCCATAATAAAATTATGGGCATTGGCAATTTTGGCTGCAGCAATGATTTCATCATCGGTCGCATTTTCCTTTCCAAGGCCAATATTGTTTTTAACCGTGTCATTGAATAAAATAGAATCTTGGGTAACCAATCCCATTAATCCACGAAGTGACTTTTTAGAAATATCTTTTATGTTGGTGTCATCAATCAATATTTCACCCTCATTTACATCATAAAAACGGGTCACCAAATTGGCAATAGTACTTTTTCCACTTCCAGATTGCCCTACCAAGGCTACCGTATGCCCTTTTTTGACCTCCAAATTGAAGCTTTTTAACACGTAATCATCTTCGTATTTGAAGGAGACATCTTTGATGGCAATATCTTTTGAGAAATCTTTTTTGGTGATGGCATTTTCACTATCGGAAATAGGGTTTTCAGATTCTAAAATCTCCAAAACTCTTTCTGCTGCGGCATTTCCTTTACGAACTCCATAGGAGGCTTTGCTTATGGATTTGGCTGGAGTAAGGATGTTATAGGCCAACCCCATATAAGCGATAAATGATGACGGATCCAGAGTTTTATCTATCAAAACCATTTTTCCCCCAAACCAAAGCAATACCCCAATAACCAAAATCCCTAAAAACTCGCCAGTGGGAGATGCCAAATTTTGTCTGTTCAATAGTGAATTAGAAAATTTAAAAAACCGGTTTGTAGACCTTTTAAAGATTTTGTTGAACTTGGACTCGGCATTGAAAGCTTTTACAACACGTAACCCACCCAGTGTTTCCTCAACAATTGACAAGAATTCACCTTGTTCCTTTTGAACCTTATCCGATTTTCGTTTGAGGGATTTACCAATTCTGGAAATAATCATCCCTGCAATGGGAATAAATACAAAAACGAATATGGTAAGCTTGGTGCTAATGCCAAACATGATGAGAATGGTGAACAATATGGTCAGTGGCTCTCTTACGATCAATTCCAAAATGGAAAGAAAGGAATGCTGTATTTCCAGTACATCTGATGTAATGCGCGCAATAACATCTCCTTTCCTTTTTTCCGAAAAATAGGAAATGGGTAGATCCACAATTTTTTCGTACATCTTATTCCGCACATCTTTCAACACCCCATTCCGAAGGAATGTGATGAAGTACATTGCTAAATAATTGAATAGGTTCTTCAATAGGAAGAGTACTAGAACAAGACCGATTACCAGTACAAGACCTTTCATCTCGTCATCACCTGAATATGCTGTTACATGATAATTAACGTATTGCTGCAAATAGTCCTTTAGGCCTGAAACACCTTCATACACAGGCTCCACGGTTACTTTCTCTCCTGGCTTAAAAAGAGCATCGAGCATAGGGATCAATGCGGCAAATGAAAGCGCACTAAAAAGTGCGTAAAGGATATTGAAAAATATATTAAGAAAACCGTATTTGCGGTAGGGCACCGCAAAACGGAGAATCTTTTTAAAGTAATTCATTCAGCTATAAATTCAATTCGGAAAGGATGCCTTTTATTTTGGAATCCAACTGCGAATTTACGGATTTAAAATCTGCTGCTTTTTCCAATTTGGCATTTGTACTGATGTAAAACTTGACTTTAGGTTCAGTTCCACTGGGTCTTGCCGCAATTCTTGTCCCATCTTCAGTTTCGTAGATTAAAACATTGGATTTTGGTAGGTCAATGACCTTTTCCTCTCCAGTCTGCACATTTTTGGCTATGGAGGTATTATAATCTTCAATCCATACCACCTTGGACCCTTGAACAGATTCAACGGGGTTTTCCTTAAAATCAATCAGCATTTGCTTTATTTCCTCGGCACCGCTGATTCCTTTTTTTGTTAGGGAAACCAGATGTTCCTTATAAAAGCCAAAGCTCACATAGCAATCAATGAGTTCCTTATAAAAAGAACTTCCATTGGCTTTTGCATCTGAAGCAGCTTCACAGGCCAGTAGGGTAGAGGTAACGGCATCTTTGTCGCGAACAAAATCGCCTACCATAAAACCAAAGCTCTCTTCTCCACCTCCTATAAAGGTAGAATCTGAGAAGTCCTTGATCATTTCACCAATCCATTTAAATCCTGTTAATGATATCTTGCACTCCACATTGTAGGCCCTGGCCATTTGCCACACCATTGGAGTAGACACGATGGTTGTGGCCACAAACTCATTGCCTTTGAACCCATTCTTTTTATACTGATCTAAAAGAAATTTTGTCATGAGCACCATAGTCTGGTTTCCGTTTAAAAGCTCTATTTCACCTTCAAGGTTTCTAACGGCTATTCCCAAACGGTCGCTATCCGGGTCCGTACCGACAACCATATCTGCACCAATTTCCTCTGCTTTTTTAATTGCTATTCTCAACGCTTCTGGTTCCTCGGGATTAGGGGATTCCACGGTTGGAAAGTTGCCATCGGGCTTTGCTTGTTCATCAATTATGGTCACATTGCTATATCCGGCCCTTTTCAATACTTCGGGTATCGCGGTAATAGAAGTTCCATGTAAGGAGGTGAATACAATTTTAAAATCATCCTTTCCTTTTGCGCCAAAACTTCCTTTGCTAACGGATTCGTTAAAAAAAGCCTCATCCACATCTTTATCAATTAATTGAATGAGATTGTCATTGGGTTCAAACTTGATGTCCTCAAAGGAAAGGGAATCAATTTCGGCAATGATCTCGCCATCTTGTGGCGGTACAATTTGACCTCCATCCGTCCAATACACTTTATATCCATTATATTCGGGTGGATTGTGGGAAGCTGTCAGGACAATACCGGCATGACAATTTAAATGCCTAACTGAAAAAGAGAGCTCAGGGGTAGTTCGCAATTCTGAAAAGAGGAACACTTTAATTCCATTGGCGGAAAAAACTTCGGAGACAATCCTGGCCAAACTATCAGAGTTATGTCGACAATCATAGGCGATCACCACTTTGATTTCTTCGTTTGGATACGATTTTTTTAAATAATTGCTAAGTCCTTGGGTGTTTTTTCCAAGCGTATATTTATTGATTCTATTGGTTCCGACACCCATGATGCCCCGCATTCCACCTGTGCCAAATTCTAGATTTTTATAAAATCTTTCCTTTAGTTCTTCGGTATCGTTGGCAATAAGGTCTTGTATTTCTTTTTTGGTTTCTGAATCAAAAAAATCAGTAAGCCAGGTTTGTGCGGTTGATAGAATAGAATCCATTAAATATTACTTAAGTTTTATCCTGTTAAAATTACAAAGAATCTGCTTTTACGTTGACCTAAACGTTAATTTTATTGGAGATGGTATAGCGGGTGTCATTTTTCCTGGAACGAACCATTATTTCCCCTAAAAAACCTGCTAAAAACAATTGTGTTCCAATAATCATTGCTGTTAGGGCAATGTAAAACTGTGGACGTTCAGTAATCAATCTCCCCGTAGGATTTAAAAAGAGCTTATCCACTCCCAAATATACAGAGAATCCAAATCCAACAATAAACATAAGCACACCCAAAGCCCCAAATAGGTGCATCGGCTGACGCCCAAATTTTGACACAAACCAAATGGTTATCAAATCCAAGAAGCCATTTATAAAACGTTCTGCTCCAAACTTGGTACTTCCATATTTACGGGCTTGGTGCTTAACCACCTTTTCTGAGATTTTGGAAAAACCGGCATTTTTGGCAAGAACAGGAATATAACGGTGCATATCCCCTGAAACCTCTATGTTTTTAATAACGTCATTTTTATAAGCCTTGAGACCACAATTAAAGTCATGAAGTTTTAAACCGGATGTTTTTCGAGCAGCCCAATTAAAAAGTTTGGAGGGGATGTTCTTTGTGATGATGGAATCATAACGTTTCTTTTTCCAGCCAGAAACAATATGGTTTCCATCTTCTTTTACCATTTTGTAAAGTTCCGGGATTTCTTCAGGATTATCCTGTAGGTCAGCATCCATGGTAATTACTACTTCTCCCTGTGCAGCTTTAAACCCGGCATGCAATGCTTGGGATTTTCCATAGTTTTTTAAAAACCGTATACCTTTTACGCTTTCATTTTTTTCAGAAAGTGATGCAATGATCGCCCAAGAACTATCGGTGCTTCCATCATCTATAAAGATGATCTCATATAAAAAATGATTGGATTGCATAACATCTGCAATCCAATCATGGAGTTCTTTTATGGATTCTTCTTCGTTAAGTAAAGGAATTACAATGGAAATCTGCATTGTTTATTTCTGGAATTCCCTTCAAAAGTAGTATTTTTTACTTAGTAAGCGGGCTTGGCTTTTTTCAAGATTAGACCTGATATTAAACCTAGAACAAGGCCTATAAGAATATTTATGATTAAAATAAAGGGATATCCCATCCACCAAAACTTAATGCTCTGTTCCTTTTGGACATTAAATTGTTCTTGTGTAATCTCCCCACTTTCAAGCGCAGGCCCCAATCTTGCATCCATGATTTTAGATGGCGCATCTGGATCTATATAATTTACCAAAGCATAATTGTAAGCAATTGCAATTATTGCTGAGATAAGCGCAATGCCTGCTCCAATTTTCAGTGCCTGACCAAGGCTTAGGTAGCCCTCGTTGGCCTTCCTAAAGTTTGAAATACCCAAATAGGTTACCACAGCAGCAAGCACTAATCCTATGATCATAATTACAGGACTTTGAGAGGTGTGCATGTCCTGGGTGTACAGCATAATCCCAAAAATGAGACTGATGCCTCCAAGGATTAATCCGTAATTCAGGGAAAACTTCCCTGTTTTTGGTTGATTTTCTTCCATTTTATCTGATTTTTGTATGTTGATTGTAGCTTGTTAGTGAATAAGTTGGTTCTTTTGTTACATCTAAAGATAGATTTTTTCTTTTTTACTGATTTTAAGTTGGCAATATGGAAGAAATCATTAAATTTGCACCTCGAAAATTCTGAGATTTAGAAATTAAGAAGATGAGAAAAGGTATACACCCAGAAAATTATAGATTGGTAGCTTTTAAGGATATGTCCAATGATGACGTGTTTATTACCAAGTCTACTGCAGAAGCGAAGGAAAAAATCACTGTTGATGGTGTTGAATATCCTTTGGTGAAGTTGGAGATTTCAAGAACTTCGCATCCTTATTATACCGGTAAGACCAAATTGGTGGATACTGCTGGTAGGATTGACAAGTTCAAAAATAAGTACAAGAAATTCAGTAAAGAAGAGAAAAAGGCAGAATAAATATTTTTCTACAATAATATAAGGCGCCTCTGATTCACTTTCAGGGGCGTTTTTTATTTTTACCAATCTAAAGCTCAACCATGAACTATATTCTTTCTGATGGTCCACAGCGGAAATCCCTGCTCCCATTCACATTTACAAGACCTGTTGCCGAAATACGTATTGGGATTTTGACCATACGTGAAAAATGGGAAAAATACCTGAAGACCTCTGCAAGTTTTAAGACTGAGGAATATTTGTCAGAGAAATATACCATGGTTGAAGCTCCTGACAATGTTGTCATAATCTCCTCTTTTCTCCCAAACGAATCGCTTGCACAAATGGTTCTTTCTTTAAAAGAAAGGGAGGCTGTTTTTTATCAAGATAGGGTAGTAGCTTATGCTATCAGGGATGTCAACGAAGAAGTTGATTTTTCAGACTATAGACGAATTGAGTTTGATGGCGATATACTTACCGTAGATTACACCTGGGATATTTTCTCTAAAAATGGCGAGGCGTTACAGGCAGATTTTGATTTGATTACGGCTGGACGAAAAAGCGCACCAATTTCTGATACAAACCGGTTGACGTGCCCAGAAAACATCTTTTTGGAAGAGGGTGCCAGTGTTGAACACAGTATTTTAAATGCCACCAAAGGCCCTATTTATTTAGGTAAGAATGCCGAGATATGGGAGGGTTGCATGGTTCGAGGAGCTTTGGCCCTATGTGAAAGTGCTGTGGTAAAAATGGGCGCTAAAATGTATGGCCCTACCACAGTTGGCCCTTTTGGAAAGGTATGTGGTGAGGTTAATAATTCCGTTATTTTCGGGTATTCCAGTAAAGGGCATGATGGATATTTGGGCAACGCTGTGTTAGGAGAATGGTGCAACATTGGTGCTGACTCCAACAATTCCAACCTAAAGAATAACTATGCCAAAGTCCGTATTTGGAACTATGCCACTGAAAAATTTGACCATACAGGGCTTCAATTTTGCGGACTTATGATGGGTGATCATAGTAAGACTGCTATAAATACCATGTTTAACACTGGAACTGTAATTGGAGTAAACACTAATATTTATGTGCCGGGATTCCCAAGAAACTTTATTCCCAGTTTTAGTTGGGGAGGAGCCTCTGGCTTTTCTACCTATATGCCCAAAAAAGCTTTTGAAGCTGCCAAAGTGATGATGGCTAGAAGAGGCAAAGAATTTGATGAAACCGAAGCCAAGATTTTGCAGCACGTCTTTGAGGAGACCAAAAAATGGCGGAATTATTAGAATGACAGTAAGTTTGTATAGTAAACATTTATAATTGATCGTCTTTTTAGCCAGTAAAACCTAATAAAAAAATGAGAGCATGGATTGCCTTGGCAATTTTGTTTTTTATGGTTACTGCCTGTAAGCAGGAAATAGCAGAACCTTTAAGCAGTGATGGGAGCGAGCTACAGCAAAAACAAGCTATCAAAACTACGCTTGTAGCCATGTGGGATGCCATTGAAAAAGGAGATGTGGAACGCTACGCAAGTTACGTACATCCTAATTTCACCCAATTTGGGGAGACAGATTCCATACTGAGGATTGGAAAGGAAGCGGAGGTGAAAGGAGTGACGGAATGGGTGAAAAACTCAGAAGGTATACATACCGAAATGGAAGAGCCATTGATTACGGTGAAGAGCAATGTTGCATGGATCACCTATTATTGGAGGGACAAAGGCATCACGAACGGAGTACCCTTTACCTCAAGAGGTAAGTCAACACGAATTTTTGTAAAAGAAAATGGCCGCTGGTTGTGTATTCATGGACATTATACTTTGCTCTAAGCTCGTAATTTATTGAACTTGTTTTCCATATTATGAATTTTATAAAGCAAAGAGGGGTAGTCCACTTTTCATATCCAACCACGATTACGTAACTTCCAACAAATCACTATCTTTGCAGCCCTTAAATTGGATGTGGGTCAATGAACAAAAAGGTCGCTTTTTATACTTTGGGATGTAAGCTCAACTTCTCTGAAACTTCCACTATTGCCAGAAGTTTTGAAAAGGAAGATTTTGAGCGTGTTGATTTTTCCGAAAGAGCCGACATTTATGTCATCAATACCTGTTCGGTAACTGAAAATGCCGATAAACGCTTCAAGACCATTGTAAAACAGGCCCAAAAAAACAATCCGGAAGCTTTTGTGGCTGCGGTAGGCTGCTATGCGCAATTAAAGCCTGAAGAATTGGCTGCAGTGGATGGTGTTGATTTAGTGTTAGGTACCACAGAAAAATTCAAGATTACAGATTACCTGAATGACCTGGCCAAAAATGATAAGGGAGAAGTGCATTCCTGTGAGATTGAGGATGCTGACTTTTATGTTGGTAGTTATGCAATTGGTGACCGCACCCGAGCTTTTTTAAAGGTTCAGGATGGATGTGATTACAAATGCACATATTGCACCATTCCCTTGGCACGGGGCATATCGCGAAGCGATACCCTTGAAAATGTACTGCATAATGCAGCTGAGATTGCCTCAAAAGATATTAAGGAGATTGTGCTTACCGGTGTCAATATTGGTGACTATGGTAAAGGAGAATTTGGAAACAAAAAGCATGAACATACTTTCTTTGAATTGGTAAAGGCATTGGATGAGGTTGATGGTATCCACCGCCTTCGTATATCTTCCATTGAACCCAACCTGCTCAAGAACGAGACCATTGATTTTGTAGCCAAAAGCAATGCCTTTGTCCCCCATTTTCATATTCCGTTGCAAAGCGGGAGTGATGAAATCTTAAAATTGATGCGCCGCAGATACCTGTCCAATCTTTACGTGGATAGGGTAAAGCGAATAAAAGAAGTAATGCCTCATGCCTGTATTGGGGTAGATGTTATTGTGGGTTTCCCTGGCGAAACGGAGGAACATTTTTTGGAGACCTATCATTTTCTTAATGAGTTGGATATCTCCTATTTACATGTGTTCACCTATTCAGAGCGCGACAACACCTTGGCAGCCTATATGGAAAACCCCGTACCTAAGAATGTAAGGAGCAAGCGCAGTAAAATGCTCCGTGGACTATCGGCAAAAAAGAGAAGGGCTTTTTATGAAAGTCAATTGGGAAGTACCAGAACCGTTTTGTTTGAAGGTGAAAATAAATCGGGTTACATTAACGGTTTTACAGAGAACTACGTAAAGGTGAAATCACCTTGGGACCCTAATTTGGTAAACACGTTGCACACTGTGCAACTCACCGAAATTGATGAAGATGGGTTGGTGCGTTTCGAGTTTGTTTCCGATAAAGTTTTGGCATAAAAAAACCTCTCGAAGAGAGGTTTTTTAAACTGATTCGTAATACACTAGATGCGAATCCCTACGGGAAGCATCTCTTTATATTGTCTGTTCTTTCTTAAAAAACCTGCAATGTGCGGACTGGTAGGTACAACCCTTAGGTTCTTTTCTTGAATTTCATGCAAAACGGCCTTGATAAAAGTTTCTTTAAAGCCCTCTTGGGTAATCTCTTCTGGAATTACTAGTTTGGTTAAAAATACCTTACGTTCTTGTGAGGAATATTCAATTTTAGCCAAATGCCCATCGACCCTAGTTTCAAATTGGCGCAAGAAACTATTGTCGTTAATTTCCATTTCTGTCATATAGTATTGTTTTAAATTGACATAGTGCAATTACCATAGCGGTAATCAAATGTTCCCCTTTTGTTATATCTGTATTAATTTAATGGGGCTATTTGCAAAAGGGACACAAAATTAGTCAAAAAATTGCTAATTTCCTAGCCAAATCGATATTTGGTGAGAAATGCCCGACAACAAAACGCATGTATACCTGATGCCTGGAATGGCAGCAAATTCATCCATATTTGATGATATTAAATTCCCGGAAGATACTTTTGAAACTCATAGATTGGAATGGTTTGTTCCAGACAAGGGAATGTCTCTTTCCAGTTACGCACAGAAGATGTGTTCAAATGTCCAACACAAAGACCCGGTGTTACTTGGAGTATCTTTTGGAGGTCTTCTAGTTCAGGAAATGGCAAAGCATATACGGGTAAAGAAGATAATAGTGGTTTCCAGTGTGAAAAGGAGTTCGGAACTCCCCAAAAAGATGCTTTTTGCCAAATATACCAAAGTACATAAACTCCTTCCAACGGGATTGGTGAACAATGTGGAACTGTTAGCCAAGTATGCTTTTGGCGAAACAGTCACTAAACGGCTAGAGTTATATGAAAAGTACCTTTCCATACGGGATAAACATTATATAGATTGGTCCATCGACAAGATTGTAAATTGGAAACAAACCATACCTCCAGGCAATTTGGTGCATATCCAAGGAGAAAAAGATGCTGTTTTTCCCATAGCAAACATCAAGAATTGCATTACAGTTAAAAATGGCACCCATACCATGATCATACATCGGGCCAAATGGTTCAATGAACATTTGCCAACAATTATTTTAGAGGAAGACAGTTGTATATAGTATATCTTTACGGAAGAAAAGAAAATTGACATGAAACATATAAAGAACATCTTGGCTGGTATTGGATTGATTGTAGTTATGGGCAGTTTAATTTTTGCTGTTCAGTCCAACACCACGGAACAACCGGAAAAAGTAGCGGCTGAAACACCAGATAAGAACGTTTCGGATGGCTATAAAATAAGCGCAATTGAGATTCCAAGCGATTTGAATTTTGCTGGGGAAAAAGTTCCGGTGGATGACCCTGAAGTTTTGGAACGTGTCGACAGAGAGTTTCTGGTAAACACGTATTGGCAATCCAATGCACTGTTGCTAATGAAGCGTGCAAACAAATATTTCCCAATTATAGAACCAATTTTGGCAAAAAACGGTATTCCGGATGATTTTAAATATTTAGCCGTTGCCGAAAGCGCACTTATTGATGTGGCCTCACCTAAAGGTGCTGCCGGAATGTGGCATTTTATGAAAGCTACTGGCAGGGAATATGGACTGGAGGTAAATGCCAATGTTGATGAGCGGTACCATATTGAGAAATCTACCCAAGCGGCCTGTGAGTACATTAACAAATGGAAGAAACGTTTTGGCACATGGACACTGACGGCTGCATCCTATAATGCTGGCCCAGGCGGAATTCAAAAATATATGAGGATTCAAAAAGTGGATAACTATTACGATCTCTTGTTAGGTCAGGAAACTGGACGCTATGTTTTTAGAATTATGGCCCTCAAAGAAATTCTTTCCAACCCTGATAAATATGGTTTTGATGTAGAGAAGGAAGATTTTTATAAAACCGTACCTACATTTTCAGTACAAGTTGATACCGCAGTGACAAGCTGGGCGGATTTTGCAAAGCTTTACGAAATCAACTATAAAATATTAAAAAGACACAATCCTTGGTTACGTGAACCACATTTAAACAATGCTTCCCGTAAAAAGTATGTGGTGGAGATTCCGAATAAGGGGTATTATCGTATGGTAGGTGCGGGGCAATAAATCTTAAAATTCAAAATCCCAAGCTCCAAATTCCAAAGGAATTGATTGATATTTGGTGCTTGAAAACTGGATTTTTTACAGCTAGATTTTCTTCATCTGCTGCTGCATCATCCTGATCTGCTCCGTAAGCATATTGTTCTTGTCCAATTTTTTAGCTTCCTGAAGAAGTTGGGTCGCTTCGCGTTTTCTGCGCTTTTGCATGGAAATACCAGCAAGGCTCAATTTGGCCATGGCCACGTCATAATCCATTGTTAAGCCTAGTTTAAGTGCTTTTTTGAAATACTTTTCGGCCTGTGTCAAGTTCTTTTGCGAATAGATGATGCCATGAAGGTAATTGTAATACCCCTGTTGTTTCTTGATCAGGGCAGCTTCCGGATTTTTAATCTTGCCCAACCATTTTTGGGTACCTTCCATATCTTGTTTACGCATACGTAAAAAGGCCATCAGAATAAACTCATTCCTAAAATATAGGAAAATGAACACCAATGAAAGTAAAATCAAGGATATGCCATTGCCAATATACCCTTCTGCAAATTGATATCCTGAATAACCAACGATAAGGGCCGCAATGACTAATTTTATATTTTTATGGAACATAATTTTGTTCGGATTTTGAGTCAGTTTAAAGAGGAGGCAAAAGTACTAAAAACTATTTTAAATATTTTCTTTTTGTACTTGCCAAAGTAAAAACTCTTCGTATATTTGCGCCCAGAATTTTTCGGGTAGTTTTAATTGCCCATCAACAAAATCCATTAAAAGAGTTCCGAAATGAAAAGAACGTATCAGCCGTCAAAGAGGAAGAGAAGAAACAAGCATGGTTTTAGAGAACGCATGGCGACTGCCAATGGTAGAAAAGTTCTTGCGAGAAGGAGAGCAAAGGGAAGAAAGAAATTAACTGTTTCATCAGAACCGCGTCATAAGAAATAATGACTGTAAATAACTTTTTAATAAAGGTGCTACTTTTTCAAGTTTAGCACCTTTTTTTTGATCTAATTTTGAAAAATTTGTTAACGAGTAACCCTATATAGAATGCCCAAAAGAAAAGATCTTAAATCGATTTTGATTATTGGTTCTGGCCCGATCATTATTGGCCAGGCATGTGAGTTTGATTATTCCGGTTCCCAATCACTTAGATCACTTCGTGAGGATGGGATTGAAACTATTTTGATCAATAGCAACCCAGCTACGATTATGACCGACCCTAAAATGGCGGATCATGTGTACCTGAAACCATTGAATACAAAATCAATTATTGAGATTTTAAAGAACCATCCCAATATTGATGCTGTTTTACCGACTATGGGAGGGCAGACGGCCTTGAACCTATGTATTGAAGCTGATGAAAAAGGGATTTGGGAAGATTTTGGTGTAGAAATCATAGGTGTAGATATTGATGCCATCAACATTACCGAGGATAGGGAAAAGTTTAGGGAATTAATGCTGAAAATAGGTATCGGCATGCCTCCCCAGGCCTCCGCAACGTCATTCCTTAAAGGAAAAGAGATCGCCCAGGAATTTGGTTTTCCATTGGTGATCAGGGCTTCGTTTACCTTGGGAGGCGCTGGAGCCTCTATTGTTTATGATCCAGAGGATTTTGATGATTTATTGAGCAAGGGATTGGAAGTATCGCCCATCCACGAGGTGATGATAGACAAAGCTTTGATGGGATGGAAAGAGTATGAACTGGAGTTGCTTCGTGATAAAAATGATAACGTGGTCATCATCTGTACCATCGAAAATATGGACCCCATGGGAATCCATACAGGAGATTCCATTACTGTTGCACCGGCGATGACGCTTTCCGATAAGACCTTCCAACGTATGCGTGACATGGCCATTCATATGATGCGAAGCATTGGTGACTTTGCAGGAGGATGTAATGTACAATTTGCCGTAAGTCCTGATGAAAAAGAGGATATCATTGCCATTGAGATCAATCCAAGAGTTTCCAGATCTTCGGCTTTAGCATCAAAAGCAACTGGATATCCTATTGCAAAAATTGCCTCTAAGCTGGCTATAGGGTACACTTTGGACGAATTGGACAATCAGATTACAAAGTCCACATCGGCATTATTTGAACCAACTTTGGACTATGTAATCGTAAAAATCCCAAGATGGAACTTTGATAAGTTTGAAGGTTCTGACAGAACATTGGGCTTGCAGATGAAATCTGTAGGTGAGGTGATGGGAATTGGACGTTCTTTCCAGGAGGCTTTACATAAAGCCACCCAGTCGCTGGAGATTAAACGAAATGGCTTGGGAGCCGATGGGAAAGGCTACAAAGATTATGATACTATTATTCAAAAGCTCAAAGTGCCTAGCTGGGATAGGGTTTTTGTGATTTATGATGCCATTCAATTGGGAATTCCGTTGACCCGGATTCATGAAATCACCAAAATAGATATGTGGTTCCTAAAACAATATGAGGAACTGAACTATCTGGAACAGGAAATCTCAAAATATACCATTGAAAGTCTGCCAAAGGCACTTTTATTGGAAGCCAAACAAAAAGGTTTTGCCGATAGACAGATTGCCCATATGTTGGATTGCTACGAAAGCGAGGTACATAAAAAGCGTACTCGTTTAAACATTAATAGGGTATATAAATTGGTGGATACCTGTGCGGCAGAATTTAAGGCCATGACACCGTATTATTATTCCACTTTTGAAGAGGAAATAGAAACCGCCGATGGAGAACGGTATGTAGCTAACGATAGCGAGGTAACAGACAAGAGAAAGATTGTGGTTTTGGGTTCAGGACCCAACCGAATAGGACAGGGGATAGAGTTTGATTACTGTTGTGTACATGGGGTTTTGGCTGCAGCTGAATGCGATTATGAGACCATTATGATCAACTGTAACCCGGAAACGGTTTCCACGGATTTTGATACGGCTGATAAACTGTATTTTGAACCTGTTTTCTGGGAGCATATCTACGATATCATCCGCCATGAAAAGCCAGAAGGTGTCATTGTTCAATTAGGAGGACAGACCGCATTGAAGCTTGCCGAGAAATTGGATAAATATGGCATCAATATTATTGGAACCAGCTTTGAATCTTTGGATTTGGCCGAAGATAGAGGTAGCTTTTCAACTTTGTTGAAAGAGAACAATATTCCCTATCCAAAATTTGGAGTGGCCGAAACAGCGGATGAAGCTTTGGCCCTTTCCGATGAACTTAATTTTCCACTATTGGTAAGGCCTTCCTACGTTTTGGGAGGACAAGGGATGAAAATTGTAATCAATAAGGAAGAGTTGGAAGCCCATGTGGTAGACTTGCTCCGAAGCATCCCGAACAACAAATTACTGTTAGATCATTATCTGGATGGTGCAATAGAAGCGGAAGCAGATGCCATTTGTGATGGAGAAGATGTGTATATCATAGGAATTATGGAGCATATTGAACCTTGCGGGATACATTCAGGAGATTCCAACGCAACATTGCCGCCTTTCAATCTTGGTGAGTTTGTGATGCAACAGATCAAGGATCACACCAGAAAAATTGCCTTGGCGTTGAATACCGTTGGTCTGATCAATATCCAGTTCGCAATTAAAGATGATATTGTATACATTATTGAGGCCAATCCAAGGGCATCACGTACCGTTCCTTTTATTGCAAAGGCTTATGGCGAACCCTATGTGAATTATGCAACTAAGGTTATGTTGGGTGAAAAGAAGGTCAAGGATTTTGATTTTAAACCCCATCTGGATGGTTATGCCATAAAACAACCGGTATTTTCGTTCAACAAGTTTCCTAACGTGAATAAAAACCTAGGACCTGAAATGAAGAGTACAGGAGAGAGCATTTTGTTCATCGATAGCTTAAAAGATGACGAATTCTATAACCTCTACTCTCGCAGAAAAATGTATCTGAGCAAATAGTTTTTCTCAATCCATAATTTGGATGGCGTCACAGGTGCCTACAAAAGGAACACCATTGGTGCCGTAGGCATAGGTTATTAAACCTACGTATACATTTGCGTCAAATTCAGGGGCTGTACCTGGAAGGTTGCCAGTTTCATTATATAATTGCCAATCGTCAGTGGTATTGTTGAAGTCTAAATTTGGGATCTGCCAATGAATGGTTATGGTCCTATCTTGGTTTCCAACTACCCTAATGTCAGCTCGACCATCAGGAACTGTATTTGCACCTATATCGTTGACTGATGAGCTTCCATCAAGTGTATTTTTCCCTTCAATGGTAAAATAGGTATTGCCTCTGTGCCCCACAACAACATGAGCGGAGTTAAGGGAATTTAAAGTTTCTACATGTATTTGTACTCCTGCGAATATGTAAAGAGAATTCTCGGGTGTAGGAGCAGTTTGGGAGTTGTCCAAGGTTCCTATTCCAATATTTCTGGCAATGAACTCAAAAGGGAAAGAGACCAATTTGGCATCCAGTCTTCCTTGCTCATCATTAAAATGTAGCGTTTTATTGTTGGCATTATCTGTCAATTCAGCTCTGTACCTGCCATCAACTTGTTCTACTTTAGGCAATGCTGTTTCATTATTGGTAACAAAGTCTTCCAAAGGCCCGGTACCATCAAAACTATCGGTTACGGATGAGTTTTCAGGGGTATTATCATTGTCTGAATCGGTTTCATCTTGCGACTGCTCGTTAGTATCCCCATCGGATGAAACCGGTTCCAAAGAATCAGAAGAGCATGCCAAAAACAAAAATATCAGAATAACAAATACCGGATGCAGTATCTTTTTCATAAGTAGGTGATTTTCTGATATATAACGAAATAGGGATAAGCGAAGTATACCGTTTGTCGAAAAGATAATCACCTGGTTTCCGCCTTTGGAACAACTATACCCATTTTGAGCTTAATCAGTTTGCGATATCGAAATAGTTTATCTTTTCATGAAACCTAACTGATTCTTGGCAACCACATACCCATGGTTGCGGCAAAAGTTCCCAGAGCGGTCACAAATATGCATAAAAGAAGACATGCGGACATTCCTATTCTAGAGATGTAGGTGTTCTTTGTATGAGCTAAAAAATAAAGTTCAAGAATTAGAAGTGGAATGATGTATTGACCAAATCCGAGAAAGATCAAAAAGGGGCCTTGAAAAGTTTCAGGGTCAAAACCAACGGGTCCTTTGTTGATAAACAACCAGAACATTAACCCAATTCTAAAAAACCACACCCCGGCCATGGCCAAAAACAGGCGAAGTGCCCAGCGCCTATGTGCATCCAATTGCCTTTTTATGGCATTACGGATTGCCATATAAGCAAAAAAGAGAATTAACATTCCGTTGAGGCTTACACTGATATCCCCAACTAGTCCCAGAATGGTTCCCTTGGCAATTACCATATAAACACCACTGAGACTAATTAGCACAGCCGCACCAATATAAAATCTACCATTCCATCTGTGGAACACAGGAGCATACTTTCTAAGCTGCGGAATAAACTGAACAGGCCCTCCCACCATAACTATGACAGCAAATAAGAGATGAATGGCAACGGCCAAATTTCCCATGGTTTCACCTTCCACATAACCATGTGGCAATACTCGGTTCCACCGCATAAAATCACCATCCATTGCAGCTCCCCCATAAAAGGCTGCTACATAGAAGGCAAAAAGCCATTGTCCCAATACCGCTATTATAAACCAAAATTGAGCGGAAAGATTCAACATTTTTAAAGACCAGTGTTTTTTTGATAAGGGGCCGAGTGAAGTGCTTGTTTTTAAAGCCATGATCGTTCGTTTTTTGATTGATGATTGATGATTGATGATTGATGATGAGAGAAACACTAGTGCTTGTTTTCACTCTATTTTAAGTGGGTTGAATCCCTTGGCAATAAGCCATCCCATTAAAATGATCATATGAATTCCATTCTGACCGAAAAAAAGAAAACTCACATTAAAGTCAAAGATATTTAACCAACAGGCTACAAATACTATGGAGATGGCCACCATGCCCCATGCGGATAAGAATCTTGGGACAAGCCTGTTTCTAAATAGAAAATAATAAAACATAAAAGTTGCCGCAGCGTAAAACATAATGCCAAAAAAATGGGCCCAGAAGTAATCCTTTATTTTAAGCCCTCCGGCAATCTTAAAATATGCCGCATCAGGAATTTGGGCATTGACAAAATCTTGGCTTAGTGATAATAGAGACAAATGGCTGATATCACTGAAAATGGTGATTGCAAAATAGGTTGTCCAAACTCCGAAGAAAACCAAGGCAAGTTTATGATTAAATTTTTTTATCAATGGGAATAGTATAGCTGCCGCTATTACCCATAGAGCACTGGCGAGGACATCCAAAAATACTGAAATTCGCATTTCCAATGCACTTTCGAGGATTTGGGATAAAAAATCGGGAGCGTTGACCATGGAGGTGGATAACCCCCTGAACATTGTGGATGGAATTCCTGCCAACATGATAAAAAGTAACAGAAAACCAATGATTCTTCCTGTTTTTTGATTTGTTTCCATAATTGTTTGTTTTTTGATTGATGATTGTACTAGTGATTGTAAATTTTTTGTACTGTGATTTGAAATTGCTGCAAATGGGCAATCTTTTGAATTCCCTTATCCAAATTCACAGCAAGCAGTCCCATTGCCTTTTTTGTTTCTTGATAGACCTGCTCTGCTTTCTTTTTTTGCCTACGGTTATAATCAATGTAAATGATGGATGCCAATAAGGCAATTCCCAAGATAATTATGGGCACTGGGTTCTTGTTTCTTTTTGATTTCATGACTGTTCGTTTTTGATTGATGATTTTTGATTGATGATAAACTAACTGATATTCTTTTTTTGATTATTGTTCTGTATTTGAGGTTAGGGCTATTTTTTTGATTTCTCCTTGAATAGCTATGCTACCTTCGGTATTATTGATATACTCCATATTTTCATAATCAAGGCTTAAGTTCCCGGAGCTTGCATCTTTTAACTCTAAGTGTAATTCTTTACCCGAAACTTTCCCAGCGGTGTCAAAATGAGCATTATTGCTCAATTTCACGGAAGTAAGGATGGGATTGTCAATTTGGATTAAAATGCTATCTTTTTTCTTTAATTTTTTGCTCACCGAAAGAACCAATTCGTTGTTAATCAGCGTTGTACTTATAGAATCTATAATATAGTTTGGTGCTTCCACAAGTACACTCGACGTGTCATTTTGCCTAAAAATCACTTTAATACGGTTCTTAACGACTATTTTTTCGAAATAGGGGATGTCCCTGGATTCGGATATTGTCTTTACGGCAACCTCATTGGACTTTCCTTTACGTACATTGCTATGAACAGTCAATTGAAAGACCAGAGTAAAGAAGATGGCCATGCCCAGGGCGCATAAAAGGATTAGATTACTTTTTTTCATTTTTGTGTTGGTTGTATGCATTCTTTAATTCATCAAAAGGGATATCCAGTAGACTCAGTTTTTTGAATACATCTGGTAGCATTTGCTCCATAAATTCTTTACGTTTAATATCCAATACCTTACTAAATCCATCCTCAGAAACAAAATATCCAATACCCCTTTTATTATATATGACACCTAGATCTTGTAAGTGGTTAAAGGCCCGTATGGCTGTATTTGGGTTGACCTCAACCATCATGGCAACTTCTCTTACAGATGGAATGCGTTCTTCTTCTTGCCAACGCTTGATGAGGATGTTCTCGTAGAAAAAATCCACAATCTGTAAATAAATAGGTTTGCTATTGTCAAAATCCATGCTTATACTTCCTTTTCGAGCATTTTAAAATAGGCGACCACCAACATAACAGGTCCTAAAAGCAAACCGTAAAACCATCTCCCTACCAATGCAAAATCGTCAGTGGTTTTATCAAAGGCTCCCGAAACAATGGAATCTCCTGAGAATATCCCATAGTTATGGTTGAGAATCCCAAAGAGGAGGAAATTGAGAAGCACAAACCCCAATACCAAAATACCCAAGGTCAATAGGGTTTTTCCAATTCTGTTTCTTGTAAAAGAGATGGCCCCTACCAAAAATAAAGGTTGAACCAAAAAATAGACCTTTACCAGGTTCCAGTATTGTTCTGAGAAAAGGGATAACGGGTTAAAATCAGCACCAAAAACAATGGCCCCAAACATGATAGCCAAAACTCCTGTAACTATTGATAACAAGGAAATCGCCAAGGTATAGAGGACTGTGGTGGTCAACCATTTGGCGGCAAGCCTTTCAGGAATTGAAACTGGAAGAGCTAGGTAGAAATGGTTTGATTTTGAATTGTTGAACTCCTTAAAAATGGAAAACGTGAACAAAATACCCATTGGAATATAGACAAACCCAAATATTCCCAGAAACTCATCTGAAGCAAGCTTTTTATCTCCAATCATATTGAGAAAACAGAAGAGGAAAATTACAATAATACCTACCAACAAACCTGTGACGAATGTCCCTTTGAGTATGGTCAAGTCACGACGAATAAATTGTCCAATTCTTGAAATATTAAACTCCTGAGCCATGATCGGTACCTTTTAGGGTTGATTTTATTTTGGAGGGCTCACTCAGAATGCCATTAAACAGCAATTCCAAATCCACCTCGGTTTCAGTCATGTCCATGCGTGGCAAAATGGCCTTTCCACCAAAGGAGGATTCTTGATAAAGTATGTTGGATTCCTCGTATGAAGGCGGTTTTCCAAACCACAAACTATTGGAAATTATGTTTAAAGATTGGTCAAAAACGGCTTGACCGTTGTCTAAAATCACAATATGGTTTATAAGGCTATGCAAGTCCCGAACCTGATGTGTGGAGATCACTATACATTTGTTTTCATCAACAGCAGAAGCCATTACTCTTCTAAATTGGCTTTTGGATGGAATGTCCAATCCATTGGTAGGTTCATCCATCAAGAGCAATTTGGTATTGGCGGCTATTCCGAATGCAATGAGCACTTTTTTCTTTTGTCCAAAGGACAATTTTGAAATAACATCCGTAACGGAAAGTTGAAATTCTTTTATGAGTTCGTAAAACTGTTGTTTGGAAAAATTGGGATAAAAGCAGGATTGTACTTTTTCGAAGTTCCCAATGGAAATTGCGGGCAGTTCAAAATCTTCGGGAACCAAAAAAACATGCTGTAATGATTCTACACTTCTTTTTTTGGTGCTGTGCCCGTTAAGAGTGCAATTACCTGTTTTAGGAAATAGCAATCCCGTCATGATCTTCAACAAAGTGCTCTTGCCTTCACCATTTTTGCCAAACAACCCATAGATATTGCCAGCTGTGAAGTCCAGGTCAATGGAGTTGAGCACAAGACGGCTATTTGGATAATTGAAGTTTAGTTGATTAACGGTTAACATTAATAGTGTATTAGATAACTAGAACACTACAAATGTATAAATTTTTTTTAATTCTCCAAATTTTGAAATGATAAGCTATGAGTTTGAGGAGGCGTTAGTTGATCAACCCAAAAGATTTAGAGGCACTTTCAAAAGTAGCTCTGTACTCTTCTTTTTTGGAAGCCATGGTCCAAGCCATAATCATGTATACCTTTTTATCACCTTCTATAAAAGTTATGAAATATGTGAGTTCTTCATCAATGTCTTCAACCTCTCCATCAATTTCCAACATTTCGGCATTTAGTTGATTTATTTTCAACGATATGGGGTCGGAAGCATTAAGCGTTTTCATATTCTCGGCAAAAAACTGTAGTTGAATTTCCCTATAGTTTTCTACTAACGATAGCTCCTCGTTATATTGCTCCAATTCTCTAAAAACCTTAATGAATTCATCCTTGGGTTCGTCAATAATAATCAGATAGGTTTCCTTGAATATATTTTGGCATTGTAGGGAAGCATCATCATTGAGCGAATTGGTTTTACGCATGTACTTTGGAATACTGACCTGATATTCGTGGTTGATTTCAACTTTTTTAAAATCGTCAAGGCTGATTTCCTTTTCGGTTTTTTTGACCTTAAAATCCAAACAAGAAGTGATTGAAAACCCTAAAATAACCACGAGTAAAAATGTAAACTTTTCTTTCATACGATGTATTGTATTATGATAAAGAAACGAATATTGAATGACATTGTTGTTGGTTTGTCCTGCTTAAAACAGGTCGCAGCATTAAAGCAGGGTAACGGGTATGTAGTAGATTTTTGTCGTTTAGTTTATTTGTATGACAACCTTACCTTTATGCTTTCCTTCACCAAAGTATTGGATTAGCTTGGCGGTGTCCTCAAGTTTATGTGGACCATCAATTTCGCATTTAATTTTATCCTGTTTTACAAGGTTACAGATATAATCCAAATCTTCATTTGGCCTCAAACTCAGTATTTGAAGTTTTTTTGATGCGAATAAACTTATCAGTTTGCTCCAAAAAAGAATTTTAATGAGACTCCAGGGCTCTCCTCCGATTGTTACATATTTACCTGTTGATTTCAGCGCTTTTACATAAGAAAAAGCAGATTTATTTGTTTTACAATCCAGGATTAAATCATAACGTGCTCCTGTTTTTGTAAAATCTGTCAGCTTGTAGTCAAGAACGGAGTCAAAACCCAGTGATTTCATCATTTCCAGCTTTTCATGGGAATCAACTCCAGTTACGTGGCAATTGTGGAGCTTGGCCAATTGGAGCGCGATTGTCCCAACACCGCCACCACCACCATTGATAAGGATTTTTTGGTTTTCCTGAATTCCTCCGGTTTGTTTAAGCGCTTGCAAAGCAAGAGCTGAAGCATGTGGAATGGCGGCAGCTTCCTCAAAACTAAGCTCAAGAGGTTTTGTTATGACAGCATTTTCATCAATACAGATGTATTCAGCAAAAGTTCCAAATCCATAATTGGATATATCTCCAAACACTTGATCTCCAATTTTGTGTTTTTGAACACTAGGGCCAACACCCTCTATCGCCCCTGCCAACTCCATACCGGGAACGGAGTGCTTGGGCTTAAAAAGACCGAAAAGAAGTCGGTACAGATATGGTTTTCCCCTAACCATGCACCAATCATAATCGTTTATTGTGGTGGCATGGATTTTTATAAGAATTTCTTTTGCCTTTGGAGACCGCTTTGGGATTTCTTTTAATGAAAGAACTTTTTCAGGATGGCCGTATTTTTCCGCAAGAATTGCTTTCATGGCAATAACTTACTTTTTTAAACCTAAAATATCTTTTTGCTTCTCCAACCAAGCCAGTGCAATAATTTCAGTTTTGTTTCTATAGAACTCCCTCCACTTAGATTTTAGCTCATTATCATCAATTCCAACTGATAAATACTCCATCTCCACGCCAGGTTTTATTCCTTTTTTGAAAAAAGAAATCCCATAATTTTTGGTTGAATCCACTAAATCTTGAAGATTGACTGAAAGCTCCTTGTTGAAATCCTTTGTCGAAGTCATAAATTGCTTCATAATTTCAAATCGCTGCTCTTTTGTCAGTCTAGGAATTAAGATATGCGTATTGTACCTTTTTTCATTTGCGATAATTACCTCCTTTACATCCTGTTCTTCTTCACTAGTTAACCCTGAGTTATATTCTGATTTGCATTTAGAAACTAAAGAATAGTCGAAGATATGAACCCCAATTACTTTCAGATCTCTTTTTCTTAGGTAAAAAGTCTCATTTGATGAAGAAAACGAATATGCAAAAGCCGAAATCAAATGCTCGATATTTGTATTTTGATGAACCATGATTAAATGTTCTATTGGGAATTTTGATTTTTAATAACATTTCTTGATTTCAATCTTCCCACTCTGTATGAAATATCCCTTCACGATCCAATCGCTCATACGTATGGGAGCCAAAGTAATCACGTTGGGCCTGTATCAGGTTCAAGGGCAATCGGCTACTTGTATAAGCATCAAAATAGGTAAGCGTATTGGAAAGCCCAGGCAAAGGAATACCACTGGTGGCACCATAGGCAACCAATTCCCTTGCCGAATCCACAGTTTCTTGCACTTTTTCCACAAAAGATGGAGAAAGGAGCAGGTTCTGAAGTGAACTATCAGCATTGAAAGCTTCCGTGATATCTGCCAACAATGCCGCACGGATAATACAGCCCGCTCGCCAGATTTTTGCAATTTCACCTAGTTGCAACTCGTAGCCATATTCTTGGGAAGCATCGGCCAGTTGATGCATTCCCTGTGCGTACGTAATGATAAACGAAAAATAGAGCGCTTGTTCCGCTTTGCTGACCAAAGAATCTTTCACAACGGTTTCAGGGATTGGTCGATTGTAAAGCTCGTCTGCCTGTATTCGCTCCGGTTTTAAGGCAGAAATCTCACGCATGCTCACAGCAATATCAATGGTGGGTACAGGAATTCCCAAGTCCATGGCATTTTGCGAAGTCCATTTTCCAGTTCCTTTCTGTTTAGCTCTATCTAAAATTTTATCTACCAGATGTCCATCTCCCAAATCATCTTTTTGAGCAAAGATTTCCGAAGTGATTTCTACCAAAAAGGATTGTAACCGACCAGAGTTCCAAGTGGCATAAGTTTCATGCAGTTCTTCGTTGGTCAGTCCACCCGCTTTTTTCAAAAGATGATAAATTTCGGAAGTCAATTGCATCAACCCATATTCAATGCCATTGTGGACCATCTTGACGTAATTCCCTGCCGATTTCGGGCCTAAATAGGCCACGCAGGGCTCACCTTTATATTTTGCTGACACAGCCTCAAAAATTGGTTTTACATGTTGATAGGCATCCCGTGAACCTCCTGGCATAATACTTGGGCCTTTTCGGGCTCCTTTAGCTCCTCCAGAAACTCCAGCTCCAAAGAAATTGATGCCTTTCTCCTTTAGATAAGCTTCCCGACGGTCCGTATCCGTAAAAAACGAATTACCGCCATCAATAATAATATCACCTTCGTCCAAATGGGGGAGGAGTCCTTCAATTACCACATCCACAATCTTACCGGCAGGGACCAACAACATTATTTTGCGTGGGGTACTCAGGGAATTCACAAAAGTGGCTGCATCCGTGGAAGCGTTTACGCGATTGGTATCACCACCTTCATTAATCAACGCATTAACTTTTTCCTCATCCAAATCGTTACCGAAAGCGGTAAAGCCATTGTCTGCAACATTAAGGATAAAATTCCGTCCCATTACACCAAGTCCCACAAGACCAAAATCATACATATCTCCCATACACTAAATTTATATCAAGGCAGCTTCAAGTAAGCTATTTATTGAATTCCGAACCTAAATTAGCGTTATATTCGTTATGCTCAAAAATAAATGGAGACCACGGATGGTTTTTGGCAAAAAAGTACTTTTGCAACTCCTTTTTTAGCAATTCCAAACCAACTAGAGACACTTTATGAAATGAACACAAACAAATTTAATTTTTTGCTTACCTACCGAAAGGATTAAATTTTTTGTGTGAAAGCGCAGCGGTTGATCTAAGCGGAAAATTTTTATTTAGTTCATTTTTAGTGAAATGAAAATTTTAAATAGATGAAAAAGACCGATAACCAAATGCTCATTATTTTTGGCGCTTCCGGGGATTTAACTGCACGAAAGCTCATCCCGGGATTATTCAACTTATATGTGGCTAGACAATTACCTGAAAATTTTGTGGTGTTGGGAGCCAGCCGCAGTGATATGACCGATGAGGAATTTCGGGATAAGGTAGTCAACCAAAGTCCTTATTTAAAGGAAAAATTGGAGGATTTAAAGGAAAACTACATCAAAGGTTTTACGGATAGAATTTTTTATGAGGATTTGGGGAGTGATTACACGACCGAATACTCCGGTTTGGCGAATCGTATTGAAGCATTGAATGAAGAAAATGGGACCGAGAACAACTATATGTTCTATTTTTCCACACCGCCCAGTTTGTACGAACCTATAGCCAAAAACCTTGCTGATGTTGGGTTGAGCAGTCAAGAAAAAGGATGGAAAAGGTTGATCGTAGAAAAGCCTTTTGGTTATAGTTTGGACAGTGCAAAGGATTTAAACAATGGCCTTCAACAGTATTTTAAGGAACCTCAAATTTATCGAATAGATCATTATTTGGGCAAGGAAACGGTTCAGAACCTGTTGGTGACGCGTTTCTCTAACAGTATTTTTGAACCGCTTTGGAACCGAAATTATATCCACCATGTTGAAATCACCAATGCGGAAAGTGTTGGGGTTGAAAAGCGGGGTGGGTATTACGATAAATCCGGTGCTTTACGGGATATGTTCCAAAACCATTTGATGCAGATTGTCTCGTTGGTGGTTATGGAACCACCTATCGGTGATCAACCGGAGGAGATTCGGAATGAAAAGGTAAAGGCATTAAAATCTCTCCGGATTATGCGTGATGATAAAACGCTTTTTGACCATACCATTCGTGCTCAGTACGTTGCTTCGGAAATCAATGGTGAAAAGGTAAAAGGCTATCGCGAAGAGGATGGGGTTGACCGAAATTCCACTACCGAGACCTATGCCGCAGTGAAGTTTTTTGTGGATAACTGGCGTTGGCATGGTGTACCATTTTATGTACGGACTGCAAAGCGCATGCCTACCAAGGTTACAGAGGTGATCATTCATTTTAAGACTCCGCACCATCAAATCTTTAAGGATTCTGGAGTGAGTAGCAAGGACAATAAGTTAATCATACGGATTCAACCAGATGAAGGGGTCCTTATCAAATTTGGAGTAAAGGTTCCAGGCCAGGGCTTTAAGGTAGAACGAGCCAATTTGGACTTTTACTATTCCAGTTTGGCACAAACCTACGTAATGGAGGCTTATGAAAGGCTTTTGTTGGACGCTATGCAGGGAGATGCCACTTTATATGCACGTGCTGATGAGGTTGAGGCGGCTTGGGAGTTTGTAGATCCTATTTTGGATTACTGGAAAAATGGAAAAGATGTACGCATGTATGGCTATGCTGCAGGAGTATGGGGTCCTGAGAATTCGGATGAACTTATAGATGATTTGGGCTATTGGCGAAATCCTGGTGAAAATTTAGCAGATGACCCGGGCTATTGTGTGATATGTTAAACGTTGGGAGAAAGGTTAAGGGTTAAAGATTTAAGAAAATGGAATTGAAAATATATAAGGATAAACAAGAAGTTGCTGAGCAGTTTTCAGCGTATTTTGCTGAGTTGGTCAAAGGTAAAACTGAGTTTCACGTAGCCTTGTCCGGAGGAAGTACCCCAAAAATTGTTTTTGATGTATTGGCCTCTGATTATGGCGATAAAATTGATTGGAGCAAGATTCATTTTTACTGGGGAGATGAACGTTGTGTGCCTCCAACAGATGACCAGAGCAATTACAAAATGACCGTTGACCATCTGTTTTCCAAAATAACTGTTCCCAAAGGGAATATTCACCGAGTATTGGGAGAAGCAGACCCAATTGGGGAGGCAATGCGATATGCCAATTTGTTGGAAATTAATTTGGATAGGGTAGAGGGGATTCCTGAATTCGATTTGGTCATTTTGGGTATGGGCGATGATGGGCATACGGCATCAATTTTTCCACATGAGATTGAACTTTGGGACGCAAAAGACCATTGTGTGGTGGCCACCCATCCGGATTCAGGCCAGAAAAGAGTATCCTTAAATGGAAAGGTCATCAATACGGCTAAAGAAGTTGCTTTTTTGGTAACTGGAAGTGACAAAGCAGAAAAAGTCAGGACTATTTTGAAGAAAATGAAGGGTTTTGAAACATATCCGGCGTCCTTGGTCAATCCAAGTTCTGGAAAGCTGCTTTGGTTTTTGGATGAAGCGGCTGGCAAGTAGTTTTTTTGAGGCATATGCTACTAAAAAAATATTTAGTGTTGTCATTCGTTATAATATTCATTGATTTACTTTCAATAAAAATCGAACCAAGATAACCTACCATGAAAAACCTATTCAAGCTATTTGCACTATTGTTTTTATGCTGTTCCGGCTATTCCCAAACTCAAGATTTAATTGCTCTTTCCGTTGGTAGCTATGTAGGTTTTGATGTAATTCTTGATGAGGAAAAAGATGTATATGGTTATGTATCCATCTACTCCATGGATGATATTGATGAGGACAACAAGGCTTTTGAAGCAGTTTTGCTGGATAGAAACCTCAACAAAGTTTCCAATATCGAATTTTCAGCTCCAAGCAAGATACATTCTTTTGCAACCTATATGAATCTTGATGGCCAAATAATCCTTTTGCCCTATACCTATGGGTACTATTCCAGGTCATATATGTATTCAGATATGCTTGAGGCAGATTTTAAACTGAAACAGACTCAACCCTACAAATTCCAGTGCTATAAGGAAAATGGAGTTTTTGAGGACTGCAAGACTTATCAAACGTTTAAAGAAAAAAGAAAGGACGACAAAAGGAAGTTTAAGGAGAAAGGCTATATATACGATAGTGATGTTTATAAGGCGAGAAATGACTATTCATTGATTTTGGATAGGAAAAGGCATAAAAAATTCTATGATGATGTCACCATAAAAGCATTTGATCAAAATAAGGAACAAAAATGGGAAAAGGTTATCGATACTGACGGTTCCCAACAAGGGTTTGCCAACGTCGACCTGTTCTGGAAGGACTTGAACAAAAGTAAAAATGTCTATGCCATAGTTTCCCAATTTGATAAAAATTACGCTTCGGCAAAATATTTGACGTCGTCAGCAAATGTGCACAATACAAAGCATTGGAACAAAATAATCGGGTTTAACATGGAAACCGGAGAGGAAGTGTTGAATGAAGATATTTCAGGGAAATATACTAGGACACATGATGTGTTGACACGAACTGAAACTGAGAATCACCTAATCGATGTGAGAGTATTAAATGATAGAACGGGGTCTCAAATTGGTTTTAGACGCACTAAAATTGGGTTAAAAGATCATACAATTGCATGGGACGATGTATTATTTGAAAGTATGATGGATAAAATAGACCGTTTGAATAAATATGGTATGATCGGTGGTAATTACAAATTGAATCCTATTGCATCCTTCGTCAATCAGGATGGGTCCGTTTACATTCTGACCGAGGAATATAAGAGTTCATACAATGTGTTGTGGGGATACAACGTCAACAAGAATAAAGATTTCTTTTTGATAAGAACAACCCCGGATTTTAAGTTGGAAAGTATTGACCGTATTGAAAAGGATAAATCCAAATATGCTTATACCGATTTCTTGTTTTGGCAACGGTTAAGTAATGAAAACAATGATGTTGCCTTCTTTTATACCGATAAAAGACAAGGTGATGAAGAAAAACAGAAGTATAAAATTCTAGGAGTGTGCACCATCATAGATGGAGAATTTAGTAGTGAAGAACTGAAAATAGCGTCAAAATCCGAAGAGTTTTTTATCTCACCCGCAATTGCGAAAAGAGGATATATCATGTTGCATGAGTACAACAAGAAGGAAGATTACAATGCGGTTAGATTGGAAAGATTGAATTATTGAGAATGAGATTTCTAGTTATTTTCTGCTTTATTTTTTCAAGTTCGTTTTCACAAGATTACGTTCCACTTGACACCTTGGACCAAAATCATCGAACTGAAAACAAGGAGTTGTTTACCGCCAAGCTGAAAACGTTTGGCAATAAGTTTAATGGGAAATACTCTTTTAGTGTCAACAATGAACTGGAAAAGAATTTAGAAGACTTTAAAACATTTTTTTCTAAAAGTATAGATAGGGGGGAATACGTGTACAACACCCCTTTCAACAAAAAAATCAATGAAATCTATACCGAGATTTACGAAAAAAACGATGTTGTACCACAAGATTTTCAAATATTGGTCTCACGGAACATTTCGTTAAACGCCTACTGTTTTGTCAATGGGACTATGGTGGTGAATATGGGGACCATAAACTATTTGGAAAATGAAGACCAATTGGCCGCGATACTCTGCCATGAAATGGCCCATAAACTTTTGAATCATTCAGAAAACAAAATTGTTGAGAGTGCAATTGAAAAACACTCTAAAGAATCAAAAAGGGAAAATAGAAACTTAAAGAGGCAAAAATTCAATCAGCAAAAAACTGCATTTTCAGTTCTAAAAGAGAAACTCTTCAATAACAGTAAGAAAAACAAAAAGCATGAATACGAAGCTGATTCGTTAGGCTTTTCGTTATTGAGAAATACCAAATACAATGCAACAGAATTGTTAAGGGCGCTGGACCTTTCTTTAATGTATGACACGATTAAGCCTGCAAATCTGGATATCGGTATTTACAAAAAAATGTTTGATATTCCCGACCAACCTTTTAATGAGAAGTGGTTGCAACAAGAGGATTTTTCAAAATACGATTATGTTTTTGAAGAAAAGATCTCTCGTGATTCCATAAGCTCGCATCCTGAAATTTTCCAACGGATTGAAAAACTTAAACAGAGTTTTGAAGAATTGGAAAACCACAATAGAGATACTTTAAAATTGGCAGGCAGTACCGATTATGATGCGTTAAGGACAACAGCCAAAAAAGAGCAGGTGCCTAATTTGTTCTATCTCAAAAAATATGGATTTAGCATTTATCTGTGCCTGTATCGAATTCAACAAAACCATATGGTGGAATACCACAAATATTGGATGGGAAAGGCTTTTAACGAAGTATATAAAGCGCGGAAAGCCTATATGGCCAATAAGTATTTGGATCGGGTAGACCCGGAAAATCAATCAGAAAGCTATCAGCAATTCATCAATTTCATGTGGAACCTAAGGGTTGGTGAAATCAAAAAAATAGCCGAACATTACGCGAAAGAGGAAAGTTAGGCCAAATCCAATTTTGCATTTTCACCTTCAATGGTCTTCAAATAATCATCTACCTTAAATTTTGCAGGTTCAAATTTGGTATCTCTGGAACTTGCCGAAGCTTTGCGCTCCACACTTCGCGCAAAACGTCTGACCCCTTGCTTATCGGTTAAAATGAGACCGGGCACGGGCAGGTTTTTCCCATTTTCACCTTTGGCGACCATGGTGAAGTAGGAAGAATTACAATGTCTTCGCTCTCCAGTGGTCACATTTTGAGATTCAACCCGAACTCCGACAACCATTGAAGTTCTTCCCGTATAATTGATGGATGCCTTCAAAGTGACTAATTCCCCAACTTCAATGGGATTAAGAAAATCCACACGGTTCACAGAAGCTGTTACACAATAGGCTTGCGAATGTTTGGAAGCACAGGCAAATGCAATTTGATCCATTAAACTTAAAATGTGTCCGCCGTGTACCTTACCTCCAAAATTGGAATGGGAGGGAAGCATAAGTTCTGTAATGGAAACTCGAGATTCCTTTGCTGTCTTGAACTTTTTCATTTAGAGTTCCAATTTAGGTTCTTCAAAATCATCTTCTTCGGCTCTCTTTAAGATGGGTTCTGGAATGGATTTTTTGGCTTTAGCCCCCATTTTTTTAAGTTTTTCTATACTGGTCACGATGTTCCCACGACCTTCTACCAATTTGTTCATGGCACCGCGATATTCCGTTTTGGCTTCATCCATTTTTTTACCCACCTTGGTCAGGTCAGTTACAAATCCTTCAAACTTATCGTACAAAGCTCCTGCCTGGCGAGCAATTTCAATAGCATTTTTCTGTTGTTTTTCATTGCTCCACATCGTATCAATGGTACGGAGTGTTGCCAATAGGGTAGAAGGGGTAACGATTACAATATTCTGTTCAAAGGCCTTGTTGTAAAGCGAATTGTCATTATTGATGGCAACTGCAAATGCCGGCTCAATCGGAACGAACAACAAGACAAAATCCGGACTTTCCATTTCGTACAGATCTTCATACTTTTTAGCGGAAAGCTGCTCTACGTGTTTTTTTAGGGAATTGATGTGATCTTTTAGGTGCTTCTCCTTTTGTTCCTCATCTGCATTGGTGTAACGCTCATAATCTGTGAGGGAAACTTTGGAATCCACTACCATTTTTTTACCATCCGGAAGGTGAATGATGACATCCGGCATTACTCTGGATCCATCTTCTCTAGTAAAACTCTGCTGAACGCTATATTCACGATCCTTTTCCAACCCTGATTTTTCCAAAACACGTTCCAAGACCAATTCCCCCCAATTCCCCTGCATTTTACTATCCCCTTTCAATGCTTTGGTAAGATTTTCCGCTTCTTGGGTAATTTTTAGGTTTTGGTTTTGCAGGTTGAGTAATTGCTCTTTTAATGCGGAATGGATACTGATGTTTTCCTTTTGCGTAGCCTCCACTTTTTTCTCGAACAGTTGAATTTTTTCCTGTAGGGGAGTCAAAATCTGTTTGATGTTCTTTTGATTTTGCTCCGTAAACTTGGTGCTTTTTTCATCCAGGATTTTGTTGGCCAGATTTTCAAATTCTTTGGTGAATTTTTCTTGTAACTTTTCTACTTCTTCCTTTTGCTCGGTGTTGATGCGTTGTAGATTCTCTAAATCGGCTTGATAACGAACAATTTGATTGCTTTGCTGCTCTTTTTCAGCCTGTAATTGCTTTTTCTCCTCATCTCCAGAGAGCAGTTTGTCATTTAGGGACTTGACGGAACTGTTCAATTGTTGTTCCCTTTCCTGCCAAACACTTTCGTTGGATTTAGTTTTTAATTTTTGGATATACATGCCCAAAAACAGACCTATTGCTGTTGCAAACAGTCCTACAATTACATATATCAGTTCACTGCTCATAAAATTCAATTCTTCGGATAAAGATAACACTAATGTCATTCCAACAGAACGGTGTGATGAGGAATCTAATTGAGATTTCTCATACTCGTTGAAACTCGGTTCGAAATGACTTAGAAGTTACTTATTCACTTTAAAGGAACCGGTTTTTGAATCAAACTGAACCATTTCAGAAGGAAACAATTGTTCAAAGTGCTTCTGTTCAATCAGTTCACTAGGTGTCCCGCTTGGATTTTCATTGCCATCCAATATCAAAATCGTATCACAGAGTTGAATGGCCAATTCTATCTCATGGGTGGTAAAAATGATGGTTTTTAGCTTGGAATGTGCCAATTGTTGTAGCAACTTCAAAATCTGGACTTTGTGATAGAGGTCCAGATGGGTTGTTGGTTCGTCCAGCAGAATCAAGGGAGTGTCTTGGGCCATGGCGCGGGCGATCAATACCCGTTGCAACTGTCCATCACTGAGTTCATGGCATTTGTTATAGCGCAAATCTTTCAACAAAAAAGAAGCTAAACTTACCTCAACTTGTTGTTTGTCTTCCTTGGTCAAAGTGCCAATCCAATTGGTATAAGGCTGTCTGCCAAGCGCAATCAATTCCTGAACGGTCAAATTTTTGGAGGCAGGCTGCTCCGTAAGCACAAAACTCAGGGTTTTCGCCAATTCAAAAGAAGAATGCAATTCCAATGCTTTTCCAGCGATAGCTATTTCACCTGATAATTTAGGTTGAAGCTTGCCAAGTGTGCGCAACAGCGTGGATTTTCCAACACCGTTTACACCTACAATGGCACACAATTGTCCGGATTTCATGGAGAAATTGATGTTGTCCGAAACAATTTTGTCCTTGTAACCTATGCTTAGGTCTTTAGCAATGATGTTATGTTTTTTTAAATCGGACATTAAAACAGCATTTTACGTTTTCGGACCAGCAACCAAATAATAACGGGAGCTCCAACCAGTGAAGTTATGGCATTTATGGGTAGAACATTAGCCGAATTTGGTAATTGGGCAATGGTATCACACAGTAGCATTAAAATAGCACCGTAAAGGAATACAGCTGGAATCAGTACTCTATGTTCCATGGTATCAAAAATCTGTCTGGTAAGGTGGGGAACCGCTAACCCAATAAAAGCAATGGGTCCTGCAAATGCGGTAATTCCGCCAGCAAGTAGACCGGTAGCGATAATGATAATCAATCTTGATTTTTTTAAAGACACTCCCAAACTTTGGGCATAATTTTCACCCAACAAAAAGGCATTCAATTTTTTGATGGAAAGAATGCTCAGCAGCAGTCCAATAAAAACGACTCCACTTAAAAGCACTACTTGCTGCCCTGACAGATTACCTACACTTCCGAAGGACCAGAAGATATAGCGTTGCAAATCCTCCGCACTTGAAAAATAGGCCAACACACTGACCAGGGCGGTGGTAATACTACCGAACATCAGACCAATAATGAGTAAGGCCATGGTATCTTTCACCCTATTCGCGACCAACATAACCACTAGTAACACCAAAAAACTTCCCAAACTAGCTGCAATGGCCAGAGAAATATCATTGATAAACGTAAATGAAACCATTCCAGATATGAGCGAAGCTCCCAAAAGTATCATGGCGGCTCCCAAACTGGCTCCGGAACTAATCCCGAGCACAAATGGTCCGGCCAGAGGATTTCGAAATAAAGTCTGCATCAACAAGCCACTTACGGAAAGTCCGCCCCCGACCAAAGCTGCGGTAAATGCTTTTGGAATTCGATAATTCCAAATGATGTAATTCCAAGAATCTATATCTGCCTTTCCTCCAAGTAAAACCGAAAACATAGCATCAAATGGAATTACTACCGACCCGGAGCTAATATTCAATAACCATGCAAAGCATAGCGCCAATGAAATCAGCACAAAAGAAATTCGATATGATTTTAGTGAATGCATTTAGTGCAATGGCATGAAGAAATGGGGTTGATAATCTGGTAAAAGCTCAGGATGCAATATAGAAATCAAGTCTTTTAAAACAAGATCTGGACGTTGCGGTGCCAATTCGTAGAACAATAGCCCACCGGTAGCTCCTTTTTTAATGGCATTGGAGTAAACTTTTTTGGTGGCAAAAGCTTCAAATTGCTTATAATGGGCATTGGCCTGTTCCAATTCTGCATAGCTAGCATGTAACGAAGGGTTGAACCAAAAATTGGCTTGTTGGCCTTTTTCCAGCACAGCTTCCAAACTCAACCCGATACTGCCTTTATTATCCGTATCCGCCCATAAATAATCGGCATTGGCATCCTTTAAAAATTGGGCCATCCAGCTATTGCCCCCAGCTACATACCAGACATCTTTGTATAATCCCCCAGTCAGTACAGTGGGTTTTTGGGTTACTTTTTCGGTCAAAAGCTTGGCTTCTTTGTATGAGGCTTCAATTTTCTTGAAAATGTTGTCAGCTTCTACTTCTTTATTAAAGAAAGGAGCAAAAAACTTGATCCATTCTGCTTTGCCCAACGGGGTCTGTTCCGTCCAATCCCCATTATAAACAATGGGAATTCCTGAACGTTTCAAAGTTTCATAAGCTTTATTGGTATCGTTGATGCCAAACCCCATGATCACTTCCGGATTCAACTCCAAAACAACTTCGGTATTTATATTTTCATTGGTCCCCAACTCCTTGATTTGGCCATCATCAATACGTTTTCGAGTAGCAGGAGAAGAAATTAAATCGGTATTGGGAAAACCGGAAATAACATTGAGAACTCCTAAAGATTCCAAAGCCGGAATGTGGGTTGTAGAAGTAATCACCATATTCTCAACCGGAGTTGCTACAATCGCATCGTAGGCATCGCTTGGAAGGGTAATGGAAGCAAGCTTGGTTCTTGGGACCAACGCATAGGTAAAGCCTGATTCTGCTCCCGGCCAGGGCGAGGTAACCTTGATTATGGTAAGGTCTCCAGATTGTTCAATGGTAAAACCTCTGGCATATTGAAGTTGGGAAGAGGTTTCAACTTGTTCAATCGGAAGTTGTTTCTTTTTTTCTCCGCAGGAGGAGAGTAATGTTAGGAACAAAGTCCCAAAATACAGCGTTGAAAGGATTTTTTTTGACATGGTTCAAATGTAAGATTATTTAACTTTTTCAAAAAAAGATTAAACAGAATGATTACTTTCGTGCCGAATTTTGGTTTGTGCGAGGATTTTTTCGCATGATTAAAAGGGAATCCGGTGCAAATCCGGAACTGTTCCCGCAACTGTAAGCTGAGTCGAATCGGCGTTGATATTTCTAGAGTGTCAACAAAGAGTAGATGCTTGTCACAACTTCAAAACCACTGCCCACTGGGCGGGAAGGTGGTGTACAAGACGCAAGTCAGGAGACCTGCCAAATTCAAACAAACATTGTTAAACTTTCGGGATAAAGGTTTACGTATGGGACAGCATACTATTCTCCCGTTTATTCACTTAAACGAAATGAAAAAAAATTATGTATTGTTATGTGCCGCTCTAGTAGCGGGTCAGGGACTTTCCGCGCAAGAATCGCAGCAAGATTCCATTGAAGTACAACAACTGCAAGAGGTAGTTGTTAGTGATTCCCGTTTTCAATTGAAACGGGAAAATTCCGGTAAAACGGTCATCAAGATTTCGGCCGAAGAGTTGGAAAGAAACCAGGGTAAGACCATTCCAGAAATCATCAACACGAAAAGTGGAATTGAAATCACGGGCAGTCGTGGACGTGATGGATCTGTGTTTGGCGTTTTTGCGCGAGGTGGTAGAGGGCGTCAGGCATTGGTGATCATTGACGGGGTTCGCGTATCCGACCCATCCTCTTTTTCGCAGGAGTACGATTTAAGGTTGTTAGCTACCGCCGACATTGAATCCATTGAAATTATTAAAGGTGCAGCCAGTACGCTTTATGGAACCAATGCTGCAACAGCGGTAATCAACATCACCACAAAGAAGAGTTCGGCAAAGAAAATTTCTGGGAACTTTCAATCTACCATTGGAACCAATCAAACCGCAGATGACCAAAATTACAATTTGGGAAGTTTTGGAAACGCAGTTTCATTGAATGGAACCTTGAACAAATTCTCTTATAATGCTGGGTTTTCCAATAGATATTCAAGTGGGCTTTCTGCTGCGGTAACCCCAGAAAACGATGAAGACACCTTTTCGCATTTTAGCACGAATCTTAAATTGGGCTATCAATTCTCGGACAATTTTGAAATTTCCGTTTATGGGAATCAGACCAAATTTGATACAGAGTTTGATGCAGCGCATGCTGAGGCACCCAATCGTGCGAAGGTATCTCAGGAAAGAGTAGGCCTTTCGTCATCTTTTAAGTATAACAAAGGTTCCATCCATGTAAATTCAGCCTATACCGATTATGAAACGGATTCACAAAGTACGTTTGGGGAAAGTATTTCGGATGGGAAGAATCTAGTTCTCGATTTTTATAATAAATATGTGTTTGCTGACAAGTGGCATACCATTGTTGGGATAAATTATCTTAAGGATGAAGCTGTTTTTAGCAGTGAAGCCGATTTTACCATCCTTGACCCTTATGTAAATGTGGTCTATGTTTCCGATTTTGGGTTCAATTTGAATACCGGAGCTAGATTGAACACACATTCGGAATATGGGAACCATGTTGTGTACAATGTCAACCCTTCATATGCATTTAGTACGGATAATGGCTATGTAAAGTTGCTTGGATCGTATGCCACGTCATATATCACTCCAAATTTGATTCAATTGTTCGGTGATTTTGGAGCCAATCCCAATTTGGAACCTGAAGAAAATAGAACCATAGAAGGTGGAGTGGAATACTTTGTGAATGATAAGCTAAGGGTGAGTGCCCTTTACTTTGATAGAAATGAGAAAAACACCATCGGGTTTGACCAAAATTTCATGAGTATCAATGTTGCCAATGAAATTGATGCCAATGGAGTAGAGGTTGAAGCTTCTTGGAAACCCACTGCAGATTTTAGCCTGGATGCCAATTATACTTTTACAGAGCGTAAAGGCGACAACGCCATCCGAATTCCGAAACATAAGGCGAATTTGGCTTTGAATTATCAAGTGTGCGAGACCACGGGTATTTCACTTAGTTATGCTTACACAGGTCAAAGGGTCGATACTGATTTCACCACATTTACAGATGTTGCATTGGATACCTTTTCATTGGTTAATCTGTATGTAGAGCACGAATTAAAACCTAATAAATTAAAGATATTCTTGAATGGTAACAACTTGTTGAACGAAGAATATGTTGAAGTCATTGGTTTTACGACCAGAGGTAGAAATATTAGCGCAGGGTTTAATTTGACCCTATAATTGAATAACTTGATGCCATGCTAAAGGTTTGTTCGTTTTTACCGGCCATTACCCAGATGCTCTACGATATGGGATTGGAAGAACATTTGCATGGCATCACTTTTGAATGCCCTAAACAGGCATTGAAAGAGAAAAAACCTGTGGTTCGATGTGTTCTTGAAGGAAAAAACCTGACCAGTATTGAGATAGATGCGCTCTTTTCGGCAAGCAAACACCAGGGAAAGGACCTCTATTATGTGGATGAGCCATTGTTGGCCGAAATAGCACCTGATATCATTTTTACCCAAGATATGTGCGATATCTGCCAGATAGATACTGCGTGCACGGCAGCAGCCGTGGCAAATCTGGAAAAACAACCTGAACTGATTTCCATTAGTCCTGAATCTTTGGAAGATGTTTTTCAATCGGCTGTCACCATTGCCAAAGCATTGGGAAAGGAAGAGGTTGCCTATACCTATTTGGACGGATTGCATAAACGGATTGATATTGTTGTCGACGCCTTAAGAGCTGAACGGGCATTGCCAAAACGCATTATGCTAATGGAATGGTTGGACCCCATTTTTAATTGCGGGCACTGGATTCCCCATCAAATTGCCTATGCGGGAGGAGTGGATATGCTTTCCAATCCTTCGGGAGACAGCATTGTGACCCAATGGGATAAGATCGTAAAATATAATCCAGAGGTTTTGGTGATTGCTCCATGCGGATTTACGGTTGATCGTACGCTGGAAGAGTTACATATCCTAACCGAAAAGGATGGTTGGAACAGTTTAAAAGCGGTTCAGGATAATGCGGTATTCATTGCTGATTTTGATATGTTTACACAGTCGTCGGCCAATACTTTGGTCAATGGAATTGAATTGCTTGCAGGTCTTTTTCATCCCGATGTTATGCAAGTACCTGAAAAGCTTTCCAAAAAGTATAAGCATATTAAGACAGATAAAGTGCTGCAGGGATAAGTATCAGCCAAATAGTATCAAAAAGAAAGCGGCCACTAGGCCGCTTTTTTATTTTATCTGAAACTTAATGTAATGGGTTTGTCCAAAAACATATTGTCCTTACCAGGTTTTTGCATTTCAGAACCCATAATAACTTTTCCTGTCATTTGCGGAGTACCTAACGCTCTCTTGCTTGTGACACCGGTTATTTCTTCAATAGCTCTTGCCAAAAGTGGCTCGTTGACATCTCCCAAAACCCCAAGATTACCATAATCTTCTGGTAAAACAATATCTGGAGCAAGTCCATCGGTATAATCAAAAAAACCATCTGCGTTTTCATTACGCCCAACTAAAGGTTGTATGGCCCAACTATTTTCTGGATTTATGGAACCTTCTCTTGATTTATTGTAAACATAGTCGTTGCCTGGGTCGTCTACCATAGTGATGGAAAACTCGTTTTTCCCACGTGTGGTTTCTCCTATATGAATTACATCCACATATGGAGCCAGTCCGTTCATGACCAGCTCACTAGCTGATGCAGAACTATTGGTAGCAATGACATAAACTTTGGATAAGTTCAGTGTATTTATGGGAGAACCATCATTTGTGGTGGCTGCAAAACGGTCTTCTAACTGTGCCGCACTTAGTTGGGACTGTATTTTATTATTCCAACGTTGCCTTATATACAGATCATTGGTGTTTGTGCCATAGATCATACTGGCCAATAGCCGTGAAGAATTCACAGACCCACCTGGATTGTAACGCATATCCAAAACAAGTTCGGTCACATTATCAGCTACAAACTGTCCAAATGCATCGTTGAGTTCCTCATCAAAACCACGGGTAAAACCATTGTACATGATATACCCTATTTTTTGTCCGTTGATATCAAGTGTAGTGGAAACCAACACCGGATTTTCAGTTAATCCTTCTTCCTTGGTCAAAGATACCTGGTCGTTATTATCCGTTATTTCATTACCGCTAATGGTTGCCATTCCCAATGTATAGGAGTCGTTGTCTCCAAATAAGAGGTCGCCAAAATTACTTCCGGTCAATTGTTGGCCATCGACCCTGGTAAAAATATCGCCACGGTCAATGTCCTTCCCCGCCGCATCAGAACCTGGAATAATATAGCGTACATAACCAAAAATATCATCACCACTGCCAAATCTTACCAAACCGAATTCCATTCCATTACTTTTTGAAATTCCATTAAGTCCATTTACGAGGGTGGTGTAATCCTCACCAGAGAAACTAAATCTATCCTCAGAGAATTGTATACTTTCATAAAAATCGGAAGGATTGGGAGTTGCGCTTAAAAAATCGTTATACTCCTTATCTGTTGAGAATTTGTTATCGGCTAAATTTGGGACTTCACCTTGCCAAAAATACCAAAGGTTCATAGCGCGCCACATAAAGTTTTGGACAACTACATTGGTGGGTAAGGGGGCATCATCGTCGTTGTTACATGATGTTAAGAGGACTCCTAGTCCTACAAGAAGGAGCAAATATTTTTTCATAGCTTTATTTTAGTAAGAATCATCAATTATCATTCCACATAAAGTGGAAAACATAGTAAATATGTGGTATAACTTTATGAAATCTTACAATTTGGGATTACAAAATAGATACATATCAGGAGAATACAAATTTTTTGTAACAAAATTCGATATGTGTCGTCGTGATATTGTAAGCAGGAAAATTTAAGCTTATAACAACTAAGACAACCAAATGAAACAGGCCGAATTTTTAAATGTGGTAATGCCCTTCAAGGACAAGCTGTACCGACTGGCCAAAAGATTGTTGGTATCCAGGGAAGAGGCGGAAGATGCCACACAGGAAATTTTGCTGAAACTGTGGTCAAAAAACGAGAGTATGGGCGAATATAAAAATGTTGAGGCCTTTGCAATGACAATGACCAAGAATTTCTGCTTGGACCGACTAAAGTCCAAACAAGCCAGTAACCTAAAATTGGTACACAGCAATTATAGTGACGAGAGAACCTCTTTACAGGGGCAATTGGAGGCAGAGGACAGTGTGCGATGGATGGAGCGAATCATGGAGGAACTTCCCGAGCAGCAAAAAATGGTTTTACAGTTAAGGGATGTAGAACAATACGAGTTTGAAGAAATATGTGAGCTTTTGGATATGAAACCCACGGCAGTAAGAGTGGCGCTGTCTAGAGCAAGGAAAACAGTACGACAAGAATTAGTAAAAAAACATAACTATGGAATTGGATAACATAGAAAAATTATTGGAAAAGTATTTTGAGGCAACCACAACGGTGGCTGAAGAAAAAACATTGCAAGCTTATTTTTCCCAAGAAAGTGTGCCAACACATCTGGAGCAATATAGGCCCATGTTCAACTACTTTTCCAACGCCAAGGAAGAACGGTATACCAAGCAGGTTCCATTAAAACCTAGAAAAAATTATTACAAATGGATTTCCGTTGCGGCCGTAGCAGTTTTGACCTTTGGCATCTATTTTGGTAATCAGTACCAACAAAAAAGAGACGCAGAGTTTGCGTACCAAGAAACAAAAAAGGCTTTTGAGCTCTTAGCGGAGAATTTTGGAAAAGGCACGGAAAAAGTGGCTTATTTACAAGAGTTTGAAGTCGCAAAACAGAAAATTTATAACAATAAGTAAATCGTAAAAAATGAAAAGGAATATTGTAATCTTTTTAATAGCTGTACTACCACTTTCAGGTTTTTCACAATCCCTGTTCGACAAATTTGAGGATTTGGATGACGTAACGTCTGTAGTGGTGAACAAAAGCATGTTCAACCTGTTGGCAAAGATAGATGTTGAGGTAGATGATAAAGAAGCCCAGGATTTTATGGACATTGCCAGTAGCCTTAAAAGTTTGAAGGTGTTTACCACCGATAACAAGGAAATTGGCGATGATATGAAGTCGTCCGTGAACAAATACCTAAAATCCTCTACCATGGAAGAGCTGATGCGCGTAAAGGATAAGGATGCCAACGTAAAGTTCTACATTAAACAAGGTAAGGATGATGATCATGTGAGCGAATTGTTGATGTTCGTTACCGGATTGAAGGAAGTGGAGGCCGATGGTAGAAAGTTTGAGACTGTATTACTTTCACTTACAGGGGATATCAATTTGAACAAAATCAATTCGTTGACCAACAAAATGAATCTGCCAAAAGAGCTGAACAAGGCAGGGAAGAAACAATAAACAACAAACAGTTTTTAGTTGGCAGAGCTCAGTTTTCTGCCAACTTTAAACTGATTTCAAAATCAATCAAAAAACATCAAAATGAAAAAAGTTATTATAATACTGTTGGCCGGAATGCTTCCGTTTATGGGAATATCGCAATCCGTGCTGGATAAGTTCGAGAATTCTGATAGAATAGGAACTGTCACCATCAACAATGGCATGCTCAAGATTGCAGCCGCAATGATGGCGGATGACAAAGATGAGGATGCCAAGGATTTTGTGGAGTTGGCAAAAAGCATCAACAACATCAAAATCTTTCTTTCTGAGGATGAAGGTGCAGCGGCTGATATGGCAACAACCATGAAACAATATGTAAGATCATCCAAATTGGAAGAGTTAATGAAGGTGAAGGACGGGGATACCAATCTCGGTTTTTACATTAAACATGGGAAAAATGAAGATAGGGTAGAAGAATTGCTCATGTTTGTGACTGGAATAGACGACAAAAAACATAACGGGGACCATCACAATTTTGAAACTGTTCTCTTGACCATGACCGGGGATATTGACTTGACCAAAGTGGGTTCATTGACCAAAAAGATGAAACTTCACAAGGGATTGGAAAAATTGGATAAAGAATAGAATAATAGCAATCAAAAAAATGCAGATGAAAAATATAGTTAAAAGCTTGATGATAGCAGGAGCAGTACTTTTGACTTCCTGCTCATCGCAACAAAGTCTACAGGAATATTATGTGGACAATTCGGAGAATCCCAACTTCATTGTTGTTGATGTCCCGGCGAGCATCTTAAAAATGGACGGAGTGGATTTGACCGATACGCAGCGGGATGCTGTAGAGTCCTTGAGAAAATTCAACCTTTTGGCCTTCAAGAAAAACAGTGACAATGCTGCCGAATACAAAGTGGAGAAAGCCAAAGTAAAGGAAATCCTTAAGGATGATGAATTTGTGGAACTCATGAAAATCAATTCCTCATACGGAAAAGGAGTAATCAAATATTTGGGTGACGAGGACGCCATTGATGAGGTGATCATTTATGGTGACAGCAAGGATAAAGGCTTTGCCTTGGTCAGGGTTTTGGGAAAAGATATGAATCCCGCACATATAGTACAGCTTATGCAAGCCATTCAAAAATCGGATTATAAGGGAGAAGGACTTGGCGAAATTGGCGAGTTTTTGAAGGGATAACCGACATTAAAATCAAAAAACGGAATCTGGGTAACTTTTAGTTACCCTTTTTTTGTTTTGGCAGATTCATCGGTTTTGTGTGACCTTCTTTTTATCTTAGTGTCAAACAACAAGAACACTAACAAATCAAACATACAACTATGGAAAAAGCACAAGAATGGATGAACTACGGATTGGACCTTGCCAAAGAGTTTGGCCCAAAACTGCTCACTGCAATACTCATATACATTATTGGTTCATGGATCATTAAAAAAATTAGTGGAGCCACAAAAAATGTAATGTCCAAAAGCAAGTATGACGAATCCTTGCAAAAGTTCTTGCTCAACCTAATCTCATGGTCTCTAAAAGTATTCCTGATTATCATTGTAATCTCAAGATTGGGAGTAGATGTCACCACCTTTGCTGCGGTGATTGCAGCTGCCGGTTTGGCCATAGGGTTGGCGCTGCAAGGTTCACTTTCCAATTTTGCAGGCGGTGTATTGCTTATGATATTTAAACCCTATCGCATTGGAGATTTAATAGAAGCACAGGGCGTTTTGGGAGTTGTGAAGGAAATCGAGATTTTCACTACCAAATTGACCACCCCAGAAAATAAACTGGCCATTGTTCCCAATGGCGCTATGGCCAACGGAAATATTGTGAACTACTCGGCCGAAGGCAAAATTCGAGTGGACACCGTTATTGGTGTAGGTTATGGGGAGGACATTAAACAGACCAAGGAAGTGTTGCTGAATGTGTTGACCTCCAATCCACAGGTGTTAAGAGACCCGGTTCCTTCTGTAAATGTAATGGAATTGGCAGATAGTTCTGTGAACTTTGCAGTACGTCCATTTTGCAGACCCGAAGATTATTGGGATGTCTATTTTGCCACCTATGAAAACTGTAAAATAGCATTGGATAACGCTGGAATTGAAATTCCGTACCCACATTCCGTGGAAATCCATAAAGAAGGATAGGATAATATAAAGACTCCTTCCCTTGCCAAGGGAAGGTGGGTTGATGCTTTGCATCAAGACGGAAGGGACCGTATACCCTTTCGGACCACTTAGGTGGACACCTTTCCCTTTAAGGGAAAGGAACAACAATTTGCTATTTTTAATGTCACATCGAGCGGCCACCTCCCTAAGTCTTGTACGGAGGGCAGGCAGTCGAGATGCAAAACATTCTTGATTGCGCTCGAATTGTATCTATAAATACCAGGGTTCCTCAATCCACAACCTGTATCCACCAATTTGCATTGGATTTTTAACCCAGAAACCTGTAACTTCACTTACCTGTGCTGAACTTGCATGCACTGAATTTATTTCAGTGTTTCAGTATAGGTCGATATAGTCCTTTAAAACGGACAATATCTTAAACGTTGTGTGTAATTTAAACCATCCTTGAAAACCAAATGATTTTATCAAAAAACGACTTTCTAAAAGCAAGAGATTTTATATTGATAAATGCAAGAATGATTGAAAGACGTTTATTTGAATTTTATTTTGCGAACGGAGATATTAATGGTGTTTTCCATGCCGTTTATGCTTATCGAAATCCTGATGGTGGATTTGGACACGGAATGGAACCAGATACAGCATCACCAGAAAGTCAACCTCTATTTAGCATTATGGCACTTGAAACGCTCGATGAGGCTGGTTGTCTGACCAAAGAAATCATTCTAAATGACTTTATGCCATATTTTGAAAGCATAACCACAGAGCAAGGTGGAATTCCGTGGATGTTTAGACCAAAAAGCACTTATCCTTGTGAAGAACATTTTAAGACTGTAAAAGAATGGGCTGCTTTGAGCACTACAGCGCCACTACTTGGAATTTTGGAAAAATATAAGGTTGATATTCCTTGGATGAAAAAGGCGGAACAGTTTGTTTGGAGTGAATTTGAGAGGATAAAGGACAAACATATTTTTTGCTATTTATGTGTCCCAAGGTGGTTGACATTCTTAAAGCATACGACAAGTCAAGACAAAGCTATAAAAACAATCAATGACTTAAAAAACTGGATATCGAATAACGGAGTAATTTGCGAAGATAGATCCGATGAAGGTTGGGGGCTTTATGGTAAACCGCATAGTTTAAACTACGCAACATCTTCCAAAAGCATTCTATTCTCATTATTTACCAAAGAGACTATTGAATCTGACATAGAAGAATTAATCAATAGGCAGAAAGAAGATGGACGATGGGATACTTGGTATGGTATCAGTGAGGGAACAAAATTGGAGTGGGCTGGTATACAAACGCTATGGGTGTTGAAGGTGCTGAAAAACTATAATAAAATTGAAAAATAAAAACTACACAACTACGTATAGCTTTAATTATGGCGGATTCGACTATCCCTCGACTATGCTCGGGACAGGCTAGAATCCACTCGGAATTGCGAGCGACAGTGCTAAATCGAAAATTAACGCATATTAACCCGTAACTGACGGTTATACGAGACCGATAAGTGCAATCCCAAAAGCATACGCCATTTATAACCATAATTTTAGAAAAATAACACTGCTCTAGTGTAACAATTTACTGTTGAACGAATCTTTGATGGAAACAAGTAAAGAATCTATTTCAACATGAAAAAAAACCATGCCTTAACCCTTTTACTCATTTTTATAACATTGGGCAATATAGTGGCGCAAGAAACAGTGACGCTATATGGAAAAGTAACCGATTTCAATAACCAAGCTGTCGACAGCGCTTCGGTCTGGTTAAAGAATAAAATAAATGGTATTGCAGTAGAAAATAAGACAAGCTTGTTTGACAATGCCTATGAAACACTGACAGATAGTAATGGAAACTTCTCCATTGAAGTTGAAAAGGGCACTTACTATTGCTTGTATGCCATAAAAGAATCTGATTATGGCAAAACAAAACTGGAGTATTGGGCTTGGAACCTGCCAATTTATCACAATCTGGAAATAAACCCACAATACGATCGCATGGAAATTTATGGCATTAACGCCTCGGAACCGCAAACAGGCCCTTTTGAGACCTACCAGGTTTACTTTCGCCCAATGAGCTTGACCAAAGCTTTAAACTTACCGAAGGAGACTAAGAATAATATTATAGACATTGCTCCCAAGACCATTACCAAAAAGGAATTGAGCGTTCAACTGAATGGCATTGATGCCGAGGTAGTGTCCATTAACAAGGTGGACGAATACGCTAGGGGCACCACTATGTACGGTTATCTTATTCAAATACTAAAGCCAAGGTACAACAAAGACCAAATCAACGCCAATGAAATGGTTGAGGGTCATGACAAAATCAGTATTACACTGCACTCCAAAGAAACAAATGAAATGGGCAAAGGCGAATATTTTGTAAAGCGTATTGGAAATTAGCACTTATGTGGAACCCTCAATTATTTTGAAGGAATTTTGTGAAGGTTTTTCATCCAAAATTCACTTAATTATGCCAAACATGATCAGGTGATGGACGATAGAGTCCAATAAAATGGGTTTTTCATTGGGCGTTAAGCACTATTGAGCCAAAAATCAGCTTACTTTAATAATTGAGCAACATTGGTTTTATAAAATTTACCAATCGGGATAATATAATTCGCTATAAATATCCTGTTGCCTTCAATACTGTTAATATGTTTAGGAGCAACGGCAAATGACTTATGAACCTGTAAAAATTCTTCTTTAGGTAATAATTCCAGCACAGTTGATATTTTTTCTCTAACGGTAATTGTTTCCATTGCTGTTACCACCTTGGTATAATTCCCAGACGCTTCTATAAATAAAACAGTGTTAATTTCTACTTGAGTATACTTTTTATTACTGCGTAGAAAAATACGTTTTGAAATCGTATCGTTTCCAGATGAAACTGAAGGTTGCATGGTAGGAGAACCAAACGCCTTATTGATTGCCTTTAAAAAGCGTTCAAAACCAAAGGGCTTCAATAAATAGTCGGAAATGTTGAGTTCATACCCTTCAAGGGCAAATTCTTTATAGGCAGTTGTTACTATTACTTTTGGTGGGTTTTTTAATGTTTTCAGGAATTCGAAACCTTTTAATTTTGGCATGTTCAGGTCCAAAAAAATCAAATCAACTTCATTTTTGTTCAAATATTCAAATGCTTCCAATCCATCATAACAACTTTTCATCAATTGCATATCAGGCAGCAAATCACAATAACCCTTGATAATATCGTGGGCCATATGTTCGTCGTCAACTATTAAATATCTAATCATAAATTGCTTAAAGTTAATTGTACCTTAAAAATATAAGGACCGTCATAATCTGTATATACATTTTCAATTGTAAAAAATGAAAGTTCATGCTCTTTAGGATAGGCCAACTCTAATCTTCGTTTTAAATTTTTTAAGCCAATTCCAGGTCCTTTGCTATTTTCGGCGCTATCAAAATTGTTTTCCACGGTAAATTGTATTTCGTTGTTAAGAGCGACAATTTTGACATGTACATAAGCACCATCTCCTAAACGTTCCACTCCGTGTTTAAAAGCATTTTCCAAAAGGATAATGAACAATAGGGGCACCACTTTGTAATCTTTTTCTATTTGACAATCAAAACGGATATCAATTTTTTTGTGATATCTCATTTTATGGAGCTCAATGTAGTTTTTTAAATAGTCAACCTCCTCCTTGAGGGTAACCAAACTATTCGCTCCTTCATAAATGCTGTAACGCATCATATCGGATAATTTAAGTATCAACTCTTGAGCTTTTTTGGCATCCCTCCCCACCAAACCATATAAGTTATTGAGCATATTAAAAAAGAAGTGCGGATTTACTTGACTTTTTAAAAGCATTAATTCTGCCTTTGACGTTTCATTATTTAATCTGCTTAGGGCAATTAGTTGTTTTGTGAACCAAAAAACACCCAAACCAAATAGCCCCACATAATAGGTAATGACAACAACTCCAATAATTGGATCATAGTCTCCCATAAATATTACGGACTCCTTTTCTGTGGTAATCAGTTCAACAACAGTAATAATTATCGGTATAAGTGCAATTGCAATTAGTGCGATGAGCAACCACCTATTTTTATATTCTTTTGATGCCATATCGCAAATATTAATGGAATATCCATTTTCTACAAAAAAGTTGACAAACAACCACTCCATGGTGTTGAAATTGGGTAGTTACGGGATGAAGCAAGTTGAAAGACGTTTGAAGAGCTTGTGTCCCTACCAAATAGATGTTTGTCACATTGATTTTAGCAAAAAATAATCCTGAGCTAGGTTCGTCTTGAATTTAAAGTAAATAAAAATGAAAAAAAGAATATTACGATACGTAAAACACCTAGTCGCAACCATTTTATTAGTAGGAACATTGGGGATTTTATTTGGCCTATACCATGGGGCAAGTTTACATTACGGCGATGATCCTTTAATGTATGAAATTGATAATGAGGGGCCTTACGTTTTTTATAAAAACGACAGTATTTTAAATGTAAATTATGTTAAGGGAAATATGGGCGAGGGATATTTTGTTGAGGAAAAAGAATATTCCACTGATGCGGAAATCCGAGCAAAAAGTTATTTTCAAATTGATTCCACCAGCTTCGACTTTACGATAGACACAGCTGTTAAAAACCCCAAAACAACCTATAGTGATGGCAATCCTGTTATCGCAATTTCAGATATTGAAGGTGGCTATAAAACTTTTAGGGATTTTCTAATAAACAATAAGGTTATTGACAAGAATCTAAATTGGACTTTTGGAAAAGGCCATTTAGTTTTGGTGGGTGATTTTGTAGATAGAGGCTGGTCCGTAACGCAAGTGCTATGGTTTATCTATAAACTAGAGCAAGATGCTGCAAAACAGGGAGGAGTCGTACATTTTATTATCGGAAATCACGAACTGAAAAATATGCAAGGAGACTATGGAGCTTCTGCCGAAAAGTATCTTCTGGCGGCCAACATTTTGGGAAGGGTAAGAAGCGAATTGTACAATCAAAATTCCTTTTTAGGTAAATGGATGTCAAGCAAAAATGCCATAGAACTCATTAATGGAAACCTGTTTGCACATGGAGGAATTCATCCTGAAGTTGCCAATTCAAACTTAAGTTTGGAAGAAGTCAATCAAATTATACGACGCAACTACTACAGACCATATTATCCAAAAACGGAAGAATCGGTTGATAATTTATTAATCTCAACTGCAAAAGGAATTTGCTGGTATCGAGGTTATTTCAAAGATGATTTAACCCAGCAGCAGGTAGAAAGCGGAATCAATACATTTAATGCAAAGACAATTGTGGTCGGTCACACTCTTCAATCAAAGGTAAATAGACAATACAAGGGAAAAGTAATAGGAATCGATGTAAAGCACCCCAAAGATTATCATAAAAACTGGCCCAATGCGAAATCTGAGGGTCTGCTTATTCAAGGAAATAAGTACTATAGAGTTTTTCATAATGGAGAAAAGGAGGAAATATAACAGTTACTGTCGAATATAGACCAGATACTTTTTTGTATTGAATCGATAAGTGCGATTCCAAAAAGGCATGAATATTTTGGCGTAGGTTTTTACATCAAAACTTCCGAACTTCACATGCTGGTGTTGCCATTCAGGTACCATAGGACCGCGGACTACTCATAATGGAAATATTTCTTTTTGTTTATATGTAGCATATGCATAAAAGCGCTTTAATAGATCACATAGAAACAAGTTTTGTGCTTTCCGAAGGTGAGGCGGCCGAAATCCTGAGCTATTTTGATTTTCATAAACTCAAGAAAAAGGAAACTTTGCTTTCTGCTGGCAAATTGTGCGACAAGCTTTTTTTTGTTGAAAAAGGCTGTTTGCAATTGTATTTTATTGATGACTTGGGAAACCAGAAGACCACCCAGTTTGCTATGGAAAACTGGTGGTTGACCGATTTTTTGGCGTTTCAAAACCAAACCCCCTCCAATTTTTATATTGAAACCGTTGAAAAATCCAAAGTTTTGTCCATTTCCTTTTCCAAACATCAGGAACTGCTGGAGAAATATCCCAAAATGGAAAAATATTTCAGGTCCATTTATGAAAAAGCCTACGGAGCAGCTTTAATGCGCATAAAATTCATCAACAGTCTTTCCAAGGAAGAAATGTACTTTATGTTCCGGGATAACTTTCCAGAATTCGTGCAACGTGTTCCGCAATATCTTTTGGCGAGCTTCCTCGGTTTGACCCCTGAATATTTGAGCGAAATCAAAAAAAAGCAACTTTCTTAAACCAGCTTAATTTTTTCGATAATCACGCTTCGTACCTTTGTTTTTCATTGGATAAAGCATTATTGGAATATGAAAAAAATGGTAGTTGTAGGAGGTGGTTTTGCAGGTTTGGAACTGATCAAGAGATTAGGAAATTCTACCGATTACCAAATTGTTTTAGTTGACAGCAATAACTATAATTTCTTTCCACCTTTAATTTATCAGGTATCCACTGGTTTTATGGAGCCATCGGCAATAAGTTATCCGTTTCGGAAAATATTGCGAGAATTCAAAAATGTTCGTTTTCGATTGGCTTCTCTTGAAAGGGTTGTTCCAGAAGAAAACAAAATCATATTGAGCAATGGTGAACTGGATTATGATATTTTGGTGATGGCCACGGGGACAGAGACCAACTTTTTTGGGAATGAAAGCATTGCTGAAAAAAGTTTGCCCATGAAAACCATAAGTGATGCGCTATCCCTTCGAAATATTATCCTCACCCGATTGGATCGTGCTACAAGAATTCAGGATACGGAAGAAAGAAAAAGACACCTAACCTTTGTCATTGCAGGTGCAGGGCCAACCGGAGTTGAGCTTTCGGGCATATTGGCGGAAATGAAAAGCTCGATTATTATAAAAGATTATCCCGAACTAAAGGCAGATGACCTGGGGGAAATAAGTTTGATTGATGGACAAGCATCGGTTTTGGCTGCTATGTCAAAAAATGCACAAGATTATACAGGTAAAAAGCTGTCTGAACTGGGCGTCAACTTGATTATGGATACCCTGGTCAAAGATTTTGACGGGGAGACGGTGTTTTTGTCAAACGGAAAGGAGATTCATTCCAAAAACCTTATTTGGGCGGCCGGGGTATCGGCCAAAACGTTTCCGGGGTTTTCGGAAGACTGTTTTGGAGCGGGAAGAAGATTAAGAACCGATCAGTTTAATAAGGTTTATTCGTACAACAACATTTACGCATTGGGAGACTGCGCTTTGCTCTTTGGGGATGAAAATTATCCAAACGGACATCCACAACTGGCGCAACCCGCCTTACAGCAAGCAAAGAATTTAGCAATTAACCTGAATGGAAAAAACAAATACTGGAGGCCTTTTCAATACCAAGACAAAGGCTCCTTGGCCATTATAGGAAGAAACAAGGCGGTGTTGGATTTTCCAGGACAGAAACAATTCTTTAAAGGTTTTGGAGCTTGGCTGGTATGGATTTTTGTACACATCATGGGGCTCGTCAACTTTAAGAACAAAATTAGAACCTTGTATAACTGGCTTGGTTACTACATCTACAAGGACCAATATTTTAGAATGATCATTAAACCTACAGATAGAATCAATAAACAATAGCATAGCATGAAAACATATAGCATAATGGCGATAGCAATATTTACAATCCTAATTATTGGCTGCAATACGGAGAAATCGAAAAACAACGTCGAGAATATGGATATCGGCAAAGTTGAGGTACCATCGGATACCCTGACAAAACACTTAAAACCGTTCAATCCGGAATTACCGACGATAGGATTATTGATGTTCCATGGGGTTTTACAGGGAGAGGTGATCGCCACTTCAGATGTTTTTGCGAAACCCAATCAAAAAATGGAACAACTTTTCAATGTAGTTACCATAGCAGAAACCCTAAATCCAATAACTACAGAGGAGGGGATGCATTTTGTTCCCGATTATACGTTTGAGAATTGTCCAAAGTTAACGGCCCTATTTGTTCCCAGTGGCTATGATATGTTCGCCCATGTGCGCAATAAAAAAATGGTGGATTTTATCAGAAAGAAAAACGAGGAAACCCAATATACGGTCAGTAATTGTGCCGGAGCGCAGCTTATTGGTGCCTCTGGAATAGCGGATGGGCGTAAAATTGTCACCTATGTTGGGGGTGGAAAACAGTTACAGAAAGATTACCCCAATTTAAAAGTCCAGGATGATAGTTTGGTCACCTTTGTGGAGGATGGGAAATTTAGTTCATCCAATGGAAACTTGACGAGCTATATTTCTGCTTTAAATCTATTGGAAAAAATGACGAGCACGGCACACAAGGAATTTGTGGAAAGCTATTTGTTCTTGGACCGCATTCAAAATTGGAAAAGATAGGTATTGCAACAAATAATCTGGTGCCCTTTCCTTCAATTTACATTAGATTTTTAAGCGGATTTTCCCGAACTTCACTTACCTGTGCTGAACTTGTTTCAGTATCGGTCGATATAACTCATTAAAACTAGATTATATCTTAAACGTAGTGTGTAAGCTGAACAAAGGCAAATGAAATACGAAAATGTTTGGAATATATATAAAGATTGGTTGCGTAATTTCATCACTTCAAAAGTTGATGATGTTGAAGATGTAAATGATATTTTGCAGGAGGTAAGTGTGAAGCTATACGTATCATTGTTGGAGGAGAAAGAGATAAGAAATCCAAAAAATTGGTTATTTCAAGTATCTCGTAATACAATCTCTGACTTTTACAGAAAAAAATATCTTCAGAAGAATACTTACGAAACATCAAGCGAGTTATCAGAACAGACTTGTATTTGCGACTTATCGGATTTTGTGATTAAAAACTACTTGCCGAAAAAATACGCGGACACACTTTTCTTAAGTGAAATAGAACAATTGCCGCAAAAGGAAGTAGCCAAAAATTTAGGGATTTCACTAGCGGCAACTAAATCTAGAATTCTGCGCGGAAGAAAAATGTTTAAAGAACTAATCGAAGATTGTCTTAATGTTTCTTATAATAAAAAAGGACAGGTAATTGATTTTGAGTTAAAAAACTCTTGCAGCTTACCAAATGACATCAAAGAAGAAATGCAAAGACTGAATTTGGTGCTCTAATTTGCATCTTTTTCAGTACTTCTAACGACTACAGTAAAAAAGTAGTCAAATGAACTCAAAAAAAATATTGTCATTAATAGCTGTTCCAGCATTATTAACTATTAGTATGGTGTTTGGATATGTTGCAATTTTAGAAGATTGGAATTTGCTCTTATGCTCATTTATTATCTTATTTTTTTCTTTTGCCTCTATTTATTTTTTAGAGAGGATTATTCCTTTAAATGAAAGTTGGAGGATCCATAAGGGAACAATTCTAACCGAAGTTCTTCATTTTAGCATATCTATTGGATTTTTTGATGCTATTGGTAAAACAGTGGCTCTATGGTTTGTTCTATTGATTCAAAATAACTTTTTTGAAGTAAGCCCTACTTGGAACCTGTTACCATTTTGGTTAATCTTTATAATTGCAAATATTGTTGGAGAATTCTTGCCATACTTATATCATCGTATTAGCCATAAAGGAAATACAAATTCTTTTTTCAGTCTTTTTCTTTGGCAAGTACATTCAATTCACCACATTTCAGAACAGCTAAATTGGTTTAAAACAAATTGGATGCACCCGTTAAATATGTTACTGAACACTTTTTTAAAAATTGCGCCACTCTTATTACTTGGTTTTAGCGAGTCCATCATATTTCTTGTAGGCATTTTTCATATAATGGTCGCTTATTTATCTCATTCCAATATATTGGTGAAAACCGGCTTTTTAGATTACATCATCGTTACACCGAAAATCCACCATTTTCATCACAGTAAAAAAATGGATGAGGCAAAGAATTATGGAAATATAATTCCTTTTTGGGATTTGGTTTTTGGTACATTCTACAACAGGAATGGTTATGTAGAAAAGGTTGGTGTCAATAAGGCCTTTTACAAATATCCAGAAGAGACAAATTATATTAAACAAGTAGTATTCCCTTTTAAAGGGTATAAATATTGTTGCAACAAAACCATTTCAAAAAATTAAAACAACATTGGTTTTGTGAAATTTAAAAGCAAATTTAAACCGAAAAAACGGTGTATAAAAATCCGCTACTTTTCGTTCACAAACCAATAAGTGCAACCTCAAATTTCACAATTCCTCGTATGTAAAAACTGCGTATTAAATCCCAGTATAATTTGCTGGGGTTATTTGTTTGAGCTCCCCTTTAATGGCATCAGAAACATCTAATGTGTCTATAAAACCAGCAATGGATTTTTGGGTGATTTTTTCATTGGTTCGAGTTAAGCCCTTTAGGGCTTCGTATGGATTTGGATAACCTTCACGTCGTAATATGGTCTGGATGGCCTCGGCCACAACAGCCCAATTGTCCTCCAAGTCTTGCTCAAATTTTTCCGCATTCAACACCAATTTGTTCAATCCTTTAAGGGTCGACAAAAAGGCTACTTGAGTATGTGCAAAGGGCACTCCTGCATTTCTGAGCACGGTACTGTCCGTTAGGTCGCGCTGTAGTCTAGAAACTGGTAGTTTTGCCGATAAATGCTCAAAAATGGCATTGGCTAAACCCAAATTCCCTTCGGAGTTCTCAAAATCAATAGGATTCACCTTATGGGGCATAGCTGAGGAACCAACTTCCCCTTTTTTGATTTTCTGTTTAAAATAATCCATAGAGATATAAGTCCAGATGTCCCGGTTCAAATCAATATAGATGGTATTGATGCGTTTTAAACAATCGAACAAAGCGGCCATATGGTCATAATGCTCAATCTGTGTGGTGGGGAAGGAGTGATAAAGCCCTAATTTTTCTTGAACAAATTGTTGTCCAAAAGCTTTCCAGTCAATAGCTGGATAAGCTACTTTATGCGCATTGTAATTCCCGGTTGCCCCTCCAAATTTGGCTGCACTTGGAATATCATTCAATAAATTGAACTGTTCCTTCAAACGCTCTACAAAAACATCGATTTCTTTTCCCAATCGGGTAGGGGAGGCCGGTTGCCCATGGGTTCGTGCCAACATGGGAATATCTGCCCATTCAGTTGCCAGGGCCTTTAATTTTTCAAAAACCTCAAAATAAAGGGGTACATAAACATCGTTCATGGCCTCTTTTATGGACAAGGGAATGGCGGTATTGTTGATATCTTGGGAAGTCAACCCAAAATGGATGAACTCCTTGTATTTTTCCAGTCCTAACTCATCAAATTGTTGCTTGATGAAATATTCGACGGCCTTTACATCATGGTTGGTGGTCTTTTCAATCTCCTTGATGGCAGTTGCATCCTCGGCAGAAAAATCTTGGTAGATTTTCTGCAGATTGGAAAATTGGGTCGTATCAAAATCGGCCAGTTGCGGAAGCGGAATTTCGCAGAGGGCAATAAAATATTCAATTTCTACCTGTACACGATATTTTATAAGTGCCTCCTCTGAAAAATAATTCCCTAAAGCTTCAGTTTTGTTTCGATATCTACCATCAATGGGAGAGATGGCGTTAAGTTGGTTTAAAGACATTGACCGATTTTTTTGAAAGCGCAAAGATACTTATTAGTTAAGGAGTTTAAAAGCCAAGTTTGCGCAACTTTGCCAAGGTTTTTGCAGCTCTGGATTTGTACCCGGCACTATCTCTGTGATTCTGCTGCTCCAAAACCATTTTTAATTCTGGATGCACCCAATCGTATTTTAATCCCAAATAATACAAACTGCTCATGGCAAAGACCTTAGCCGCTACTTTATGTTCGCCAATGAGCCAATCAAAACATACGGTCAGTATCCGCTCCAATTGTTCCGGGGATATGTTTTGCGTAAATACCGGGTCTTTTGCTTTAAAATACGCTTCCATGGAAAATTCGCATACATGGGCCATTGAACGAATGATGGATTCGGACTTTAATCCTTCCAAACCTTTGGTGAATTTTTCAAAATGGGGCAAGAGGTAAACCAATTTTTTGCGCATTAAATGGTCAAATGTCCAGCTCGCGTTGAAGGAATCCGTTTTGTCCTGAGCAAACACTTCATCAAGTAAATGTCCGATCAATTCTGGTTGTGTGGCCAATTGATCCACAAGTTGGGTTATTTCCGCTTTGGAAAGACGACCTGAATTTAACGTTGCATGCAATTGCTGTTCTGTCACAAAAACTTATTTTTACTAAAATTCGAGTGATGAAAATAGCAAAAAAAGTGGCCATATTCCTTTTGATAATTTTAATTGGAATGCAATTTTATAGACCAGAAAAAAATGAAGCTGATTTAGAAACTTATGTAGCAGCTTTTGAGGCCGAAACAAAACCTTCAGAGGATGTGAAAATGCTGCTAAAAACAGCTTGCTATGATTGTCACAGCGCTAATACTCGTTATCCTTGGTATAATAACATTGCTCCAGTTTCCTATTGGTTGGACGGACATATTGAAGAAGGCCGAGAACATTTGGACTTCTCTGGATGGGAAAATTATTCAGACAAAAAGAAAGACCACAAGTTGGAAGAACTGATTGAAGAGGTTGAGGAAGGAGAAATGCCATTGAATTCGTATACATGGACGCATAAAGACGCTAAGCTCACCGAAGATCAGAAAAAATTACTGATGGACTGGGCCAAAGAGGCTAGATCAAACTATCAGTTAGCTGTGCAACAAGATTAGGAACACCTTCGGTTGCAGTTTTGGCGATAACTTCTAAATTCCTATAGTCTGAAGCGTTGATATTTGGTCTTGGATCTACAAAATAGATAGGTGTTTCTTGTGGTGAATAATTGATCAGACTGGCAGCGGGATACACTTGCATTGATGTGCCAATAATGATTAAAACATCAGCTTGTTGTGTGATGTACGCTGCGGTTTCCAACATAGGGACCATTTCGCCAAACCAAACAATATGAGGTCTCAATTGATGTCCATTGTCATCCAAATCCCCTAAAACCAGGTCTTTTTTCCAGTCCAATACATGATTTTCGTTGACTGTACTTCGTACCTTGAACAACTCTCCATGCAAGTGCACAACGTGAGAGCTACCAGCTTGCTCGTGTAGATTGTCCACATTTTGGGTGATGATGCTTACATCAAAATGCGATTCTAATTCAACCAATGCGCTATGTCCGGCATTTGGCGAAACTTCGAGTAATTGTCTGCGTCGTTGGTTGTAAAATTCCAGCACCAGTTCAGGGTTCCTTGCAAATCCTTGAGGGGATGCAACTTCCATTACATCATGACCTTCCCAAAGTCCATTGGCATCCCTAAAGGTTTTTAAGCCGCTTTCAGCACTCATTCCCGCACCTGTAAGTACAACTACTTTTTGTTTGCTCATGTATAATTTTTTGACACCCCTAAAGTCCCCTCAAGGGGACATTTCAAAAATAAGAAATTCAATTTTCGTTATTTTGGTATTTATGTTTGACCATGATTTGTTTAAATACCTCGAAGGATTTCTAACGGAAGAGCGGAAGCAACGTTTTTTAGAGGTACTCCAGAACAGGACCAAATATTTAACGGTAGCCATTGAAGATGTGTTTCAACTGCACAATACGAGTGCGGTAATACGCAGCTGTGATGCTTTTGGTATTCAAGAGGTTCATGTGGTTGAAGACCGATTTGGCCAGCGTTTGGACAAGAACATTGCCATGGGAGCTGAGCAATGGGTGGATGTAAACCGTTATCAGACCACAACCGAATGTTTAGACAGGTTAAAGCAAACAGGTTATCAAATTGTTGCTACCACGCCTCATAATGATTCAAAATACCTTTTCGACTTTCAAATTGATTCCAAGACCGCCTTGTTCTTTGGAACAGAAAAAGAAGGACTCAGTAATGAGGTGATGCAAAAGGCGGATGGCTACTTAAAAATTCCGATGGTAGGTTTTTCTGAAAGCCTGAATATCTCTGTTTCGGTTGCCATCATTATCCAACAACTAACCCAGAAACTGAGAGCATCAGATATTGATTGGCAACTTTCCGAAGAAGAAATCCTCGAAAAACGATTGGATTGGACCAAAAAAACTATCAAAGATGTGGAAGGGATTATCGAGAGATACCTTTCAAAGTGAAGTTTTTTGTATTTTAGGATACAACCAATTTTAAAAACAAATGACTACACTACTCTACATTTTAGCAGGAATTGTTTTACTGATTTTGATATTGGCGATGATTGCGCCAAAAAGCTACAACGTTTCTAGATCCATAGAAATTGCAAAACCAAAAAATGAGGTTTTTGAAAACTTAAGGTTCTTAAAAAACCAAGATGCTTGGTCGCCATGGAACAAAAAAGACCCTAACATGGAAAAGAAATTCACAGGAACCGATGGCGAGGTGGGCGCCACGAGTTATTGGAATGGAAACAAGGATGTGGGCGAAGGAGAGCAGGAACTTACCAAAATTGTGGATGGGGAACGTATTGAATCGGAACTTCGATTCTTGAAACCATGGAAGTCCACGTCAGATGCTTATTTGCTGACAGAGGATGCGGGTGCGGGCAGCACTAAGGTTACTTGGGGTTTCTCTGGCAAAAACAAATTTCCCACCAGTATTTTTATGTTGTTCATGAATATGGACAAGGCCGTTGGTAGTGATTTTGAGGAAGGATTGGCCAGTTTAAAAACACTATTGGAAAAATAGCTATGGAACAAAATATGGTAAGCTGGTTTGAGGTTCCAGTTACGAATATGGATAGGGCCAAAGCTTTTTACGACAAAGTTTTTCAGATTGAAATCCAGGTACAGGATTTTGGAGGTACGTTGATGGGATGGTTTCCATGGGCAGAAGGAAAACCGGGAGCCAATGGATCCCTTATTCAACATGAAAGTTATAAGCCCAGCAATACAGATGGAGTGCTTATCTATTTTGCAAGCTCGGACGTGCAAAAGGAATTGGATAGGGTAGAGGCGGCTGGAGGAAAAGTCCTAAGACCTAAAACGCAAATCAGCCCAGAAGTGGGTTACATGGGAGTTTTTTTGGATTCTGAAGGTAATCGAATCGCCCTACATTCCAGAGCGTAACTATTCCACTAACTCCAAAAGGGCAATATCAAATTCGTTATCCAAAATGACCTTTCCTTTGTTGACCATAACCTCTGTTTCGGAATAGGTGTCGTACAGTTTGGTGCCGTCACCAAAAAATCCCTTTACCCAAAGGGATTTTTTGCCTTTAGGCAAATCCAATCCAACAACTACTTTGTCTTTGTAATCACCATCCATATACGTCCTGGAGAACACATATGGGGATTTGGCCAATCTTTTATGTCGCCCAGCTCCTATGGCTGGATGGTCCCTACGGAATTGCCCTAACTTTTGCCAGTGTTTGTGAATTTTTTGGGTACGCGGAAGACTATCCAGTTCCTCCCAGTTCATAAGGGAACGCAAAGTGGCATCGCCCTCAGTACCATCAATGATCAGACTTCTTGCAGTTTCATCTCCATAATACACTTGTGAGGCTCCTGGTGTTAATAAAAGCACATTGGCCGTATAAAAAGGCTTTTTTCGCTCTTTGTCAAAAGGGCTTCCGTCATCATGAGAGGTTAAATAGTTGACAACACTCTTTCCATTTAACTTGGTATTTAATAGGCGATTGTACTTTTTGAAAATGCTCTGGTAGTTCTTGTTCGCATCGGTCTTCAAATCAAAATTGATAAGACTTTTGAACCCATAATTAAAGAAATCGACCTCAATATCGCCAAAATCAAATTTACGCCCTCCTGAAATGCCATAATTATAGACTTCACCTACCATATAAAAAGGATTGTTATCCAAAACCTGATCGGGATTCTTTTTCTTCCAGGTTTCAAATGCGTAGGTGGCTTCTTTGTAAAGTTCGGCCCATGCATTTTCGTTTACATGTTTTACAGTATCCACTCTAAAACCGTCTACACCAAAATCGTTGATGTAATCCGTAAGCCACTTAATAACATAATATCGCGGTGCCCTTGGGTATCCTGTACGTTCAAAAAACAACTGAAGTTCATCCAGTTCTTGGCTTAATCGGCCTTCTTCTTTCCATTTGGCGAGCAAGGCATCAGGCAACTCCACAGGCTCATCTGATTCAGTCAAAATATCGGGAAGATTTTCAACCAAAGTACATGCAGTGGTATTTTCATAAGTGGTAAACTCGCACTTGGGAGCCGTTCTGACCCATTCTTCGGGCCATACAGGATCTTTTTGGGTTACAGGGCCGGTATGGTTAAGGACTACATCCAACAAAACACGAATACCTTTGGCGTGGGCTGTTTTTACCAGTTTTTCTAAATCTTTCTTTGTGCCAAAATTGGGATCTACAGCTGTCCAATCCTTGACCCAATAGCCATGGTATCCATAAGTGTTTCCAGTTCCTTCATCCGTAGATCCATGAATCTGTTCTACAACGGGAGTAAACCAAATGGCATTGATTCCCAGATCGGTAAAGTACCCTTCTTCAATTTTTTGGGTTACCCCTTGGATATCTCCTCCTTCAAAACCTCTTAAAACAGCGGTTTCTTCGGTTCGTTCAAAATTGATATCATTGTCGGGATTTCCATTGTTAAAGCGATCTGTTAACAGGAAATAGATATTGGCGCCTTCCCAAACAAATGGAACCTCTTTTTTCTGAGGTGTTTTTTCAACTACTTTGGTATCTTTTTCAGCCGGCTTTTCAGCTCTTTTGCAGCCAGAAAGACACACCAAGGCAATCATTACGATAAGTAGCTTTTTCATTTCTTGGGATTTTAGCTAAAACTATAAAATGAAAGCGGAAATTGAAAATTTATTTCCCCGAAGTATTTTAACCCCAAAATTGAACCGAAAAATTCTTTCTAGCGTCTATTGAGCACTTTGTATTCTTCATAACAACTAGAAATGGCATCCAGTATTTGAAGGTCATTTGCCGTGTTGATAAAGGATTTGGAATAGTTGCAGTTGTTCAAGATATCTTCAATATCCACTTTTTCCAATTGAAGTAGTTCGGTAAGCGTTTCCCGATCAAATTTTGAAGCGAGTAAATTTCTAATGTCATCATCCTCTTTCATTTGCCTCAGTTTACGCATCTGCCGTGGCTTTTTCCCAAATAAGTTCCGCAAAAGATCAGCGGGGTTCAAAATGGCTCCCAAAACCTTGGTTACCGCGCTTGGGTTTTTACTGCCAGCTTCATAGCTTTTTGAAAGACCGGAGATGCTATATTGATATGCATTATTGATAGGGAGATTCTTTACATCAATTTCCAAATACCCTGTAAGCTGATAAGGTCTTACAATAACCTCTTCCAGTGCATATGCAAGTTCCGTCAACGCAATTTCAGTATCCTCAAATTTGAACATGTCATTGGTGACACGAACTTTTTGGGATTTAAAACCCAAGAAGGAAAGGTATAAAGTGTCATTAACTGCTGCCCTAATGGTGAACTTCCCCTCCTGATCGGTTATGGTCCCAACAACCTTGTTTAGATTAATGACATGCACACTCACCATGGGAAAGCTGGTTTGCGCGTTGATCACGGTAGCTTTCAGCTCTCCTTCAACCAGACTACCATCCTCATTTTGAGCAAAACAAAAAAATGAAACGAAGGAAAAAAATGTAAGTAGAACTCTTTTCATGCAATCTTTGTAATCATAAAAGTACTAAACAAAGAAAAATAAATACGAGTCCACCATCATTTAATATAGAATTAACTAATAAAAACCTGGACGTTTTTTTCCACCTCTTCGGCCAGAACCTCCTTTTTTGCCTCCTCGGAACGACCTATTGTCTCCTCCTTTACGGTAGCCGCCATCGCCACCTTTTCTGTGACCGCGTTTTCTATCACGTTTTCTGCCGCCCTTAGCTGCACCGCCCGGGTTTTTGGATACTTCAACGTTGATAAAGCGTCCATCCACCTTAAAATCGGTGAAAGTTTGAAGAATTAGTTCTGTTAATTGTGCGTCGGTATTGAAAAAGGAAAAACTATCCTTGGTGTCCACGTTGAAAACATCTTCTTTTTCAAGGTTTAGGGTATCTCGAAGGAAATCCTTCAAAGACATCCAGTCATAGCCATCACGCTCACCAACATTTATAAAATAGCGCACAGAACCGCTTGAAGGAACATCACCTTTGGAACGTTCCCCTCTTTCACCGCGCTCTCTGCTGTTATCAGAAGAATTTAAATCTCTTGTCTTGCTGTAATAATTATAGAAACGCGTAAACTCTACCGAAACGATTTTTTTTACCAATTCTTCCCGGTCAATACCATCCAAAACATCGTTTATAGCAGGTAAATAATTGTCTATTTCAGTGTTTATTTCTGTTTCCTTGATTTTATTGGCCAGATGGTATAGTTGAATTTCGCATATTTCAATTCCAGTAGGAATCTTTTTAGAAATAAAATCTTGTTTGATTTTCTTTTCAATGGCCTTTATCTTCCGAATTTCAGACCGCGTCACAATGACCATAGAGATTCCAGACTTTCCAGCACGACCGGTTCTACCACTACGGTGAGTGTAGGTTTCGATTTCATCTGGTAACTGATAGTTGATTACGTGCGTTATGTCATCCACATCAATTCCACGGGCAGCCACATCCGTGGCCACAAGCATCTGGACTTGTTTCTTTCTAAAGGCATTCATGACTAAATCCCGCTGGTTTTGACTCAAATCCCCGTGTAAAGCACCTGCGTTGTAACCATCTTCGATTAGTTTTTCGGCAACTTTTTGAGTATCACGTTTGGTTCTACAGAAAATAACGGAGAAAATACCAGGGTTGGCGTCTGCGAGGCGCTTAAGCGCAGGATAACGATCACGGCCACCTACTTGATAATATTCATGCTGTACTGTTGAAGCTCCTGCATTTTTGGTGCCCACAGTAATTTCCTGGGGCTTGTGCATGAACTTTTTGGCAATGGTGGAAACTTCTTTGGGCATGGTAGCGGAAAACAACCATGTAAATTTTTCTTTGGGCGTGTTGGACAGGATGTCCTTGATATCTTCATAAAAGCCCATGTTCAGCATTTCATCAGCTTCATCAAGTACGCAATAATCAATTTTGGAAATGTCGACCATTCCACGTCCGATCATATCCTTCATTCTACCAGGAGTGGCGACCACAATCTGGGCACCACGTTTTATCTGCCTAGCTTGCTCTGTGATACTTGCACCACCATAAATGGCAACAGTATTCAAACCCTTAACGTATTTTGAATACAATTTTAGCTCGTTGGTAATCTGCAAACAAAGCTCGCGGGTAGGGGATAAGATAAGTCCTTGTGTAGTTCTGCTCTCCGCATGAATTTTTTGAATCATGGGAAAACCGAACGCAGCTGTCTTACCGGTTCCGGTTTGTGCCAGAGCAACCAGATCGGTTTCTTGTTGTAATAAAATTGGGATTGATTTTTCCTGTACTTCGGAAGGAGTTTCAAATCCGAGATCAGCAATAGCATCCAATAGGGGTTTGTCCAACCCCAAGGTTTCAAATTTTGTCATTGTGGTATATACCTTAAATCGCAAATATGTTGTGTTGCATAGAGCGATTTTTTGTAATACGCACTTAAGCTCCTCGCAACACCATGCCCATACCGGCGGCGTTAATAAAGGCGCAAAGGTACACTTATTTACAGACTTGCAACTATGGTGTCCGGGTTTTGAGGAATTCAATCAATTTTCGCACAGCTTTTCCACGATGGCTTATGGTATTTTTGGTTTCAGCAGAAAGCTCTCCAAAAGTCTGGGAAAACCCTTCGGGTTTAAAAATGGGGTCATAGCCAAAACCTCCAGCCCCTATTTGTTTTTCAATAATGGTACCGTTAACGATGCCTTCAAAAACATAGCTGTTGCCTTCAAGATTTAAATGAACGATGGTCTTAAAATGGGCAACCCTATTGCTATGCCCGTTTAATTCCGATAAAACCTTGTCCATGTTGTCTTGGGCATTCTTTTGTTCCCCTGCATATCGAGCTGAATAAACTCCTGGGGCGCCATTTAAGGCTTCAATTAGTAAGCCAGTGTCATCAGAAAAACAATTATAACCATAGTTTTTTGTAACGTAATCGGCCTTTATTTTGGCATTTTCCTCCAAGGTTTTCCCTGTCTCCGGAATTTCATCAAAGCAATCAATATCATTCAGCGATAGCAGTTCAATTGTAGAAGGCAAAAGCTGTCTGACTTCTTCTAATTTGTTGGGATTATGTGTGGCAAAAACAATTTTCAAGCTGTAACGTGATTAAATGAAGGTCTAAAAGTAGTAATTTCGGTGTACAACCAATTGAAAACAAGATGAAGATACTCCCACCATTTGTAATGCTGATTTTTGCTGGTCTTATGTATGTTCTGGCCAAGTTTCTGCCGGTGGGCGATTTTGATTTTTTTGGAAGAATTGAGCTGGCCATCTTTTTATTTTCCCTGGCCCTTTTGGTTACTCTTCTGGCCCTGTTCCAATTTGCAAGGGCAAAAACCACTTCCAACCCTTTTAATTTATCAAAAACCAGTGCGTTGGTTACAAATGGTATCTACAAATTTACCCGGAATCCCATGTATTTGGGTCTGTTGTTACTATTGCTTGCTTTTGGGTTAAAAATGGGAAATGCATTTAATACACTTTTGGCCGCTGGTTTTGTGTATTATATGAACCATTTTCAAATCAAAAAAGAAGAGGAGGCTCTGTTGGGGCTGTTTGGCAAGGAATATAGTGCTTATTGCAAGGCTACTAGAAGATGGTTTTAGCAAGTTAGAGGCCTGTTTTTCTTCATATTGAAACATTTTAAGGGCGTTTTTTGATATATCCATATTTCTGAATCGATTTTCAGGACTTCCAATTTTGTGGATGGAATTAATGTTTATTTTTATTCCTTAATTTTTTGAAGAAATTCATGGTAGAAGTGGGACGCAAGTACGTTTTTGATTTTGACAGCACCCTTACCAGGGTAGAGGCATTGGATGTTTTAGCAGAAATGACCTTACAGGGTAAATCCAATAAAGAAGAGATTATCCAAGAAATTCAAGACATTACCAATCTTGGAATTGATGGGGATATTTCGTTTACCGAATCTTTGGAGCGAAGAATAAAACTCTTAAAGGCCCATAAGAACGATTTGGATGGCTTGGTTGATGAACTACGTCAGAAAATCTCCAAATCAATAGCGTCCAACAAAGAGTTTTTTGAAAAATTCTCTGATGATATTTATGTGATTTCTTGTGGATTTAAGGAGTTTATAGATCCTATTGTTGAGGAATATAACATCCCATCGGAACGGGTATATGCCAATACCTTCAAATTTGACGAAGAAGGAAGTATTATTGGTTTTGATGAAGCAAATGTCCTTGCATCACACAACGGAAAAATAGAGTGCTTGAAGAATCTTGACCTGGATGGAGAGGTTCAGGTGATTGGAGATGGATATAGTGATTATGTAATGCGTGAGGCAGGTATTGCGGACAAATTTTTTGCCTATACCGAGAATGTACATAGGGAAAAAGCTGCGAACAATGCAGATCATGTAACTCCCAACTTGGATGAGTTTCTATATGTAAACGATTTACCTAGAAATATATCGTATCCGAAGAACAGAATCAAAATCTTATTGTTGGAGAATGTACATCCGGCAGCTTTTGATAATCTGTCGGAAGATGGTTTTTCCGTGGAATTGGTAAAACACAGTTTGCCGGAGGAAGAACTTATTGAAAAAATCAAAGGAGTACATGTTTTGGGTATACGTTCCAAAACACAAGTAACGCAAAAAGTGCTGGATGCAGCCAATAAGCTTTTGGTTGTGGGTGCGTTCTGCATAGGAACAACCCAAATTGATCTTGAAGCAGCCAAAAAGAAGGGAGTTATTGTCTTCAATGCACCCTACAGCAATACCAGATCTGTGGTGGAATTGGCGATTGGGCAGATTATTATGCTTATGCGCAATGTGTTTACCCGAAGTACTGAAATCCATAATGGGGAATGGAACAAAACCGCCATCAACTCCAAAGAGGTCCGGGGTAAAAACCTTGGAATTGTTGGTTATGGAAATATTGGAAAGCAATTATCCGTGTTGGCAGAGGCCATTGGAATGCGTGTGTATTATTATGATGTTGCCGACCGTTTGGCGCTGGGGAATGCCATAAAATGTAGTACCCTGGAAGATTTGTTGTCCGTTTCGGATGTGGTGTCATTGCATGTAGATGATAACAAGGCCAACAAAAATTTTATTGGTGAGCGAGAAATCAACCAAATGAGGGATGGTTCTATATTGATAAATCTCTCTAGAGGGTTTGTAGTGGATATTGAAGCATTGTCTGAAGCATTAAAAAGTGGAAAATTAAGTGGCGCTGCTGTGGATGTATATCCTTCGGAGCCGCGGAGCAATGGTGATTTTCAAACGGCACTGCAAGGCTTGTCCAATGTTATCCTAACTCCCCATGTAGGAGGTAGTACGGAGGAAGCACAACGGGATATAGCCGATTTTGTGCCCAATAAAATCATGGATTACATCAATTCCGGAAATACCGTGGATGCCGTTAATTTCCCTGACATTAGGTTGCCAAAGCAGACCAATGCGCATCGTTTCTTACATATCCATAAAAATGTGCCTGGGGTCATGGCCAAAATTAGTAAGGTGCTGGCCAAGTATGAGATGAATATTACAGGTCAGTATTTGTCCACGGACAGTGAAGTGGGGTATGTAATTACCGATTTGGACAAAGACTATAACAAGGAAGTGATGAAAGCACTTAAAAATGTGGAGAATACGATTAAATTTAGGGTGCTTTACTAAACTTTAGGGTTAGATTTCCAGAATACTTCCTTTCACATTCTGAAATCCTTGTTTCACAACATTTTTAGAAAAAGACTCTTTTTAAGAAGTAAATTGTAGGTGTATTCTTACTGTTTGAATTTACCTGCATGAAAATTAAGAAGCTAAAAATTTTTCAAAAAGGCTTTAGGGCATATTACCTGTTGGTAATTTCCATTGTGCTGTTGACCATTGCCATCCAGTCCATGACACAATACTCATTGAACAAACAAAGGGCTACTGCACTAAGTGTCAATCTTGCGGGGAAACAAAGGATGTTTAGTCAGCAATTACTGAATGAATTATACTCATGTCGGTACCACAATTGCGATTATGCCGAAATGAGGCTCATTCTAACCAAGTTGTACCAAATGAACGGATTCTTACAACATGGGAATGAAAATTTGAAGATTGAGCCCTTGGACAGTCCAGAAATTCTAAGGGAATTTAGAAGATTGGAACCTCATTTGGAATGGTTGCACAGTGAACTAAAGCATTTTAAAAAATTTAAAAGTGTATCCTTTAATGATGTAAAATACCGTGTTGATCGTTTTGCTACCATTATGGATGTAATTGTAGGTCAATTTCAGACCAAGGCGGACGACGATATTAAAACTATGATGATCATAGAATTGGAACTCGCCATATTTTCCATTGTCATCATATTGTTTGAGATTTTTTTCATAGTCAACCCAATTATTAACAGAATTGTAAACCAAAAGAAAAAACTCTCCGAAATAGCTTGGCACCAATCACAGGTATTCAATTCACACATGAAGAATATTGGAGATCTTCAATATGTCTTAAAGGTTGAAAAAAAACCTGAGAGACAAAAAGAAATATATGGGTTCATAAGCGAGGAATTGGAGCACTTAAAAAAGGTTTCGGCAGATATGATAAAATCGCTTGAAAAAACCGAAGAAGAAGCCAAACCCCATCATATTGTAATACAAAAAGTGGAGAACTTCCTTGAAAAATATAACCCCTTAGCAACCGAAAAAGTGCTTATTGATGATGGTACGGCTCATTCCGTAAAATAGTAAAACCTCTGTACAATTGTTCAATTAAAAACAAACGTACCATCTGATGGGAAAAGGTCATTTTGGATAGACTTAACTGTCCATTGCTACGCTTATATACCTTTTCACCAAAACCATAAGGTCCGCCTATAACCAATACAAGTTTTTTTAGGCCACTGTTCATTTTCTTCTGTAAAAACTGCGAAAACTCCATGGATGAAAACTGTTTTCCCTTTTCATCCAATAAGATCAATGTATCTGAAGGATGTATTTGGGAAAGAATGGACTCACCCTCTTTTTCCTTTTGAAGTTTTTCGGAAAGATTTTTGCTGTTTTTGATATCTGGGATGACGACAAAATTAAATTTGATATAATGCCCTAGCCGCTTTTCATAAATGGTAATAAGTTTGGAGAGTTCAGAACTATCGGTCTTCCCAATGGCGATTAAAGTAATTTGCATTTTCAAAAGTAAATTTTTCGAACCAAACAAAGGTAAATGTCCATAGATCGAGAACAATGTTTTTATTATTTTCGTCAAAACCCCATTTATAAATGATTACCAAAGATCAATTTCAAAAAGAACTCGATTTAATTATTGCCAATGCCATCCGTGAAGATGTTGGCGATGGTGACCATAGTTCTTTGGCCTGTATCCCTGAAACCGCAACAGGAAAAGCCAAATTATTGGTAAAAGATGAAGGCGTAATAGCTGGTATTGCATTTGCCAAACAGGTTTTTGAATATGTGGATTCGGACTTAACCATTGAGACACTCATTTTGGATGGGGAAGAAGTGAAGCATGGCGATATTGCCTTTTATGTAGAGGGAAGCTCCCAGAGCATCTTGAAAGCTGAACGCCTAGTACTGAATGCCATGCAGCGTATGAGTGCCATAGCTACAAAAACCAAGCAATATGTAACATTGTTGGAAGGTACGCAGACTAAGATATTGGATACCCGTAAAACCACGCCTGGAATTCGAGCTTTGGAAAAATGGGCCGTGAAAATTGGGGGAGGAGAAAACCATAGGTTTGCATTGTATGACATGATTATGCTAAAGGATAACCATATTGACTTTGCAGGAGGTATTACCAAGGCAATACTTAAGACACAACAATACCTTTCGGATACCAAAAGGGATTTAAAAATCATTGTTGAAGCCAGAAATTTGAATGAAGTAGAAGAAATATTGGAGACTAAAGGGGTATACAGGATTTTGCTGGATAACTTTGATTATGAGGAAACCAAAAAGGCCGTTGCCTTGATTGGAAATCAATGTCTAACAGAATCTTCCGGAGGGATAAATGAAAGTACTATTCGTGAGTATGCACTATGCGGGGTCAATTATATTTCCTCTGGGGCATTGACACATTCTGTCCATAATATGGACCTTAGTTTAAAAGCCGTATAACGATGTCTGTTGCCATAGAAGAACAGCTAGAGAAAATCCCGGTGATCAACTGGGTGGTACGTCTGCTCAAGAACATTAAATTGAGAGCATTTGAAGGCCTTTCTTTTTATGATTTGATAGAGATGTATGTGCTTGGCATTGTAAAGGGTACCCTATCAACAAGGGCCAGCTCCATTGCCTTTAGCCTTTTTATGGCGTTGTTCCCATTAATGATATTTTTGGTGACACTTGTACCTTGGATAATACCTTACGCAAGCGTGGGCAACGAAAATTTTGATGCGCAGTTTTTGCTTTTTTTGGAATCGTTCCTTCCTACGGCAACAGGGGAGTATTTTGGAGACATTTACCAGCAAATTAAGGATCAAAGAAGCGGAGGTATCCTATCATCTGCATTTTTGGTTTCCATATTTCTTGTTGCCAATGGGGTAAATGCCATATTTGGCGGATTTGAAAACTCCTACCATGTGGAATTGACTCGGAATTTTTTCAGGCAATATGCTTATGCTTTAATGGTAGGGCTCATTTTATCCATTCTGTTGATTTTGGGCGCGGTGGCTTTCGTTTATTTTGAATTCTACATTGTGGAGTACACCAGCGAATATTTGGGCAAGACCTTGGGCTATGATGTCCAAAAGGGGGATACCATTGGGATTCAGGTAACCAAGATTTTGTTCTTTATGCTGTTGTCATACCTGACTACGGCCATTTTATATTATTTCGGAACTGCTGAAGGTAGAAAAGCTAGGTTCTTTTCTGCCGGAGCACTGATGACCACGTTGCTGTTTGTGCTTACTTCGTATTTATTCGGGGTGTATGTGGAAAAATTTGCTCGCTACAACGAGTTGTACGGAGCTTTAGGGGGATTATTGATTTTAATGGTGTTCATTTGGTTGAACTCCAATATCCTTTTGTTGGGGTTTGAATTGAATGCAACACTTAATTCGTTAAAGAAAAAGCATGAAAAGCAACAACAGGATACCACATAGAATTATAGCCATTGTTTGCTTTTTTATGCTTCAATGTACATACTCCCAAACGGTATTTGGAAAATGGAAAACGGTGGATGACCGTAACGGAGTCGCCAAGGCCATTGTGGAGGTTTACAAAGAAAATGGTCTTTTGCAGGCCAGAATCCTTAAGATACTCGAAAAAGGAAAAGAAAATGCCGTGTGTATTAAATGCAAGGGAGAGTTGAAGGATAAACCCATTACTGGGATGAAAATCATGGATGATTTTGAAAGAAACAGTAAAGGGGAATACAAAGGGAAACGACTTTTTGACCCAGAACAAGCCATGGTTTTTAGGGGCAAAGTATGGTTGGATCCAGATAATAAGAACAAGCTCAAGGTTAGGGGGTATTTGGCATTTTTATACCGAACCCAAACCTGGCACAGGGTAATTGAGGAATAGTATATGGACTTTTTTTTAGATGTTGTACTTCCTATTCCTCTGGAAAGGCTCTTTACCTATAAAATTTCGGAGCAGGAAGCTCATTTTTTAAAAGTTGGGATGCGGGTTGCGGTTCCCTTTGGAAAATCAAAAATTTATACCGCGCTTGCTTATAACATTCATCAAAATAAGCCGGAAGCTTACGAAGCAAAGGAAATCTACCAGATTCTGGATGAGGCTCCCTTGGTGAATGAATTTCAATTAAAACATTGGCAATGGATCGCTCAATATTACATGTGTACTTTGGGAGAGGTCTTGCGCAGTGCATTGCCCAGCGCATTTTTATTGGAAAGTGAGACTTTGGTTTTGCCCAACAAAGAGGCAGTGGTTGATGAAATGGAGCTTAGGGACGATGAGTTTTTGGTCTACGAAGCCCTACAGCACCAAACCGCTCTAAAGATTGGCGAGATAAGTGGCATTGTGGACAAAAAGAATGTACTGCCCTTGGTAAACAGATTGGTGCAGAAGGGAGTGGTGCTTCAAAAAGAAGAGCTTTACGAACAATATAAACCCAAATTGGTTCGGTATGTAAAACTTGGAGAAGCATATCAAAGTGAAGCCAAACTGGAAGAATTACTGCAAAACCTTACCAGAGCTCCCAAACAGAGTCAGGTGGTGTTGTCCCTTTTTCAGCTTCAGGCCAAGACCAAAAAACCAATTCCCGTTGCAGATTTGGAAAAGGAAAGTGGAAGTTCCAGAGCAGTTATCAAAGCACTTATTGATAAGTCCATTCTTGAAGAATACCATATTCAGACCGACAGGGTTCAGTATGATGAAGATACCGATAATGTAGAGGGAATTACCTTAAACTCTTATCAGCAAGAAGCGTTTAAGGCTATCAACAAAAGTTTTGAGCTGAATAAAACGGCTTTATTACACGGCGTAACCTCTTCGGGGAAAACCGAAGTTTATATCAAATTGATAGAAAAGTGCTTGGAGCAAGGAAAACAAGCCCTCTATTTACTACCTGAAATTGCGTTGACCTCGCAATTGATCAATAGGCTCCGTCAGTACTTTGGAAATAAAGTAGCGATTTATCATTCAAAATATAGCATCCATGAACGTGTTGAGGTATGGAACAATGTGCTTGCCAATGCGAACAAAGCTCAAATTGTAATAGGTGCTAGGTCGTCCCTGTTTTTACCATTTTCAAATTTGGGATTAGTGGTTGTGGACGAAGAACATGAGAGTTCCTTTAAACAATTTGACCCTGCTCCTCGTTATCATGCCAGGGATGCTGCGGTTGTTCTGGCATCGCTTCATAAGTCTTGTTGTGTTTTGGGCTCTGCCACCCCTAGCATAGAGAGCATGGACAACGCCAAAAAAGGAAAATATGGTTATGCATCCATTAAATATCGTTTTGGCGATGTATTAATGCCGGATATTAATTTAATCGATATTAAAGAGGCGACCCGTAAAAAGCGGATGAAAGGGCATTTTTCAGAAACCTTGTTCAATGCCATTACGGAAACCTTGGAAGAAGGAGAACAGATTATACTTTTCCAAAATCGAAGAGGTTTTTCACCCATAATAGAATGTACAACTTGCGGACATGTGGCCCAATGTCCCAATTGTGATGTTAGTTTGACCTATCATCAACATAGAGACCAACTGCGATGCCATTATTGCGGCCATCATATTGCATCGCAATTGAGTTGTTTGGCATGTGGGAGTCATACGTTGGATAAAAAAGGATTTGGAACCGAACAGATTCAGCAGGAGTTACAGCAACTTTTCCCAGACATCAATGTGGGTAGGATGGATTTAGATACTACTAGGGGGAAGTACGCTTATGAAAAAATAATCACCGCGTTTGAACAGCAAGAAATGGATGTACTTGTGGGCACTCAAATGGTCACAAAGGGCTTGGATTTTAGAAATGTGAGCCTAGTTGGTATCATGAATGCTGATTCTCTATTGAATTTTCCGGATTATCGCGCCCATGAACGAAGTTTTCAAATGCTGACCCAAGTAGCGGGTAGAGCGGGGAGAACCAAGAAGAGGGGCAAGGTCTTAATTCAAACCTATAATCCATACCATCAAATTCTGCAGCAAGTGACCACCAACAATTATGACAAAATGTTTGCAGAGCAATACTATGAACGCGAGCAGTTTAAGTATCCACCTTTGGTGCGTATCATTAAGCTTACCTTAAAAGATAGGGATTACAATAAACTTAATGATGCGTCTGACTGGTTTGCGAGTTCATTACGAAATGTATTGGGACAGCAAATCCTTGGTCCGGAATATCCGCCAGTGGCTAGAATCCGGAGAGAATACCTTAAAAATATCTTGATTAAAATTCCAAGAGGTCAGTCAATGGCCCAAACAAAAAATAGCATTAAAAGAATAGAAAAATCTTTTAATGCTATTTCTAAGTATAAGAGTATAAGACTGGTCTACAACGTGGACCACATATAACTATACATTGGCAAGTGCTTCTGCCAACTCTGTCTTTTTATTTCTACTTAATGGAATCTGTCTTCCCCCTACTTCAACATTTTTACTGTTGAACTTTTCTATCTTCTCCAGATTCACAATATAAGATTTATGGATTCTCAAAAACTTTTCAGCAGGTAATTGCTTCTCAAAAGCTTTCATAGTGGAAAGAATTACAATATTGGCTTCGTCGGTCACCAATTTAATGTAATCTCCCAAGGCTTCTATCCATTTAATATCATTTAAGATAACCTTACGCTTTTTAAGGTTGCTCTTTACAAAAATATGCTCCTCATCTTCATCAACCCTGTTCATTTGCTCGTATTTGGCAACCGCTCTTTTTACAGAGGATTCAAAACGTGCTAATGTAATAGGTTTGTGAAGGTAGTCGGTTACATCATAATCAAAGGCCTTGAGCGCGTAATCAGGCTTTCCAGTGATTAAAATTACTTGTGGAGGGTTCTCCAAGGCCTCTAAAAGGTCAAAACCACTAATGATTGGCATTTCAACATCTAAAAAGATAAGATCAATGTCGTGGTTCTTAAGCCCGTTCTTGGCTTCAATAGCATTACTATATTCGGCTACAAGGGCAAGATGAGGGTGATTGTTGACCAATTTTGCAACAGCCATCCGTTGCATTGAGGAGTCGTCTACAATTATACTTTTTAATTTCATAGAATGGGGTGATTTGTAGGGTTTTAAATCATCGGCAAATTACACAAAAATGACGTTTAACTGCAACAAAAGATGTAAACATGGTCTATTTTGTTGTGTACATTACCATATACGTTACGTAGGTTTAATTGGTTCATGAATGTTAATAACTCTTGTGCTTTAAACGAAGATTTTTAGCTTTTCTTGCGCAAAGAAGTAATTATCACTAATTTTGCGCTCCTTTAAAAATATAATATATGAACCATTACGAAACTGTTTTCATTTTGAATCCCGTTCTGTCTGAAACGCAGATAGAGGAAACAGTTAAGAAATTTGAAGATTTCTTAATTAAGAATGGTGGCAAAATGGTCTCCAAAGAAAACTGGGGACTTAAGAAATTGGCCTATCCCATTCAACACAAGAAAAGTGGTTTTTACCACTTATTTGAATTCACCGTTCCCGGTGAAGTAATTGCACCTTACGAGCTGGAATTTAGAAGAGATGAGCGCATTATGCGTTTTCTAACTGTTAAGTTGGACAAGCACGCTATTTCTTGGGCAGAAAGAAGAAGAACCAAATTAAAAGCAAAGGCATAGGGTTATGGCATCTATAGAACAACAAGCAAAATCAAAAAAAGATGGGGAAATTAGGTATTTGACCCCATTGAACATTGAGACCAATAAGCAAAAGAAGTATTGTAGGTTCAAGAAATCTGGAATCAAGTACATTGATTATAAAGACCCAGACTTTTTGATGAAGTTGGTAAACGAGCAAGGTAAATTGCTTCCCAGAAGACTTACAGGTACCTCTTTAAAGTATCAGAGAAAAGTGGCCCAAGCCGTAAAACGTGCACGTCACCTAGCCTTAATGCCGTATGTTGGCGATATGTTGAAATAAAAAACACTGAAGAATGGAACTTATTCTAAAAGAAGATATACAGGATTTAGGTTTTAAGGACGATGTCGTAACGGTTAAGAACGGTTATGGAAGAAACTACCTTATTCCTAAAGGATTGGCAGCTTTAGCAACCCCTTCCGCAAAGAAAGTGTTGGCAGAAAACCTAAAGCAACGTGCCCATAAAGAAAAGAAGGTTATTGATGAAGCCAATAAAAAGGCCGAAGCATTAAAACAATTGGAAATCCGTATTCCAGCAAAAGTTGGAGCAGGTGATAAATTGTTCGGTTCGGTAAACAATATCGATTTGGCTGCCGCTTTGGACAAAGCTGGTCATCAAATAGACAGAAAATTTATTAGCATTAAAGGAGGATCAATTAAAAGAGTTGGGCCGTACAATGCCCAAATCAGACTTCACAGAGAAGTGATTGTTGATTTCCCTTTTGAAGTAATTGCCGAGACGAAATAACCACGGGTTTAAATTTCGGTTAATAACTTGTAAAGAGCTATGCGTGCATAGCTCTTTTTTTTGTCTATGTTTGTAGATACTCAAAAAACTAACTCACATATTATGAAGAAAATTTTACCATTTGTGGTACTATTTTTAGTAGTATCTACTTCGGCGTTTTCCCAGGTAACCACCTCTAATATTAGGGGAACTGTGGCCGATGACCAACAAGAACCGCTTTTAGGAGCCAATGTAGTAGCTGTACATACACCTACAGGTACTCGTTATGGAGCAATTACCAATGAAGAAGGTAGGTTTAACCTGCTTAACCTTAGGGTTGGTGGGCCCTATGAGGTCACTATTTCCTTTGTAGGTTTTAAAAGTAATGTCAAAAGCGACATTTTCCTTTCATTGGGTAAGACCTTCAATCATAATGTCAGCTTATTATCGGATAGCCAAGCTTTGGATGAAGTTGTTGTTGTTTCGGATCAAACAGGAACTTTCGGTAGTGACCGGACTGGAGCTGAGACCAGTGTTGGAAGACGCGAATTGACAAGACTTCCTACAATTTCAAGGTCAACCAACGATTTTACCCGTTTGGAACCAACCGCCAGCGCTGGATCTTTTGGAGGTAGAAACGACCAGTTCAACAACTTTTCCTTGGATGGGGCCATTTTTAACAACCCCTTTGGATTGGATGCTGCCCAACCAGGAGGACAGACCAATTCAAATCCGATTTCAATCGATGCAATTGATCAGATTCAAGTAACCACAGCTCCATATGATGTTACCCAATCTGGATTTACTGGAGCTTCTGTAAATGCCGTTACCAAAAGTGGTACCAACGAGTTTTATGCTTCAGTTTATGGGTTTTTCAGAAATGAAAGCCTTACCGGAGGTAAAGTTAAAGGTGATGATGTATTCAAGGCCGACCTAAGTCAATCCCAATATGGAATTAGTATTGGCGGTCCCATTATCAAGAATAAACTTTTCTTCTTTGCCAATTTTGAAAAGGATGACAGGACCGATTTAGGTTCTGGCTTCGTACCCAATAGAAATACTGGGGCCGCAAATGAATCCCGGGTATTGGCCTCGGATTTTCAATTGGTGTCTGACATATTAAGTCAAGTTTCCATAGGGAATGGAGAGTTTTATAACCCTGGAAGGTTCGAAGGATTTAATTATGATCAAGAATCCACTAAGGGTATTTTTAAACTGGACTGGAACATCAACGATAATAACAGATTGGCCATTATTTATAATTTCTTGAATGCTTCCAAGGAACTGCCAGCTCACCCTACGGCTTTGGGCTTTAGAGGACCTAATTTGTCCACTTTGCAGTTTGAGAATGCGGGATACGAGATCAACAATCAGATTCGGTCGGTACAAATTGAATTGAACTCGACCCTTTCCGATGAAGCTACCAACAAATTGCAAGTGGGATACACGCATTTTGACGATTTTAGAAATCCTTTGTCTACACCAGCACCTACCATTACCTTGTTGGATGAAAATGGTGCATCAAACTACATCATTGCAGGTCATGAGCCGTTTTCCATCAACAACCGTTTGGATCAAAAAGTGTTTCAGTTGACCAACAACCTCAATTTCTTTAAAGGAGACCATACCTTTACAGTTGGATTCTCTTTTGAGAAATTCCAATTCGATAATTCCTTTAATCTTGGTGTTTATGGTGCGCAGGGAGTATTTTTCCCATCTGGGTCCATTGCCGACTTCAGAAATTTGGATGCTGCTGGCGAAGCAGCTCTGGTGGGAGTTTATCAAGGTCAGTTTAACGCGGCCATAGCGGCCAACAATGCCCTGAACGCAGCTGGCGAAGGTAATGCCGGAGGCTGGGCCCTTGCTGAAACCAATGTAGGTCAAATGGCGTTTTATGCCCAGGACGAATGGAATGCAAGCGAAAACTTCAAATTGACTTATGGAATTCGAGTGGATCGTCCGTTATATTTCGATTCGGCGGCTAAAGCCCAAGAAGTGATTGAAAGATCGCCAGCCGTAGTAGCCGATATCCCATATGTCAATCCAAATAATGGTGAAACTGTGTTCATTGATAACACCCAGTTACCAACGAATGATTGGTTGATTTCACCACGAGTTGGGTTTAATTGGGATGTGGAAAATTCAAATAATCTCCAAATTCGTGGAGGTTCGGGTATTTTTACCGGTCGTTTTCCTTTTGTTTGGTTAGGTAACCAAATAGCCAACCCCAACGTGTTTTTCCTTACTGCGGTAGATCCAGATTTCCAATGGCCGCAGGTATGGAGAACTAGCTTGGGAGCTGATAAGCGATTGGAAAACGGTTGGATTTTGACCGCTGACCTGTCCTATTCCAAAGATATTAATGGGCCTCATGTACAAAACTGGGGCTTGTTACCTCCTTCTCAAACCTTACAAGGGGTTGATAACAGACCTGTATATGCCGCTAGCGACTTGATCAACAATGCCTATATGTTTTCGAACTCTGATGAAGGAAGAATTTGGAATGCAGTACTTAAAGGGCAAAAAACATGGGATAACGGATTGTATGCAAGTTTGGCCTATAGCTATTTGAACTCTAAGGATGTAAACTCTATTGAAGCGGAAATTACCAGTGATGCCTTCGCTAACAATGCAATTGTAAATGACGCTAATGCTGATGTATTATCTTATTCAAGATATGGCGATACCCATCGATTTGTTGGTGTGATTTCCAAAGTTTTTAAAACAGGTACAACAGTTTCTACCTTCTTTGAGTATGCTCAAGGGGGACGATTCAACTATATCTACGGAGGAGATATCAATAGAGATGGGTCTAGCATCAATGACCTATTGTATATTCCGACCGCTGCGGAAGTCAATCAAATGAATTTTGCTGAGGCCGGTGATGCTGCTGCTTTTGAGGCTTTTATCCAACAAGATGATTATTTAAGTGAGAACCGAGGTTCCTACGCAGAGCGCTACGGCGCTTTGGCACCATGGAGAGGTCGTTGGGACTTGAAAGTGTTGCAAGACATCAAAATTGCCAATAAAAATACCATTCAACTAAGTTTGGATGTATTGAATGTGGGTAATCTGATCAGTTCTGATTGGGGAATTGTTGAGATTCCGACCAACCAACAGGTATTGGGGGTTACCATTGACGATAACAATAACCCAACCTATAGTTTTGATGAGAGCTTGACCGAAACCTTTAGTTCAGATACAAGCTTATTGTCTAGATGGCAAGCCCAATTTGGAGTGAGGTATATATTCAATTAGAAGAATATAATTTATAGTGGAAAAGGCTGCGCATAAGCGTGGCCTTTTTTTATTTTTGCCGAATTAAATGGATGCTAGATGAAATATGCACGATTGACACAGCAGCAATTGGAGGAATTGCACCCGGAGTTCATTAATTTTTTGGCCACCCAGTCCATTACGGCAGATGAATGGGCTAGTATTAAGGCAGAAAAACCTCATGTTGCCGAAGAAGAGATAGACGTGTTCAGTGACTTGGTTTGGGAAGGGGTACTTTCCAAGGTGGAATACTTGGAGAACATTTCCGAACTACAAATGCACTTGTTCCATTTAACGGAAAAGGAGATGAAGCTGTTTTCGGTAAAAGTGATGAACCCAGAGATTGATTTACGCACCCAGGAAGGCTTTGGTTGGTTTAAACGCAACTTTCAATCCGATTTTGTGGAGTACCTTACCGCTTCCAAGGCATATTCTGAAGATAAAAACAAAGACAAATTTGATTTGATTCAACAAGGGGCGGTCATTACCAAAGGAGAACTCTACCAATGGTTTGATAAGATCATGGAATAGGTAGAGGTTAGATTTTTGGATATTTTGATTATCGGAATTTTAGATGTCTGATGTCTGATGTCTGATGTCTGATGTCTGAATCTTTTTTATGTCATTCTGAATGAGCAAAGCGAATGAAGAATCCCGCATAACCAAGTTTTAGCTGTTTTGAGATGCTCAGCATGACAATAGCAAAAAAAAGAGCCCTTAAGGGCTCTCCTCCTAAAAATGGTTTGAAAAACTAATCTTCCATGCCAAAATACTCCATTACGGCTGGTAGTCGTCGGTATCTGCACCGGTAGTCTCTAAGGCCCTAATAGTGCTAATATTGTAAACTTTAGTTGTACTTTCTATAGCGACTATTCTAAGAGTTTCAAAGAATCCAGCTGGTACTTGAAATAAGGAATCATCAGAAATTTTATAAAAACATATTACTAGATTCCCAGAATCTTCACTGTATAGGAAGTTGGTATAAATCTGAGTATTGTTGATAGTTATTTTACCGGGGACTTGGGAAATATTATTGGTTGGATCATTTCTTAGATAAAAGAAAAAACTATAATTGGACAATTCTGGCTTGGCTATGTTCAAATGGGTATCATCGATTAGATTGTACCGTAACAAAGAACCGTTGAAACCTGAAATATCTATGTCATACCGTTGCAGATTGGCATTTAAATTCCAACAAGGAAGATCGTTTACACCATGAACGCCACTCTTACCAGAACATGCAGTAAAGCCAACAATTAGGAACAGAACCATAAAGTTTAGGATTTTACGCTCGATGGCGCTCGATGGCGCTCGATGGCGCTCGATGGCGCTCGATGGCGCTCGATGGCGCTCGATGGCGCTCGATGGCGCAACTATCGCCTGTTTCATGGTATTTAGTAAAAAAGTGAATACCGCTAAGTTAGCGAGCCGAGGTATGGCCTCCATCTGTTAATTGACCAATGCCCCTTTTGGGTTGATGGATGGTAGTTTGGGTTATTGGATAACTGGATTTTTGGATTGTTGGAATTTTAGATGTCTGATGTCTGATGTCTGATGTCTGATGTCTGATGTCTGATGTCTGATGTCCGATGTCCGATGTCTGATGTTTGAGGGAAGGAATGCAATAGTTGTAAAAATCTCCGAACCTTTTTTATGTCATTCTGAATGAGCAGAGCGAATGAAGAATCCCACGTAACCAAGTTTTAGCTGTTTTGAGATGCTCAGCATGACAATAGCAAAAAAAAGAGCCCTTAAGGGCTCTCCTCCTAAAAATGGTATGAAAAAACTAATCATCTATGCCAAAATACTCCATTACTGCACTGTAGTCGTTGGTATTCACCCCAGCGGCTTTTAAAGCTTTTATAGGATCGCCAGCACCATTTTTGTTGATTAACGAAGCTTCAATGGCCACAATTTTAAACGTTGAAAAAAATCCTTCTACTGGGACAAATAAGGTGTAATCAGAGTTAAGGAAAAGACAACGTCCACTATCGGTGATAGGATTATAATGCACATTTATGATTTTCCAAGCGTTACCAATGGTAAAATGTCCTGGTGCAGGATATTCGGAGCTGTTTGATGTTTTTACAACATAAAATAAATAAACATAGTTAGGAAGATTTTCAACTTCAATACCCAACTCATCTGCTAATCCAAAATTAAATGAACTAATACCTCCCCCAAAATCTGAAATATCTTTATCATAACGTATTACGTTGGCATTGCCATCCGCGCCATCGTCTCCCTGTTCTCCCTGTGTTCCTTGTTCTCCCTGTTCTCCTTGGATGCCCTGAATGCCTTGCTCCCCTTGGATGCCTTGTTCACCTTGTATTCCCTGTATTCCCTGTATTCCTTGTTCTCCGTCCGAGCCATCCTCTGCGGAGCAGGATATAAAGCTTGAGGTAACGATTATGGCCATACAGCCCAATAGTATAAGTTTTCTTGTTTTCATACTCTTTATTTTTATAGTTAAAGCCGAAAGGTAAAGGCATAGGACATCCCCACTCCTTATCAATTGACCAATGCCCCTTTTGGGTTGATGGATGGTAGTTTGGGTTATTGGATAACTGGATTTTTGGATTATTGGAATTTTAGATGGCCGATGTCTGATAAGAGAAAATCCATGAAATTCGTATCAACCTCAATCATAAAGAATGGGATAACAACTTATATTTGCAGCAGAATTTTAATGCATGCCACAAAAACCATCCATACCTAAAGGGACCCGTGATTTTTCACCCAATGAAGTTGCCAAGCGCAATTACATCATCAACACCATTAAAAAACACTTTGAGGTCTATGGTTTTCAGCCTATAGAAACCCCATCTTTTGAAAATTCGGATACCTTGATGGGAAAATATGGGGATGAAGGCGACCGCTTGATTTTTAAGATTTTGAATTCAGGGGATTTTATCTCCAAAGTGGACGATGTTACGTATAGTTCCAAGAATTCCACTTCGCTGACACCCAAGATTTCAGAAAAGGCATTGCGCTACGATCTTACCGTACCTTTTGCACGTTATGTAGTCATGCATCAAAATGAAATAGACTTTCCATTTAAGCGATACCAAGTACAGCCCGTTTGGCGGGCAGATAGGCCCCAAAAAGGTCGTTTTCGTGAGTTTTACCAGTGCGATGCCGATGTGGTTGGGGCAAATTCCCTGTTACAGGAAGTAGAGTTTGTGCAACTGTACGATGCCGTTTTTACCGAGTTGGGATTGACGGGGACCACCATTAAACTCAACAACAGAAAGGTACTTTCAGGTATAGCAGAGGTAATTGGTGCCAAACACTTGCTTATCGACTTTACGGTAGCTTTGGACAAACTGGACAAGATTGGCGAGGAGAAGGTGAAAGAAGAAATGATGGCCAAAGGTATCTCTGAAGGGGCCGTAGAAAAAGCTTCGCCTTTATTTGCCATGTCGGGTTCTGCTACTGAACAATTGAATCAATTGAAATCCCTGTTGGCAACATCCGAAATAGGCATGCAAGGTGTTTCTGAACTAGAGGAAATTGTAAATATGGTGGAAGCGATTGGATTACAATCTGCAACGCTTCAATTGGACGTGACCTTGGCACGTGGTCTCAACTACTATACCGGAGCTATTTATGAGGTAAGCGCCCCGGAAGGTGTAAAAATGGGATCTATTGGTGGCGGTGGCCGCTATGATGACCTCACCGGTATTTTTGGATTAAAAGGTGTGAGCGGCGTGGGCATCTCCTTTGGATTGGACCGTATTTACCTGGTTCTGGAAGAGCTTGGACTCTTCCCGGAGACCTTGGATAAATCCATAGATGTGCTGTGCATTAATTTTGGCAAGGCAGAAAGTTTGGCTTCCTTAAAATTGGTCGGGCAATTACGTGGCCACGGTATTAAGGCAGAAGTTTATCCAACGGCGACCAAAATGCAAAAGCAGATGAAGTATGCCAATAACCGAAATGTCCCTTATGTGGTCATGATTGGTGACCAGGAGCTTTCCAAAGGAGAATTTGTGGTAAAGAACATGGTGAACGGGGAACAGCGGACTTATACTTTGGATAAGCCGGAAGCGTTTTTGTCAAGCCTTTAACTTTTTGGAAATAGCATCTAAAATTTCCAAATAATACGTTTTTTCATGCGGAACAAATCCCTCCAATTGGTTTTGCTCCACTTTTTTCTTGAAATCTTCCAAGGCAAACAATTTTAGATCATCCACTTCACTTTCTTGTCTTTTTAGTTCCGATAAAGGAACCTTCAACGCACACAGAAAATTATGGTGAAATTCGTTGTCGATAAGAATTTCTGAGTGTTTGTGCATGGATTTGAACATTCCGCTTGCTTCCAAATCTGAAGTTGTAATGGTCAATCCTATTTCTTCTTCAACTTCTCTGGTCGCTGCTATTTTTATGTCCTCACCGGCACCAATATGTCCAGCCACGGAAACATCCCAGAGCGATGGAAAGGTATCCTTGCCCTTGGCTCTTTTTTGAAACAGCACCTGTCCTTCCAAAGTATACAACCAAACATGAATGGTAGGGTGGAAAAGACCTTTTAAATGCGCTTCCGATTTTAGGCAGGTCTGCCCGGTACGGTTGCCGTTTTCATCTAAAATGTCGATTAACTCGTCCATCAGAATTATTTACATTGTCATTCACCCGAAAGCGAGAATCAATAAACCTAAAAAATGGATTCCTGTCTACGCAGGAATGACATATCAGTCAAAATAACTAAACGTCTCACCTGCTTTTATAGTGAGTAGCGTCTCATAAATCAATCGGATTACATTTTCCACATCATCTTTATGCACAGTTTCCACCGTGGTGTGCATATAGCGGAGTGGTAAAGAAATCAAGGCTGAGGCGACCCCGCCATTGCTATAGGCAAAGGCATCAGTGTCTGTTCCAGTGTATCGGGATGAGGCCAACCGCTGGAACGGTATTTTTTGAGCCTCCGCAGTTTCAATAATACGTTCCCTAAGCTTGTTCTGTACTGCCGGTGCGTAAGAAATAACGGGTCCGGAACCAATGGATGTTTCCCCTTCTTTCTTTTTATCGATCATTGGAGTGGTGGTGTCATGGCACACATCGGTAACAATGGCTACATTGGGTTTTATGGTCTGTGTGATCATTTCGGCGCCGCGCAACCCAATTTCTTCCTGAACCGAGTTGGTAATGTACAATCCAAACGGCAATTTCTTTTTATTCTCATGCAGCAAACGGGCAACCTCTGCAATCATAAATCCACCGGCGCGGTTGTCCAAGGCACGGCAAACAAATTTATTTTTGTTCAATACCTGAAATTCATCTGGATAGGTTATTACACATCCAACATGTACACCCATTTTTTCAACTTCCTTTTTATCTTTTGCACCTATATCAATAAAAATATTGTCCAATTTTGGTGGTTCCTCCTTGGCTCTGTTTCTGGTATGGATGGCAGGCCATCCAAAAACACCCTTTACAACACCTTTTTTGGTATGAATATTCACCCATTTTGATGGCGCAATCTGGTGATCACTACCTCCATTTCTAATCACATAAAGTAATCCGTTGTCCGTAATGTAGTTCACGTACCATGAAATTTCATCGGAGTGTCCTTCAATAACTACTTTGTAGGGAGCATCAGGGTTTACAACCGCCACTGCAGTGCCATAGGTGTCCGTGATAAAATCGTCCACATACGGTTTTAGATAGTCCATCCAAATTTTTTGCCCTTCCCATTCGTAACCTGTTGGAGAAGCATTGTTTAGATATTTTTCAAAGAATTTGAGCGACTTAGCGGTAATGATTTTTGATGCTGCCATGTATATAATTTAGTCCACAAACATAACAATATTCACTTTTATTTAATAGCTGGATTAGGGGTTTATCCTTAATTTTGGCTAAATTTTAGACTGTCCCGAATGTTTAGATATTGTACCGTGCTGTTTTTTATGCTGATGGGTGCCCTTGGACTTTCGCAAGAAACGGAAAAGGATTCCGTTCAGGATTATTATGTACGGTTTGAAGGGGATTCCATCCTACATAGTTCCATAGCTCTGGATGAAGTGTATCTTTTTGGTAGATTGGAGTTTGCCGATAGAAAGGAGAAACTGAGATACTATATTTTAAGAAGAAAGACACTAAAGGTTTATCCGTACGCCAAGTTGGCTGCGGAACGGTTGGAAGAGATGAACGACAGTCTTGCAAAAATCAAGAAGAGACGACATCGAAAAAAATACACCAAAACGGTACAGAAGTATGTCGAAGGTGAGTTTTCATCTGAACTGAAGAAATTGACCCGAACAGAAGGTCAGATTCTGATAAAATTGATTTACAGACAGACTGGGAAAACCGCATTCAATCTGGTTAAGGAACTTCGCAATGGATGGCGGGCCTTTTGGTACAACACCACCGCAAAAGCATTTAAAATTAGTATCAAGGAAGAGTTTCATCCAGAAAGAATCCACGAAGATTATTTGATTGAGGATATTTTACAGCGGGCATTTGCTTCCAATAAGTTACAGCGGCAAAAATCTGTTTTGGATTATGACTATGCGCAGTTGAGCAATAAATGGAAGAAGGATACTGATAAAAAGAATTAAGACTTCGATTTCTTCCCAAACAGGGAATCCATAAATATTTTTATGGTGTAAAACCCAAGACCAATGGCAGCAATCGCCAAAATAATTCCAATGATGAGTACCGGAATGTAAGCTGGATGCTCCTGATTCTTAAAAGCTTGATAGATTGTAAAAGGTGCCAAGAACATCAAAGCAACGGTGTAACCGATGAATTTGAATCCTTTTACCAAAAGTTCCTTATCTGTGTGCATACAAGGGTAAAAGTAGGAATATTAGCTTATATTTAAATGCTATTCCCTAAAAATTGAACATGGAAATACTGGTATTGATTCTAGTGGTCTTATTTATAATTCTTGCCACTGTTCAATTTAAGATGCACCCTATTTTTTCTTTGACAATTGCCGCGGTGGCTTCCGGGTTTCTTTTAGGACTTTCTCCCAAGGATGTCATGAATACGATAGGGGAAGGGTTTGGAAAAACGTTGTCGAGTATCGGATTGGTAATAGCATTTGGAACCGTAATTGGAATTTATTTGGAAAAGACCGGAGCAACCAAGGTTTTGGCCAATTCGGTGCTAAAGGTTGTGGGGTTGAAACGCTCTCCTTTGGCCATCAATCTTGCTGGATACATTATTTCCATCCCTGTTTTTTGTGATTCTGGATTTATCATTCTTTCATCGTTGAACAAGGCCTTGAGCAAAAAAACTGGAATCCCAGTTTTGGTTTTTGCCATTGCTTTGGCGACCGGACTTTATGCAGCACATGTATTTGTGCCTCCAACTCCTGGACCCCTGGCCGCCGCTGCTATTTTAGAAGCAGATTTGGGAATGGTCTTGGTGTTTGGACTTTTGGTATCCATTCCAGTGTCCTTAACGGGTTACTTTTGGGCAAGATTCATTGGAAAATCCCTTAAGGAGAAAAAAGAGCAGCAACAAATGTCGTCCGAAGAAAAAGAAGTGGATAACGGTATAAAACCCATTCATGCTTTTCTTCCGCTTTTGGTTCCCATCTGTTTGATTGCAATGAAATCCGTTGCAAATTATCCAACGCTTCCTTTGGGACAGGAATTTTTGTTCACGATTTTTGATTTTGTTGGGAACCCGGTTATTGCCTTGTTGATTGGAGTGTTTTTTGCTTTTTTCTTAGGAAGAAAGTCACCTTCAAAACAAAAAGAGGGTTGGATAGCCGATGCTTTTAAGCAGGCAGGTTCCATAGTTTTGATAACAGGATCGGGTGGAGCATTTGGGGCCATTTTACGAACCATAGACGTCGCTTCGATTCTGGACCTTCAATCAACCTCAGGAATAGGGGGACTGTTGATTGCTTTTACCATTGCGGCAGTTTTAAAAACGGCCCAGGGATCTTCAACAGTGGCGATTATAACCACCTCGGCCATAATAGCCCCTTTACTGGATGTTTTTGGATTGGTATCGATTGCTGACAAAGCATTTGCCGTATTGGCCATTGGCGCGGGGGCAATGACAGTCTCCCATATCAATGATAGTTATTTTTGGGTGGTTTCACAGTTTTCAAACATCAATGTAAAAACTGCTTTACGAGGACATACTTTGGGGACTCTCTTGCAGGGAATTGTTGGAATAACAATGATTTTGTTATTGTACCAGATTGCTTAGCCAGGCTACTATTGAATAGTAACGGTTTGTTTGTATTCCTGAACCACAGCAAAATACCCCAAAGGAAAGACATCGGGTTGCTCCACATTATCAAACAAATCGATATTGTCCAAATCGGTAACATCAAAAATATTACCTCGTACTGTGGCCACGGGGGTTTCAAAAACACCGGCATTATCCAAGGTTTGCTCAACCAATAAATCAATATAATTGAAAAAATCCCGATCAGCGCCCATTAGGCTTACGGTTACTTCGTCACCTGGATTTAGGGTTCTTTCTGGGAAAAATGAAAAATCAAACCGCTGTCCGTTGAAAAACTCATCTTCAATGGCCAGAAACTCACCTTCTCCAAAATCTATAACGTAAAAATCATTGTTGTCGCCATTGTCCGTAATGGTAATTTCCAGCTCAATATCATCTTCATCAAACAAGGTTTCATCTCCTTGGCGCAAATCGTCTATTGGAACCGTAGGCACATAACGGGTTCTTGCAAAATACAAACGACCTTCATGTTCCAATTGCAGTAAAAGTTCACCTCCTACAAAAAAGCGAAGACCTACTGGATCACGGTCTTGATACAGGCCAGAACCTTCCGAGGTTTCCTCAAGGATTATGGCATTGGCCCCACCAACGGCCGAAAGTCCGAGATTTGTTATGGTAATATTTCTTAGGCCGGTAACGGGAATGGCCCCGAAAAATGAACTTGTGAGGGATACCTTTACGGTTGGCCGGTACAGTTCTTGAGCTGGGTCAAGTCGAATCAAAGCTTCTACAATCAATCGGGGTTCTTCTTCAGGAGTATCAACTTGGACCACATCTTCACATGAAAATAGGATAAGAAGAAGAAATGAAGTGGACAAAAACTTTTTCATACCGCCATTAAAATTTAAAGTTGTACGTTATCGCCGGAATAATGCCAAATATGGAAGTCCGTATGGCTTCGTTCCGGCCAGTATCCTGATTTTGCCTAAAGTTTATGGAAGCTGCATTTTTCCTGTTGTAGACATTATAGATACTGAACACCCATTCCGATTGGAATGTTTTACTGATCTTCCTTTTTGGTTTTAAAGTTGCAGAAATATCCAATCTGTGATAATCAGGGAGTCTCTCTTTGTTCCGCAATCCATAAAAAGGTACTACGAGCCCTTGAAATTCAAATTGCCCTACAGGATAGTTTGTGGGCTGCCCGGTCTGAAAGATAAAGTTGGCATTAAAATTCCAACGCTCGTTGAGGTCATAACTTCCGTAAAGGGCCAAATCGTGTGTCTTGTCAAAAGGTGTATTGTACCACTCCCCAAGGTTTATACCTGTTTCCAAATTTGACCGACCATTATCAAAAGTTGGGGTTCTACCTGGAGTTCTCTGTTCCGATTTGGACAATGTATAAGCCAACCAACCTTTTAAACGTCCCTCATTTTTACGGAGTAGAAGCTCAATACCGTAGGCTCTTGCCTCACCATTTAAAATGACTTGCTCAATGGCATTGTTTGCTATAAGGTTGGCACCATCAATATAATCTATTCTATTTTCAATATCCTTGTAAAAAGCCTCGGTTTCAAAAGAAAATTTACCACCTTGGATATTCTTAAAGTACCCAATTGCATATTGATTGAGTAATTGGGGTTCTATAAAAGGTCCGCTGGGAGTCCAAACATCCAATGGGGTGGGGGAGCTGGTATTTGATAAAAGATGGAGATATTGTGCCAATCGGGTGTAGCTTGCCTTTATGGAACTTTTTCCTTTGAAATTGTATGAAAGCGAAACCCTTGGTTCTAGGTTAACGAATTTTTTCAGGGTTCCACTTCTTCCCGGATTAATGGTATCGATAGGTTCCGCTTCTCTGTATACAAGTGTAAACGGGTCAAATAACACAGGATTATCATTTTCGTATACGAAGAACTCGTCTTGACCAAATCTATTGAATTGACTTACCCTTAAACCGTAATTAACGCTTAAATTTTCGGTTAGCTTATGCTCCACATCCATGTAGACCGCATTTTCGTTGGCGTATTTTTTAGTAAGCTGATCTTCAACAATTCCAGAGTCAGGACTATTGGGTTTAATTTTTCCCGGATTGAATACGTAATAGATGTTGTGCATGCCAAAGTTCAGTTGAAGTTTGTCGCTCACATAATTCTTGAGGTCGTATTTAAGGTTGAAGTTTTGAATTCCGGAATCCCACTCAAATCCCACAAAATCAAGTTCTAAACCATAGAAATAATCGGAATAGATAAGTGAAAGGTTTGAAAATAGTTTGTCCGAGAACAAATGGTTCCACCTAAAATTGCCAACAGCATTACCATAGGTGTTCACAAAACTATCATTGATGCTGAAGAGATCGCGACCAAAATATCCGGAGAGATAGATATTGTTGCGTTCATTGATCTTATGGTTGAATTTGGTATTCAAGTCAAAGAAATAGGCTTTGTTGTCCACATCAAAAAGTGGTAGGAACAGGTGGGCGTATGATGCCCTGCCTCCAACTAAAAAAGCAGTCCTGTCCTTTGTTATAGGCCCTTCAACCAATAATCTGCTAGCCGCCGCTCCAATACCTCCATTTACTTTGAGTTCTTTACTGTTCCCTTCTTTTTGGAATATTTCGAGAACGGAAGAAACCCTTCCGCCATATCTGGCGGGAATACCACCTTTGAAAAGCTTCACATCCTTAATGGCATCTGGGTTAAAAACGGAGAAAAAACCAAACAAATGGGAGGAGTTGAATACTGTGGCTTCGTCCAATAATATCAGGTTTTGGTCCGCTGCCCCCCCTCTTACATTAAAACCTGAGGAAGCCTCTCCCGCATTGGTGACCCCTGGCAATAACAAGAGGGATTTTATGACATCAGCCTCCCCGAGCACAACAGGAATCTGTTTTATGGTCTGAACTGCAAGCGTATTTACACTCATTTGAGGTTTTCTGATGTCCAGACGCTCCGCATCATCCGTGACCACGACTTCTTCCAACTGTTCAGTTTCTTCCGAAAGACTAAAGTCCTTTTTGATATTTGTGTTCAAGGTTACAGTTTCCCTTATATCTTGAAACCCCAAATAGCTCACTGTGATATCATATTCTCCTTCGGGAAGTGTAATGGAATAAAATCCATATTCATTTGTGGTCACTCCAGTTTTTAGGTCCGGAAAGGCAACCGTAACACCAATCAATGTCTCATTACTACTGGCTTCAGAAATGGTACCGCTAAGGGTGTATTTATTCTGAGCCTGAACGAAAAAACTGCTTAGAATCAACGCAAAAGAGAGCGCAATATGTTTTCTGTGCATTTGATTGATTTTCTTAAAGTTATAGAATCTTGATGACCAAAAAAATCAAATCCAGCTCTTTTTTCTACTCAATCGTTATAGTTTTGGTATCAAACTCACCTAAGGCAAAATATCCAAATGGAAAATTATCGGGATTGGTCGTATTTACTATATTCCCTCTTACAGTTGCCGGCGGTGTAGCAAATGGCCCACCCCCATCTTCACCAGATTGTATCAGGGTGAGATTGACGTAATTGGCAAAATCCTGGTCAATGCCAAAGAGGGTAACCACAAGCAAATCCCCTGGCTCAACATCTTCATAGAAATAGGAAAATGTCAACTGACTACCTTCAAAAAATTCGTCCTCTATTACCAAAAAATTGCCAAACCCAAAAGAAAACAAATAATGATTACGTACACCAGCTATGTCGGTGAAAGTAACTTTGACCTCGGTTTCTTCATCTTCATCAAACAGAAAACTATCGCCTTGCTCAAGGTTATCAATTAGTGTGGAACCTTTTAACTGCTGAGTGGCCGTATAGGTTTCGTTATTATAATTGATTTCTAAAGTGTAATCCCTGTTAAATTGCAAATCTGGCAAACCCAAGTTGAAAACACCGGGCTCACTTTCCAACAACCCAAAAGATTGTCCGGTTTGATTATCGGTTATGGTTACAGAGGCATTTTCCGCAGGAGGAGTTTCTTCCTGGAAAAAGGGAGCTGTCAGCGTCAATTTTACTTGGCCAACGGTAATGGGATTACCATTATTTTCATTAAAACCGAGCAAGGCATCAATTACCAATTTGGGCTCAGAGGTTGGTAAATCTACATTAATTGCATCTTCGCAACCAACGGATAACCATAGGGAAAGAATTAAAAGTAGACCGTATCTCAAGCTGTTACAATTGAACTATGATAGTCTAAAATAGACAATCATCATTTCAAAAAGCACAAAATTTAACAGTTTCTTTAAACTCTTTATCCCTTTTGCTAGGTGATGGAACTCAGGATATTATTTAAGGTCTCACTTGGACGCATTGCTTTTGAGGCCAAATCTGCATCTGGTAAATAATAGCCTCCAATATTCACAGTGGCACCTTGTGCTTCAATGAGTTCGTTGGCAATCTTATCCTCGTTGGAGGACAAGGCATCATAAACTTGCTTGAAGGTGGATTGTAATTCGGTATCCTCGGTTTGATTTGCCAATTGCTCGGCCCAATACAAGGCTAAATAGAAATGGCTTCCTCTTGTATCCAGCTCATTAACCTTTCTGGAAGGGGATTTATCCTCGTCCAAGAATTTTTCTGTTGCGTTGTCCAAAGCTTCTGCTAGTACAGATGCTTTTTTATTTTGGTTTTTATCACCAAAATGTTCCAAGGAAACACCAAGTGCCAAAAACTCGCCCAAAGAATCCCATCGTAAGTGGCCTTCTTCCAAGAATTGTTCCACGTGTTTTGGTGCGGAACCTCCTGCTCCTGTTTCAAAAAGTCCTCCACCGTTCATCAAGGGAACAATGGAAAGCATTTTTGCACTGGTCCCAACTTCAAGAATAGGGAATAGATCGGTTAGGTAGTCACGCAACACATTTCCGGAAACGGAAATAGTATCTTTCCCTTCTTTAATGCGTTCCAGAGTGAATTTGGTGGCTTCAATAGGGGAGAGGATACGAATATCCAATCCTTCCGTGTTGTGGTCTTTAAGATATTCTTTGACTTTTGTAATCAATTCTCTGTCATGTGCACGCTCTTCGTTCAACCAGAAAACGGCTGGAGTATCTGTAGCTCTTGCTCTTGAAACCGCAAGTTTTACCCAATCTTGGATGGGAGCATCTTTTACCTGGCACATTCTCCAAATATCTCCCTGACCTACCTCATGCTGAATCAAGGTTTCATTATTTGAGGTGCTCACAACACGCACAGTTCCAGCTTCTGGAATTTCAAAGGTTTTGTCGTGCGAACCATATTCCTCAGCTTTTTGGGCCATAAGACCTACATTGGGTACAGTTCCCATAGTGGTTGGGTCAAATGCTCCATGTTGTTTACAGAAATCTATAGTGGCCTGATATATTCCAGCATAGCTGCTATCAGGGATTATGGCCTTTGTATCTTGCAATGCGCCATTTTTGTCCCACATTTTACCTGAGTTTCTAATCATGGCCGGCATGGATGCATCAATGATTACATCGCTTGGTACGTGTAAGTTGGTAATGCCTTTGTCTGAATTCACCATGGCCAAATCAGGGCCATTTTCTATGCTGTTGGCAATGGCACTTTCAATTTCATTGCGCTTGCTTTCCGGAAGCTCTTGTAATTTGTCGTAAAGTGTTTCCAGACCATTGTTGGCATTAATCCCGAGTTCTTCAAAAGTATCTCCGTATTTTTCAAAAAGCTCTGAAAAATAAGTTTCCAAGGCATGGCCAAAAATGATAGGGTCCGAAACCTTCATCATGGTTGCCTTAAAATGAAGGGAAAGCAACAAATTATCTTTTTTAGCCTCGGCAATCTCTTTGGCCAGAAAATCGACCAAAGCATTTTTGCTCATCACCGTAGCATCGATGATCTCATTTTTTTGTAAAGCAACTTTTTCCTTTAGTACAGTCACTTTTCCATCTTCATCCACCAATTCAATACGGACATCGTCTGCATTTTTAAGGGTCAAGGATTTTTCATTGCTTCTAAAATCGCCTTCCGACATAGTGGCTACATGGGTTTTGGAGTCCGAAGACCATTTACCCATGGTATGTGGATTTTTCTTGGCGTAATTTTTTATGGCCTTTGGGGCTCTTCTGTCCGAGTTTCCTTCACGTAGTACCGGATTTACAGCACTACCTTTTATCTTATCGTATCTGGCCTTAATGGCTTTTTCCTCATCGTTTTGTGGCTCATCCGGATAATCTGGAAGATTATAGCCCTTTTGTTGCAGTTCCTCAATGGCTTCCTTTAACTGTGGAATAGAGGCGCTTATATTGGGAAGTTTAATGATATTGGCTTCAGGAGTTTTGGCCAAATCCCCCAAAAGGGTCAAATCATCGGAGATTTGTTGGTCCTTGTTCAAAAACTCGGGAAAGACAGCGGCAATTCTACCTGCCAAAGAAATATCTTTGGTCTCTATTTCGACATTTGCTGTGTTTGTAAATGCTTTTACAATTGGCAAAAAAGATAGTGTTGCCAAGGCTGGTGCTTCGTCCGTTTTTGTGTAAAAAATCTTAGCCATCTAAGTGTATTTATTAAGGCGGAGCAAATATACAATTTATGGCTGTTGCTATACCAAGCGATATTGCTAAAAAAAGGGGTGGTTTTTTGAAGGAATATGAAAAACAAAAGCCATATCTATGTATAAACATTGATATGGCTTTCTGAAAAGGGCTAAAAGACATCATTTTGTGTTGCCACAAAATCGCAACCATTGATTGCATCTGTTGCCCCTTTGACGTTTACTCAACATTACGCTTTTAATTTTTCAACTAAACCGCATACTGCAAAGTGTCCTAAAGTTTCCTAAAATCCTATCAAAACGAGAAATTGCTCTCCCGTCCGCACATAAGATTCATGACTTTCTCTTTAAGGTTGGCCAAAGCTTTCCAAAATTTGAAATTCCTTTTGTGATCAGTAGTGTTACCAATTAAAAAGGGAAACATCAGTATTTAAAGAACGTCAACTTTAAATTTAAAAATCAAACCTTGATATAATCTCCTTTTGATTTCTTTGACTAAATTATAATAAAGTCTTAGATATCCAAATTTTGTAACGGATTAAAAATCAACAATGTATGAACCATGGTTATTAACAATTGTTCATAAAAAAAGCACCTTGATAGGTGCTTTTCAATATTGTTATGGAACGGGGATTATCCTCTAATCTCCTTAATACGGGCCTTTTTACCTGTAAGTTCCCTAAAGTAGAAGATTCTTGATCTACGTACTTTACCTTTTTTGTTAACTTCAATTCTTTGAAGTGCGGGCATGTTGATTGGGAAAATTCTTTCCACCCCAACGGTACCTGACATTTTTCTGATGGTAAAAGTTTCGGTAGCTCCAGTTCCCCTACGTTGGATTACAACTCCTTTAAAGAACTGTGTACGTGTTTTTTCACCTTCCTTAATTTCATAGTATACTGTAATGGTATCACCAGATGAAAATTTTTGGAAAATCTTTTTTTGGAACAAATTCGTCTTCAACAAATTTTATTAAGGATTCCATTTTATGTTTTTTTAATGTTTAACAGAATCAACTTTCACGAGTTTCGTCAGAGGTTAATTTTGCGATTGCAAAAGTAATGCAATATTTAGAATTGACAAGATGTTTCTTGTTTTTTGAAAGGATTTTTAGATGCTATTGCTTTTTTTTAGGTATTTAATCCCATAGAGTAGTAGTCCCAAACCAAATAGGAGCGTTGGAAGGTGTGTCAAAACATTTATGATTCCCGTAGCTCTAACAAGTGATTCAGCGCTTTCCCGAGCAGAAATCATTGTCCAAATAAAGCCTGAGACAGCAAAAACAATGTTAAGGATGGCACCAACAAGCATTAAAACGGTCCCTGAATTCCGTTGTTTTGACACCAAAAATATACAAGCAACAATTATGACCAATTGGGCTATGTAACCCAAGATGCCTCCCAACAAATGAACAAGTTCAATATTTCCCATGTTATTTTAATAAATCGGGTCTTCTTTCTGTTGTACGTTCCATAGCCTTTTCCTCTCGCCATTTTTCAATTTTTGGAAAATCGCCGCTCAATAAAACTTGGGGAACCTCCATTCCTTTATAGTTTGAAGGCCTAGTGTAAACGGGTGGAGCCAATAAGTTGTCTTGAAAAGTATCCGTTAAAGCCGAGGTTTCATCATTCAATACACCCGGAAGCAGACGAATTATGGAATCACAGAGGACAGCCGCTGCTAGTTCCCCTCCTGAAAGTACATAATCCCCAATAGAAATTTCACGGGTAATGAACAGATCTCTTACCCTTTGATCTACGCCTTTGTAATGACCACAAAGAATAATGATGTTCTTTTTAAGGGAGATTTCGTTGGCCACTCCTTGATTTAGTGTATTTCCGTCTGGGGTCATATAAATTACTTCGTCATACTCCCGCTCACTTTTGAGCTTGGAAATACACTTGTCGATAGGCTCTATCATCAACACCATTCCAGCTCCACCACCAAATTGATAGTCGTCAACCTGTTTGTAGTTGCCAATGGAGTAATCCCTTAGATTATGAAAATGAACTTCGACCAGTCCCTTTTCAATAGCCCGCTTCAAAATGGATGCCTCAAAAGGGCTTGACAACAATTCAGGCAAAACGGTGATAATATCTATCCTCATTAACTTATAAGATATTGGACAAAAATAAGGGTTAATTTACTGAGGGGTTCTTCCAAAAGTAATGAAAGTACTCTTTGTCCTTTTCCCACCCCAATCGCTCGTATAATTTCTGAGCCGGATTGTCTATGGCGGTCTCTAAGGCCAATCCCTTATAATTGAACTCCTGGCAATGTTTTTTTGCATAATTCAATAGGGTTTCTCCAATTCCCTTTTTTCTGAATTCAGGCACCACAAACAAATCATTCAATATATAAAAGGGTTTCATGGATACGGATGAGAATGTAGTGTACAATTGGGTAAACCCAATGGGTTTATCATTCTCCACTGCAAGAAAAATGACTGTCTCACCATTGTTGAAACGTTCTTCCAGAAAGGAGCGAGCGGCTTTAAAATCAGAGGTCTGCCCATAAAATACCCTGTAGGCATCAAATAATGGTACTACAAGTTCCAAATCGGATAAAGTGGCATTTCGTATTTCCATTGGTTATGTGATTTGGTTCACCTTAATTGATGATGCCAAAGTAGATTTTAGGTTCAACGAAGTGCTCTGTGGGGCTATTTATTTTTTTGCTTGTTCAGCTCATCTTGCAATTGACGGCTAATTTTTTGCTCACGCTCCAAGGCTCGTCTTCGGTGTTCTTCAAATTCCTTTTCTACATCAGCCAGAGCAGTTTTGGCTTGATGGGTAAGAAAATTGCTGTTTCTAAACTTGTAAATGAAAAACAACAGGAACAGCAGCAGACCAAGGATTATTGACCATAATATAAGTTTATAGGTTCCTTTGCTGACCATGGCACCGAAAAAGGACATACTGTCCTTTTCTGAGGTGACATTTTTTAAGTTGTTGGTGGTCTCTTGAAGTTTGGCATTCAAGTCATCAATCTGTGCCTTGTTGCTGGCTATGGTCGCAGATAATTCCTTGATGGATGTATTGGCAGTATTAATGGAATCAAAGATGTTGCTTTTGATTCGGTTCAGCTCTACCAGTTTTATCACTTCATAACGAATACCATTGGCCCTATAATTACCAGATTTCCTTTCCAGTTCCCTAAACTGTCCAACCAATGTTTCATCATTGGTGGGTGCTGGGTTTTGCTCTTGGGCAAAAAGTGGTGAAAAAGAGGTGAGCAAGGTCAGGGCGAAAAAAACTCGTAAACATTTCATGGTCAATATTCGTATTAAATTTAGATTAAGGGTAGGGCGAAATTACACCAATAAACTAAAAATCAAAAGAAAAACCTTCTTACTCCGGCAAGAAACCGTATTTAATTCTAATAATAGGTATAGCGCCTAACTTTGGCAATGTATTTGGCCAGCCTAATCACTTGATGCGAATAACCATATTCGTTATCGTACCAAATGTATAGCACTATACTTTTTCCATCTGTGGAAACCAAAGTTGCCTTACTATCATATATGGATGGGGCAGAAGCTCCAACAATATCAGAAGAAACCAGTTCATTACTAAGTGAATATTTGATTTGCTCTACCAAATCGCCTTCCAGGGCATACTTCTTTAAAATGGTATTGATGCTTTCTTTAGAAGTTTTGTTCTTTACCTCAAGGTTTAAGATGGCAAGGGAACCATTGGGCACAGGAACGCGAATGGCATTGGAAGTTAACTTTCCTTTTAATGAAGGTAAAGCCTTGGCAACGGCTGCACCAGCGCCAGTCTCCGTAATTACCATGTTTAAGGCTGCAGCACGACCTCTACGATATTTCTTGTGCATATTGTCCACCAAATTCTGATCATTGGTGTAAGCATGGATTGTTTCCAAATGCCCTTTTTTCACACCGAGGGAATCCTCTATAACCTTTAAAATAGGGGTAATGGCATTGGTGGTGCAGGAAGCAGCTGAGTAAATTTTGGTTTTATCCGGATCAAATTCCGTTTGATTGACCCCATGGACTATGTTAGGGACTTCCTTACCTGGCGCGGTCAACAGTACTTTACTGGCTCCTTTGGCTTCCAAATGTCTGGAGAGTTCTTTTTTATCCCTAAAAGCACCGGTATTATCAATGATCAAAGCATTATATATGCCATATTTGGTATAATCAATGGACTCTGGCTTATCTGCGTTTATAAACTTTACCGTTGTACCGTTTATGATAAGTGCTTGATTTTCGGTATCTACATCCACGGTTCCTAAAAACTGGCCATGGACCGAGTCGGTTTTTAAAAGTGCGGCTCTTTTTTCCAGGATTTCTTGATTGGTTTCCCCACGAACAACGATGGCTCTAAGCCTTAGTTGACTACCTCTACCGGTTTTGGCCATAAGCTCTCGAGCAACCAACCTCCCAATTCTACCAAAACCATAGAGTACAACATCTTTTGGTTTTATTTCCTTGGACGTATGGGCATCCTTGAGTTTTTCCAAAACAAAGGCCTTTACGTTTAGATGATTATTATCATCTGAGTGATACTCATAAGTGAGTTTGCCAATGTCCAATTTTGCGGGCGGTAAACTGATGTCGTTAATGGCTCTAAGAATCTCTACGGAATCAAAAATTGAAATAGGTTTCTGGACAAATTCACCAGCATATTCATGCAAGTTGATAATGTCACTGACATTTTTATCTATAATTTGATTCTTGAAAAGGACCACTTCAATGGCTTTGTCGTACCAAAGATCACTTATGATCTTAATAAATTCTGTGGTAGCTTTCCTTCTGTCTGCCTGAAAGGCAAGTTCTTTTTCGTAAGACTTATTGTCTCCCATGATGTTTAGTTGAGTTGTAGTTCTAAGTTTTCGGCAAAAGTATATATTTCAAACGTTTTCGTAAAAGAATGTTATAAAAAAATGGCACCTAACCCTAGGTGCCATTTTTGCTCTTCGCTTTGGTGTTTTTATTGAAGTATCAGTCGTTCTTTTTCACCTTTTTCGTTGATCATGGTGAAACTTGTTCTTCCATATCGTGATATCTCGCCAAAAAATTCTTTGGCGTCATCTATATTCTCAATTTCTTTATCATCAACTTCAACAATGACTTTGTTTTTTAAGTCATATCTACCATAACCTTCAGGAACATCTATTATTTTAACTCCTTTCTTGACCCCAAATGTTTTCTTGTCCTTATCGGATAGATTCTTTACCATAAAACCGGTGGCTGGCAGGATAACAGTTTGTTCCTTTTTCAAAGTCACATTTTTAATAATTTTTTTACTGTCACGCTCTATGGCCAACTCGACAACATCTCCAGGGCGTTTTGAGGAAAGGTACCCCGTAAGCTCTGAAAACTTGCGTACCAAAACATTATCTACTTGTTTTATGATATCCCCTTCTTTTAGACCGGCTTCTTCCGCTCCCGAATCTTCAGTGACTTGCGAAACATAAACTCCTTCAATCTCATCCAGACCAAGCTCTATGGCTTCCTTGGTATTGATATTGGCCGTTCTAATACCTAACAGACCTCGCTGAACGTTCCCGTATTCCATAATGTCCTCCACTACTTTCTTCGCAATATTGCTGGGTACCGCAAAGGAATATCCAACATAGGAACCTGTTTGTGAAGTAATTGCCGTGTTAATTCCAATGAGGTCACCATTGGTGTTGACTAGGGCGCCACCACTGTTTCCAGGGTTTACGGCGGCATCAGTTTGTATAAAGGATTGATTCCTTCCCAAAGATCTTGCCTTTGCACTGACAATACCTGCCGTTACGGTCGAAGTTAAACTAAACGGATTGCCAACTGCCAGCACCCATTCTCCAATTTTGGAATTATCAGAGTCTCCAAAAGCCAAATAAGGAAGGGGTTTGTCTACATCTATTTTCAAAAGGGCAATGTCTGAGCTTTTATCGGCTCCAATGACCTCGGCCTTATAGGTCTTTTTATTATTTAATGTAACCTCCAATTGACTTGCATTGGAAATTACATGGTTATTGGTGACAATAAATCCATCTGGTGAAATAATCACTCCAGATCCAGTCCCGACCTGCGGGGCTTGTTTACGCTCAAAACCATAAAAGAAATCTGAAAGACTCGATGGACCCTTACTAATGGTAAGGTTTTTAACGTGCACAACGGCATTAACTGTTTTTTCGGCGGCTATGGTGAAATCAACCTCATTGATTCCGGCCCCTTTGGCAGAGGTGGTTAACGCACTAGTGCTCAAGAATGGAGTTTCTTGATTGGCAGTAACCAATTTATAAGTGTCTTTTTCAAAAAATAATTTATAAGCTCCCAAAGTAATAGCTCCTGTAAACAAGGATACTAGGAATAAACTGGCTATTCTTTTCATAATTCAATAATAATTTAACATTAAGCTTCAACAAAATTAGATGAATTCATTTTTCCCTATGTCGGTTTAACTCGTTTTTAACTACAAAAAAATCCTTAAAGAATACGCTATCTTTGTTTCTTTGCAGGCAATTATGGTACTACAATTTTATAAATATCAAGGTACGGGAAATGATTTTGTGATGATTGACAATCGCCAAGGGTTTTTTCCAAAAAGTGATATTACGTTGATTACAAAACTCTGTGATAGACGCTTTGGCATTGGTGGCGATGGGCTTATTCTTTTGGAAAATGACCTTGCTTCAGATTTTAAGATGGAGTATTTTAATTCTGATGGAAGCCAGAGCATGTGTGGCAATGGAGGAAGATGCGCTGTAGCTTTTGCGAATTACTTGGGTATAATTGATGGAGAAACCACCTTTAATGCGATTGACGGATTGCATTATGCAACTTTGGAAGGCGACATAGTGAATTTGAAAATGAGCGATGTAAGTGAAATCAAAGAAAAATCGGCCTATAGTTTCTTGGACACAGGATCTCCCCACCATGTGCAGCTTGTGGGAAATCTGGGCGGGTTGGATGTAAAGACGGAAGGTGCCAAACTGAGGTATGGGCTCTATGGAAAATCGGGGAGCAACATCAACTTTGTAGAACAATCTCATGGTGATACGTTCAATGTTCGTACCTATGAACGAGGGGTTGAAGATGAGACATTATCCTGTGGAACCGGGGTTACGGCCGTTGCCATTGCAATGCACAAAGAAGGGAAGACCACATCCAAAAATGTAAAAATCAATGCTGTGGGAGGTGATTTGACCATCAGTTTTGAACAGCAAAATGGGACATACACCAACATTTTTTTAAAAGGTCCTGCTAAACAAGTATATAAAGGAGAGATTGAATGCTGAACTTAAAAGGGAAACAAGTTTATTTGCGAGCTCTGGAGCCGGAGGATTTGGATTTTTTGTACCAATTGGAGAATGACACTTCCATTTGGGAAATCAGTGGTACCCTAAGACCTTACTCAAAAAAGGTGCTCAGACTTTACCTAGAGAATGCGCACCGCGATATTTATGATGTAAAACAGTTACGACTTTGTATCTGCAATAAAGACGATAATTGCATAGGTTTGATTGACCTTTTTGACTTTGACCCTAAACATAGAAGAGCTGGAATGGGTATTGTTGTTGCCAAAACCAACGATAGGAATAAAGGAATAGGGGCAGAGGCTATTTCGCTAGTATGTGATTATGCTTTTTCTACCTTGGATCTTCATCAATTGTACGCAAATATTTTGGAGGAGAACAAGGCCAGTATCCATTTGTTCGAAAAATTGGGCTTTGAGAAAATAGGAGTCAAAAAAGAATGGATAAGAACCAATAGTGGTTTCAAAAATGAATTGATGTTTCAAAAAATAAATTCCAATGCATCTTAAGAAAGTACTTTGGGCGACCGCGGTTTTAGGACTTTTGATTTGTGGTTTTGTTGCTTATCAAATTTATGGTGCCATTTTTAGTCCCAATACAAAATTCAACAATGATGAAGCATTTGTTTATATAGCTTCGGATGCCACTTTTTCTGATGTAAAGAACAGTTTGGAGCCTTTGGTAAAGAATTTGTCCACCTTTGAATCTGTTGCTGAGCGGAAAGGTTATATAACCAATATAAAGGGAGGAAAATTTGGGATAAAGAAGGGGATGAACAATAATGAGATCATTAATTCCCTACGAAGCAATAACATTCCGGTCAAAGTTTCATTCAATAACCAAGAATCCTTGCCGCTGTTGGCAGGTAGAATAGCCCAACAGATTGAAGCTGATAGTGTATCGCTATTAAGCACGTTCAATGATGCGGCATTTCTCAAGGAATCTGGCTTCGATGACGACACAAAACTGGGAATGTATCTTCCCAACACCTATGAATTCTTTTGGAATACCAGTGCACAAGGCTTTAGAGATCGCATGCTCAAGGAGTACAGTAGATATTGGAACGAAGACCGTTTGCAAAAAGCAAAAAAATTAAACCTCTCACCAGCTCAAACCATAGCCTTGGCTGCTGTAGTACAAAAAGAAACGGTAAAAGCAGAGGAGAAACCTAGGGTGGCTGGAGTCTATTTAAATAGAATTAGAAAAGGTATATTGTTGCAGGCAGATCCTACAGTTATTTATGCCATCAAAAAGGAAACAGGCAATTATGATACTATAATTAAACGAGTATTGTATAGGGATTTGGAAATGGATTCACCTTATAATACCTATAAATATAGGGGTGTTCCACCTGGACCGATTACTATGCCAGATATTTCATCGATAGAAGCTGTTTTGAATGCGGAAAAACACGATTACCTCTATTTTGTAGCCGATGTTTCTAATTTTGGGTACCATATGTTTGCCAAAACCTTAGCACAACATAACCGAAATAAGGTGCAATATATCCGATGGCTTAATTCTAAAAAAGTGCTCAGATAATACACTTTACCGTTAATTTTCAGCTGTTTAACGCAATTTAAGGCTCATTTAAGAAAATCTTATGAGCTTTATACTTGTAAAGAAAAAGTCTCCCCCTATATTTGCCGGCCAAATTTAATTTCAATGCCATCAGGTATTGGAACCTTAAATATGAGAGTTATGAAAAGATGGATAGGTTTTATTTTACATCTTGCCATGATTGTAATTTTGACAAGTTTTGGTTCATATACCATGACGAAAAAAGTGGATTCTAAAGTTCCTGATTCGTTAAAGGTAAATTTGAATTTTGAAGCTTTGGTTAAACAAGACTCTGCTGATGTCTTGAAAGATGTGTTAATTGACCCTCCCTTTTTAGGGAATGCGTACAACGGCTTTAAAGAGGCTTTGGCTTTTAAAGAGTCGCAAGGAAGGTATGATGTAGTGAATACTTTGGGATACCTTGGAAAGTATCAGTTTGGATTGGGCACCTTGAATTTAATGGGTGTATATAATGCCAAAGATTTTCTGAATGATGCCGCTCTACAAGAAAGAACCTTTGAGACCAATATTGCACGTAACAAGTGGATATTGCGTAGAGACATCAAACGTTTTAATGGAAAACGGATTAGAGGAGTTGTGATTACTGAATCAGGAATATTGGCCGCCGCGCATTTGGCAGGGGCCGGAAATGTGAAAAAATATCTTCGTTCTTATGGAAAGAATGATGTGGCAGATGCTTATGGGAGCAATATCTCGTACTATATGCGAAAATTTGCCGGATTCGATATTTCCATAATTGAACAGAAAAGAAACGCAAAAGTATAAATAAGTATTTACGCGATTTGGATTGTGAGGCCCAGAATATTTTCTGGGCTTTTTTTATGCTTGCAGAATAAATATAGTGGGCCGTTTGTTCAGGTCTATTTCAATTTCCTTCCACTCATGCACACTCTTTGTTTGAATAAACTCTGTTGGCAGTGTAATATCCGTAGCAATACATAGCCGAGTACTTTTATGCAGGGTTTTGGTGAGTTCCTTTAAAAGTTTGTCGTTTCTATATGGGGTTTCCATAAATATTTGGGATTGCCCCTTTTCTTTAGAAAGTCTTTCCAAACTTTTGATCATTGCCTTTCTTTCGGCAGTATCAATAGGTAAGTAACCATTGAAAGCAAAATTCTGCCCGTTCATTCCACTGGACATCATTGCCATTAAAATGGAGGAGGGACCTATCAATGGAACCACCTGAATTCTTTTTTCATGGGCAACTTTGACCACAGCAGCACCCGGATCGGCAATACCGGGGCAGCCAGCTTCTGAAAGCACTCCAACATCATGTCCAGAGATGCAAGGATCCAAATAGGAGGGAATAACTGCTGAATCGGTAAATTTGTTCAAGGTTTCAATCTGCAAATTAGGCTGTGACTTACTTGGACTTATTTTTTTGATAAAGCGCCGTGCGGTTTTTTCATTTTCCACAATGTAGTGGTCGATATTCTCAATGGCCCTTTTGATGGAAATGGGAAGTACTTCCAAAGGGGCATTATCTCCTAATGTGGTCGGAATGAGGTAAACTTTCCCTGAAACTAGACTTGGTTTTGCTTCTTCCATTAAATCACATCAATTTTTTAGCAATGGCTTCGCATGCAATATCGACCATTTGAAATACTTTTTCAAATCCATCTTCTCCACCATAATAGGGATCGGGCACTTCATTCAAACCAACATCTACCTCATCCAAAAGAAGCTTTACTTTCCGTTCCTGTTCCTTGCTTCTGGCAAGTTTTATAATATTGGAAAAGTTGCTGGCGTCCATTGCATAGATATAATCAAACGCTTCAAAGTCAATCTCGGAAAACCGTCTGCATTTTTGATGGCTAATATCTAGGCCATATTTTTTGGCTACGGCAATTGACCTTTCATCCGGAGGATTACCTACATGATAACCAGCTGTCCCTGCTGAATCTACAAAAACTTTTGCGGGGTCAACTTTGGATGTTAGAATACCTTCGGCCAAAGGTGATCTGCAAATGTTGCCCAAGCAGACCATCAAGACTTTGGTTTTCATGAGGTGAAATTAGGAGAATTTTTTGTTCAGGTCCTCAATATATTTTCTGAACTGTTTATCCGTTTCTGCAAGATTGTCAACAGTTTTGCAGGCATGTAAAACCGTAGCATGGTCCCGTTTGCCAATTTGCGAACCAATGCTTGCAAGTGAAGCTTTAGTGAATTTTTTGGCAAAGAACATAGCTAATTGCCTAGCCTGAACAATGTGTCTTTTCCTGGTTTTGGATTGTAAGGTGGCCACATCCATTTCAAAATAGTCGGAGACAACCTTTTGGATGTAATCTATGGAAACTTCTCGTTTTGTGTTCTTTACAAACTTTTCAACTACCTGTTGAGCCAATTCCAAAGTCACCTCACGTTTATTGAATGAGGACTGTGCAATCAATGATATTATAGCGCCCTCAAGCTCACGGATGTTGGTTTTTATATTTTTGGCCACGTGGTCAATAATGTCCTCGGGCATTTCAACCCCATCCCTGTACAATTTGTTTTTTAGGATGGAAACCCTGGTCTCGTAATCTGGACTCTGTAACTCGGCGGAAAGTCCCCATTTAAAACGGGACAGCAGACGTTGTTCAATATCCTGCATATCTACAGGCGCTTTGTCCGATGTGAGAATCACTTGCTTTCCATTTTGGTGCAAATGATTGAATATGTGGAAGAATACATCCTGCGTTCCAGATTTACCAGATAAAAATTGTACATCATCAATGATAAGTACATCAATTAATTGGTAAAAATGAATGAAATCGTTTCTCGTATTCTTTTTAACCGATTCAATATACTGTTGGGTGAATTTCTCTGCTGAAATATAAAGCACAGTTTTTTCCGGGTACTTGTCCTTGATCTCAACACCAATGGCATGAGCCAAATGTGTTTTACCAAGACCCACACCTCCAAAAACCAATAATGGGTTAAATGATGTACCACCAGGTTTATTGGCTACGGCCATACCCGCCGACCTTGCCAACCTGTTGGAATCACCTTCCAAGAAATTCTCAAAATTATAGTTAGGATTGAGTTGTGACTCAATCTTGATGTTTCTAATGCCTGGAATCACAAATGGATTCTTGAGTTCCGGGCTTTTTGAGGTAATAGGTACATCCAGTTCCTGTGGTCCAACCGCTGTGCGATTAGCACTTGGAATCTGTTCCGTAAACGGTTCCTTGTTACCATACTTATTTTCCATCTTAATAATGTAAATAAGTTTTGCGTTGGTTCCCAATTCTTTGGTGAGGGCTACTTTTAACAGCTTTACATAATGCTCTTCCAACCATTCGTAAAAGAATTTACTTGGAACCTGAATGCTAAGTGCTTTGTCTGTTAACTTGATAGGTTTAATAGGTTCAAACCAAGTTTTGAATGCCTGCGGTTGGATATTATCCTTGATAAAAGCCAAACAGTTGTTCCATACGGAATTTGCAGTAACACTCATAAAAGAATCTCCTTAGTTTTTGTTGGTTAGCTTTAAAGCTTTTGGTCTAGATATCTAAGGGGAATTAGACATCTATTGGATGCGACAAATATGTGAACAAATCTTTGAAAAAAAAAATGATTTTGTGGTTGAATATTCTGTTTTTTTTTCGCATGTTTCCTTAACGTTAACCAAGCCTTTAAATATATAATTTTTCAGTTAATATATGCGATTAAATTCATTTTCTTTTAGGGTCAGATATGGAGAAACTGACCAAATGGGTATTGTGTACCATGGCAACTACGCACAATACTTAGAGATGGGAAGAGTAGAGTGGTTAAGGGCTTTGGGGATTACCTATAAGAGCATGGAAGAAAATGGAATCATACTCCCTGTAATTTCCTTACAGATAAATTATAAAAAATCCGCCTTGTACGATGACCTACTTACAGTTGAAACCAAAATAAAAAAACCTCCGCTGGTAAAGATTGAGTTTGACTACAAAATTTATAACCAAGAAAAGGAACTGTTGGTCGAGGCCAATACAGTTTTGGCTTTTATGGATAAGAAAACCAACAAGCCTATTAAATGTCCCAATAGTATTTTGGAGCGGTTGGATTTTAGTTAAGCTCCCGAATAGAAATCCCGTGCATTTCTTTAAACAGCTGTAGAATTTTTTCTGCTTCACTTTCACGAACCGAAATTACCAGCTCACAGTTTAACTCCATTTTCTGTGAAACTATGGAAATTCCTTTTTGTTTGATGATTCTCATGACCTTGTCCATTTCTGGATAACCAAAATATAATTGAAACTGGGACTCAATGATTCTTTCAACAATGTTTGAATTTTCCAGAGCCATTTGGGCCGTTGTTTTGTAGGCTTGAATCAATCCTCCAACGCCAAGCTTGGTTCCTCCAAAGATTCGAACAACCGCCACTAATACATTGGTAACGTTAAAAGATTGAATTTGCCCGTAAATTGGCATGCCGGCCGAATTGTTGGGCTCGCCATCATCATTGGCGCGGTATGTGTATTTTTTTTCACCCAATTGCCATGCATAGCATACATGATTGGCGGTATGGTATTTCTTTCGCAATATTTCCACAATGGGTTTCACTTCATCTTCCGAGGAAATGGGAAAAGCATAGCCGTAGAATTTACTTTTTCTATCCTTATATAGAATTTCTGCGGAAGGTGCCTTTATGGTTCTGTAGCTATCTTCCTCCATTAAAACAAAGCTACAAGAACGATGCTTACAACTGCTAGGGCTATTCCACCCCAGTTCTTTGGACTCATTCTTTCCTTAAATAAAATAATGCCCAAAAGTGTGGTAAGCATTACAATGGCTACATTATTAAGGGTAAAGATAGCTGCACTATCCAGTTTGCCATGCTGAAGTGCTTTTAACAAAAAGAAAATGGAAAAGTAATTGGGCACCCCTAAAAAGATTCCGCCCAATACATTCTTGAAATTTGCCTTTAAAGGTTTTTTAACCGCTTTTATTCCAATAAAACAAAATCCCGAAATGGCCGCAAACCCAAAAAGCATTGCAGAAAAAATGGAAACCTCTTCAGGTTTTAAATGGCTTGCTTCAAAATATTTGATGCTGGCATCTATGATTCCAGAACCCAAAAAGACCAATAAAGGGAGAATCAATGATTTTTTGGAGAGTGATGCGCCTTTTTCCTTCATAGAGGCAAAATAAACCGCTGCAAGCGCAAGAAAGATACCCACTATCTGAAGACCCGAAAGTCTTTCCTGATAAAGAATCACCCCAAAAACCACAGGAATGACCAATGACATCTTTGTAGCTACAGAAGCAACAGAAACTCCTGCAACTTGGGAAGTCTTGGCCATTAAATTAAAAACGAGAATAAAAAACATTCCCAAAGCAATAGCTCCCGGAAACCATGATTTTTCCATCGTCTCATAAATATTGAAGGAGCCCTCGGAAAGTAGTAGGCCAACAGTGCAGGCAACCACATAATTAACGACGATGGCATATAAAGTCTGGACTTTATATGTGTCAAAAAGTTTGAAGATTACAAAGATCAGACTTGTACAGAGAACGCTTAAAACTAAATACAACATCTACAGGTATGATTTTAATTGGGTGATATCCTCCTTGCCAACCTGGAGATTCCACACATTGATGCCTATGCTGGCCGCGGCATCCGTGTTTTCTTTTGTATCATCCACAAACAGCGTTTCGGAAGCAACAAGCTTGTCAGTATGCAATACAAATTCAAAGATTTCCACATCGGGTTTTCGCATCCCCATTTCATAGGAAAGGTAAAATACCTCAAAAGAGTTTTTGAACCGGTTGAATTTTTCCATACCCATTTGTTGCTTTACATATTCTATATGTATGTCATTGGTATTGCTCAACAGGAATAAACGGTAATTGTTTTCTTTGGCCAATGCCTCTACAAATTCTAGCCTGCTATCGGGAAAATCTTTTAAAATGGCATTCCAGGCATCTATTATATATTGATTGGGTGCCTCTGGAAAATGTACGGAGACCGTATCTAAAAAGCTTGAAGAACTGACAGTTCCCTTTTCATATTCTTTGAACAGATTGTCCAGAGCCGGGGTCAGATTTGTAAAGCCATATTTCTTCATGGCTTCAGCTGTAGCTGGTTTATCCAAATCAATGAAGATATCGCCAAAATCGAGTATAATATTTTTAATCATGTACAAATATGGATAAGTTGTCTGATAAAATAGGTGTAGTTTCTAAAAGTTTACCTGAAATCTTGGGCGCGAAAATCCCATTTTCAAAAGTAGTTGCTCCAACAAAGATTCTAGCTTCATCCCAAAAACCTTCATCAACAAAAGTTTGAAGGGTCTTTGAGCCACCCTCAACCAAAATACTGGTTACGGAATGCTTGTGCAGGACAGCACAAATTTGGGAAGCCAAAGGTTTTGAGAAATCGATTACTTCGTAATCAATATGAGCTAGGTATTTTGACTCCTCCTTTACTTCAGTGAGTACAATAGTCTTTACACTGCCGTCCATTACATGAAATTCTTTCGGAATCTTCAAACTACTGTCCAAAACCACTCTAATGGGATTTTTGCCCTTCCAATTTCTGGTTGTCAATTTGGGATTGTCCTCTAAAACAGTGTTAGTTCCAACCAAAATGGCCTGTTCCTGACCGCGCCATTGATGTACCAATTGCTTCGAGTAGGTGTTGGTAATCCAAAAAGGTTGTGGGTTTTCAGTTCTTTGCGATTTGTTTGGGGCAAGAAAACCATCCTGGGTTTCGGCCCATTTTAATATAATGTAGGGTCGATTTTTTTCATGAAAGGTCAAAAAACGTTTATGATGCCTTCGGCATTCATCTTCAAGAACACCAACATTTACCTTACAACCTGATGCTTCCAGTTTTTTAATCCCATTACCCGCTACTTTATCATGCGGATCTTTAAGACCAATAACTACTTCCGGAATTTTATGTTTGATGATTAAATCGGAACAAGGCGGGGTTTTGCCGTGGTGTGAACAAGGTTCCAAAGTCACATATAAGGTTGACTTTGATAAAAGTGATTTGTCAGCTACCGATTCAATGGCATTTACTTCGGCATGATTCCCTCCGTATGGACTTGTATAGTCTTCTCCGATAATTTTTTCCTGATACACTATTACGCATCCCACCATTGGATTCGGAGCGGTGTTCCCGAGTCCTTTTTTGCCCAATTGAATGCACCGCAACATGTATTTTTCATGTATCTTCACCCAACAAAAATAGGATAATAAAATACAATATGGACCAAGTTGTAATTCGGGAAATCACCCCCGAAGACAATGGGCAGATTGCCAAACTGATTCGTGAGGTTTTGTTGGAAATGGGCGTTCCAAAGGTAGGTACGGCCTATGCTGATAAAGCTTTGGATGATATGTATGGAACGTATAACCTCCCTAAAGCTACATATTACGCTGTGGTGGAAAATGGTAAGATTATTGGATGTGCAGGGGTTGCACAATTGGATAATTATAAGGGAAATGTTTGTGAGCTTCAGAAAATGTATTTGTTGTCTGAGGCTAGAGGGAAGGGAGTTGGAACAAAGTTGATATCAGTGTGCCTTGAAAGAGCTAGGGAATTTGGATTTGAAAAATGTTATCTGGAGACCATGCCCTATATGAAAGCTGCCCAAAAATTATATCAGAACAACGGATTTGAATATATAGATGCCCCAATGGGCGATACCGGACATTATTCGTGCCCAGTTTGGATGCTTAAAACACTGTAACATTGTTACTAAGGGAAATCAAGACTATTTTTCATAAAGAGTTGGACGGAATCTACCCAACGGAAGAAGTTGATACTTTTTTTTATTGGACCATTGAACATTACTTAAAACTGGAGCGGTTTGTTTTGGTGCTGCAACCTAACTTGACCCTTACCAAAGAAGAGGAACAACCACTTTTTGAAACGTTGGCCCAACTTAAACAGGAAAAACCTATTCAATATATATTGAGTAATGCCCATTTTATGGATTTAGAATTTCAAGTTAATGAACATGTTCTCATTCCAAGACCGGAAACCGAAGAGTTGGTACAATGGATTCTTGATTATTGTCAGGGAGAACAATGTCATCCTGAGCGCAGTCGAAGGAGCAGTCGAGACCTAAATATTTTGGACATAGGAACGGGTAGCGGTTGTATTGCCATTGCATTGGCCAAAAACCTTCCCAATGCAAAAGTGTATGCCGTTGATGTTTCTGAAAAAGCGTTGGATGTGGCGAAACAGAATGCTGCATTGAACGAAGTGGATGTCACATTTCTTCAAAAAGATATTCTTGACCCCGGATTTGAGCCAGAATCCAAATTCGATATTATCGTGTCCAATCCTCCCTATGTTCGGGAGCTGGAAAAATCAGAAATGAAAAAGAATGTGCGAGATTATGAACCTGATTTAGCGCTCTTTGTCCCAGATAATAACGCATTGGTATTTTATGAAGCCATCACAAAATTCGCTTCGGATAATTTAAAAACCAATGGAAGTTTGTTTTTTGAAATCAACCAATATTTGGGAGATAAGACCCAGGCACTTTTAGAAGCGCATAATTTTTTGGAAATTGAACTCCGCAAAGACCTTTTTGGAAACGATAGAATGCTTAAAGGAATAAAATCATGACCATCCAACAAAAAATAACATCCTTAAGGGATGAACTCCGAAAACATAATTACAACTATTATGTATTGGACAAACCCACCATTTCTGATTATGAGTTTGACATAAAACTCAAGGAACTTCAAAAACTGGAAGAGGAAAATCCAGAATTTTATGATGCCACATCACCAACACTTCGTGTTGGGGGAGCGGTGACCAAAAATTTTGAAACCGTACAGCATGAGCATCGTATGTATTCCTTGGACAATTCCTATTCCAAAGATGATCTGGAGGATTGGGAGAAACGCATTCAACGTATTTTGGGAGATGTCCCGGTTGAATTCACTTGCGAGTTAAAGTATGATGGAGCATCTATCAGCCTAACGTATGAAGATGGAAAATTGGTGCGTGCGGTCACTAGGGGGGATGGATTTCAAGGTGATGATGTAACCACCAATATCAAAACCATAAAATCGGTACCTCTACAACTACACGGAGATTACCCTCCCAAATTTGATATTCGGGGGGAAATTATCCTCACTTTGGAGGGATTTGCCCAAATGAACAAAGAACGGATTGAAGCTGGGGAAGATCCATATATGAATCCTAGAAATACGGCTTCTGGAAGTTTAAAGTTGCAGGACAGTGCTCTGGTTGCCCAGCGCCCTTTGGAATGTCTGCTGTATAGCATCACCGGAAAAAACTTGAATATTAATTCGCAGTTTGAAGTCTTGGACAAAGCCCGCGCATGGGGATTTAAAGTCCCTACGGTCGCAAAACTGTGTAAAACCACGGATGAGGTGATGCAATTTGTGGAACACTGGGATGTGCACAGACACGATTTACCTTATGAGACAGATGGAGTGGTCATTAAGGTCAATAGCCTTCGATATCAGGAAGAATTGGGATATACCGCCAAAGCACCCCGATGGGCCATGGCCTATAAGTTTAAGGCAGAACAGGTTTCAACCGTTTTGAATGAGATTACGTATCAAGTTGGACGCACAGGGGCCATAACTCCAGTGGCCAATCTAGAACCTGTACTCTTGGCGGGAACTACAGTTAAAAGGGCTTCGCTGCACAATGCAGATCAGATTGAAAAACTGGATATTCGGGAAGGTGATACCGTTTTTGTGGAAAAAGGAGGGGAGATCATTCCCAAGATCATTGCCGTTGACTTTACGAAACGCCCTTCTGATTCAACCCCTACAAAATACATTGCGCATTGCCCGGAATGCGAAACTGAGTTGATTCGGAAAGAAGGTGAGGCACAACATTTTTGTCCTAATGATACCGGGTGCCCAACCCAAATCACGGGACGCATCCAACATTTTATTTCCAGAAAAGCCATGGATATTGAAGGTATGGGGAGTGAAACCGTGGAGCTGTTATTCAAAGAAGGGCTGATTACGAACTATGCGGATCTGTACACTTTGACCAAGGAACAGGTAATGCCTTTGGAACGAATGGCTGAAAAATCGGCAGAAAACCTGGTAAACGGAGTCGCAGCTTCCAAAACCATACCTTTTGAACGGGTATTGTTTGCTTTGGGAATACGATATGTAGGCGAAACTGTGGCAAAGAAATTGGCCAAGGCCTATAAAAATATTGATGCCTTAATGATTGCTTCGCAGGAAGAATTGGTTTCTGTTGATGAAATTGGGGAACGGATTGCAGAAAGCGTGGTGCAGTTTTTTGGTAATCCGACCAATGTTGAAACAGTAGAACGACTAAAATCCTACGGATTACAATTTTCACTTTCTGAGGCCCAATTGGAAAATCAATCTGACAAATTAAAAGGGCAGACCTTTGTGGTTTCAGGGGTATTTGAAACCATCGGACGTACGGAATTGAAGAAATTGATAGAGGACAATGGAGGCAAAGTGGCTTCCTCCATTTCATCAAAAACAAGTTTTTTGGTGGCTGGTGACAAAATGGGACCCAGTAAAAAAACCAAAGCGGAAAATTTAGGGGTGCCTATTATTTCGGAACAAGAGTTCATGGCCAAACTGTAACCATGATTACCAATACAACCAGACGTTTTTGGTATTTGCTATTATCGAGCTTTGCCTTTTTGGTTCGCTATCGATATTTTAAGAAATGGTTTTGGTTGCCCTTGCTCGTTCTTTTATTAGGATTTCTTTGGCCCCAATCCATGATAATCCCCGTTGAAAGGGCCAATACCAGCAGTTGGGATAAAAAATCATTTTGGGCCTATCCGTGGGGAAGCTCGGTGACCCACAAGGGGATTGATATTTTTGCGGACAAAGGCACTCCCGTAATTGCTTCTACCCATGGAATTGTAGTATATACTTATGAGGGTGGTAAAGGAGGGAAGTCCGTAATGGTGCTGGGACCAAAATGGCGATTTCATTATTATGCCCATTTGGATGAAATCCAGACTTTTCCACTAAAACCCATAAAACGAGGTTCAACCATAGGGACAGTGGGCAATACAGGAAATGCCCAAGGTAAACCTCCGCATTTGCATTATGCCATTACCACTCCTTTTCCTTATGTACATTTAAAAGATACTGATGCAGTACAAGGATGGAAAAAAATGTTCTATTTGAATCCGGATACTTGGCTTCGTCCATAATTTTGTAAAATGACACCAACGAATTATAAAACTTTTCAGGAAACACTAAGTGATTCAAGTCCTCCGAATGATTGGTCTTTGGCTTTACAGGCTTTGTGGTGGGATGCCAAGGGAGACTGGAATGCTTCGCATGACATCGCTCAAGAACTGCATACACAGATGGGGAGTTGGATTCATGCTTATTTACATCGTAAAGAAGGTGATGATTGGAATGCGGGGTATTGGTATAGGCAAGCGGGCAGGTCATTCCCAAAATTAACTTTGGAAGAGGAACTGAAACAATTGGTTCAGTTTATAATCAACCCATAAAAAATGCCGAGCAATTGCTCGGCATCTCTTTACAAGTAAAGATTATTTGAATTAGCGCTTGTAAATTTTTACTACTTCGGATGTATTGTCATCATAGGTCAACTGCAAAAAGTACAACCCCGATCTACCTCTAAAGTTGGAAAGGTCAATAGTCGCATTACTGCCACCTCGTATTTTTCCTTTTGGGACTGAATATTGACTTCCCGAGAAATCTGATACCGATGCTTTTTTGATTGATCTACCTTCGGTAAGTGTAATGTTGACATCATTTATGAAGGGGTTTGGATAAAGTGAGACCACATTTTGAGACTCTGCCAGTGGATCATCACCATCATCTCCACTATTACTTTTGTCCTCCATGACTTCTCTATTTACCTTGTCATTCCATCCCATGTCATCAAAAATGGAAAGGACGATGTTGTCAGGACTTGAAAATGAGAGCCCTCTGGACAAAAAAGGTACCATTAATCCGTTAGGACTACCTGCATAGGTCACAAAATCAAGGTGGGAATAACTAGATCCTGGTAGCCAAACATCGGTTAAACCCGGAATGTCCCCAAAGATTGCTGAATCAAGAATGGTGAACAATTGAGCTCCTTTTCCTTGAGTAGCTTTCTTGATTCTTGGTCCTTTAGCCGTCAATGGACCAGATAATAGTACGTTACCCAACTCCGTAGAGAAATTACCATATCTATTTTCCTTTAAGATGGATTTTCCATCGGAAGAATTAGCCAGGCGATCGTAGATTGCAGGGTATATTGGGTCTGGAATTCCAAAACCGTAGTCTCCAATGCCGCTTGCATTATCAACAAACATAGATCCGAAGAATCCAAGGCCATGACCTAGCTCATGCAGCACAACGGTTTTAAAATCAAAATCGCCAGGAGGTGTATTCCCATCAGTTCCGTAATACCAATTAGGGAAAACTGTACTGAAATTAGCCACAATATCATAGCTTAAAGGAGAAAGGTCTTCTCCGCTAAGTTTATCGGCAAGTGCATTTCCATACCATGTATTACGCTCCAATCCTGGAGCGTTTGCAAATACACTGGTTGGACCTGCCGAACCAAGCACGCCAGGGTCTAATGGCTGAAAAACTGCAGCTACAAAAATGGGTACATCAGAAGATAAACTGGCTGCCCATGCGTCCACTGCGGACTGAAAAGCGGTTGCCGCAATGATGAAATCCTCTTCAGGAAAACTAAGGTCAAAATTATAATAGTCGACAAAAATTGTGGCACCACTCGGTGCTTTTTTGGATGATGAAGCTACTTTTTGCGCTCCGTTCATTTTAAGTCCTGATTTTGCACTTCCCATTTGATGATGCCCTACCGCAATAGCATCATTGGTATGAATGTTACAGGCAATATCTCCATTTTCATTCACTGTAAGTTGGCTTATTGGCGCAGGCAAGTTATACTGGCTTTGTCCAAACGAAATAGTAACCAAAAATAGAGTGAGAAAGAAGGTGAGTGAGATAGGTAATGGAGGGGTTTGTGGGGTAGAAATCTTTTCTTTCATATAGTCGTGTTTAGTTAAGATTAGCACACAATGTACAAAAAATGTTAAAAAATTAACAAAAAGAATGTTTTTTATTTTCGAACAAAGCGTTGTTCCTGTGCATCAAACGCAAACTCGTAAATGTCATACTTACTGCTTCTTGAATCCCTTTCCAATTTTTGGGCTACTATCATTTGATCGCCATCACTTCTTAAGCTGATCATTCCATAACGGGTAAGATATGAGTTGATTTCTTTGTACTTCTTGACCATTTTTTCTTTGAGTTCCTGTAACTCCTGTTGATTGGCAGGAGTGTCTACGAAATCTTTTTCAAAATCCTCAAATTCAACTTTGGCCTTCTCCCAGCTTTGGTATTTTTTAACCAATTCGGGAATGGTCGTAGAGGAAAAATCCTTGTTGGACCTGGCTAGTTCCGTACTGAAAATCAAAGGTTTTTTACTATAGCCGGTCTTGCCAATGGCCCCAAGGGTATCCGGACGAGGATGGCTATAGTTTTCGTCATCACCACTTGAAATTACCGTGCCCAGAGCGTTGATGTTTTCCAAGAATTCATAACTGAACAGATGGCTTCCATGGTGGCATGCTTTGGCAATATCCGCTTGGAGTACTGTGTTTGCATTGGCTCCTAGTTTGCCATTAATGTATTCTCCTGCTTCCTCATTAATGTCTCCGCCCAACATAACGCGCAGATGTTTGTAGTGTAGCATCAGCAAAACAGAATGGCCATTTTTGGTCTTACCATTGTTTTTAAGAAATGGAAGTACCGTGTTTCCATCTTTTTGCTCTAAAATCGGGGCAATGACCTTCAATGAAAATTCATTGGCACCTCCGTTACCCAATAAAAACCCTGTTTGATTATTAAGAGCGGTAAAAGTGGGTTGGTTTTGTTGGGACAATGCTAAAGCCATGGTCTCTGGATATTGAGATCCCGTGCCAACAGAATTTTGGGGATCGTTCAATATCGATTTCATTGCCGCATCGGTGAGCTCCAGAGATAACAAATAATCCTCACCATCAGAAAGTTCCTCCACTTTTCCAAGCTGCGTATTCCAGCCTTTGGTATTATCAACAGGTCTATGTACTATCCCACTATGATAAATGATATCAAATTGAATTGCGGGTTCTTCAAAAATATCAGCAAAACCCAAATAGTGGTCATTATCTGGGTGACTCACAATTGCTTTGAACATCATGGGCAGACTGTCATTTTCATCCAGATTGAAACGCCAATACAGATAGCGGTACATATTGTCTCCCTTACCGGCATCTATAAAATAATGCTGGTCGTCCGGGGTTATTAAATGACAACCGTCACCTTGACCAATATCCACAAAATTTATTTCGAGCGTTCTATTCTTTTGAATATTGTCAATTGAAATCCAGCCAGTTTTATTCCTGGAATGCACTCTAACTCGATTATTGATTATTTCAGTATCCAAAAGGGTGATGTAATCACCAAAAAGCAGATGTTGTATCCACTTGGATGAAGTTTCGCTCTCCAAAATTTTGGCATCAGGGAAACCAGCAAAGGTGAACTTTAGGGAACCACTGGTATTGAAGAGGGTTGAATCTAATTGTGGCATGGCGCTTTTGATTTTCTCTTGTTGAACAAAATGGAATGCTCTTTAAGATAAGAAAATTCCCATATGCCCATTCAGGGGGTGTAGGATGTGTATTAAATTGTGTATGGATTGAAGGATTTACCTTGTGCTAAACGGAAATGCTTACTCCGTTGGCAGAAGTATTTTTAGATGCATCGAAATAAAAATCAATTCGACCCAAATTGAGGCCAAAGGCCCCTACTTGATTCACCAATACTGAATCTCCATTTTTGTTTGTGCGAATATCAGGTTTATCCAAAAACGTATGGGTGTGCCCCCCAATAATCAAATTGGTGTGAAGGGTGCGTTCGGCCAATTGTGTATCTGACGGCCGCTCCGGATCTTCGTAATCATACCCTAAATGGGAAAGACAGATGATAAGGTCACAATTTTCTTCCTCCTTAAGTCTAAGTTCCATATCCAAAGCTATTTCAAAAGGGTTTAGATACTCGGTTTCCTTGTAAAGTCTTTTACCTACCAACCCATCCAGTTTGATTCCGATTCCATAAACGCCAATTTTTATAGTGTTGACCATATAAATTTTATAGGGTTTTACAAACCCATCCATCACCGTGTTGGAAAAGTCATAATTGGCAGACAACAGCTCAAACTTGGCATGGGGTACTTGTGCCAATAGACCATCTACTCCATTGTCAAAATCATGGTTTCCGATGGTAGCCGCATCGTATTTAAGTTTGCTCATCAATTTGAATTCCAATTCCCCGCCATAAAAATTAAAATAAGGAGTGCCTTGAAAAATATCCCCAGCATCAAAAAGTAAAGTGTTTGGGTTCTCGTTTCGTATCTGCTGCACCAAAGTTGCCCTTCGAGCAATACCCCCAAGATTCGCATAATGGGAATGGGAATTTGGAAAAGGATCTATGTGGCTGTGCACATCATTTGTATGCAGAATGGTAATATGTGTATTGTTACGATTGGAGCAGGAATTAAGTCCTAATCCACCAAGACCTATTAACGCGGTAGATACAGCAGTATTTGCAATGAAATCCCTTCTTTTCATTTATTTGAGTTGTATAAATCTGTTGTCAACAGTAGCTTGTACAGTATCTATTTTCTTAAAGTGGTCTATTATGGCATTCCGAATAAGATAACCTGTATCTGTTGTTGAAACTATTTCATTAAAAAAACCTATACTGGGACCGCCTTGAACCAAGTAGTCAGAAGTGGCCACAAAATAATTTCGATTTTCATCAAATGGCATTCCGTTAATCGTAACCGATTCCAAACCACCATTTTTACCCATAACAATTTGCATTCCCGCAATGGGGTGGGGCCGCGTAGCTGTGATCAAGAATGTGATAAGCTCTCTTACGGCAGTGCCATTCAGTTCAACAACGGATATGTAGTTTTCAAATGGCATTACCTCGTATGCATTTCTAGCCGTAACATTGCCCGAGGAAATTATAGATCGGATGCCCCCTCTGTTCAGCACAACAAAATCAAGTTCCTTCCCGGTCTTTGATCTAAACAGCGGTGCTGTTTCCAATAGAACGATATCAGCCATTAAATTCCCCATGGAGGTGTTGTGTTCACTATCTTCCAACAACAAAGGTTTTGGGGCATAGGCAAGTGCGCTATCCAACACATCATTTATTCGATCCTTGAAGGGTTTAATAAATGAGGAAATAGAATCCGCTGTGTGTAAAGTGGAGTCTATTTGAATCTGCCGGCCTTCAATTTCCGAAAGGCTTCCTTTTTCCTGCTTGCAGGACATCAAAAAACAAAAAGTTATAAATATAACGAATTGTTTGTATTTTAAATTATTCACGTGAGTATCTTTGTTAAGCTATCTTGGTAGAATAATTACCTTTGTAAAAATGCATAAAAAATATGTTTCTAAAAGGTCTCCAGGATAAATTTAAGGTTAAATCAGGTCTTAAATATTTGCAGGAGGAAATGAAAAAACCTCCTACGGTCGTTGAGAGAGAGAAAGGAATCAGCAGTATTGGCTGTATTGTTGATGTGGACAATTTTGAGAATGCCGAAATTTTCTACGAGTTGATTGATGATTTTTCCCTTAGGCCCAATGCCATTAAAATAATTGGATATAAAAGGGAATACGATAAAAACTCACCTTATGCCATCCAAATTTTTTCAGACAAGGATTTGGGCTGGAAAGGAGTCATAGAAAATGGATATGTCTTGGAGTTTTTGGGTAGGGAATATGATATGCTCATCAATTATTATCAAGAAGACAATTTAATGATGAAGTTACTCTCCGTAAAGACCCAGGCAAGACTAAAAGTTGGCTTTGGAGCTTTGGACCCCAAAATAAATGACCTGATCTTAAATACATCTTTTAAAGACTTTAAAGTCTTTAAAAGTGAGTTGAAAAAGTATTTAAAAGTTTTAAACGAATTGTAATGGAACAGTTAGTAGGTACGGGAGTTGCGTTGGTTACCCCGTTCAATGATGATTTTTCTGTTGATGTTAAGGCATTGGAACGTATTGTTGAGCATTGTATTCAGGGTGGGGTTGATTACCTTGTTGTTCTTGGGACAACTGGAGAATCCGTAACACTCTCCAAAACCGATAAACAGTTGGTCATAGATGTGGTAATAAGAGCCAATGCCGGGAGATTACCCTTGGTATTGGGAGTTGGGGGAAATAATACAGCTGCCGTTGTTGAAGAACTTTCTACATTGGACTTATCGGATTTTGATGCAATTTTATCTGTAACACCTTGTTATAACAAGCCTACTCAAGAAGGCATTTATCAACATTTTAGGGCAATTTCAAATGCCTCTCCCAAACCAATCGTACTTTACAATGTACCTTCAAGGACGGGAAGTAATATGTTGCCGGAAACCACCTTGCGTTTGGCTCACGATTTTTCCAATATCGTGGCCATTAAGGAAGCATGTGGTGATATGGTGCAAATAGACGAGATCATTAAAGGGAAGCCAGAGGATTTTCTAATGATTTCGGGGGATGATTTTACAGCACTGCCAACAGTTTTGGCTGGTGGGTCCGGGGTTATCTCGGTTCTGGGACAAGGACTGCCTCGTGCGTTTTCCAAAATGATTGGTTTGGGTCAAAATGGCAATTCGGAGGAAGCTTATCAGATACATCATGATCTTCTACCCGTCATGCAGCTTATTTTTCAGGAAGGGAATCCAGCTGGAATCAAAAGTATTTTTGACCATTTTGGACTGTGCAACCCTGAAGTGCGATTGCCATTGGTGAAGGCTTCCCCTGAATTGAGAAATAAGATTTCCGACTTTTTAAAATCATTTGACCAAGTTTACGCCTAATGTTCGTTAAATGTTCGCCAAAACCTTGGCGAATGGTTATTGATGCAGTTATTTTTGGAGAGTAAATCAATTTTTTAAATCCATTGATTATCACTAATTTTGCAAAATGTTTTTGAAAATGAGGTCGATTCTCCCTTTACTTTTAGCAGCAATCTTTCTTTCATCGTGTAGCGAGTATCAAAAGGTACTTAAAAATGAAGATGTTAAGGCCAAGTATGATATGGCCGAGAAGTTTTATAAAGAAGGGGACTATAAGAGGGCAAAAAGGCTTTTTGAGCAAATTGCTCCCAAATATGTTGGCAAACCTCAGGGTGAACGTGTAATGTTCTTTTTTGCCGATTCTTACTTTAAGTCGAAGGACTATTATCTCGCTGGATATCAATTTGAACGATTTATTAAATCATACCCAAGAAGTGATAAGGTCCAAGAAGCCAGTTTTTTAGGGGCAAAGAGTTATTATAAGCTCTCTCCGGCGTATTCTTTGGACCAAACTGATACTGACAAGGCGTTGGCAAAGCTTCAGATATTCATCAACACCTATCCAGAATCGGAATATTTTGCCGAAGCCAATGCTATGGCCAAGGAGCTGACGTCAAAAAAAGAGAAAAAACAAATAGAGATAGCCAAGCAGTTCAACAAACTGGGTGAGTTCAATTATCCCATCTTGATTTCGGCAATTACGGCATTGGACAATTTTATTTCTGATAATCCTGGTTCTATCTACAGGGAAGAAGCATTGTATTATCGTATAGCAGCAGCTACCAATTTAGCGCTTAACAGTACCGAAAACAAAAAACAGGAACGTCTGGAAGATGCACAAAGCGCGTACAATAACTTAATGCGTTATTACCCAGAGACAAAGTTTAAAAAGAAGGCCGATAACCTATCTGAAAAAATACAGAAGGAATTAAGTTCATATTCCAACTCCAAATAATAGTTTAAATAAGCAGGCACATGCAAGATTTGAAGAATACAAAAGCTCCCGTTTCTACTGTTACACACAACAGAAACGAATTTGACGAGAAAACAGATAATATATATGAAGCAATCTCCATTGCTTCCAAGCGTGCAATTCAAATTAATTCTGAAATAAAGAAAGAATTGTTGGAGAAGTTGGAGGAGTTTGCAACGTATAGTGATAGTTTGGAAGAAGTCTTTGAAAACAAAGAACAGATAGAAGTTTCCAAATTTTACGAAAAACTTCCAAAACCACACGCTCTAGCTGTTATGGAATGGTTGGAAGACAAAATTTACTACAGGAACACAGAGAAGGACGCCTAAGAAATGCTTAGCGGTAAAAACATCCTTTTGGGCATTACCGGGGGAATTGCCGCATATAAGACCACATTTCTGGTTAGACTATTGATAAAAGCTGGTGCTAAGGTCAAAATTGTGATGACCCAAAGTGCCGGCTCTTTTGTTTCTCCTCTTACGCTTTCCACACTTTCAAAAAATCCGGTACTTACTGATTTTGTAAACGAGGAAGATGGCAGTCTTTCATGGAACAACCATGTGGAACTTGGATTGTGGGCAGATATTATGCTCATTGCCCCTGCAACCGCCAATACGCTGTCAAAAATGGCGCATGGCACCTGTGATAACCTTCTTTTGGCAACATACCTATCGGCAAAATGCCCGGTGTATTATGCTCCGGCCATGGATTTGGACATGTACAAGCACTCATCAACATCCGCTTCTTTTGAAAAATTAGGTTCCTTTGGGAATACTATGATTCCTGCTGAATCTGGAGAGCTGGCCAGTGGTTTGCATGGAGAGGGCAGAATGGCAGAACCTGAGACCATTATTGAGTTTATTCAGGAGGATTTAAAGAAAGGACTTCCATTAAATGGAAAGAAAGTATTGATTACTGCGGGTCCAACCCATGAAGCCATTGACCCCGTTCGGTTTTTAGGGAATAGATCATCTGGGACCATGGGATTTGAACTGGCAAAAAGTGCTGCAAACTTGGGAGCTGAGGTGATTTTGGTTTCTGGTCCTACAAATCTACAGGTGGAGAATGATTCGATTAGGTTGATTCGAGTCACATCGGCCCAAGAAATGTACGATGTATGCCATCAACATTACAAGGAAATGGATATTGCCATCTGTGCTGCTGCCGTTGCCGATTATCGTCCTAAGCACGTTGCCAAGGAAAAAATGAAGAAAAAAGATGGCGACCTACACATTGCGTTGGAACGGAATCCTGACATTCTTTTTTCATTGGGAGAGGCAAAGAAAAAACAGTTTTTGGTCGGTTTTGCCTTGGAGACCGAAAACGAATTGGAAAATGCCAAAGGGAAACTGCAACGCAAGAATCTTGATGCCATCGTACTTAATTCCTTAAAAGATGATGGTGCAGGTTTTGGGACCAACACCAATAAAATTACCTTTATTGATAAGAATTCGGACATAAAAACGTTTGCATTGAAGACAAAGCCCGAAGTGGCCTTGGACATTTGGAAAGAAATTATCTCCAGAATTCATGCGTAAGATTTTATTGCTCACCTTGTTATTGGCGTTTTCGCAAACTTTTATTGCGCAGGAATTAAACTGCACCATTACAGTCAACTCTGATCAGGTAGGTCAGACCAATCAACAGATTTTTAGAACCTTGGAACGTTCCCTGAACGATTTTGTGAACAAGAACAAATGGACCAACAGGGTGTATAAAGAGAATGAAAGGGTCAACGCCCGAATGTTTATTACGGTTACCCAATATGAGTCCGATCGTTTTGAGGCCAATATCCAAATTCAATCTTCGCGACCGGTTTTTAATACATCATACGAAAGCCCGGTTTTTAATTATAAGGATGACGCCTTCAATTTTAGGTACCAGGAATTTCAACCTTTGGTTTTTAATGAAAATGTTTTTGACTCCAATCTGGTGGGAGTTATAACATACTACGTATATATCATTCTTGGTCTGGATGCGGATACATTCTCTCTGGAAGGAGGAGATGACCTATATAGAAAAGCACAGAATATTGTGACACAGGCTCAAGGAACCAATTTCTCTGGATGGAGCCAGGAAACAGGGCAGCGTACCCGATTTGAACTGGTGGATAACCTTTTGAGCAATTCCTTTAGGGAATATCGCATAGCCATGTACAACTACCACAGAAAGGGGTTGGATATTCTTGGGGATAATAACAGTACGGGAAAACAGGTTATTGCTGGGAGCATGCGATTGTTCGAGACATTGATCAAGCGCAGACCCAATGCATTTTTGATACAGACTTTCTTTGATGCCAAGTCAGAAGAAATACAAAATATCTTTTCGGATGGACCTAAGGTCGATATCGTAAAACTCAAGGAAACCCTAAACCGGGTGGCTCCATTTTACTCCAGTACATGGAGTCAGATAAAATACTAGCCCATTTCTTCAAAGAGATTTATCTTTACGGAGAAAATCTTCAGTATTGCTAACAAATCTTTCAATCCAGAATTACGCGTTAATTGATGATGTAAACGTTTCGTTTTCTGATGGTTTTACCACCATTACTGGCGAAACAGGTGCCGGAAAATCAATTTTATTGGGCGGCCTTTCCCTGGTCTTGGGTAAGCGTGCCGATTTATCTTCGCTTAAAAACAAGGATCAAAAATGTATTATAGAAGCGGAATTTGGAATTTCAAAATACAAGATCAATAGTTTTTTTGAATCCAATGACTTAGATTATGAAGATAGCACCATCATCAGGCGTGAAATTCTTCCCAGCGGAAAGTCAAGAGCCTTTGTAAACGATTCGCCGGTAACATTGGATGTTTTAAAAGGACTTGGAAGTCAATTGATCGATGTGCATTCGCAGCATCAAACGTTGCAAATGACTGAAAACGACTTCCAATTAAAAGTGCTGGATGCTTTGGCGGGCAATAATGAAAATTTAAAGATCTATCGTACCCATTTATCTGCATATAGAAAAGCTTCAAAAGAATTACAAGAGCTTTTGGATTTTCAAGCAAGCTCCAATAAAGAACATGATTATAACAGTTTTTTACTGAAGGAATTGGAAGCAGCTGCGTTAAAAGAAGGAATGCAAGAGGAGCTGGAGGTTGAATTTGAGCAGTTGAACAATGTGGAGCAGATCATGGAACATTTGTCTCAAGGACATCAACTGTTGAATGATGAGCAGCTTGGCATTTTTACCAAGTTGGCAGATTTAAAAAGAGCTTTTCAAAACTTGGCTGAATTTGGTCCTGAGTACCATACCTTGAATGAACGGATACAGTCTGTTTTTATTGAAGTAGATGATATTACTTCGGAACTGGAAAGATTAAAAGATGGGGTGGAAGCCAATCCAGAACGCTTGGAAGTGGTCAACAGTAAGCTTCAACTATTGTACAATCTACAAAAGAAACATCAAGTCCCCAATGCCGCAGCACTTATAGCTGTGAGGGACCAGTTATCGGAACAAGTGGATACGGTTGAAAATATTGAATCCAAGATCAAGGAAAAGGAAGATGAGATTTCTAAAATGGAAAAATCATTGGCAGGTTGGGCCAGCAAAATTAGCGATGCTAGAAACTCAATAATTCCCAAATTGAAAAGTATGCTACAAGAAAGTCTGCATGATCTTGGAATGCCTTCGGCCAGTTTTAAGATAGGATTGAATCCTGCTTCTGATTTTAAATCTACTGGAAAAGATGATTTGAGCTTTCTTTTTTCGGCCAACAAGGGTTCGGACTATGGCGAATTGAAAAAAGTGGCCTCAGGAGGGGAGCTTTCGAGGATCATGTTGACCATAAAATCCATTCTGGCAACATACGAGCATTTGCCTACCATGATGTTTGATGAGATTGACACTGGGGTTTCAGGAGAGATTTCGAATAAAATGGGAGAGATTATGCAACAAATGGGCAATACCATGCAGGTGTTTTCCATTACCCACCTACCGCAGGTAGCTTCCAAGGGAAAACAACAGTTTAAAGTCTTTAAGGAGGAAAGCGCCCACGGCACAAGTACACGAATGCGAAAATTGAATCCGGATGAACGGATAAACGAACTTGCCGAAATGCTGGGAGGGAAATCTATATCAGAATCTGCCTTGGCCCATGCAAAGCAACTTTTACAGTAAATAAAATTCATTTTAAAGGGGCTTAAAATGAAAACTATAAAACTCGACAAGAATAAATATCTTTGTCGCCAAAACCAACGATAAATAATATGGCTTATAATCTTTTAAAAGGTAAAAAAGGAATCATTTTTGGAGCATTGGATGAAAACTCCATTGCTTGGAAAACCGCTGAACGCGTTCATGAAGAAGGTGGTACTTTTGTGTTGACCAATGCACCAATCGCTATGCGTATGGGTCAGATTAAAGAACTGGCGGCCAAAACCAATTCCGAAATTATTCCAGCGGATGCCACTAGCGAAGAAGATTTGCAAAATCTGGTCGAGAAATCCATGGAGATTTTAGGTGGAAAGTTGGATTTTGTGTTGCATTCCATTGGGATGTCCATTAATGTTAGAAAAGGACGTGCCTACACAGATGAGAAATATGATTTTACGGCTAAAGGATGGGATGTCTCCGCACTTTCTTTCCACAAAGTAATGCAGAGTTTGTACAAGGCAGATGCCATGAACGAATGGGGCAGTATAGTGGCATTGACCTACATGGCGGCGCAACGTACCTTCCCAGATTATAATGATATGGCAGATAATAAAGCCTATTTGGAATCTGTGGCCAGAAGTTTTGGTTATTTCTTTGGAAAGGAAAAGAAAGTTAGGGTGAACACCATTTCGCAATCTCCAACCCCAACCACGGCTGGACAGGGAGTTAAAGGATTTGGTGGTTTTATTAGTTATGCAGAAAAAATGTCCCCTTTGGGCAACGCATCAGCTGCAGACTGTGCTGATTACACCATAAGCTTGTTCTCAGATTTGACCAAAAAAGTTACCATGCAGAACCTTTTCCATGATGGAGGATTTTCCAATACTGGAGTAAGTCAAGAAGTAATTGATGTATTTACCGAGTAACACTTTAAAATAATAATAAGAGCCATCCTTTTTAGGATGGCTTTTGTGTTTCTGGATGGAAATAAACATCTCCATAATAGTACCTGTATACAACAGACCTGAGGAAATTCGGGAATTGTTGGAAAGCCTTTTGAAACAAGATTTTAAAGGCGATTATGAGGTGGTCATTGTTGAGGATGGCTCGACTGAGAGCTCTGAAGAAGTTGTCAAGAAGTTTCATGACAAACTTCATATCTCATATTACTACAAGGAGAATACGGGCCCTGGCGATTCTAGAAATTTTGGAATGCAAAAGGCCAAAGGGAATTATTTTATCATTCTGGATTCCGATTGTATTCTACCCGAACAATATCTAACAGAGGTCAACATGGAGTTGGAAAATGAATTTATTCATTGCTTTGGTGGACCAGATGCTGCTGACCAATCTTTCACCACTGTGCAAAAAGCCATAAATTATGTGATGACCTCTTTTTTTACGACGGGTGGAATAAGAGGTGGAAGCAAATCGGTCGGTAAATTCCAGCCTCGTAGCTTTAATATGGGAATTTCCAGAGAAGCATTCAAAAAAGTCGGTGGGTTTGGCCGAATCCATCCCGGAGAAGACCCAGACCTCACTTTTCGTATTTGGAAGGGCGGATTTGAATCTCGATTGTTCCCCAAAGCATATGTATACCATAAAAGACGAATAGATTGGAACAAGTTTTATATCCAGGTCAATAAATTTGGAATGGTCCGCCCCATCCTTAATAAGTGGCATGCAGGCACCGCAAAGCTTACATATTGGTTCCCAACACTCTTCATGATGGCATTTTGTGCTTCTATCATTATTGCACTTGGAATATCATTTATTCCACTGATGCTATTTGCTGGATACTTTTTGCTCCTGTTTGTTGATGCACTTATTCAGAATAAGAACATAAAAGTGGCCTTTCTTGCAATTTTTGCGGCATTAATACAGTTTACTGGATATGGAATAGGTTTTCTTAAATCCACAATCTTACTTAATTTTAGTGGTAGGGAGCCAGAAAAACTGTTTCCTAAGTTATTCTTTAAAAGAATATAGCAGTGTTCAAAAAATTAATGTCCGGTCTAAACAAAAGAAAAGTAAAAGTCTTTTTACTTTTTTTGACCTGCTCGTTTCTAGCCTGGTTTTTGAGCAATTTGTCTGAATCATACGAATCTAGGGCAGATTTTTATCTGAATTACAGAAACTTACCAGATACTTTATTGTTGGGAAACAATGCAGCTAAAAGCATCGAAGCAAAACTCAGGACAAGTGGTTTCCAATTTTTGTACTACAAACTGAACACCAAGGAAGTGGATGTTGACCTCTCCCAGGCAATATATAAGGATGGGAGATACCAACTGACAGAGGATGCTCTAAAAAAACAAATGGAGAGGCAACTATCCCAAAACATTTCATTAATTGATTTGGATAGAAGACAATTGTTCCTGGATTTGTATCAAGTGGCTTCCAAGGAGATTTTCATCAAGCCAAGATTGAACATTCAATTTCAACAAAATTATATTTTGGATGGCCAACCAGAAATAACACCAGAGAAGGTTTTGGTAAAAGGGCCAAGAAATGAAATCGACACTCTTAAGCATATATATACATCTAGGATAGAACTGAACAATGTTTCATCAGACTTCTCCAAAGATGTGTTGCTGGTGTTCCCTAAAAATATGGCAAACAGCATTTTTTCTGTAAACAGGGTCAACGTTAAAGGAAAGGTGGCCAAATTTTCCGAAAAAGTTTATATGGTGCCCATTCAAACTATAAATTATCCGGAGGGATATACGGCAAAAACATTTCCGAATTCAGTCTCGGTACTTTGCAAGGCGACTATAGAGCAATTGAAAACAATAGCTGCTAATGATTTTGAGGTAGTTGCAGATTATAAACAGTTGAACAGCTCTGATGATAATGTCTTATACTTAACACTGGCTAAACAACCTGAGAATGTTTATGGGGTTAGACTATTGGAGAACAAAGTTAACTTTGTTTTGGAACAAAAATGATGATTGTAGGACTAACAGGAGGGATTGGAAGTGGTAAAAGTACCATTGCACAAATGTTTAGGGATTTGGGCGTTCAAGTCTATGATTCGGATATGGAAGCCAAAAAAATGATGGTCGACTCACCGGAACTTAAAAGCTCCATTACCAAGCTAATTGGTAAAAGTGCTTATAGAAGGGGAAAATTAAACCGGGCATACATTGCAAAAAAGGTTTTTAAGAACCCTGACCTTTTGGGGCAACTAAACGCAATTGTGCACCCAGCTGTAAAAAGTCACTTTTTGAATTGGTCGGAAAATCAAACCTCCCCTTATGTGATTCAAGAGACGGCTTTGATTTTTGAGAACGGTTCCCAAGGCCAATATGATTATATCCTGTTGATAACTGCGCCTCTGGAACTACGTTTGCAAAGGGTAATGGAAAGAGATCATAGTTCCAGGAATGAAGTGGTGGACCGTATTGAAAATCAAATGGGCGATGATGAAAAACTGCCTTTAGCTGACTTTCATATTGAGAACCTGGACCTCAAAATCACTAAAAAAAAGGTGGCAGAACTGCATCAAAAACTTATCAAATTGGCGAATTGACCTACAATTTTAACATTTTTGTTAAGGTTAGGTTAAACGGTGAAAGGCCTAAATGTTAAATTTCTAATTTTACCCCAATGAACAAGAAGCTATTCGTTCTTCTCGTCATTCTAATGAGTTTATCCCTTACTGGAATAATTTTTGTTCAGGTTTATTGGATAAGGACATCGGTAGACGATAAAGAGGAGCAATTCTCAAGAACGGTCACGGACATACTGGATAAAGTGGCAAGCAGAGTGGAGAAAAGGGAGATGAAGGATTATTCAGACCGTTTAGCTTCATTTGTGGATAGTGTTGGGCAGCCCAAAACTACCCAGTTCAAGAATTTTTTATTTGTTGACAGGGATGTAAATTCTGATGAAATTCTATTTTATTCCCACGGAATTTTGGAAGAGGATTACGATGTGTCATCAACGTTCTTTGATAACTTTAACGGGGAGGACACTACTACCATTAAAAACTATACCAGTAAACGTACCAAAGCGGTTTTTAAGGAAGAATTTGGACTCGATGGCAGAATGAATACCTTGACTCCCATACAAAGGGTGGAGAAGATAGGTGGGCTTTCCAGTATGGAAAAATTGGCATTGGAAGATGTTTTTATGGAGAATGCCAAGAACAAACCAATTCATAAAAGAGTGTCCAAACAGGAGTTGGAATTGTTGCTTAGTCAGGAATTGCGAAACAGGAATATTGAAATTGATTACGAGTACGGGGTGTATAGCCAAGGCTATCCAACCAAGGTTAGATCAAAAAAATTCAAGTTCGCAAAGTCCAAAATGTATGAAGCGCCAATTTTTAAGGATAGTGAAGGGCATACCAATTTTTCGTTGTTGCTCACATTTCCTACAATGAAGAAGTTCCTTTTTAGATCGATCATGGGAATGGCGTTGTTGTCCTTGATTTTTACACTGGTCATTATGATCGCTTATTCAAGCGCCATCTATCAGTTGATAAAACAAAAACAGATATCAGAAATAAAATCTGATTTTATCAATAATATGACCCACGAGTTTAAGACACCTATAGCAACTATAAATCTAGCGGTTGAGGCCATAAGAAACCCGAAGTCAATAGAAGATAAAGAGAAGGTGCTAAGATATTTGGGCATGATCAAGGATGAAAACAAAAGAATGCACGCTCAGGTAGAAAATGTATTGCGCATATCCAAGTTGGAAAAAAACCAATTGGATATAAGCAAGGATAGGGTGGATGTACATGAAATTATTGAGGATGCCATAACACATATAGAGCTAATTGTAAAGGATCGCGGAGGGTATGTAAATGCACATTTGGATGCTGAAAGGTCTGAGGTTTTGGCCAACGATATGCACTTTACCAATGTAATAGTCAACATTCTGGACAATGCAGTGAAGTATTCTTCGGAATCCCCAAAGATTGATGTTTTTACTGAGTTGGTAAAAAATAGCATCATCATCAAAGTGCAGGACCAAGGGGCCGGAATGAGCAAAGTGGTCCTTAAAAAAGTATTTGAAAAGTTTTACCGGGAACATACCGGTGATATTCATAATGTAAAAGGTCATGGATTAGGATTGGCCTATGTAAAACGAATAATAGAAGATCATCAGGGTGAGGTTTATGCAGAAAGTGAAAAAGGAAAAGGCAGTACTTTCTTTATAAAACTTCCTTTAATTTAAAAACTATGGAGACAGAAAAGAAGAAAATATTATTAGTGGAAGATGATCCCAATTTTGGGATTGTCCTTAAGGACTATTTGTCCATGAACGATTTTGATGTTGTTCTGGCAAAAAACGGAATGGAGGGCTTCGAAAAATTCAAGAAAGACAATTATGATGTCTGCATCTTGGATGTGATGATGCCATACAAAGATGGATTTACCCTTGCGAGGGAGATTCGTGAAAAGAACGAAAACGTTCCGATTATTTTCCTTACCGCTAAGACCATGAAGGAAGATGTACTTAAAGGATACAAGGCCGGGGCTGATGATTATCTAAATAAACCTTTTGATTCGGAAGTGTTGTTGATGAAACTTAAAGCAATACTTCAAAGAAAAGCATCTAGCACATTGGCCGACAGTAAGCAATTCGAGTTTCAAATTGGTAATTTTCATTTGAACTCCAAGCTGCGTTTCCTTAAGTATATGGAAGAAGAGCCTATAAAATTGTCTCCAAAAGAAAATGAATTGTTAAGGCTTCTTGCACTACATGAAAATGATCTAATGCCACGAGAATTGGCCTTGACCAAAATATGGAGGGACGATAATTACTTCACCTCCAGAAGTATGGATGTCTACATAGCCAAACTTAGAAAGTATTTGAAGCGTGACGATGTTGTGGAAATCCTTAATATTCATGGAGAAGGATTTAGATTGGTCATAAAAGCAGAAAATCAATAAGAATAATATCTTGTTTAAAATATTGAAACCACCTTTTCAGGTGGTTTTTTTGTACCAAATATTTTGCTTGCTAAGAAAGTTGCGCTGTAATCCGTTTTACTATTTCTTCAGGAGACAAAGCAATGGAGACTTCAATTGCGTTTGTTGGAGGCTCCAAGGTATCAAATTGCGATTTTAATAACTCCAAAGGCATAAAATGCGCCTTTCTATTTTCCAAGCGTGATTTTATTAGCTTAGATGAACCTTCCAAATAAATAAATTGCATTTGTTCCCCCATGTTGCTTTGAAGCAATCTACGGTAACGCTGTTTCAGTGCGGAACAGGCTATAATTACTCCTTGTGATTGGTGTTCTATGGCCAATGCGTTAAGCCTCTCAAGCCATCCTTGCCTATCATCATCATTCAAAGGTTGTCCTGCACTCATTTTTTTGACATTGGCTTCTGGGTGAAAATCATCACCATCATAAAACGGGATACCCAAAACACTCGATAGCATTTTTCCAATGGTGGATTTTCCCGTACCGGAGACTCCCATAACCACTAAAACCTTGTTGAAATCATCCATTTAAACCAATATTCAAGTGTTGCGAGACCTTATTCAAAATTTCATTTGGTTTTTCATCATACTTTACCCAGAGAATGTTCTTGTTCTTTCTCAACCAGGTCAGCTGTCTTTTTGCAAATCGTCTGGTGTTTTTTTTGATTTCTGAAATAGCAAATTCCAAGGTGAAATTACCATCAAAGTACTCAAAAAGCTCGCGATAGCCAACAGTTTGCAATGCATTTAGATTTCTATGGGGGTAGAGTTTCCTTGCTTCTTCCAACAAACCAGCCTCCATCATTAGATCCACTCGCTGATTGATACGATCATAAATGATTTCTCGGTCGGCCTCAATCCCCACATAAAGTGGATTGAATATCCTTTCCTTCTTTTTCTGATTTAAGAACGAGGAATAGGGTTGGTTTGCGGTAATACAGATTTCCAATGCCCTTATCAACCGGTGTGGGTTTTCAATATCTACAATATTAAAATACTCAGGATCTCGAGTTCGTAATTCTTTTTGAAGATATTGCAATCCTTTTTCTTTGAAACCCCGATTTAAGGAATCTCTTGTTTTTGGGTCAACTTCAGGAAAATCATCCAATCCTTTAATTACCGCATCAACATAAAGACCACTGCCGCCTACCATTACAACAACATCTTTTTTTTGAAATAGAGTGTATAGCAACCCGATTGCGTCTTTTTCAAAATCCCCTACGGAATAAGGGTCTAAAATACTTTTATGCTGAATAAAATGATGAGGGACGGCGTTCAATTCTTCCATTGACGGAACCGCTGTTCCAATGTTCATTTCCTTGAAAAACTGACGCGAATCTGCCGAAACAATTTCTGTTTGCAAATGTGTGGCTAATGTTATTCCCAATCTGGTCTTTCCAATGGCAGTAGGTCCAACAACGGCAATCAAAGTTTTCGAACTCATAATAATTCGCCGCAATTATAACAATTGGAAGCATCGTCCCTGTGCCCTTCGGATGAACAACTTGGACAGGCTTGGGTATTGGTGTGCACAACACTCTTGCGCTTGTCACCATTTTTATGTCTTGAGAATTCAACTGTGACAATGCCCGTAGGCACCGCAATGATACCATAACCCAAAATCATGATTACCGTGGCCAAAAACTGCCCTAAATTGGTCTGTGGTGCAATATCTCCATAGCCCACAGTGGTCAATGTAACAATGGTCCAGTAAATACTTCTGGGAATACTTGTAAAACCAGCCTCGTCCCCTTCAATTAGGTACATGATGGTTCCCATGATCACGGAAAGGATGAGTACAACATAGATAAAAACAGCAATTTTGGCCCTACTGGCCTTTAATGCCGCCTTTAATTGCGAAGCCTCACCCATAAACTTGACCAATTTTAATATCCTGAATATCCGCAATAGTCTAAACGCCCTAACGGCCAACAACACTTGTGAACCAGCTAGAATATAGGATAGATAAAGTGGGATGGTGGAAACGAAATCAATTATACCATAAAAACTGAAGACATATTTCCATGGCTTTTTTATACTTATGAGCCTAGCAATATATTCCAAAGTAAAGAAAATGGTGACCACCCATTCCAAGGTCAGTAAAACTCGATGGTAGTGCTGATCTACATCCTCAATACTTTCCAGCATTACCAAGATTACACTAAGGACAATGAGCGCAACAAGAATAATATCAAAGAGTTTTCCCAAGGGAGTATCTGCCTCATAAATAACTTCATGTAGCCTATGTTTCCAACCAGAATGTACTTCCTGTTTTTTCAAACGGCAGATGTTAATTCCAAAATCTTGAGTTTGTTATTTTTCCTCAAGTAAGATTCAACAATAAACGTGGTGTTTGCATCACTGTTCATCGGGGTAATAATGGATTCTAATATATGAATATTATTTATTTGATGATTGAGCTCCACATATCCAAAACCACTCAGGGCGCCATTCTTGATCAAGATGAAACTGTGTTCCCCAAGCTCACGACCCTTGTCCAGCAAAGCGATGTTCTTGTTTTTTATGCTGTATTTATCAAGAACAGTTGTAATTTTTTGATTGTATTCCGATGCATCCTCCAAAGCGGTACAACCTTGGGCACAACCATTGTTTAAATGCTCACAAATGATGTCAAGACCCAGCGAAGTTGGGCAAAGCTCATATTCCTCACTAATTTTCTTTAAAAAACTTTTGGCCGAAGGAATCCCATTAAAACCAATATTATGTGCTTTTTGGAACCTACTTTTTACAATTTCCAATTCCATATGGGGATTTCCGTTCTTGGAAAAATTGATTACGTGGGAGAAGAGATTCTTTTTGGTTATGTTGTTATGCTTAGGCCTTGTCTTTCTTAGTTCAACATATTCTTTTAAGATAGCGACCAATTCACTTCCTGTGCGTTCAAAGGAGACTTTTTTAGTCTCTTTTTGCAGTTTCCTTGCCAATTGACCCACATTGGTGAAATGCTGGTTGACCCTTCTTTTGGCATCCCTTGTCTTACCCAAGAAAATAATCTCGCCATCCTTATCATGCATATAATACACCCCAGTTTCTGAAGGAAGAGCAGCAACAATGTCCAATTGGGTAGGTGATAATTCACCAAGAGACTCTTCCCGAATCACTTCTTTGATGATTATCTTTTTGGAATCCTTATCCAACAGTAGTTTAAAAAGCTTTAATGTAGCAATGGCGTCGCCGTTTGCACGGTGACGATCACTCATGGGAATACCTAAAGAACGAACCAATTTTCCCAAACTGTGGGATTCTGCGTCTGGCAATAGTTTTTTTGCTAAATCTACCGTGCAGAGTGTTTTGCGCTGAAAGTCGTACCCCAAACGTCTAAATTCAGTTCTAAGGATTCGATAATCAAACTGGGCGTTGTGGGCTACAATAGTTGCACCATCCGTAATCTCCACAATGCGTTTGGCCACTTCGTGGAATTTTGGCGCGGTACGCAGCATTTTATTGTTGATTCCGGTGAGTTTGGCCACAAACGGTTGGATTTCCCTTTCTGGGTTTATCAAACTCATGAACTTATCCACTACCTGATGCCCGTCAAACTTGTGTATGGCAATTTCCATAATGCCTTCCTCATTGTATTTTCCTCCTGTGCTTTCAATATCGAGTATGGCGTACATGAAAATTTAAAATAGTGTTACGAATAGTTTCGTGCTCCAAAGATACTACTTCCAATGCGCACCATGGTGCTGCCTTCTTCAATGGCAATGTTATAATCCCCGCTCATACCCATGGATAGTACAGAAATTTCAGGAAGTTTTTGTCTTAAATCATCGTAGATGGATTTCAAAAAACGGAACTCCTTGCGAACTTGATCCAAATCATGGGTAAAGGTTGCCATGCCCATAAGCCCAACTATTTTGATTTTTTCAAGATTTTTAAACACATCGGAATTGATGATTTCTTCCAATTCAGCTTGATTTAGCCCAAATTTAGTCTCTTCCTCTGCAATATGTATCTGCAACAAGCACGGAATTACCCGATTGTGCTTTTTGGCCTGTTTGTCAATTTCTGTCAACAATCGAAAGCTGTCCACTCCGTGGATGAGTGAAACATATTCGGCCATATACTTTACTTTGTTGCGCTGTACGTGTCCGATCATGTGCCATTCGATGTCTTTGGGGAGTGCTTCCCACTTTTGGGTCATCTCCTGGATTTTGTTTTCACCAAAAACCCGCTGACCGGCATGGTAAGCTTCCAAAATGGCATCGTTGGGCTTGGTTTTGGAAACAGCAACCAATGTTACCTCTTTAGGAATGGAACCTTTTACTTTTCTTAAATTCTCTTTTATCGACATGCGCTAAAATTCATAAATCGTCAACCCACTTCTAAGTTTGGGCTCAATATAGGTGCTTTTTGGTGGCATTACCAACCCGGCATCGGCTATAGCCTTTATTTCGTTTATATTGATGGGCACCAAACTGAATCCAACCGCAAATTCCCCTTTGTCCACACTATCCTTCATTTTAATGACATTGTGCTTACCATATCCATAGGCAATACGTTTGTCATTTCTTAAGTCTGAAATCCCTAAAATAGGCTCCAGTATGGTTTTGTAAAGGATTTGGGTGTCCAGTTCACTGAGTGCATCATCAAATGTATAGACCTTTTTTCGGAGGTACAACGAATAAAAATCCCCATCCAGATACATGCTGAAGTGATGTTTTTTGGAAGGTTTATATAATCCGTCCTCCTTTTTTTCTATTCTGAAATAGGTGTCCAGCTGAATCAGGAATTCTTCCGTGGAATAGCCATTTAAATCCTTGACCATTCGGTTGAACTCATAAATCTTGATGTCCGATTCTGGAATCAAATAGGCCATGAAAAAATTGTAGGCTTCATCTCCAGTGTGCAAAGTATTTTCGGATTTCTTTTTTTCAGCCAAAAGATTGGATGAGGCACTTCTGTGGTGACCATCCGCGATATAAAGTGCATCTATTTTTCCAAATGCGCGCTGAAGCCTTTCAATAATTTTGGAATCCCTCACTTTCCAAAGCTTATGATTGACTTTATCTGGAGTGGTAAAATCGTAATCCGGTCGCTTGGCAGATTCTTGCCGCAAAATTGGCTCAATGCCACCATTGTCCGAGTACGTCATAAGCGCAGGTTCGGCATTAAAGCCTACCGTGTCCAAGTAATCTGCAAAGAGTTTTTCCCTTCGGCGAATAGTGTCTTCATGTTTTTTGATGACATCATTTTGATAGTCCAATACACTACAGGCACAGAAAAAGCCCAAAGTGGTCAAGTTGCCTTTTGAGATTTCGTACAAATAAAAGCTATCCTGTTCATCTTTTTTGAAGATATCTTCCTCCAAGAATTCCAAATAGCGATTATGTACCAACTTAAAGCGTTCTTTACCAGATACGTTTTTATGGAACTTGAAACCAGGATTGATAATATGAAGAAAAGAGAAGGGGTTGTATTTCAATACAGACTTCAACTCATCTTTTGAGTATTCCTCGTACGAACGGGAAGCGACAAAAGCTGCTTTATCAGGTGCTGGGCGAATGGCCTTGAATGGTTTTATATGGGCCATGGTGGTTTAACTGAATTGAGCTGAAACTTTTTCAGCCTTTCGGGATTCGGCGTAATCATAAAATCCTTCTCCGGATTTTACCCCGAGTTTTCCTGCCATTACCATGTTTACCAATAGGGGACAGGGAGCGTATTTTGGATTTTTGAAACCGTCGTACATGACCTTCAAAATGGACAAGCATACATCAAGCCCTATAAAATCTGCTAATTGTAAGGGCCCCATGGGATGGGCCATGCCCAATTTCATTACAGTGTCAATTTCCTGAACTCCTGCGACCTGATTGTACAAGGTTTCAATGGCTTCATTGATCATCGGCATTAAAATTCTATTGGCCACAAAACCAGGATAATCGTTTACTTCCGTGGGTGTCTTGCCCAACTGCTTGGACAGTTCCATAATGGTTTTAGTGACCTCATCAGAAGTGCTGTAACCCCTGATGATCTCCACAAGTTTCATAATGGGAACGGGGTTCATAAAATGCATTCCAATGACCTTACTGGGGCGCTGTGTAGCCGCTGCAATTTGGGTTATGGATATGGAAGAGGTGTTGGTGGCCAAAATAGTATTTGCATCACAGATTTCATCCAAATCCTTGAAAATTTGAAGCTTGATATTTAAGTTTTCAGTAGCCGCTTCTACAACCAAATCTGTTTTTTGAACACCCTTTTTTAGATCAGTGAATGTTGTGATATTGCCTAAGGTGTTGCTTTTTCCTTCCTCTTTAATAACACCTTTGGACACCATCCTGTCCAAGTTCTTGGCTATGGTTGCCAATCCTTTGTCCAAAGAGGCTTGTGCGATGTCGATAAGGTTTACCTGAAATCCATTTTGTGCAAAAACGTGGGCAATTCCGTTGCCCATGGTTCCGGCTCCTATTACTGCTATAGTTTTCATTTAGTTTGAGTTTTATGGTCAATTCGAGCTGTCATCCTGAGCTTGTCGAAGGAACATCGAGAATACTTAATAATTGATATAGATGTAATCACACTTCGACAGGCTCAGTGTGACCTTTATTTTTTAAACGATTCAATAATTTGCAACGCCACACGAAGGGCCTGGGTTCCCTGATCTAGGGTTACAACGGGCTCGGTGTTATTGTTAATAGCATCCGCAAAGGTTTCCAGCTCGTCCAGAATGGCATTATTGGTCTCAATTTCCGGGTTTTCAAAATAAATCTGTTTTTTCTCCCCTTCGGCATTTTGCAAGATCATGTCAAAATCACCGGGTTTTTCTGGGGCGTCCGTCATTTTGACCACTTCCACCTTTTTTTCTAAAAAGTCCACAGAGATGTAAGCATCCCGTTGAAAGAATCTGGATTTTCGCATATTCTTCAAAGAAATCCTGCTTGAGGTGAGATTGGCCACACATCCATTTTCAAACTCAATTCGGGCATTGGCAATATCCGGCGACTTGCTTATTACGGAAACGCCACTGGCATTGATATTCTTTACTTCGGAGTTTACCACACTTAAAATTGCATCAATATCATGAATCATTAAATCCAAAACGACAGGGACATCGGTACCTCTGGGATTGAATTCTGCCAAGCGATGTGTTTCTATAAACATTGGAGTCTCAATCTTGTCCTTTACGGCTAAAAAAGCAGGATTGAATCGTTCCACATGACCTACCTGACCTTTTATGTCATGCTTTTTGGCCATTTGAAGCAGTTCTTCAGCTTCTTCGGCAGTGTTGGTAATGGGTTTTTCTATGAAGATGTGCTTTCCTTTTTCAATGGCTTTTTTTGCGCAATCAAAATGGGAAAGGGTAGGGGTAACAATGTCAACCACATCAACGGCATCCATAAGTGCGTTGATATTTTCAAAGTAGGAATAGCCAAATTCATCCGCTACTTTTTTTGCGTTGATCTCATCGGGGTCGTAAAAACCTATGAGTTCATATTTACTGGATTCATTTAAGAGCCTAAGGTGAATTTTACCCAAATGTCCTGCACCAAGGACACCTACTTTTAGCATACTTCCTGTTTTTGTCAAAAATACGGATATGGTGTCATTCTTCCATAAAAATAGGTCGCATCTATCCATAAAATCCTTCGGAACTTTTTAAATTCGTGTACCAGACCAAAGACATGAAGGATACATTGAAGCATAGGGGTATGCGCAATAAGTTGGTGGAAGTGCTGTCTGCCAAAGGAATACAGGATAAAGCCGTTTTGGATGCCATCAAAACAGTACCCAGACATTTGTTCCTGGACAGTGGTTTTGAAGATCATGCGTACCAAGACAAAGCCTTTCCCATAGGTGCAGAGCAGACCATTTCACAACCCTATACGGTTGCGTTTCAAACGGAATTACTCAAGATAAGGCCAAACGACAAAATCTTGGAGATAGGCACGGGAAGTGGTTATCAAACAGCAGTTTTATTGCATCTGAGAGCTAAAGTATATACTATTGAACGGCAGCAGGAACTCTTTAAAGCGACCAAGCTGTTTTTCAATAAAATGGGATATCGACCTAAAAAGGTAATTTTTGGGGATGGATACAAAGGTTTGCCTGCTGAAGCTCCTTTTGATGGAATTATTGTTACGGCGGGAGCACCCATGGTGCCTAAACCCTTACTATCACAATTGAAAGTAGGAGGGAGGTTGGTGATTCCTGTGGGGGTAGATGAGCAGGTAATGACCTTGTTTATAAGAAAATCAGAAAAGGAATTTGAAAAGCAGGAATTGGGCGCTTTTCGATTTGTGCCCTTATTAGAAGATAAAAACTAGGAATTGAAATTCTTTTTAATTCGGGAAAGATTGCGTTTGTTGTCACGATCTTTGATAGTTTCCCGTTTGTCGTACAGTTTTTTACCCTTTGCAAGCCCTATTTTTACTTTGGCCAATCCTCGTTCATTGATGAAAAGATTAAGGGGGATTATGGTAAGCCCCGATGTGGTCACCTCTTTTCGCAATTTTTTCAGCTCCCTTTTGTTCAAGAGCAGTTTACGTTCCGCTTTGGGTTTATGATTGTAATACCCTCCGTGACTGTATTCATCAATCTGCATATTGATCACAAAAAGTTCTCCCTTTTCATTAAATTCGCAGAAACTTTGGGAAATAGATGCCTTGCCCAACCGAATGGATTTAATTTCGGTACCCCCTAACACTATTCCGGCCGTATAGGTATCCAAAATCTCGTAATCAAACCGAGCGCGTTTGTTCTTTATGTTAATGTTTTTCTGCATTGCTGGCAAAAATAGAAACTCTTTGCAAAGAAAATTGTAATGTTACAGAGTATTTTACGATTGTAAAGAAAACTGGACCAATGAAAGGAATCTTTTTCGCCATAATGGCACTTTTGGTTGTTTCATGTAAAGAAAACACCAAACCTCAACCAACTGCGCAAGAAATTGTGGATAAATCCATTGAAGTCAGTGGGGGAATTAAATATACTGACCATGATACATCTTTTGAATTTCGTGACAAGAAGTATGTTTCCCAAATATCCGAAGGGAAGAAGATTTTGAAACGAATCTCGGTTTTGGACTCTGTGACCATTACGGATATTAAGACCAATTCAACGTTTCAACGTTTTATGAGCGATTCTTTGTTGAGTTTACCCGATTCCATTTCCAACCGCTATGCAAATTCGGTGAACTCCGTACATTATTTTGCCAGGTTACCCTACGGATTAAATGATAAGGCGGTGAACAAGGAATTGTTGGGAGAGGAAATCATTAACGGAACTAAATATTATAAAGTTAAGGTCACTTTTGACCAAGCCGGTGGCGGTGATGATTTTGATGACACTTATGTGTATTGGTTCAACAAGGAAACTTTTAAACCCGATTATTTGGCGTATAGTTTTCACGTGGATGGTGGAGGACAACGTTTCCGAGAAGCTTATAACGAACGCTATGTAAATGGAATTCGTTTTGTGGATTATAACAATTACAAGCCTAAAAAGAAAGGAACTGAGATTCTTAAAATAGGGCAACTTTTTGGAAAAGACGAGTTGGAGTTATTATCCAAGATAGAACTATCGGCGATTGAAGTTATTAGGTAATTAGTCTATATTCAAACGAATATCGGTTGCTTCGCCATCTATGATTCGGATAATAAACAGACTGCCATTGTCACTATCGTCCATTTGTTCGTACTTTTCTATATCCAACATTTTGTTTACAAAAGAAGGTGTAGTGTTGCTATGGCCTACAACAAGCACGTTTTTTCCTTCATTTTCAGCTTTAAATGCTTCAATATCTATGGAGCTGGGGTCATAGTATTTTATATCAATATTTTTTTTGACAGAAGTTGGGGCAGCGGTCATGGATGTCCGCTCGTAATTGGTAGAATATATGGCATCTAGCCCAATAGGATCAAAAATTTCTGCCCAGTGCATTGCCCTTCCCAATCCATCCTGATTTAATTCGGGATCTCTATTTTCAGGGTTGGTGCGATCTTTTTCAGAATGTCTAATAAAATAGAAAGTGGAAATCACAGGATCTTTTGTAATTTCCATATCTTTATTTGAATTATTGCAGCTGGTGCTTCCAACAATAAAAATTGTAATCGCAATCAAAAGTTTGGTGATTCGCATAATAATTGATCTAAAGTCCCCTTTTTTTACGTATCAATACTTAAATGTAACGTTTAATTTTCATTTTCTGGTATGACCAAACCGCATGTCTTTTTTGTTTTTTTGATGGTGGCCTCATTTTCATGGGCGCAGGAAATTACATTACCTCCTGATTTTAGACAGCATAACCTCACTCAGTTCAATGCCAATTTATTAAATTCTACTTATTCCTTAGATTGGAATACTCCAAATTCCTTTTCCGTTTGGTCTCGTTGGCAATGGCAGACCATTGATGGTGACCCAACCAGCTTGTTTGCCAATTATACACATCAATTCAATCAAAAATCTGTTTTGGGGATTGGGTTATTACAACATAATACTGGTGTTTTCTTAAATACCGGAGCGAATCTAAACTATGTTTATGCATTTTCTTTGGATGATACCATGAAATTGGTAGTAGGGACTAACGTTGCGGCATTTAGCAAGGAATTAGCAGATGATAGGTTTGACCTAAACCCTGATATTGATTTACCTCAATTGGAAAACTCCAGCGAGTTTATCATGCAATTTTCTCCCGCGGTAAGGTTACAGATTAATCGATTTAGTGTAGGGCTCGCCGTTGAAAATGCGATTTATCTCAATTTATCCGATAGTGGAAGTGAAAGTTCTGAAGATGAAAGTATTTTTACTGGAACATTGAGCAATGATTTCCCATTGGCATTGTTCCCAGGGCTAGACAACAGTTTTGTACGTCCAATGATTTATGTTAGGGCAATTCCCAACGCAGATACCCAATTTGGTATCAATGGACTGCTTTCCACCTCTAAATTTTGGTTGCAGGGTGGTTATAATAATTTCTATGGCATATCTGGTGGTGCAGGTGTAACTTTTGCTAGAAAATTTTCTATTGGTGGGTTACTGGAATTTGGAACAGACAGTGTTTTGGACAATGAAGACCCTACTCTGGAATTAATTGCATCATATCACTTTGGAAAATCGAATAAGCGAAAGAAAGTGGCGGAAGTTGACAAGGAGCAAGAAAAACGTGATGCAATTGAAGAGCAAAAACTTGCGGAAGCCAAAGAGGCAGAAAAAAGGGAAAAAGAGCAGCAATTGAAGTTAGCTGAAGAAAAACGATTGGAAACCGAAAGACAACAACAATTGCTTGCAGAGCAAGCAAAGGTGCAAGATTCTATTGCAAAGGTAAGGTTAATAGCCAAAGAATTATTGGACGAACAAAGGAAGAGAGATAGTATAGCCGAGCTACAAAGGGAAAAGATAGAGGTTAAACCCAACGAAAAATATGAAGAGATAGCCAAAGCAGAAGGGTTGGAACCTGGCTTTTATTTGATTGCGAATGTGTTTGGAACGAAACATTACTTTGAAAGTTTCATGCTCACCTTAAAGAAAAAAGGATTGGAACCAAAATCATTTTATAGAAGCCTTAATAAGTTTAATTACGTGTATTTGCAGCGCTATAATACCATGCAGGAGGCTCGAAAGGCCCGAGATAGCAAGTTCTTTGGAAAATACCCAGACAAAACCTGGATTTTTAGGGTGAGGGGAGATTAAATTTGAGTAAACTATTTTTTTATTTCCCTTTGCACCAAATGCTCTAAATAGGCAATGGTATTGATAAGGTATTTTCGGTCGCGGGTCATGGTGCTCATGGCAATGGAACCTTGGAGCATGGTAAACAATTGTTTGGCAAATTGGAGTGGGGGAACGGGTAAATGAATTTCATTCTGATTAACGCCATTTTCAAGAACAAGGGCAATTTTGCCCTCAATTTCCATTATGGTCTCCTTTACCGCTGCTGCCAATAACTTATTATTGTTTTGCGCATCCACGCCAACATTGAGTATGGGGCATCCGCCAAAAGGAAGAGTGAACACATCATATTGTCGGTAGAATCGCAAGAGTGAAAAAACCTTGTCCAAAGCACCACCATCAACCTCTAATTTTTCATCGATCACAGCAAGAAGGTGGTTTCGATTATACTCAAAGGCAGATAGGGCAAGGGCTTCTTTATTCTCAAAATTTCCATAGATGGCACCTTTGGTGAGCCCTGTAGCTTCGGTAAGATCACTCATGCTGGTACCAATATATCCATACTTGTTGAAGATGGGAGCTACGGTCTCAATAATATAAGCGGTTGTCCGTTCTGCTTTTTTGGTCATAGTGGTCGGGTTGGTTCTGGGTATAGCTAATATATAAAAAACAGATACTGTATGGTATATTAAAACACAAAAGCCCTTACTTTTAACATAATAAGGGCTTTGATTATCTTAAAAAACCTACTTATTCCACTAGCTCATTTTGATTTCTGAAGACCAATTGGTCATCAAAAGAATCCAGTAAAACGATACTGTCCGCTTTTATTTTCCCAGCCAAAAGTTCTTTGGAAAGGTTGTTAAGCACCTCTTTTTGTATCAACCGTTTTACTGGTCTTGCTCCAAATTGAGGGTCGTATCCTTTTTCTGCCAAATATGTAATGGCTTCTTCCGTGGCATCCAAAGTAATGTGCTGCCTGGAAACCATCTTTTTGAGCTGATCCAATTGTAACCGTACAATTTCCTTGATATCTGACTTGGTCAATGGAGTGAACATAATGATATCATCGATACGGTTCAAGAACTCTGGTCTGATAGTCTTGCGAAGCAAGCCCATGACCTCGATTCGAGCTGCATCAGCTGCACTTTCCAAATCTACTGCACCCTCAAACTTCTCTTGAATGATGGGACTTCCCATATTACTGGTCATAATGATAATGGAATTTTTGAAATCCGCCACACGACCTTTATTGTCCGTCAATCGGCCTTCATCCAATACCTGCAATAGAATGTTGAACGTATCGGGATGCGCCTTTTCAATTTCATCCAAAAGAACCACGGAGTATGGCTTTCGTCGAACAGCCTCGGTCAATTGACCGCCTTCATCATAACCTACATATCCTGGAGGTGCTCCAACCAATCTACTTACGGAATGACGTTCTTGGTACTCACTCATATCAATGCGGGTAATGGCATTTTCATCATCAAAAAGATAAGCTGCCAATGTTTTGGCCAATTCTGTCTTACCAACACCTGTGTTTCCGAGGAACAGGAATGAACCTATCGGTTTTTTAGCATCCTGTAAACCAGCTCTACTTCTTCTAATTGCATCTGAAACCGCGACAATGGCTTCTTCTTGACCTACGACGCGTTTATGGAGCACATCTTCCAACTGTAGTAGTTTTTCGCGCTCGCTCTGCATCATTTTGGTCATGGGAATGCCTGTCCATTTGGCAACCACTTCGGCAATGTCCTCATTGGTCACTTCTTCTTTGATCAAGGTTCCAGAACTCTGTTGTTCTGCCAATTCCTCTTGAAGTTTTTCAAGCCGTTCCTGGGATTCCTTTATTTTTCCATAGCGTAACTCTGCCACTTTTCCATAATCCCCATTACGTTCTGCGCGCTCCGCTTCAAGTTTAAAGTTTTCAATATCCTGTTTTGTCTTTTGGATGTTGTCCACCACACTTTTTTCGCTTTCCCATTGCGCAAAAATCTCATTGCGATCTTCTTTTAAATTGGCCAATTCCAGATTCAAACTTTGAAGCTTCGCCTTATCGTTTTCTCGTTTGATGGCTTCAATCTCAATTTCCAACTGCATTATTTTTCGGTCGAGCACATCCAATTCTTCGGGTTTGGAATTGATTTCCATGCGAAGTTTGGAAGCTGCTTCATCCATAAGGTCGATAGCTTTGTCGGGCAAAAACCGGTTGGTGATATAACGTTGCGAAAGCTCCACTGCCGATATCACCGCCTCATCCTTAATACGCACCTTATGGTGAGCTTCATATTTTTCTTTGATACCCCTTAGGATGGAAATGGCACTTTCGGTATCGGGCTCATCAATGACTACTTTTTGAAACCTACGCTCCAAGGCCTTGTCCTTTTCAAAATACTTTTGATATTCATCTAGGGTGGTGGCTCCAATGGCTCTAAGTTCACCTCTTGCCAAAGCTGGTTTTAAAATGTTAGCGGCATCCATGGCGCCTTGGCCACCTCCAGCACCTACAAGGGTGTGTATCTCATCAATAAAGAGTACAATGTCACCATCTGAAGAGGTAACTTCTTTGATGACCGCTTTTAATCGCTCCTCAAACTCTCCTTTATATTTGGCACCGGCAATCAATGCACCCATATCAAGGGAATAAATTGTCTTGTCCTTGAGGTTTTCTGGGATGTCTCCTTGCACAATTCGATGGGCCAATCCTTCGGCGATGGCCGTTTTACCCACCCCGGGCTCACCAACCAGCATGGGGTTGTTCTTGGTTCTACGGGATAGAATTTGAAGTACCCTTCTAATTTCTTCATCACGTCCAATAACGGGATCCAATTTACCACTGTCCGCTAGTTGGTTTAGGTTTTTGGCGTACTTATCCAAGGAATTATAGGTGTCCTCTGCACTCTGCGAAGTTACTTTACCTCCTTTTCTGAGTTCTTCAATGGCGGCCTTCAAGTCTTTTTCGGTTACTCCCTGATCTTTTAGGATTTGGGCAATTTTACTTTTTGATTTGAAAATAGCCAAGAGCAAATGTTCTATGGATACATATTCATCGCCCATCTTCTTTGCTACGATACTGGCCTCGTTCAATGATTTTCCAGCTTCCCTGGAAAGCATGAGTTCCCCACCCGAAACTTTGGAAAAACTTTCCAATTCTTTTTCCAAGATTTGACTGATCAGTGATGTATTGACATTCAATTTTTTTAAAATAAACGGCAAAACATTTTCATCCACCTCGGTAATGGCCTTAAAAATATGCTCGTTTTCTATTTGTTGATGTCCAAGCCCTTGCGCAAGCTGTTGCGCTTGCTGAATGGCTTCCTGTGATTTTATAGTGAAATTATTTAAGTTCATTTCAATGTTTTATTTCCTCTATTTCAACAACCTTACCATAGGTAAAGCACCGTCAAAATGTCGGTAAAACCCTAAAAACAAAGGACATTTCGTCAGTTTGTAAGCTTTTTGCCCAAGCTCGACATAACTATTAAATTAGCAGCATGGGAATATTTAATAGTTTATTTGGCAGGAAAGAAGAAAAGCAAAGAGAAGAAAGACAAGTTCCGTGGATACCTTTGGTAAGCTTGGAACAACTGGATGAGATTGCTGAAAAATCAAAAACTAGGACCCAACTTATTTTTAAGCATTCCACCACTTGTGGTATTAGCCGAATGGTGTTGAATATGTTCACCTCGGCATATACTCTGGGAGAAGATGTAGACGTCTATTTTTTGGACTTACACGCGCATCGTGATATTTCCAATGCTGTGGCAGCTAAATTTCAGGTAATGCACCAATCTCCACAATTATTGATTATTAAAAATGGAGAGACTAGCTTCCATACTTCACATGGCGCCATAACAGATACCAACATAGAAGAATATGTATAATATAAAAGCCCCGACTACATCGTCGGGGCTTTGTTTTTTTTAAATGAACTGTTACGTTCGAGTGTTGTTTTTTAAGTCTCGATTTGATAATTTATTTAATCATTGAACTGATTATCGGCCACAAACCGGTTCTGGGCAATAATGGACTTTAATCTTAATTTTAAGTCCTCCCCTGCATCATAGACCATTTGTTCATTGGTAGGGAACGGCACAGCCCTAACGTTCAGCAAGGTAATTAGATCTGTATCCAAAGCTCTTTTATCTCCTCTATAGTTGGCATACACATGCTCAAAGACAAATTCACTACTTAAGGGATAAGAGTTGATTTCCTGACCACTCTCTAAATCGGTAATACTAACTTTAGCACCAATTTGGGCGGCCTTAAATTGTGTGAACTGGTAAAAATTGCACTTCACCTTTTTGAACTTATCAACTTTTATGTCGTTTCCAAGACTGTCTTTAGCCACATTTCCATTATCGTCCAAAACATAATCATAACCATCCTTGACCAGTTTTTCCTTTATGATCTGCTTTTCGTTTACTTGTTCAGGAGAAACATTGATCTCTCTAAAATCAAGGTTCAGCGCATAGTCATATTTAATATTGGCCACTGGATTGGAATGGTACTCCATCCAAAAGTCATTGATGCCATATGAATTGAAATCCAATAGTTCGTCTTCCAATCGTTCAGGAATAATCTGTTGAGTGTCATTACCGATTTCAACCCTAACATATTCAAGTCCTTTGGCATAGGCATCCTCCATTTTGCCAATGGTTTCTTTATACCCTGGGTTTATTTCCTGCAAATATTTCAACTCGCTATAAGCGGCTCTATAATCCTCTTTTTCGTCAGCAGAAGTCAAAAGATTATTGGCATTGCTGTACAAATACTCGGATAGATTGTTTTTTGTAGCTACGATTCTCGAATCATAATTTACAAAATCGAAAGAAGCGTTCCTGTTTTCGTCATAAATAGGAAGGGGCATTAATGGTCTGATTCGTTCCTGAATCTGTTTCAGTTGCAAATACTTGTTGTAAATGGTTTCCAAGTTTGCAGGATTACCATCTCCTTTTAAAAAGGATATTTGCTCCATTTCACGCTGAGCATTTTTGGCAAACGCATCTTCCAACAAAACAACATAGGCCTGATGCCCTTTTTTGGTTTTATTTTCCGCAAGGTTTTTAATGGCCTTGTTCATGGCAGAAATATAGTTGCCACTGTTCAATGCTTCTTGGGTTTTTTTTACTCCACCACATGCGGCAAGTAGAATTAATGTGCTAATGAGTAATATTTTTTTCATGGCTTTTTGATTTTATTGGTTTTTAGTTGGTTTCCAACAGCCGTGCCAAAAACCTATACACTAGTAACGAAAAAGGATAAACGGTAGTATAATTTCGATGAAATACACAAAAAACACGCTTTTTTTAGTAATTCTGGAGTAAAAACAGATTGTTAATTGCCTTTTGATAAAATACATGATCCCACCTATTTTTTTGGGTTCAAATTCCCTTTGTATTTGTAATTTTGGGACTTCTTAATTTAAAGGCAAATGCAAAGAGACCACCAGATTTTTGACCTCATTGAGGATGAAAGAAAAAGACAACTTGAAGGGATAGAACTTATTGCTTCGGAAAATTTTACAAGCCCCCAGGTAATGGAGGCGGCAGGTTCCGTGTTGACCAATAAATATGCTGAGGGATATCCAGGTAAACGTTATTATGGAGGCTGTGAAGTAGTTGATGAGGTGGAGCAATTGGCCATTGACCGCGCCAAGGAGCTTTTTGGAGCCGTATATGCCAACGTACAGCCCCATTCCGGCTCGCAGGCCAATGCAGCCGTATACCATGCCTGTTTAAAACCCGGAGATACCATTTTAGGCTTTGACCTTTCACACGGCGGACACCTTACACACGGTTCACCAGTAAATTTCTCTGGAAAATTGTACAATCCTGTGTTTTATGGTGTTGATGAGGAGACCGGGACCTTGAATTATGACAAGATCCAAGAAATAGCAACTAAGGAACAGCCAAAGTTGATTATTGCTGGAGCTTCTGCGTATTCACGGGATATGGACTTTAAACGTTTTAGAGAGATTGCTGATAGCGTAAATGCCATTTTATTGGCAGATATATCACATCCGGCAGGGTTGATAGCCAAAGGTATCATGAACGATCCGGTACCACATTGCCATATAGTAACCACTACCACACATAAAACATTGAGAGGCCCTAGGGGAGGACTCATCCTTATGGGAGAGAATTTTGAAAATCCATTTGGAATAAGGCTTAAGAACGGTAATCTGCGTAAAATGTCTGGTCTGCTGGATTTAGCAGTGTTCCCAGGTAACCAAGGAGGGACCATTGGAGCATATCATTGCTGCCAAGGCGGTTGCTTTTGGAGAGGCATTGTCCGACAATTTCTTACATTACATGCTTCAGGTGAAGAAGAACGCTGATGCCATGGCCAAAGCATTTATGAAAAGAGACTACAAAGTAATTTCTGGAGGAACGGACAACCACATGATGTTGATCGACCTCAGAAACAAAAATATTACTGGGAAAGATGCTGAAAAAGCATTGGATTTGGTCGCTATTACGGCAAACAAAAACATGGTGCCTTTTGATGATCAGTCTCCGTTTATTACTTCGGGAATCAGATTTGGGACTTCTGCAATAACTACCAGAGGTTTAAAGGAAGCCGATATGGAAACCATTGTGGATTTTATTGATAGTGTTATTATGAACCCTAGCGATGAAGCCCATATAGCCCAAATAAAAAACAAAGGTCAATGACCTAATGAAGTCACGACCTTTATTTACTACTGATTAGAAACTACCTAAGCTTTATTTGAACTAGTATTTTTTGTTTCGTTAATTAATCCAAAAGAAAAAAAATCTTCTTTACGGAGCTGTCTTGTTTTTAAGGTGTATACCGTTTACATCGTGTTGTACCTCATCATCAAAGTAAAGGCCCCAATAATCAAAATAGGTACTTTGATTTTTTGAAATCTCCGTGGTATTTTGCGTGTTGTCCTCAAAAACGGGAACAAAAATTTCATAGGGCATTTCGGTAAGTCCTTTGGTAAAATACACAAAGTGTTCACTTGCCTTGGATATAATGTCCTCTAACTGAGCCGGAATACTATGATCGTAGATTCTGGTAATTATTAAGGATGTATCCTTAAAAATGTAATGAAAGTTCCGCAATGTCTACGGTATTGTGGTTGTCGGCACATAGTTTTTGAAAGGCTGCTTCAAAGGATGATATAGTTGCATCTTTTTTTGGCGTATGCAAAACCACCCCCAATTACCATTGTTAAAATGGTGAAGGCTCTCAGTAAGTCCAAAATTACAATATAGGTCTAGGACCAAATCTGTGTTCTCGTTATCGGTATGGTAACGGCATTGTACTCCTACCTTCGGCAAAAAAACTCTTTTTCTAGGACTTTAATAAACTCATTTAACCCATTCGCGGTAACAAAAGTCCGCATACCGCTCAGGGGGGAAATTAGGGGTTGACTTTTTTTTGGAATGGCATAATTTTGTGGTTTGCATGAATGTTCTCTTTCAAAGTTAAAACGAATCTTTTTCTTCAGATTGGAGGAAAACCTTAAAAATTCTGGGGTTTTTTCTCCTATTTGTACGTTTTTTTTTGAAAAAAGCGTCACAAAAAAGGACTTTCTTGTGAACTGGCAAACCTAGCGGTTAAGTAGAATTTTAAATAAAACCTCTGTTCTTGGCTGCGAGAATCAAGGCAAGATCATTCTCATTTTCCGTTCCAAAAAGTGATTTCAAATGTCGCTTTCTGTTCTCTATGGAAGATGGCGATAATTGAATATGGTTTTCCAAATCCTTGTTTTTGGTGCCAATGGAAAGATGGTACAATATCTTCTTGTCCTTTTCATCCAAGTTGATGTCATTGGCCATTTTCTTCCTAATGGCAGAGAGCGCCTTGGAGGAATAATACGGAGGATTCAGCGTAACGGTCTTAACTGCATCTTCCAAGGTTTTTGGATCTATATCGGTCTTTACCAAATACCCATCTGGATCAACAGATTTAAGGATACTGTTTATTCTGTAGCTGTCACTAAAAGAGGACATGAACACGATCTTGGTCTCTGGCACCAGTTTACGAGCCAGTATGCCCAAGTTTTCCCCGGTTACCGGTTGGTGTTCATTGGGCGGGAACAATTGTACGTCCAAGAACAAAATGTCATATCTAAAGGAGTTAACGGAATCCTCTATCATTTTTTTTGCCCTGATCATAGGTGTTGGCCGTATCCACTATAATATTGTACCCCTCAAATTCCACACGCTCCAGGATAAACTTATATCCCAGCATGGTCATTTCATGATCATCAATGGCTAAAATTCTAAGTGTTTGCATACTGCTGTTTTTTGGTTGGTCCCACTAAACATTCATCACTTGTTTGTGATCCATTATGTCAATGGGATCTTCTGGTCTTGTATCATCATAGGGGGAACACTACCTTAGTTGTGGTTCCCTTACCTTTTTTACTGTCAACGGTAAGGTCTCCGTTTATTTTTTCAACTCTCGAAATTATATTTCGCAAGCCAATGCCTCTTTTGCCCTTACCGGTGTCAAAACCAATGCCATCGTCCGAAATTTTTAGCTCCAGCATACTGCCTTTCACCTCAAAGCTTACCTGAATATTATCACACTGGGCATGTTTAACACAGTTTTGGAGCGATTCCTGAACAATTCTGTAGATATTGATCTTAATATCCCCATCAAGATTGTCCCATTCCACGCCCTCGGCATATGTAAAAGAACACGAAATCCCTGAAGATGTACCTATGGTACTGATTAAATCCTCCAGAGATACAATAAAGTTATAAAATTTTTGGTAGGATGCATCACTCAGCTCATGCGAAATGGTCCTTATTTCCTCTTCCAATTGCTGCAGTTTTTCTATAAGATCGGCCCGGTATTGTACCGAAGCTTCGTCATCCTTATCATTTAAGCCACTTAAGATGAGTCGTATCCCCAACATTTCTCCCAAAATACCATCGTGAAGCTCTTCTGAAATACGCTTTTGTTCCAGCTGTTTGCCCTCTTCAAATTTTCCCTGCTGGGACAGCATAAGGTTGTAGATTTCTTGATTGCTCTCCTGTTGTTTTTGTTGAAATTTAAGCCTGTTGTTGCTGATGCGCTGCGAAATAATAATAAAAAATGCCACCCCTAAAAGGAGGAGCCCCAACGCGACACCTGTCCATATTTGCTTTTGTTTGGAGAGCAGCTCGTTTCTTTGGATTACTTCATCCGTTTCCAACCGGATACGGGCAAATTTATCCCTGATTGCCCGTTCTTCATGCTTTATTTTTTCATTGAGTTCGTAATATTCATCGGAATAAGCGACCGCGTTTTCTGAATCTATGGCTGTAAGAAGCCTTAACACCTGTAAATGATGGTCATTGTTGGATGTTTCTTTAGCGAGCGTCAAGGATTCTTTGGCAAATTGTTTGGCCAATGTTGTATCTCCTGCCGTAGCTAGCAATTCTGAATAATACTGTTTGGCCCGGGCCTGGTCATTTTCTACAGATAGAGGCATGCTGTCGTTCAAACTAATGGCTTTTTCTAACAACTCTTTAGCTCCTTCTAAATCTTTCTCCCCTTTAAAAATAGCATAGCCGCGGCTTGTTACCACTTTAGAATATAAAGATGTATTCTCGGTACTTAAACCTTTGTCATTAAAAAGTTTTAGGTAAGCTTTGGCTGATTTTAAATACTCCTTATTTCTTAGATATTCATTAGCAATATTATTTCCATTCTCCCAGATATAAGAAGTCCTATTGTCAGGTTCAAATTCTTCGATATCCTCCCTTGCTTTTTGGAAGTACTCTAATGCTTTTTCAGAATTATTCATTCCACTGGCAACCATACCCAAAATATTGTTGCAGTTATAGATTCTTTTACGGTCTTCCAAATCCTCAAAAATTCGTAACGCTTCTGTAATGTTTACCTCGGCACCCAAATAGTCCTTAAAATAATCTTGAATTCTCCCCATGCTATATAAAATTCTACCTCTCAATGAAAGGGAGGTGGAATCTAAGGGCATTTGATCAAAGCTTTTATAGGCTTTTTCGTAATGGAAATAGGCACTGTCCATAACCCCATAGGATTTAAAGAAGGCTGCCAAATCCCAATGGGACTCTCCCAAGGCTTTATAGATTTTATCATCTCTTGATAAATCCATGACCCTTCGGTTCATATTTCTAAAGCCAGTTGAATCTTCCAGTTTTTTATAGGCCAAAGAAACTCTTGAAAGATGGTCTAAACGGACGGTGTCGTTTGAAAAAGTATTCGCTTTTTCTGTAGCATTGACCAAGTATTGTTTACGACCTTGCAGCGATAGTTGTGTACTGTCCCGAGCTATATTGATCCACTCATTTATGACAGCAGATTCAGAATCCAAAGGAGTTACCTTGTCCTTGGATTGCTTTCCACAGCAGGTTAAAAGAATAAAAAAAAGTATTAAACCCTTGTTTTTCAAATTGATGTACTAAAAAGTAAGCAAATGTTTGTTTTCTTTTACTACAAGGTAAAAAAAAAGCCCCAAACCAGATACGATCAGGGGCTATGTTTTAAAACTATCATAGGTCACAATTCTCTATCATCATCCATTGAGGACTTTAAAGCTGAAAAATTGCTTACCGTGTTAACGTTGATGTTTGTTTCTTCTTTTAAAAGTGCCATCTCCTCAGAGACCGAAGAACTTTGTTCGTTGGAGCTGCTGTTACAGGCCAAGACACAGAAACTGGCAATTAAAAGGAGAGTTTTTGAGGTTAACTTTTTCATCTTGATGTGTTTAAAGAGTCAAGATGGTATATTAGTTTCTGTCGTCGGAGCCAGAGCTTTGTCCAGTGTTAGCATCCTGATCTCCAATTTCCGCCATAAGAGCTTCGGTTTCTTTCACATCACTTTCCGGTTCACAAGAGAACATTCCAAGAGTCAAAACTGCTACAGCCAAAATACCAAATACTTTTTTCATAATAATCATGTTTTAAGGTTAGAACTTATGGTTTATGCAGCCAAGATATTATGAGGAAGGGATGCTGGGGACATGGCACGGATTATTTTAGTATCCGTACCAATTGTGATAGAATTTCACAGAAAACTGTAAGAATTACACTAATTAAGTGATTTAATGGCCGTTTTGGAGAGCATATCCTTTAGGGCATCGATCTTGTCCTTGTAGGTTTTGGAAAAGGGCAGTTCCTCTTCATGCTCGTTACGAAGTGTGCACATAGATTTTCCGTAGTTGATACGGGAAACATATCTGCTGTTTAGTATATAGCTTTGGTGTATTCGTATAAAACTCTTAGGTAAACGCTGCTCAAACGATTTTAGTGTCTTGAACGCACTTACAACATTGCCGTCCTTCATAAAGAAGTCCGTGGCATTGTTGTCAGATTTTAGATATAGGATTTCGTCCGTGTCCAAATAGCGGTAGTCGTTATATGACTTTAAGCAGATGGTGGAGGGCATGTGTTGTTTTGGATGCCGCTTTCTAAGTCGCATAATGGTCTTACGGATGTCGAATTCATTGTGCGGTAAGATCCAATAATCAAAAAAGCTGCTCTTTATGGCATTGTAAGCATACTTTTTGGTAGCGGAATATCCTATAATAACAGGTAAGGTCTTAATGAACTGGCCAAGTTCCGATACCATTTGAAAGTAGTCCATGCCTTCTTCATTAAGGTTGATCAGCACTACATCTGGCATAAACTTTAGAATGGAATTCAACCCCTCCGTTGCATCCTTGGCAGTGGCCACACAGGAGAAATCTCCATACTCTTGCAAGTACAATTGCAATTGTAGCTTGGAGCCAGCATTGGAATCTATTATGATGTAGGTGTAATTCATCGCTAATCTACTGGGTGCAAGTTACTAACGAGTAAAAAAAACTCATTGCAGTTTTCCCTTAAAAAAATTGTAGATTTCCCCCAAAATGAAGGATTTTTCGTTAAAAAAACATTGTTTTTAGCCTAAAACTAGTTGTCTACACTCTTTTCATAAGCACCAATGTCAGGATTGGGCGTTCTGTCATTCCCTAAAATATCACTGACAATTGGAGGAACAATGGTGGGGTCGGCAGCATCAATTGCCGCCGAATTGCTTCCTATATGAAATTGATTTTCAAATGGTCTTTGAAAATCTGGATCCTGATTAAAAATATTATTTTGATAATGATCCAAATCATCAAAGTTGTACAGGGGATTGTCTGTAAACTGATTATTTGAATCATTGAATGTCAATAGGCAATTTTTAAAATTGAAGTTGAACGCTGCCCCGGCATTTTCAAAAAGTGAAAACTCAATGGATTGGGTACCATCTATTATACAATTCACAAAGGCCGCATTTTCCAAGTCGGCGGTGAGCGTTTCACCACTCGTGCCGGTGGTAAAATTATCTAATAATAGGGTAGGAGCGGTACGTGGCCCATTGTTCCAGAAGTTGGCGAAAGTACAATGCGTAAAAACATACTTGCCACCCACATTGCCATAAAAGGAACTGCCCCCGGCACTTCCCAATACAGTATTTTCTGCTATTATACTGGCCGTTGTGGCCCACAGATTGTGATTTTGGCTATTGTACACCTGGACATTTTTCAATGTAAGGGTTGGGTCGGTCAAAACACCATCGCCATCCGCTCGTATACCTACAGTGGCATTTTTAATGGTAAGATGGGAAATAAGATTGTTGTTGCTCCCTTCCCTTATCCAAATAGTGCCCCATTGCCCGGGTTCATTGGCATAGGTAGGCTCCAAACGGTCCCCTTCAAAGATAACTTCGTTTTCCAATATCTCTTGATCTTGGCTCAATGCACCATTAATGTGTATTGCAGCTCCATCGTTGACAATAATACCCGAGTTTTTATGGAAATGTACGCGGGTACCTGCTTCCATGTCCAAAATATTCCCTTCGGGAACAGCTGCATAACCGTAAATAACATATGGTTTTTCTTTGGAGAACTGCAGTTCGTCAGTTTCCAGAAAAAATCCTTCCACTCGAATTTCGTTCCCATCTTCATCCATACCCAATACCAGTGTTTCCTTTGTGCCGTTGGAAAGCGTTCGGGGATACAAAAAAACAGCATCCTTTACCAAGGTCACCAATTGTACCTCTTGTTGGTTGGCGCCGCTGCCAAATACTATCGCATCGGTATGTAAAAATTCATTTTTCTGGGTCGGGGATACATCAAAGGTGGTTTCAATAAATACAAAAAGACTGTCCTTGGCCAACAGGGGGATGTTGTCGAACTCTTTTCCTGCCTGTCCGTCCACATTGAGTCTGTAGCTGCTGTTCTGTCCATCTTCCAGACCAACAAATGGAATAAGGACATCCTCGTTGCTTCTGTTGTATACCTTTAAGGTATAGGTGCTGCTGCCTATGTTGGTGAAAATGGTATCCAAAAAAACAGTGTCCTTGGAAAATTGAAGATTGCCGGAACTTGGGACGTAATCAAAATCTTTTCGGCAAGAACTTATGGAAATGGCAAGTACCAGCCCAATTACAATACTTCCCAATTTTATATACCAACGATCCACGGTTAATTGAATAGATTTTGAACAGCTACTGGAACACGTTTTGGTTTAAACGTCTCAGCATCCAAAAGGCACCATTCCGTACAAGCATTAACCAAGACATTGCCTGTTTTATTGTTTTTGATTTCCACAACCCTGATGGACAATGGACCTTTGGTACCCTTAATATAGGTGGAGACTTCAATGGTGTCTCCCAGTATTGCGGATTTGGAATAGGTGATGTTGTGGTTTTTAACTACCCAGATCATTTTATCCCTAACGGCAGGGGTGGTGGCCGCTATCCAATGTTTTTTGGAAATCTCCTGGATCCATTCCACATACCTAATATTGTTCACATGGTTCAGCTCATCCAGATCGTCTTGTTTAACAGGAAAGGTTTGGGAATAGGTCTGCATTACTATTTCTTTCTGATTTTGACCTCAAAGAGCTTGTCCCAGTTTTTGCCAGTGACAAAAAACGTTCCTCTTTCCTTGTGATAGGCCACCCCGTTCAACACAGAATTGCCCTCATCCCATTGGGGTCCCTTTTTGACCTTGTTCTTAAGTCCACCAAAATTGATCACACCTTCTATGGCTCCTGATGTTGCATCAATGATCATCATGCTTTCTTTTTGGTAAACGTTGGCATAGATTTTCCCATCCACATATTCCAATTCGTTGGCCATATTGAAAATGGACTTATTGGTCACGGTTTCTATGTACCCCTGTTCTTCCAATGAATCAGGATCTAAAAACCAAATTTTTTCCGTTCCATCGCTTTTGAATATTTTTTTTCCATCGTTGCACAGCCCCCAACCTTCGCGACTTTCACCATAACTGAAATTCTTGATTTTTTCTAGATTAGCCGGATGGTACACATACCCAATGCCCGCTCTCCAGGTAAGATGGTAAAGATTATTGTTCATTAAGGTAATGCCCTCGCCAAAAATGGTGTTGTCCATATCTATTTTTTGAAGGATTTCCCCGGTTTCAAAATTTACTTTTCTAACTGTGGAAGCACCCTTTTTTCCTGTACTTTCAAACAAGACTCCATTGCTGAACTCCAGACCCTGCGTATATGCGGTTGGGTCATGGGAATAAGTGTTGATGATATCATAGGTATAAACCTCAGGGGCCTTGGCCGCCAATAACCGAATCTTCTTTTTTATTTCAACAGACTGTTCTTCAAAACCAATATTGGCCACAAGGACCTTATTTCCCAAAGTTGGCATATCCAATTTGAGTTTTCCATTGGTCAATGGTAGTTCTTTGCCATCAATAGAATAGGATACACTGGAGATTTCCAGGTCCTTTTTGTTTTTAATGGCAACTCCAACTTCTTGATGTTGTTGAAACTTATTTTTGTTTCCTTCCAATTGTATATCAAAAAATTTAGAAGGGTCTGCATTACCTCCGCAACCGAGGAAAAAAAGTAAGAACCCACTGATAGAAAATAACTTGACCATAGTTTTGATAACTTGTTTCATTTTTTATGACCTTGGGTATCGAAATTAAGGATGAATTGGGATTGCAGCAAATTTAAAAGGTCGTATATTTGCACTTGGCAAGTCCTACACGACCAGCTCCTGCAAAATCCCCCAGGGTGGGAACGCAGCAAGGGTATGCGGTCGTAGCGGTGCGATGTAGGTAGCTTGCCTTTTTTTGTGCCCTAAATTCTCATGATCATGTATCTTTCCAGTCCAAAAACAAACTGTTAGAATGGATAAAAAAGTTGTTTTGATAACCGGAGGTTCCTCTGGAATAGGTAAATCTATAGGAACGTATTTGACAGGTAGAGGTTTTACCGTGTACGGAACCACCAGAAATCCCAAGAACTATCCAGATTTTGATGCTTTTGAGCTGATGCAGTTGGATGTGAAGCAGTCAGAAAGTGTTGAAAAAACAGTTAGTGATGTTATAGGTAAGGAAGGCAGATTGGATGTTTTGATCAATAATGCCGGAGTGGGAATCACGGGGCCGGTAGAGGAAACTCCGTATGAAGAGATTCAAAATGTTTTTGATATTAATTTTCATGGCCCTGTACGCATGATGAAGGCCGTATTGCCACAAATGCGCAAACAAGGAGGGGGGCTTATCATCAATACCACTTCCATAGCTGGATATATGGGATTGCCGTTTAGAGGGTATTATTCCGCTTCAAAGGGAGCTTTGGGGTTGATAACCGAAGCCTTGAGCATGGAGACCAAAAAGTTCGGTATTTCCATTACCAATCTTGCCCCGGGTGATTTTGCCACCAACATTGCTGCAGGACGTTACCATGCTCCAGTGATAAAGGACTCCGCCTATGAACAAGCTTATCAAAATAGTTTGGATTTGATGAACGAGCATGTGGATGCCGGAGGGGATCCCATGCAGGTGGCTAAAAAGGTGCACAAAATTATTTTGAAGACAAACCCTAAGATTCATTACCCTGTGGGAGAGTTTATGCAAAAGTTTTCACTCTTCTTAAAGAAAATTTTACCAGATAGGGTCTATGAAAAACTTTTACTCAACCATTACAAGTTGTAAAGCGATGGCATGTTTTTTGATTACTGAAAAAACATGGGAAAAAGTAAAAGATTACTAGGACTATTTTGTGCAGCCGGAATTCTTCTTCTTCAAGGCTGCGATGAAATCTACGAGTGTGTGTTCAACATTAATCCGGAAATCCACGATAAGCCTTTGGAGATAGGGCTTGTGGGCGAAAGGTACCGAGGTTTTGTGACCGCGGAAATAAGTAACGAAGTCAATGACAATGACTACGATTATAACTTCGATATTTTTGGTGAGCTTCCACCTGGAATTTTTTATGACATTAGGCGTAGGTCCATAGAATTTTATGGAACTCCAGAAGAACGGGGTGTTTACAGGTTCAAAGTGGAATTGTTTGTTGAATCTTATGACTATGACGGGTATGATGGAAGTCCAACGTGTTCGGATTCAACGGTTAGGGAGTTCGTTATTCAGGTAGTGGATTAGCACTAACCCCACCATTTTGTTAAACAATAATAACCGGCCTTCCTTCTTATTGTTGTAAATTCGCAACTGATTCATTTCTACACAACTTAAAACAGCACATAAGAATGAAATTTTTTATTGATACGGCCAATCTTGACCAAATTTCTGAGGCGCAGCAGCTAGGGGTTTTAGATGGCGTTACCACCAATCCTTCGTTAATGGCCAAGGAAGGTATAACGGGTAAAGAGAATATTCTAAAACACTATGTGGACATCTGCAACATTGTTGATGGTGATGTTTCCGCCGAAGTGGTATCCACGGAATTTGATGCCATGGTAAAAGAAGGAGAGGAGTTGGCCAAATTGCATGAACAAATAGTGGTCAAAGTCCCCATGATTAGGGATGGAGTTAAAGCCTTGAAATATTTTTCTGATAATGGAATCCGAACCAATTGTACATTGGTTTTCTCTGCAGGGCAAGCGCTACTTGCTGCTAAGGCGGGCGCAACCTATGTTTCACCATTTTTGGGTAGGTTGGATGATATTTCTACAGATGGATTGAACCTTATTGCAGAAATCCGCCAGATTTATGATAACTATGCTTTTGATACCCAGATTCTGGCAGCCTCAATACGACATACCATGCACGTAATAGACTGTGCCAAAATTGGGGCAGATGTTATGACAGGCCCATTATCTTCCATTGAAGGGCTTCTAAAACACCCGCTAACGGATATTGGATTGGAAAAGTTTTTGGCAGACTACCGTAAAGGCAATAGCTAAAAGAAAAAGAAATTCAAATTGGGAAAATCCTGAGAGCTTATGTTCTTGGGATTTTTTGATTTAGAAGGAACCGTAGACGCTTGCAAAGCCATCTACGATCTGGTTGTCATTCACAATAACACATTTATTCAAGTTATCAATGATCATGGCAGTTTGAATCTCTTTAAAGTCCTCTGCATGATATTGATTGCTTTTGTCCAGGTGGTTTTCCTCTATAATGTTGGTCCACTGTTCAAAACCTGTCCTTACGTTAATGCCGACAAAATTATGGTCAGGATATTTTTTTTGAAGTTTGGCTATGTGCCCTATAATGTTTTTGAAGTGTCTTTTCTGTGAAGCCGACCAAAAATAAAATACGGTCTTTTTTTGTTTGCCAAGGGCTTTTAAGGAAACCTTGTTGTTGTCCATATCCGTGACGAGCAGGTCAGGAAGGTCATTTTTTGGCTGAAGGTTTTGAATACCACGATACAAACGGGTAATCTCTTCCTTGTGTGTTTCATTGGATGATAACGAGCGGAATTTGTCAATAAATATCTGACATTCCATATTTGTGGCTCCTCGTTCTTTTAAAAGATAGTCCATGGCAATATTCCTAAAAAGAATATCCCTGAGCTCAGTTTCCTGTACCAAGCTGTCAACCAGTTTAAGCTTATGCTTGTTAAAATGTAAAAGTTCGCTAACGGGAGCTTCCTCGTTGTCACAACTCTTCATGCATGACATATAGGACAAATTGCCAAAATGATATTTCATGAAATCAAAGTAAGGCCTAAAATAGGTAAGCTCACTACTATTTAAGTCGATGTTGTTTCTATAGTCGTAAAAGGAAGGGGATAAATCATGAACGCTTTTTTCACCTGTCTTCCATTTATGTTTAAAAGGATATTTCTCCTTATGTATATAACTGTTGTAGTCAATGGACGCCTTTGCCAGAGCTAAACCTCTTTCAGATATTTGATTGTCTGCGGTCAACTCATCAAGTTGTTTAAGTTTTAGAAGCCGCAGAGAATCCAGCTTTTTGCTGAACACCTCGGGCTCAAGCCCATAATAAGAATAGACCAGCGGTTCCTCCTGCTCATAGGCAAGGAACATCTCTATCAAAAAATTATTGATCTCACTTCCATTTCCAGAGAAAACCAAGGATTCATCAAACTCCATGGTATTTAACCGTATAAGGATACTGTCCCCTTCATGAAGATATAGGTATTGTAACTCGGGATTGTGATCAAAATGATACAGCCCTTCTTCAATTCCCTGTAAATTAAATGCAAAACGATTCCCCTCATCCAATTTAACGGAATCGATGTATGTGTCATTTCTGTAAAGGACAACATACTCGCTTGTTGGGTTCACAATCTCCCCACCGAAGAAAACTGAAGGGCATTCCCCTGATTTTTCAGAGCATGCAAAAACAGAGAGAAGGGTGAGGCCGAGTAAAAGTCTTATCATAAAGAGAATCAACTTGTTTGACGAACAAAATTAAGAATACCATAAAGCCTATCTTGTTAATAGCTAGTTAAATGTTGTAAAACATTGTAATTGTGTAGTTTAATAATGTGTGTTTAAATTGGTAATAAGGGGTGGATTTAGCTACTTTTGCAAAAAAATAAATAGCTGCATGTTATCAGTATCCAATCTATCGGTACAATTTGGAAAAAGGGTCTTGTTTGATGAAGTAAACGTGACCTTTACACATGGAAATTGTTATGGAATAATTGGCGCCAATGGCGCTGGTAAATCTACCTTTTTAAAGATTTTGTCAGGGCAGATTGATGCCACTTCCGGAAGCGTACATTTGGAACCAGGGAAAAGGATGTCCATTTTGGAACAGAACCATAACGCCTATGATGAATTTCCAGTTTTGGAATCAGTTGTAATGGGCAACAAGCCGCTGTTCAAGATAAAAAAGGAGATTGACGCATTATATGCTGACTATACCGACGAAAATGCGGAGAAGATAGGTGAGTTGCAGGTGCAGTTTGAGGAAATGAACGGATGGAACGCCGATAGCGATGCAGCAGCACTGTTATCCAATTTAGGGATTACCGAGGAGTTCCATTATACCAACATGGCCGATCTGGATTCGAAATTAAAGGTACGGGTACTCTTGGCCCAGGCCTTGTTCGGTAATCCAGATGTTTTGATCATGGATGAGCCTACCAACGATTTGGATTATGAAACCATAAACTGGCTGGAGAACTTTTTGGCCAATTACGATAACACGGTAATTGTGGTATCTCACGATAGGCACTTTTTGGATGCGGTCTGTACCAGTATTGCTGATATTGATTTTGGAAAAATCAATCTTTTTTCTGGAAACTATACGTTCTGGTACCAAAGTAGCCAGTTGGCGGCCCGTCAGCGTGCACAGCAAAACAAAAAAGCGGAGGATAAGGCAAAGGAGCTGCAGGAATTCATTCAGCGTTTTAGTGCCAACGTTGCAAAAAGTAAGCAGGCCACATCACGTAAAAAAATGTTGGACAAGCTTAAGATAGAAGACATTAAACCGTCCAGTAGAAGATACCCTGCTATAATTTTTGATCGGGAACGAGAAGCTGGTGACCAGATTTTGAACGTTGAAAAACTTTCAGCGACTTCTGAAGATGGAGATCTGTTGTTTCAAGATGTCAATATTAATTTGGCAAAAGGGGACAAGGTTGCCATCATTTCCAAAGATTCAAGGGCCACAACGGCTTTTTATGATATTATCAATGGAAAGGTAAAAGCAGACAGCGGATCATATCAATGGGGAGTGACCACTACGCAATCCTATTTGCCTGCAGATAACGCAGAATACTTTAAAGATGACATCAATTTAGTGGACTGGCTACGCCAATGGGCAAAGACCGAAGAAGAGCGTGAGGAAGTTTACATTCGTGGATTTTTGGGTAAGATGCTCTTTAGCGGAGAGGAAGCCCTTAAAAAATGTACCGTGCTCTCTGGAGGAGAAAAAGTACGTTGTATGTTGAGCAGGATGATGATGCTACGAGCCAATGTATTATTGCTGGATGAGCCTACAAACCATTTGGACTTGGAAAGTATTACCGCTTTCAATAACTCTCTGAAGAATTTTAAGGGCACCATTTTGCTTACCACACATGATCATGAATTTGTGCACACCGTGGCGACCAGAATTATTGAGATTACTCCAAAGGGATGTATTGACCGCTATTTGACTTTTGATGATTATATGTCGGATAAATCCATCAAGGCGCAGCGAGAAAAAATGTATGCGTTGGCAACGGTTTAAGCTTATGCCCTAAAATATTTACTGTTCCAAATGGCGGGATTAAAGTTTTTGCCCAAGGCAAAACCGTAAAAGATGATGACAGCCGCAATACTTTTGAACATAAAAAAGTAAAGAATCCAAAACTGCGCGGTAGAATTGTTTTTAGAAAACAACCCATCTGGAATCAGGAGCGTAGCAAAATAGCTGACCAACAGGGTAAAGAACAGCAGGTTTACGATGTTCTTAAAAGGCCAGACCAGCATTTTCCGAAAGGGATGCAAATCATTGCCCCACTTGTCTATCAAGTAATAATACCCATTTCCGATTGGGGCAAAAAGTAGGGGGTCGTCTTTATCTTCCAATTTAAAAAGCTTGGAAGGTGCCATAATTTTAAACCCCTTGATTTTGATATTATGGGAAGTTTCCAGCTTTTGAATTTCTGAAACTGTTTTTTCTGGAATGACTCCCTTAAAATAGTGACTGTCCAAAAAGCGGAGTCTATAGTCAATGCAGGTTTTTTTGATTTGATCTAAGTGATAGATCCTAGAGGTTTGTAAAAGGTCCAAATTGAAGTCGTTGGATTCCGAGGGGATTTTTGAATGTAATCCAGTTTCAATTTCGGTTTTTGAAGCGGAATGATTGGCTAAAATATCTCGCACTTCCTCCAAAACCAGATGTTCCATTGTGTGCTTTGCACGCAGTCGTTGCAATTTTTGTTCAATGTCTGTATTTCTGAAAATCATAAACTAGATTTAGGCAACTCCTTCAAAGTTAATGATTTGCAATTTTCATTTTAGGATCATTCAAAAAACACAAATGTTAACATTTTGTTAAATAGATTTCAGTTTGAGAAAAATACTCATGTTTTTCCTAAAAAAGTGTATCTTATCGAAGATTTTGACACTTTATCGTCAGAACATACTATTTAAGATTTACAAATTGAGTTAGTCCCAAAGATTAGAACACCTATGAAAGCCCCATTCAAGAAAGTCCTACTTTGCCTATGTTTAGTGTGTACATTTTTGGTTTCTGCCCAAGATTCAAATACATCTTCTACAAAACCCAGTTTACAAAATACTACTGAATCCAACAGATATACCACACTTTTTGCTGCGGTAAAGGCAACGGAGATGCAGGATATTTTGGATGAGTCAGGTCCTTATACGGTATTTGCTCCGTCTGATGCCGCTTTTGAAAGGTTTTCCAACGCAAAAATGGAGAAGTTGATCAATGCCACGGATAAAAGTGATTTAAAGTCATTGGTCACATACCATATTGTACCGGGCCGATTAACAGCATCAAAAATTTTAAGAGCCATGTGCAAGGGCAGTGGAAAAGCTAGCTTTACTACCATTCAAGGAAAAAAACTGGTTGCTCATATGGAAGGGTATGATATTGTTTTAACGGACCCCATTGGAAATACGGCAAGAATCACCGCTGCTGATGTGAATCAAAAAAATGGAATTATCCACGAAATTGATAGTGTGATCTTACCTTCTAAAATGTAATTAGCGCAATTCCGCTCCCAATTCCTTTTGATATCTAGCCAACAACTTGGCCATAATCTTATCGATTTGCTTATCGGTCAGGGTCTTCTTCTCATCCAATAGTGTAAAGCTTACCGCATAGGATTTTTTGCCTTCAGGTAAATTCTTCCCAGTATAGACGTCAAAAAGGTTTACTTTTTTCAGCAAACTTTTTTCAGTGCTCCATGCAAGATCGTATACCTGTTGGAAGGATACACCTTCATCCAACAGCAAAGCAAAATCACGATTGACCTCTGGGAATTTTGGAATTTCCTTAAAGACAATGTTTTGGGTATTCAGATAGTTCAATACAGCATCCCAGTCAAAATCCGCGTAAAACACATCTTGTTTTACATCAAATTCCTTCAACATGGCTTTACTTACCAAACCATAGGTACCCAATTGTTTGCCATTTTTAATACAGCGTAACCCTTCTGAAAAGATAACATCATTGTAGGGTTCAACCGTAACATCCGTGAGCCCGATACGATCAAAAATATTCTCAACACTACCTTTTAAAAAGAAGAAATCGGTTTTCTGTGTAGGTATCGCCCAACTATTTTCAGTACGATTCCCTGAAATGAACATGGACAAGTGCTGGTTTTCTTGGTTTTTATCACCCTTCTTATGGTAGGTCTTACCAAATTCGAAAAGCTTTAAGTCCGTTTTCTGTCGGTTAATGTTATAGCTGATGGTCTGTAAACCAGAAAATAACATGGAAGTCCTCATCACCGATAGGTCAGAGCTTAAAGGGTTCAACATGTTTACCAAGTGGGCTTCATCCTTTAAGATACTCTGGGTTTCTTGGGCAACAAGACTATTGGTCATGATTTCATAATAACCTTGGGCAGCCAACATATTTCCAACAAGATCTTGAACCCTATGGTTTTCAAACCTTGAAGATTCTGCGATGGAAGCAGTGAGTTTATCCTTGTAATCAATGTTGTTGTACCCAAAGACTCTTAAAATTTCTTCAATGACATCCACTTCGCGCTCAACATCTACGCGGTAACTTGGGATTGTCAACCCAAGCCCTGATTCGGTGATATTGTTCACCTTGATTTCCAAAGAAGCCAAAATGGATTTGATGGTATCTCTTGGAATTTCTTGTCCAATCAGCGAGTTGATTTTATCAAAAGTCAAGAAGACCTGACGCTCATCAGCTTTTTTAGGGTACAGATCCACAATTTCTGAGGTAATGTCACCTCCGGCAATTTCGCATATCAACAGAGCTGCTCTTTTTAGAGCATACTCCGTCATGTTGATATCAACACCTCTTTCAAACCTGAAAGATGCATCAGTATTAAGCCCATGCCGCTTAGCCGTTTTTCTGATAGAAACAGCATCAAAATATGCACTTTCTAAAAATATGGACGTGGTATGTTCCGTAACACCTGAGTAAATCCCACCAAAAACGCCTGCAATACACATGGGTTTTTCGGCATCACAGATCATCAGGTCATCTTCATGGAGTTCCCGGTCAACTTCGTCCAGCGTTTTGAATTTTGTACCGGCTGGCAAAGTTTTTACTTCAATTTTTCCGCCTTTTATTTTGGCTGCGTCAAACGCATGTAATGGTTGGCCCAACTCATGAAGCACATAATTTGTAATATCCACTATATTGTTGATAGGAGAAAGGCCTATGGCCTTCAATCTATTTTTGAGCCAATCCGGGGACTCTTGCACAATTAGATTGCTAATGGTAATACCACAATATCTTGGAGCCAACTGACTGTCCTTAACTTCAACATCAATTTTTAAGGAACGGTTTTCAATGGAAAAATTACTGGTAGATGGAGTTACAAGTTCTTTCTGGATTTCCTTTTGCTCCAATCCGGCCTTTAAGTCACGGGCAACGCCAAAATGACTCATGGCATCGGCACGGTTAGGTGTGAGTCCTATTTCAAAAACCTCGTCGTTTTCAATTTCAAAAACTTTTGAGCAGGGAGTGCCGGGCTCCAAAGTTTCACTCAGGACCATAATACCATCATGTCCTTCTCCGAGACCTAGCTCATCTTCGGCACAGATCATTCCTTGACTGACCTCGCCTCTAATTTTACCTTTTTTGATTTGCCAAGCTTCTCCATCTTTGGTGTATAGCGTTGTACCAATGGTTGCCACAGGAACCTTTTGACCTGCTTCAACATTAGGAGCTCCACAAACAATTTGTAAAGGGGTTTCCTCTCCAACATCAACCGTGGTTAGTTTAAGCCTATCTGCATTTGGATGTTTGTCGCATGTAAGTACATGCCCAACAACCACACCCTGCAATCCTCCTCTAACTGATTCAAAGCTGGAGATACCTTCAACCTCAAGACCCAAGTCTGTGAGTAGTTCTCCAGTTTTTTGCGAATCCCAGTCAATTTGCAAAAATTGCTTTAACCAGTTGTAAGAAATCTTCATACCCCAAATTTAAAGTGGACAAATATAAAACAATAGGGCAACAGATTCAACGTAATTAATGAGCTATGTAAACGACTTATGGCAAGTTTTGACTTCTATTTTCTATTTTTAGGATAAATCTTTCAATTTATGAGAAGAATTTGGTATTTGTATTTGTTGGTTTTGATATTGTTTTCTTCTTGCAATGAGGAAAAAAAGGAATTAACAATTGGCGATTGGTGGGCAAAAATGGATGTTTCCCCAAGTGAGGTACTCCCTTTTAACTTTAAATTATCCAAAACTGATGAAGCAGAGTATAGTATCGAAATGTATAATTCTGATGAGGTAATCACCGTGGATGAAATAGAGGTCAAGAATGATTCCATACGAATACAAATGCCAGTTTTTGAAGGATATATTGTAGGCACATTTACGGAAAATGAAATAAAGGGTGACTTTATCAAAGAAAGTTTGGACCGAGTTGTGCCATTCTCTGCAGTTTATGGCAAACGGGACCGATTTAAGATCCATGCCCCTGCCCAGATAAATATTTCTGGGGTTTGGGAAACGTATTTTGACGTAAATACGGAAGATGAATATCCTGCAAAAGGAATATTTGCGCAGAACGGCAATACGGTAAGAGGCACGTTTAGGACAAAGACGGGCGATTATAGGTATTTAGATGGTGTGGTTGATGGTGATACACTTAAACTTTCAACTTTTGACGGCACCCACGTTTTTATGTTCAAAGCCCAGGCAACGGATAGTACATTATTGGGTTATTTTTATTCTGGAAACCACTCTGTTGAAAAGTTTATTGCCAAACGCAATGATGCCTTTGAACTCCCTGATGCCAATACATTGACATTTTTAAAAGAAGGTTATGATCACTTCGATTTTTCCTTTCCTGATATAACGGGCAATACCATGAGTTTGTCCGATGCGCGTTTTAAGGATAAAGTGGTTCTGGTTCAGATTATGGGAACATGGTGTCCCAATTGTTTGGATGAAACAAAGTTCTATGTAGACTTCTTAAAGAAAAATCCGGATTTGGACATTGAATTTGTGGCACTGGCCTTCGAATATGCAAAAACCCAGGAAAAGGCTTTGGAAGGTATAGCGAGACTAAAGAAAAGAGTAGGGGTAGAATACCCCATTTTGTTGGCCCAGTATGGAACTTCCAACAAGCAAAAAGCGAACGAGAAACTTCCCATGTTGAACCACGTATTGTCTTATCCTACCACAATTTATATTGATAAAAAGGGGGAGGTGCAAAAAATACATACTGGATTCAATGGACCCGCTACCGGTGAAAAATATGAAGAATTCAAAAAAGAGTTCAATGAAACTATAAACCAGCTTAGTCAGGAAGAAATTGAGGCTAAATAATGGTTGATTTCCCCAAATCTATATTTTCGTCATTGATGTTGAAGTCATCATCACTGTCCACAATGTTATCTGCGATAAAATCCCCCACCTGATTGGTTCCGTATTGACTTTTAGCGTCTAGATCTGGAGTTACAATACCCTTTTCAAGGGATTTGTCAACCGCTTCGCGTACGGCCATGGCTTCTTCAAACAGTCCAAAATGTTCCAAAAGCATTGCGGCAGATAGAATTGACGCTATGGGGTTTGCAATATCTTTTCCCTTGGCCTGGGAATAGGAACCGTGAATAGGTTCAAACATGGCGCTTTCATCGCCAACGGATGCTGAAGCCAATAGCCCTATTGAACCGCCAATGACACTCCCTTCATCAGAAATGATATCACCGAACATATTTTCTGTGAGAATCACGTCAAATTGGCTTGGATTGAGAATGATTTGCATTGCCGCATTATCCACAAAAAGATAATCCAGTGTTACTTCCGGGTAACTTTCCCCAATTTTTGTGACCACCTTTCTCCAAAGCCTAGATGATTCCAAAACATTGGCCTTGTCAACCAGTGTAAGTTTGTTTCTTCTATTTTTAGCTGCTTTAAAAGCTAAATGTGCAATGCGCGAAATTTCTTTTTCTGAGTATTCGCAAAGATCGGATGCTACAGTTCCCTCCTCATTTAATTTCTTCTCACCGAAGTATATTCCTCCGGTCAATTCACGATAAATGGTGAAATCCGTACCTGAGATTATGTCTTTTTTTAATGGCGAATTTTCTATTAGGGTAGGGAAAACCTTAACGGGCCTGATATTGGTAAACAGGCCAAGTTCTTTTCGCAATCTTAGTAAACCTTGTTCTGGCCTAACCCTGGCATTGGGGTCGTTATCATATTTCGGATCCCCTATTGCCCCAAACAATACAGCATCAGCATCTTTACATAGCTGAAGTGTTTTGTCTGGTAATGGACTTCCTTTTTTATCTATTGCAAAGGCACCTACAGGGGCCTCCCTGTAAATAAAGTCGTGGTTAAAGGTTTCCTCAACCGCTTGAAGACATTTTACAGCCTGAGCCAATACTTCTGGTCCTACACCATCTCCGGGAAGTAAAGCTATATTCAGGTTCATGTAATGGACAATTTAAAGTTTATTGGGGAACGGGCACTGCTTATGCTAAACTTTCAATGGAAACATTACTGGTCTCAATGATTTGATGAATGTCATCATCCATGATCTCCTTTTTGCGATCGGCAAACTTCAAGAAATTTTCGTAGACCACATCCAATTGAAGCTTGGTAAGTTCGTACCCCACATTTTTGGCGCGATATGCCAAAGCGGCACGACCACTTCTAGCGGTCAAAACAATGGAAGATTCACTTACACCAACATCTTTTGGGTCAATAATCTCATAGGTTTCGCGCTGTTTGATAACTCCATCTTGATGAATTCCTGAACTATGGGCAAAAGCGTTGGACCCCACAATTGCTTTGTTGGGCTGCACCGGCATTCCCATTTTTTGGGAAACCATTTGGCTAGTGTCCAATAAGAGTCTGCTATTGATATCGGTATCCAAGTTTAGATATGGATGTTGTCTCAGGATCATAACAACTTCTTCCAAAGAAGTATTTCCTGCACGTTCTCCTATACCATTGATGGTGCACTCAATTTGTCTTGCACCATTAATAACCCCTGCAATTGAATTTGCTGTGGCCAAACCCAAATCGTTATGGCAGTGGCAAGAAAGAATAGCTTTGTCTATACCAGTTACATTCTCTCTCAGGTATTTCATTTTTGCACCATATTCCTCTGGCAAACAGTATCCTGTGGTATCTGGTATATTCAAAACGGTAGCACCTGCCTTGATAACCGCTTCGCAGACCTGAGCCAAGAAATCGTTATCTGTTCGTCCGGCATCTTCCGCATAAAATTCCACATCTTCCACGAATGTTTTGGCATAAGCAACGGCGTCAACAGCCCGCTCAATGATTTTTTCACGGGTAGAGTTGAATTTGTGCTTTATATGGGAATCCGAAGTGCCTATTCCAGTATGGATTCTAGGTGTTTTGGCAATCTTTATGGCTTCCGCCGCAACTTCTATATCTTTTTTAACCGCCCTGGTTAGACCACAAACCGTGGCATTTTTTACCAATTTGGCAATTTCATGGACAGAATTGAAGTCGCCCGGGCTAGAGATGGGAAAGCCGGCCTCGATAACATCAACTCCCAGTTCATCCAACCGTTCGGCAATGACCAATTTTTGTTTTGTGTCCAACTTACAACCTGGGACCTGCTCTCCGTCCCTAAGCGTTGTGTCAAAAATTTGTACCTTATCTTTACCCATTATTATAGTCAGTTTTATCTAAACTATACAAAGATAGAGTAGGAGTTGATATGAATGAGAAAATGACAAAAATCATTACAACGTTAAATTGTATTTCGTATAGAGTAATATTCTGAAATACAATTAGTTAATTTATATTTTTTACGATGACAAATGCCCACAAGGATACCTTGTTCGTATTGATTAAGTCTCTTTCCAAATCAGAAAAGCGTCAGTTTAAACTGTATGTTGGTCGTCTTGGGGTGAATACAGATGCCAAGTTTTTAGCTCTTTTTAATCTTTTGGACAAGATGCGCATGTATGACGAACGGCAGATTTTGGATAGTGGAATCGTAAAGAAATCTCAACTCTCAAATCTAAAGGCTCACTTGTATAAACAGATTTTGGTCAGCCTTCGATTAAACCCTGTAAACCAAAACATTCGTGTTCAAATACGGGAGCAATTGGATTTTGCAACAATTCTATACCAGAAAGGATTGTACAAACAAAGCTTGAAGATTTTGGACAAGGCCAAAAACTTTGCCATTGAAAACGAGGAGAAGAACGTGGCCTATGAAATTGTCGAGCTGGAAAAGATCATAGAAACACAATATATTACACGAAGCATTCCGGATAGGGCAGAAGAACTGGCGCGCCAGGCAAAAGAACTGTCTGAACATAATGTGATGACCAGTAAACTTTCCAATCTGTCCTTACAGCTTTATGGTATGATGTTGAAAGTAGGTTATGTGCGCAACGATGAGGATCTGCGAAATGTGCAAAACTATTTTGAAAAACATTTACCTGATTACAATTTGGAAGATTTAGGCTTCAGGGAAAAATTGTGGCTGTATAAGGCGCATTTATGGTATAGCTTGTTGACCCAGGATTTTTTGTCATCGTATAAATATGCCAGTAAATGGGTTGACCTTTTCTACGACAATGAAGAAATGATTTCCTTGAATCCGGTATTCTTTTTAAAGGGTAACCATTACCTGTTAGAGTCGCTGTTTTTTGTTAAATATGGGTCCCTTTTTAGGGAAACATTGGAAAAATTGGAGAATCAAGTCAGCAATTCCAAGTTTCCACAGAACGATAATATCGCTTCGCTTGCATTTTTGTACATAAACTCCAATAAGTTGAACCTACATTTTTTGGAAGGGACTTTTGGCAAGGGATTGTACCTTGTGAACATCATCGAATATGGAATCAAAAAACATAAGGATAGGATTGATGAGCACCATGTAATGTTGCTATACTACAAGATTGCCTGTCTGTATTTTGGAAATGGGGATAATAAAAACTGTATTGTTTATCTGAAGAAAATCATTTCCAATAAAAACCTTAAGATGAGAGAGGATCTTATGTGTTTTGCCAGGGTGTTGAGTTTGGTGGCCCACTATGAGGCAGGAATGGATTACCATTTGGAAGTTCAGCTTAAAAGCACGTACAAGTTCTTGTTGAAAATGAATGACTTACACGCTGTTCAAAAAGAGATGATTAAATTTTTGCGTAGTCTAGGAGATATTTACCCAAGTGATTTAAAAAATGAATTCCAAAAGCTTTATAATGAGTTGAAAAAGTATGAAAACCACCCTTATGAAAAAAGGGCATTTTTATATTTGGATATTCTCTCTTGGTTGGAAAGTCATCTACAAAACAGACCCGTGGCAGAAATTATTAGGGAAAAGGCACTGGCCGTTACACGTTAAACGCAAGCATTCCAGATAGGATCATTGGGAGGTTGTGCAACAAATCCGATATTTTCCTTTTTAACCGGATGTTCAAATTCCAGACTTCTTGCAAGCAAATGTATTCCTCCATCTTTGTTGCTTCTGTCAGCTCCATACTTCAGATCGCCTTTAATATGGCAGCCTATTGCGGCCAATTGAGCTCTTATCTGATGGTGTCTACCTGTTTTTAAATCAACCTCCAAAAGGAAATAACGATCAAGCTTATGAATAATCTTATACTCCAGAATGGCTTTTTTGCTGTTAGGAACCTCCTTATTATGGGCATATGATTTATTTTGTTTTGGATTGCGAACCAACCAATGGGTCAAGGTTCCACTGTCATCCTCGGGAACTTTGTCCACAACGGCCCAATACGTCTTTTTTGTTTTTCCTTCGGAAAAGAGTTTGTTCAAACGAGGAAGCGCTTTGGAAGTTTTTGCAAACACCACAATACCGGAAGTTGGTCTGTCCAATCGATGCACCACACCCAAATAGACATTTCCAGGTTTATTATACTTTTCTTTTAAATATTGTTTTACTACTTCGCCTAGTGGAATATCCCCGGTTTTATCACCTTGTACAATATCGCCAGAACGTTTGTTGACCACAATCAAGTGGTTGTCCTCGTATAAGACGTCTAAATTGGAAGGATTGGAGTGTTGTTTGTTACCTGACAACTACCAGCGATTAATATTGTTCTTCTTCATTTGGAAAATCCCTGCTCTTCACATCATCAACATACTGTGAAATGGCATTGCCCATATCTTCATATAGATTCATATATCTACGTAAAAAGCGCGGATTAAACTCATGGGTCATGCCCAGTAAGTCATGCACTACCAATACTTGACCATCTACGCCATTTCCTGCACCAATGCCTATTATGGGTATGGAAACGCTCTCCGCGACCTCTTTGGCCAGTTTTGCCGGTATTTTTTCCAAAACAATACCAAAACAACCTAGCTCTTCCAGCATTTTTGCATCCTCTTTCAATTTTTGTGCTTCTTCTTCTTCTTTGGCCCGCACAGTATAGGTTCCAAATTTATAGATTGATTGAGGTGTAAGTCCCAAATGTCCCATCACTGGGATACCTGCCTGAAGAATCCGACTCACGGACTCTTCGATTTCAGCACCCCCTTCTACCTTTACGGCATGGGCGCCACTTTCTTTCATAATTCTAATTGCGGATCGTAGAGCTTCTTTGGAATCACTTTGATAACTGCCAAAAGGAATATCCACAACGATGAGAGCCCTTTTTGCAGCCCTTACTACAGAACTGGCATGATATATCATTTGGTCCAAAGTGATGGGCAAAGTAGTTTCATGGCCAGCTATGACATTACTGGCTGAATCTCCAACCAAGATTACATCTACCTTGGCGGCATCCACTATTTTGGCCATGGAATAGTCGTAGGAGGTAAGCATGGAAATTTTCTCACCGTTTTGTTTCATTTCTATTAAAGACTTAACGGTAACCCTTTTGTATTCTTTTTTGGCAACTGACATTAGGTTTGTTTTAATGGCTAAAAGTAAGCAGATTTGTTTAATTTGTACTTCAATCAAAAAACATAAAAAAATGAAAGCACAACTCACTTTAATATTATCATTGTTCACCGTTGTTCAAATTATGGCCCAAGGCCCCAATCCTCCTGAAATAGATTCTAAACAAGAAGTGAAAAAGGTGATTGAAACATTTTTTGATGGTTTCCATAAACAGGATTCGGTTATAATAAAAAGTACGGTGGCAGATAAGGTGGTGCTTCAAACCACTGGCAGGAACAAGGAAGGTAAAACAATGTTCAGAACGGAAGAGTTTTCACAACTGATAACTTCAATTACCAGCATTCCGGATAGCATAAGTTTTCAAGAAAAGTTGACTTCATTTTCAATTCAAGTAGATCGGACTATGGCCAATGCTTGGGTAGGCTACGAGTTTTGGTTAAACGGGAATTTTAGTCATTGTGGTATCAATTCATTTCAGCTTGTCAATTTTGATGGCGAATGGAAAATTATCTATTTAATTGACACCAGGGGCAGAGCGGGTTGTTTGGAAGAATAATTAGGTTTTGGAAATACTATTCGGATAAAATTTTGATATCATCAATTAATCGAAGCATTTCTTCATTATTTGTGCCATCATAGACTCCCCGTATTTGTTTTTTCTTATCCACCAATATGAAGTTGGGAGTGTGTATAAAATCCTGTAGACCGCCATCACCATGGTCAACTACGGCAAAATAGCTTTTGCGTGCCAAATTGTAGATGTGTTTTTTATCACCTGTGGTAATATTCCATTTTGAATCGATAACTCCATTACGATGGGCATATTCTTTTAGAATGGGCACGCTATCCATTTCTGGAGTGACGGACATGGATAGAAACATTACATCATCATCATTCAGGAAAATCTCTTGCAGTTTTTCCATATTATTGGACATGATAGGGCAGATGCTTGGACAGCGAGTAAAAAAGAAATCGGTTACATAGATTTTGTTCTCATAATCTGACTGTGTCACAATTTTTCCATTCTGGTTGACCAACGTAAAATCGGCAATGGTGTGTTCTACAGAGATGTTCTGTAGACTGGCATCAACCAATTCTGGATGAAAATCTTTGGGAGTAAAAACAGGTAGTTCCTGATTTTTATTTGACATCCAATAAATGAAAGCTAAAATACCGATAGCCAAAATGACTACCGGTATTCTGGTTTTGCTTAACTCTTTCAACCCTTTCATTGGTGATGTTCCTATAAGATGGAGGTTTCAATTTTAATATCCGAATGTTCCCAGGCTTTATCAAATTCTTGTTTAATGGCCTCTGCTTCCTGCATTTTTCCTTGGGCCTTCAAACTGTTATGTAGGCCCATCAATGACCAACCATTTTGACGCAAAACATCCAAATCCTCTCGGTAAACTTTTTCCGCATCTTCATATTTTTTGGCACTCATTAATAGGGCACCCAAATTCTGTCTTGTTGGAATATGCCAAGCGGCGGGTTCGGTATAGGTAAGAGCATCTTCAAATTCCACGGCATTTTCCAAATGTTTTATGGCTTTGGATGTGTCACCGTTCAATGCGGCCAATTCCCCTGCAACAACCTCATAGGCTATGTTGGCAGAATTGATAGATGGATTATGCGCCGTAGCCACTAAATTCTCCAATTCAGGGTCATTTTTTAGAGCTTCAATGGCATCCAATTCTTCTTGGGCCTCTTTAGTGTTTCCTTTTCGTATAAAGGCCATTCCCCTAGCATAATGCCTTATCAAGTTAAGATGTTTAATATCCTTGTTGGGAGCGGGAATGGTAAGGATTTCGTTCCATTTACCAAATCTTGTATAGGCCAACATTGGGGTAGAAGCGAAGTCTTGTAAAAACGGCATGGTTATGAACTCGCCCACCGGTACTTTTTCGGCGGTTTTTTTGGCAGCGTCGATGGCAATGTCACTATTGCCTAATAAACTTGCGGCTGACCATAGAAAATGAATATTGTGGGGGTAGTATCCTAAAGGATATAGACCTTGTGAATAACATTGGGAAATGTAATCCTCATCTGCTAAAATTGCATCTTGATTGGCTTTTACGGCATCTAAATAACGCCCTACCCTAATATAAATATGAGAAGGCATGTGCACTAAATGTCCGGCTGCGGGCATCAGTTCTCCCAATTTATCGGCGCTGGCAACCCCCAAATCTGGTTTGGGTAACTCCACCATATGGATATAATAATGATGCGCCCCTGGATTATTTGGATTAAGCTCCATGGCCTTTTCAAGTGCTGCCTTTGCTTCTGGAATGTTAGGGGAAGGATTCCCTGCTTCATCCCAATAATTCCACGGAACTGTGTTCATGACAGAGGCCGCATAAAGAACCTGTACCTCTGCATCCTCTGGAAACTCTTTCAGCACTTTGGCCATGGCGTCCATATAGGCCATGTTGAGTTCCGCCACATCCTTGGTCAGGTCTTCACTATATCTTGTCGTCAAGGCATTTATGAGGGCTTTTTCTTTAGCGGTTGCATTGGAAGCTAAACTTTTGGCCTTTGCCATTGCCTCATTTGTTTTTATTTTACGGTCTTCCGGCGGTAAGGGATCGTTGATATTTGGCCCTAAAGCATAGGCCTGTCCCCAAAAAGTCATTGCCGAAGTGGGATCCAAACGGGAGGCTTCCATAAATGATCTATGGGCTTCCGCATGGTTAAAAGCATACGTTAGCCTTAAACCCTGGTCAAAGAATGTTTGTGCTTTTTCATTATTGGTTGTAATTGTGTAGCTCAAGTCCCCTAAATTTTCAAAAAGAGGGGCAATTTGCTGTGTGGAGTCCACTACCTCCAGCAAATATGTGGTTGGGGTGCATTTAATGAAGCTAAAAGATGCTTTCTGGTAGTTTTTTAAGACTTTTGAAGAATTGTTTTTTGATGAGAAGTGAACCACTGCCAATGCTCCCAGCACTGCCATGGCTACGCTTAGTTTTGTTTTCATAATGTTCAAGTTATCTAGTTAGTTTCTCTTTATTTTGACTAACAAATCAGTGGGGGAATATTGAATAAAATGGCATAGTGCTATCTGGGGAGATGATAATTACGGTGCCATAGCTATTGAATGGGCGATTACATTTAATAATTCGTTGTTAATCAATAGTCAAGGTAGTGAAAGTTGCTCAATTTATACATGAATTTTGTATAAGCTGAATGATTTACTGTATTCCAGGAAAAATGCACCTAATTTTTTCCTGTCATTAACTTAAGATAGAGTCGTTCAACTTTATCTCTGGCCCATGGGGTTCTTCTTAAAAATTTGAGACTGGATTTGATGGAAGGGTCATTTTTGAAACAATTTATGCTGATTCGATTTGCCAATTCTTCCCATCCGTAATGTTCTACTAACAATTCTAACATATCCAACAACTTAACGCCATGCAATGGATTATTTGGTTGTTCCCTTTTGGAATTGTTTTGATTAAGCATGATGTGTTGGTTTAATAATTTGGATTAGCAATCACTTAAAAAGACGCCTACGGCCAGTCCACCCTCTGAGGTTTCCTTGTATTTTGAATTCATATCCTTTGCGGTTTCCCACATCGTATTTACTACTTTGTCCAGAGGTACTTTGGCTTCATTGGGGTCTGTATCCATTGCCAATTCTGCAGCATTGATTGCTTTTATGGCACCCATGGCGTTACGTTCAATACAAGGAACCTGCACCAAGCCTCCAATGGGGTCACACGTAAGTCCCAGGTGATGTTCCATGGCAATCTCGGCCGCCATGAGTACTTGTTCCGGGGTACCGCCCATTAATTCTGTCAGTGCACCAGCTGCCATTGCGGAGGATACTCCGATCTCCGCTTGGCAACCACCCATGGCAGCTGAGATGGTAGCTCCTTTTTTAAAGATGCTGCCAATTTCACCTGCTACCAATAAAAACCGTTTGATATCCTCAAAATCCCCATCATGGTTTTCAATCACCAAATAATACATGAGTACAGCAGGAATCACCCCTGCACTTCCATTAGTAGGAGCAGTGACAACTCGACCTAAGGCCGCATTGACTTCGTTGACGGATAGTGCAAAACAACTGACCCATTTAATGATCTGGCGGAATTTCACCTCGGTCTCACGAATACTTTCCAGCCATTCCTGCTGAGAGGAGTAGGGATGTGAGTCTTTTAGTTTTTGGTGTAGATTAAAGGCACGTCGCTTTACATTTAGTCCACCAGGTAGGGTACCTTCGGTATGGCAGCCCAAATACATGCACTCTAACATGGTGTCCCATATACGTTGAAGTTCTTTATTTATTTCGGTATCAGTCCTAAGTGAAAGCTCGTTCTCTAGAACGATATCAGAAATGGACTTGCGTTTCTCTTCACAATAGCGGAGCAGTTCCTCTCCTGTTTTTATGGGACATGGGAAAGTCTTGAATGTGGCCTTGTTTTCCTTGGAATGTTCAAGTCCCTCCTTAACAACAAAACCTCCGCCAATGGAATAATAGGTTTCCATAGTGGATTGCCCATTATCCAAGTTGGCTTGAAATTGCATGCCATTGGAATGGAATGGTAGAAAATCTTTCTTGAAAACGATGTCATGGTCAAAATCAAAAGATATTTCTTTTGTCCCTCCCAATACCAGTTTCTTGGATGTCTTTATTTTCTCAATGGTCTCTCCTATGGTTTCAGTTGGAACCGTTTCTGGATCACACCCTAGCAGTCCCATAACCAAGGCAATATCCGTGGCATGCCCTTTTCCAGTTAGGGAAAGGGACCCGTATAGATACACTTTCACTTCAGCAACCGATCCAAAAAGGTTTTGGTCGTTTAGTTCATTGATCCATCTTTCAGCAGCCCTCCATGGACCTAGGGTGTGGGAGCTCGAAGGCCCTACACCAATTTTCAACATATCAAAAACACTGATACATTCCATGCATTACATTTTGGTTTCAAATATAGCAAGCTAGAAAGGATTAAATAGTGTGCCAAGATCATGAATTTTTAAATCGAACCATATCTGCTGATTATTAAATCATTATATGGTAGGTATCCAGGTTTTCTGCCACCTTGTCATATTCTTTGACATGGCATGATCATTGACATTTCTAGAACGAGACAAAAAAGAAATTCAAACAGATATAACTTTAGATACAATGAGCAAAATTATAGGTATAGACTTGGGTACGACCAACTCCTGCGTCTCTGTGATGGAAGGTAACGAGCCCGTGGTAATCCCAAATGCCGAGGGTAAGCGTACAACTCCCTCTGTAATTGCATTTGTGGAAGGCGGTGAGATAAAGGTGGGAGATCCTGCAAAAAGACAAGCAGTGACCAACCCGCATAAAACTATTTATTCCATTAAGAGATTTATGGGGAACAAATTTTCTGAATCTAAAAAAGAGGCAGATCGCGTTCCTTACAAAGTAGAAAAAGGTGACAACGATACACCAAGGGTAGATATTGATGGACGTTTGTATACGCCTCAAGAACTTTCAGCAATGATTCTTCAAAAAATGAAGAAAACTGCTGAAGACTATTTGGGACAGGATGTAACCAGAGCGGTGATTACTGTTCCTGCATATTTTAACGATTCACAAAGACAAGCTACAAAAGAGGCTGGTGAAATTGCTGGGTTAACCGTAGAGCGAATCATCAATGAACCAACTGCAGCTTCTTTGGCTTACGGATTGGATAAAAAAGATACAGATCAAAAAATTGTGGTTTTTGATTTTGGAGGCGGTACACATGATGTTTCTATCCTGGAATTGGGTGATGGCGTTTTTGAAGTATTGGCAACAGATGGAGATACCCACTTGGGAGGTGATGATGTAGATCAAAAAATAATTGATTGGTTGGCCGAAGAATTCAAAGCTGATGAACAGCTGGATCTTAGAGAAGATGCGATGGCATTGCAACGACTTCGTGAAGCTGCTGAGAAGGCAAAAATTGAATTGTCTTCTTCTGCGCAGACCGAAATCAACTTGCCTTATGTAACAGCAACAGCTTCTGGGCCAAAGCACTTGGTAAGAACATTGAGCCGTTCCAAATTTGAACAATTGATTGAGGATTTGGTGAAAAGAACCATCAAGCCTTGTGAAACTGCATTGAAATCTGCCGGACTTTCAAAAAGCGATATTGATGAGATTATTTTGGTTGGTGGGTCAACACGTATTCCTGCGGTACAGGAAGCTGTTGAGAAGTTCTTCGGAAAAAAACCTTCCAAAGGTGTTAACCCAGATGAGGTAGTTGCAGTTGGTGCGGCTATTCAAGGTGGTGTATTGACAGGAGATGTAAAAGATGTATTGCTGTTGGATGTTACTCCACTTTCTTTGGGTATTGAAACCATGGGCAGTGTGTTCACCAAATTGATTGAGGCGAATACAACCATCCCAACAAAAAAGTCACAGGTATTCTCCACAGCGGCGGATAATCAACCTTCGGTTGAGATTCACGTATTGCAAGGAGAGCGTCCAATGGCTGCGGATAACAAAACTATTGGTAGATTCCATTTAGATGGTATTCCACCAGCGCCCAGAGGTACACCTCAAATTGAAGTAACTTTTGATATCGATGCAAACGGTATTATCAAGGTATCTGCAACGGACAAGGCTACGAACAAGACACAGGATATCCGTATTGAGGCTTCTTCTGGTTTGACTGAAGAGGAAATCCAGAAAATGAAAGCAGAAGCGGAAGCTAATGCTGAATCGGATAAAAAGGCCAAGGAAACCGCAGATAAGTTGAATGAGGCAGACGGAATGATTTTCCAAACGGAAAAGCAGTTGAAGGAATTTGGAGATAAGCTATCCGATGATAAAAAGAAGCCTATTGAAGATGCTTTAGAAGAGTTGAAGAAAGCGTATGAAACCAAAGACCTTGCGGTAATTGAGCCTGCTTTGGAGAAAATCAATGAAGCTTGGAAAGTAGCTTCAGAAGAGATGTACAAAGCTCAGGCCGAGGCTGCGCAAGCCAATGGTGCTGATCCATCAGCTGGAGCCGAAGGCGCCGCTGGAGGAAGTGACGCCGCCGAAGGTGATAATGTTGAAGACGTAGACTTCGAAGAAGTCAAGTAGCCTGTCCTGAGCAAAATCGAAGGGTAGACTTCGAAGAAGTCAAGTAAAACTTCAAGTTTGAATAATAAAAAAGCCCGCAACCATGTTGCGGGCTTTTCTTTTTAAATAAATTCAACTAAGCAGCATTTAATTGACGTATTTCCAGTTCTTGAAGCTTTTTCAAGGCTTCGGCTTTGGAATTCACGTCGAGTTTTACATAAATATTTTGGATGTGGAAATTTACCGCACTGGGTGTTACACAAAGTCTGTCAGCAATCATCTTGTAGGTATATCCCTGGGTGAGCAGCTCAATAATTTGATTTTCTTTTTTTGAAAACCGCTCATACGTTTTACATTGAAAAGAATGAATGATTTTTTTGGCCACATCATGTTCCAAAGCTATTCCATGTTCATGCAGTTCCTCTAAGGCATTAAAGAAGCGGTTTTTGGTCAAGGGTTTGGTCAGAAATCCGTTTGCTCCTTTTTTAAAGGCTTCTTTTATAATCTTGAAATCACATTTCTGACTTGTCATCAAGATTTTTGGAGCTTTGTGCTGTTTGTGGAAATCGAGGATTCCATCAATTCCCGAAATTCCAGTCAGATTGACTTCGGAAACAATAATATCTGCTTCCGTTTTTCTGGAATGCGACATAAATCTATTCACTGATGAATAGATACCTGTTAGTTCATAAGGCGATTGGTCGCTAAAATAAAATCGGTATAGAGGGTGTAGTTTTTCGTCATTGTCAATAATTACAATTTTTAATGGTTCAATTTTCATGGTTACTAGATTTTGAGTTATCTGATTTTGTCATTGTCGCACTTCATTTTATCCAGATTTAGGGCAAAATGTATCCTGTCTGCCATGCCAGCACATGGGAACATAAAGGGAGAACTTTTGAGTTTTACAAAATAAATTATACAACGCAACAGTGTCTCACCAATGCCCTTAGCTGGACATGCTGATAACAATCCTGTAAAGGATTAAATCAATAGTGATTTAGAAAAGGTTTTGGAATGCTAGAAAAGAACCCTTGTTTGGTTTAGGGGACTTGGTCTTGCACCGAGAATTGTAGCTTTTTTCATGAGTTTAAGATTTGGGATTTTGTATTATTTCAAAAATTAAATTAGGGAATTTTTTCCTTCAGAAGAGTTTTTTGTAGTTTTTTTCGTTCAAATGCACTTTCCCTTTTTCATGAAAAATAAGTGAAATGTCTGTAAATACAAGTGTTACGGAAACCTTTGGATTATTCATCCACAGTACAGTACAAAAAGAAATAGGATGCTCTTTTTAGAACATCCTATTCTTGCTAAATCGGTCCAAGTGAAATAATACAACCCGCTTCTATGATAAAGTGTAGTAACCCCTGTTTAATTCATCACAGTTCATAAAGATTTAGTATCTCGGTAATTGACAAAATCAGATAACTCTCAGGTAGAGGACCAATTTATTTTTTAAATTTCTTAATCGTCAAAGGAAGTACTGGTGTATTCGTGCGAAGTTCCCGTACTCAAGGCCGTTTTAAGGTTTTCATCGCTATAGGCTACCATGGTGCCGTCCATGGATTGTCTTCTATAGGCAATGGTTACTTGCTCAATAGTATGGTTTTGTCCTCTGTTGGAAACTACATAACTCTCTCCTTTTTCAACATCAAGCTGTATGGCATAATCATCCCTGCTGCTGTTGATATGGCTTCCAAGATTTACAGAAGTGGTAAGGGTGTTGTGAACCACTTGTGTTGCGTAGAGGTCCAAGCCTCCAAATCCATCGCGCCCTTCAGAAGCAAAGAACAAAAGTGTACTATTGTATATGTTAGGAAACAACTCGTCTTCTTTTGTATTTACCTTTGGCCCAAGGTTTTTGGACACACCTAAACTTCCGTCGGTATTAATATCGGCAACATATATATCGTATTTACCATAGCTTCCCTTCATATTGGAGGCAAAGAAAAGACGTTTACCATCTTCTGAAACAGTAGGATGTTTTGCAGAAGCATATTTCGGGCATACTTTCAACTTGGTAATATTACCCCATTTACCGTTGATTTTTTCAGCGCGATAAATCTCATGTATAAGTTCCTTTTTGGAAAACAGGCCGTACATTGGTTTTTGTTCACTAGACCTGCTAAAATATGCTGTTGTGCCATCTTGGGTTACGGATATTGAAGGAATGTAGCCTTCAAGCGTGGATAAATGCCCATTTTGGTTGGTTGTATTTATGATTCCGTTTGTATTCTCAAACTTTATGGGGTTTTGCGCTATAATTGGAGTAGTGAATAGCAAACCAATGATTAGAGTCAAGCTGTAGGTTAATGAACGTGTCATGATTTTAACGATTTGGGGGTTAATACATGACAAATTTGAAGAAATATTTTTACGAATTACTTATGAATTTTTCATAGGTTTTGAATTTTAACGAATAAAAATGGTATTTTATCGAATATATTTTAAATAATTAACACTTGTGAATTGACAAATATGCCGATTAACGATGTTTTGTGCATATAGTCGGAGAGTAAAGCAATATAAGGAACCAAATTTAAAAAGGCTAATCATGCGTTTTTGACGAAGAGGACACTAATCTATTGATTTCTTTGAGTTCATTGTCCGTTAAATGCCGCCATTTGCCCACAGGTACATCCAATTCAACATTCATAATCCGAACACGTTTTAGTTTTTTCACCCGATAATCCAAATATTCGCACATTCTTCTAATCTGGCGGTTCAGTCCTTGGGTCAGTATAATTTTAAATTGATGTTGTCCCAATTGTTCCACCTTACATTTTCTGGTAACCGTATCAAGAATAGGTACCCCATTCCGCATTTTCTTAAGAAAATCTGAGGTGATAGGTTTGTTGACCGTCACAACATATTCCTTTTCATGGTGATTTCGCGCTCTGAGGATTTTGTTGACAATATCCCCGTCATTCGTCATAAAAATTAGACCTTCACTGGGTTTGTCCAATCTGCCAATGGGAAAGATACGTTTTGGGTAATTGATGAAATCAATGATATTGTCCTTTTCAACCCTGGTATCCGTAGTGCATACAATGCCTATAGGTTTATGAAATGCCAGATACACAGGTTTGTCTTTGGGTTCGGAAATGAGTTCTCCATCCACTCTAACTTCGTCATTCTGGGTGATTTTAGTGCCCATTTCCGGTATCTTTCCATTAATGGTAACCCTTCCCTGGTCTATTAATTTATCAGCGGCACGACGGGAACAGTAGCCTACTTCACTTAGGTATTTGTTGATTCGGGTTTCTTTCATAAAACTGGAAGTTGATTTTGCGAATATCGTAAACTTCTAGTAGAGGAAGTAGACATGTAATTTAAATAATACAAATATTAATCGTTTGATTATCAATAATTTATAATTTTTTTCTTCAAAAAATGACTAAAATATTTGACTCTTACCTTACGTCATAGCCTAGTTTTGCCCTATCAATCAGAAATAAACAATAAAGAATGAAGAAGTATAGTGTAAAAGAAGTGTCAAAATTATCTGGGGTTACCATACGTACACTTCATTATTACGATAAGATCGGACTGTTAAAACCAAAAGAAAGAACCGAGGTAGGGTATCGCTATTATGGAGAAACTGAACTGCTCCGTCTACAACAGATTCTTTTTTATAAGGAGCTTGATTTTTCACTTGAAAACATAAGTCAATTATTGGATGATCCAGAATATGATTTGATTGAAGGATTAATGAGTCACAAAAAAGCTCTAAAAAAACGTGGAGAACAAATAAGGACACTATTAAAAACCATTGATAAAACAATTGATTATTTAACAAAAGAAAAAAAGATGATGAAACCAGAAATGTTGTACAAAGGGCTACCCAAAGAAATGGGAACTGTTTACAGAGAACAAGCCATTGAAGAATATGGCAGGGATTTAGTTGAAAATGCGGAAACGGAGTTGTTAAAACTAGGAGAAGCAAATTTTGAATCCTTGAAAAAGAATTTTGAAAAAGTAAATAAAGAGTTATTTGAGTTGCGCAGAACCTCTCCAGAAGATGATAAAGTGCAAAGACTCATATCACAACATTATCAAATAATTCGCACTTTTTGGGGGACCGCTGGGTCAAAAGATTCTCAAGGAAAGGCTTATGCCGGTTTAGGAGAGCTTTATGTGGCCGATGAACGTTATACCATGGTAGATGGACAGCCACAGCCGCAGTATGCACAATTTTTAAAGGAAGCCATGCGGTATTACGCAGAGACGCAGTTACTTTAAGAGTTTATTATATAAACCTAAGCTGAAAAAGTAAGATTTTATCTACTGGCAAATAAAAAGCCCCTAAACAAGGGGCTTTTTTCATTGGATTGCGGAGGAAGAGGGATTCGAACCCCCGGAGGTGTGACCCTCAACAGTTTTCAAGACTGCCGCATTCGACCACTCTGCCATTCCTCCAATGCGGGTGCAAATATACTAACCTTTTTTATTTCTATAAAAGCCTCTAGACTTTATTTTTTTTAAGACTTAAATTCCGATATAACCTACTACTTTTGCGCCCATGGATCAATGGTATCACTATGTGTTATTGGTTGTAGTTGGCTTTGCTGTTGGGTTTATAAATACAATAGCCGGAGGAGGTTCTCTTTTGGCTCTTCCGACCCTAATTTTTTTGGGACTCCCACCCAGTGTTGCGAATGGAACAAACCGAGTGGCAATCATTATCCAAACCTCATTGGCCACTGCGGGATTTAAGAGCAAGGGTGTATCCACTTTCCCATTCAATGTGTATTTGGGCATTTCAGCCTTAATCGGAGCAATTATTGGAGCCCAAATAGCGGTTGATATAAAAGGTGAGACGTTCAATCGTATCCTGGCAATCGTTATGATGGCCGTAGTATTGATTATCATCTTTAAACCAAAAATCAATGTTGAGGAACTTGCCGAACGTACCACCGGCAAGCATCTTTGGATTGGAATTGTAGCTTTCTTCTTTATTGGAATTTATGGTGGATTTATCAATGCAGGAATCGGTTTTGTCATTATTTTGTTTTTGCATTATGTAAACCAGATGAATTTGGTCAGGGTAAATGCCACCAAGGTTTCTGTTGTGTTAGCTTATACGCTTTCAGCCTTGGTTGTGTTCATCATAAATGATAAAATTGATTGGTTGGCAGGATTTACACTAGCCATCGGTACAGGAGTCGGAGGATGGGTTTCTAGTCGTGTTTCAGTCAACAAAGGAGACGGGTTTATCAAAACATTTTTGGTGGTCATGGTCATTGCAATGGCCATCAAACTATGGTTTTTTACATAAGAAGTTATTGTTTTCGCAGGAGCGGAATCTAAAATCGAAAATTTATGCCAGGATTTGAACTTTTTGGAGATAAGGAGAAAAGACAAGTACAAGACGTATTGGATTCAGGAGTGTTGATGCGCTATGGTTTTGATGGAATGCGTAACGGACATTGGAAAGCCAAGGAATTGGAAGCCGTTCTTTCCGAAAGAATGAAAACAAAGCATACACATTTGGTCAGTAGTGGTACAGCAGCATTGACGGTGGCTTTAGCAAGTGCTGGTATTGGAGCGGGGGATGAAGTAATTATGCCCAGCTTTACTTTTGTAGCCAGTTTTGAATCCATTTTGGCTTTGGGTGCGGTTCCTATTTTGGTGGATGTGGATGATACCCTTACACTTGACCCAAAGGCCGTGGTAGCTGCCATTACGGGAAAAACAAAAGTGGTAATGCCCGTTCATATGTGCGGTTCCATGGCAAATTTGGATGCTTTGCAGTCCATTTGTACAAAACATAGTCTGTTATTATTGGAAGATGCTTGCCAAGCCATAGGTGGAAGCTACCGGGGGAAACCTCTGGGCAGTATTGGAGATTTGGGCTGTTTTTCCTTTGATTATGTAAAGACGATTACCTGCGGAGAAGGTGGAGCAGTAATCACCAATAACAAAACTTTTTATGAAAATGCTCATAAATATTCCGACCATGGTCATGATCATATGGGAAATGATAGGGGAGCGGAAGCACATCCTTTTTTAGGATATAACTTTAGGATTTCCGAATTGAACGCAGCAGTTGGATTGGCCCAAATTGGACGATTGGATGAGTTTATTTCCATCCAGAAAAGAAACTACACAATTTTGAGGGATGCACTTTCTCAAATTCCAGAGATAGTGTTCAGACGAGTGCCAGAAGGGGGAGAGGAGAACTACTCGTTTCTTAACTTTTTTCTTCCTTCGGAAGAGGTAGCAAGAAACGCTCAAAAAGCACTTGGTGAAGCTGGAGTAGATGGTTGTTTTTATTGGTTTGATAACAATTGGCACTATTACCGTAAATGGGAACACTTAACAGCTGCAAAATCATTGGGTAAGTTGCCTCAAGAAGTTGTTGATTCGCTTCAAGATGAGTCCAAATTTGATTTTTCAGCTTCTGACCATTGGGTGGGAAGAAACATTTCTTGCCTTATCAAGCTAGGTTGGACAGAAGAAGAAGTTCAAGTTCGGGCAAAAAAGATGGTCGATACCATTCAAAGAATAATCTAATAGGTAACATACTCCACAATCTCCAAACCATAACCCACCATTCCAACCCTTCGGGTTTGTCTAGAATTGGTCAGTAATCTAATCTTGGAAATATCCAAATCATGTAGAATCTGGGCTCCGATACCAAAATCCCGTGTGTCCATGTCAATTTTGGGTGCTTTGTGTATCCCTTTATCCTGTAACTTTTTAAGCTCGGCCAAGCGACCCAACAAATTCATGGATTGGTTTCCCTGATTGATAAAGATCATGGCACCTTTTTCCTCAGCGTTGAGGGCATCGAACATTCGGCGCAGTGATTCATCCGGATTATTGGTCAAAGTACCCAAGATATCATTGTTCACCAAAGTGGAATTGATTCGTGTTAAGATGGGTTCACCTGTTTTCCAGGTGCCTTTGACCAAAGCAATATGCACTTGATCATTGGTGGTTTGTTTATATGCACGCAGACGGAATTCACCAAAACGGGTTTGGATGTCAAAAGCTTCTTTACGCTCAATAAGACTATCGTGCTCCATTCGGTAGGCAATCAAATCCTCAATGGAGACAATCTTTAAGTCAAATTTTTTGGCAACTTCTAGTAATTGAGGTAGTCTGGCCATTGTACCATCCTCGTTCATAATCTCAACGATGACTCCTGCAGGCTTTAAATCTGCCAATCTTGCAAAGTCTATTGCAGCTTCGGTATGTCCGGTACGTCTTAATACTCCTCCTTCTTTGGCAATCAATGGAAAAATATGTCCAGGTCTGGCCAAATCATGTGGTTTGGTAACGGGTTCGGTAAGGGCTATGACCGTTTTGGCACGATCAGCAGCCGAAATTCCCGTAGTCACGCCATTGCCCCGTAAATCCACCGAAACGGTGAAGGCCGTTTCCAACGGGTCTGAGTTGTGAGTAACCATTTTATGCAGTCCCAATTCTTCACATCTTCCTTCGGTGAGTGGTGCACAAATTAAGCCGCGTCCATGCTTGGCCATAAAGTTGATGGTTTCCGGGGTAATCAATTCTGCAGCGGCCAAAAAGTCCCCTTCATTCTCCCTGTTCTCATCATCAACAACAATAATGACTTTGCCTTGTCTTATATCTTCAATGGCATCTTCAATGGCATTGAGCTGTATTTTTTCTTCTTTTTTGGAAACCATTTATTCTTCCGAAACTTTTTCTTTCTTTTTAAAGAGGTTTTTAATGCCGTCTATTATATGTCCAAATCCAATAAGACCTCTATCTGCAGTAGCTCTTTTAGTGAGTGAAATTCCAAGCGGCAGCATGATCAATGTTGCCAACCACGCTCCCAAGATAGGGTGAATGTTATTTTCTTTGGCATAATTTCCTGCAAATACTCCAATAAAATAATAGCTCAAAAATAGCATAATAGCAATGACCATAGGTAATCCCAACCCACCTTTTCTGATAATAGCGCCAAGAGGTGCTCCCACAAAGAACAAAATGATGCAAGAAAAGGCCAGCGCATATTTTTTATGAAGGGAAAGGATATGGCTATTGTAAAACTTAAACCTTTTTTGGAGTTCTTCTTTTTTGGAAACAACGGTAGAAAGAATGCCAGAAACTGTCGTTTTAGCCGTATTGATTACTTGCTGGCGCTGCCATTTAGGAAGACTTTTTACCAATTGATCTACGCTTTCAATACTGTCATTTTGGCCTTTTTGTCCTTCAAGTAGCCTGTTGAGGTTTGCGTTTACCACCTCTTCTTTTTTGGTACTGTCCTTTTTTATGGGAATGGGGAACGCCCCCATACGATTGGTGATATTCTTGGAAAAAGCCTCAACTTTTTCCAAATTGTTCTTGCCCAAAGAATCAATATCCTTGATCAACCGGCCCACATTCTTCATTTTGTCCGTGGTAATGTTGCCATCTTCTTCCAAATCTTGATTGTTCAATTCGGAAATGTCGATATTGATGGTATAGGTTTCAAATTTGGATTTTGCAAAAGGGTGTTTTCTTTTTTCCTTGCTTTTTTTGGATTGGATTTCTTCGTAATAGTTTCCGTCCTTTAGCACCAGTTGAATAATGTCGGAATCCTCACTGCTGATCAGCTCACCAGATTTTGCTTTGATGACAACATTGTTTATGCTTTGCTTGTTTTTTTTATGGATGATTACGTTGTCCAAAAACCGATCTTGTTCGCCATATTTTTTGTCCACCTTAATATTCATTCCATCACCGGTACCTTCAAAATCACTGAAAACACCTTCGGTGATAGCTGCTGCAGGCTTAACTTTAGCAATGTTTCGCCTAAGGTTGAACATTTTTTGTTCGGACTTTGGAATAACATTGTTGGCAAAGAAAAAAGTTACTCCACCTAAAAAGATTACATAAATAATTAAGCTACGCATACCCCTTTGCAGTGAAATGCCCGAAGCTTTCATGGCAGCAAACTCATAATTTTCCGCAAAGGTGCCAAAGGTAAGTATGGAGGATAGTAGTACTGTTAAGGGCAATACTTTATCCACCAGTGTTGGAATAAAGTAAAAAATAAATTTTCCAATGATTACAATGCCAAGGCCTTTTCCAGCTAAATCATCTATAAAAAGCCATATCCCTTGAAAAATGAATATGACAATTAATATAAAGAAAGAACTAAAAAAGTTATAGAGAAATCTAGATAATATATACCTGTCCAGTATTTTCAATGCCCTAATTTCTTATGATATAGTATCCTTTGTCCTCGTATTTTTTCTCGTTAAAAGTAAACAGTGTGCTTGACAGTGACTGGTTGGTTTTGAAAGAATTAACAGTTATGGATGTTTTTGTACCGTTTTTACCCGTTTGAATGAGCTTATAAATATGCTTGGTCTGTGAATCCACACCTAATAGGATGGACTTGATTTCTGTGTTGGAATCAATAGGAGTAAGCTTCACATATTGTATTTTTCTTCCCCCAACGTTTTGGAGAATGTCCCATTGATAATTATGCCCGGTTCTATAAAATGTAAGCATTTTTGAAGGGGTAATATTATTGTTGTCCTCAGTGATATTTTCAATGGTCACTTCTTCATTTTCCGGAACAATGGTATATACTTTTTTTCCATCATTAAGTTGTTGGGCGCCTAAGTAATCCAACATATACATATCACCTTTTATATATACATTTCCTTTGGTTTCCTGTTTAATATTAGCTTCTGTGTTTTCCAAGGAAGATATAAAGTCTATATAAATATTATCGTAGCTTTTTGCTTTGGTGTATACTTCATCCAATAAAACTTTTGCTTTGGAAGAGTTCTGGCCATAAGAGAAAAATCCTATTGCCAAAAGACCAATAAAAAGAAATTGTTTTCTAAATGTCATGTTACTTTGTTTCGTTTTGTAATAGTTGTTCAAGGGATAAAATGTCTGGAACCAATACTTGACGGGCCTTACTGCCCTCAAAAGGTCCCACTATTCCGGCAGCTTCCAATTGATCTATGATTCTTCCGGCCCTGTTGTACCCTAATTTTAATTTTCGTTGGATTAAGGAAGCCGATCCTTGTTGAGCGGTCACAATTACCTCGGCCGCATCTCTAAACATGGAATCCCTGTCCGCAATGTCATAATCAATACCCGTGCCAGAATCTTCCCCTACATACTCAGGGAGCAAATGGGCATCTGGGTACGCACGTTGTGAGCCAATATATTCTGTAATTTTAGCCACCTCTGGGGTATCTACAAAAGCACATTGAAGCCTTGTAACATCATTTCCTTGGGTAAATAACATATCTCCGCGACCAATAAGCTGATCAGCACCTTGGGCATCCAAAATGGTCCTTGAATCGATTTTGGAAGTTACCCTAAATGCAATACGGGCTGGGAAATTAGCTTTAATGATTCCTGTAATAACATTAACCGATGGCCTTTGTGTAGCAATAATTAAATGTATTCCAATGGCACGTGCCAATTGTGCCAATCTGGCAATGGGGGTCTCCACTTCTTTGCCCGCTGTCATGATAAGATCTGCAAACTCATCAATCACCAAAACAATATAGGGTAGAAATTTATGGCCGTCATTGGGATTCAGCTTTCTGGCCTTGAACTTGACATTATACTCCTTAATATTTCGGACCATCGCCAGTTTAAGCAGTTCGTAACGGTTATCCATCTCAATACAGAGCGAATTGAGTGTGTTGATTACCTTGGTGTTGTCCGTTATTATGGCATCTTCAGAATCTGGAAGCTTAGCCAGGAAATGGCGTTCAATTTTATTGTAAAGTGTGAGTTCCACTTTCTTGGGATCAACCAGAATGAACTTAATTTCTGCCGGATGTTTTTTGTAAAGTAACGAGGTGATTACCGCATTCAATCCAACAGATTTACCTTGACCAGTTGCCCCGGCCATAAGCATATGTGGCATTTTGGCCAGGTCCACTACAAAAGTTTCATTGCTAATGGTTTTTCCGAAGGCAATGGGAAGTTCCATCTCTGCCTTCTGGAACTTGTTGGAAGCGATTACGGACCTCATGGAAACCACGGTGGCATTCTTATTGGGAACCTCAATACCAATAGTGCCTTTTCCGGGAATAGGAGCTATAATCCTAATGCCCAGAGCAGCCAGGGATAAAGCAATATCATCTTCAAGGTTTTTGATTTTGGAAATCCGGATACCTGCTTCCGGTACAATTTCATACAGGGTTACAGTTGGACCGATGGTTGCCTTGATCTGGGCGATTCCAATTTTATAGTTCTTTAGGGTGCTTACAATCCTATTCTTGTTTTCCTCGAGTTCTTCTTGGTTGATAGTAATGCCACCAGATGCTCCATGCGGGTCAAGAAGTTCGATAGGAGGGAATTTGTAATTTCCCAATTCCAATTTAGGATCAAACTCACCAAAATCCTTGACCAGTTTGGCGGCCTTCACATCTGTTTCTTCTTTTTCCTCCGTAACCTTTTCAACTTTTAGATCTATATCCACATCTTCTTCTTGCGGAAGGTCGACATCCAATCCCGCTTCACTTTGTAAAGGTGGAATGTCTTTTTTATGGGTGTAGGTGTCCACAACAACGGGAGTATCAGTTTCCATGCTGAGTTCAACACTGCCATCATCAGATTGAACAGTTACGGGAGCAGGTTTACTTTTCTTGAAATCAGATTTAAGTTGTTGCTTTTGTGACCGGAAAAAATTGGCAATCCCTTCAGGACTAAAATTGAAGAGTCGTACCAAAATGACCATCAACACAAATACCAATAAAAGGAACACTCCTATTTTACCAGTATAGTCTTGGAGAAAGTCATTCATTTCATATCCGATAAGACCACCAAGTAACGGTTGTTCAAATGCGAAAAAACCTAGTGCAATTGAAACCCATATGATTCCTGTAAGTCCCCATATCCATTTGCCAATTAGACCTTTACTGTCCAGCCCAAGAAAAAGATAAAGTCCGGTAATGGCCAATAATAAAGGAAAGGCCAATGAGGCCAGACCAAAACCTTTGTACATGAAAAAATGGCTTACGCTTGCTCCAAACTTATTCAACAGATTGCTTGCTTGTGCATTTCTATCCTTGAATTCGGAAAGCATGCTCTGATCTTCTTGCCATGTAAAATAGTAAGACATAAAAGAGAAGAACAGGGCAATGCTGAGCACGATCAATAGGCTGCCCAAAATAATCTTGTTTTGTTTGGACAGCTTTAGTGAAAAGCCTTTTTTGGAAGATGTAGGTTTTTTGGATTTAGTCCTTTTTTTTGCCATTAATCTCTAATATGGGGGCTAATTTACAAATTTACGATGCTACCTAGGACCCCAGATGTTTGTTATACCATTTTTGGCAGATAAATAATGAGTCCGATTATGCTTGCAACAATGGATACTATCATAACGGCGCCGGCAGAAATATCTTTTATAAAACCAATTTTTGGGTCTTTTTTAGGTTGGATATAATCCGATATTTTCTCAACAGCTGTATTTAATCCTTCTATTCCCATAACCATTCCTATGGCAAGCAATTGTACCATCCATTCGGTACTTGAAATATTGTAGTAAAAACCCGCACCAGTAACCAATAGGGCAATAAAAAATTGAATTTTGATGCTGGACTCTGTCTTCAATAGCAGAAATAGCCCTTTAAAGGCATAGCCAACACTTTTAATCCTATTTTTCAAGAAAGATTCTTTAGGCATCCATCAATGCTTCTAGTGCCGCTTTGTAATTAGGTTCATCAGCAGTTTCCGAGACCTGTTCGGTGTAAACCACATTCCCTTCCTTGTTTATTACCACCACAGATCTAGAAAGGAGGGATGCAAAAGCGCTATCCGCAAAAGTTACCCCATAATCCTTTCCAAAATCCCCTGTTTTGTAGTCGGAAAGCATATCTACATTTTCAATTCCTTCAGCGCCACAAAATCTTTGTTGTGCAAAAGGAAGATCTTTGGAGATACACAATACTTTAGTATTGTCAAGTTCTGCCGCTTCCTGGTTAAATTGTCGTACTGATTGTGCACAAGTTCCTGTATCCACACTAGGGAAGATATTCAACACAAGTTTGCTGCCGGCATAATCCGAAAGTAAAGCTTGGGAAAGGTCAGATTTTGTTAAAGTGAAATTGGGAGCTGGTGTATTGATTGCTGGAAGGTTTCCCACGGTATTTGCAGGGCTTCCTCCTAAAGTTATTGATGCCATGTTATATTGAATTAAGATTGGTCTCCAAAAATAGAGAAAAAAGAAAACCTTCTTGACAAAATGGCCAAGAAGGTTTTTCAACAACCGTTAGGGCATCCTATGCTATGTGTCAATTGAGCCTATGACCCTGGACATAAATTCGTTGAGCGCCTCTTTCTTGGCAACACCAGAGCTCATCTTTTTTGAAACCTCTATGGCTCCGTACATGTTTGAAATCAGTTCTCCAATCACATCTATTTCCTCATCTTTTAAATGGGAAGACTCAGTTAAATGTTCAAGAGTTTCAAGGGTTTCAATAACATAATCCTCATCATTGGCTTCAATGAATGATAAAACATGTTTAATTACTGGCAACCTCATTGATCAATGTTTTTAGCACATCATATTTATTGGTCTGCACCTGGGTTTTAAGAGTGCCATCCACAAAAGCTGCAAATGTTGGTAAATTATCAACATTGGCAAGACCTCTTGATGCTGGGAACTTTTCCGCATCTACCAAAACAAATGTAACATCTTCATTGTTTTGGGCCTCTTTTTTGAATTTAGGTTTCATAATTCTACAATTGCCGCACCAAGATGCTGAATACTGTACAATAACATTCTTCTTGTCCCCAATGATTTCTTGCAGGTTATCCTGCTCCAATTCTAAAACCATAGGATTAGTTTATATGATTGGAAAGGTATTCTGCAACACCTTTTCTATCGGCATTCATGGCTTCTTTGCCTTCTTCCCAATTGGCAGGACATACTTCTCCTTTTTGTTGCACATGGGTATAGGCATCAATCAAACGTAAAAACTCATTTACGTTCCTTCCCAATGGCATATGGTTTATGCTCTCATGGAATACGGTGCCTTCTTCATCAATCAAATAAGAGGCCCTATAGGTAACATTGTCACCTTCAACAAAAATACTTTCTGTTTCTTCATTGAACTCTTCATTTTGAATATCCAATATGCCAAGAGCATTGGCCAAATTTCTGTTACTATCAGCTAGAATGGGGTAGGTAACACCTTCTATGCCGCCATTGTCCTTGCTTGTGTTCAGCCATGCAAAATGCACTTCTGCAGTATCGCAGGAAGCACCAATAACAAGGGTGTTTCTTTTTTCAAACTCGCCTAAAGCTTGTTGGAATGAATGTAACTCTGTGGGACATACAAAAGTGAAGTCTTTGGGATACCAGAAAAGAATAATTTTCTTGTTTTCGGATTTAGCTTTATCCAAAACATTGATTTTAAAGGTGTCTCCCAATTCATCAATTGCATTTACTTCAAGATTTGGAAATTTTTTCCCTACATGCGTCATTTTAATACTTTTTATTTATTGATTTTGTGCAAATGTATTTCAAGCACTTCTTAATCTAAAGCTTTGGGATTAGATTTTGTTATGCGCTGATAGTGCTTGTTGATACTGTGCGCTAGCCCGCTGCTAATCAAAAAAATAGCGTGGGTTTATCGTGCATAATCAATGAAAAAACTTGCGAATTGGAAAAAACTTGATAAGAATCGGTTATGCATTTGAAGGAGCCGCCAGTTGTTTGATCTTTATTTTGAAAGCAGCAAACAAGAGGGTCATAAATGGACTTAACCAATTAAAAACGGCATACAGCGCATATTCACCCACGCCCACGCCTAAAACTCCACTATGATAGGCGCCACATGTATTCCAAGGAACCAGTACGGAGGTTACGGTACCGGAATCTTCCAAGGTTCGGCTCAAGTTTTCAGGAGCTAATCCGCGGTCGTGGTAAGCTTTGGAAAACATTTTTCCAGGTACAACAATGGCCAGATATTGGTCTGAGGCCGTAATATTCAATGCCAAGCAGCTTCCTACGGTACTGGCAAATAGGCCCAAAGTGGACTTTGCCATTTTCAACAAGGATTGGGTGATGCGCTCCAGTGCCCCTATACCATCCATAATACCACCAAAGACCATGGCACAGATAATGAGCCAAATTGTATTTAACATGCCAAACATCCCTTTGGACTTGAAAAGCTTTCGGTATTCCTCTGGCGCATCCAATTGGGTTTCCCCAGTAATCGCATTTAGAACTCCCTTGTATCCAGATTCAAATGTAAGTTTGTCACCGCCACCCAAAGAACTTACTATTTCTGGCTGAAAAATAAGCGCAAACAATCCTCCAAGTAGTGTGCCGATTAATAAGGCGACCAAAGGAGGGGTTTTTTTGATAATCAAGAAAATGACCACTATTGGAACAATGAATAACCAACCATTGATGTTGAACTTGGCATCAATTATGCCAAGTATATCGGATGCGTCCGTAGGGCCTGTGGAATCAACGGTGAATCCCATAATTACAAAGACCAATAGGGTAATGGAAATTGTTGGGATAGTTGTTAAAGCCATATATCTTATATGGGAAAAAAGCTCGCCTCCGGCCATCACAGGGGCCAGATTGGTGGTGTCACTTAACGGGGACATCTTATCCCCAAAATAAGCACCTGAAAGTACGGCACCGGCTGTCATTCCAAGAGAGATTCCTAAAACATCCCCAATTCCGATCAGTGCAATACCAATTGTAGCTGCGGTTGTCCAACTACTACCTGTGGCAATGGATATAATAGCACAGATAACAACACATACGGCGAGAAATATTGTAGGGTTCAATATGTGAAGTCCGTAATAGATCATAGCCGGAATAATGCCACTGATCAACCAAGTACCTGCCAATGCACCCACCATTAGTAGGATGAGCAGGGCTCCGGTGGTGGATCGCACATTTTCGGCCACCTCCGCAATCATTTGCTTGTAGGACGCCTTGTTCAAAAAGCCTACAATAGCAGCCACTGCGCCACCAAGCAACAAAATAAACTGGTTTGAACCATCAACAGCACTGTCTCCAAAGACAAAAACGTTGTAGGCCAGCATGATTACCAATGCAAAAACAGGAATCAGCGCCTCCCAAATATTCAACTCTTTATTTTCTACGATATGTTCATCTTGTCGATACTTGGGCTTTTCCTCTTTTTTAGGCATGAAGTCTAATTTTGTTACGGGTAATATTACGATTTTGAAGTTTGTTCTGCAAACGGATGTTTACACTATTACCGTATCGTTTTCCAAAACGCCCAATTTTTGCATACAGCTGCGCATGGCCAAATAGGTTTTGTGAATGTCATTATCAAGACCTATTGAAAAACGGATAAGTCCTTGTGACAATCCAAGTTCTTCTTGCTCTTCCAAAGGAATTTCTGAAGAAGTAGAAGTACCTGGAGCACTAAACAGGGTTTTATAAAAACCGAGACTAACGGCCAAATACCCCAATTTTTCTTTTTGCATGAGTTCCATTAGGGCGTTGGCCTTGTCCAGTGAACCTACATCCAACGTAATCAAGCCCCCAAACCCGTACTCAGCATTCATTTGTGCTTTCATAGTTTCATGTCCAGGATGACTTTCCAGTCCTGGGTATACCACTTTAAGCCCATCTTTTTCAAATTGTTCAGCAAGGTAATATGCATTTTCGCTATGCTTTTTTATTCTGATGTGCAATGTTCTCATATTTTTGAGAATAGAAGCTGCTCTTACGCTATCCAATGTACTGCCCAAAAGCATTCCCGCTCCATCATTTACATCTTTTAGACTCAGACAAAATTCTGTTGAGGCACAAACTGCACCGGCTACGCAATCACTACTACCGTTAATGAACTTGGTGAGACTGTGAACCACAATATCAGCTCCTAACTTAGCCGCATTAATGTTCAAAGGAGAAAAGGTATTGTCCACTACCAAAGGGATACCGTATTTTTTGGCCAATTTGGAAAGTGCTTTTATATCTGCTACTTCCAACAAAGGGTTGCTCACCGCCTCACAGTATATCATTTTGGTTTCTGGTGTGATGGATTGCTCAACCACTTCAAGATTAGTAATATCAACAAAGGATGTGGAGATATTGAACTTTTTCAAAAAATTCTTTAGAAAAGCATAAGTACCCCCATAAATAGTCCTACTACAAACAATATGTTCATTTGCATTGCAAAGTTGAAAGATAACAGAGCTGATTGCCCCCATCCCACTAGCATAGATGTTGGCGGATTCTGTTCCTTCCAGTTGCGCCATTGCTTCACCTAAATACAGGTTTGAAGGGGAGGAGTGCCTGCTATATAGATAGCAACCTTCGGTATTGCCCTCAAAAGTATCGAACATGGTTTTTGCCGATAAAAAGGTATAGGTAGATGAGTCTGAAATGGAAGGATTTACTCCTCCAAACTCGCCAAAATACTGTAAGTCCTGTATGTTTTCTGATGCTTTGTAGTCCATTGGATTAGTTTTGATGTAAAAATACCTATGATTAGAATTAATGTCAATTAATAGTAGTATATATAGATTATAAATCTATAATTTGTTATTTAATAGAATAAAATTCATAATTTTAATGTGTTTATAGAGACTAACGGAAAAACAATCGGAATGGAGTTGGACAATACGGATATACAATTGATAAAACTATTACAGGAAGACTGTAAAAAGACCACTAAACAATATGCGGACAGCTTACAATTGTCTAAAACAGCGGTTTATGAACGAATTCGCCGTCTTGAACGGAACCAGGTTATTACGGACTACGTAGCACTGGTGGATAAAGAAAAGGTACGACGGAATTTTACTGTGTTATGCCATATTAAATTGGTACAGCATACCAAGGAGAATGTGCTTCGGTTTGAACGGGAAATCCTAAAGTTGGAAGAAGTTTCAGAGTGCTTCCATGTAAGTGGTGATTACGATTATATTTTAAAAGTCAACGTGGAAAACATGAAGAAATATCGGGAATTTATGGTAACCAAACTTACTGCTATTAACAATATTGGAAGCACCCAAAGTTCTTTCACTATAAAGGAAGTGAAGCATAGTACTGCGGTAAGCATTTAAGAAAGTTTAACGTAAAACGGTGTTAAAAAGGAATCGACATTGGAGCGATATTCCTAAATTTTGGTCAATCAAGAAACAAACTACAATCAAAAAACACCTTTTTACAAATGAATTCGCGTATACGAGCTTTGCTCACGATACTGGCAACCGTCATTGGCGGGCTGTCCCTGGTACTTTACACAACCTTGTCACAAGACATCATTTTTGATGGACTGAGTTATTGCACATCGTCTAGTAGTGATTTAGCTTTTGGAGGCCTTGCCACTTTTGCATCTGCAGTTTTGGCTGGCTTTATTGCTTCACTCATCGTGGTCAGAGATAACCATTGGCCACATTTTTTCATTTCACTTTTTATCGTCGGGAAAATGTCCTTTGCGGTACTTTGTGGTCAGTGGAGCGGTCCAATTTGGTTTGAGACAGGAATGAACCTATCACTTTTGGCCGGACTTTGGATTGGATGCTACGGAGCGGTAAAATTCCCGCTGGCCCCCGTTTAGAATCGCCTACAAAGATTTAATATAGGAAATCATTCTGTTTCTTAGTTTGACATTGGGCATTTTGCCATGACCAGCACCCATATTGTCTATCATATGGTGGGGTTTTGAGGTGCCGGGGATTACACAGGTGACAACCTCATTGGATAGGATAAACTTCAAAAAATACTGTCCCCAACTGTTTATGTCCTGTTCTTTGGCCCACTGTGGAAGTTGTTTTCCTCTAACCAATCGAAATAAGGAACCACTTTCATAAGGTTGATTTATTATCGTTGCAGTTTTGTGTTTTCTGGCGGTATCGAACAATGAATTTTCGGCATGCCTTGACCGAATGGAATAGTTGAACTGGACAAAATCTGGTCTTTCAGCTTTAATGATTTTTTCCAATGTGCTATGGGACGAATCCACATAATGTGTAATGCCCCAATACCTGATCTTTTGCTGATCTTTCCATTCTCGCAATGTTTTTACATGGGTTTTCCAGTCCACCAGATTATGGATTTGGATTAAATCCATTTTTTTTCTTCGCATTTTGGCTATTGAAGCTTCCATTTGTCGTATACCGACTTCCCTGCCAGATGTCCAAACTTTGGTGGCATAAAACAGGTCATCCTTAAACTTGAGTTTACTGGTTAAGCCCCCCACAACTTTTTCAGAGCTGCCGTACATGGGGGAGGAGTCAATTACTGTACCTCCCAATCGATGCATCTCCGTAAGCACTTGACTCAAAACTGCATGTTGCTGCTTGGAGCTTTCCACGTCAAATGTTTGCCAAGTACCCAATCCTACAACAGGTAATAGTTCACCAGTAATTGGAATGGCTCTGGTTAAAATTTTGCTACTTGCCGAGAATGTCTCTAAATAGGGATGGAAGGACAGTCCAATCCCTCCTAGTAAGGATAGTTTTATGAGTTCCCTTCTATTGTACATTGCTTTCATATATGGTTTCATTTAAAGTTAAGACATTCTCTTTTTGTTGCTGTTCTTTTCCTAATTTTCGGCCTATACGGCTCCAAAGAAATGCAACGGGTACTGCTAAAAACGCGATAGCCCCGAGACTCAATCCAAGGGTAAAGAAACCAGCGAAAATCCAACCTACTAAGGCATCACCACCTCTATAAACGGCAGTGTCTATAAAATTCTTGGCCTTGTATTTTTCATCCAAGGAAGAAACAGTAAAGAGTATCTCCCTTCCTGGACGCAACAGCATAAAATTTCCAGAGCGATGAATCACCAATAAAATTGCAACGGTGATTAAAGATTGATTTAGACCCAAAACCAACAACCCAAACCCCATGAATAGGGGAATAGAGGCCAAAACAATGGACAATCCCAATTTCTTTATGATTTTACTTGTGAAAAAGAACTGACCTATGATTGCAATTGCGTTTACAGTGAAATCGATGTTTGAAAAATAACTGATGCGTTGTGCGCTGTTGACCAGTGTCTTTTCCAAAATATGTGCTTGTTCAAAATAAAGCACTGTGGAAATGGAGGTGTAAAGGAGAATAAATCCGACAATACCCTTAAGGTATGAAGACTTAATTATCTTTTGAATACCCTCAAACAATACCTTGGTGCTGAGTTGGATGTTTTTGGAAGTCTTATTGAAATGAGCAGGTTTGTTGGATAGCTTAAGAATAATCCTGATACAGATCAGGGCGATTATCAAAAAGAAGACTGCGGCCAACAAGAGTGAACTTATGGAGAATATATGGTTTAATCTGTTGGCGATTACCGGACCGGTCAGTGCGCCAAGACTGCCACCAGAAGCTATAATGCCAAAGTAGCGCTTGGAGGACTTGCTGGAGAAAACATCGGCCATAAAACTCCAGAACAGGGAGACCACAAAAAGATTGAACACACTCAACCAAATAAAGAACGAAATAGCAATGCTTCTTGTGGTTCCAAAAAATTCAAATAATATATAGAACAATAAAATGTTGCCAATGCAAAACGAGTAGGAAAAGAGAAGGACCTTTTTTATCGAATTTCTGGACATCAGAAAACCAAAAAGAGGCACTATGCAAAGCATTGCCAAAAAAGTCCCAGAAAATAGCCATTGCATATTTATGGCGCCGTTTACTATTCCCATTTCATCACGAAGCGGCCTCAGAATAAAATAGGAACACAACAAACAGAAAAAATAGATTGCTGAACAGGCCACTATTTTTAATTGGCTGCTCTTTATTGGGGTATTGTTCCCTTTGGAATGGTATGGCGCTTTTGAACTGACCAACTAATCAAGATTTTTGGATGATATCTTTTTTCCGGTTCCCTTTACGGTAAGGTTGAATTTGGTAATGGGCATATCTGGGAAGTTTGCCACATTTTTTCTTGTATACGAAGTATGATTTTGGTCAAATGAATAAATGTCCTCATAACGTTCTTTGCCATTTCTAACCTCCAACTCACCCTCAATGGTCATAACTCTTGAAATGGAGTCGTAACTCAAACGTTCCTTGGCCGTACCGGGCCAATTGCTATAAAGGCCCACACGCTCAAACCCGTCCACAAAATTTCCATATCGGATTGCCTCTAAAAAAGTTCTCTTTCTATCTTTAAACCTTCCGCTATCACTTGTAACCTCACCTTTACATATAATATATCGGGGTTCTCCGTTTAGGTCAAGGTCGTAGTAGCAGACCTGCTTTCCTTTTTCAGTAAACCAAACCCCTTTTTCTGGATGGTATGTATTGTAAAATTCAAATTGGATTTCCCAAGTACCAATTAGAAAATCCAAATCTTTAATAGATGGTTTTTGCTCCTTGGTTTGGGAAAATAAGGTGCAGGAAAAAAATAGAACGAATAAAAACTGAATTGACTTTTGATAGTTCATCTTGAAAAGGTTTGTATTAACAGCTTACTAGTTAATACTTCTCCTTTTCGTTTAGTTTAAAATTGGCAAATCAATCTGATGGATTTATAAAATGCTAAGTGCTGCGATGGTTTTTTTGGAATTGGGATGGGGTAATTCCAGTAGTTTTTTTGAATGCAATATTAAATGAAGATAGCGTGTTGAACCCACAATCATAAGCGATACTTGCAATTTTTGTATGCCTATAATCCGGATGTGACAATCTTTTTTTTACTTCTTCAATTCTGTAACTGTTCAGGAAATCTGGAAAACTTTTCCCAATGGCATTATTAAGAATGTACGAAACCATATATGCCGGTAATTTAGCTTGTTTGGCCACCATGTCCAAAGTGCAATTAGTGTCCAGATAAAGCTTTTGGACCTGCATAAATTCCTCTAATTTACTTCCGTGTTCATGGAGTTCATGTTGGGTCAATCGTATGTTCTGACTCTTTTTAGCAGTGTTATTTTTAAGAAGGGATGGATTTTTAAAAAGTAAAAATGCCAGAAAGTAAATGAAAGGGAGATAGCTAATAGGACCAAGTAGATAAGGTGTTATCCCAAGAATATAGTTTGAAAAGTACAAGAATTGCAAAATAGCAGTACCCAACACCAAAGCAATAATCCAAATAATGGATGTGCGCTGCAGTTGTTCATTTTGATTTTTTTGCAATAACCATTTGCTCAAAAGAAACAATGAAGTCAAGCTATAGCCTACTTGGTGAAATAGTAGTACTGAATAACCGCCTTCATACCAAAACTCTTCCAATGAAAGGGAATCAATATAGAAAAGCAAAATTAGACCAGTCAAAAAATGCAAAAGACTCCATGATGCCCATTTTCTAGGATATAAGAAATGAAGTGTATACAAAAATAGGGCAGGACCAGAAATGGAATGGGCCATAAATCCCAAATTGAGCATCCAAAGAGGTGTGACATCCAAATAAACCCAGAGGATTGATTTGGTCAAGCGGATGGTAATGGCCAGAAAAAAAACAAAAAGCAGAAGGTTTCTAAAATCCTTTTTTCGTTCAAAAAAACTGAAAAAGGCCATCAGAAGGCTCTGTGCAGCGCCAATTCCTGCAATAAAAATTTCAACTTCTTTGTTTAGTCTCCATAGACGCATAATCCAAATGTAATCAGAAATTGAATAGGTTCGACATATCCAATTTGAGGTGCCTTAGCACATCGGCACGAAGACTAAATCAAATACAAAAAGAAGAGGGTCTTTTCGGATAAACATTGTTACTTTTGTTAAGATTTTCGAACTAAATAATATCGTTAATAAATAGATATGAATCAATATGATGTGGCCGTGATCGGGTCTGGACCTGGAGGCTATGTAGCGGCAATTCGCTGTGCACAATTGGGAATGAAAACTGCAATCGTTGAAAAGTATAGCACTTTGGGAGGAACTTGTCTAAACGTAGGCTGTATACCCTCAAAAGCACTTTTGGATTCCTCGCACCACTATGAAGATGCCGTAAAGCATTTTGAAGAGCATGGAATTGATATTCCCGGTGAGATTAAGGTCAACATAAAGCAAATGATATCCCGTAAGCAGGGAGTTGTGGACCAAACCACCAAGGGCATCCAGTTTTTGATGGATAAAAACAAGATTGATGTATACGAAGGTCTGGGAAGTTTTAAAGACGCTACACATATCAATATTGATAAAGATGGAAAAAGCGAGACCATAGAGGCAAAGCACACCATTATTGCCACCGGATCTAAACCATCATCACTTCCTTTTATTAAAATAGATAAGGAACGAATCATCACTTCCACCGAAGCATTGGCACTAAAAGAAGTTCCAAAGCACATGATTGTAATCGGTGGTGGGGTAATTGGTTTGGAATTGGGTCAGGTATATAAACGTTTGGGTGCTGAGGTTACGGTCATAGAATTTATGGACCGAATCATTCCGGGTATGGATGGCGGACTTTCCAAAGAGTTGACACGATCCTTGAAGAAGCAGAAAATGAAGTTCAACCTGTCCCATAAAGTAAAGTCGGTTGAGCGTATTGGTGATGAGGTTGTGGTTAAGGCCGATGATAAAAAAGGAAAAGAAGTCACTTTTAAAGGGGATTATTGCTTGGTTTCTGTTGGACGTAGACCTTATACAGATGGATTGAACGCGGAAGCTGCCGGAGTAAAATTGGACGATAGGGGTAGAGTGGAGGTCAATGACCATTTACAGACCAATGTTTCCAATATTTATGCTATTGGCGATGTAGTCCGTGGTGCTATGTTGGCGCATAAAGCCGAAGAAGAAGGAACCATGGTTGCTGAGCTATTGGCTGGACAAAAACCACATATCAACTATAATCTGATTCCGGGAGTAGTGTATACTTGGCCAGAAGTGGCAGCTGTAGGTAAGACCGAAGAAGAGCTTAAAGAGGCCGGTGTGGAGTACAAAGTTGGTCAGTTTCCTATGCGTGCTTTGGGCAGGGCCCGTGCGAGCATGGATATAGATGGATTTGTAAAAATATTGGCTGATAAGTCCACGGATGAGGTTTTGGGTGTCCATATGATCGGTGCCCGTTGCGCTGATTTAATTACTGAAGGCGTTACGGCGATGGAGTTTAGAGCTTCTGCAGAGGATATTGCCCGTATGAGTCATGCCCATCCAACCTATGCCGAAGCAGTTAAAGAGGCAGCATTGGCAGCCACTGACGATAGGGCTGTGCATATTTAATTTGACATAGTATTATTTGTGTAGCTATTCCAAGAAAAGAATAATTGTCACTTCGAGCGCAGTCGAGAAGTAATAAAAGCACAGTTTTTTTTAAAAGGTCTCGACTGCGCTCGACCTGACAAATAAATCAAATCAACATTAATGTTGATTTTGAGTTGTTTCGTAAGTTACAAAGTATTGGTAGGGCTCTATTTGGCAGGCTTAAAAACCCTGCTTAAAAAGAGCCTTATTTTTATCAGAATTTCTTTGAATATCGGCCTACTTGTCGAATACAATTCCACTCCTTTGTTTTTTGCGTAGTTGATCCCGAGCGAAATATTGGTTTTCACTTCGGTTTCATGTTGGTTGTATTTTAAAGCCAAATATGTACAGGCAATCATGAACAACATAGCCCCCGAAATGACCACCATTGGATTTAGGGAATGGTTGAAAAAGCGGTAGAGTCCCAAACCGGTAAAACTTCCATATAAAATGATAAAGTGGATAACGTATATGGAAAGTGTACTTGCGCCTATGTTCAATACTGTTTTGTTCGTCATGAATTGGCGCAGCAACATAAAAATTGCAAAGACCACAAAAACATCGCCCAACCTAATGAACAGATAGTTGTTCATTTCAATGAGTTTAAACAACTCTATTCCGGTTAATCTATGAAGGAAAACAAATCCGTTTGAAGAGTGGAAAATCAACAAGTATCCTACAAGTGTTGCTGTTGCAATGGCAATGGCGTATAAATATTTTTGGTCTTTAAATCGGGTAAAAAGAATGGAAATAAAGCCTCCTAAAGTGGCGTAGCCCAACCATGGAATTATGGTAAAGACTGACCCATTGGACTTGGTAAAATAATTGGCAATGGCTTCTGGCAAAAACGAAAACGACCACTGTTTGTATAAAGGTTCAAACAAGAATAGCAGTATGGTAATGCTCAAAAGCAGTGCTGGGAAGAGATATTTCTTCTTTTGTATGGTCAAGAGGTAAACCCCAATTACTGCTAAAATGGAAAGTCCTATGCAGTGCAAGACATCAACCAGATAAAAAGAATCATAAATATGACCATTTAGTAGTCCAAAAAGGTTCATTCGCAATAAATACCCTATCAACAATAATTGCAGGCCACGTTTAATGCCCTTTTTCACTCTGGGGTTATCAAACCCTTTTTGAGGAACGCGTATCAGCAAATACGTAAAAATAAAACCAGAAACTGTAAAGAAAACGGGAGCCGTAATACCCCTAAAATAGAGCCAGATGTTAAAAACCATATTTTCCTTATCCCTAAAAATAGGATCTAACAGCCCATCAATAAAATGCCCTTGAAGCATCATTAAAATGGCCCAGGCACGCATTGCATCAATAAAGAATAATCTGTTGGTCTTGGCTTTCATTTGCAAATAATTATCCTATATACTTGCCTAACAGCAAGTTTGGATGTTTTGCAGGGCAAAATTAGACAAAATACTCGCATGTATTACGCAATTGGGGTATTTTAGCCAAACAATCATTTTTTTACGATATGGCAGCAATTTTAGCATTCGCAGGGAGCAATTCTTCAACTTCCGTTAATTATAAGCTTGTAAAACATACAACATCATTGGTCGAAGGGCATGAAGTTAGGTTGCTCAATATGGCCGGATATCCTTTTCCCATGTTTAGTGAGGATGAAGAAAAGGAGAAGGGCTATTCCAATTCTTTGGTGGAACTAAAGGATGATATTGGAAAGGTTGATGCCATAGTACTTTCTGTTAATGAGCACAATGGTAATCCGTCTGCATACTTTAAAAATGTATTGGATTGGTTATCAAGAATTGAGCGAAAGTTTTTAGAAGGCAAAAAGGTGTTGCTAATGTCAACTTCCCCTGGGAAAAGAGGTGGGATTGGCGCATTGGAAGTGGTTAAAAATATGTTACCAAGATTTGGTGCTGAGATTGTGTCCGAATTCTCCCTGCCGTCATTCTATGATAATTTTGATGAAAATGACATAACCGATGCCTCATTAAAACAACAACATCAAGAAGCCTTGGACATCTTTTTACAATCATTAAAGTAATAGCTATTGCGCAAGCACCAATCTTTCCTTGTACAATCTATCCAAAAGTTCAAACTGGCTTTGTTGGAATGGTCAAAACCTAATAACAAAATAGTTTGGTTGGATAGTAATGAGCATTCTGATGCATATGGTTCTTTTGATGCAATTTTGGCGATTTCAGGACAGACCGATAAGTCTGGTTTTGAGGTTAAAAACATCGATGAATTGGAGTTTTTTGTCGGTAAAAAACAAGATTGGCTCTTCGGATACCTTAGCTATGACTTGAAAAATGAGTTGGAGGATTTGGTTTCCGACAACCATGATGGTCTTGGTTTTTCCAAGATTCATTTTTTTCAACCAGATAAGATAATTACAATTAAAGGACGGGAAATCAACTTTTTATATCTGGAAGATGCTGCTGATGAAATACAAAAAGATTTTGACCAAATATGCCAGATTGCTGATTCAAAAGAAGAAAAAACAAAGTTGCATCAGTCCGTGCGTATAAAATTGCGCATTCATAAGGATGCCTATTTTGAAAAAGCCCATAGGTTCTTGGAGCATATTCACCGTGGGGATATTTATGAGGCAAATTTTTGTCAGGAGTTTTATGCGGAGGATACAGAAATAAACCCTTTTGAAACCTACAAGAATCTCAACACCATTTCCAAACCTCCGTTTGCCGCGTTCCTAAGAATGGAGGATAAGTATTTGATGTGTGCTTCACCAGAACGTTATTTAAAAAAAGCAGGGCAAACTGTTATATCGCAGCCTATAAAAGGTACCGCTCCCAGAGGAACGACCAAAATGGAAGATGAGGCGAACAAGGTTGGCTTGAAGAATGATGCGAAGGAAAGAGCGGAGAATATTATGATTACAGATTTAGTCCGGAACGACCTTTCCAAGAGTGCGTTAAAAGGAAGCGTTGAAGTTAAAGAACTATGTGTAGTGCATACGTTTGAACAGGTTCACCAAATGATTTCGACGGTAGTTTCAAAAGTTTCAAAGGATAAAAGCCCAGTAGAGATTATAAAGGAAACTTTTCCTATGGGAAGCATGACAGGTGCTCCCAAGATTTCTGCTATGAAGATTATTGAGGAATTGGAAGAAACCAAAAGAGGACTTTACAGTGGAGCAGTGGGATATTTTGACCCTTCGGGGGACTTTGATTTTAATGTGGTCATTCGCAGCATTCTGTATAACGCTACCAAAAAGTATGTTTCCTTTTCCGTGGGAGGAGCCATAACGGCAAAATCGGATCCTGAAAAAGAATACCAAGAATGTCTGCTCAAAGCAAAAGCAATGCGTAGTGTTTTGGAAGGGACCTAATGTTTATTGTTACTTTGCAACATGTTGGAACGCTTCAAAACACATATTCAAAACAACTTTTCCTTCTTAAAAGGAAAGCGATTGTTGCTGGCTTGCAGCGGTGGATTGGATAGTGTCGTTCTTGCCCATTTATCAGTAAGATCTGATTTGGATGTTACGTTGGTCCATTGCAACTTTAATTTACGGGGAGAAGAAAGTGATGGGGATGAGTTGTTTGTCCGTAACCTTGCCAATGACCTTAAAACAGAAATAGAAGTAAAGTCATTTAATACCCAGGAACAGGTTCAGTTTGGCAAAGGTTCTATACAAATGGTGGCCAGGAAACTTCGGTATCATTGGTTTAATGAATTAATGGACAATAAGGGTTTTGATTATGTTTTGACAGCCCATCATGCCGATGATAGTTTGGAAACTTTTTTGATAAACCTTTCTAGAGGCACAGGGTTGGATGGCCTCACAGGGATTCCCGCTCAAAATGACAAAGTGGTTCGTCCATTATTGAGTTTCTCCAGAAATCAGATTTCAGCCTATGCCCATAAGGAAAATTTGAAATGGAGGGAAGATAGCAGTAACCAGGATGATAAATATCTCCGCAATAAAATACGATTGGAAATTGTTCCGCGACTGAAAGAGCTTCATCCTACTTTTTTGGAAAATTTCAAACAAACACAATCGCATTTGCATCAGACCGGTACAATCGTTGCACAGTATATTGCACAGCTTAAGAAAGATTTGTTCAAAAGAGAAGGTGATAGGTTTAAGATAAATATTGGGCATTTGCTGGAATTACAACCAGTTGAAGCCTATCTGTACCAGCTTTTCAAGCCATATGGTTTTACGGAATGGAATGATGTTAAACAGCTTTTGACTGCAATGAGCGGGAAGGAAGTACACTCAAAAACGCATAGATTGTTAAAGGACAGGGAACATTTATTCTTGTCCAAGATGGAGCTTGGGAATAAAGAAACTTATCTTATTTCAGAAGAAAATAGCAGTATTGAAACCCCTGTTCCTTTACAGATTGAGGAGGTGAAATCAATAGATGAAGCCTTAAAAAATGTGGTTTTTTTAGATAAGGAAAAGTTAAACTATCCGTTAATATTAAGGAATTGGGAAAAAGGCGACTATTTTTATCCTTTTGGAATGCGTGGGAAGAAAAAGCTTTCCAAGTTTTTCAAGGATGAAAAAATGGATGTTTTGTCCAAGGAAAAACAATGGTTGTTATGTTCAGGCAATGATATTGTCTGGGTAATGGGCAAGAGGCAGGACGAACGCTTTAAAGTTGATGACTCAACCAAAACCATTTTAAAAATTACGCTAACAGTATGAGATTTTTGTTGCTGTATTTAGGAATGTTCTTTACCATCTTGACCATGCAAGGCCAATCTGCGGATAACCCGGCTTTATGGAGTCATGAGGTGAAAAAGATATCGGACACCGAGTATGAATTGGTGTTTAAGGGAAAAATTCTAGATGGGTGGCATGTATACTCCCAATATACAGCAGAGGGAGGTTCTTTGCCAAGCGAGTTTACTTTTGAAAAAGTAGGAGAGGACTATGAACTGATTGGTAGTACAGAAGAAAGTGAAACCATTAAGGAATACAGTGAGATTTTTGAAGTAGAAGAGACCTTCTTTAAAAAAGAGGCGATTTTCAAACAGCGCATAAAACTGCTGAAACCCGAGGTCAAGCAGATTTCGGTCAATCTGTTTTATCAGATTTGTAAGGAAGTATGTATCCCAAAAGATGAATTGTTTCAGATTTCGTTGGATGGCAATGCCTTTGTTGCTTCAGAACAAAAATTAGATGAACGCAGCAAGATTTTAAGTGGCGCATTAAAACTGGATTTAAAGAACAAGGAGCTTCTAAATCAAGGTGGATTAAATGGAGCCAAAGACAAATCTAACCTATGGATGATTTTTGGGTTGGGATTTTTAGGAGGGCTGATTGCCCTATTGACCCCTTGTGTTTTTCCAATGATTCCCCTCACGGTGTCTTTTTTCACAAAACAATCGCAGCAGAAATCTAAAGGAATAATAAATGCCATATTATATGGGCTTTTTATTGTACTCATATACTTTTTATTGAGCTTACCTTTCCACGTTTTTGATTCTGTTGATTCACAAATACTGAATACCATTGCAACCAATATTTGGTTGAATGTGCTATTCTTTGTCATTTTTGTGTTTTTCGCTTTTTCATTTTTCGGTTATTACGAACTGACACTGCCAAGTTCATGGGCCAATAAAATGGATGCAGCCTCTTCCAAGGCAGGTGGGGCACTGGGCATATTTTTTATGGCACTTACCTTGGCTATTGTATCATTTTCCTGTACCGGCCCCATTTTGGGTGGACTTTTGGGGAGCACAACCCTAGCCGAAGGAAATGTTGCCGTAAACTTATCAGCAGGGATGGTAGGTTTTGGCTTGGCCTTGGCTCTGCCATTTGCTTTGTTTGCGTTATTTCCCGCATGGTTGAACTCCTTGCCCAAATCTGGAGGTTGGATGACGACGGTAAAAGTGGTTTTAGGTTTTTTGGAATTGGCACTCGCCTTCAAGTTCCTTTCCAATGCCGATTTGGTTGGTAATTGGGGTATCTTTAAAAGAGAGATTTTCTTGGGAATTTGGATCATACTTTTTGTGTTGACCACCCTTTATCTTTTTGGAGTTTTCAGATTTCCACACGATGGACCAAAACAAAAACTTTCCCCTGCTAGAAAGTTGGTTGGATTGTTAAGCGGAGCTTTTAGCATCTATTTAATTTTGGGCTTATTGAACTTTACCAACTTGAAGTTGTTAAGTGGATTTCCTCCACCAGATTTTTATAGCGTAACCGAAACTGAAAGTGATTGCCCTCTAGGATTGGATTGTTTTAAGGATTTCGAAGAAGGCGTTGCCTACGCACAAGAGGTGAACAAACCTATTCTATTGGATTTTACCGGATGGGCCTGCGTTAATTGCAGAAAAATGGAGGAAAATGTTTGGAGCGATTCAAAAATCTATTCGCTGCTGAAGGATGAATATGTCCTTATTTCTTTATATGTGGATGATAGAAAAGAGCTTCCCGATTCAGAAAAGTTCGACTTTCAGTATGATTCAGGAAGAATTAAGGCCATTGAGACCATTGGGCAAAAATGGGGCACTTTCCAGACCATTAACTTCAATGCAGCTTCCCAGCCATATTATGTGCTTCTTTCTCCAAACCTGGAAATTTTGAACGATGCCGTGCAATATGTAGACATTGATGTTTACGAAAGATGGCTGAAATCAGGTTTGGAAAAGTACCATCTTTCCATGAACAAATAGTACAGAGTTCATCGGGTAAATTTTCCTTTCTTGGAAAAATAGTTAACTTAGTTGAGCTAATTAACTTAACCAAGACCCCCGTGAAGAAGTTAAAGAAAGTACTCATAGTGCTTGCCAGCCTATTGTTCATTCTATTCATTGGTTCCATAATAATTATCAGTAGTCTTAAACCGGATTACGAAGGAAAAAAAATGTTGCCCAAGCTTGAAAGTGAGGTCAATGTTTTTTACGATACTTATGGAATCCCGCATATTTATGCCCAAAATAAAGCAGATGCATTTCATGCCTTGGGTTACGTGCATGCCCAGGATCGTCTTTGGCAAATGGAATTATTAAGAAGGGTTGCCACAGGAAGACTTTCTGAAGTCTTTGGAAAAGATTTGGTGGAAACGGATAAATTCTTTCTTTCACTTGGTATAGACGATTATACGTCAAAAACCATTTCTGAACTGAACATGGAAAGTGAGATGGTTCGATTGTCCAATGCTTATCTGGAAGGTGTCAATGAATTTATAGAAAAGGGGCCAACTCCTATAGAGTTTTACCTTACAGGGTTGAAAAAGGAACCCTTTTCGCTTGAGGATAGTTACAATGCCATTGGCTATATGGCTTTCAGTTTTGCCATGGCCCACAAGACTGACCCGTTGTTAACAAACATAAGGAATCAACTTGGAGATGAATATATAAGGGAACTGGCGATTGATTCAGACACTTCTACCGTTTGGATTAAGAATTATAAGAATAGTAAAGCGGATTCCATTGGCACAGACATTACTGCAAATGTTACCAGGGCATTGGAACAGCTTTCATTACCATTATTTGAAGGAAGCAACAGCTGGGTGATCGCTCCTGAAAAAACAAAAAGCGGAAAGGTCATTTTGGCAAACGATCCCCATATAGGGTTTGCACAGCCTTCGGTCTGGTATGAAGCCCATATAAGTACGCCCAATTATGAAAAATATGGATATCACTTTGCGGGTGTTGCTTTTCCTGTTCTTGCCCATGACAGAAATTTGGCATATGGCTTGACAATGTTCGAGAACGATGACATAGATTTTTATCTGGAGGAGACACATCCCACAGATAGCACAAGGTATGTAACAGAATTTGGGTTTGAGGATTATGAATATGTAACCAAAGAGATTAAGGTCAAGGATGAAGAGACCATTTCCTTTACCTATAAAAAGACAAGGCATGGTCCGGTATTGAACAACATTGCCAAACAAATTACTACCGAAGAGCCCATTGCCATGTCTTGGATATATACCAAACCTCAAAACGAGGTTTTAGATGCCCTTTACGAAATCAGTGATGCAAAAAACCTTGAGGAGTTTACAAGTGCATTGCCAAAGATTCATGCTCCGGGATTAAATGTCATGTATGGCGATGCTTCTGGGAATGTGGCTTGGTGGGCAGCGGCCAAACTATATCAGATGCCCGATAGTATATCAACCAAGTTTGTGCTCAACGGAAAAACAGGAAAAGAAGAGCCCATTCGTTATTTGGATTTTTCTGAAAACCCTAGCGCCATTAATCCGCCATGGTATTATGTGTATTCGGCAAATAACCAACCCGATTCAATTTCAGGGATGGTGTACCCAGGGTATTACTTGCCGGAAAACAGGGCAAAGAGAATAGTACAATTATTGGATGGTAAAAATGATTGGGACAAAGAATCTGTTGCTGAAATGACACTTGATGTTACCTCCTCAATTAATCCAGCCCTGATCACAGAGCTCATAAAACTTCTGGATGTTTCCCACCTAGCGGAAGAACAGTTGGTTTTGATTGATGCCCTGAAAAATTGGGATGGGTCTTATACCTTGGACAGCACAAACCCTACACTATATCACAGATGTGAATACTACGTGCTCAAAAATACTTTTGAAGATGAATTGGGTAAAGAACAGTTTGACCAATTTATGGGTACACATTTGCTAAAACGGCATATTGCATGGGGTGCCAAAATGGGAGTCGGTAAATGGTGGGACAACATTTTCACTAAGGACAAAGTGGAAACACGAAGTGATATTGTCCTAAAATCTTTCGCAGATGCTTGGAATTCCTTAGTGAACGATTTGGGACCAGACCCAAAGCAATGGACTTGGAACAGAGTACATACTTTGGAGCATCAACACCCAATAGGTCAAGTAGAGTCCCTTAGAAAATTCTTCAATGTTGGTCCTTATCCCGTCAATGGCACTAGAGAAGTTATCAATAATATGGCCTTCCCATACGATAGCACTGGGTTTTATAAGGTGAATTCTGGCCCTTCTACCCGTCGGATCATCGATTTCTCAGATATCGAGAACAGCATAAGTATCCTGCCCACAGGACAATCTGGAAATCCATTTAGCAAACATTACAAAGACCAGGCTGAACTTTTTGTAAATGGAAAATTCCGTAAAATGATGATGAATAGGGAAGAGATCGAACGTAATGCAGAATCTGTACTAAAACTTACCAAGGATTAGACTTCAATCACATTACAATCTATTGAAAATAACTTGTTAATTTTAGTTAAAAAGTAAGAATATCCATTGTTTTTTATAAGAATTAATGAGGATCATTTAATTTTTAACATAAGATTAAAATTAACAATTATAAATAGTATTTTAGGTCTAGCTAGTTCAAATAATCATTGTCAAATCCCTGACATAACATAACTCATTTATGACATTTTTTTTTAGGAATACTTTAGTGCCATTTTTGGTCTTAGGATGTTGCCTGTGCGCCAAAGGCCAAGAGGTAGCTCAGGAAGAATACTATAATTCTTTTGACCAACGAATCGGGATTGAAAATACTGGTCTATACCAAGGAGTTGTTTATGATGAAAAGTATAGGACCATAAATGAAAAAAATCAATTTTTTAAAACAAAAGACTTTCAAAAAGGTAATGTCTGTTATGATGGACAATGTTATTATGACCTTGATTTGAAGTATGATGTTTACGGTGATGAAGTGCTGTTTAAATTGATTACAAAAGCAGGAGGAGGAACTGTTCAATTAATCAAAGAGTATTTGGACAGTTTTGAAATTGGAGGCAGCCGATTTATTAAACTGCAGCCCAAAGATGCTCCTTTACTGAATTCATATGGGTTTTATGAAATAGCAATGGAAAGCTCAACTTTTACGCTGTATACCAAATATGTGAAAAAGAGTTTTGAAAGAAAAGATAGGAAATCGCTCTATTATGAATTTTTGGAAGGTCCCAGTGAAAATGTCCTATTGTATGATGGGACATATTACATTATCAAATCCAAAAAAGATATTGTTACACTGTTTCCAGATCTTAAAAAGGAAATAGATAAATTCTACAATGTGGCCAGGGGACTAAGAAAATCAAACCCAAATGGTTTTCTAATTAGTCTTATGAAACGAATAGATATACTACTATCCCAGAACACAAACCAATCAGAATAATGAGAAAAATTTTGACCGTGACCATGCTTTTGATAAGCATGCAATGTCTTATTGCGCAAGAAGAAATTCCGAAAATATCGGTGACGTTCACAAATGTTGATATTAAGGAAGCGCTTGATACAATAGAAAGCAAAACCCCATATAAGTTCTATTATCTGGAGGGATGGTTGAAAGATATAAAAGTTTCAGGAAGTTATGAGAACACCCAGGTAAGCCTGATTTTGGATGATCTTTTCAAGAAGACCGTACTCAACTTCTACATAGCGGATAATGGAAAAATATTCCTGTTGCAGAACAATCAAATTTATGATACCCTGCCCGAAGATTTCTTTGGAAAAGTAGAAGATCAGATTGTGGATGATGAGCCGGGGTACGATGAACTCCAAGATTTGGGACCATTGTTCGTAAATACAGATGAAGATAGCGCAAATAGGGGATTGCAGGTAGTTAGAATTGGTAAAGAAAACAGAAACAATAGGAGAAGAACGTTCACACTTTCAGGTAAAGTGGTAAATACCAAAGGACAGCCCATTCCTGACTTGGCAATTATTGTACAGGGAAAAGATATAGGAACATCGACCAATGCAAATGGGAATTATAGTGTTGAATTGCCTGTTGGTGAAAATATTATCCAGACCAGAGGATTGGGTATCCAAGATTCCAGGACCAAGGTTGTACTTTATAATGATGGCACCTATAATTTCCAATTAAATGAAAGTTTTGAGGTTTTGGATGAAGTTGTGGTGCAGGGCAATATTGATAGGAACGTGGAAACCGCGCTTACGGGGGTAACACTTATTGAGGTGGAAAAAATCAAAAATATCCCATTGGTGCTTGGAGAAAGAGATATCCTTAAGGCAGCGATAACCCTACCGGGAATAACTACGGCTGGTGAAGGTGCGGCAGGATATAACGTTCGTGGGGGTAGAACCGACCAGAATTTAATACTGCTGGACAATGGGGTTATTTATAACCCTTCTCACTTTTTTGGTATTTTTTCGGCTATAAACCCTTTCAGTACAGGTACTGCGGAAATTTATAAAGGCCATGTCCCTTCCGAATTTGGAGGTAGGCTTTCCTCGGTTTTTGATATTACCACTAAGGATGGGAATACGCAAAAATTTGCAGGCGAGGCATCCATAGGACCGGTTACCAGTAATATTGTTTTGGAAACTCCGGTTGTAAAGGATAAATCTGCTTTATTGGTTGGTGGAAGGGCCACTTATTCGGATTGGATATTGCGCTCACTGGATGATGAACAATTGAACAACAGCACGGCCTCCTTTTTCGATGTAGTTGCCAAATACAATCATACCATAAATGAGAACAACGAAATAAAGGCAACTGGATACTTCAGTCGTGATGAGTTTAGTATTACTTCGGATTCCATTTACGATTATAGCAACAGATTGGTGTCTCTTAAATGGGACCATAAATTTAGTGGAAAGACCACAGGAAGTCTTATCCTCTCCAATAGCGAGTATAAGTTTGGAATTGAGTTTGATGGCGAATCCAATGACGATTTTGACCTTGGTTACAAAAACAGCGAAACGGAGTTCAAACTAAAGATGAAATATCTTCATAGTGACAAACATAAGTTTGATTATGGCTTGTCCAGTAAACTTTATATAGTAAACCCTGGTGATATTGTACCCCTTGGCTTGGATTCGGATGTAACCGCTTTGACGATACCTGAAGAACGTGGATTGGAATCGGCCATTTTTCTATCGGACAGTTATAAGGTTAATGACAAGTTGCTGATAGACATGGGTCTGAGATATTCCTTTTATGCCGCACTTGGAGCTTCTTCCCAGCGTATATACCAAGACAATGCACCCAGAAATAGCGGAACTTTTGTAGAGACCCAAGAATTTGATAAGAATGAGGTCATTGAAACCTACGGAGGCCCTGAAGTACGTCTCTCGACCCGATATTTCATTAAACCGGATTTCTCGGTTAAGGCGAGTATCAACAATGCCTATCAGTATATTCATACGCTATCCAATAACACAACCGTTTCCCCAACGGATACTTGGAAATTATCAGACCTAAACATTGAACCACAGGAAGCCTATCAAGCTTCATTGGGTTTTTATAAAAACTTTGAAGGCAACAAATATGAGCTGAGTCTGGAAGGGTATTACAAACAACAAAAAAACCTTTTGGACTATAAAGTCGGGGCACAACTACTGCTTAACGAAGCCATTGAGACAGAGGTTTTGCAAGGAGATGGTAAAGCATACGGAGTTGAGTTTTTAGTGAAGAAAAACGAAGGCAGGTTAAATGGCTGGTTGGGATATACCTATTCACGTTCTTTTGTGAAGTTGGACAGTGAGTTTAATGAGGAGCGTGTAAATAACGGTGAATTTTTCCCTTCAAACTTTGATAAGCCACATGATATAAGTTTGGTAGCCAATTATAAGTTTACCAGAAGGTTCAGTGCTTCGGCCAATTTTGTTTACCAAACCGGAAGGCCAGTTACTTTTCCTATAGGAAGTTTCTCCTTCAATAATTCTGAGTTTGTTTTTTACAGTGATAGAAACAAGTTTAGGATACCAGATTATTATAGGTTGGATTTGAGCTTCAACATGGAAGGAAATCATAAGATCAAAAAGTTTGCCCATAGTTTTTGGAGCTTCTCCATTTATAATGTATTGGGACGAAATAATCCGTATTCCGTGTTTTTTGTTACCGAGGATGGAGATATTAAAGCATATCAAAGCTCCATATTTTCGATTCCTGTGCCAACTATTACATATAATTTCAAGTTTTAACAGGTGCAACTGGCTCAAAAGGACATATTAATGGTATTGGTCTTCACGGCAGCATTAACTTCTTCGTGCGTTGACCCTTTTGAAGTGGATTCTGATGAATTTTTGAGCACTTTGGTAATAGATGCCACCATAACGGATGAAATGGGATTACAAGCCATCTACCTTTCCAATACCTACGGCTTTGAGGAAGAACCTGAAACGGTATCAGGCGCATCTGTCAAAGTCATTGAGAATGAAACCAATGAAATTCTCTTTGTTGAAACAAACCCTGGTGAGTATAGGTCTCAACAGGAGTTTGCCGCTCAACCAGGAAGTAGCTATACATTGAAGGTTACCACTAGGGAAGGTTCGAATTATAGTTCCCAAAGTACTTCCTTGCCTCAGGCAGTGGCATTGGATAGCGTTTATGCTGACAGGATTACCAGTAGCTTGGGAGAAGACGGCATTGCAATTTTCGTGGACAGTTTTGATGCCACGGGCAATTCCCAAAACTTCCGTTACGAATACCAGGAGACTTATAAGGTCATTGCCCCGGAATGGAACGATTTTGATCTTTTAAGTACCGGTATTGATTGTGGGGTTGATGTTATTCCCAAGACAGTGCAAAATAGGATATGCTTTGCCAACGATAGGTCTACGGGCATTATTTTGACGAATACAGAAAATTTGAATGAAAATAGGGTACAAAGGTTCATGGTCCGTTTTATGGATCGAAACAACTATATCATATCCCATCGCTATAGCATAGAGGTCACTCAATATACCCAGTCCAATGATGCCGCTTCCTACTTCAGTTCATTGGACCAATTCTCCAGTACTGAAAGCATTTTTTCGGAAAGTCAACCTGGATTTTTGGTCGGAAATGTCTTTTCAGAGGAGAACCAAGATGAAAAAGTATTAGGGTATTTCGAGGTAAGTGCAGTTTCCAAAAAGAGGATTTTCTTCAACTATGATGATTTTTATCCAGGGGAAGACCTTCCGGATTATGTTAATCCATGTATGACAATTGCCCCTAAATTAATAAGTCAGGGGGGGGCACGTTGTGTTTTGAGTGCTATGGTAGAGGCAAATCAGGTCAGTTACCTAAATGTAAATGATGACCCTCCGTTTGAAGAAGGTCCTTATCTGGTAGTTCCACGGGAATGTGGGGACTGTACCGTTTTAGGAAGCAACCAAGCTCCCGAATTTTGGACGGAATGATTGATATGAAAAAGACAATTAACAAGATAGGATTGTATATACTGGCAATGACTTTCATGCCCATATCCGGCTGTATTGAGCCCATTGATGTGACCTTTGAGGATTTTGAAAGTGCTTTGGTGGTTGAGGCTACCATTACCAATAAGGTAGAACAACAAAAAGTTGTTCTGACCAGGACCTACAAATTTGAAGATGATGGACCTTCTGCAGAAAGTAGCGCTCGCGTGAGGGTAATAGGGGGGAGCAACACCTATGTTTTTCAGGAAAACGCCGCGGGAATTTATACATCGGAACAAATGTTTGCTGCACAACCAAATACGTCTTATCAGCTAATTATTGAAACACAGGACGGTAGGACCTATAGTTCGAGTGAAGTGCAATTGACCCAGACCACCCAAATAGATGATCTAAGAGTAGAGAGAATCACCAATGATGGTGGCGAAGAAGGAATTGGTGTTTTTGTGGACAGCTTTGACCCAACGGGTAATTCGGTCAATTACCGATATGAATATGAAGAAACCTATAAGATCGTGGCCCCTTTTTGGTCGCCCATTGGTTTGGAGAGAACACCAGTGGATGAAGCAACACAGATTTGCGATGTAAGAAAAATTCCAGATGAAAAATCCAAGGAAACTTGCTTTGCAACAGATTTTTCCAACTCAATAATTCAGGCATCTACTGTGGATCTTTCCGAGGATCGAGTCAGCAACTTTAGGGTAAGATTTATAAATAGGGATAACTATATCATTTCGCACAGATACAGCATTTTGGTGAGGCAGTATATACAATCCAATGAAGCTTTCACCTTTTATGAGACCCTAAATGAGTTTTCTGGCAGCGACAGTTTTTTTTCCGAAACCCAGCCGGGCTTTTTGGAGGGTAATATTTCTTCAGACCAGAGTAGAAATGAAAAAGTACTTGGCTATTTTGATGTTGCTTCGGTATCTGAAGAACGTATTTTCCTCAACTATGATGATTTTTTCCCAGGGGAAGACCTACCTCCATACGTTGACCCTTGTCAATTGAGCTCCCCGCCATTGAGTACGCCTGGAATTCCTCCAAGATGTATTTTGGCGATTCAGGCTGACCTTGGAGTTGTAAGTTATGCCGGAGATAATGATAGTGGAGGATCAACAGAAGGCCCCTTTTTTGTTGTTCCATCCGTATGCGGAGATTGCACGGAAATTGGGAAAGTAGAGATACCAGAGTTTTGGATAGAATAATTAATTGAATTAATGACTAAGAGTTGTAAACTCCATATGAAAAATAGAATTATTATCGGCTTTATAAGTATTTTGCTTTATGGCTGTATTGAACCATTTGAAGCTGAATTTGTGGACTTTGAAAGTGCTTTGGTTATTGAAGCGACCATAACCAATGAGATAAAACAGCAGCAAGTTGTACTATCCAGGACTTATAGGTTTGAGGATGAAGGACCTACTGCCGAATCCAATGCCATTGTTAGTGTTAGTGACGATATGGGCAATACATTCAATTTTCAAGATACTGGTAATGGTGTTTATCTTTCGGAAAATGCATTTGCCGCCCAGTCAGGTAGAAGTTATCAACTTTCGGTAACCACAGTGGATGGAAGGAACTATGGGTCTGATCCAACACAGCTTACGGCGGCTACCTCCATAGATGAGGTAAATGCAGTACGAATCACCAATGATGATGGGGTAGACGGGGTGGCAATTTTGGTCGACAGTTTTGATTCTACCGGTAATTCCAAGAATTATAGGTACGAATACGTGGAAACTTATCGGGTTATTGCTCCTACTTGGAACCCAACATCTTTGACCGGTGCTCCGGAACCAGGTTGTGATGTAATCAAAATACCCAATACCACGGATGAACAAATATGCTATCCTACAAGCTTCTCCAACAAGATAATCCTAACATCAACAGAGGATTTGGAAGAAGATAGGGTAAGTGATTTTATGGTACATTTTATATCGAGGGATAACTACATTATTTCGCATAGGTACAGTATTTTGGTAAAGCAACTTGTGCAATCCAATGAGGCATTTACCTTTTTTAAGACGCTTAATGAACTTTCTGGATCGGAAAGCCTTTTTTCAGAAACCCAGCCGGGTTTTTTGCAAGGAAATGTGTCTTCCAAGGAGAATGCAAATGAAATAGTGCTGGGATTTTTTGATGTTAGCAGCGTCTCGGAGAAACGTATTTTTTTCAACTTTGATGATTTTTATCCGGGCGAAGCATTACCACCATATGTGGAACCCTGCGTGCCAAGTGCTCCCGTTATTGCTAATATGGGTGGTTGCGTATTAAGGCCTATCCTTGAAATTGGAGCTGGAATATATTTTGGCGACAATGGAGAGCCCTCTGAGAATGAAGGGCCATATTTTATAGTTCCCAGAGTTTGTGGGGACTGTAAGGTTTTGGGAACCACAGAGGTACCTGATTTTTGGATTGAATGATAAAACTTGAAGCCACATATCTGAAGTCGTTGGCCATCATGATGGCCTGGCTGCTGTTGGGTTGCATTGAACCCTTTGAAACGGAATTTGTGGATTTTAAGGATGCTTTTGTAGTGGATGCCAAGATTACTGATGAAATGAAGCGGCAAGAAATTGTACTAACAAGAACATATAGGTTTCAAGATGAAGGACCACCGCCAGAAGCCAATGCAAGTATCATGGTAAAGGACAATTCTGGAAACGAATATGCTTTTGAAGAAACCGACTCGGGCAAATATCTGTCCAAAATACCCTTTGCAGCTTCTCCACAAAAAGAATATCACCTATCTATTACCACTCAAAATGGCAAAAAGTATAGGTCACAGGACATGAGCCTGCCACAAGAATCCAAAATAGATACTGTCTATGCCAAAAGATTGACCAATGATTTAGGTGAAGAAGGGATGGCCATATTCGTAAGTGCAGCCCTTACTGATGATGCCAACAGTTTTTACAGGTATGAATATGAAGAAACTTACAAGGTAATTGCACCAAGATGGGCTCCCAGGGAATTGGAGGTAATACGGGGTGGTATAGGTGACTCCATAATCCTTGTTCCCCGCTCTCTGGATGAAAGGATTTGTTATCCAAGTAGGGTTTCCAACAAAATTCTTCTTGCCGATACAGAGGATTTTACTGGAGGTACGGTTTCAGATTTTATGGTACACTTCATCAACAGGAATGATTATATTATTTCACATAGGTACAGTATTTTGGTGCGCCAACATACACATTCCATAGAGACGGCTAGTTTTCTGGAAACGTTGAACAACTTTTCCACAAATGAGAGTTTGTTCTCAGAGACCCAACCGGGGTTTTTGGAGGGCAATATTTATTCTGAGCAGGATGCAAATGAGAGGATATTGGGCTATTTTGATGTATCGGCAGTGGATGAAAAACGCATTTTTTTCAACTATGTTGATTTTTTTCCAGGAGAGCGCTTGCCTCCTTATGTTGAACCTTGTGTTGAAAATGCCCCAGCAATAGGACTTGTGGATTTGATACGTTCGAACTTGGTAAAATATGTAAGGGAAAATGATGGTGAATTTAACCCTGGAGGGCCACATGTCACAGTGCCTGCAGTTTGTGGTGATTGTACAATATTAGGAACTTCTGAAGTTCCAGATTTTTGGATTGAATAAAATAATAGAATATGAGAACTAACATTATAACGTTAATCGCACTACTGTTGAACGCTGTGGTGCTTTTGGGACAATCATTTAACCCAAGTAGATCGGATACAGGAGCTTTAACAGGAATTCCCCAGGAGAGCGTGTTTCTTCAGTATAATGAATCACTCGTATTTTCTGGAGATCGCTTACTGTATAAGTTCTATTGTCTGGATAAAATTAATAGAGCATTGACCAACATCAGCAAGATAGGCTATGTGTCCTTAATAAATAAAGAAGGCGAAGCTGTTTTTACCCATAAGGTGAGACTGACTTCAGGTACAGGTTATGGTGACTTTTTTGTTCCTACATCCATACCTACAGGAAGCTATAAATTACTTGGATATTCTGAGTGGATGAAAAATTTTGGGTCCGATAATTTTTTTCAGGCGAACATTCATATCATAAATCCTTATCAGAGTACCTCGGAAACGTATTTGGAGCAGCCTTTGGACTCATCACAACCCATTGTTTCTAAAATCAGGAAATCCAATAGCACAATGGCAGTGGAAGATACCGAGAGCGCATATGTGAGTGTTGGTTTGGACAAATCTGTAGCGGGGCAACGCGAAAAAATTACCTTAGATATTGTTGGAAAGGATGAATCTGTAAATGCAGGTAGTTATGCTATTTCCGTTCGGAGAGTAGATTCTGTACCATCACCCACTCAAATATCCTCTGAAGCCTTTTTTAAGAATTTTCTCAAAGAAGAACGAGGTAGGGTAGCGCTAAATAAGGATGAAACAAATATTCCTGAGATTAGGGGAGAGGTGATTTCAGGTACTATTGTGAATAAAGAGACCAAACTTCCCGTGCAAGGCCAAAGAATATCACTTTCCTTGCCTGGAGAAGACTTTTTGCTTAAGGTGGCCACATCTGACGACAAGGGTAGGTTCTGGTTCATTGTGGATAGGGAATATGATAACAATAGGGCTGCTTTGGAGGTATTGTCTGATGACTGGGAATCATATGAGCTGAAGATGGATGCCGAAAAAATTGACGTGGAGCAAACGGAGTTTGAGGACTTTGTGCTTTCCAAAAGGATGAAGGAATATATCCTGGAAAAAAGTATTCAAAACCAAATAGAAAATGCTTATCAAGAAATAAAGTCGGATTCAATACTTGTTGCTGATCATGTTGAACCATTTTACCGGAAGTTTGCAACGGTGTATGATTTGGATGATTATACCAGATTTAATCGTCTGGATGAAACCATTGTAGAAGTGGTTGATCAAGTCTCTATTAGAAAGCTCAATAACGGGGAACGTGTTTTCGAGGTAAGACCGGAAGAAGGGTTTACCAGTCACAGTCTGTTGCCTATGGTGTTTGTTGATGGTCTTTTTATAAAGAGACATGAAGATTTTATGGATTTCAGTGCCAAAAAAATAAAGACCATAAGTTTCTCAAGAGATAAGATTATCGTAGGTGCAAAAACATTCCAAGGAGTAATTTCTTTTAAGACAATTGAAGGAGGTTTTTACCAAGATTTTTATACCCCCCATACTACAAGTCTGGAACTGTTTAAACCAGAAGCTCAAAAAGAATATTTTACCCAAAGCTATTCGGGTGACAAAAGTCGAGAACGCGTCCCTGACTTTAGGAATCAATTGTTATGGGAACCAAACTTGGATCTATCCAAAGGCTCCAAAGAAATTGTTTTTTACACCTCAGACCTTGGTGGAACCTATGAGTTGGTCTTAGAGGGGTTTACGTCAACTGGAAAGCCGGTATCCGTCAATCGGACGTTTTTTGTTAGATAGAATCGTATATTTTAGTTCTACAAATCAGAGAACTAAATATGGAACGTCATATTTTTATCTGGGTATTGGTACTTTTTCAATTAAGTTGTGTTGAGCCCTACGAGCCATCTACTAGAATATTTGAGGATGTTTTGGTTGTTGAAGCCATTCTTACAGACGAGCTAAAGCACCAAGAAGTTATATTGACCAGATCGTACCAATTGGAAGCTGATGTTCCAACGATGGAACAAGCGGCAACTGTTAAGATTGAGGACAATTTAGGCAACAAATTCTACTTTAAGGAGACCGAAGCTGGGAGGTATGTTTCGAAAATCGCTTTTAAAGCAGAAAAAGGAAAAAGCTATTTCCTCTCAATTATTACAGATTCTGATAAGTCATACAAGTCAACACCAGAACAATTACCTGAACCTGTGCTAATAGACAGTCTTTATGCAAATAGGATTGATGATGATTTTGGAAAAAATGGAATGGCAATATCTATTGATAATACTGCTCCAACAGGTTTGGCAAGATACTTTAGATACGAGTATGAGGAAACCTTTAAGATAATTGCCCCATACTGGTTATCCTACGATTATAAGATAGTTAACAATGGATTGGTTAATGAAACAGATATGGTCTTCATAACCAACGGGTTTGAGAGCGTAATATTGGCACCCAAAGAAGAGGAGGAACTTATTTGTTATGGAACAAATATTTCGAAAAAGATTGTTCTGGCCAATACAGAGGATTTGGACAGAAGTAGACTTACAAACTTTCAGGTCCACTTTATTGAAAGTAATAATTATGTCCTCTCACATAGGTATAGTATCTTGGTAAGACAATTTGCGACTACATTTAAAGCTTACATCTATTACAAAACACTTAGGGATATTGCAAGTTCTGAAAGCCTACTTTCTGAGAATCAAACAGGATTTATAGTTGGCAATATTAGTGCTAGCGACGACCAAGATGAAAAGGTCATTGGTATTTTTGATGTGTCTTCAGTGTCGGAAAAACGTATTTTTTTCAACTATAGAGATCATTATCCAAACGAAAGACTCCCACCGTATATCAATGCATGTCGTCCGCAAAAATCGCTGACCCTTATGGAACAGGTTAGATTGGACCTTATACATTATATAGAGCCAAATCCTTCGGATGTCCCCCCATTGAGTTCCATTCCAAGGGAATGTGGAGACTGTACTGCTTTGGGGAGTAATCAAAAACCGAATTTTTGGATAGACTAAAGATGGTACAAAACAAACGTCAGTATTAAATCCATTAATTCAATAACTGCTTACGTCAATTTAAAACCCGGTATTCATCAATATGGGGTTCGCTGCTGTACCAAATAAGCCTACTTTCAAATTTTATTTAATTTTTCGATTTGCGCTATGCTTATAAAAATCTATGGCAGTGCTGTATTTGGGGTTGAAGCCCAAACCATTGTAGTTGAAGTCAATGTGGACAAAGGAATAGGTTATCACCTGGTAGGATTGCCGGACAATGCCATTAAGGAAAGCAACTACCGTATTGCAGCAGCACTACAAAACAACAGCTACAAAATTCCAGGGAAGAAAATTACCATAAATATGGCTCCGGCCGACCTTCGGAAAGAAGGCTCGGCTTATGACCTTACGCTGGCATTAGGGATATTGTCTGCATCCAACCAAATTAAATCAGAAAGTATTGAAAGTTATATGATTATGGGAGAACTATCGCTGGACGGAAGCCTACAACCTATAAAGGGAGCATTGCCCATAGCCATAAAAGCACAGGAAGAAGGTTTTAAAGGATTTATCCTGCCCAAAGAAAATGCTAAAGAGGCGGCGGTAGTATCAAATTTGGAAGTTTATGGTGTAGAAAACATTGAAGAGGTCATAGAATTTTTTGATAAAGGAAAACCTTTGGAACAAACTGTAGTAAATACAAGAGAGGAATTCTACCACGAATTGGACTTTCCAGAGTTTGATTTTGCAGATGTGAAAGGTCAGGAAAGCATAAAACGTTGTATGGAAATTGCAGCAGCGGGAGGGCATAATATTATATTGATTGGCCCACCGGGGGCCGGAAAGACCATGTTGGCGAAACGATTACCCTCCATTTTACCGCCAATGACGTTGTATGAAGCCTTGGAAACCACAAAGATTCATAGTGTGGTTGGAACTATAAAGAACATGGGCTTAATGAACCAGCGACCTTTTAGAAATCCTCACCACACCATAAGCTCTGCGGCGCTTGTAGGTGGTGGGAGCTATCCCCAACCAGGCGAAATATCCCTTGCGCACAATGGAGTACTTTTTTTGGATGAACTCCCAGAATTTGAACGTAGGGTATTGGAAGTGATGCGACAACCCATGGAAGATAGGGAAGTGACAATTGCAAGGGCAAAGTTTACGGTTACCTACCCCAGTAGTTTTATGTTGGTGGCCAGCATGAACCCAAGTCCAGGAGGGTACTTTAATGATCCGGATGCCCCAGTGACCTCTTCACCCAATGAGATGCAGCGTTATTTAAGCAAAATTTCAGGGCCTCTATTGGATAGAATAGATATTCATGTCGAAGTAACTCCAGTACCTTTTGAAAAATTGTCAGAGGAGAGAAAGGGAGAAAATAGTCTGGCAATCAGAAAGAGAGTCGCCGCCGCCAGAGAAATCCAGACCAAAAGATTTACCTCACTGGAAAACGTACATTATAATGCACAAATGAACACCAAGCAGATAAGGGAGTTCTGCATCTTGGACGACTTTTCAAAAAAATTAATCAAAAACGCAATGGAACGGTTAAACTTATCCGCCAGAGCTTACGATAGGATTTTAAAGGTTGCAAGATCCATTGCTGATTTGGAGGACGCTGAAAATATATCTAGCAACCATATTTCTGAAGCCATTCAGTACCGTAGTTTGGACAGGGAGGGTTGGTTGGGGTAGTGGATAGATTAAAAGCCCGAAAACCTTTTTTGTTACTTGATTAACCTAGATTTCACCATGGGAATGGTCAAAACCTTGTGGAATCTTCTTAAACCCATGGATGTAATTATTTTTTCCGTTTTGCTAACACCAATAAATCGTATCAACCTTCGTCTTAACTTAGAAAAAACGGGTAACCAAGAACTTTGAAAATGATGAACGGTGTATGTGTTTTTGGTTTTTGAAATTTTGCCACTTTCATAATTTTTGGAACAGAAAAAATCAAATGGGTACAAGTAGAGGCAACTGTCATTTTTTAAGAGAGTGTCAACTCTGGCTATTTCATGGGGTTCCATAATGTTTATTTTTCTTACACCCTCCAATTGCCGTTTCATAACCCTGGGCAGTACCAGCATATCAAAATTTCCATCATCTTTTATGAAGGCTCTGTTGTCATAATATTGTAAACATCGGAGAATCCAATCTGATTTTTTTTCAGAACCAAAAATGGCAGCCTCGATTAAGTTATTATGCTGTGAGCCTATAAAATAAGGTAAGTCCAGAAGGTCATCAAAGCTTTTTAAGACTTCTACATCGGTGTCCAAATAAATACCACCATAAGTGTAAACAGCATATAATCGAATTAAATCTGAAGCAAACGCAAACTTTTTGCTTTCAAAAGCTTGCTTCACCCAACTACTGTTTGCTAGATCGTACTTTTCTTTATCCCAAAGAATGAATTCATAATCGGGCATTTTGATTTTCCAATCTTCAATATTTTTTCTTATGCTCTCTGGGTATTCCTCTCCACTTAACCAACAAAAGTGGATTATTTTTGGTATCATATAGGTGTTTATGCTAACATTTATATTACAATACTTGTTAACCTTTATGATTGCCTACAGAAATTTGTACCTTATATATGTTTAAGGAATTTAACAGCATAATAGGTAATTTCATGGACAGAAATGTAATCATTGGGGCAATTAGTATTCTCATGGCTAATGTAGTTATTCCATAGTTTGGGGTGTGGTTTCTTTTTAAAAAAATATCAACAAGCAGTTGATACTTTATTCGGTATTTTGTTCCAGTTTTTTGAAGGTCAATGAAAGTGACTTGTAGTCAAGTACTTAAAGATAAGGAGTGGTATTTTTGAATTCCTTGGACATGTTTTTTCTTGATGTTTTCACATACTGGATTATACCATTGTAAAAACCAATTTTTTAAGACTAACCCTATTTTTAGAACTATTTGATATCTTTCAACGTAAATTATTGATTTTCAACGATCATCTGCGCCTAGGCAACACCTTCATTGTTACTTTCAGCCTTAATCAACCATAGTATTTTAAGAAAACTTCACTGAAATGAGCACCAAGGTTTGTGTTATTGGAGCTGGCCCATCCGGGTTGGTAGCAGTAAAAGAGCTTTTAAATCAAAATATACAAGTAGTCTGTTACGAATCAGAAGATAGTTATGGAGGGGCATTTAGATCAATTGAAAAAGGAGGTAGGTCATATGATTCTCTTGAACTGACAGTTTCTAATTATTTCATGGCATACTCAGATTTTATGCCAGACGTAAAAGAAGAGAGAAGATTTTGGACGGTATCCGAGTATCGGGAATATTTAAAAGATTATATAGACCATTTTGATTTAAACAGCCATATTTGCTACTCCCATAAGGTGTTGGGTGCGGATATCCAAGAAGATTCGGTTATCGTAGAAGTTACTCATCAAAATAGGGTCAGGAAAGAGAAGTTCGATTATTTAATAATTTGTACGGGCAGTAATTTCATTCCCTATTCGCCAGTTTTTAAAGGGCAGTCTGATTTTAAGGGTGAAATTGTTCACTCTAGCGAATATAAAAATGATGAGAAGTTCAAGGATAAAAAAGTAGTATGTATCGGCATTGGCGAATCCGGTGCGGATATCATTCATGAAATTTCGCAATCAGCCACCTGCAAGGTGTTGGTTCGGGATTTTCCGAACATTGTCCCAAGATGGTCCGCAGGTTATACAAGTGATTCCTATACATCGCACAGCCTCAATTCAATGGGAAAGAAAGGAGTGGACCATTTTATGAAGTTCATGGCCTGGAAATATTTGAACTTTGGCAAAAATGTTGGTTCCACTGAAAAACTGGTTCAGCAATGGATATACGACAGAAAATCCTTCATGGGCAAATTTTTGACCAAGAGTGATGTTTTTCTTCAGGATATTATCGACGGACGATTGGAAATTAAAAGAGACGAAATCGATTATTTAACGGAGAACTCGATAATCACCAAAGGAGGCGAAACCATTGAAACGGATGTGCTTGTTTTAAATACAGGTTATGAAACAAAGTTTGAATATGTGACTCAGGGCAAAGACTTTGAAAACCCCAGGAACCTCTACAAACATATGATACATCCTAAACATGGACTGCTGATCAGTCTGATAGGATGGGCAAGACCGACTCAGGGAGGACTTCCGGCATGCTCAGAAATACAAGCCCGTTACATAGCATTACTACTATCTGGTAATAAAAAACTTCCAGCTACCAAAGAGATGCATGCGAGCATTGAAAGGGATCGACGTTTCAATGAAAAATTCTTTTCGGACAGCGTGAACATAAAATCATTGGTCAATTACCATGACTATATGAATGATATGTCCAAACTTGTAGGTTGTAGACCTAAATATTTTAACATAAAGGAACTTGGTTTCTCTGCCAAGCTCTTTTTTGGTTCACATTTGCCTGCCTTTTACAGGCTTAACGATCCAGTTTATGCCAGTACCGCAAAAAAGACGATAAAATTTCTTCCTACAGCATACTCGACTAAAAGAAGCACCATAATGCTTATAATATTAGTTCTTAATAGGCCTTTTCAACAAATTGGAAGATTTTTTACCAAGACATTTAGAATTGGTTATTCTAAAACTACAACCCAAACAATGACTTAGGAAAACCGATATGAATTTAATTGGAGATAAGAAAGATTAGGTGGTAAGAAACTTACCAATGCCTATATTTTTAAATTGCTGGTAATCAATATCCTAAAAAAAAGGCTAAAAACTTTATAATCCGTCAAAAAATAAGTTAAATCCTACATCTGTCATATTTTTCATGATGGATATGTCTTAATTTTGCGCCCATTTTCAGAAAAAGCTTACTGTATGCAATGTGTTGAATTGAATCCTGTTGGGAATTTTGATCCATGGGAACAAGATAAGATAGATGAGTTGCTTCACCAAGAAATAACCCTGTCCCTTGGGGGAAAGTTGATATTTGAAAACGAAAGTGTAAAACTCTGGGATTTACACCTTGATCCAGGAGAACGAATTCCATTCAGACATCTTAACACCAACTACAGCTGGGTTTGTACCACAGGAGGTCTAGCATTGACCCGTCATGGGAATGGTAAAATAAATATGATAAAGCTGGACCCAGGAGATACCCAGTATTGCGAGTTTAAAGGGAAAAACTACACCAATGACCTAGAAAATATTGGAGAGGATCCCATTATAATCAATATACTGGAGTACAAAGAGAGTCAAGTGGGTAAGCAGCTTTTGTTTTCGGATTAGATAGCTTTGATATTCGCTTTTAACCCGGAAACTATCCCTAAAATATTCTGAACTGTATCATCCAAATAGTACTTCACTGCCAAGTGAGGTATTCTTATGGTTGTAAATCCATTTTTGAAGGAATGCATTGCTTCTTCCAGGTCATTTATAGCCTGTTCATGGGTAATCATATTGTAATCCTTGTCAATTTCAATATTTAGTTTTACCCTAGAGATGGCAATATCCACAGATTTTTTTCCATCCCACCATTCCAACATGGGGTGGGCGCCTGCTTCCTTTAGCGCATAGAACAGTTGTACCGCTTCTACGGGCGTATTGTTGTTTAGGATAATCTTCTTAATGAGTCGGGTATGCCGCTCGCAGAGCTCAACACCCAAAGAATCCATAGATTCTTTGTGCTGTTTATACCCGATACTTTTTTCACAGTCCTTACATGTCATAAGTCTTGGTCAAGTTTGGTCAATTATACGATTTGGGATTATTATAACTACCACTTTTTAATATTCGTATAAAATGTCGATGTATAACATCCCATTTTTAGATGAAATGCATTTTTTTAGATGAAATGCATTATTTAATGGAAATACTTTTAATTTGAGGCTCAGAAAATAGTCTTAAACATGTTTAAAAAAATTGGCCCGGGAGTGTTGGTGGCCGCGGCGTTCGTAGGACCCGGAACAATAACGGTCTGCACTCTTGCAGGAGTTCATTTTGGATACGCACTAATTTGGGCCGTTTTGCTGTCTATTTTGGCCACCATCATACTTCAGGAAATGGCCGGGAGAATTGGGGTTGTTTCTCAAAGCGGACTTGTTGATGTCATTAAGAAAGAGCTTAGGGTCGATTGGATAAAAAAACTGGTCATTATAATTGTTTTAGGAGCAATTTTAGTTGGCAATGCCGCTTATGAAGCTGGTAACATTGGAGGGGCCACCTTAGGACTTGAGGGTTTATTTGGTCAAGGGACCTTAGCGTCCTTCTATCCTATACTAATAGGATGTTTTGCCTTTTTGTTGCTTTGGTTTAGCAGTTACAAGACCTTGGAAAAAGTGTTTGTTGGGCTAGTTGCGATCATGGGTGTTTGTTTTGTTGTTAGTGCCATTATCACAAAACCTTCATGGGGCGAAATTGCCAAGGGCATGTTTATTCCAAGTTTACCAGAAGGAGGCTTATTAACTGTGGTTGCACTTATAGGTACCACCGTGGTACCTTATAATCTATTCTTACATGCCTCACTTGCCAAAGAAAAATGGAAATCAAAAGACGAGCTTGCCAATGTCAAATGGGATACCATAATCTCTATAGCTTTGGGTGGATTGGTTTCTGTGGCTATTCTGATTACAGCATCTGCAGCACCCATTGAAAGTATTACCAATGCTATGGATATGGCTAAAGGCTTGGAACCTTTATTTGGAAAAGCAGCTATTTATTTTATGGGCATAGGACTTTTAGCTGCCGGAATCACTTCCGCCATAACAGCACCTTTGGCTGCAGCTTATGTTGCCAGCAGTTGTTTTGGCTGGAATGATGATATGAAAAACAAGAAATTTAGATTGGTGTGGTTTATAGTGTTGTTTTTTGGAGTGCTATCGCTGTCCTTTAATATTAAACCTATTGAGGTGATTCAATTTGCCCAGGTGGCCAATGGAATACTCCTTCCGGTAATGGCTATATTATTACTTTGGATAGTGAATAAAAAGACGGTAATGGGCACCCATAGGAATACACTTTTTCAAAATGTGCTAGGGTTTCTAATTGTTGGATTCACCATTTTTTTGGGAACAAAAAGTATCCTGAAAGTAATAGGCCTGTTTTAAATGGAAAATTGGACTATCGATATCAATTGTGATGTAGGGGAGGGTATAGGTAACGAAGCTGACCTTTTCCCACTGATCAGCTCGTGCAATATTGCATGTGGCGGCCATGCCGGTGATGTTGATAGTATTTCTGAAATAATCAAACTGGCAAAAATCCACAATGTGAAAATAGGGGCACACCCCTCATATCCGGATAAAGCCAATTTTGGCAGGGAGGTAATGAATATTTCTAATTCAGAACTTAAACAAAGCATCATTCACCAAGTATCAACCTTTAAAAAAATCCTTGAAAGAGAGGAGGGACAGTTCCACCATATAAAAGCACACGGTGCGCTATATAATCAAACTGCAAAAGACGAAGTGTTGGCCATGATTTATTTGGATGCCATCGGAGAGTACAAAGACACAGTTCCAATATATGTTCCCTATAAATCGGTTGTTGCCGAAAAAGCTACCGATTTAGGTTTTAGAATCATGTTTGAGGCATTTGGGGATAGAAACTACAATGATGATTTAAGTTTGGTGTCTCGGAAAATGGATAACTCCTTGATCAAACAGCCCGAAAAGGTACTGGATCATATTTTGCCAATAATTCAAGAGGGCAATGTAGTTTCGGTCAAAAACAAAAGGATAGCAATTCAGGCCGAAACGATATGCATTCATGGCGACACATCTTCGGCATTGGAAATATTGATGTATCTTTCAAAGGAATTACCTAACCATAAGGTTCAACTAGAAAAGTGAAAAGCTACCCCATCAGTATCAAACCATATGGTCAGAACGCTGTTCTAGTGGAATGGCCTAATGCCGTGGACGAATCCATATTAGAAGATATCCTTCAATTTATTGATAGTTTCAAGGAGTTGAATCTACCCGGTTGGGAAATGTCCGCTGCGTACAATTCATTAACAATGGTCAATTATCAAGAAGAAATTGACCAAGAAGCGATAAAAAAAATAATCACTGACCTTTATTCCTCTAATAAACAATTTAAAAAGAAACCTGAGCAACATTTGTGGCGTATACCGGTTTGTTATGATTTGGATTTTGGAATTGACCTAGAGGAAACATGTAGCACTCTGAATTTATCCATTGAAAAATTGATTGAACTACATACTTCATTTGAATATGTGGTGTATGGAATAGGTTTTTTGCCAGGGTTCATGTATTTAGGAGGACTACCTGAAGCGTTGGAAATTCCCAGACGAAAGGAACCACGGTTGTCCGTAGCCAAAGGTTCTGTAGGACTTGCTGGGAAACAAACCGGAATTTATCCACAAGATTCGCCTGGTGGATGGAACATTATTGGAAGCTGTCCAATCCCAATTTTTAATCCAAGTTTGGAAAAGCCATGTTTTGTGAATGTAGGTGATAAGATACAGTTCCATAAAATATCTCGTGCTGAGTACGATTTGCGCAAAATTGAATGTGAAGTGGGCATATACAAACTAGAAAAAATAGAACTGAATGCTTAAGCTTCTCAAATCTGGTTTTTTTGTGACTATCCAAGATTTGGGACGTTTTGGGTACAGAGATATCGGAGTTCCCATTTCTGGTGTTATGGATGAAGTTTCGGTACGAAATGCGAACAAACTTTTAGAGAATGAGAGGAATGCCTCCGTAATGGAGATCACAATGACCGGACCCACCATACAATTTGATTCATCAACATATATCTGTTTATCTGGCGCATATCTTTCGCCAACACTGAACAATAAGCCCATTGAAAATTATCAGGTAATCAAAGTTGAAAAAGGAGATATCTTATCCTATGGTCGACTGGAAAATGGGTTCAGAAGCTATTTGGCCATCAAAGGAGGTTTTAAGACCCCAAAAGTTTTAGGAAGTCATTCTCAATATTCTCCTGTCACCAAGGAGAAGTGCCTTAAGGATGGGGATGAAATTGAATACGACGAAACCAGCTCTTTTGATTCACTACTTTCCGAAATTAAGATGGAAAACCATTTTGAACAGGATTTTTTAGAAGTGTACAAAGGTCCCGAGTATTCACTTTTGTCAGATAGGCAACTAGCCCAATTGTTTTCCAAAACCTTTACCGTTTCAAAGGCAAACAACCGTATGGCTTATCAACTTTCGGAACTGATAGCCGGACATAAGCATTCCATGTTTACCTCAGGAACAATACCTGGAACAATACAGTTGACACCAGCAGGAAGATTGATCATCTTAATGAAAGATGGACAGACCACAGGAGGATATCCCAGAATATTACAGCTTTCCAAAGCCTCAATCTGTACGTTGGCACAAAAAAAGTTTGGGGACTCCTTGACCTTTAAACTATTATAATCTTTTGTAAACCTCTTCAAAGGGAACCCTAAAGCGGGGACCGTAAACACCCTGTTCTTCCCGGATGCCACAACCAATGACCATGTTGATTTCTGAACGACGAGGCAAACCAAGGGCTTTCTTCACCCTCAAAGAGTCGTGCCCTTCCATTGGACATGTGTCATACCCAATGGCTGCCATACTTATCATGAAGTTTTGGGCCGCAAGTGCTGCACTTTTATGCGCAACAATACGCATATCTGATTGTCTAACTTGACGGTAGGTTGGTTTAAAAATTCCAATAATTTGAAAAACAAAATATTTCAACCACCCCAAAACGCCAAGAAAGTCGGAGTAAATTGTTGGGATGAGCTTCTTATAATAATCCAACGCAAACTTTTCCGCCGCACTATATTCTTCTTTAGACTTATTTCCAAAGGTTGTATTCAAAAACTCAAGATTGGATTTTGCTCTACTTTTCCACAAATCCTTTCTGGTTACCACAACAACCATTTGTTGGGCAGTTTTGGCTGCTTTTTGCCCCAAACACGCATCGGTCATTTTGTTTAAAATATCTTTTTGGGTAATATGGTAAAACTCCCACAGTTGCAGATTACTGCTGGTAGGTGCCAAAACAGCATTTTTGATACATTGCTCCACTTTCTGGGCTTCAATTGGGACATCTACTTTGTAAATTCGAACAGAACGTCTATGCTGTATTGCCTCGGTAACTTTTTTCTCCATGGAGTTAAAGATATTCAAACCTGTTTGCTATTAAAATATTTTTTTGTACCATTGAACTGTGAAAGCACAAAACCTAATTAATAGCGTGGTCATTATTATTCCAAAACAGGAATGATACAGACGCTATTGTTATATGAAAAAGCCTGTATCAAAAAAAGATACAGGCTTTTTTTATGCAGTTGTGGGAATAAATGGATATGGGATTTTAAAATGATATAATCATTTGATATACAGTATGATAAGTGTATAATATTTTAAATGAATTTAGAACAGTGTTAACTGTTAAAATTATTCGGTTTTTGAAACATCTATCTTTGGATACCGTAGTAAATTCAATAGAATTTTAGAATTGAGATAAAACTATTAATGGAATTGAACAAACACAGCAAAAATGTTACCCAAAACCCTTCGCAACCGGCATCACAGGCCATGTTGTATGCCACAGGTTTGAAAGAAGAGGATATGAAAAAAGCGCAAGTTGCTATTGGGAGCACGGGTTACGACGGTAATCCTTGCAATATGCACTTAAATAGTATAGCGCAAGAAATTAAAAAGCATGTTAATGAAACTGGACAGGTTGGACTTACATTTGGTACCATTGGAGTATCCGATGGTATTTCAATGGGAACTCCAGGGATGAAATATTCATTGGCTTCAAGGGATATTATTGCAGACTCCATGGAAACTGTGATGAACGGGATGTCCTATGATGCACTGATAGGCGTCGTTGGATGTGATAAAAATATGCCTGGTGCCATTATCGCAATGCTTCGTCTGAACAGACCTTCCATTATGGTTTATGGAGGTAGTGTGGCTTCAGGAAACCACAATGGGCGAAAGCTAAACATTGTATCTGCGTTTGAAGCTTTGGGGCAAAAAATAGCTGGAGAAATTGATGAAGCTGAATATAAGGAAATTATCAAGAAAGCAATCCCTGGGGCGGGTGCTTGTGGGGGTATGTACACGGCAAATACCATGGCATCATCCATAGAATGTATGGGTATGGCTTTGCCTTACAATTCATCTATTCCGGCTGTCAACCCTAACAAACTTTCAGAGGCTGAACGTACTGCTCAGGCCATAAAAAATCTTTTGGAGCTGGACTTAAAACCAAAAGACATCGTAACAAAAAAATCAATTGAAAATGCAATCACTTTGGTCAATGCCCTTGGCGGCTCCACTAATGCGGTATTGCATTATTTGGCCATTGCATATGCCGCGGATATTGATTTTACACTGGAAGATTTTCAAAGGATAAGTGATAGAACGCCTCTTATTGGCGATTTAAAACCTTCTGGAAAATACCTGATGGAAGATGTCCATGGAATTGGTGGAACTCCAAAAATAATGAAGTATTTGTTGGAGCAAGGCTTTTTGCATGGAGACTGTATAACCGTAACAGGAAAAACCTTGGCTGAAAATCTTAAGGACGTTGAGGCAATGGAATTTGAGGAGCAAGATTTGTTGTACAGCGTTGACAAGGCTTTAAAATCTTCAGGTAATTTACAGATACTAAAAGGAAATTTGGCAGAAGAAGGTGCGGTGGCAAAAATATCTGGCAAAGAAGGCTTAAAGTTTGAAGGCAAGGCTGTAGTGTATAATAGCGAACCTGAGGCCAATGAAGGTATATCCAAGGGAGAGGTGGAAAAAGGTGATGTTGTGGTCATTCGATATGTGGGGCCAAAAGGAGGTCCTGGTATGCCCGAAATGCTAAAACCTACATCCATGATTATGGGAGCTGGTTTGGGAAAATCGGTTGCATTGATTACGGATGGTCGTTTTTCTGGTGGCACTCATGGTTTCGTGGTAGGTCACGTAACCCCAGAGGCCCAAGTAGGCGGAACCATTGCCCTTGTAGAGACCGGTGATATTATTACCATTAGTGCTCTGGACAATTCAATTATCTTGAATATTTCAGATGAGGAAATGGAAAGAAGAAGGTCCAAATGGCAAGCTCCACCATTAAAATTTACCAAAGGAATATTGTATAAGTACGCAAGATCTGTCGCATCGGCTTCAGAGGGATGTGTAACCGATAAATATTAAAAAATTTTGTCATTTCTGCTCATGCAGGAATCTCATCAACTAAAGTTGAGATTATGAATACAGAAACTTTAAAAAAGGAAGAAAACAAAACGGCCAAGGCCATTCGAATAAGTGGTGCAGAAGCTATAATACATTGCTTGTTGGCCGAAGGGGTGGACTTGATTTATGGCTACCCCGGAGGAGCTATAATGCCCGTTTATGATGAGCTTTATAAATTTCAGGATAGGTTGACACACATCCTTACCAGACACGAGCAAGGCGCAACACATGCTGCCCAAGGTTACGCAAGAGTAACTGGTAAAGTAGGTGTGGCCATGGCAACTTCTGGACCTGGAGCCACAAACTTGGTTACAGGGATAGCCGATGCTCAAATAGATTCTACTCCAATGGTCTGTATTACTGGACAGGTTCCCAGACACTTGTTGGGGTCAGATGCCTTTCAGGAAACGGATATTGTTGGAATTTCCACCCCTGTCACTAAGTGGAACTATCAAATAACCAAGGCCAGTGAGATACCTGAAATCATGGCAAAAGCCTTTTATATTGCCAGATCAGGGAGACCGGGCCCCGTCTTGGTCGATATCACCAAAAACGCCCAATTTGATGAATTGGATTTTGTTTACGAAAAATGTACAGGAGTTAGAAGTTACAAACCGGTTCCTGAGCCGGATGTAAAGGCAATTGAAGCTGCTGCGGAATTGATTAACAATGCGAAACGACCGTACATTGTTTTTGGACAGGGTGTAATTTTGGGTCAAGCCGAGGCAGAACTTAAAGCCTTAGTGGAAAAAGCTGGAATACCTGCTGCATGGACCATTTTGGGTCTTTCGGCAATGGATACCGACCACCCTTTAAATGTTGGAATGGTGGGGATGCACGGAAATTATGGCCCCAACGTACTGACCAATGAATGTGATGTCCTCATTGCCATTGGAATGCGCTTTGATGACCGTGTGACAGGTAATTTGGATACTTATGCTAAACAGGCAAAAGTCATTCATTTTGAAATTGACCCAGCGGAAATCAACAAAAATGTAAAGGCAGATATAGCTGTTTTAGGCAATTCCAAAGAGACTCTGGAATTATTGCTGCCTTTGATCAATAAAAATGAGCACAAGGAATGGAGGGCTGAATTTGACAAAAAATATAAAGTTGAATACGAAACTGTCATAAAGAACAGCTTGCAACCTTCAAAAGAAGGACTTACCATGCCAGAGGTGATTGAACAGATCAATATTGCCTCAGGGCACAGGGCCGTAATTGTTAGTGATGTAGGTCAGCACCAAATGATGGCATGTAGGTATGCCAAGTTTAAACAATCCAAAAGTAATATCACCTCAGGTGGTTTGGGAACCATGGGCTTTGCATTGCCAGCGGCCATTGGAGCCAAAATGGGTGCCATGGAAAGGGAAGTTGTTGCCATCATCGGAGATGGGGGCTACCAGATGACCATCCAAGAACTAGGTGTGATCTTTCAGCATAACATTCCCGTTAAGATCGTGGTACTCAACAACGATTTCTTGGGGATGGTACGCCAATGGCAAGAGCTTTTCTTTGAGAGAAGATATGCTTCCACGGTAATGACCAACCCAGATTTTGTAAAAATCGCTGAAGGTTACCATATCAAATCAAGGAGAGTTGTGGAACGTTCTGACTTGGCGGATGCGGTAAACGAAATGATGGCTTCCAAAGATCCATATTTCCTGGAAGTTAGGGTTGAGAAAGAAGATAACGTATTTCCAATGATTCCCTCAGGAGCTTCTGTTTCTGATATTAGACTAAAGTAAGCATGGACCAGTCCACTATATTAGACATGCCAAAGGTGTATGGGCAATTATGTTCCAGGTCTGAAGAAATTGGATTTACCATGCCTTCTGACCTATATATTGGAACCTTGCTGAAAACACTTGTTGCCTCAAAACCCAAAGGTAATTTTTTGGAGTTGGGAACTGGGATGAGCTTGTCTTTATCCTGGATGTTGGAAGGAATGGATGAAAATTCCAGGATTATAAGCATTGATAATGATCCGGAACTTATTCAAATAGCAAAAGAAGTTTTTGATGGAGAAAAAAGACTTCAATTGATATGTGCCGATGGAGATGGCTGGTTGGCAGCCTATGAAGAAGATAAATTTGATTTAATTTTTGCAGATGCTTGGCCAGGGAAATATAGCCTTTTGGACCAAACATTGGCAATGCTGAAAATAGGAGGGTTTTATGTTGTTGATGACATGAGCAAACAACCAAATTGGCCAGAAGGTCATGAAGTTAATGCGATCCAATTGATTGAAGCCTTGGAAAAAAGAAAAGATTTTACAATTACAAAAATGGACTGGTCAACAGGAGTAATAGTTGCAGTTAAAATAAAATAGCATGGAAAAACAGTGGTATACCATATCGGTTTATTCAGAAAACAGTGTTGGGTTACTAAATAGAATATCTGGGATATTCTTAAAGCGTCACATTAATATTGAGAGTTTAAATGTCTCTAAATCAGAAATAGAGCATGTTTCTAAATTCACAATAGTTGTTTATGCCCCGGAAGAGTGGGTGCGCAAAATTGTTGGTCAGATAGAGAAACAAATCGAGGTGATCAAAGCGTATTATCACACAGATGATGAAACCATTTATCAAGAATCCGCTCTGTTCAAAATTGCGTCGGACCTTCTTTTTGATGAACGTCAGATTCAAAACATCATTAAAGAAAGTAATTCACAGATAGTGACCGTGGCGCGGGACTTTTTTGTTTTGGCCAAAACAGGGCGCAGGCATGAGATTGATGAAATGCACGACGCTCTGGAACCGTATGGGATCATGCAGTTTGTTCGCTCAGGAAGAATAGCGGTGAGCAAGGCCACTATGCCAATCACTAGAATTTTAGAAGAATTTCAAAATCAATAAAATAAATAGCACAAAATCAAAGACTGAAAATGACAAATTATTTTAATACGCTATCACTGCGTGATCAGCTGGAACAATTGGGAAAATGCAGGTTTATGGATGCCAGCGAATTTACCGATGGTGTAACTGCCTTAAAAGGAAAGAAAATTGTAATCGTAGGTTGCGGTGCGCAAGGGCTCAACCAGGGACTGAACATGAGGGATTCAGGCTTGGATATTTCGTACGCCCTTCGTGAAGCTGCTATTAAGGAAGAAAGACAATCCTACAAAAATGCCAAGGAGAATAATTTTAACGTGGGAACCTATGAGGAGTTGATTCCAACTGCCGATTTGGTGATCAACTTAACTCCGGATAAACAACACACTAATGTGGTGAGCACTGTGATGCCTTTAATGAAAAAAGGAGCCACGCTATCCTATTCCCATGGATTCAACATTGTGGAAGAAGGTATGCAGGTACGTGAAGACCTTACTGTGATCATGGTAGCTCCAAAGAGCCCTGGTTCCGAAGTGAGGGAAGAGTACAAAAGAGGCTTTGGGGTTCCAACCCTAATTGCTGTTCACCCAGAAAATGACCCAGAAGGTAAAGGTTTGGAACAGGCCAAGGCATATGCCGCTGGTACTGGGGGGCATAAGGCAGGCGTTTTGGAATCGTCTTTTGTTGCCGAGGTAAAATCTGATTTAATGGGCGAGCAGACCATATTGTGTGGGTTGTTGCAAACAGGTTCCATTTTATGTTTTGACAAGATGATCGAGAAGGGGATTGATGCTGGGTATGCTTCAAAATTGATTCAGTACGGATGGGAAACTATCACGGAAGGATTAAAATATGGAGGAGTTACCAATATGATGGATAGATTGTCCAACCCTGCCAAGATCAAGGCATTTGACCTCGCAGAAGAATTGAAAGACATCATGCGTCCGTTGTTCCAAAAACATCAAGATGATATTATGAGCGGTCATTTCTCCAAAACCATGATGGAGGACTGGGCCAATGGTGATAAAAACTTATTGGATTGGAGAGCGGCCACAGGAGAGACTGCTTTTGAAAAAACACCAGCGGGAGACGTAGAAATCTCTGAACAAGAGTACTATGACAATGGTGTATTGATGGTAGCCATGGTGAAATCTGGGGTTGAATTGGCCTACGAGACCATGACCGAATCTGGAATCATTGGCGAATCTGCTTACTATGAATCTTTGCACGAAACACCATTGATTGCGAACACCATTGCCAGAAAGAAACTTTTTGAAATGAACCGTGTGATTTCCGATACTGCGGAATATGGATGTTACTTGTTTGACCATGCCTGTAAACCTTTGTTGACGGATTTCATGAAAACCATCGATACGGATGTCATTGGTAAGCACTATGGTGAAGGAAAGGACAATGGAGTGGACAATGTAAAATTGATTGCAGTAAACAAAGCCTTACGTGACCATGACGTAGAAATTGTTGGAACAAGATTGCGTGAATCAATGACGGCCATGAAGCCTATCGTCTAAATTTTAATACCTACGCTGATACCATCTTTATGAAAGGAACAGCGATTACATATTTTCCAGAAATAGCGGATATTCATAACGCTGCGCAGACTATTAAACTAATAGCCGACCAAACACCCATGCAGCAGAATATCCGCTATTCTAAACAATATGGTGCCAATGTTTTTCTAAAAAGGGAAGACCTGCACCGTGTCCGCAGCTATAAGATTCGAGGGGCATTCAATAAAATCAGTTCACTTACCAAAGAAGAACTGCAAAAAGGGGTGATTTGTGCCAGTGCAGGCAACCACGCACAAGGTGTAGCCTTTGCTTGCAATCATTTAAAAGTGCGAGGCACCATTTTCATGCCAGTGGTTACGCCCAAGCAGAAAATCGATCAAACCAAAATGTTTGGAGGGGATTGGGTAGAAGTAGTGCTTCAGGGCGATACGTTTGATGATTCCCAAAAAGCAGCGGAAATTCTTTGTAAAGAGAAAGGAAAAATCTTTGTGCACCCTTTTGATGACCCTAAGACCATTGAAGGGCAAGCTACTATTGGTTTGGAGCTGTTGGAACAGACCAAAGAACCTATTGACTATATTTTTGTTGCGGTAGGAGGAGGGGGACTGGCCTCAGGTCTTTGCGCCACCTTTAAAGCATTATCGCCCAATACAAGAATTATAGGAATTGAACCCGCAGGGGCTCCTTCAATGAAGACTTCCATGGAAAAAGGGGAGTTGGTGCAACTCCCACGGATTGATAAGTTTATTGATGGAGCTGCGGTACAGAAAGTTGGAAAATATACCTTTCCCATTTGTAGAGATTATCTATATCGAATGGAGACCGTTCCCGAAGGGAAGGTTTGTCAAACTATTTTAGAGCTGTACAATAGAGATGCCATTGTGGTGGAACCCGCCGGTGCTTTGACCATAGCGGCATTGGATGATTTTACCCAGGAAATCAAAGGTAAAAACGTGGTCTGTATTGTAAGCGGTAGCAACAACGATATTACTCGAACGGCGGAAATCAAGGAGCGTGCATTGCTTTACGGAAATTTGAAACATTATTTCATTGTTCGTTTTCCGCAACGCCCAGGGGCCTTAAAGGAGTTCGTGGCCGATATTTTAGGTCCAAATGATGACATTACCCATTTTGAGTACTCCAAGAAATCCAGCAGGGAAAACGCCCCGGCTGTTATTGGCATTGAATTAAAATCTTCAGAGGATTTAGAACCACTGATTCAACGAATGAAGGCCAATAACTTCTTTGGAGATTATCTAAACGACAAGCCGGACCTTTTTCAATATTTGGTATAACTTAGGTTATTGCCCCTAATTTGTTTTGTTGGAGTGTTTGCTGATGATAGCCCCATAACCAACAAGGAGGGCAAAGGCAACCGCAACACATATATAGGATATGTTCACGCTAGCCAAATCCACAATAAGACCCTGAATGGGGTTCATAATACCAATGGCGATAATGGCCATTATTAATCCCGAAGCACCAACTTTTGCTTCTTCCTCAGATAGACCTTCCAGGCCAAGACCATAAATGGTTGGGAAAAGTAGACCGGCACACCCACACATTACAATCAGCATATAGCCTCCAAAATTCCCTGGAAAGACAATGGCAATAATAGTAGCTACAGTGGCAATACCAGTTAAAATTGCCAAAAGACGGGAAGGTCTGATAATCTTCATCAAACCTGTGCAAACAAAACGCATTATCGCGAAGACGATGACCCCATAAAATAAAATATCACCGGCGTCCCCTGTACCGATCAGAGTTCCGTCGGGCAACTTATAATTTTCCTTTAAATAGGGAATAGTAAAGGCAAACGTGCCAAATTGGGCACACATTGCAGCAAACAGTGCCATAACCGACAGAACATATCTTTTTTTCTTCAAAATTCGTTTGTAAATAACAAAAAAGCCTTCTTTAATTTCATTGCCTCCCGCCTGAAAACGAGGCATTTTGTTGAACAGGAAAATAACAAAGAAGATGGCCGCTATAATGGCAATATAGATATAGGGTTTGGCAAGCACGCCTAATTCATGGGTTTGCAGATCAACAAGTTCTTGCGTGCTAAGGTTGGCTTTTTCAGCATCACTCCTTAAGTTTTTCAATATAAAATTTGTCGCAATAAAAGTCCCGGTAAGTTGACCAATGGGATTAAAAGATTGGGCCAAATTCAACCGACGAACGGAAGTTTCTTCATCACCCATCGCAATGATATATGGGTTTGCGGCCGTTTCTAAAAATGAAAGGCCGGCAGCAAGGGTGAACAAAGCAGTTAGAAAAAACCAATACTCTTGTTTAACACTAGCCGGATAAAACAAAAATGAACCCGCTGCAAATAACAATATGCCCAAAAGCAGCGTGGTCTTATAGCTGGTTTTTTTTACCAGCAATGCTGCAGGAATTGCCCAGACAAAATAGGATCCATAAAAAGCTGACTGAACCAAAGAGGCCTGAAAGGTGGACATGTCCTTAAAAATATCTTTAAAAGCCGCGATAAGAGGCTCGGTCATGTTGTTGGGAACGCCCCAGGCAAAAAATAAAACCGTTACTAAAATGAACGGCAATAGGGGTGTGTTGGATAAAATTCCAAGATTTTGCTTTTGCATAAATTAAGTTTTGGTCGGTGGTTTGGTTTAAGCCGAAAAAATAATAAAAATATGCTTCTTCATGATGCTTTAGTATAAAAGAAAACAGATTTATGCTAAAGCGTTATAATGTTGGTCAGGATTGGCTGCCCTAATGCATGTTTCGTGTCATTGGATGAAAGGGAATGAAAATGGAGTTATAAGGAAGATAGGGATGTAATTGCTGTAACAATTTCGGTCACATTTTTTATAAAGGCCGTACTAAAACGTTTGCGTTGCTAAACCTTTGTAAACAAAGGGGTTTTTGGTCTTTTTTGTGTTAGTTTTGCGCTTTAATGTCATTGTTGGCAAAGTATCAATCCAAAAAAATAAACTCATGGAAACCGCAATTGCAATACCTGAAGAGTTTCAGATAACCGAGCAGATTCACCAGACCACATATTTGGTCAATGGGGAACTGAAAGAATGGAAAGGTGAAAATTCAGAAGTTATATCCACTATATCATCCACCGATGAATATAAGCATACTGTACTCGGAAGCATTCCAGATATGGGCGAACCAGAAGCTATGGAAGCTTTGGATGCTGCTACTCAGGCCTATGCCCAAGGACAAGGAGTTTGGCCAACCATGAAAGTCAAAGACCGTATAGAGTGTATGGAGTCTTTTGTGAAAAAGATGGAGGATAAGCGTGAGGAAGTGGTGAAGTTGTTGATGTGGGAGATTGGAAAATCGTTGCCAGATTCCAGAAAGGAGTTTGATCGTACCGTTGAATACATTTACGATACTATTGAGGACTACAAACAGTTGGACCGTAATTCTGCCAAGTTTCAGAAGCACGACGGCGTTTATGCCCATATCCGAAGAGGACCTTTGGGAGTGGTACTTTGTTTGGGACCCTATAATTATCCTTTAAATGAGACTTTTGCCTTACTGATTCCCGCATTGATCATGGGGAACACGGCTATTTTTAAACCAGCTAAGCATGGTGTGTTATTGATTACTCCACTTTTAGAGGCATTCCAGAGCAGTTTTCCCAAAGGTGTGGTGAACATTCTTTTTGGAAGGGGCAGGGCAGTGGCCGCACCCATTATGCAAACCGGAAAAGTGGATGTTCTTGCGTTGATCGGTAACAGTAAATCGGCCAACGCTTTACAGGACCAACACCCAAAAAGCAATAGACTGCGATTGGTGTTGGGGTTGGAAGCTAAGAACCCCGCGATTATTCTTCCTGATGCTGATTTGGATTTGACGATAAAGGAATGCATTGCTGGAACATTGTCCTTTAATGGGCAGCGTTGTACAGCACTAAAAGTAATCTATGTCCATGAAGATGTGAAAGATGAGTTTTTGAAAAGATTCTCTTCTGCTGTGGATGCCTTAAAATTTGGTAACCCTTGGGATGATGGAGCCCAGCTGACCCCACTTCCAGAGCTTGGAAAACCGGCTTACATTCAGGAATTGTTGGACGATTCAAAGACCAAAGGAGCAAAAGTGCTAAATAAAAAAGGCGGGCAACATTCCGAAAATTTTATCTGGCCTGCCGTTCTGTATCCGGTTTCCAAAGATATGCGAGTGTATGAAGAAGAACAGTTTGGACCCATTATCCCAGTAGTTTCCTTTACAGATATTGAGGAGCCTTTGGATGATATGGCGGCATCCAACTACGGACAACAGGTGAGCTTGTTTGGTAAGGATGTTTATACCTTGTCACCGCTTATTGATACGCTTGCCAATTTGGTGTGTAGGGTGAATTTGAACAGTTCTTGCCAGCGTGGACCGGATGTATACCCATTTACTGGACGAAAGGATTCGGCGCAGTCCACTTTAAGTGTTCATGATGCCTTACGCTCGTTTTCTATCCGGACTTTTGTGGCCTTTAAAGACAATGACTTGAATAATGAAACCATTGAACAATTGCTGGAGGCCAAGGTGAGCAACTTTTTGAGTACTGATTATATTTTATAGGTTCTCAGAACCTCTAATTTCTATTTTGGGTGTAATATCAAATTAATTTCAGAATTGATATAACTGGGCACGCTCTCCATATTTTTCCTTTATGGAAATGGCATCTGCCAACCCTCTTAGATAATAGGTGAAACTGCCTTCCCATATGGTTTTTTTGTCCAATTCTTCAAATTCAGGAATGTTCTTTATTTGAAATTTGGCTGATTCAACATCACCCAGAATTAAAAGTACCGTTGCCAAATTGGCGTTGAGTGCATTTTGTATGGTCGGGTCGGTGGTCCTTGTTAGCTTATCGGTATAATAGTCTCTTGCATATTCTAAATCAGGTTTTACCTGTTCCATGGTTTTTCTTTTCTTTTTGCTCAAAGCTGAAAGGGAGTTGATGGCCATCCTCGCTGTAATGTTAGCTTCATTTAGGGCCTCATGTCCTTTGTTTTTTACACTGAAAATACCGGCATAACTATCTATATACTGGGGTAGGTATTGGTCTTTAAGTATGGCACTGGCTTCTTCCATAAAAAACTCCAAAATGTCCGCTTCAAATCGTTTAATACGTTTTTCCAATAGTTTTTTGCGTTTTTCAGGCTTTTTGGTCATTCTTAATTTTAGTTTGAATGTAGGGTTGACCACCAAATGTTTCAGTTTAAAATGTGTGGTAGGGCCGTCAGGGTCATCAATATAAAATCTAATTTCCTTGTCAAGGAGTATATTCCCTTCGGAAGTAAGAACAACAAGTCTGGCAGCTACGTTCACTTGCCCCAAAACACTTTCAGGATCATCATAGTCTATATTGGTCTGTATCATCTCCACGCTAAATTGATTGGTACTCAACTTAATGGTAAAATCTGACGGAGAACTGCGAACGTAGGGACGTTCGTTTAAATCGAGGTATTTGTTGGCCCATTTGTTAATGGTATCCCTTACGGCTTCGTCATACAGCTTTCTGCGTTTAAGCACATCCTGTTCTTTTACCTTGAGCGACCAGTTTATTTCATCCCAATAATCCATAGGATCTAACTTGGTGTCCACAACCACCTTATAGGTTTTTAGATTTTCGTTCAACGGATTCTCCGGACTTATTTCATAAGACCAGGCCACAGGCTCTTTTTTAATTTTGACCTTTTTTTGTGCCAAGCAGATAATGGGAATACTGGCCAGTAGCACTACTATTATTTTTTTCATGGTTAAAGTTTTAGGATTCTGAAATTATCCAAAGGCAGCGATGGAATAGGGTGCCATTTGAGGAATGCCCTTTCCCAGTTGACCAATGGCATAAAAAGACCTTGGGAGAACCCCAAGGTCTTGAAAAAGAAAAGAACAATCGCTGAAATGAATTAATGGTTATTAATTTGTTGATGGTGGTGTAGATCTTGTATAGGAAAAAGCACTGTCACCAAGATTAATCACACCATATTCGGTGAAGGTCAGGGTAAGGTAAATGTCCTCTTCTACCAGCCAAACCCCTAGTTTTTTCCCAATTAACAGTGTCTCATTTACTAGGGAGATACTGTGATCATCCTCATCCGAATAGACTTCAAAATCATTGTCGATACTTGAGACCTGATAATCAGCGTTTTCTAGGCTATACATCGCGCTCAATATATTGTGGAAGCTGTAAAAGTGTGTGGGATCACCCAAGGTACCGTAGAACTGAAAATCACTCCATCTAGGGCTGTTAAATCCAGTATCATCCAATATGGCCCAGCGTACACCTTTGGTTCCTCCAGTGGGGGCAATATCAATAGGAAGATGAGCAGACATACCAGCATTGTTGAAATCCACCCATAAATCTGAATTGCCATTGTTTACATGTACGGCATCTTCCTGAAAAGTGTCTTGCCACCATTTGTAATTATACAGGGGTGCATTTTCATCATTCTGTCGGGTAAACCAAACCTTGTCCGTAATCCGGTCTTGGTTGGCTGGATCGGTCCAATCCACATTATCCTCTTTGCTAAAGGTTATTTCGGGGCCGTTCCAAATGGTGCCTGGGCTACCATCACAATTACTGTCCTTGCCATCACCAGGAATTTCAATTTCCTCAGGGTTTATGGTAGGGTCATTGTCATTGCAATCTGTGTTGTTGGCAACATGGGTGCTGGGCGGGTCCGGGCAAATAAAGAATTCTTTGGGTTTGTCCGGGTCACCGTACCCGTCATCATCTGAATCTAGATAATAAGTAACCTTTACGCTTGGGTTAATATCGGGGTCTTGATCATTACAATCATCCATATTGGCAACAAATCCATCTGGTGGAGCATCTTTGCAGCCCGTTGTGGTCACCTCAGGATTACCATACTCGTCACCATCGTTATCTTCATAATAAGTTATAAGGGGACATTCGGGAAATATGAATTTATTGCCATCGTCTGTGTCGCCCTTTTTATCAACGTACTTTGTGGGTTTGGTACATGATAATTTGGTATTGGTCTCTACACCAAAGCCATCGTTATCGCCGTCAAAATAAAAAGTTTTCTGTTCACAGCCATCGTCTTTGCTGCAACCTGCCAATACGGCAAGCATAGTAATCATGACGAGGTTATGAAAAATACTTGGTTTTCTCATGATTCTTGTTTTATGTCTTGTTATTTCTTTTCTGATTTCTGTGCGGAGTTTTAGTTTTTATGCACTGAAAATCGACTCAAAAGTAGTTGGGTATACGAGGTGTTTTGTATGTAAATGGACCCATTAGGGAGATGAATTGATGAATGCCCATTTTGAATTGACGAATGAAGTTTATCGTAAGAAAAAAATCACTATGGAAAGGTGAGAAGGTGCATTATGAAGTTGAAGTAAGGAGTTGGATTTTTGAATCGTTCAATTATTAGAATTTAGTTATTGGGTGAAATGTGTAGGGGTAAAAAGGGTATGGCCTGTTGTAAAAGTTTAAACCCAAAACAGGCATGTATACATGCATAAGAGGGATTCGTCAATTGGTCTTTAAAAGTATATATGTTCCATTGTATACTTGGAATTCAATAAATTTTTAGCGTATGAAAAATTGTTACAGCCTTCAAGAATGTCTTTTACAGACCAATAACAAAAGTATGGGAGATGCGTTCCTGATTTTTTTTGGAAAAAACTTCATGAACAACCAGAGATTCCATTACAAAACAGGAGAAATCAATGCACTGGATAATTTTTATTTGCCTTTCAGCAATTACTGTTTAAAAGGAGATGTGAACTGTGCCAAAACTTTGTTTTTATTTCCAAAAGATGGGGAAGGAGAATCCTCTTTTGTGGTTATTATGGGGAATGTGGATTGTGAAAACCTGTATTTGCTTCCCAATACTGTACTTTTTGTTTCCGGCAAGCTAAAAGTTTCAAATATCATGTATACTGGAGGTCATGACACCTTGGTTTTTTCCTATGGAGAAATGGATGCCCAAGTAAATTTTGCCATTTCCGAAGATGTTGGCTTGCAACCTTATAAGGATTTGGTCACGGGGCAGTCTAAATTTTTTAGGCAAGAGGAAAAAAGGCATGTTTTTTCTTTGCTGAAACCACCAGTGTTGGATACCAGCGATTGGGATAGTTTTAGTGAAGTGGAGCAAAACGAAATTTTGCAAGAAGCAGGAGAAGAGGAAATGTACGAGTATCTCTTTGTAAATGGAACCAAGCTTTTGGCATACTTGGAAGAGGGTTGAGATGTAAAAGGTGAAAGGTGAAAGGTGAAAGGTGAAAGGAAAGTACGAAGTACAAGGTTGGATTGTTCGATTTTTAGATTGTTGGAATTTAGGATTTAAGGTTTTTAGTTGGTGGGATAGTAGTCATGTCATGCATTGCAATGTCATCCTGAGCCTGTCGATGGGCAGTCAAAGTATGATAGTTTTTAGGGAAAGGATAAAGGGCCTTGTAGGTTCTAAGTTGACAGTTTTCAGGTGATGGTTTATGGAATTTGGTGCTTGGAATCTGATGTTTTGGCTAAAGCTTTAAACAAAGAACCCCGACGCTAATGCATCAGGGTCTTTAATGAATATGTTTTTTGATTAGATGTTGGCGGCCAGCCAATCTCCAACCTCACTTGTTTTGTAGGCTTTGGCCCCTTCGGAAAGATCTTCGGTGACGACACCTTCCGCGAGCGATTTGTTTACTACCGCTCTAATGGCTTCTGCCTCTTCTTTTAAGTTGAAATCCTCAAACAGCATTGCTGCAGATAATACAGTTGCCAGCGGATTGGCAATATCCTTTCCGGCTGCTTGTGGATAGGATCCGTGTATAGGTTCGTACAAAGAAACATCGCTTCCAAGCGAAGAGGAAGGCATCAACCCCATGGAGCCAGAAATTACAGATGCTTCGTCGGTTAAAATGTCTCCAAAAAGGTTGGCGGTGATGATTACATCGTAGCCTTTGGGCCATTGGATTAGTCGCATGGCCACGGCATCCACAAATTCGTAGGACACTTCTACCTCTGGGTATTCTTTTTCCATAGCCTGAACGGTCTCACGCCAAAGTCGAGAAGCTTCCAATACATTGGCCTTGTCCACACAGCATAATTTTTTACCACGCTTTAGGGCCATCTCAAAACCTTTACGGGCCAAGCGTTCAATTTCAAAGCGTTGGTAGGTCATGGTGTCAAATGCGGTATCACCATTATCCTTTCTACCACGTTCCCCAAAGTAAACCCCTCCGGTAAGCTCACGTAGAATGATTAAATCTGTACCTTCAATGCGGTCACGTTTTAAAGGGGACTTATCAATCAATGATGGAAAAGTAAAGGTTGGACGGACATTGGCAAAAAGCCCCAATTTTTGACGCATTTTCAACAGACCTTGTTCTGGACGTACCTTGGCGGATGGGTCATTATCAAAACGCGGGTGGCCAATGGCTCCAAACAATACGGCGTCAGCATTGGCGCACACTTCGTGTGTTTTTTCTGGGTAAGGCTCTCCAACGGCATCAATGGCGGCAGCACCTGTTAAAGCTGGTGTCCAGTTAATTTCATGGTTAAACTTTTTTGCAACAGCGTCGGATACTTTTACGGCTTGATCTATTACTTCTGGTCCAATTCCGTCTCCGGCTAAAAGGGCTATGTTTAGTTTCATTTATCTTAGTTATCTATTTTGGTTAATGGTTGATTGTTCACGGTTTACTTTCAATTGTTCATTATTCTCGACCGTAAACAGTTCTCGACTGCGCTCGAACTGACATTGTATATTGTTTATTGGTCATTGGGTATTGAGTTTAAACAAGATTGAGCATTTTTTCGGTTGCTTTTATAGCGGATACGGTCTGATCGGAATCCAGTCCACGGGTGGTGAAGTCTTTATCTGCTGTTTGCCAAGTGATTATAGTCTCACAAAGAGCATCAGAGTTACTTCCTGGAGGGATTCGTACCGCATAATCCACCAATTTGGGCAAATCCATTTTTTCTTTTTGATACACCTTTTTGAGTGCATTGATAAAGGCATCAAATTGCCCATCACCTTGGGCATTTTCCTCATATGATTTCCCGTCAATCTCAATGGAAAGGGTAGTGGATGGTTTTAATCCTTTGGAATGAGTGAGCACATATGATTTTACAAATACACGTTGTTGGTGCAGTTCACTATCCAGTACATCGGAAATGATATAGGGAAGGTCCTCTTTGGTCACTCTTTCCTTTTTATCCCCAAGCTCGATGATACGCTCCGTTACCTTTTTGAGCTCTTCGTCATTCAGGGTCAGTCCTAACTCCTGAAGATTCTTTTGAATGTTGGCTTTGCCTGAAGTTTTGCCAAGGGCATATTTGCGTTTTCTGCCAAAACGCTCGGGTAATAAATCATTAAAGTAAAGATTCTTCTTACTATCCCCATCTGCGTGTATTCCAGCTGTTTGTGTGAATACATTGTCCCCTACAATGGGTTTATTGGCCGGAATGCCAAAACCAGTAAAAGCTGAGACTAATTTGCTCACTTTAAACAGTGAAGATTCCTTTACGCCAACAGTAATTTCTGGTAAAAAATCATTGACTACAGCAACCACACTAGCCAGTGGTGCATTTCCTGCGCGTTCCCCCATACCGTTAACGGTCAAATGTAATCCATGAACCCCAGCTTTTAAAGCTTCCATAACGTTGGCAACGCTTAGGTCGTAGTCATTATGCCCATGAAAATCGAAATGGGTATTTGGATACCGTTCAACAGTTTGTTTCAGAAACTCAAAAGTTTCCTGATGTGTCAGCACACCAAGAGTATCTGGCAATAAAACCCGTTTTATGGGCAAAGTGACCAGAAAATCCAAGTATTGGAACACGTATTCGGGTGAATTTCGCATACCATTGCTCCAATCTTCTAGATAAACATTAGTGGAGATTCCCAAAGCCGATGCTTTCGTCACCACAGCTTCAATATCCTTGAAGTGTTGTTCAGGAGTTTTCTTTAACTGATGGGTCAAATGGTTCAGGGAGCCCTTGGTCAGCAAGTTTTGCACTTTCGCACCTGCTTGCTGCATCCAATCGAGGGAAACCCCACCATCCACAAAGGTCAATACCTCCACATTGGAAATGAAACCTTCGGTTTCCGCCCAATCTGTAATGTTTTTAACCGCTTCAAATTCTCCATCGGATACCCTGGCCGAGGCTACTTCTATACGGTCCACCTTCAATTCCTCCAACAGCAGTTTGGCCAAGGTGAGCTTTTCCGAAGCGGAGAAAGACACCCCAGAGGTCTGTTCACCATCCCTAAGGGTGGTATCCATGATTTCAACAGTCCTTTTTTTCATTTTCAAATGCTGGGTTGAGAAGCTTGAATGGTTTTATAAAGGGGTGTTCTGAGCAAATTCTTCAATGTTGTTTTTGATGTTCAACAAATAGTCGATATCATCAAATCCATTGAGCATGTTCTCCTTTTTATAGTCGTTAATGGCAAAGCTTTCACTTTCACCAGATTCCAAAATGGTAATGGTCTGCTCAGGAAGATTAACCTCCAATTCCGTGTCTGGGTTACTTTCTATGGCCTTAAAGATCTTATCCAAAAACTCTGGACTTACTTGTACGGGAAGAACGCCAATGTTTAAACAGTTGTTTCTGAAGATATCCGCAAAAAAGCTGGAAACCACACATCGGAAACCATAATCATAAACTGCCCAAGCGGCATGCTCGCGAGAAGAACCTGAGCCAAAATTTTTACCACCAACCAATATTTTACCACTATAGATGGGATTGTTGAGCACAAAATGCTCTTTTGGGGTATCATCTGAATTGTACCTCCAGTCACGGAACAAATTATCACCAAAACCTTTACGCTCCGTAGCTTTCAAGAATCGAGCGGGTATGATCTGATCGGTATCCACATTTTCAATGGGCAATGGAACCGCAGAGCTTTTTAATATGTTGAATTTATCGTATGCCATGTTATTCAGTTTTAAGTTATCAGTTATCAGCAGCCAGTTTTCTGACCTCCGATAGCTGAAATCTGTTTAAAAAATTATGCGAGAACTTCTTCCATCAATTCCCGCGGATCAGTCACTTTTCCGGTTACCGCGGCTGCAGCGGCCACTAGTGGGCTGGCTAACAATGTACGGGCTCCCGGACCTTGCCTTCCTTCAAAGTTTCGGTTGGAGGTGCTGACCGCATATTTTCCTGCTGGAATCTTATCATCATTCATGGCCAAACATGCGGAGCATCCGGGCTCTCTCAATTCAAAACCAGCGGTGTTCAGAATGTCCAAAATACCTTCTTCCTTAATGGCTTCTTCTACGCGGTGCGACCCAGGAACCAACCATGCAGTAACATTATCGGCTTTCTTCCTTCCTTTTATAATCGAAGCAAATGCCCTGAAATCTTCAATCCTACCATTGGTACAACTACCTAAGAATACAAAGTCGATTGGTTTTCCGATCATGGCATCACCTTCTGCAAATGCCATATAGTTCAACGATTTTTTATAGGTGGCGGTACCTCCTTCAACTGCTTCAGCCAATGGAATATCATTACTGATTCCCATACCCATACCTGGATTGGTTCCGTAGGTGATCATAGGCTCAATTTCTGAAGCATCAAAAGTGATTTCCTTGTCAAAAGTTGCATTATCATCAGAGTATAGTGTCTGCCAGTACTCCATGGCTTTACTCCAATCCGAACCTTTAGGTGCATATTCCCTTCCCTCTACATAGTCAAAGGTTTTCTGATCCGGAGCAATCATACCACCACGGGCACCCATTTCAATACTTAGGTTGCAGACGGTCATTCGACCTTCCATGGACATATTCCTGAAAACTTCACCTGCATATTCTACAAAATAACCTGTGGCCCCGGAGGTTGTCAGTTTGGAAATTATAAAAAGCGCAACGTCTTTTGGGGTTACGGCCTTGTTGAGCTGTCCATTGACATTGATGCGCATACTTTTAGGTTTTGGCTGCATGATGCACTGGGTAGACAGCACCATTTCTACCTCACTGGTCCCAATCCCGAAGGCTATGGCTCCAAAGGCTCCATGAGTGGATGTGTGCGAATCCCCACATACAATAGTGGCTCCAGGAACGGTTATTCCGTTTTCAGGTCCAATAACATGTACAATTCCATTTTTCTCATGCCCAAGACCCCAATAGGGAATGTTGTGGGCATTGGAATTTTCCTCCAATGCTTTTAATTGGTTGGCAGAAAGCTTGTCCTTAACAGGCAAATGCTGATTACGGGTGGGTGTATTGTGATCGGCAGTCGCAAAGGTGCGCTCCGGATACAATACTTTTATACCTCTATTTTTTAACCCCAGAAAAGCTACTGGACTCGTTACTTCGTGCACTAAATGTCTATCAATAAAAAGTACATCGGGACCATTCTCTATGTGCTGCACCACATGCGAATCCCAAACCTTATCAAATAGTGTTTTACTCATCGTTACGTTCAATAATTTATAAGCTGGTAAATTTAAAATATGAAATAAAAACTGCTTTTATTTTCAGCGGAAAATTACGATGTTCAAGACGTGTTTTCCATCAAACATCCATTGACTTTCCTATAAATATTGATTTAAAACAAAAAATAATCCAATTGTTAGCTATTGCATAAAAGTACCCAGACCATAAAATGATTTAAACAAAGCCCTTCTGAGAATCATTAAATGAGCAAATGATGGTATAATTACATTCACCTGTATTTATGTGTTGGTTCCTAGTTAATTACGGTCGTTCAACCTGATTTTAACACCCTCCATTTTAATTTAACATTGCTGTAACGGTATTAAAGCTGCATGCTAACTACTTTAGAGTACAACCTGAAAGTTTATTCATTAACTCATCTAAAAACGAACAAATGAAAAAAAGTTACCCGGCCTTTTCGGCCATGATTCTAATCGCGATTTTTTGTATTTCCAACAGTACGTTTGCACAACTTACTTTCCTTCCCCGCGGCAGCCAAATGGCAAAAGTTTCGCAACGAATTGGAACTACGGACGTTTCCGTTATTTACTCTAGACCCAGTGTAAATGAAAGAGAAGTATGGGGTGCTTTGGTACCGTATGGTATGAACAACCTTGGATTTGGTACAGCTACGGAATCTCCTTGGCGAGCAGGTGCCAATGAGAATACAATATTTAAAACCTCTCATGACCTTACCATTGGCGGTAAAACATTACCAGCCGGAAAATATGGTTTGCATATGATTGTGAATGAAGATAACACTGCAACTGTGATTTTTTCAAAGAATCATGGTGCATGGGGAAGTTATTTTTATGAGCCTAGCGAGGATGCACTGCGTGTGGATGTTGAAACCGAAGAGATTCCTCATGTAGAGCAGCTTACCTTTAACTTTGATAATGTTGATGCTACCTCTGCGGTGGCTTCCCTGAATTGGGAGAAAAAGCGGATTCCATTTAAAGTAGAAGTTGATGTAACGAATAATGTGTTGGCAGAAATTCGCCAAAAATTACAGACCAACCCTGGATTTAACCGTCAGAGTTGGGAGCAAGCAGCAAACTTTGCCTTGAATAATGGTGGGGACCTAGATGAAGCCCTTGGTTGGGTAGATGCAGCAATTGCTGGACAATTCTTTAGCCAAAAGAACTTCAACAACCTGAGCATAAAATCCCAAATTTTGGCAAAACAAGGTAAAACTGCTGAAGCGGATGCTTTGATGGAAGAAGCATTGCCCCTGGGAACCGTTTTCCAAGTTCATGGTTATGGCAGACAACTTATTGGGCAAGGAAAAGTCTCTAAAGCCTTGGAAATCTTCAAGTGGAATGCCAAAAATCATAAAGGTACATGGCCTGTACATTATGGCTTGGCGAGAGGTTATTCTGCTTTAGGAGATAATAAATCTACCGTAAAGCACTTAAAGCTTGCTATGGAGAATGCACCGGCTCAAGTTAATAAGGACAGAGTGGCCGCCAATTTAGCAAAAGCTGAAAAAGGAGAGGGAATCAATTAACCAATACTAATACCAATTCTATGAAGCCCGGTTTTTACCGGGTTTCTTATTTTTAATGGATGTCCGATGATTAACTAATGTAATTCCAAATATTGGACTGCTTCATCATATTGGTGTAGGCTATCAAAATGGATTTGTTTTCTTCTTTTTCCAGCCTTGGGTCATTTTTTAACAGTTGAATGGCATGATAGCGTGCCGTTTTTAATATTTGGTTGTCTTTTACAATGTCCGCGATCTTCAGGTTGAGCAGTCCGCTTTGTTGCGTTCCCATCAAATCCCCAGGTCCACGAAGTTTTAAATCTACTTCTGCAATTTCAAAGCCATCATTGGTGCGGACCATGGTCTGCAAGCGTGTTTTGGCATCCTCAGACAGTTTATGACTGGTCATCAGAATGCAAAAACTTTGTTCTGCACCCCGTCCAACGCGTCCGCGTAACTGATGCAATTGGGAGAGCCCAAAACGTTCTGCGCTTTCTATGATCATTACCGAAGCATTGGGTACGTTTACGCCCACTTCAATAACAGTTGTGGCAACCATAATCTGTGTTTCACCCTTTACAAAACGCTCCATTTCGTAATCCTTGTCGGTCGGTTTCATTTTCCCGTGCACAATGGAGATTTGATAATCTGGCTTTGGGAAATCACGGGCAATGCTTTCATAGCCATCCATCAAATCTTTATAGTCCAAGGCTTCGGATTCCTTGATCAACGGATAAACAATATAGATTTGCCTTCCTTTTTTGATTTCATCTTTGATGAACTGGAAAACCTTCAATCGGTTACTGTCAAATCGATGTACGGTTTTAATCGGTTTGCGTCCGGGAGGAAGTTCGTCAATCACTGAAATATCCAAGTCTCCGTACAGACTCATGGCCAAAGTTCTTGGAATAGGTGTAGCGGTCATGACCAGGATGTGTGGAGGAATCTCATTTTTGTGCCATAGTTTGGAACGCTGGGCCACCCCAAACCGATGTTGTTCGTCAATAATGGCCAATCCCAAGTCTTTAAACTGCACCTTGTCCTCAAGGACCGCGTGTGTTCCTACTAAAATGTTGAGGTTTCCGTTTTCCAGCTGGTTGTGCAATAAGGTTCGTTCTGATTTTTTTGTGGAGCCGGTCAACAAGGCGATTTTCACTTCCATTTTACCCAATAGTTCCTTTAAACCATTGTAATGTTGCTGTGCCAATATCTCGGTTGGGGCCACCAAACAACTTTGAAACCCATTGTCTATGGCCAAAAGCATGCATAAGAGGGCCACAATGGTCTTTCCAGAGCCTACATCTCCTTGGAGTAACCTGTTCATTTGGGCATTACTGCCCATATCTTTTCTGATTTCCTTGATGACTCTTTTTTGGGCATTGGTCAATTCAAATGGAAGGTGTTGGCTAAAAAAGATGTTGAAATTATCACCCACCTGATCAAACCGAAGTCCTTTGATTTTATGTTTTCGAAGTATCTTTTTGGAGATTAGCTGTAATTGCACAAAAAACAATTCTTCAAACTTTAGCCTAAACCGTGCTTTGGCCAATAACTCCTGATTTTTTGGGAAATGGATATTGAAAAGAGCCTCACTTTTTGAAATCAAGCGCAATTCCTCAATTATTGGCGAGGATAATGATTCAGGAAATTGCCCTTTGCATTCCAAAAACAGTTGTTGAACCATTTTGCTGATTACTCGATTGGTAATTCCCTTTGCGCTTAATTTTTCAGTGGAAGGATAAATGGGCTGCATGGCAATTTTTAAGCCTTGCTGATGTTCTGACAGCAATTCCATTTCTGGATGCGGCATGGAGAAAGTACTTCCGTAACGGGCTGTTCTCCCGAATACGACATAGGGTTCGTTCAATTTTAGGTTTTCCCTGATCCATTTATGCCCTCTGAACCACACCAACTCCATTTTTCCTGTTTTGTCAATAAAAGAAGCAACCAAACGCTTTCCCCTTTTTTGTTCCACGGTTTTAATGTGAACAATTTTGCCAACGATTTGAACATCGGCTCCACTGGGTTGTAATTGGCTGATTTTATAGTACTGGGTTTTGTCCAGATAGCGATTGGGAAATAGATGTAATAAATCCCGATAAGTTTCTATGCCCAATTCCGTACGGAGCGTTTCGGCCCGGTTTGGACCAACACCTTTTAAATAGGGAATGGGAGTTTGTAGAAAATTGGGATTCATCAAACTAAAATATGTAATTTGGAAGGACTTTTGATACATCCCCAATATGAAGCTTGGCCTCACACTTATTTTTTTCCTTTCATTAAGGCTTTTAGGTGCTCAAATTCAAGGTAATGTGGACTTCACACATATCAAAGCAGAAATTATTCCTGTTTCAAAAGAAAAGGAGATAAGGGGAAGTGGTACATTTTCGTTCCAGCTTTTAAAAAAAACAGATTCCATTTTTTTGGATGCGCATGACATGACTTTTTTTGATGTCAGGCTCAATGGAAAACCACTAAAGTTCAAAAATAACGGAAGGAAGTTTGGGTTTAAAGCTCCCAAAAAGACAGGGAAGTACAGTTTAAGTTTAACTTATATAGCAAAGCCTAAACAAACGGTCTATTTTTTGGGTTGGGACGATGAAATTCATGGTAATGAACAAATCTGGACTCAGGGACAAGGCAAATACACAAGCCATTGGCTACCCAGTTTTGATGACATGACTGAAAAAGTGGAGTTTGATCTGCATTTTAGGGTCGATAAAAGTTATCAAGTTATGTCAAATGGAAAATTGAAGAGAAAAAGCCTTGGGCTTGACGGTGAAAATGTTTGGCATTTTAATATGCAACAACCCATGAGTAGCTACTTGGTAGGTTTTGCCATTGGAGATTTTGATAGAAAAACAGTAAAATCCACGTCTGGCATTTCTATTGAATTGTACTTTGAACCCAAGGACAGCTTAAAAGTTGAACCCACCTATCGCTATTCCAAAGAAATCTTTGATTTTCTGGAAAATGAAATCGGAGTGCCATATCCCTGGCAAAACTACAAACAGGTACCGGTTCATGATTTTTTATATGCTGGAATGGAAAATACGGGTGCCACCATTTTCTCCAACACTTTTGTGGTGGACTCAACAGCATTTATAGACAAGAATTTTGTCAACGTAAATGCCCATGAAATGGCCCATCAATGGTTTGGAAACTTGGTAACCGAAGAAAGTGGTAAACACCATTGGCTCCACGAAGGATTTGCCACCTATTATGCGTATTTAGCTGAAAAGGACATTTTTGGAGAGGATTATTTTTACTGGCGATTATTGGAAACAGCTTGGGCATTGGATAATTTTTCTGGCACTGGTAATGGAGAGGCACTAACGGACTCAAGCGCTGGAAGCCTTACTTTTTATGAAAAAGGAGCTTGGGCACTGGTTATGTTAAGGGAGAGGGTGGGAGACTCCAATTTTAAACAGGGCATACAAAACTATCTTACCAAATATGCTTACCAAAATGTCACCATTTCAGATTTTATGTGGGAAATGGAAAAGGCATCGGGCATGAAACTTATGGATTTTGAAGAAACATGGTTGCAAGAATCCGAGTTTCCATTTGAATTGGTCAAGGAGTTTTTAATAAAGAAAAACGAATCCATCAATGAATATTTTGAAATAAAAGATAGTATTGGGGATATGACAACCTTGGCAGAATCTTTATTAAAAGAAAAATGGAGCATGTTGCCATCGGATAGATTAAAACATCAATTGGTTTTGGATTATGGAAATGAATTATCTGATGGATTCATCAAGGAAATATTGAACAATGAAAGCCTAAAAGTGCGTCAGGCCGTACCCCTATCACTGGAAAAATTTTCTGTAGCCATTCAAAAGGATTTTGAAAGCCTATTGACGGATGAAAGCTATAAAACCATTGAATCTGCCTTGTACCGATTGTGGACCGATTTTCCTGAACGTCGAAATTTATATTTGGATAAAACGTCCAATATTATAGGATTGCCCAACAAGAATGTAAGATTGTTGTGGTTAACATTAGCCTTGATCACACCAGAATACCATATTGAGTCAAAACCAAAATATTTTGAGGAACTTAGCAAGTATACCAATTCCGAGCATCATTTTGAGGTACGTTTGTTAGCTTTTCAATACCTCAAAAGTATTGGGGCCTTTAACGATGAGACTGTTAAAAATCTAATTAAAGCATGTAATCATCATGTTTGGCATTTTAAAAAGTCGTGTCGAAAAATGCTCAAAGAATTTGTGAAAGAAGAAGAAAATAAAGAAAGAGTTTGGAATATCTATCCATCCCTGAGTCTGGAGCAACAAAAGTATATCGATAAAACGTTGGGCAGATGAGGGCATTGGTCATTTCTGGAGGTGGGAGTAAGGGAGCTTTTGCAGGTGGGGTTGCCCAATTCCTGATTCAGGAAGCAAAACATGATTATGATTTGTTTGTGGGAACCTCAACCGGTAGTTTGCTTATTTCCCATCTGGCACTGAATAAATTGGATAAAATTAAAGAAATCTACTCCAATGTCAATCAGAACAGTATTTTTAATAATTGCCCTTTTTTGATCAAGAAGAAGCACGGAGTGGAGGTAATTGCGATTAATCACTGGAATGTGGTCAAAAACTTTATCAAAGGGAAAAAGACCTTTGGTGAAAGTGAAAATCTCCGCAAACTCATACGAAGATCCATAACACCTGAAGAGTTCAACGAATTAAAACTGGGCCATAAGGATGTCGTGGTCACAGTTTCTAATCTTTCCTTGAATCAGGTGGAGTATAAGTCCATAAATGATTGTACTTATGAGGAATTTTGTGATTGGATATGGATTTCATCCAATTACACCCCGTTTATGAGCTTGGTCAGACGCAACGGTTGCGAATATGCCGATGGGGGATTGGGAACCCTGGTACCCATCGAGGAGGCAGTTAGGCGAGGAGCAACCGAAGTGGATGTGGTTGTACTACATACAGAGGTGAATTACTTGAATAGAATGCCTGCACGGAACCCATTTGAATTGATTACCACCATATTTAGTTTTATGTTGGACAGGATTGAAAATCAGAATATAAGAATTGGGAAGCTGGTGGCCAACCAAAAAGACGCGATTATCAATTTTTATTATACCCCAACAATTTTGACCACAAATTCATTGGTCTTCAACAAAGAACGAATGACCTTATGGTGGAAAAGGGGATACTTATATGCCAAAAATAAAAACGAGGAAACCAGTCCTATAGACCCCGACCATATGGATTAGGAACTACCACAGTTCACTTACTTCCTTTTTAACAAAGGCAAGGGCAGTAGTGGAAGGGGATTGTTTTTCCATGGTTTGGTTAAGAATGTCTTCCCTTAATTTATCGGGAGAATCTGTTTCGCTCATACCTGCGGAACGAATAATCTGGATGGTAGCGTTCTTGGCAGCTTTTATAATGTTCCAACATTCTTCGGACATATAAATTTGCTGCGAAAGATTATGTTCAAATTCAGTTTCCACTTGTTTGATGAGTAGATTTTCATAAGCACTTTTATCCTTTCCTTTTGGAGCTACCCTAACCACTAAACTGTTGATGGAAATTCGCTCTAGAAAGAGCACCATTCTTTCGTAAGCTTGTAAACGGATTGGAAGGGTATCCTTTTGCGAGTCTTTGTGCAATAAAAAACGTCTTCGTCCATCTTCATTTCTAGTATGTAATCTGAAAAAGTAAAAGGCAACGGCCCCGGTAACAACAGCAGGTAACAAATAAGCAAAAAGCTGAAAAATCTGATCTCCGGTCATAGGATGGTTTGTTTTTGGATTTTATAAAATCTAGAACGGACGAAAAGAGCAAAAAGTATCCCTAAGTTAAACATCACTGTTTTTTAGGTTGATTTCCCATTGTAATTGCTAATGTACTGCCATTTTTAATGTCATCATGGGTAAAGAACAGTCCATCCAATTCTTTTCCGTTTAGTTGTGCTGATTGCACATATTTATTTTCTGACGAGTTATTATGTGTAATAATGGAGAAGACCTTTCCGCTTCCCAAGGGAATCTCGACTTTGTCAAATAATGGTCTCCCAATTACGTACTCCGGCTTGCCTGGGGTTACCTGATAGAAGCCCATTGCGTTTAGGATGTACCAGGCCGACATCTGCCCACAATCCTCATTTCCAATAATGCCATCAGGCTCTGTAGTGTAGAATTCTTTTAGAATTTGATCTACCAGCTTTTGCGTTTTCCATGCTTGGCCTGCATAGGTGTACATATGGGCAATATGATGACTGGGTTCGTTGCCATGGGCATATTGTCCTATGAGCCCAGTGATATCTCCACTAGCATTGTCACCTTCTATTTCGGAAGAAGTTGAAAAAAGACTGTCCATTTTGATAGTGAAAGAATCGTACCCTCCGTACAATTGGGCAAAACCCTCAATGTCATGTGGTACAAACCAATTCCATTGCCAGGCATTGCCCTCAATGTAATCGGAATGTTCATGATCCGAATGTTTTGGATTGAAAGGCTCCCTCCAAGAGCCATCCGCATTTTTTCCCCGCATAAAACCCGTTTCTGAATCAAAATATTGCTGATACGCCAATGCTCGTTGCTGAAATTCCTTTGAAATGGAATCGTTATTGGCCAATGATGCTATTTGCGAAATGCACCAATCATAATAGGCGTTTTCCAAACCATAAGAAATAGAGCCGGTAATTTTATCCGAGGGGATATGGGTACCCTCATTGATATATTTATTGTGTTCCGACATCACTCTTTTTTTTCGGGGTTCAGTATCATCCGCTATCAATTCTGGAAGGTAAGAACCGCTGGTAATTGAAGCCTTCAGTGCCAGTTGGGAATCAATACCAGGTAGTTTTTTTGCCATGGCATCGGCAATGTTGGCCACAGCAGGATAACCCACCATAGTACCGGTATAGTTTGATGCCAAAGGCCATTTGGGCAATAGGCCACCCTGTTCATACTTGGACAGTAGATTATTGACATATTCAATGGATTTAGGTTCATCAATAATAGTCATCAAAGGATGAAGCGCCCTAAACGTATCCCATAACGAATAAACCGTATAGTTAACCTCTCCTTCTTTAGCTTGGTGTATTTTTTTATCAATTCCCCGATATCTACCATCCACATCTTGATATAACATGGGAGCAATCATGCTGTGGTATAGCGAAGTGTAAAATGTGGTGAGTACTGCTTCATTGCTGGTTTCTACCTTGATTCGACCTAATTCCTTTCTCCATTTTTCTTTAGCATCTGATACTACCTTGTCAAAATCCCAATGAGGAATTTCAGTTTTTAGATTATTTTCAGCGCCAGCAAGGTCTACTGCTGATATTCCTACTTTTAACAGCAACGACTGATCGTTCTTGAGAGATGGAAAATTAAGAATGGTATGAATATTTGTTCCTTCGTACTCTTTTAATTTAGTATTTGCCGCAATGCTATCTACCACAATTTCTTCCACAGCAAAAGGACTGGAAAACTTGGCATAGAAATATATCTTATGATCATAGGCCCAACCTTGTGATTGTTTTAGGCCTCTTATGGTGCTATCATTTACAATTTCAAGTTGGTTTAAAGTATTGCTGTGCCCCCAGGTCCGTTGCAGTATGTGCCCTAAATCCAACAACAAACTTTTTTTATTGGACGAGTCATAACTGTATTGGTGCATGCCAGCTCGTTCTGTAACGGTCAATTTAGCTTCGACCTGATAATTATCAAACTTCACTGAATAAAGGCCGACTTCAGCATGTTCGTTTGGTTTTTTGAAAGTAGCAATGGGTTTGTTCTCTTTTTCTTCAGTGAAAGGCAATACCAGAATATCTCCCATGTCCCCAATACCCGTTCCGCTTAAATGGGTATGTGAAAAACCATAAATAGTACTGTCGCTATAGTGGTATCCGCTGGAAGCATCCCAACCATTTAAACGGGTGTCAGGGCCCAATTGTACCATTCCATGCGGCAAAACAGGACCAGGGAAGGTATGGCCGTGAAAACCTGTCCCAATAAAAGGGTCAACATAATTTAAGTGATCAATCTGCTGTTTGGGACTTTTTTGCTCTTGAGAGCATGACAAAGCACAAATAATGATTGTCCCAGCAAAAAGAGATTTTTTAAATAAAGAGGCCATGATGTCTTGATTTTCTTTTAGACGAAATCAAGATAGCGCAATCATTTTCCTTTTTCCATTTAAATCGACCAACAACTTGGATGTAACAACCAACACACTTTCATTGCCTGGTTGTGCTAAGGCGATTCTTTTATTGACCTTTCGTTAAACGCTCTTTGGCTCGGTCATAAAATCCTTTATGGTCCGGTTGTAGCCTAATGGCAACCCCTTCCTTAAAGTTTCCGTCTTTTACCGAAATCCCAATAGCATTAGCCGGAACCTGCAAGGTTCCTATCAGTTCTTTGGAAACAGATGCCGTTTGGTCCAAGGTGACACCAAACTCTCCTGTGATGTTCAACCCCTCAATTTCAGTTTTGAGCGTTGGGTTGGCAATAATCACTTTGGCCACATTGGCCAACCAAGTTTTACCTTCATCGGTTAAATCGGTTGAAGTATCGGAACCAAATAAATTGGTGATGCTATTGGAAATTACAATTGCTCCCTCATTGACTTCGGCATTCGCATTTTCGCCCAAGGTTTGTTTGACCTTTGATAATAACACGATAGCAGTAGAGTCATTGGAAGATATCATTTCATTCAAAACACTCAATTGCTTTTCCTTTCGCTCCAGAGCAGCAAGGGTCTTATTGACATTTTCACTGTTCTTTTTGGAAAGCTCTGAAAAACTACTGAGATTTTTTAGCAATGTTGCATTGGCATCACGTAAGCCTACGTTTTCCACTTCAAGGGTCTCCGCCTTGGCTTTGCTGGATGAGACTTCACGTTTCTTTTCTGCCAACTGCTGCTCAACATTTTGAATATTGGTTTTTAATTCCTCAATTTGGGCAAGCAGCTCACTTTTTTTCTGTGAGAACCCGATAGTTGTGAGCAACAAACATAGAATGATGGGTAATTGTTTTTTCATAAGTAAGTATTATTTGGTTCGATTTATCGAGGTCAAAATTAGGATGTTTTTTTGGAAGTTGTTTTTCCTCCTAAATAAACACAGTCATAAAGTTCCTGCATCGATGTAAATGACACCTCTTTTTTTTCATAACCATATACAGCTTTTAGATCACTGCTCAGGTAATCATCATCTACATTAACTTGGATGTCGTTCATACTAAATTGGCAGGGATGTTCGTAACCAGCAGCATGGGTAATTTCCAAAAACTCCTTTCTAAATGTTTTAAAATATTGTGCCAATCTATTGGACTTTAAGGGAACATTGATTCCCTGCTGTAACCATTTGCTCTGGGTGGCCACACCAGCCGGACATCTGTTTGTATGACATACTTGGGCCTGAATGCACCCAATGCTCATCATGGCCTCACGGGCCACATTGATACAATCTACTCCCATGGCAAACGCCATGGCTGCCTTGGCAGGAAATCCTAATTTTCCACTTCCGATGAAAACGATACGATCGGCGAGCCCCCTGTCTTGAAAAATTTTATAAACGGATGAAAAACCATAAACCCATGGCAAGGAAACATGATCTGCAAAACTCGGTGGAGCTGCGCCTGTTCCACCTTCACCACCATCAATGGTAATAAAGTCGGGGCCTTTTCCTGATTTTTTCATCAAATCGGCCAGTTCCTCCCATTGGGTCAGTTTACCAATTGCCGCTTTTATTCCAACAGGAAGCCCGGTTTCGTTAGCAATGTTTTCAATAAGTTGGAGAAGTTCTGGTATGGAGTTGAACGCCTTGTGCGTAGCAGGGGAAAGCACATCCTTGCCCACTTCAACCCCTCTGATTTTTGCAATTTCAGGAGATATTTTGGCTCCCGGAAGCACACCGCCCTTTCCTGGTTTTGCCCCTTGGGAAAGTTTTATTTCGATGGCTTTGATGCACGGATTCTCATCCACTAAAATCTTCATTTTTTCCATGGAAAAGTTGCCTTCTCTGGATCGCACCCCAAAATATCCTGTTCCAAAGTGAAAAATAACATCACCTCCTTGTTTGTGATAAGGGGAAAGCCCTCCTTCGCCTGTGTTGTGATAGGCTTGACTCTTTTCAACTCCTTTGTTCATGGATTCTACAGCCGCTGCGGAAAGGGAACCAAAGCTCATGGCAGACACATTGATCACAGAAGCAGGTCGATACGGCTTTTTCCGGTTGTTGTAAGCACCAATCACCTTTGCACAGGGCAAGAAATACGGATTTTTAGTATTGGGATGGTTTTCAGGAACTTGATAGCCGATCATTGCATTTTTGATAAAAATGTGCTGATGTGCATAAATATCGCGATCGGTTCCAAAACCTTCATAGTTGTTTTCCTTTTTGGCAGAGGCATAGATCCATCCTCTTTCGATTCGGTTAAAAGGCAACTCTTCTCGATTGTTGGCCACAAAATACTGTCGCATTTCCGGACCGATACTTTCCAGCCAATATCGCAAATGTCCAACTACTGGAAAATTATGACTGATGGTATGGGCTTTTTGAAAGAATATATCCCGAATGGCCACTAAGGCCAAAAAAATCAAAATCCAGGCCCACCAAGAAATCGAACCCAAAAAATCCAATAATACTTCCATCTACATATTCAAATAATCCAAGGTAAGTTCCGTCATAGCTTTCACACCCAATAGCAAGCCACTATCATCAATTTTAAAATCTGGGGTATGGTGTGGAAACGATTCTGTATTTCCAGGGGTCATTCCACCCAAAAAGAAATAAAGACCGGGAACTTTTTCCTGAAAGTAACTAAAGTCTTCAGCTCCGGTTATGGCTTTGTGGACCACCACGTTTTCCTTGCCGGCAACCCTTTCAAGAGTGGGAACCATTTTAGGAGTCAGCGCAAGGTCATTAAAAGTGATGGAAGTAGAGCTTTTGATATCAATAGTGGCATCGCCGCCATAAGCTTTGGCAATGGCAGGTACCATTTCCTCCATGCGCTTGTTGATATGTTTTTGCATATCATAATCAAGTGTGCGGATGGTTCCAATCAATTCTGCGCTTTCAGGAATGATATTAAAACGAACCCCGCTAGTAATTTTACCCACCGAGATTACAGCTGCTTCATTGGTCAATTCGGTTTCTCTGCTGATGATGGTTTGAAGGCCATCAATAATTTTAGCGCTGATCAAAATGGGATCAACGCCTCCCCAAGGTTGGGAGCCATGGGTCTGTTTTCCTTTAACATTGATTACAAATCGTTGTGCGGCGGCCATACTGCCTCCGGGTTTGTATTTGATGGTTCCAACCGGAGTTTGTGAATTGATGTGCAGGCCAAAAATGGCATCAACATCCGGATTGTTCAACACCCCTTCTTTTACCATTAATAAAGCTCCACCTTCTTCTCCAGGAGGCGCACCCTCTTCAGCAGGTTGAAAGATAAATTTTACGGTTCCTTTGATTTTATTCTTGTTTTTGGAGAGCACTTCGGCCACGCCCATTAAAATGGCGGTATGGGTATCGTGCCCGCAGGCATGCATTACACCAACCTCTTTGCCTAAAAATGTAGATTTCACTTCAGATTTAAAAGGAAGTTCATTGCGCTCTGTTACGGGCAGCGCATCAATATCTGCCCGAAGGGCGACTACCTTACCGGGCTGATTTCCTTTTAATAATCCAACAACCCCGGTTTTGGCTACTCCGGTCTGTACTTCAATACCAAGGGATTTTAAATGTTTCGCAATTTTTTCGGCGGTTTTGAATTCCCGATTACTGAGTTCGGGGTTTTGATGGATATCCCTTCGCCATTCGATCACTTTATTTTCAACTGCGGAATAATCCTTTTTCAAGTTATGGTCTTGGGCCCAAATGGATAAGCTGGACAGCAAGAATGTAAATGTTAGCGTTTTGTACATATTGTGTTTGAGTTTAGAATTTAATGAGTTGATAGCCCTCGCCCTGCAAATGGACCAAAGCTGTCATTGCGGATAATGATAATTGTACCCCTTCAATAAGTTCGGACCTATGAATCCCATGATAGGTCGCAGATTGCCCACAGATAATTACAGGAACATCGATTTTCATTAAAGATTTTATGAGAGCCGTATTGGGATTGTCCTTGCCATACCTTTCGTTGTATGCTTCATCGGAAATGACATCTTTTGAAGCATCTCCGTGCACTACCAATGCCACTTTAAGCTGTTTGGCTGGGACCCCGCTTTGCGCATGCATGTTTAAAAAACGGGCAGCAGTTTCTATCAATGGATTTCTGGTGGTATGTGAATTTGGTTTGCCTGTAACATCAATAACTACCTTGTATTCTCTATCAGGATGAACTTTGAAATCTGGATTGTCAATTTTGTAGACTTTGCCAAAATCTTGAACAATAGGACCGGTTGTCGGGGTTTGAGAAACCATCAAATTGCTAAAAAAGAAGGCGGAGAGAAATAGAAATGGGAGTAGGGGTCTAACCATATTTTTTTGATTTCCTAAATATATTCAATTCAGATGAAAACTTGTCCAGTGTTTATAAGTATTAACAGCATCATTTTAGCATGAAACCATTATTGGCTAATTTCACATCTATTTTAAAATACCCGAAGGTTTGAGTACTTTTTTGGATGAATTGAATGATGCCCAGCGGGCACCGGTACTGCACAAAGATGGCCCTTTAATGGTCATTGCAGGTGCTGGTTCTGGAAAGACCCGTGTATTGACATACAGGATTGCCCATTTGATGGGGCAGGGGGTGGATTCTTTTAATATTTTGGCGTTGACCTTTACCAATAAGGCAGCCCGCGAAATGAAAAAGCGTATTGCTACCATTGTTGGAAATTCCGAAGCGAAAAATCTTTGGATGGGAACTTTTCATTCCGTTTTTGCCAAGTTATTGCGGTTTGATGGGGACAAATTGGGTTACCCAAGCAATTTTACCATTTATGACACGCAAGATTCCCAACGTCTGATAGCTTCCATTATCAAGGAAATGGGACTGGACAAGGATATTTATAAATACAAACAGATTCAGAACAGGATATCATCCTATAAAAACAGTTTGATTACGGTAAAGGCCTACTTTCAGAACCCTGAGCTTGTAGAAGCTGATGCCATGGCCAAAAGACCCCGACTAGGTGAGATTTATCAAAACTATGTAGATCGTTGCTTTAAGGCTGGTGCTATGGATTTTGATGATCTTTTGTTGCGCACTAATGAGTTGTTGACCCGTTTTCCGGAGGTGTTGGCAAAATATCAGGATAGGTTTCGATATATTTTGGTGGATGAGTACCAGGATACCAACCATTCACAGTATCTGATTGTAAAAGCGCTTTCTGACCGCTATCAGAACATTTGTGTGGTTGGAGACGATGCCCAGAGTATCTATTCATTCAGGGGTGCCAACATCAGCAATATTCTCAACTTTCAAAAGGACTATGATGATGTGGGCATGTACCGATTGGAGCAGAACTATCGTTCCACAAAAAATATCGTAAATGCAGCCAATTCTATTATTGAAAAGAACAAAAACCAGCTGGAAAAAGTGGTTTGGACTTCCAATGATGAGGGAAATAAGATAAAAATCCATCGAAGTATTACCGATGCTGAGGAGGGAAGGTATGTTGCCAGTTCCATTTTTGAAAACAAGATGCAGCAGCAGTTACAGAATGGAGAATTTGCGGTTTTGTACCGGACCAATTCGCAGTCAAGGGCCATTGAAGATGCTCTGCGCAAACGGGATATTCCTTATCGAATCTATGGAGGGCTTTCTTTTTACCAACGCAAGGAGATCAAAGATGTACTGGCTTATTTGCGCATGGTCATCAACCCAAAAGATGAGGAGGCGTTAAAACGAATCGTCAATTTTCCTGCGCGAGGTATTGGGCAGACCACCATTGATAAATTGGTTGTAGCCGCGAATCATTACGGACGTTCCATTTTTGAGGTGATGGAGCATTTGGAGAAGCTCGATTTAAAAATCAACGCTGGAACGAAACGGAAGTTGCAGGATTTTGTGACTATGATCAAGAGTTTTCAGATCATGAACGAAGGGTCGGATGCGTTTACCTTAGCAGAACATGTAGCTAAGAAAACAGGATTGCTTTTGGAGTTCAAAAAAGATGGTACACCGGAGGGTATTGCCCGAATGGAGAACATTGAGGAACTGCTGAACGGTATCAAAGATTTTGTCGAGGGGCAAAAAGAACTGGCAGATGCCACGGGAAGCCTTACGGAATTTTTGGAAGATGTGGCTTTGGCAACAGACATGGATAAGGACACTGGAGATGACGACCGTGTGGCTTTGATGACCATTCACTTGGCCAAGGGACTGGAGTTTCCATACGTGTACATTGTGGGGATGGAAGAAGATTTGTTTCCTTCTGCCATGAGCATGAACACTAGAAGTGAGCTTGAAGAGGAGCGAAGATTGTTTTATGTGGCCCTGACCCGGGCCGAAAAACAAGCGTATCTGACCTATACCCAAAATCGTTACCGTTGGGGTAAGCTCATTGATGCAGAGCCCAGTCGATTTTTGGAAGAGATAGAAGAGCAATATGTTGAGAATCTTACTCCTGTAAATGATGGGTATCGCTATAAATCCATGATTAATGCGGATATTTTTGGGGAGGTCGATAAGAGCAAACTACGTCAAGCGAAGCCTAAAAATGGAACACCACCCAGCGTGCAAAGACCCAATGAAAACCAATTGCGCAAACTTAGAAAGTTGAAGCCAGAGATTTCATCTCCGGTCAACAACACAAATACAGTTGATCCCAATTTAGCGGAGGGTTCTTTGGTCAACCACACTCGATTTGGAAAAGGGAAAGTGCTTAAAATTGAAGGGGTTGGGAATGATAAAAAGGCGGAGATTCAATTTGAAAGGGGGGATATTAAGAAATTACTGCTCCGATTTGCCAAATTGGAAGTTTTAGAAGGGTAGCCGTACCCGTGGTTGGTCCAGAATCATGGGATTGGCGATAATCTTTGTTACTTTGTATAAAATGAGAATTGTTGATGGCCGAGCTCATAAAACTTTTTGAGGAAAACCCAAATCCTGGACAGATTGATAAAATCGTGAATGTATTGCGAAAGGGAGGATTGGTCATTTACCCAACGGATACGGTTTATGGCCTGGGATGCGATATTACCAATTCGAAGGCATTACAAAAAATTGCCAGAATCAAAGGAGTAAAACTGGAAAAGGCCAATTGGTCCTTTATTTGTGCAGATTTGAGCAACCTTTCCGATTTTGTTCGTCAGATAGACTCATCTACTTTCAAAATTCTAAAAAGAGCTTTACCAGGCCCATATACTTTTATTCTTCCTGGAAACAACAACCTTCCAAAGGATTTCAAAAAAAAGAAGACCGTGGGGATAAGGGTACCGGACAATGCCATTGCAAAGGCCTTGGTTACAGAATTGGGCAATCCCATTGTCTCTACTTCCATCCGTGATGAAGATGATGTTTTGGAGTATACCACCGATCCTGAGCTTATTTATGAAAAGTGGCAGAATTTGGTAGATGTGGTCATTGATGGTGGGTATGGTGGAAATATAGCTTCCACCGTGGTGGACTTATCTACCGGATATCCAGAGGTTGTTAGAGAGGGTAAAGGCGATTTGGATATTTTCTAAAACAAAAAAACGGCCCGTTTGGGCCGTTCCTATATTTTGAAAGCGATAACTTTTAGTTACCAGATCCGCCAATAGCTGGATCTTTCATTCCTTCTTCGATCATGCTGTAGAACTGATCAATTTTTGGAAGTACAACAATTCTTGTTCTTCTGTTTTTGGCTCTATCAGCCGCGGTATCATTAGATGCCACAGGAATGTAATAGCTTCTTCCAGCAGCTGTCATACGCTTAGGATCCACATTGAAATCGTTCTGTAATGTTCTAACAATGGACGTAGCACGTTTTGCACTTAAATCCCAGTTGTCAACCAGTGCTCCACTACCTTTATAAGGAACGTTGTCTGTATGCCCTTCAACCAAGAATTCAAAATCTGGCTTGTTGTTTACTACTTTGGCAACTTTGCCCAAAACGTTTCTGGCTGCACTTGTAATATTGTAGCTTCCGCTTCTGAACAATAATTTGTCAGATATAGATACGTATACCACACCTTTTTCTACACTAACTTCAATGTCTTCATCGTCCAAATTGCCAAGAACTCCTTTAAGACTTTGTACCAATGCAAGGTTAACAGAGTCTCTTCGGGTTACTGCATCTTGCAATTTTCTAATGGTAAGATCTTTTTCACGTAAGCTTTCCAAAGATTTTTCAAGATTTTCAGCTCCTTTGGTGGTAAGTGTGGTCAAATTACCCATGTTGTTGATCAATTCTTGGTTATTGGCTTTCAAGAAAGCGTTTTGATCTTCAAGGGTCTTTAATTTAGATGAAGCCGTAGCTTTTTCTTCCAAGCAGTCATTTAATTTAACTGTTGCTGAATTCAAAAGATCTTGGGTTTCTTTGTGTTTTGCTTCTAAATCAGCATATTTCTTTTGCGATACACAAGAGGACAATACAATTGCCATTGTCAATGTTCCTAGGAAAACTTTTTTCATGGTTCTGATTATAAATTATGGATTGTTAGATATCAATGCTAAAATTGTCAGCCAAAATTAGGTAAAAAGCAAAATTGGTGTATTCCCGCATCGTTAATCTTTTACTAAAATGTTAAAATTCTTTACTTGATGTACGAAATGTGACCAAACAATGGATGTTGTTGAATAGTACTTTAATATAAAATTAGCTTTTTCCCGCTTTTTATAAAGCTTTCTAAAGTTAGTATAAAAACTTAGATGTGCACGCAAAATAGCTATACAATGGTTAAACTTGAATTGAAAAATGAAACGTAACGCCGCTATGCCATCCAAAAGCAAACGCAAAAAGATTATTGCAAAAGCTCTTTTGCCGGGAAGGTTTTTGGTAATGGAATAGAGGGAATTCCTAAAATTTAGAAAAGTCTTTTTGGGGTCCATGTTTTTAAGTGTGGAACCCCCTAGGTGATAAACGTGACTTTTACCAGCATAGAAAACTTTATGGCCTGCATTTTTTGCCCTCCAGCAAAGGTCAATTTCTTCTTGATGGGCAAAATAGTCTTCATCAAATCCGTTCAATAATTTAAAAACATCACGTTTAATGAACATACAGGCCCCTGTGGCCCAAAACACCTCTTTGGTGTCATCGTACTGTCCTTCATCTTTTTCCAATGCTTGGAATATCCTTCCCCTGCAGAAGGGATATCCTAACTTATCAATGAATCCTCCAGCAGCACCAGCATACTCAAAATACTCCTTGTGGTTAAGATCAAGAATTTTGGGTTGGATGATTGCCGCATCAGGTATACTTTTAAAAGTATCCAAAATAGGATCCAGCCAGTTTGGTGTGACCTCAACATCAGAATTTAAAAGGCAATAAACATCTGCATCAATACTTTGTAGTCCATCATTATAACCTTTGGCAAATCCACCATTGGTTATGTTCTGTATAATACCTATTAGGGGATATTCGCTTTTTAAGAAGCTTACGGAATCATCGGAGCTTGCGTTATCAACAACATAGATATCCGCTGCTTGTGAATAAGCAACTATGGATGGAAGAAACCTTTCCAATAACGCTCTCCCGTTCCAGTTTAATATGACTACGGCTACTTTCAAAACGGGAGCAAATTAACGGCTAAAATCAGGAATTTCCTTCAAAAACATATATTTTTCATGATCGAAGTCCATTTTGCAGTAATAATGTTCCAAACCATTGGTTACCATTAGGTGATTTGACCTTAAACTGAGGTTGTATTGTGCAATTTGGTCAAATGTTGTTTGGTCAATTTTTATTTCAGGGGCTTTACATTCCACCAAAATATCAATTGTTCCATTGGATTTAAACACAACAACATCATAACGTTTTTTCAAACCGTTCACATTCAACTGCTTTTCTACATTGATTAAACTCTTTGGGTATTTTTTGGTGTTGATCAAGAAGTGGACAACATGTTGACGCACCCACTCCTCAGGTTGAAGCAACACAAATTTTTTACGTATCACATCAAAAATATGGAGTCTATTTTCGCTATTTTTGATTCTAAACGGATACTTAGGGAAGTTCAATGATTGCATTGGACAAATTTGATGATTTTTTCTGAATGGACAGGGTAAAAGAAATTGTGGCCAACATAAATCAAGGGACCCCAAAACCCATTTATTTTTTAATGGGGGATGAGCCGTATTATATTGATAAAATTTCAAAATACATAGCAGATAACGTACTGACCGAAGATGAAAAGGGGTTTAACCAAATGGTTTTGTATGGAAAGGACACTAGCGTTGATGAGGTTATAGCCAATGCGAAGCGGTTTCCAATGATGGCCCAGCATCAAGTGGTCATAGTAAAGGAAGCACAGCATCTTTCCCGAAGCATTGAAAATTTTAATTCATATGTAGAAAATCCTCAATTGTCGACCATATTGGTTATTTGTTATAAGTATAAAAAACTGGACAAACGCAAGAAACTCTACAAGTCTGTTCAAAAAACAGGAGAAATCTTTGAAAGCAAGAAGTTGTATGAAAATCAGGTTTCTGAATGGATACGAAGAACCTTGAGCGGTAAAAAATACAAGATTTCCCCAAAAGCCTGCATGCTATTGGTTGAATTTTTGGGAACGGATTTAAGCAAAATAAGCAATGAGCTGGACAAATTGACACTTGTTATTCCTGCCGCCACTGAAATTACACCTGACCTTATAGAACAACACATTGGGATAAGTAAGGATTTCAACAATTTTGAGCTAAAAAAAGCAATTGGTGAGCAAAATGTTCGTAAAGCTACCCGTATAATAGATTATTTCTCCCAAAACCCGAAGGATAATCCTTTTGTGGTGACAATTACCTTGTTGAATACCTTTTTTACACAGCTGTTACAATATCACGGGCTTAAGGATCATTCGCCCAACAATGTTGCCAAAGTTTTAGGGGTAAACCCATATTTTGTGAATGAATTCACGGTTGCTGCTAAAAACTACCCTATGAAAAGGGTCAGTGCGATAATTTCCAGTTTAAGACAGCTAGATTTAAAAAGTAAAGGTGTTGGGGCAAGTAATATGGCCCAAGCAGACTTGCTCAAAGAATTACTTACTAAAATAGTCTAATAGCTCTATTTTTTGTCCACACTATACTTACCGGGACCTAATAGAAAAATAACAATGAAAACTGTTGCGTAAAGAAATGGCAGCTCTTTATTGCCAAATGGGTCTTCACTATGAAAAAACAAAGCAGCCACTAACATGGTTATAACTGTTGGAATTGTGGCCAACCGTGTTTTGAAACCAATGATTATTAATATGGGACAGATGAATTCACCAATTGTTGCCAAAAATAGAGAAGGGGCCTGTCCTATTCCCAAAGGATTTGGAAACTCGGTATTGCCACTGATCAGCTTCTGAAATTTTGGAAGGCCATGGGTCAACATAAAGGCGGATGGAACAATTCTTAGAAGAGCCAGTCCCAAGTGAATGAGGGCATTATTTTTCATGCAGGGGGAATTTAGTTTTCGTGAAAGTATAAATTATGTCTTAAATATTTCGAAAAACCACTATTAAAATTAATCTTGATTTTTTTCAAGGCAATTCCATTTTGATATGTGGACTGGGTTCAATTCACTATCTATTTTAATAGGCAGAGTTCTCATAAACAGTTACATACAAATGCTTGGGAAAACTAAAAACTTATTATTACCTTGTTTGGCACTATTAATTTCAATCAAACAACATAAAATCACAGTCATGAAAAGATTCTTCATTTTTTCTATTATGGTTCTTTTTTGCGTACATACGCAAATAGGACAAAACTTTCAATTTAAAGCCAGTGAAATAGAGATACCCTACAAACACTATAGCTTGCCCAATGGACTTACCTTATTGGTACATGAAGACCATAAAGCACCTATTGCAGCGGTAAACGTTTGGTATCATGTAGGGTCCAAAAATGAGAAACCCGGAAAGAGCGGGTTTGCACATTTGTTTGAGCATTTGATGTTCAATGGAAGTGAAAATTATAACAAGGATTATTTTCAGGCATTGGAAAGTATAGGCGGAACCGATTTAAATGGAACTACCAATACGGATCGCACCAACTATTTTCAAAATGTTCCAGTTTCTGCTTTGGATCAGGTGCTTTTTCTAGAATCAGATCGTATGGGTCATTTGTTGGGAGCCATTGATCAAGCAAAATTGGATGAGCAGCGAGGAGTGGTCCAGAATGAAAAAAGGCAAGGCGAAAATCAACCTTATGGTAACCAATGGAACTACTTAACCAAGGCTATGTACCCAAAAGGACACCCTTATTCTTGGACGGTAATTGGTGAAATGGAAGATTTGAACGCAGCTTCTTTGGAAGATGTGCACGAATGGTTCAAATCCTACTATGGAACAGCCAATGCCGTGGTTGCCGTGGCGGGAGATGTAAATCCGGATGAAGTCTATAAAAAGGTTTTAAAATACTTTGGAGATATTCCTGCTGGACCTACCATTGAGCGGCAAGAAGTGAATATTCCTGAGCGCAATTTTGACACTTACCAGGTTTATGAGGATAGGGTGCCAGAGACCAGAGTTTTATTTTGTTGGAACACACCACAGTTTGGGGACAAAGAAGATGTTTATTTTGATTTGATATCGTCCATATTGACCAGTGGCAAAAACTCTAGGTTGTACAAGAGGTTTGTTTATGAAGACCAAACTGCCAGTGCGGCAGTTTCTTTTCAAGCTTCCAATGAAATTGCAAGCAGGTTTATTACTTGGCTGAATGTAAAACCAGGTGAAGATGCAGATAAACTAGAGGTTCAGTTTGAGGAGGAAATTCAGAAATTTTTGACCGAAGGCCCCACTGAAGCTGAGCTAACACGGGTAAAGGCGGCCTATTTTGCCAATTTCATAAAAGGTTTGGAAAGAATTGGGGGATTTGGAGGTGTTTCCGATATACTTGCGTCAAATCAAACCTATTTTGGAGATGCTTCATACTACAAAACGGTTTTAAAGTACGTTGAAGATGCCACAGTTGATGATTTGAAGAAAACTGCCAATAAATGGCTGTCCAAGGGTAAACATGTGTTGGTTTGCAATCCCTTTCCTGAGTATAGTGTAGAGAAATCTACAGTTGATCGTTCCAAACTACCAGAATTGGGAACTCAAAAGAGTTCCAAATTCCCAACACTGGAAAAAGCACAACTTTCCAATGGGTTGAATATTGTTTTGGCAAAGCGCACTGGTGTTCCCACCGTAGTTGTAAACTTAGTTGTCAATGCCGGTTATAAAACAGACTATTTAAGCAATCCCGGAACAGCTCAACTTGCTATGAATCTTATGGATGAAGGCACAAAGAATCTGAACTCACTACAAATCAGCGAAAAATCCGAATTGTTGGGAGTCAGCCTGAACACATTTTCAAATCAAGATCAGTCCAATGTCTTTATGACAACCTTAAAGCAAAGCTTTGGTGCTAGTTTGGAGTTGTTTTCGGATGTAGTGCTGAATCCTGTTTTTCCAAAATCTGAATTTGATCGTTTAAAAAATGAGCAAATCAATAACATTAAAAATGAAAAATCTCAGCCAGTGGCGATGGCATTACGGGTAATGAACAAGTACATGTACGGAGAAGACCATCCGTATAGCAATCCTTATACGGGAACTGGTTACGAGCATACGGTGGAAAAATTGACAAGGGATGATATCGTCAATTTTTATGATACTTGGGTAAAACCAAACAATTCGACCATAATTGTAACCGGAGATATTGAGATGGATGAGTTAAAATCCAAATTGCAAAAGACTCTTGGTAAATGGAAAAAAGGTGATGTTCCTACAATTACCTTTAATGAACCTAAGGTGAATTCAAAGAACACTTTGTATTTAATGAACAGGCCTGAGTCTCAGCAGTCGGTAATTATTGCAGGTCACTTAACGGAAAAGTATGGAGGCGTTTCCGAAGTTGCTTTGGAGCAGATGGTGAGCATACTTGGAGGAGACTTTACCTCTAGAATCAATATGAATCTACGGGAAGATAAACATTGGTCGTATGGAGCAGGGGGCTTTGTTTTAGGATCTAAGGAGGTTAGACCGTTTATTGTATATGCTCCTGTGCAAACGGATAAGACTTCGGAGTCGGTTACTGAAATTCGAAAAGAGATTTCGGAATTTATTTCCACACGGCCTGCAACACAACAGGAACTGGACAAGGTAAAAACCAATCAAGTGTTGAGCCTGCCTGGGCAATGGGAAACCAATAGTGCCGTCAATACATCTATTAGAAACATGCTTAGATATGATTTGCCAGATAATTATTACCAAACCTATGATGAGAGTGTTCGTGGACTTTCCCTGGATGACGTACGCGAAGTGAGCAAACAAGTGGTGAAGCCAGAAGCTGTTAATTGGTTTATGGTAGGGGATCGTGCCAAAATAGCCTCAAAACTGGATGAGTTGGGCTTTGATAATATTATTGAAATCGATGCCGATGGAAACCCCGTAGTTCCAGCGGTTAAAAAACCAGAGGTAGATCTAAAGAATTAAGTAAAAAAGAAGGCCCGCTTTAAGCGGGCCTTCTTTTATCTATAATTTTGGATATTCTTCCGGATTGCTTTCATGCATTATTGCATAGACCTTTTCAAAGATATCCTCAGCATTGGGCTTTGAAAAATAATCTCCATCCGAAGCATAAGCCGGACGGTGTGCATTTGCTGTAAGTGTTTGTGGTGCACTGTCAAGATATTGGTAACCACCTTGCTTTTCTATAATTTCCTGTAAAAGGTATGCCGAGCACCCACCAGGAACATCTTCATCAATAATTAATAGTCTATTGGTCTTCTTAAGGCTCTTTACCACATCGTGACTAAGGTCAAAGGGAAGTAATGACTGCGCATCTATGACTTCAGCATCAATACCAACCTCAATTAATTCAAGTGCGACCTTTTCCACAATACGTAATGTAGACCCATAAGACAGTAAGGTGATATCCGTTCCTTCTTTTAATGTTTCAACTTTACCTATTGGTGTACAGAATTCGCCAAGGTTATTAGGTTTTTTCTCTTTAAGTCGATAGCCATTAAGACTTTCTATAACCAAAGCTGGTTCATCACTTTTTAAAAGCGTGTTGTAAAAACCAGCGGCTTGGGTCATGTTCCGTGGTACTAGAATATACATTCCTCTTAATAAATGTATAAGACCACCCATTGGGGACCCTGAATGCCATATGCCTTCCAACCGATGTCCACGGGTTCTAATAATAAGTGGTGCTTTTTGCTTTCCTACGGTACGATATAACAATGTTGCCAAATCATCACTCAGCGTTTGCAGCCCATAGAGAATGTAATCCAGATATTGAATCTCTGCAATTGGCCTTAATCCTCTGAGGGCAAGTCCAATTCCCTGTCCAATAATTGTTGTTTCCCTAATTCCGGTATCTGCCACACGCAGCTCCCCGTACTTCTTTTGTAATCCTTCAAGCCCTTGGTTAACATCACCGATATTTCCAGTATCCTCTCCAAAAACCATGGTTTGTGGGTATTTACTGAAAATTGTATCAAAATTATCCCGAAGAATTATTCTGCCATCAACTTCTTCTACGTTATCTGGGTATATGGGTGCTGAAGCTTCAATGTTTGTAGCATTCTTGGAAAGCTCGCTGTAGAGATGAGAACTATATTTTGGTTGTGAGGAAGCCATAAAGCCCTCAATCCATTGTTGGAGCAACTTTTTTTCCTGTGTGGTTTCTCCTATAAGATATCGCATTGCCTTTCTAGCTTTGGATGCTAAATCTTTTTTAAGGGGTTCCTCAATGGCTATAAGGTCATTTTTAATCTTAGAGATGAAAGAACGGTTGGAACTTTTGTTAGCAGCATTTTCCAGTAATTGTACAAGTTGCTTCTTCGCATTTAAATGGGGTCTCAAAAATTCTGCCCAAGCTTCTTTTTTTGAGGCACGTACCTTTTGCTTTATTTCTCTTTCTAGGCCCTTTAACTCCTGTTCAGTGGCAATTTTGTTTTCAATAATCCATTCTTTGAATCGCTTGTTGCAATCGTTGTCTCTTTCCCATTCCAAACGTTCTTCAGATTTATAACGTTCGTGCGAACCTGAAGTTGAATGTCCTTGTGGTTGAGTCAGTTCCGTAACATGGACCAAGACAGGGATATGATTATCCCTGGCAATATCCGAAGCATTTTCAAAAGCATGAATAAGAGCGGTATAATCCCAACCATTAACCTTTAAGATTTCAAAACCCTCACCATTCTCATCTCGTTGTAATCCTTTCAAGATTTCGGAAATATCTCCTTTTGTGGTATGAAATTCAGCAGGAACGGAGATTCCGTAAGCATCATCCCAAACACACATGACCAGAGGCACCTGCATTACCCCAGCAGCATTTAAGGTCTCAAAAAAATGGCCTTCGCTGGTACTAGCATTTCCAATAGTTCCCCAAGCAACTTCATTACCGCTATTGGAAAAGTTTGTCTGATCAATATCCTTTAAGTTTCGATATATTTTGGAAGCTTGAGCCAATCCCAGTAGACGAGGCATTTGGCCCGCAGTACAAGAAATATCAGCACTACTGTTCTTTTGTTTGGTCAAATCTTTCCATGTGCCATCTTCATTCAAGCTGTGAGTAACAAAATGCCCACCCATTTGCCGACCTGCACTCATAGGCTCTTTTTCTAGGTCGGTAGTAGCGTATAGGCCATGAAAAAACTCTTTGGGACTTAAATACCCAAGGGCCATCATAAAAGTCTGATCCCTGTAATAACCACTTCTAAAATCTCCATCCTGAAATGCTCTGGCCATTGCCAATTGAGGAAGTTCTTTCCCATCGCCAAAGATTCCAAACTTGGCCTTTCCGGATAAAACTTCCCGTCTTCCCAAAAGACTACATTCCCTGCTGGTCACTGCAATCTCATAATCTTGTAGAATTTGTGATTGGAAATCATCAAAAGAAATGTCATTGCTAGTTTGGGAATCTGGCTTCATAGGCTATGAAAGATTTTTGCAAAAATACTAAATCGCGTTCAATCTTACAATAACAAAATATGTTAACATAGTGATAATTTGTCAACAAAATGCAGTTCTAAAATAGAATTATTTAAAATATGTCCTTTTTGAGGGGGTCTTTTTGAGGATATATCAAATTAGAACCATTTTCGGGTAAAGAGCCCGATGAGGGTCCTTGGACTTATGGTCACTATAAAGCGTATTCGTTCGCCATAGTTTTGTTGTGCAATTTCCCAACCTCTGTTAGAGTAGACTGGGAAATAGAGTTCGAAGTAGTCCGTAACGAGATTTAGTCGTATGCCGGAGTCATAAACAAACCGTGGGTCCAGTCCTTTGTTTTTGATAACGCCCAAGTCGCCATAGGCCTCTACCCACCTCCAGATGTTGGTACTGGCGTTGGTAGTGGCAATCCAATCATTTGCAAATGGATTTTCCAGCTGTGATTTAAAGCCGCCTTCTGCAATAATAATCTGCTGGCTGTAAAGTCCTGAGTTCTCCGAGCGTCCCAAATAATTTAAATCGAACAAATAATCTGTTGGTCTGTCCAAAGCAAAACTGAAAAAATCGGAATCTGTATTATTTCTTAAAAATTTACCTGCATAAAAACGTAGGTTGAGCTGCCTATTGCTTTCAAAAAGTTTTCGGTACTCCAGTTCAAATGCCAGTTTGGTAAAATCGCTTGAATGTTGGGCATCTAAAAACCAAGAGGTGTAATTTAAAATATTATTATCCACATCCCTGAACCTAACGTTCCATACTGAATAATCAGGATCTGTATCTATTTGGTCCATGATATTTTGATCAATATCCCTAAAAACACTACGATACCTAAAAAGTAACGATTGCCTTCTGTTGGAAATCAAATCATCGGGCCTCCATCCAAAGATGACGGCCGGAGTCAATGTTGTAAAACGTGAATTTACCTGAAAATGAGAGGTTGACCCTGAAAAAGAATAGTTGGAAACGTAGAGCCCACTTTTACCATGATACTTTCGGTATCTGAAACTGGCCTTACCTACAAGTGTTCTTTCCAAAAAAGAATAGGTGGGAGCTAAATCGTATTGAAAAGGTCGCTCTAAAAACGTCTTGTTATAGATTCTTAGGCCTGGAGTTATCCCATCATATACGTTGAAATTTGCTACAGGAACATAAAAAACCTGATTGTAATATGGATCCTCTGTGTCTTTGAAAAATTGAAATTTCAACTTCTTATTGCTTGAAAAGAAGCCATTTAGGGTTTTCCAGTTATCCCTTTGGTTGAATTCAGGAATTTTTTGGTCGTAATTCAACACCAAACGATCCTCTCCTTTTCGGGGAATTGTAAAGGTTTTGGAAGTATCAATCCCAGAAAACCAATATTTTGAAACAACAGAATCTTTTTTAAGGCCAAATAAAGAAATAGGAACTTTAGTCCTTCTTTTATTTTTTATGACAAAAGTGATTGAATCCTCCGTTTTGTCAATTCTCTTTACTTTGTAATCAATTTTTTTTCTGGTGGAAACATATTCATCAAAAAACCAATCAATATCTTTTTCAGCGAATTGCTCTATGGTTTCCCTAAAATCCGAGGCCTTTACTTTTGAGTTTAAACTATGGGTTTTATAAAATGATAATATGCTACTATCTATTTTTTTTCCACCTAAATATTCTGACAGATAGGACATTCCCAATCCCGCTTTATATCGATTGGCGATTTTCTCATTGAATTTAATAAGTGAATCGTTTGGGGTTGTCAATGCTTGATCAATATTTTTTCGAGCGGAGAGCATGCTCAACAGGGCATATTGTTCATTAAAATCCATTTGGGCCAAATGAAAACCTTTAAACCCCCAGAGTCTTGATAATTTACCCGCAAGCTTTTGGTTAGGATAGTATTCCTCCACATATTTGATCATAAGATAGTTCTCAATGGCATCTTTGACCCAACGCTCTCTTCTGGAATCTAAAAACAGTGTTTCTTTAACAAAACTATGCAGGGCCGTTTTCAAAAACTTCATTTCAAATTGAAATTGCGCTTCATAGGGCCTTATGAAAGATGGCAATTGACTAATACCATATAAAGGACTTTTATTATAGTCAAGTTCACTAACCAACAGATTATAGTGCGGATAATGGCCAAGGTTCTTGTTCAAGAACTGAATGATCTTGCTAATAGAGATGCCTTGTGACGCCACATCATACTTATTGGATTCCATGTCCGTGGTAACCGTGAGAAACTGGGTAATATGCTTAGTGAATCTCTTGGTTCTGGTTAAAATTATCTCACAACTTTTTTGGTTGTCTCCTTTTAATTGCAAATGTTGTCCACCTGGAAAACTCGTACTTCCAGAATCATTGAAATTGGTGGATAAAAAGAGTTTTTCTGGATAAGTGAAGTTAATGGTCGTTTTGGTAACATCCGTGAAAAGATCACCCAAATTCATATTATCATATAGCTTCCACTCACCATCATAAACAGCTGGGGTTAAGTACCAGTCCTTTAAATAATATTCTCCATTGGGGTTGAATCCATAGGAAGTGAATTTGCTATGGGGAAGTTTTATTTTGTAAGTCAAAAAAAGCTGAACGGATTGGCCCGGTTCCAGGATGTTTGCCAACTGAACTTGGATAATGTCCTTGTTCCCAAGCCGGTTCCAATTTAGGCCTGTATATTTATCGTCTACTATGCTTATGATATTGGTATACCCTCTTTCCTTGTCTTTTGCCAAGTGCAGACTACGTTTAAACTCTTCTGCAAAGCGTTTGGCCAATGCTGTATTTTTATTTGAGTAGGCATGGTTCCAATCATTAAAATAAAGAACGGAAAGACCATTATCAGAGCCATTATGATAGGTAAGCTTTTGTGTTATCTGAATTTCGTTGGTTGTATCATCCAAAGTAGCATTGATTTCATTTCTATGTTGACCTGCTGCCAAATAGCAGAGAAAGAAACATAGAAGGAATACAATACGTTGAATAAAATTCTTGATAACCAAAGTTTGCGGTTTAGAAATTAGGGCTTAGGTTGCGTCCTTTATAGAATGCATCAATGATTTGGACAACTTCTTCTTCAGTATCCACAATTTTTATAAGGTCAAGATCTTTTGGGCTTATGTTCCCAGCCTCCAACATCGTATTCTTGACCCAATCAAAAAGTCCACTCCAAAATTTTGACCCTACCAAAATAATCGGGAATGTATGTATCTTATTGGTTTGAATCAAAGTGATGGCTTCAAACAGTTCATCCAAAGTTCCAAAGCCGCCAGGCATTACTACAAATCCTTGAGAGTACTTAACAAACATTACTTTCCGGACAAAAAAGTAGTCAAAATCTAAACTCTTATCATCATCTATATATGGATTATCGTGTTGTTCAAAAGGGAGGTCAATGTTGAGTCCAACCGATGTGCCCCCGGCCAAATTAGCACCTTTGTTACCCGCTTCCATAATCCCAGGGCCACCTCCGGTAATAATACCATAGCCCGCTTCTGCAACTTTTTGGGCAACCTTAACAGAAAGTTCATAGTAGGGGTCTCCCGGCTTTGTCCGTGCGGAACCAAAAATTGAAACACAGGGTCCAATAGCACTCATTTTTTCAAATCCGTTGACAAATTCACCCATAATTTTGAATATGGCCCATGAATCGTTTGTCTTTATCTCATTCCATCCCTTGTGATGCTGTTCTTTTCGCATATGTATATTTTATATTAAACCGCAGGCGCCATCTTGCGCTTGGAAATGTCCAACTCCTTCTTCAAAAACTTGGCTGTATAACTTTTATTGTCCTTGGCTACTTCTTCAGGAGTTCCCTTGGCAACGATCATTCCACCACCACGGCCACCTTCGTACCCAATATCAATGATATGGTCCATCATTTTGATAACGTCCATATTATGTTCTATGACCAAAATAGTATTTCCTTTGTCTACCAATTGGTTCAAAACTTCCATAAGTACCCTAATGTCTTCAAAGTGTAGCCCTGTAGTAGGCTCATCTAGAATGTAAAATGTGTTTCCAGTGTCCCTTTTGGAAAGTTCAGTAGCCAACTTTACCCGTTGTGCTTCACCTCCAGATAGGGTAGTGGATTGTTGTCCAAGAGAAATATAACCCAGACCAACATCTTTGATGGTCTTAAGTTTTCTATGGATTTTGGGAATATTTTCAAAGAAATCAACAGCTTCATTAATGGTCATTTCCAAGACATCCGCAATGGATTTTCCTTTGTACCTTATTTCCAAAGTCTCCCTATTGAAACGCTTCCCGTTACAGGTTTCGCATTCCACATAAACATCGGGTAAAAAGTTCATTTCAATGACTTTAAGGCCACCACCTTGACATGTTTCACACCTTCCTCCGGCTACATTAAAACTGAACCTTCCTGGTTTATAACCTCTTATGGTAGCTTCCGTGGTTTTAGCGAACAAGGCCCTAATCTCACTAAAAGTACCAGTATAGGTTGCGGGATTGGAGCGTGGAGTTCTACCAATGGGTGATTGATTGATATCAATGACCTTATCAATATGTTGTAATCCCGTTATCTTTTTATAGGGCATAGGTTTTTTGACCCCATTGAAGTAGTGGGCATTCATGATAGGGTAGAGGGTTTCATTGACCAAGGTGGATTTTCCACTACCAGATACCCCAGTGACCCCAATAAGTTTCCCTAGCGGAAATTCTGCGGTAACGTTTTTTAAATTATTTCCCGTGCAACCTGTAATCATTATTTTCTTTCCAGTTCCTTTTCTTCGATTTTGCGGAACAGGAATTTCCCTTTCACCGGTAATATACTCAGCAGTGAGGGTATGATGTTGCTTTAAGTCTTCAGGTCTTCCTTCGGAAATTATCTCTCCACCATGTCGTCCAGCTTTTGGACCAATATCAATTACATGGTCGGCATGTTCGATCATGTCCCTATCATGTTCCACTACAATTACTGAATTTCCAATATCACGAAGTGATACCAAGGAATTGATTAAGCGCTCATTATCTCTTTGATGCAATCCAATGCTCGGTTCATCCAAAATATAAAGCACTCCAACCAACTGAGACCCAATTTGTGTGGCCAGTCTAATACGTTGCGCTTCCCCTCCGGACAATGATTTTGAGCTTCTGTTCAGTGATAGATAATCCAGTCCCACATCCAATAAAAATTGAATTCGTGTCTTGATTTCCTTGACAATTTCCTCCGCAATTTTCTTTTGATTGCCTTCCAGATTGTTCTGCAGCTCATTGAAGAATGTGGCCAGCTCAGCAATATCCAGTTGGGCCAATTCTGCTATGTTTTTCTCTCCAATTTTAAAATAGAGGGATTCTTTTCGTAATCGCGCACCTTCACAATTGGGGCAGGAGACCTTGTCCATATATTCTTTGGCCCATCGTTTTATGGAGGTGGAATTGGCTTCATCAAACTGGGTTTTGATGAAGTTGGAAATTCCTTCGTAATCAATTTTATATTGCCGTTTTACACCCAAGGTTTTGGAATCGACCTCAAAACTATCTTTACCACCGTTCAGAATAACCTCCATGGCATCTGAAGGTATTTTTTTTATGGGATCCGTCAGTTCAAACTTATAGCGTTGAGCAATAGTTTCCAACTGTTTGAAGGCCCAGGATTTTTTATACTCACCCAATGGGGCAATTCCACCAGCTTTGATGGATAAATCTTTATTGGGAAATATCTTTTGTTCGTTGACCTCAAACACATGGCCCAGACCATTACACTTTGGGCACATACCCTTTGGTGAATTGAACGAAAAAGTATTCGGTTCCGGAGTAGGATAGGAGATGCCAGATGAAGGACACATTAAATCTCTACTAAAGTAGCGCGGGGTTTCTTCACCTTCCTCCAAGACCATGAGAACGTTATTGCCACTATACATGGCCGTATTAATGGTTTCATTCAACCGTTTATGGAAATCTTCGCTTTCCATTACTTTCAAACGGTCAATGACAATCTCAATATCATGGGTTTTGTAACGATCCACCTTCATGCCTTTGGTGATATCCAAAATTTCACCATCAACACGCACTTTTACAAAACCTTGCTTTGCAATCTGTTCAAAAAGCTCTCGGTAATGTCCTTTTCTGGATTTGACCACAGGGGCCAAGATGTTTATTTTCTTCTCCCGGTAAATGTCAATGATCAGGTTTTTAATCTGCTCATCGCTGTAGCTGACCATTTTTTCGCCGGTATTATAGCTGTAAGCATCTCCGGCACGGGCAAAAAGCAAACGTAAAAAATCATAAACCTCGGTAATGGTGCCCACCGTGGAACGAGGGGATTTTGAGGTGGTTTTTTGCTCAATGGCAATAACGGGAGAAAGACCGTCTATTTTATCAACATCAGGGCGTTCCAAACCGCCTAAAAATTGTCTTGCGTAGGCAGAAAAGGTTTCAATGTATCGACGTTGTCCTTCAGCATAAATGGTGTCAAAGGCCAAAGATGATTTTCCACTCCCGGAGAGCCCGGTAATAACGACCAGTTTTTCCCGTGGAATGGTGACATCTATGTTTTTTAGGTTGTGGACCCTTGCTCCCTTGACCTCAATATTTTCTTCGTAGTTAATCATAGCACAAGATGCTAAAGTACACATTTGAAGCTTAAAAAGGAAGTGAGGTTTGTTTTCGTTTTTGTTAATTGATGATGTATTTTTGGGTTCATGATAAACGTGTTGCTTCTCGACAACGCTCGGAGTGACCTATAAGCTTTTTTTACTATGAAATTATTGGGCATTGGCTCTAGAATTGACCATTCGGAATATGGAAAAGGTGTTGTGACCAACGTTACTTCCAAACATTATTGGGTAACTTTTTTGGAAAATGGTCTGGAAACCATTGACTTGGATTCAGAATTTGAAGTTATTGATGGGGTAGAGGATGAAGTAGACACTGTAAGCTTTTTTGATGTGGAACGCTCACTGGTAAGTATTTTAGAAAAGTGGAGCGACACCCATGAGAAAGTGGCCATTGCAGATAAATGGCGAGGGGGTAAATTGATTCTGGAGCCAGGAGATGATTTGGCCAACAAGGAAATGCCCATTGATACTTTTTTCCATAAGATTGTTATGGTCCGGGACCGTATCAGAGTAATGGAACAAAAAATTAATAGTAGTAAAAACCTGGATGATCAGGAAAAAATTGATCTACAGCAATACATTACCCGAATCTATGGAAGTTTGACCACATTCAATGTACTCTTTAAAAACAAGGGCGACCATTTTGTGGGAGAACGGAGCAAGTAAGGTAATCAATAGCCTTAATTTAAAATCTACGCAGTTTCTTTCTTTTCCGAAAGATACTTCCAATACCGTTTAGGTACATGTTGGGTATGTAATTTCCTATTGATTCTTGATTTTATATGAGTGCTTTTGAAATAATCATTCCAAAGGGTTTGGTAATCGTATTCCTCGCTTAAGAAAGCATCACTTTTATGGATTTTATTGAAATGTACCTGCTTTAAGTTTAGGGATACCATTTCTACATGCTCCAAGTTGTAGAAAATACCATATTTCCGTTTCACATCGTAAATCAGCCATTGTTGATCTGCATATCGATTTCTGAAATGTTTTGAAATCAATGGAAGCACATCAAAATCAGGTTCAATGTTGGCAAAGTAAATATCATCCTTCGTGAGCTGGAACCGAACAAAGGCTTCCATCCTATGTTTTTCACGCCCAACAGAACGGGCCAATTGGGAAATACGCAGCACAATGCCATCCGAATAATCCAATTGCTTACCATTTTTGGAGGCCATTAGTTTTTGGATATAGGTGTAAAGGGTAAGTTCTACTCCTTCGGCTTCGCTCAAAAAAGCGAAATAGACATTGGTAATGGCATTATGGCTCTTGTTTCGGATACCGTTCCATACCCGTTTGGCCTTTTCCACATTGGTGAAAATAGTCTCCGTTTCTGAAAACAGTCCGTTTTGACCTTGCGAGTTCCGCTGAATGTCGGCCACATTAATTTTTTCTTCGAAGGACACGAAGATTGCAGTAAGGAAGCCATTGAAGCTTCCGTCGTAAATGAGGGTTTTAGATGGGTTCATAATCTATTCGTTTTTGATGTTTCTTATTTTTAATTCCATTATATCAATTGAATAATTGCAATTGTTGACTGTATTGCTTTCTAAATTTACCTTGTGAGTTCTGTAGAATCAGTCCTTTGATTTTATCAGCATCCAAATCCCGACGTTCCCAGTTTCTAGAATCACAAACAATAAAATATTTGGCCCGGTTGAGTGCCACACCTATCTTTTTAAGATGTTCCCATCCTAATTTTCGAAACTGCCTGGCCTTTATAATTTTATCAACCGATAGCATACCAATTCCTGGCACCCTGGCCAATAATGGCCTGTCCGCTTTGTTGATGTCCACCGGAAAATGATGTAGGTTCCTTAGCGCCCAAGACAGTTTAGGGTCTATATCAACATCCAAATTGGGATGTTCTTTATTCAGGATTTCATTGACTGCAAAACCATAAAATCTAAGAAGCCAATCCGTTTGGTACAATCTATTCTCCCGTAACATGGGAACTTGAGATCCAATGGACGGCAAACGGCTATCATTGGAAACGGGAACATAGCCAGAGTAGTAGACCCTTTTCATTTGATACATTTTATAATAGTAGGTTGCCGAATACATAATGTCTTTATCCGTTTCACCGGAAGCGCCAACAATCATTTGGGTGCTTTGTCCTGCAGGGGCATATTTTGGAGTGCTTTTAATGACTTTTCGCTCATTTTTATAGCGGTTCAATTCGTTTTTAACTTTTAACATGGGCTTGGTAAAGTCTTCATGTTTTTTATCTGGAGCCAAAAGCTTTAAACCGGAAATGGTGGGCACCTCTATGTTAACAGAAAGTCTATCCGCGTACAATCCAGCTTCATACATCAATTCATCACTCACCCCGGGAATAGACTTTAAATGGATGTAGCCATTGAAATTTTCGTCTTTTCGAAGTTTTTTGGCAACGGCAACCAAACGCTCCATGGTGTAATCTGGATTCTTGAAGATTCCTGAGCTCAGAAAGAGCCCTTCAATATAATTTCTTCGGTAAAAATTGATGGTGAGATCTACAACTTCTTGAATTTTAAAAGCGGCTCTTTGTACATCATTGCTTTTACGGGTAACACAATAGGCACAATCATAAATGCAATGGTTGGTCAACAGGATTTTCAAGAGTGATATACATCTACCATCCTCCGTATAACTGTGGCAGATGCCCATTCTGGACGCATTCCCCAACCCATTGTCCTTGTTGGTGCGATCACTGCCACTACTGGCACAGGACACATCATATTTTGCAGCGTCGGCTAGAATGTTCAGTTTTTCTTGAATGCGTTTAAAATTCATTACTTGGAAATATTCCAATCAAAATTATGGAAATATTCCAAATAATGGAAATAATCCAATAAATATTTTGGAAATAATCCAAAAAGTCTATTTTTGTAGTATGGAGAACGAACTGACCTTAAAACGATTTATAGAGATACGAAGGGAGTTGGGCCGTACCCAAACCGAGTTTGCACAGTTGTTGGGTGTTAAAAATACCACGGCCGATATAGAGCGGGGGAGAACCAAGTTATCTGGTAAAGTAGTGGCCGAATTGTTGCGACAGTTTAAAATCAATCCATTATGGTTGTTTGGAGAAAGTGACCAAAAACATTTGGAAACTTCAAAAACCAGTGTGATTCCTAAAGTAGTAACCGTTGATAGTGCAGAGCAAGATAATATGGTCTTGGTCAACGCCAAGGCGGCTGCCGGCTATCCACAGAATATTCAAGATACAAGCTGGTACCAACAATTACCTGCCTTTGATATGCCCATTCCAGAGTTTAGAAATGCGACTTATCGTGGATTTCAGGTAGAAGGGGATAGTATGTTGCCCAATTTAAGACCTGGAGAATGGGTGTTGGCCAGGGCGATAGAACATATTGATCATGTAAGTTCAAATAAAATGTATGTAGTTGTCCTACAGGATTCTGTAATGGTGAAAAAGATTGAAAGAAAGCCAAATTCCAATAATATTACCTTGGTGTCCCTTAACGAAACCTACCCTCCATATGACATTAAACCTTTTCAGATACAGGAAATATGGGAGGTAAGCAGTAAGCTAACTTTCAATGTTGATGCCACTACGGAAACTGGGTTGCTACGACAGCTCCAACAATCTATGGAGGAATTGAAAAAGCAGGTAGGGCAGGTTAAGAGTGATACGTAACCGTCTTTTTTACCTGTTCGTCATAGGTGCTTTCAAATATCTTATCCGCATTGGCAGATTCAAAACCTTCACGCAAGTGTTCACGCTTTAAAAGACTTTTGTCCATTGTTTGGAACTCAGGTAAGGGTAATCGCTCCGCAAATTCCACGTAACTACCGGCAATTTTCATTTGCTCACCGTTGGCAAATGTGGCATTGACCATTTTGGCAACTGAACTACTTTGTTTTAAAAGACCATCTTTACTGGTTTTTGTTTTGCCTCCAGCTGTGTTTAGCACAATGCCAATCTCCTCTAAAAAGGCATTGAACTTTTCAAGTTTGTTGTAAGGCTCTGGTAAGGCATGTACACTTATGGTATAATGATTCAAATAATACCTGTTATAAATTACCCAGGCAGCGTATTCACTTTCCTTACCCAATTCCAAAAAATCATCCACGGTAGGAGCTTCCCATAGTGGTTGATAAAAGAACTGCCCAACTTCGTTTGGGTTATCAAAATTGAGGGCATCAACAGGGTCTTTTACAATATGTTGTGTATGTTTTTTAATGATGGATTGTGCATTTTGGGTTAAATCATTGACCCTTAGCTCACTTATAAAAATTCTTGGATACTTTGGACTTGGTGGTGCGTACCAATAGGCATCCAATTTCTTTTCTTCAAAGTAAAATGCATCTTTTCTTTGGTAACCATAAGCAAGAAAGATTTTTTCCAAGGATTTAATACCAAGGTTGGGAACACCTAGCGTTCGGAACGCAATATGATCGTTGATGATATCTTCTTCCTTATGGATCAAGCCCTTGTTGATTATTGCAGCACTGATGGTTTCCACATCTGAAACACTTTCTTTATATGGGTCAAAAATGGCTTTTAGAACGATTTCTAATGGAGTATTGTCATTGAATTGCATGGCACGAATTTATTTGTGTACAAAACTAATTGTATATTTAATCACATTTAATTATTATTTTATAATAAATGATTAGTTTAAATAATCAATTAGAAATTAGGCACCTGCACTATTTTCTTGTTTTGGCGGAGACTTTGCATTATGGGCATGCGGCGGAGCGTTTGTTGATTTCGCAATCAGCATTGAGTCAACAAATCCAAAGACTTGAGGTAATAGTGAAGCAGCCACTTTTTAAAAGGAGCAACAGAAGTGTAGAATTAAACCGAGCAGGTCAGTTGTTCAAAAAGGAAGCCGAGATTGTTATTGGTCAGCTAAATAGTTCCATGGAGCGTTGGAACCTTGCACTGGAGGGGCATTCTGGCATGTTGAAGATTGGTTTTGTGGGTTCTGCGATGCAAGAATACCTTCCAAAGAAAATTAAAGAATTGAGTGAACGGCATCCTAAAATCAAATTTGTGTTACAAGAAGGAAGTAATCAAATTCAATTGGAACAGCTTGAAAAAAATCTATTGGATATTGGTTTCATGAGATCTAACGAAGTACCCGAAATCATGAATTTTAAGTCGGTGGCAGTGGAGAATCTCTGTGTAGTATTGCCCAAGGAACATCCCATTACCAATGCAAACTTTAAGAGTATAGAACAGTTTTCCCAAGAATCTTTTATTCTTTTTCCCAATCAACAAAGTCAGTTATATTACCAACAAATTATAAGTTTATGCGCCAGTCATGGCTTTATGCCGAAAATTTCGCACCAATCCATTCATGGTCCTACTATTTTTAAACTGGTGGAAAGTGGATTGGGTATTTCCGTTGTGCCAAAATCCCTTACCCTGGCAACTAAATATAAAGTACGGTTCATTGAATTGGAGGATGAACCTTTTAAAACTGAACTTTTTGCAGTGTGGAAAAAGAAAACAAACAACGAGGCACTTGGTATTTTTCTAAAATTATTGGGGTCAAAAATATAACCCAGGTATAATAGCAACCGCAACAATTCAAGAAAGAAGAACCAGGGATATCTTCGCCTTATAGCCTCTTCTTTATTTGGTTTATTATTTCTATAATTCCTTGCCTTTTCTATTGGCCCAAAAAGGTTTAAGATAGCCATCACGAAGCATCAAAGTATCTTTATTATATACAAGCTCTTTGGCAATGTAGTGGTTGTTTGGTAGTTTTTTTGTTCTAAAAACTGTGACTTCTACTTCACTATCCTTACTATCAGAAACAAAATTGTAGATTTTTGTGGTTGGTCCCAAGTGTACATTAAAAACAGCTTCATCAGATTTGATGAGCAAATGCGTTCCTGAGATGGATTTACCAACGGTGAACGTACAGGGGCCTCTTTTAATTTCTTGCACTGTTCCCTTTAATGTTACAAAATCGGGGATTGCCTTTTGACTTGCCAAGCCATCCGATTCTCCCATTCCTTTTTGGGAATATGCTGTTGTACAAAAGACCATTACCCAGATCAAAACCATAAACTTGCTAAAATTACCCATGACTTCTATATTTTAATTAGGAACTAAAGTAGGAGCCAAGTGCAATCTTTCCAATGACCTAGATCATGGAGACTGATTTTGGTTCTTTTTTGAGTGGATTCAAATTAAAACAGTCTTTTCTTTATACTAGTTGCCAAAATATTTGCTGCTTCTGGAAAAAGCCTAAACCATAGCTCTGGTTCAAAAATTTCCAGTTCCGCCAAGGCTAGATTCCCGTCGTTATCCCTAAAAATATCCACCCGGGCATAAATTGGGATTTCTGGGGCGGCCATTGCAGTCTTTTCCGCAAAGCTAATTTCTTCCTGAGTAGGGTTATATTCTTGAACACTGCCACCAAAATCGTCCTGCACCCTAAAATCTCCCTGCTTTGCAATCTTCAAAACAGCATTAGTGAACTTACCGTTGAAGACCATCATGGATATTTCCCCTTTGGTTACAATATTATGTTGAAACTCTTGCAGCATCATGGCTTCATTGGCGATTAATTCTTGAAAAAGCTCCTCGTATTGTGTTGTTTCCGAAGGAAGAATCTTATAAGTGTGTCTTGCACCACCCGAAATACACGGTTTTAGCACCATGGCGGTTTTGTTGAAACCATAATTTTCAATGGCCTCTCTATATGTATCGGATAATGTTGTTTTTTGACCTTGTTCTATGAACAAAGTTTTGGGAATGGCAATACCATTGGCAGCCAAATCTTTCATATAGTGCTTATCTATATTCCAATTAATGAGTTCTTTGGAGTTGATGAGCTTTGTTTTGCTGGAAACATGATTCAACCAGTTGGAAAACTCCGAAAAACGATTGAAACAGTCCCAAGTACTTCTGAAAATTGCATATTTTGTAGTTGTCCAATCAAAATCAGGGTCGTCCCACGACTTTCTTGTAACATTAAGCTCTAATTGCTTTAGTGCATCAAGAACAAGTTGATCCTCTAAGAGTACATTTTCTATGCTTGGATTACGTTCTTGGGGATTTACATACCTTGGATCGGTAAGGATTACAACATCGTAGTTCACTATACCATAATTTAGAAGCCTACTGCAGTATCATCACCTCGTTTATCTGCTCCACCTTCCAAACTGCCATCGGGTAAAACTCTTATCGCATCAACTTTGCCAATGATTCTATTTCTGCCCTCATGTATTTCGTATCCTTTTTGTGTCAATCCAGTTTTCACCTTATCTGAAAACCCTTCTTCTTCAAACGAAATTAAATCTGGAAGCCATTGGTGGTGAAATCTAGGTGCATTCACCGCCTCTTGCATGCTCAAATCGAATTCATATACGTTGAGAATTGTTTGGGCAACAGCGGTAATTATGGTTGAACCTCCTGGGGTACCCACAACCATGTAAAGTTTACCATCTTTTTCCACAATAGTGGGAGTCATGCTGCTCAACATGCGTTTTTCGGGAGCTATGCTGTTTGCTTCTGCGCCAATGAGTCCAAACATATTGGGGATTCCCGGTTTGGCACTAAAATCATCCATTTCGTTGTTCAAAAAGAAGCCAAGCTCATCGGAATATAGTTTTGAACCATAACCTCCATTCAATGTTGTGGTAGCCGAAATTGCATTTCCTTCACTATCCACAATAGAGTAATGTGTGGTTTCAGAACTTTCAATAATTTCAACTTCACCATGGGATACTTCCGAGGATAGCGTTGCCTTGTCAAAGGAAAAATTCTGCATACGTTCTTCGAGGTAGGAGTTGCTCAACAGCACATCCAAGGGGATATCCACAAAATCTGGGTCACCCAAAAAGTAGTTGCGGTCGGCATAGGCACGTCTGGCGGCTTCGGTAAATAACTGAATGGACTTGACCGAGTTATGCCCATACTTAGAAATATTATAGGGTTCCAGCATCTTGAATATTTGGTTGATGGTTACTCCACCACTACTAGGTGGACTCATGGAAATGATTCGTAAGTCCTTATATTTAAAGACGACGGGCTGTCTCCATTTGGCTTCATACTTTGCCAAATCTTCTTCCGTAACAAACCCTCCTTTTTCTTGTATAAATGTTGCTAGTTTTTCGGCAATCTCTCCTGTGTAAAATCCATCCCTTCCCTTTTCTAGAACCTTTTCCAACGTCTTTGCAAGAGCAGGATATTTTATGGTATCTCCAGCTTGATAGGTAGCGGCAAATTTGGTACTGTCACCATTCACGGCAATAATACGTTCTCGATAGCTTTCCAATCTTTTTGCTTGTTTTTCGGTAACAACTAGACCTTTCTTGGCCAATTTGATGACAGGTGTCATAATATCGGATAGGGGCAGGGAGCCGAATTTTTTGTGTACCTCCATAACTCCGGCCACTGTTCCCGGTACACCAACAGCAGTGGCACCTACGGTGCTCATATCTGGAATCACATTGCCCAAAGAATCTAAATACATGTCCTTGTGAGCAGAAAGAGGGGCTTTTTCCCTATAGTCTATTGCCCCTAGATCTCCATTGTTCTTCCGGTAGACCATAAATCCACCTCCTCCAAGGTTTCCTGCAAAGGGATAGGCAACGGCCAAAGCCAGTTCTGTTGCTACCATGGCATCAAAGGCGTTACCACCTTTTTCCATAATTTCAGAGCCTATTCTGGAAGCTTCTTCACGGGCTGAGACCACCATGGCTTTTTCAGTAATCAATCCAGTTGGTTGGGCTGGTTGTTTTTTACAGTTTATGAATAATAGTAGAAATGGGACTACAAGTATCAGTCTTCGCATAGAGAGATAAATTTTTGGTGGGAAAAGGTAATCAATTCTTCAAAAAACAGCACAAATTCGTTTTCAAAAGCTTCATAATGTTCTTCAAGGTCCAAAACGGCAAAATTCATTTTGGATTTATTTTTTGTCCTTCGGTTCATTCCGTCAAGAACCTTTGAAATCCCTTTAAGATTGGAATAGCTCAACAACCAATTGTCCGTGATCATATAGGGCATCATACGTTGGGTAGCCAAAGGCAACATATTGAAATTATCTTCCAACAGGTCATAAAAATCATCAACATATTTTTCCAAGGGAACATCTGAATAGTTGAACCAATTTTTGGCCAAAAAATGATCATAAAAAATATCCACGATAACCCTACTGTAATGACTGTAATTTTTATGAAGCCTTTTGCTGCTCTGTTTTGCAATGGGATGGGAGTCTGTATACGTGTCGATTTCCCGGTGCAATAAAATTCCTTTTTGAATTTTTTCAGGGAAATGTTTGAATTTATTCCCCCTGATATGGTCTGCAAAGAAATTGCCCAAGGTAATTTCCTTATCGCCAAAGGACAGATAAATGTGGGCAAGAAAGTTCACGGGTACAATTTTGATTTCTTTGTGAAATTTACAAATTAGAAACCTTCAATAGGGGATAGGCTTTTATATTTGCAAAAACTTTTTAACAATTATGACGCTGATCAAATCAATTTCTGGAATACGAGGAACCATCGGAGGTACAACCAGTGATAATTTAACCCCAATAGATGCCGTAAAATTTGCGGCTGCATATGGTACTTGGCTAAAAGAGTATTCAGGAAAGGATGATTTGACCGTGGTAATTGGCCGTGATGCGCGTTTGTCCGGTGAGATGATTCAGAATTTGGTGGTATCTACCTTGGTAGGACTTGGGATTGATGTGATTGATTTGGACCTTTCTACGACTCCAACCGTTGAAATAGCCGTTCCTTTGGAAAAAGCGGATGGCGGAATTATCCTAACCGCAAGTCATAATCCAAAACAATGGAACGCACTTAAACTGTTGAACGAGCGCGGTGAGTTTTTGGATGCAAAACAGGGAGCAGTGATTTTGGAACTGGCTGAAAAAGAAGACTTCAATTTTGCGGAGGTGGATGATTTGGGTAAAATCACCAAAAATGATTCCTATATCGATGTGCATATTGATGAAGTATTGAACCTTTCCCTTGTTGATAAAGAAGTAATCAAAAAAGCAGGTTTTAAAGTGGTTGTTGATGGTGTCAACTCCACAGGGGGAATTGCCATTCCAAAACTATTGGAAGAATTGGGAGTAGAGGTAATAAAATTGTATTGCGACCCAACCGGTCACTTTCCACATAACCCGGAGCCACTAAAAGAGCACTTGAAAGATATCTGTGATTTGGTGGTAAAGGAACAAGCCGATTTTGGTATTGTGGTAGATCCGGATGTGGATCGATTGGCATTTATCAGCAATGATGGTGAAATGTTTGGTGAGGAATACACTTTGGTGGCTTGTGCGGATTACGTATTGAGCAAGACCCAAGGAAACACAGTTTCCAATTTATCCTCTACCAGAGCACTTCGCGATATTACGGAAAAGCACGGGGGAACTTATGATGCTGCAGCTGTTGGGGAGGTCAACGTCGTCACCAAGATGAAGTCTAACAATGCCATAATAGGAGGAGAGGGCAACGGTGGAATCATTTATCCGGAGAGTCATTATGGAAGGGACGCCTTGGTTGGAACTGCCTTATTTTTAATGTTGATGGCGGAAAAAGGAGGCACGGTGGCAGAGCTGAGAGCTAGCTACCCCAGCTACTTTATGAGCAAAAAGAAAATACAGCTTACTCCTGATCTTGATGTTGATGCATTGTTGAGTGCCATGAATGACAAATACAAAAATGAGCAGGTATCAACCATAGATGGGGTCAAAATTGATTTCCCTGAGAATTGGGTACATCTGCGTAAGTCAAATACCGAGCCTATAATTAGGGTTTATACCGAAGCAAAATCCCAAGCGGAAGCAGATGGTCTGGCAGACAAAATTATTGGTGAAATCAAAGAAGTGGCCGGGTTGGATTAAAGCTGTTTATCCAGATCATAAATGATGTCCACATCGTGGAAATCGGAATGGGAAATATCGGTTCTTTTATCGGAATCCATCCATAACTTCCATGTACCGTTTTCCTTTCTTAGGCCTACGTTGAAATAACCGTAGCCGCGAGGCACCAAATTTTCATCATCCTTTCGTTTTGAGCTAAATCGATAGTAGCCTGTTTGGTATGCTAGGTCTTGGCTTTCATCCATAGCTGTGGAAAGAATAGCAAATGCAATACCCAATTGACCTCCACGTTGTTTTACGTTGTCTAGAAAACCTCCAAAGTGTTCCAAATAGCTCTCACCCGTCTTAATTTCGTTCTGATCAATGGTTATTCGAACAATATCCTTGGTGTGAATGGATTTTAATTTATCCGAATCCAAATCGGCATAGGCCTCCATAAAAGGAATCCAGACATCAGTTTCGATGGATTCAATAATTTCTTTTGGAACTTCATTTTGCTGGGCAGATGCAAAACCTACCATTAAAAATAGTGTGATAGTAAAGAGATGTTTCATTTTTTGATTTTTGAATTGGAGATAATTTATGAAACAATCTCTTGGAAGCTAACAACTTTAAGAAAAGTTTATGCGTCCAAATTACTTTCTAAATAGGCACTTCGTACAACTTTTGCTGTTTTGTGATCTCCGGTATGACTCCACCCAGGAGGCATTATTAGATAACGAAATTTATTTGTTAGACCTGGGGCGTTAACAACATCCTTGGCCAAAGCTATGATTTCACCGAAGTAGACATCAATAAAATTTCCGGAATCCATTTCTCGTGTGATTCCATATTCAATTTGTACACTTTTTTGTTCTTCCTGATATGTCCCGAAAACTTTGTCCCAAACATTGAGAAGGTTACAAAAATTGGTGTCCATATATAACGGATTTCTGGCATGGTGTACCCTATGATGGGATGGAGTAAGCATGATTTTGTTCAAAAATCCAAACCTGGCATCTTTAATAAGGTTTTCCCCAATATGGATAAAGGCACCATACGTTCCATCAATAAACATTACGGTAAACAAAAGCTCTGGTTGTACTCCCAAGAGGATGCATACCGTCGTACGGATGGTATCGGCATAAGGGGCCTCCAAAAAAAAGTGCGCATGCGTAACAGAGAGGTTCATTTCCTCCGGAGCATGGTGTGTGGAATGCAGACACCAAAAAAGTCGCACTTTATGTCCTAGGTAGTGATATACAAAATGACCCAATTCCCAAACAACATAGGCATAGATAAACCAATACCATGTGTTACTTGTTTTCAAAATGGCGTAGGAACTAAAAACCCCAATGCAAAATGTTACCATGGCTATGGCTATAAAACGCCCAACAAACCGATTGAAGATGTAAATAAGGAAATTTACTTTGTAGACTTTGATTTGTGGTTTTTTATAAATCAACCCCACCACAAATTCCAATAAAAGCAACAATGGAATTATGGGATATATGAGTGACGCAATACCATCATAAGTTTTGAATGCAGCATAGTCCCCGCTTTTTAGAATTTCCAAAGCTTGGGTTATCCCTAAAAACCCAGTTATTTCTTCCAGTAATGTTGATAAGATTTCCATACCTGAAGTATATGGAATTTAGTGCTTAAGCTTTGCAAAATTTAGACAAACAGCGTTATACGGCTTATCAATAAGTCATTTTTCCCAACTAACATTCTGCAATTGGGCCAGTTAGCATGTTTCAAGTAAGTCTTCGTTAAAGTAACCCACTTTTCCAATGGACCACATTCCCATTGTGAACTGCATCCAATCCCATCTGTACACAAATTGCAGCCTTTGCACCACTGATAACATTGGATTTTGGCATGGTATTACTCAAAATACTCTGCTTAAAATCTAGTAATGCCTGTTTGCTAGGGTCCAAATGTTCTACCTCAATGGGAGCACCTTTGTCCTGGTTCCATTTAATGGTAGCACCAGAAACGCCATCAACTTCTCCCAATTCCTTGGATTTTTCTTTTTTCTCCGGATAGAACCATGCTTTTGTGTAATCTATGGTTATTGTGCCCTTATCTCCAAGAACTTTTATTTGGTAATCGTCCTTTGAATTGCTGGTCAAGCAAGTAAATTTTGCCCTTACCCCGTTGGGATATGTATAGATCATATGGACATTATCAAAGGTCTCCCGACCATCTTTCCAATAATCAATACCACCATCTCCAACTACTTTGGAGGGCACTGCATCCAACACCCAATTACAAAAATCCAATTGGTGTGAGCAGAGTTCAGCCAGTAATCCCCCAGAGAATTCCTTGTACATGCGCCAGTTAATAGCTCTTTCCAATTCAGGGCTTGGAACAGGTCTACGCCAATTTCCATTTCGATTCCATTGGCATTCAATGGCAGTTATTTTTCCAATTTTTCCATTCTGAATTAAATCAACCACATGAGAGTACAGCCTTGAGCTGTGATATTGGTGTCCTGTCTGGAAAATATGCTTTGATTTTGAAGCTTTGGCAACTAAACTTTTTATGGCTTCATAACCCTTTACCATCGTTTTTTCGCAATACACATGTTTTCCGGCATCCAAGGCATCAAGGGCTATTTGGGAATGCTCACTAAATGGGGTGGCTACCAAAACTGCATCGATATTTTTATCGTTTAAGAGCGTTTTGTAATCGGAGTAAGCCTTTGCCTTGCCTTCAACTTTCCCCATTGCATTTTTCAATCTGAAGGGTAGTATATCGCAGCAGGCTGTTACTTTCATTCCTTCAATTTTATTGATAATGGGAATTAGCCCACCTCCGCGATCGCCAGTGCCTATGATACCAATATTGATAACATTACTCTTTGATGGATATAGTATCCCCGCATTTATGGCAGATATCCCTGCAACGGCCATGCCAGTGCTTGTTACAAAATCTCTTCGTTTCATTTTTTAAAGTTTAGGCTCCCAACCTTTTGCATATTCCCTTTTCCAACTCTTTTTCATAATGGCGTCATCATTGAGCACTTTTCCCGTTTTTGAATCAATTTCCAATGAGTGCCCGGCATCTTGCGCCATATTGCCTAAATGACATAGCATGGTAGAAATACTGGCATCATTAATATCTGATTTCAATGATTCGTCCTTTCTAATGGCATTAAAAAAGTTGCCTACATGATCCACATCCAACCCTCCAATCCCTTGGGTATTGGTAGTTGCGCTTTGTGTTTTTTCAAATTCCAATTTAATTGGATTTCCAGCAAGATCATATAATTTATAAAAATTTCTGCTCAACTCAATGCTTCCCTTACTTCCATAAATGGTAACACCTCTTCCAGGGCGTTCAGGTTTCATGATCCCTCGACTATGACCAGTCCAAGTAATGAATTTATTTCCTGGAAAGGAATAGGTCACTTGTTGGTTATCCACAAATTCCCAATCGTCATCATAAGTATACTTTCCACCAAAAGAGGTCACTGAGGATGGTAGATCTACGTCAAGTGCCCAGCGGCAAATGTCTATTTCATGGGTACCGTTGTTATGAACCTCGCCCGTTCCCCAAGTGCGAAACCAATGCCAATTGTATGGGTGAATATTATCCCGATAACTTTCTCTTGGAGCAGGTCCTTGCCAGAGCTCCCAATCCAAGGTTTTGGGGATGCTAATTTCATTCCCTTTTCCTATGGAACCCCTATTGTTGGAATAATAGGCTTCGCCTTTGTAAACTTCGCCAATGGCCCCGCTTCGAATATCTGCTATTGCCGAAGCAGATGTTGCTGCAGATCGTTGCTGGTTTCCCATCTGTACTTTTTTACCATACTTGTTCTGGGCAGCCACCAGCAATTCATTTTCATGCGGGTTATGACTACAGGGCTTTTCAACATAAACGTGTTTTCCTGCCTGCATGGCCATAATGGACATAGGGGCGTGCCAGTGCTCTGGGGTGGCTATAAAAACAGCATCCACATCTTTATCTTCCAATATTTTCCGGAAATCTTTTTCAACTTTTGGAACATACCCAAGATTCTTTTGACACCATGCATTGTGTTCTTCAATTATGATATCGTCCACATCGCAGTTATATAAAATTTTAGCGTTGAGATCTTGATGTATGGCAATGCAATGTGCTTTTGCTCTACTTCGCACCCCAATAACTGCAACCCTTAAACGGTCATTAGCACCTAGAATATTAGAAAATCCCGTATTGGGCAGTAATATTCCTCCCAAGGCCAACCCTGTGGTGCCTGCGGTTGTTTTTTTGATAAAATTTCTTCTTGTACCCATGATATCAGGTTTAAAGTTGTTTGATTTTTATATTTCTAAAGGCCACTCTATCTCCATGGTCTTGTAGCAAGATGTTCCCTTTATCTGCTTCACCAAATTGTGGCCATGTTACATATTTGCTTTCTGATACCAACTTTCTGTAGGCATCGCTCTTACGTTCATATTCCAACACTTTTGTCCCATTCAACCAATGTTCTACATGATTGTTGTTTGAAATGATATGGGCTGTGTTCCATTCACCAATTGGTTTTACGTATTTGGTTGTGTCGGCCTGAATAAGGTCATAAAGTGAAGCCAAAGTTCTGCTCCCTTCATGGTTTCCTTGTTTTGCATCGGGATGACGTTCATCATCCAAAATTTGGAACTCAAGACCTATAGAAGATCCCGCTCCTTTGTTCAAATCGGTGTTTACATAATATTTGATTCCGCTGTTGGCTCCTTCTGTGATTTTGAATTCCAACTTCACTTCAAAATTGTCATATTGATCCTGTGTGACTATATCGCCGCCTGCTTCAGATTCTCCACCTCCAGAGGCTAAAACGGTCAATTCTCCATTTTCAATCACCCAGCCAGCCTCTGGGAAATGATCCAATTTTGCGCCGCGCCATCCGTTGGTGGTTTCACCGTCCCAAAGCATTTTCCATCCAGCTTTTTCTTCATGTTCCGTAAGTTGGTTTTTTGTAACCACTGGTTCCAAAGGAGATTTTGTGCTGTATTTATCCAGTTCATTGGTTAGAATTCGAATGTTTTTCCAGCGTATCTCAGTTCCGGCTTTATGTTTTTCTCCTATGCTGTGCACCTGCAGTCCAATAAATCCAGATGCCGTTGCATCATCAATTAGATAGGCTGCAGGAACACCATTTATCCATGTTTTTATGGTATCACGAATAGCTTCTATCCGGTAGTGATTCCATTCATTTTGTTTGAAAGCATTTTGTGCTGCTTCATTTTTGGACAAAGGGTTCAACCAGCCTCTAAGACCTTCATCGTAAATTCCTGCACTCCATGCACGGTCCGAAGGATCTATCTCAACTTGATAACCGTGTACGCGCCCGTTTTTGTAACCAGGAATACTGTTACTTCGTATTTGTATCCCTGAATTCATTGTGGAATCTACCAAATACTCTAAATCCAAAATAAAATCACCATACATTTTATCCGAAGTAAGAAAGGTATTTGGGGTGTTATGTTTTGTTTTGCCCACAATAGCCTCATTGTCTATCGAATATTCGGCTGTGCCACCTTTTACTGTCCATCCATTAAGAGTCTCTCCATCAAAAATGGATACCCAGGGGGTATTATCCTTTGGCTTTTTATCGCAACTGACCATTATGGCCAAAACTAGAATCAGGGGCATCCAAAATGGAATCTTTTGTTTGTTCTTCACTTTTCTATAGTTTAAATAATTCATGTTCTCTTATTATAAATCAAATAAATTGGGCAACCACATTGTGAGCTGTGGGATGTAGGTTATTAAAAACAAGGCTAGGACCATGGCTAGGAACAGTGGTACTAACGGCCTTATTACTTTCTGAATTGAGGTTTTGGCCACACCGACCCCAACAAACAGTACCGATCCTACAGGAGGTGTACAAAGTCCAATACACAGATTAAGTACCATGATGATACCAAAATGCACGGGATCTATACCAAGTTTGGTGACCACTGGTAAGAAAATTGGAGTGAAAATGAGCACTGCAGGGGTCATATCCATAAAAATTCCAACAAAAAGCAAGATGATATTGATAATCAATAGCACCACGAACTTATTGTCACTAATACCCAACAAGACATCGCTAGTGGCTTGGGGAATATTTTCGTAAGACATTGCCCATGACATACCAATGGATGCTGCAATAAGTAACATCACAATGGCCGTTGTGATTGACGAATCCAACAGAATATTCGGAAGGTTCTTAAGGGAGATTTCTTTATAGATAACGCCTAAAATCAATGAGTACAAAACGGCGATAGCCGAGGCTTCCGTAGCAGTAAATATTCCGGCAACAATTCCACCAATGACAACAAATAACAACAACAAGCTTGGAAAAGCGCTTATAAATGTTTTCACTACTTTGGAAATACCAACGCTTCCTTTTTCCACTTTGCTTGCATACCCCTTTCTTTTTGCCCAGATCATGGCCACAATCATCAGAAATAGACCCGTCAAGATTCCAGGAATATATCCGGCAAGAAATAGTGCGGCAATGGAAACTCCTCCGCTGGCCAAAGAATATACAATAAGTATGTTGCTAGGGGGAATTACCAATCCTGTTGTAGCTGATGTAATGTTCACCGCAGCACCAAATTCTTTGGAATAGCCTTCTTTTTCCATTTCAGGACCAAGAATACTTCCCATGGCGGATGCCGATGCCATGGCCGACCCTGCAATTGCACCCATCAACATAGCTGCTACAATATTGATTAAGGCAAGGCCACCCGGTAGTGCGCCAACAAGGGTTTTTGCAAACGCTATCAACCGATGCGCCATGCCTCCTTTGTTCATGAGATTACCTGCAAGGATAAAGAAAGGAATTGCCAGCAGGGCAAAACTATCCAATCCAGCTCCCATTCTCTGTGCAATCGTGGTTGTTGCAGGTAAAAAGGGAATACTGACCAGCATGGTCAACAAGGCGGAAATGGAAATGCTCCATGCAACGGGGGTGCCAATGGCCAAAAGACCAATAAAACTTAGAATCAATACTAAGACAGGGATATATTCCATTAAGCTGTGGGGTTTAAAATGTCCATGATCTTATAGTATATAACCAAAAGTCCGCTGATTGGAATTACCAAATACACATAGGCCAATGGTATCTGCAAGGCAGGTGACAACTGCTCCAAAACGTACGTGACATAAACCAATCTACTACCTCCAATGACCATTGCGGAAAGTGCGAAAAGCATCACGATAATCTTAACCGTGACAGATAATTTTTTCTGTGTTTCCTTGCTGAATCGTTGCGGAAAAACATCAATGGCCACATGCATATCCTTCCCAGCTGCATATGCGGCTCCAAGGATTCCAACCCATATCATTAGGTATCGTGCCAATTCATCGGTAAATGAGCTTGGAGTGCCCATAACAAATCGGGTAAATACCTGCCACAATACATTTAAGACCATTACAGACATAATAATGATCAATGTGCCACCCAAAACTTTATCTATGGTTTTTCTCATTTTCGTTAGTTAACAGCTCTTATTTGTTGGATCAAAGGATAAAGAGTCTCATCACTTTGATACTTGTCATATATTTTTCCTGTCCTTTCAGAAAAGGGAACTTTATCGGGCCTTACAATTTGCACTCCTGATTTTTGGATGGCATCCAATGCTTCGGCCTCTGCTTTTGCCCATAATTTCCTTTGGTACATGACCGAAGCATCCACCGCCTGCTGGAGCCAATTCTGTTCTTCTGTAGTAAGTCTATCCCAAAAATGAGTGCCTACAATCACCACATCTGGAGAAAAAGTATGTTCGTTGAGGGAGTAGTATTTACATATTTCATAGTGTTTGGATAGATAAAAGCTTGGAGGATTGTTCTCAGCCCCATCCACAACACCTTGTTGTAAAGAGGTATACAGTTCTCCCCATGAAATAGGTGTGGGTGAACCGCCAAATCCTCGTACCATTTCCATAGCTGTCACACTGGGCATTACCCGTATTTTTTGTCCTTTTAAATCATCAGGATGTTCCACCACCTTTTCTTTGGTGTAGAAACTTCGACTACCAGCATCGTAAAAGCCAAGCCCTTTTAACCAATATTTTTTACCGTCATTCAGCAATTCTTGGCCTATGGGACCATCAAATACTTTAAAAGAATGTTCTCGATCCCTAAAGAGATAGGGGAGTCCAAGGACTTTGGTCTTTGGCGCGAAGTTTTCAAGAGTGGCTGCTGAGACTTTAGTCATGTCCAGACTACCAATTTGCAACAATTCCATAATTTGCCGTTCGGTACCCAATTGTTGATTGGGGTAAATCTCAACGGTCAGTTTGCCATTGGATAGTTGGGCCAAATCCTCTCCCATTTTTACCAATGCTTGATGGACTGAATGATTCACATCCAAACCATGAGCAAGTTTAATGGTCTTTGTGTTTTGAACCTCATTACATGCGAAGAGCATGAAAGCAATGGCGGCAAAAAAGAGATATTTGGTTTTCTTCCTGATCATTTTTAAGCTCTCAGTTTTTTTATAACCTCCAAAGTTTCTTTAACCTTTTTTTGAAGGCCTTTGTGATCCTCATTGGCAATGATCTCTTTTGAGATGAGCTTGGAGCCCATTCCCACGCATGTCACCCCTGCATCGAACCAGGCCCTAAGATTATCTTCCTCTGTGCTTACCCCTCCCGTGGGCATAATATTGGTCCAAGGTTGGGGACCTCTTATTGCTTTTACAAATCCAGGGCCGTAGGTTGAACCGGGAAAGAGCTTTACCACCTCACATCCCAGCTCCTCGGCCTGGGCTATCTCTGTCAGGGAACCACAGCCCGGGGACCAGAGCACCTTTCTCCGGTTGCAGGCCCTTGCGATGTCCTCCCTGAAAACGGGGGTGACCACAAAATTGGCCCCCGACTGCATATAGAGTGAAGCCGCCCCTGCATCGGTGATGGAACCCACCCCGAGTATCATCCCCGGCAGTTCGCTCTGTGCGTACTTGACCAGCTGTCCGAATATCTCGAAGGCAAAATCGCCACGTGCCGTGAACTCCATCAACCTTGCCCCTCCGTCATGGCATGCCTTGACCACCTTCTTTGCCACGGAGACATCGGAATGGTAGAAGAGCGGGACCATCCCCGTTTCCTTCATTGCCGCAGCTACCTCCAACCTTGAATACTGTGCCATCTTTGTCCTTTTTATCTGGAGACCCTGCCCGAGGCGTCCCCTCCCATTAATTTTTCAACTTCCTCTACCGTGACCAGGTTCGCATCCCCCTTTATGGTGTGCTTCAGGCAGGATGCCGCCACGGCAAAGTCCAAGGCCCTTTGGTCATCATTGGGGTGGGTCAGCAGGCCATAGATCAGTCCTCCCATAAAGGAGTCCCCGCCGCCCACGCGGTCCACGATGTGTGTGATCTGGTATTGGCGGGTATCGTACATTTTCCTGCCATCGTAGAGCACCCCGGCCCATGTGTTGTGGGACGCGGAGATGGAGCCCCTCAGGGTGGTGATCACCTTTTTGGCATTGGGGAACTTCTCCATCATCTGTTTGCACACCGACAGAAACGCCTCGGCCTTTACCTCGTGGCCCTGGGTGGTGATGTCCAATCCCTTTGGCTTAATGCCAAAGTGCATCTCGGCATCTTCCTCGTTGCCCAGGATGATATCACAATAAGATGTCAGCTCTGTCATTATCTTTTCCCTGTCCCCGCCGTACTTCCACAGTTTCTTGCGATAGTTAAGATCGGTGGAAACGGTGATTCCCATTTTTTTGGCAGTCCTTACGGCTTCAAGGCAGGCATCTGCGGCCCCTTGGGAGATGGCAGGGGTGATCCCTGTCCAATGGAACCACTGTGCCCCGTTGAAGGCCTTTTCCCAATTGACCATTCCGGGTTTTATCTCTGCCATGGCGGAATGTGCCCTGTCGTAGACCACCTTGCTGCCGCGGCTAACGGCCCCGGTCTCCAGAAAGTAGATGCCCAGCCTGTCGCCGCCGTAAATGATGTTGTCGGTGCCGACCCCGCGCTTTCTCATTTCCATTTTTGCACATTCCCCCAAATCGTTTTTTGGCAAACGGGTCACAAAATCCACGGGGATGGCATAATTGGCAAGGGAAACGGCCACGTTGGACTCCCCACCGCCATAGACCACATCGAAACTGTTGGCCTGTGAGAACCTCAAGAACCCCGGAGGGGACAACCGCAACATGATCTCACCAAAGGTGACTACTTTTTTCATTATATTTTTTAGTTTTTAAAATCGAAATATTCTTTTGCGTTATAGTAACAGATATTTTGAATGGTCTTTCCAATCAAGTCCATATCATTTGGCAATTCTCCCTTTTGCACTTCTTCTCCAAAAAGATTACACAGCACTCTTCTGAAATATTCATGCCTTGGAAACGATAGAAAACTTCGAGAGTCCGTCAACATTCCAATAAAACAGCTGATGAGCCCTACATTGGAAAGGGCATTCAATTGTTGGGTAATGCCATCTTTTTGATCCAAAAACCACCATCCCGAGCCATATTGGACTTTTCCTTTGACAGAGCCATCATTAAAATTACCAATCATTGCAGCAAAAACTTCATTATCCGCAGGGTTGGAATTGTATAAGATTGTTTTTGTCAGTTTGTTCTTGGAATCCAATGCATCCAAAAAACTTGATAAGTTCTTAGCTTGTGAGAAATCACCAATCGAATCCCAACCAGTATCTGGTCCCAGAGTCTTCAACATTCGTGAATTGTTGTTCCGCAACGGCCCTAAATGAAATTGTTGCACCCATCCATATTCGCTATAGGTCTGAGATAGAAATAACAACAAAGCTGTTTCAAATTGCTTGATTTCTTTTTCATCTAGTTGTTTTCCACTTCTCTTTTTGGCGAAAATGGTCGAAACTTGGGTATGTGTTGCGAGTTCAAAAGGAATACTTTCCAATCCATGATCGGATAAAGTACATCCATTGACATCAAAATAAGCAATTCGCTTGGTTAATGCCTCGCATAAATCATTATAAGAGCTAATCTCCAAATTGGACACCTCTGATAGGGAATCTACATAGATATTGTAATCTTCGGAACCTATCAGAATTGCTTTGTCGGGTCTAAAAGAAGTTCCCATAAACAAGCTTGGATTTTCTTTTGCCATTTTTTGATGGTGCTCCAAAGAATCTGTCGGGTCTTCTGTGGTGCATACCACTTCCACCTTCATTTTGGAAAGCAAGGACCTACATGAAAAATGATTTGATCTCAATTGCTCACTGGTTGACCTATAAATGGTTTGGGCATTATTTTCATTCAATAAATCAAACTCCCCAAAATACCGAGCCAGTTCCAAATGTGTCCAATGGTACAATGGGTTCCTGATGGTTTGTGGGACTGTTTTGGCCCAAGCCATGAATCTTTCTTCATCGGTGGCCTTTCCTGTGATGTACTGTTCATCAATTCCAACAGTTCTCATGGCGCGCCATTTATAATGATCTCCATGAATCCAAGCTTCGGTGATATTGTTGAAAGTACGATCAGTTGCTATGTCTTCTGGTGAAAGATGGCAGTGGTAGTCTATTATGGGTAAATCCTTTGCCTGGTTGTGATAGAGTTCCTCAGCAAAACTGTTTTGCAATAAAAAATCTTTATGAATGAATGATTTTCCCATCTATTTCTTCTCGACTATTCTTTTTTAATTATTGTTTCCGTCATGACAGTAGCACATAAATCAATATGGTCACTACCGTCAGCGCTATTCCAAAGGCATTTACAAAACGCCACGGCTTTTCTTCTTTTCCTTTTGTTTCAACATATGCCGCTTCAGGATACATTCTTGATACCAAAAACATAATGATAAAATTCAACACAAATTCTATTCCCCAGAGATGCACAAAATGGATATCCACATCCAAAATGAACGTGGTTAATATGTAAAAGGCAAAACCAAAGAACAAGCCTGTCTTAGCTCCTGTCTTGTTAATATTCTTAAAGAATATTCCCGCTATGATCACCGATGAAATGGGAATAAAAAAGATGCCGTTAAGCTCTTGAAGCAAAAAGTACAACCCATCAGGTGCATACGCGACCAAAGGAGCAATACCAATAGCCAAAACAGCCAAGATAACCGAGGTGATTTTTCCGTAATACACCAATCTTGAATCGGAAACCTCCTTGTTGATCAGTTTTTTATAAATATCATAGCAAAATATTGTACTTGCTGAATTGAGCACACTATTGAATGTACTCAACACCGCACCCAAAACCACCGCGGCAAAGAATCCAAAGAGATAGGTTGGCAACACCTTTTTGACCAAAAGTGGATAGATTAGATCTGGGGTATCTATATATTGATCTTGGAAATAGTAATAAGCAATCAAACCGGGCAATACGATAATCAAGGGAACAAACAGTTTGAGTATGCCGGTATAAATCAATCCCTTTTGGGCTTCTACCAAATTTTTAGCACCGAAAGCTCTTTGTATGATGGCCTGATTCATTCCCCAGAAGTATAATTGGTTAATCATTAAACCTGTAAAAAGCACGGAAAAAGGCATCACCGAATCCTCACTTCCTACAATATCAAACTTGTCAGGTGCAAAATCATATACCGTTCCCAATCCACTGAGAATATTTCCATCGCCAATTTGATACAAGGCAATGGCAGGAATCAACAATCCCCCGAGCAAAAGTCCTATTCCGTTTAAACTATCTGAATATGCCACTGCCTTAAGTCCTCCAAAAATGGCATACATAGAACCAATAAGTCCTATCACAAAGACCGTAAAGAGCATAGCCCTTTCTTTTCCAATCCCAAACATGGTGGAAAAGTCAAAAACACTTTCAATATTAATTGCGCCTGAATACAGTACTATGGGTAAAAGAGTTATAACAAAGGACAGCATCAACAGAAATGCAACTATGGAACGTGTAAGCCCGTCATACCTTTCTTCCAAAAATTGAGGGATGGTGGCCAATCCCATTTTAATGAACTTTGGAATAAAGAATATGGCTGCAATTACCAATGCAATAGCCGATGTCACCTCCCAGGCAATTACAATGATTCCATTTTTGTACGAACTGCCATTCATCCCGATCAAATGTTCTGTTGAGATGTTGGTCAGAATCATAGATCCAGCTATAATGGGGCCCGTAAGGCTTTTGCCGGCCAAAAAATATCCTTTGGCAGATTTAAAGTTGTCTTTTCGTAATCTATAGGTGGTGTAGATGATTACGAAAAGGGTAAATCCAAAAAAACCTAAATAGGTGGCCAGCATTTGGTTGGATGGTTAGGTTATTGGTTTAAAATTTCAATTTTTCGGGTAAATACTTAGCGACCAAATCTTCATAGTAAGGTTTTAATGCTTTGGTGTCAGGTGGTACGGGAGCCTTTGAATACAAATCGTACGGATTGAATTTTTTAACCCATTCGAACATCTTATGGTCATGCTCACTCATCAAATGGTCATATGCATTTTCACGATGTTGTGCGTAAAATGAGTGGTATCTGATCATATATAAAGCGGGTTCGGGCAGATAGTCCTTCATGATTTGATAGAGGTATTCATCGTGACCCCAACTCATTTTTACATTGTCCAAGCCACAATTTTCTTCGTAAACCCCATATTTATGGTTATACCGTTCATCTTTTGAATCTGTATTGGTTTCAAAATATTCTGGATAAACAATTTTGTCCGAGAATTTACACCCAACAGGAAAGGTGTCCCCAACAACGGCCCACTGCGGTTCACCAAACAGGCACAGAACCTTTCCAACATCATGCAGGAAACCCGTAAGTACAAACCAATCTGGATGGCCATCGGCTCGAATGGCCTCACTGGTTTGCAACAAATGTTGGAGTTGATCTAAATCGATGTCAGGGTCGCTGTCATCAACCAAAGTATTCAGAAAGTCCACAGCTTCCCACAAAGACATTTCTCTTTTGTCAAATTTCAAAAACTCTTCTTCCTTCTTGTTTACAAAATCATAGGTCTGATATTGGTGGTTGAGTTTGTAAAATTCCCGAACGGTATCGACCCTCTCTGAATTTTCATAGTCCCTAAATTCTTCTTTTTCCTTTTTGGGCGTATCTGGGTCTGGATAACGTTTCAACACATCATCTTCCCAATGTTCCAAAGATTTTAAGGGATTGTTTTTATCTGTTTTTTCCATGCCCATAGTTTTTGAATTATTGTTAGTCCATTAGGGATTTTGCTATACCCATTTCTAATCCTCTCAGTTCGGCCAAACCTCGTAATCTTCCTATACAGGAATATCCAGGGTTCGTTTTTTTATGGAGGTCATCTATCATTTGGTGCCCATGATCGGGTCGCATTGGTATTTGAACATCTTTTCGGCCATCTTTAAATCTTCTTTGTTGCTCCAATAGTACCAGTTCTACCATTTCATACATATCGGTGTCTCCTTCCAAATGGTTTGCCTCGTAAAAATCCCCATCTGCTGTACGTGTCACATTTCTAAAATGCAGAAAATGAACGCGATATGCAAATTGTCTAAAGATTTCTGACAAATCATTATCCTTTCTAACTCCCAATGAACCCGTGCAAAAAGTTATTCCATTATGTAGTGAAGGGACCTTGTCGAAAATATATTTGTAATCTTTGGCCGTACTCAAGATTCGCGGTAACCCTAAAATAGGGAAGGGGGGATCATCCGGATGAGCGCACAACAGTACGCCAACCTCTTCTGCTACGGGGACAACCTCGGTAAGAAAATAGACCAAATGCTCTTGCAGTTTGGTTTTAGATATTTCTTTGTACGTATCCAATACTCGTTGAAAACTGTCTAAAGTGTAGCCCTCTTCAGCACCCGGCAAGCCCGCAATGATGTTACTGGTAAGTTTGGCGATATCTTTTAAGGACATCAACTCACAGGCTGATTTTGCCTTTGATATTTCTTCGACCGAATACTCCGTTTCCGCGCCTGGTCTTTTTAAAATAAAGAGGTCAAAAGCGGCAAAAACATTCTTTTCAAAGAGTAGGGCCTTGGACCCATCTGGCATTTCATAATCCAACGAAGTACGGGTCCAATCCAAAACAGGCATAAAGTTATAGCAGACTATTTGGACGCCACAGTTTGCCAAATTTCGAATGCTCTCCTTGTAATTTTCTATGTATTGTTTGAAGTTCCCCTTTTGGGTTTTGATATCTTCATGCACAGGAACGGATTCCACCACGGACCATTCCAATCCTTCAGATTCAATGGTGTTTTTTCTTTTTGTGATTTCTTGAACGGACCAAACCTGTCCATTTTCCAAATGGTGAAGTGCGGTAACAATTCCAGTAGCTCCCGTTTGTTTAATGTCCTGCAAAGAAACGGGGTCATCCAGACCATACCATCTCCATGTTTGTTTCATCCGTAATTCTTTCATACCCCACTAAAAATATTGAATCCTCCATCTACAGGGATTACTGCTCCTGTCACAAATTTTGAAGCGTCACTGCACAAAAAGTGCAGGGCGCCATTAAGTTCGTTCGCTTCCCCAAATCTACCCATGGGTGTATTTCTGATGATATCTGCACCACGTTCGGTATACGAACCATCTTCATTAAGGAGCAAGCTTCTATTTTGGTTCCCGATAAAAAAACCGGGAGCTATGGCATTGACCCTGATGTTATCACTGAACTTGGTTGCCATTTCCACAGCCATCCAACGCGTAAAATTCTCCATAGCAGCTTTGGAAGCGGAATACCCTGCAACCCTTGTAAGTACCCTTGGCACTGCCATAGAAGAATAGTTAATAATGGTTCCTGATCCTTGATCGGCCATCACCTTGCCAAAAACAAGTGAGGGGATTACTGTACCATTTAAGTTTAACTCGGTCACTTTGGTGAAATCATCCATGTCCAAATCAAAAATAGTTTGGTCTGGACCAATGGTTGCACCGGGCATATTTCCACCAGCTATATTTAGAAGAATGTCCAACCGTTCGAATTTTTGTAAAACCACGTCGCGGACTTTTTCCATTGCTACCTTGGAAAGCACGTTGCCTTCTAAAATCACGACTTCTCCCTTTTTGGTCTTTATTGCCTTTTTAATAGCATCTCCATTACTTTTTTTAGTTGTGAGCAACGCCAATTTCACACCAGCAGTAGATAGACTTAGTGCTGCTGCACTTCCAAGAACGCCGGTTCCGCCAGTAATTAATGCCACCTTCCCGGTGAGGTCGAAATTTGATTTCACTATTTAGGTTTTGTTACTTGTTGATTCATTCCGTGTGCGCACACGATAAAAATATGAATTCGTTGTGCAGAATGCAAATTCTTAAGATAAAAAATGAATGAAGGTTGTATATTAACAACTTTATTTGAGCATGATCACCATCAAAGAAATAGCAAAACTTGCCAAAGTGTCGCCGGGAACGGTAGATAGGGTAATTCACAATAGGGAAGGAGTTTCGGATAAAACTGCTCAGCGGATACGGGCTATTTTAAAGGAGCACAATTTTAAGGTGAACAGAATCGCGCAATCATTGGCGATGAAGAAAAAGTTCACCATAGCTGTGCTTTTACCAGATTATGATGAAGAAAATTCATTTTGGAAATCCCCATTGGAGGGAATTCAAAAGGCCAAAGAAGAGGTTGGGAGCTTCGGTGTTGCCGTGGAAACTTTTTCTTTTGATCAGAAAACCCCAAAATCCTATACAGATTCTTTTAGGGAATTGCTTAAAACCAACCCAGAAGGCGTTGTTTTGGTTCCTACCTTTAAGAAGGAAACTCGAGAGCTAACCAATGTTCTGTTACAAAGGAACATTCCATTTATCTTTTTGAATATTGCCCTTGAAGGGTACGAAAACCTTTCTTTTATTGGCCAAGATTCATATAAGAGTGGTTATTTGTCCGGAAAATTGATGCAATTGTGCCTTAATGATGATGATCACATTCTCACTATTCATTCACGACCTGACCTTTCCAACTTCTATAATATTGAACAGCGCATTAAGGGATTTGATGCCTACTTCATAGAAAAGCAACTTGGTAATCAAAACCACTCTGTTGAGATAGCGGATTTTTGGGATACTGGAAAAGTGAAGGCCACCATTGCCAATCTATTGCAAAAAGAGCCCAGAATTAAAGGGATTTTTGTTCCTAACAGTAGGTCCCATATCATTGCAGACCATGTAAGTGAATTTAGAGCAAAAATTCCTTTTTTGATCGGTTTTGATACAACGGAGCATAATTTACGGGCGCTCAATGAGGATAAAATTACTTTTTTGATCTCGCAAAAACCATTTCAACAAGGGTATAGGGCTGTTAGCAGCCTTTCAAAGTTTCTGCTATACGATGAACCGCCCCTAACTGAGATATTATCTTCCATAGAAATTGTTACCAAAGAGAATATCCCAAACTATTTGGACAAACAGCACACAACCTTTTTATGAATGCGGCCTGAGGCAAAACTTGTCTTTTAGGACTTGGAAAAGTGCTATGAAGCAGCCCAATGAAAAAATGTATAAATGCCCGTTTTTCAGTTGGTGTTCGCCACTAAGGTGTTTTGAAACTCCTTCGGAGCCTTGTCTTTGTGTTTCCATCTTTTATGGGTCCAAAAGTAGTATTCCGGTGCTTCACGGATGGACTTTTCGGTCTCTCGTATAAAAGCTTCTGAAATCTTATATCCTTCTACTTCAGCAGGTTTCTCGGTTAGAATTTTAAAGGTTCCTTGATAGTGTCCTCGTTTTAATTTTTGAACTTTTAGATAAACCGGAATGATGTCATGCGTTTTGCATAGTTCCTCGCCTCCTACATGAATAGGTACCAAAACATTCATGAATTTGGCCCAGTGCCTAGCCCTGTTCAACATAGGAGATTGGTCGCTGATGATACCAACCGTAATCAATTCATTAGCCGCCTTGGCCTCTTTTATAATTTGACGACTTTCAAAGGTTCTGATAAGTGTTGTTCCATATTTACTTCGTATGTCCCTCACCAATTTATCAAAATGTTTATTTTGAATAGGCTGATAGATTGCATACGCCTTTGCCTTGATGTACGAGTTTAAATTGAAAACCCACTCCCAACTTGCGTAGTGCGGCATCATTATCATTACGTTTTTGCCGCTTTCTTCAAGATTTTTTATCTCTTCAACATTGGTGAAAACGTACCTTTTCTTTATTTGCTCATCACTTATGCCCAGAGTTTTGGCCATCTCCAGAAACATATCTGAAAGATGTCGGTAGAATTTTTTTTCAATTTGTAATCGCTCTTCATCCGATTTCTCAGGAAAAGTTAGCGCAAGGTTACTTCGGACTACTTTTTTGCGGTAGCCTACAATACGGTACATCAAAATGTACACACCATCCGAAATAAAATATAGAAGTCTAAAGGGAAGTCTGGAAATCAACCAAAGTAGGGGGTAAACAAGTATAAAAACTGCCAACTGCATACGTAATTCTTGTGCGCAAATATAGCTATATTTGGTTCCAAATCTAATAGCCTATGTTCAATTTGCATGCTGCAACCATTGCTATAATTGCAGCCAATGTTTTGGTTTCCTTACGCGGTTTTAGCGATTCCAGTTTTTTTGAAAGATATAAGTTCAGTATTGGTGGAATAAGGGCGGGGCAGCGTGAAAGAACAGTAACCTCTGGTTTTTTACATGTGGATATATCCCACCTCTTTTTTAACATGTTCACGCTCTATTTCTTTGCCAATGTGGTCATCAATTGGTTTGGTGCCCCTAAGTTTGTCATCATATACTTTGTAAGTTTAGTAGGCGGTAGTCTGTTGGCACTTTTCTTTCATAAAGATGAGCCTTATTATAGTGCCGTGGGAGCTAGTGGTGCTGTCACTGGAATTTTATATGCGGCCATTCTGTTACATCCAGATATGCAGCTTGGAATTATGTTCATTCCTATACCATTGCCTGCATACGTTTTAGGTATAGCTTATTTATTGTATTCTATTTATGGTATGAAAAGCAGATTGGGTAATATTGGCCATACAGCTCATTTTGGCGGTGCCATTGGAGGATATGTTACGACCTTGCTTTTTAAACCTGATCTTTTTGTAACGGATACTTTGATTGTTGTATTGATGGCAATTCCCATTGTCCTTCTTCTTATTTTGGAAAAAATGGGGAAAATATAATAGGAGGTTAAATAAAATAAAAAAAGCCCGAGAATAGAAACTCGGGCTTTTTGATAAGTATGAATATCTTAGTTAAGTAGCTCTGCTACTTTTTGTTCTAATGCAGGGCCACGCAAATCTTTAGCTACAATAACCCCGTTCTCGTCAACCAGAAAGGCTGCAGGTATAGCATTAATATTGTAGAGCTGTGCAATGGGGTCTTGGAACCGTTTCAAGTTTGAAATATGGTTCCATGTCAAACTATCCTTTTCAATGGCATTGGTCCAGTCCTCAGCTCTTGTGTCCAACGAAACACCAATAACATTAAATCCCTTGTCATGGTATTTGTTGTACACCGCTACGATATTTGGATTTTCGGCCCTACAAGGCCTGCACCATGCCGCCCAGAAATCAATTAGGGTCAATTTTCCCTTTACATCGCTTAGGGCCAATAAATCACCATTGGGAGTGGGAGCAGAAAACTCAGGGGCTATTCCACCTATTTCTGTGGTTTTCATTTTGTCCAACTGCTCTTTTAATTTTTCTCCTGCTACTGTTGCTTTCATTTCTGGAGTAAGCGCTTCGAACATTTCCAAAATCTCATCATTGGGAAGTGCTTTGCTCATCATCAAATTACCGATGATCAATACAGAAATCATTGCATTTGGATTTTCCTTGGCAAACGTTACATTAAAGGCTTTTGCTTCCTCCTGAAACTCCATGAATTCTTCCCTAAGCGCAGTTGCGGTTGCGGTATCCCGCTGTTGAGCTGCAGTACGCATATCGTTTTGCATTGATGCTGCGCGTTCAGACAATATTCTGGATTCATCCATAAAATTCATAAACAGGTCATTCTGAAGTGTGCCTTTGAGTTTGGCATAGTTCAAGCTGTCCTTCTGGAATTTTAGACTAATCTTCCCGTTTTCAAGGAAAAAGGGAACATTCCCTCTATTGGATTCCAAGAAAATATAGTGGAGCTGTGGTTGTGCCTGTTCGCCTTTAAAGTTAAAAACCCCATTTTCAACCGTGGTAGTATCAATGTCGATAAGCTGATTAAGGGAATCTGTTGTTTTAAGATATACCTGGGTACCGTTCTCCAATTCACCTGTTACGGTCCCATTTAAAGTAAACCCCTCAGATTTGGAATTGCATGATGCCAAAAACAATACTCCTGAAGCGATTATGAATATTTTTTTCATTTTTTATTGTTTAAGCTGCTAAGGTATTCATTCCTTATGGCATAAAAAAGCCCTTTGGTTTTCTGAAAAACAAAGGGCTTTTATTTTATATAGGGGAGTTAGAATTGATATCGTATGCCCAGGGCAATATCAAAATCAAAGTCATTATCAAAGCCATCATAACCCAAAAGCCCTATTTCCGGTCTAAAATCCAACGAAAGGAGCAATGGAATATCAAAATTGTACTCAACCCCAATATCCCCTGCGGCAAATACAAAAAGACCGTCTTCATCTTCAAGGCCAAGTGCGGGTTCAAAATCCACACTTCCCAATCCACCGCCAACACCATAATACCAATTGAAATTTCCGTCCAATTGGTGAACCCATTGGTAGATTCCGGCTAGTTTAAATGCATCGAAATTGCGGCTATCACGCCAGCCAAGATCAAATTCTGCTCTATTGTATCGCCCAATGGACTTTTGATAAGAAATTTCGGCGCCAAAACCGTCACTATCGCCTAGTCGTAGTCCCAATGCATGCTCAGAAATATCTTGGGCATTCATTGCAATTGTTGCGAACAAAAAAACAACACTAAATAATGTGGTAATCCTCATAAGTTTCTCGTTTAGTTAAAAATTAAAGATAGCTTTGCAAAGCTTCTTGATGATAAACTATTTTGACGACCAAAAATTGTTCCATTGTGGATAAATCTCTTTTAAAAAATCTTTCCAAACAATTACAAGGCGAAATACTGACAGACAATTTAAGCAAGGCACTTTATGCTACCGATGCATCTGTATATCGCAAGATTCCGACCGCTGTCGCGTATCCAAAAAATAGCGAAGATATCAAGACTTTGGTGGCATTTGCCAGTGAAAATGGGGTAGGACTTATCCCAAGAACGGCCGGGACCTCTTTGGCCGGGCAATGTGTGGGTGAAGGTATTGTAGTGGATGTTTCCAGATATTTTACTCGAATCCTGGAACTGGATGAAACGAAAAAACAAATCAGAGTACAGCCAGGTGTAGTTCGGGACGAACTCAACCAATATTTAAAACCTTTTGGTCTTTTTTTTGGCCCTAACACATCCACATCCAACCGGTGTATGATTGGGGGAATGGTCGGAAACAATTCTTCAGGCACCACCTCTATTCAATATGGGGTTACCAGGGATAAGGTTGTTGCAATGAACTGCATTCTTTCGGATGGGAGTGAAGCTTGTTTTGGTGATTTGAACAAAGAAGCATTTCAATCCAAAAAAAATGAAAGCACCTTAGAGGGAACTATCTATTCCACTTTGGAAAAAGAGCTCTCCCATAAAGAGAATGTCGAAAATATTACAGCGGAATTCCCAAAGACTAGCATTCACCGAAGAAACACGGGCTACGCAGTAGATGAGCTTTTAAAAAACAATGTCCTTGGTGAAGCGGAAGACGATTTTAATCTGTGCAAACTCCTTTCAGGTAGCGAAGGTACCCTAGCCTTTACCACAGAAATTACCCTGCAATTGGATGATCTGCCACCGCCCTTATCCGCAATGGTCGCTACGCACTACAAAACCTTGGAAGATTGTTTGAGTGATGTAGCTCCGGTGATGAAACACAGCTTGCATACCTGTGAGATGATGGACAAGGTGATTCTGGACTGTACAAAGAACAATAGGGCACAATTGGCCAATCGTTTTTTTGTTGACGGAGATCCTGCTGGAATCTTAATGCTGGAAGTAAAGGCCCATTCTGAAGAAGAACTTGAAAAGCAATTGGCAGGATTGCTTGATACTATAAAATCATCCGGTTTAAGCTATGCAAATCCTGTTTTGAAAGGAGATGATATCAGTAAAGCCATTGAACTGCGAAAAGCTGGATTGGGATTATTGGGTAATATGGTGGGGGACCGAAAAGCGGTGGCCTGTATTGAAGATACCGCGGTTGCCTTGGAGGATTTGAAGGATTTTATCCTGGAATTTTCCCAAATTATGAAAGGGTATAACCAAGAAGCTGTGTACTATGCCCATGCGGGTGCTGGAGAGCTACACTTGAGGCCCATTCTTAACCTTAAAAAATCAGAGGATGTCACATTGTTTCGTTCAATTACGACCGATGTGGCCAAACTGACAAAAAAATACAAGGGAAGTTTTAGTGGGGAGCATGGAGATGGAATCGTACGGGCTGAATTTATTCCTTTAATGATTGGTGAAACCAATTATGAACTGCTCAAACGGGTAAAAGCTGTTTTTGACCCCCATAATATTTTTAATCCCGGGAAGATTGTGGATGCTTTTCCCATGGATGAATCCCTACGCTATGAAATTGATCGTGAAGAACCAGAGGTAAAAACCTTGATGGATTTTTCGGATAGCGAGGGAATCCTGAAAGCTGCCGAAAAATGTAATGGAAGTGGCGATTGCAGAAAAAGCCATGCCATGTCTGGCGGAATGTGCCCGAGTTATCATGCCACCAAAAACGAGAAGGACACCACAAGGGGTAGGGCCAATGCACTTCGCGAATTTTTAACCAATTCTGAAAAGCCAAACAGATTTGACCAAAAAGAATTGAAGGAGGTCTTTGACCTTTGTTTAAGCTGTAAAGCCTGTGCCAGTGAGTGCCCCAGTAATGTTGATGTCGCTGCGCTCAAGGCGGAGTTTCTATACCAATACCAAGAGTCTAATGGATATTCCTTACGAAGTAAGCTGTTTGCCCATAATACCAGGTTCAACAAATTGGGCAGTAAGGTTTCCGGTCTTACCAATACAGTTTATAAATCCAAGATTCTAGGTGGATGGTTAAAGTCCATGTCTGGCATTGCCAAAGAACGAAACTTTCCAAAAGTACATAGGTTCAATTTTGGAAAGCATTTAAAAATGTTCCAATCTGAATCCATGGATGCTTCTAAGCAAGTTGTTCTGTATATTGATGAGTTCACGCAATATTTGGATGTTGAAGTAGGTAAGGACGCCATTGAGCTACTATGCAAGCTGGGTTATGATGTACAATTGTTTTATGCTGAAAGTGGACGCACCTATATCTCCAAAGGATATTTAAAACAGGCACAGAAGCTCGTTACAGAGAATATTTCCAAACTAGAAGGAATCTTGAAACAGGATATTCCAATAGTGGGTCTTGAACCTTCTGCGATTCTTTCTTTTCGGGACGAATACAAAAGACTTTGTTCAGATAAGGGGAAAGCAGACCAGGTGGCTTCAAAATCATTTTTGATAGAAGAGTTTTTGGCCTCCGAGATCAAAAAGGGAAATATCACTTCTGAAGGTTTCACCCTAGAAGAAAAAGAAGTTAAAATCCATAGTCATTGTCATCAAAAAGCGTTGTCCAATCAAAAAGTGACTTTTGATATATTGAATCTGCCCAAAAACTACAAAGTGACCATAATTTCTTCAGGATGTTGTGGTATGGCGGGATCGTTTGGTTATGAAAAAGAGCATTACCATACAAGCATGCAAGTAGGGGAACTCAAATTATTCCCAGCAGTTAGGAAGAGTACGGAGGACACAATAATTTCAGCGAACGGTACCAGTTGTAGACATCAAATTAAGGATGGAACCGATAGAGGTGCGCAACATCCCGTTTCAATTTTGCGCCAGGCCTTGATCGTTTAAGTTTTTTTCTTCAACCTCAAGGAGTCTTGTATGTTCTTCAATGATGCTTTCTGTTTCAGGTTCAAGGTTGATGTCCGTTATGGAAGCAATCAACTCGTTCATATCCATTTCTTTTAGATCTTCGTCAACAAAGAAAGGAGATAACCTATCATGATTGTAATGATAGATTTTCCAACGCTTAAAAGAATATTCCAATGCGGTCAAGTTTTCTACCCAATCTCCAGAATTTAAATAAACGCAACTCCCATTTTTATTTTCGTAACGCTCTTTTTTAGGTTGGTGTATATGTCCGCAGATAACATAATCATATCCATTTTCTATGGCTAGATCGGCAGCGGTTTTTTCAAAATTATTGACATATTTTATAGCACTTTTAACACTGGTTTTAATACGCTTGGAAAGGGAATAACGCTCCCGTCCCATTTTGTCCAAACACCAATTTAAAAAACTATTGATTAGGATTAAAAAATTATAACCGTAACCTCCCAATTTAGCAAGCCACTTCGCATTTTGTATGGAAACATCAAACACATCACCATGGAATATCCACGCTTTTTTTCCATCAAGATTAAGAACCAATTTGTTGGTCACTTTAAAGTTCCCCATTGAAGTATCACTGAACTTACGGAGCATTTCATCATGATTTCCAGTAATGTAGATGACTTCAGTGCCCTTTGAGGCCATTCCAATAATTTTTTTTAGGACCTTAAGATGTGAGGAAGGGAAATACCGTTTGCTAAATTGCCAAATATCAATAATGTCGCCATTGAGTATCAACTTCTTTGGTTGAATGCTGTTGAGGTAAGCAATGAGTTCGTCGGCATGGCAACCATAAGTCCCTAAGTGTACATCTGAAATTACCGACAACTCAATCTTCCTTTTTTTCAATACGCTGGATTTACATACAAATTAACCTTGTGATTATGAACTTATGATGAAATTGAGATCATTAATTTTTGAGGATATCGTTAAAAAAATATCAATTGGAGGTATTAAATGTTACATAAACTTCAACTGGCATATCGGTTTTTGAAAACGGTTAATAACATCTACCTTTGAGGCTTATTGAATTTTGGTATGGCAGGAAATACTTTTGGACAACTTTTTAAGCTAACTTCTTTTGGGGAATCGCATGGTAGGGCATTGGGTGGTGTTATAGATGGATGCCCGGCAGGATTGGAATTGGACATGGAGAAAATCCAACTGGACCTAAATAGAAGGAAACCAGGGCAGTCTGCCATTGTAACCCAGCGTAAAGAACCGGATACCGTTGAGTTTTATTCCGGAATTTTTGAAGGAAAGACCACTGGTACCCCAATTGGTTTTGCCATACATAACACCAATCAGAAATCTAAGGATTATTCCCATATCAAAGATTCATATAGGCCATCCCATGCCGATTATGTCTATGACAAAAAATATGGTTTTAGAGATTATAGGGGTGGTGGTAGGAGCTCAGCACGTGAAACTGCCAGTAGGGTAGTGGCAGGTGCCATTGCAAAGCAATTTCTAGGTGAGGTGAAAATCAATGCTTTCGTATCTCAAGTGGGTGATCTTAAATTGGAAAAGCCATATCAAGATTTGGACTTTTCAAAAATTGAATCCAACCCAGTACGCTGCCCAGACCAAGAAATGGCGGAAAGAATGGAAACCTATATCAAAGCCATTAAAAAAGAAGGAGATACCATTGGTGGAGTGATCACTTGTGTCATACAAAATGTGCCCATTGGTTTGGGGGAGCCTGTTTTTGATAAATTACATGCCGATTTGGGTAAGGCGATGCTTTCTATCAATGCTGTGAAAGGTTTTGAATATGGAAGCGGTTTTGAAGGCGTTAAGATGAAAGGTAGTGCGCATAACGATTCTTATAATAGCGATGGGACTACAACAACAAACCGAAGTGGTGGAATCCAAGGCGGAATCAGCAATGGAATGGATATCTACTTCAACGTGGCCTTTAAACCTGTAGCAACCATAATTCAGGCTTACGAAACTATCGACAAAGAAGGTAATAAAGTAACTACTCAGGGCAAGGGAAGACACGACCCATGCGTTGTTCCCAGAGCGGTGCCCATAGTTGAGGCAATGGCTGCATTGGTATTGGCCGATCATACCCTTTTGGCGCGTTCCAATAAAATCTAAGACTAGGATACGGGTTTTTCCGATCAAAATAGTATCTTACTTTCCTAAAAACTACGTATGCGTAAACTCGAACTGCACTGGCAGATTCTTATTGGGATGCTGTTGGGAATAATATTTGGATTTGTCATGATCCAGGTTGATTGGGGAAAAGGTTTTGTTTCGGATTGGATTCAACCCCTCGGTACAATTTTTGTTAAACTTCTTAAACTTATTGCAATTCCATTGATCATAGCTTCTTTGGTCAAGGGCATATCCGACTTAAAGGATATTTCCAAATTCAGGAACATCGGAATCAGAACCATTGGCATTTACATTCTGACTACTGTAGTGGCCATTACTATAGGATTGGTTTTGGTGAATATTTTGAGACCAGGCGATGGAATTTCTGAAGATACGGTTGCCAAGCTAACGGAAACCTATGCTTCTTCCGAAGGGGTCACTTCCAAAATGGATGAAGCGATGAGCCAAAAGGAGAGCGGTCCACTTCAGTTTTTGGTGGATATGGTGCCGGACAATGCCCTGGCTGCAATGAGCAACAACGGGTTGATGCTACAAGTAATATTTTTCACCATTTTCTTAGGCATTTCAATGCTGCTTATTGGTGAGAAGAGGGCAAAACCCCTAAAGGATTTCTTCGATTCCTTAAACGATGTGGTGCTCAAAATGGTCGATTTGATAATGCTGACTGCGCCTTATGCTGTTTTTGCACTTTTGGCCAGCGTTGTGGTTTCTTCCAGTGATCCTGAATTGCTGCTTGCTTTGCTGAAATATACCGGAGTTGTTGTTGGCGGATTATTGTTAATGATAATTTTCTATACCGTTGTTGTTTCAACGTTTACTAAAAAGAACCCATTTTGGTTTTTAAAGGAGATTAGTCCTGCCCAATTACTGGCTTTTTCAACCAGTTCCAGTGCTGCTACGCTTCCAGTTACCATGGAAAGAGTGGAAGAGCACATTGGTGTGGATAAAGAAGTTTCAAGTTTTGTGCTACCTGTTGGAGCTACCATAAATATGGATGGAACAAGTTTATACCAAGGCGTAGCTGCAGTTTTTATATCGCAGGCATTGGGATTCGATTTGTCTTTTGCCGACCAGTTGACCATTGTTTTAACTGCTCTGTTGGCTTCTATTGGGTCTGCTGCCGTACCAGGTGCTGGAATGGTCATGTTGGTCATTGTGTTGGAGGCAATTGGTTTTCCAGCGGATAAATTGGCGATTGGATTGGCCTTGATTTTTGCTGTGGATAGACCCTTGGATATGTGTAGAACCGTAGTCAACGTTACTGGCGATGCTACAGTATCCATGATTGTGGCGAAATCTGTGGGTAAACTGGGCGAACCCAACATAAAAGAATGGGACGACCATTTGGACGAAGTTAGATAAGCAATCAAAAAGTATACGTTATGAACATTTGTTTTTTAATGTACCCTTGGGAAGAGATTCAGCCAGAAAATGATACCAGTCTGGCATTGATTCATGAATGCGTAAAACGAAATCATGGGGTAGCACTTTGCACACCTGCAAATTTGACCATTCGGAACAGTGTTACCAGTGCTTTCTGCACAGTAATCAATAGAATGGACAAGGTTTCCAGTAGCCTTAAAACCTTCTATAAACAAGCTTCCTTACGAGAAGAAATGTTACCATTGGCCGGTTTCGATGTGATTTTTATGCGTGCCAATCCGCCATTGGACCCCATAATGCTCAATTTTTTGGATTCGGTAAAGGACGATGTGTTCATTGTCAATTCCCTACAAGGGCTTCGTGAGGCGAATAATAAATTGTACACAGCGGCCTTTGGGGATAGTCACAGTAATATCATTCCAGTTACCCATGTTTCCAAAAATAAAAGGTACTTGGTGCAGCAGATCAAAGAATCCACTGCGGATAAAATGATTTTGAAACCACTGAACGGTTTTGGGGGCTCTGGGGTTATTCTGATTGAAAAATCCGCCATGTCCAATATTAAATCGTTGTTGGATTTTTATGTAACCAATGCTGATGGCTCTTCCAATTATGTGATTCTTCAAGAATACATTGAAGGTGCTGATCAAGGAGATATCCGAATTTTATTGCTGAACGGAGAACCTATTGGCGCCATGCGCAGAATCCCTGGATCAGATGATCATCGATCCAATGTATCTGCCGGTGGTTCTGTTGCCAAACATTCGTTGACCAAGGAAGAAAAGGCACTTTGCAAACAAATAGGCCCAAAATTGGTCAATGATGGACTTTATTTTGTAGGCATTGATGTAATTGGGGGTAAGTTGGTTGAGGTGAATGTCATGTCTCCTGGCGGAATTACTTACATTAACAAGGCATATAAGACAAAAGCCCAATGCAAGGTCATCGACTTTATAGAGAGTAAGGTGATGGATAAACTAAAAGCCTTTGACCGAAGGTCCAGACTGCGAAGTGAAGTTGAAAATGCGTAGATGTAGCATTGATGACATAATCGGGTTGATTGAAAAGGAAGCCTGTTTTGAAGTCGTTTCCGAGGATTATTCGTTCACCTTAAAGATTGATTCCTATGTTCCTTTTGTTTGTGGAGCCGTGCACGATGGACATCAGTTTAGAAAATCTCTTTGGGACAATTGCCTGCATACGGAGTACGAAAGATGGTATGAAGAAGACCCGTGTACCAAACAAATGGTTCAAAGTTTTCCCATAGTTATTGCCGGATGTGATAGTCGGTTTGAGTATGATTTGAATCGGCCTCCCGAGACAGCGGTGTTTGATACGGCTTGGGGAAAAAAGCTCTGGAAAAACCCTTTGCCTCAAAAGGAAAGACAACACAGCCTAGAAAAGCACTCAAACTTTTTTCGTGTAGTGCAAGCGTTGATTTCTAAACTGGAATCCAAGTTTCAAAACACAATTGTATTTGATATGCATAGTTACAATTGGAAACGATGGGATAGGGAAGTGCCAACTTGGAATCTGGGAACCACAAACATTGATAATGACAGATTTGGTGATTTGGTGGAAATTTGGAGGTCTATGTTGGAAAACATGAAATTACCAAATGGGATAGCATCAACTTCAAAAATCAACGATACGTTTCAGGGTAACGGTCATTTCTTAAAATTTATCACCCGCAATTTTAAGAACACTTTGGTTTTGGCGACAGAAATCTCTAAAATATACTGTGATGAACTCTCAGGAATCATATTTCCAGAAGTAGTTCGTTCTGTAGAAGATCAGCTGAAGATCTTGATTCCAGAGATGGTAAGGGAGTTTGAAGAAGCAATGACATGATAGGTACAAAGGAAATGCAAGATTTGGAAAAAGAGTACGGCAATCTTTTTGAAATAGATGCCAACCTAGACCGATTGGTAGGGCGAATAGAATTGCTTAAATATGTGAACCCCCTGAATATAGAAAAGGAAAAGCAACGTTTTTTTTCATCCAAGTATACTGTGGAACCCGAGTTCAAGTACCCAAAACTCAAATTCGACCCTTATAAACTGCATAGACTGTTCTTTTCGCAACGGTTGGAACGAATTACTGATGACCGGATTCGACGGTTATATCAGGAAGTGATTTACCACTATTCCAACATGATCCAATGCATAGAAACCATTGGAAAGGGGAAAAAGTTTTATTACAACTCCTTGCGTGTTTATGGAACGCCAACGGAACGGGATGTTCAAAATGCCAGGTTTATTCTCCATTTTGAAGACGAACCCACTTCTTCGGATATGGAAAAGGTATTTTCTCCTGAAGAGGCTTGTGAATACTTTGAAGGCTTTTCGAAACAGTACAATTTTCCATTGAATGTCAAGTTCTCAAAAAATATGGCCGCTGAGGCCATGGTGAGCAATAGTGAACAAGCGTTGTTAATCAAAAAGAACATCAAGTTCAGTAAAAACCAATTATTGACACTGGCCAATCATGAGATCGGGGTTCATTTGGTCACTACCTACAATGGATTGTTACAACCATTAAAGATTTTTTCCAACGGATTACCCAAAAATGTAGAAACTCAGGAAGGTCTGGCAGTTTTTAGCGAGTATATGGGAGGAGCATTGACTTTGAAAAGGTTGAAGGAGCTGGCCTATCGCGTTTTGGCGGCCGATAGTTTGATCAAAGGCTATTCGTTTGCCGACACATTTGATTTGATTCACGGACAATACAAATTAAACAAACATGAAGCCTTTGGAATTACCCTCCGTGCTCACCGAGGAGGTGGATTCACTAAAGACCGACTATATTTAAGCGGCCTACGTAAAATTTATAAACGCTACCAAAGTGAAGAGAGTTTGGATGTGCTGTTGAGCGGAAAAGTGGCTTTGGAAGACGAAGAAATCATCAGGTATTTGAAAACTCTTGAACTGGCCCAACCCATTACCCATAAAGGACTTTCATTTGACCAAAAGTTGAACACCAACACCACATTGGACTTTATTTTGAATAACCTGAAATAGGTGTCATTCTGAGTAAAACGAAGAATCTCGATTGTAACCGTATCATACTCTTCACTTAGTTCAGAATGACACTAAAGTACTATAACGATATGTACTTTCCTTTTGGATATTTAACCTGAAAGGAGAAGCTTTCCTTTTTACTTTCCTGACTTGCCAACTGCAGTTTCCATGTTAATAGGCCTGTTTTTTTATCATAGTCTGCGGTTCGGGGATCAACATCGTCCACTTTGATTTCTCTGTTTTGTGAGATGGGAATCCTATCCATCAACTTTAGGCTAACGGCTAAATTTTTATTGTTTTTCACTTCCAGATCATAGACTCTATCCAAAATTCGATTGCTTCCAGTGAACGATTTACTTTTAAAATTTCGTTGTTGCTTACGACTTATGGTAATGTTAGGATCAATGCCCAATGAAAGGGTCATTTCCTTTTTTACCGTAAAAGGATCAATGTTGGTTTTGCCAGCATATCCTCCTTCATAATACACATTGGCTTCGCCGGGGAGCAGTTGGAGTTTCTCCCAGTCTTTTAGTTGAGCAGTAAGAAATACATTTTCATTCACAAGCGGAGCGGCAAAATACTCATATTCGGCAGGTAATTGGAAAGTGTTTATCTCAATGGCTGTAATGTCTCCATCCGAAACTATGGAATAAGGCTTTTTAATAGCAAATTTAGTATTGGTCAAATCGTCTTGAACAGTACTTTTCTTAGTAGTGATCACAATGATTCCGCTGGCGCCACGATTCCCATAAATGGCAGTTGCTTCATCTCCTTTCAATACTTCCACACTTTGGATTTCACTTGCATCCAGGTCACCTTCGGTAAATCCATTTATCGGAACGCCGTCTACAATATATAGAGGTTGAGTTCTGGGAGCACTGTTATAGCCCCTAATAGAAACTGAACTGACAGAACCTGCTAATGACTTTTTTACTTGTGAACCATATCCAACTACCACCACTTCATCCAATCTAGACACATCTTCCTCCATTTGTACATTGATTACAGATGAATAAATCGGAACTTCTTGACTTACCATTCCTAAATAGGAAATGGACAGTTCTTCTCCAGAAGTAACATCTAAAACAAAATTGCCATCAAAATCAGTCTGAGCACCTTGTGTCGTGCCCTTGACCACAACATTCACTCCTGGTAATGGTTCACCAGACCCATCAACCACACTTCCGGTAATTTTACGAACCATGGGATTATAGGTATACCCTTTCTTTTTGGGAGTGGTTTTATGTCTCTTGGCATATCTACTTACAAAGTTGAGGTATTTTGTTCCCAGATTGGGTTTGCTGACATTTACATTTGGATTGCCAGTGGACAGGGTAACTTTTACATTGTTCCAATCTTTTCCTGTTTTTTGGTACACATGAGCTTTGTATGCCAAATCTATTGGGGCATTGAGTTTTTTGGACTTGATGTCATAATTGGGAATCCAGCCTGCATCCCTGACCAAATACGATATGGATAGATCTAGATTTGTAGCAATAGGTGCATCAAAAGTAATGATAAGCTCACCTTGTTCCTCCTCTGGAGCGTTATTGACTTCAGCCAATTGTTTTTGGAATTTACTTATATCAAGCTTTAATTCATTTATGGTAAGGTTTGTTTTAAAAACCTCATTTCGAATGGCTGTAATACGTTCCCGGTAATATTTCCCCGTTTCCTTTACCAAATCCAGATCCAATACCTGACTGTCCGGGCTGACCAATCTGTTTGCAGTGATTACCTTTTCCTCTTCTTCCAAACCAACAATTTTATTTCGTAGTAAGGCTATTTTATGTTGAATATTGGTGATTTGATCTTCCCATTGCTTCACCTCTGGATTGTTTTGGGTTTTTTCCAAATAATTCAAATCATAGGACATTGATAAGATGGAAACAGACTCAAGTCCAGAAATTTGGATGCTACTTTCTTCAACTTTTGATGAGAGCCCTGTGAAAACAAGTTCATTTTTTCCTTCTTTGAGTTGACATTGGGCCTTTCGATAGATTTGTGCTCCGCTTAAATAAACGGTAACGTCTTTTATTTTGGATGGGACCTCGTTATCGTTTCCCAAGACCAGTAATGGACAAAGAACGAATAGGAATAATAGTTTTTTCATGACTGTTGGATTTAAAGTTTGGATAAACTTACATCCAACGAAATTTGGTTAAAACTTAAAATGTGCAAGCAATGCGCTTTACATAGTGAAGCGGTATTTTGAGTTAGTAAGGCATGTAATATACCCTTTACAAGCGGACTTATTGTTTGAACCGTAAAACAAATCCATCGGCTCCTGTACCTGTTGTCGTTTTGTTTTGATCAAGGGTCAATTGTCCGTTCAATATGGTAATTCCGGCAAATTCTTGACCGTTTATGTGCAGGAACATATCATTTTCAACTTTAAGAATGGAGTAACCATATTCCTCGGTTGGCAATCCGTCGTAAATAATACCGGCAAGGCCATTGTTGTTTATCACCTGTAATTTTGAGGTAGCTGTGGTAAATGTCCAGGTAATGGTACCCGTTTCATAATCATCATCTATTCCCGCAAATCCCCCGCTAATATTTTCTACTTGCCATGTACCGTTCAGAATGTCTGGTTTTATAACGTCATCGGTGTTGGAACATTTTGTGAACAACAAAATAAAAATAAGAGAGGTTATGGAACTTTTCATGCTGTCATTTTTCTTAATAGATAAGTAATTTTTAAATAGTTGCTTTCTGTACAAAACTATCGATTAGTTAAACGACTATTGATTGGGATTTAAGGTTTTTATCCTAATATTCTACCCATTTTTCTCATTTTCAAGCTATTCATGCAATATATGTATTGAATAATGCAAGTTTTTTGGTGAAATTCAGCGTATTAATGATTTAATTTTGAAGCAAGCGATCATCTTTTACAGTTTGAAAACTAAAACTCAAATAATTATAATAATCTAACAACCCAATGAAAAGCAATAGCTTGGTATATACTATTGTGCTCTCAATTGCACTTATCGCTATTCCCTTATTACCTATAAATGGAGGTCAAATACATTGGCTATTGGATTTCTTCGGAAAATTCCATCCTATTATAGTACATATTCCCATAGGAGCTTTGCTATGCCTTTTCATTCTGGAGATTGTGGTGCCAAAACCACACATGTCCCACATACGTGGAACGATTCTGAAATTTGTGGTAATTACGGCAATACCTGCTGTATTTGCAGGGACCCTACTTGCAGCTTCCGGAAGCTATGGGAGCGATGTTTTTACACTTCATAAGTGGTTTGGGGTGGCCACCGCTCTATTGAGCATATGGCTCTATGTGATTCATAAAAGGGAGATAACGAAAAAAATAGGACGATTTTCAATATATCAAGTGGCGCTTTTCACTAATGTAATCTTGCTTACAATCGCGGGACATTATGGCGGCTCTGTGACCCACGGGTCTGACTATTTGACCAAAAACCTTCCTGATGGGATTCGTTCAATTTTTGGGGATGATCCTTATGCGTTGAAAGGATTGGTGGCCATGGACAATTCCAAGGTGGACAAAACATTAAATGCATACGATTTTGGCTCAGATATCAATCCCGTTGTGGAAAAATACTGTGTGCAATGCCACGGTCCTGAGGAGCAAAAGGCTGGCCTTCGACTGGATGAAATCAACCCTGATTTGGTGAATGGCCCAGATGCGGGCACTTGGCGAGGAATGTTGGATATGATCAACAGTGGTGAAATGCCACCAGAGGATGAAGAGCAGCTTACCGATGAAGAACGCAGAATGTTGGTAGATTGGATTACGGCCTCGGTGCAGAACGCCATAAAAATCAAAAAGTCCAGTCAAACAGCTGTAATAAGAAGGTTGACAAAAAAGCAATACACCAATTCGCTAAACACCTTGTTGAATGTATCTGTTGATTTTGGTGATGTACTGCCGGATGATGAAAAATCCGAGATGGGTTTCAGCAACAATGGACATGAGCTCCAGATATCGCCATTACATATTGAATATTACAAACAGATTGCAAGAGATGCCCTGGATAAGGCCATAACACCTGTTGAAAAACCAAAATCGACCCATTACCGCATAAAGTTTGGGAAAGGCATTGGTGTTGATTTGCCTTCGGCAATGGTAGGGGGCTATCAAAGCGCACCTATCAGTTCTGATGACATTGTAGTAGACATTTTGGATGAAAACGGACTGCCGGTTCAACCCAAGGATAGTGTTGAAGAAGCATATTATACCGAAGTCAAAAAGAACATAGGAGTAGGGATGCGAGGCTCCCATGCCGATCGTTATGAAGTGGTTGAAAATGGTATCATTTTGTATTCCGCATTGCCCCATAAAGAAGTAAGTCCAAAATCGTGGCAGGGACCATCACCTAACCTAAAACTATTGGTAAAGGATTACTTTCCAATGGAAGGAGATTTTGAATTCCGGGTAAAAGCTTCAAAGGGGTACCAGGAATATGTACGAAAAGAAGGACTCATAAGCTTACGTACACAAGTCCCTGCTGAAAAAATGGAAAGCACCATTTCGTTACGCCCAAATGCTTTTAAAAATAAGACCAATCTAGTTAGCAAAGGGAAATATACCCTTGCGGAGGATTTGACCAAATACAGTTACGCCAAAACCGCCTTTTTTGCCCCCAAAACAGGATATTATCAGTTGGATTTCACACATCCATATGCTGCCCAAGATGGTATGCCCTCGGTTAACATACGACTGGACAAGTTTCGCCTGCAAGAACGATTGCATTTGAAAAAACCTGAAGGAGAAGAACAAGGTATGACCACCCCATTGACCATGGCTTACTTGGAAGAAGGGGAACACACGCTTGAAATTGGTGGCCGATTTTTTGTAGGTTTTGGAGAGGTCATTGTCACGCCATTCCCTGATGATCACTCGGTAGCTGTACAATTGGACAATGAAGAGAATGAAAGTAAGTTGAAATATGAATTGGCTTCACCTATTATGCGTGTTTTTGCTGGTTCTCGTACTGATGATGGCATTGACTATAAAAACTTTGACGACTACAGAAATGTGATCAATTCAGACACTCCCCGTCAATACATTTTTAAGGGAAGGCTTGAGGATTTGCCCATTCCGGTCATTGATACCTTGGAAACAGAGATCTTGGCCAATATTATGGGAATGGGAATATGGAACGATTACCTGGTAAAAGATAACAGGGATTCCGGACCTCCATTGTTGGTGCATGAAATAGAATTTGAAGCGCCTTATTATTCCGAATGGCCAGCTGAAAGTCATACGGCCATTTTCTTTGACTCTCCTGATAAAAACGACAAAGAAAAATATACAGCACAGGTGCTGTCCAGATTTATGGAAAGAGCTTTTAGGCGTCCACTGGATAAAGGTGAAGTTGAACCCTATATGGCATTTTGGAGAGGTGTAAAGGATGATTACCAGCGTTATGAGGATGGGGTAAAGGAAGTACTTGTGGCAATTCTCTGTTCTCCAAGTTTTATCTATTTGGCAGAGCCTGAAGAAGGCACATCAGATGATGAAAGGGAATTTTTCTTGGCATCACGTTTATCATATTTCCTTTGGGATTCTCCCCCTGACCAAGAATTATTGACTCTCGCTGACCGAGGAAAACTACACCGTAAAAAAGAGCTGAAAAAACAGGTGCAACGTATGTTGCAAGATGATAAGATTTGGGAAATGGTACGCAATTTTTCCAAAGAATGGCTTCGTTTGGACAGACATGAAACCATGAGCACCAATGTGGACGAATATGAAGCTTATACTAGGTTCGTAAAACGTGATATGGCAGAGGAAACCTATCAATTTGTACACCATGTGCTCAACTGCAACATGTATATTGGCAATTTGATAGAATCCGACTTTGCCATGTTGAACCAAAACTTGGCAGAATTTTATGGCATTGAAGGCGTTAAGGGAAATCATTTTAGACCGGTAGCCTTGGCTCCGGATTCCAAAAGGGGAGGACTATTATCACAAGGTTCCTTTTTGAGCGGACATTCCGATGGTACTCAGGCACACCCAATTAAACGCGCAGTTTGGTTACGGTCACGTATTTTAGGAGATAGGCCACCAGACCCTCCACCAAATGTTCCGGAGTTGGATCCGGAAACCCCGGGTTTTGATCAAATGACTTTAAAAGAACAGTTGTTTTTGCACCGCAACAAGGTTTCGTGCATGGATTGCCATGCCAAGATTGATCCCTTTGGTATTGTTTTCGAAAATTATAATGCAGTTGGACTATTTCAGACCGTTTCCAATAATGGAAACCCAATAGATGTGAAGACTGAACTTCCTGATGGTAAGGAAGTTGAAGGAATTGACGAAATAAAAGCGTATATTTTAAATGAGAAAATAGACGACTTTACTCGCTCTTTGGTCAAACATTTATTTACCTACGCAATGGGACGCGATGTGACCTTTGTTGATGAACCGGAGATTGAATCGATAGTAAGTGCCATCAAGGAAGATGGATATCGTTTTCAATCCGTATTTGAACATATCATAACCAGTAAATCATTCGTTGGTGATTTTTAAATAATTTAATTATGGCTCGAAAATCATGGCATTTAGATAGAAGAACTTTCATTAAGGGCTTGGGTGTCACTTGTATGATTCCGTATATGGAAGCAATGGGCATGGGAAGTGTGCTCAAAAGCGCAAATACCCCAAGTGAAGGCATGAAAAGACTTTGCTGCGTATATTTTCCCAATGGGGTTGGCTTGCCTCCAGTAGAGAGTTCATTTCATAAAAAATGGAGTTGGTTCCCAATGGGTATCGGGAAGGATTATGAATTCACCCAAACTCTAAAGCCATTGGCGGCCCATCGTGAGAACATGTCCATAATTGGTGGGTTGAGCCATCCACGAAGTAGGGCCTTGCTGGGACACTTGGCAGGTGATACCTGGTTAACGGGGGGTGATGTAAGGGGAAGCGCGTATATGAACAGCATTTCTTTGGATCAATTGGTGGCCCAAAAATTTAGCAAACACACTCGGTATCCTTATTTGGCATTGTCCACCGATGGCGGAATAGGGTATAAGTCCAGGGTGTCGACCCTCTCTTTTGATTTATCTGGAAAACCTATCCCTTCAGAGCATAGACATCGTGAAATATTTGAACGCTATTTTGCACCAGGAGGCGGAGCTACTACGCAAGCACGTCGAAAAAGCATTCAGCAGGACAAGAAAATTGTTGACCTGATTCTAGAGGATAGTAAGCGACTGCACAAGAGATTGGGCAAACACGACCAGACCAAAATGGATGAATATATGCATTCATTGAATTCAGTGGAAGAACAAGTTAAACGTAACGAGCAATGGCTGGACATCCCCATGAAGGACTTTGATGCAGGGCATATTGACTTTAATGCTGATGTGAAGGTAGATCCAGAGGCCTATATTAAGACCACCTTTGATTTGATGGTTCTGGCCATGGAAGTGGACCTTACGAGGGTAATGACCTATATGATGGCCCGTGAAGATGGTCTGGGATTGGGAGAGAACTTCCCTAAACTGGCCTTGGGACTAAGTAAAGGACACCATACCATTAGCCATGACCTGAGTGCTGGACATTGGGAAGAGTGGGGTAGATATGACCAGTGGCTGGCCAAACAGTTTGCTTATTTCTTGGAGCGAATGAAAAATACCCATGATGAGCATGGTTCCTTACTGGACAATACCATGATTCTCTATGGTAGTGCCTGTAGTACCACCCACAATGCGGTTAATTACCCTTTAGTATTGGCTGGAGGAGCCAATATGGGATTAACACATGGCAACTATGAAAAATTTGATGAAAAACCTATGTCCAATCTGTTTGTGAACATGCTCAACAGATTGGGTATTGAAACAGAAAGCTTTTCCGATAGTACTGGAGGGCTATCATCAAAAGTCTTATAAAAATATCCAATACTTAGAAATATTGGCCGAATCCGATTTAGGGTTCGGCTATTTTTTTATCAACTGAAAATCCTTTTTATCCAGCTCTATTCCATTAATGATCAGCGAAACTTGGTGATGCCCTACATGAAACTTTCGTGTGGTAATAATTTTAAAGGGTTGCCTGCGGAGGATTTCTGTGGATGAATCACTCGCATATTCCTTCTCACTGATCTTGAACACTTTTTTGGATAAACTACCATTGGCCTTTTGGTAATACAGCCCATATTCCAGTCGGATTTTGGAACTTTTACCATTGGTGTTCTTAAGAACAAATGAGAATTTTAAGTCCCCACCTATGTGTACAACTGGGGTTTGGATTTGAAATTTTTCAATGCTGATGTTATCCACTTTTCCAAAACCAAACAACCGCATGACCTCTGGAATTCCCTGTTTTAATAATGTACGACAAGCATGTTTTACCACCCAGTCCAATTCCTTACTTTTTCCTTTCCATTTTTTTGCCAGTTGAATGACAATGTCGGGGTTGTCCTTAGAAATGTCGTTCAAGTTATTGGCAACGCTCCTTCTAACGGATTCAGATGCATCTGCCTTCAATTTTTCAAGAATGGGTAGTATGGGCGTTGGGTCTTTTTTCAAATCGGGCAGAGCCATGGCCCACGGCAATCGCGGTCTACATCCTTCGGATGCAAGCCTCCTAACCATAGGATGTTCATGATGGGACCAATCCATCATTTGTTGCATCATCTTTTTTTGGTGATTGATAATAAAGGGTCTTACTGCAAACTCGCAGCTCACAAATTTGGTAATCTCCTCAAATGCATAAATGGAAGTGTCATAATCATCAGCTCCATAAATTTCAACAAAGTCTGGAAGGAAAATAAACTCCAGATTATCAGACCTGAAATCGTTTTGTTTTAAAACGGGAATAAGCTCAAGCAATAGCTCTACATTGGTATTGAAGCTGCCCGTTAAATGGTTTTTAAGCGCATGGGTAATGTGTCGCATCCGCTGTTTTAATTCCTTGTTGTCCCATTCGTAATCGTAAATTTCTTTTAAAAAAGAATTGGTGTCAAACTTGGGAAATACCTTTTCCATGCACTCGGTAAATCGACTAAAAAAGGTTGGATTGTAGATGTTTTTGAAAAGCTCGGCCATGCTGTAAAGGATTTTTATAATAAATAGATCAAATGATCAAAGCTGTTGAACGTAACTTTCAAGTATCTGCCCACCAAACGTTTTGATAAGATTGTTGGCAATATCCTCATTGAGTGCCAATCTAAAACCTTCAATGTTCATTTTTAGGGATTCGGTGTTATCACCATCAAAATGTTGACTCCATTGCAGTATCGTCTTTTTGTCTTTGCTTTTCAGAACAAGGATACCCAACGAGTTTTTTAATCCAAGAAGATTTGGCTCTTCTGCAATTGAAGCTAGACCCACATTAGGCTCGTACCATTTTATGATTTCTGAGTGGGTAGTTTCGGGCATACCCTCTTCCATAGGTAAAAAAGTACAGGTAAATTCTTTACAATAGTTAGCATCATCATATTTCGCCTCTACTTTTTTAAGACCACTGCTATATTCTGGCATGCGCTCCAGTTTTCCTAGGAGAGCCCATACTTTTGGAGCGGTAGCGTTCAACTCTAAAGTAATGCTATTTCGTAGCGGACTTGAAACAAAATCCGAAGCCGAAGGTACAAGACCGGTTTCTTTTGAATTTTGTGCATTTCCTGTTAATACATGGCCCATTGCCAGGCAGATAATTGGTATTGATTTGTTTACTCTCATCATAAATTATTTTATTTGAAAGCAAAGCTAGGATGGGGTAGTGACAACCCTATGTCAGTGGGGTCAAGAAATTTTGAAGAAAGTTGTCCTATTTAAAATTCGTGCTGCTGGGCAATTCAAAACCTTCAAGGTCAAAATAGGAAATAGCGGCCAAAAGATGGTCAAAAATATCAGCCATAATATACTCGTAGTTGGCCCAACGCTTGTCATTGCTAAAGGCATAGACTTCCATAGGGATACCCTGGGGAGTTGGGTCCAGTTGGCGTACCATAATGGTCATTTCCTTGTTCACCCCGGAATGATTATTAAGATAAGTGTCTATGTATTTTCTGAAAACACCTAGATTGGTCAGATTTTTTCCATTGATGAGTATGGATTTGTCTATTTCACGCTCGGCATTGTATTTGTCAATATCAGCATTTCGAGTTTTTAGGTATTCTGATATCAACTGGATTTTTTGAAGGGATTCCACGTCATTTTTATCCAGAAAACGAACACTTTCCTGTTTGATCAGCAATGCTCTTTTAATTCGTCTGCCTCCGGAATTGGTCATGCCGCGCCAGTTTTTGAACGAATCCGAAATAAGCGCATAGGTAGGAATGGTGGTAATAGTCTTATCAAAATTCTGGACTTTTACCGTTGCCAGATTTATTTCAATGACATCACCATCTGCTCCGTATTTGTCAAATGTGATCCAATCGCCAATTCGGACCATATCGTTGATAGATACCTGAATACTGGCCACAAACCCCATAATAGTATCCCTGAACACCAAAATAATGACGGCAGAGGCAGTTCCCAGGGCCGTAAAGAATTTCCATAACTCAACTCCAGTGATTACTGAAATAGCGAAGAACAGTCCAAAGGCCCATGCAAAGATCATGAACACCTGAATATAGCTGTCTATGGGCTTGTCCTTTAAAATCGGTAGGGTTTTGAGAAAGTCCTTAATGGTATGGAGAAGGCTCCGAACGATCCATAAAAAAAGAAAAATGCCAATGACCTCAATTGTTTTCAACAAAAAAGGTCCTGCAACTGGAAAATCACGAAAAACAAACGGGATGGCTTTATAGAGCAGAACCAAAGGTATAACATGTGCAATATTGCGCGGAGCCCTATTTTTGACCAGAAGATCATCAAAGTGGGTTTTGGAGTTTACGGACAGTCGTGTAAACAACCCCACCAATATTTTGCGTAGCACAAAATCGATTAAGAACAGTACAACCAAGAGACCAATCAGTAAAGTGGCAAGATTGATATAGGAGGCCCACTCTGCGGATAGCCCAGAATCGATTAAAAAATCATAGATTTTATGTGATAGCTTTTCCATGTGTTATGAATCTAAAAACTTGGCCTGCAACTCTGGGGTGGGAATCATACAAGCATCTTTTTTACCGTACCATTTATATCGATTCTTGGCAATAACATCATATAGGACATCCCTAAAGGCTTTGGGTATCCATGTGAAGATGCCCAGGGCATTCCATAACCCTCCAAACGTTTTTCCTATGTGCAAAGCGGCATCCGATTTGGTAAAGTAAGCTACTCCGGGCTCTATTAAAATGATGGAATCCACTTTGGAGGTATCAATGGCCCGTTCAGCAATCAATTGTTGCCCAATTTCACTTTGAAGGGCCGCATAGCGGAACGTATCTTTTTTGTCCCTCTTAATTATAAATTGTACTGCTCCGTTGCAAAGATTACAGACTCCGTCAAACAGAATAATTTTTTTAGTGCTTTCCACACTGCAAAGATATGGCACTCAAAAATGAAACCCTAGCTATTTGGGAGTTGGTTAAATGGGTTCTTATTGGTTGCCAAATTTGTTTTTTAAGGTGCCGTTCAGGAACTGCTCCACCTCATCCTTGTTCATGGATTGACCATGCAATCCCACAATCATATTTACAGGTATTTTCAGCTCCTTAATCTTCTCTGCGAACTCAACACTAATATCATTGTTTATGGGCCACTCACCATAATTGACCAAATCTGCTTGAAATATGATTTTCTCCCTCGGGAAATATGTAATAACCATTTCATCAGAGTGGAGCGTAGGTCCTAAATCAATTACCCTGGCAGTCAAGGAATCATCACTTAGATTTAAGTGATGATCTACAATTTGAAAACGTGGCTCAGGATGGTCCCTATCGGTATATTGGTATGACTTGTTGATTTTTTCAATTACCTTGGAAGTAGCAGGTGTGGTGACAATGGTAATTTCATTATCAATATATTGTCTGATTCCGGCAATATGGTCACTGTGATGATGACTTTGAACAATGAATCTAATGGGTTTGTTGGGAATGGTTTCCCTAATCTTATCAATCACCAGTTTAGAAATGTCTTCGCTCACCGGCGCTTCCGTGACCAGTACATAATCATTGAACTCGGCAAATAGGATGTTGTACGACCAAAATAGGGAAGAGCTGGTTACATTTTCAATCAAATGGATCTTATCTGCCAGTTTTGTCACCTCCGCCTTCTTCCTATACGAATGGTCGCCAGCGCTATAACTTGAAATTTCCTCCAGAAATTCTGTGACGGTTTCTTCCTTTACCGGATTTAGCCTGAAAGTGCTTACCACATTTCCCGACACATTATTTGTATAGCTATAGGAGATTTCAGAGGGGAGCAGATAACCATTGATCTCTCTATTCTCCTTAAATGTATACGAGCGTATGCGAAGTCCATAGGTCGAAGAGTGCCTCAAATTTTCCACTTTTACCAGAGTTGTATCCTTATTTAGCCATATCTTGTGTTGTGCGTTATCAAAAAACGCCTCTACCATAAAAGTGGGCAGGTTCCCTTGACCAGAAACGCCAGTTGCCCTTATACTTGCTTGGTTTTCCAAAGTCTTTTGAAGATAAGTTTGGGGAACGATGTCCAGGTTTTTCACAAACTCAAAACTATTTTCTTCATATGTTTTGGTGTTTACGTTGTATGAAATCCGTTCTTTATTTTGAAGTACGGCCACATCATGGAATACATATGAACCTGCCTTCATTTTTGAATTCAATATTTCCTCTTCGGTATTGGGACTTACCCATACCAGTCGGTTCCAAAATCCAGGTACCATGGGATGAAAAGGGACCTGTGATTGTGTAGGATGATAATATTTGTCACATACAACCTCAAAGGCTATACTTTTTGAATCTGAATAAAAATCACCATGCTTATTGGCGGCGGTCTTTATCAATTCAACACCTTTTATATGGGCATCAACAGCACTGTAATGCTCCTTTTTTTCGCTTTGGCCACATCCCCAAAACACAAGACTTGATAACAACATATTAACGTTGACTTTCATAGTGCTCAATATTGATGATAGTATGTTTCTTCAAGTGACATTGACAAAACTGATTGCACCTTGAAATATTTAAAGACCATACCAGTTTAACACTGCCAGTTTCTAAGTTTGAAGTTACTTAAAACCAATTAAATAGATTAAGGTGAGCTTAGAACGAGCGCCCTATTGACTTCCAATCACCAATAGTATTCCTATAAGGAACAGCACTATCCATCCCGGGTGTTTTCCCTTTGTTCCGATCAAAACCAGCAAAGAACCGATAAACATGGTAAAAATTATGGTTTGAATGATCATCACCACAAATTCTTGATTCAGATTACTATGGCTTAAAGCGATTTTTATAAGTATTGCTCCCAAACACCAACCAAAAACCGAGGACAAATGCCAATTGGCCCATATTATCCGAAGATGCCTTGTTCTCAATCCCGGATTTTTTTTAGTGGGAACTATACTCCCTTTATTCCTTTTGCTGTTGAATATTAAAATCTCTCCAAAAATGGAATGAACCAATCCCAAGAGAATACATAGAATTCCGGCAACTAAAAAGTATGTGTTCATAGTGTATTGGTTTTGTTTGGTCACTATATCTTGTAGCTTATCAGATTACTATAACGTATTATGTGTTAGGCCTATCTTACTTTGTAAAATCATCCACTTCGGTAAAAATCTCCACAGAGGTTCGTTCTCCAAGATCATGCATGGACCCCATTTGACTAGGTTTGCTGTCCTGCCAAAATTCCTCCCAGTCGGCAAGGGAATCCCAGCGAGCTATGGTCTTTATTTCTGTTGGGTCTTTATCACTCTGGAGCATAAAACTACCCCGGGCCCCTTTAACTGTCTCATGGATTTTATTGGTGGTTTTTTTCCAGGTCTCAATAAAAAGGTCCAATTTTTCGGGTGGCACTTTCCATGAATAGATGATACGTATCATTTAGTAATATTTAGGTATAACAAGATGTGACTAAGACAGAGATTTTAAATACATAGTCACCTGCTTTTTTTCTTTATTTCCTTTATAATTTCCGTACTTGCCCAATAGATATCTTGGTTACTCGTATAAAGCAGATACTTTCCATCTTTGGTTACAACTGGGCAGTATTCATAATGTTCTGTGTTTATTTCGTTCCCCATATTGACCGCTTTTGTCCAATTTCCGTCGGAGTTTTTGAAACTGATATATAAATCTCCTCTTCCAAAACCACCATCCCGCGTGGAACAGAATATTAAATAAGATTCATCTGGAGAGACAAAAACATCCCCTTCATAACCTATTGTATTTACCGCTGAATCAAGTAATACAGGTTCTTGGAATTCGTTATCAACCATCTTGGAGTAGTAAATGTCATGGTCTGTTCGGGTTGTGTCTTTTCTGGTTTGGCCATTGGAGGCAAAATATAGGGTTCCAGCATTTGTGAAGGAAATATAGTATTCATCCCCAGAGGTATTGATATTCGAACCCACATTAATGGGTTCTGACCATCCGTCGTCAGTTCTTTCAACATACCAAATATCTACATCCTTGATTTCTCCTAAGCCGTCCAAGGCCCTTGTGGATATGAAATACAATCTATTCTCATCATTGGAAAGAAAAGGATCATTGTAACTGTATAGTTCATGGGAAAGGATGGTTATAGGTTTGCTCCATTTTCCTCCTTTCATTTGGGTATAGCGTATTTCATTTCGTTTGCCCACATCCACACCGTAATAAAATTCCGTGCATTTTTTGTTGAATACCGAACCGAATTCTTGCTCCTCGGTCGAAATGAAATTGGGCGCGAACATTTTCGGGGCTTCCTGAGGTTTTTCCAACCCCATATATTTTCCTCTCATTTTGAATTTTCGAACAAGACTTTCGTCAGCTCCATGAGTTATCAGCAATTCGGAAATATCGCTTGCACCTATGCGTCGTGAAATTTCCAAGGGCGTGCTTCCTCTTTTGTTCTTGATGTTTACATTGACTCCACTTATGATCAATTTTTCTGTAAGCTCTTTACTCTTGTTCAACAATGCAAGTTCCAAAAGAGACGCTCCGTAATTGGATTGCCAATCATTATTGGGCTGTAATTTGATCAGATGATCTACGTAGGTTTCATTATTGAGTTGAGCGGCAACATGCAAGGGTGTTTTATCTTGATTATCAGTTTCATTGACTTTTATCCCTTTTTTGATGAGATAGTCAAACAGTTCTTGCTGCTTGCAGGCAACTGCCCAGTGTAATAGAGACCTGCCACGGTCATCCTTTATATCAATTGGAATATGTGTGAGCATGCTGTCCAATCGCGCCAAATTGCCATCGCAAACGGTTCTATGTGCATTTTGAGCCAACAGGGTCACACAAAAGACCAAACCGATTATGGTTACGAATGGTTTTTTCATTTACTCGTCACTAAGCAATGGAAGTTTTGATATAGTTACGACTGCAAGATACAATCTTTCACTATTAGGAGATTTTCGCTACCCTATATTTTTATGCCCGTTGCAATGTATACATCAGCTTAACATGGCGCTCAATTTCCGGAACAAAATCTTTATATAAAGAGCCATATTTTGGTTCCAGCTTAGCTTTGACAGTTAATAGCGTTTCCTCAGGTGTTTGACCATTTCCATGATCCGTTTGTACCTGCTTCCAAACACTGGATAATAGATCTGCATCCCTTTTTACTGATTCTGCCGTCGTTGCGCCGCCATGGCCCGTTAAAACAATAGTGGGATTTAGTTCTGCTATGGTGTATAGGGTCTTTATCAAATTTGGAACATTTCCATGACCCGTGATCACGGGCATCCAATCTGAACTAAGCACATCTCCGCCAAATATGATCTTCTCTTTGGGAAGCCACATTAAAACATCACCGGGCGAATGCCCATCATTGGCAAAAATGAATTCAACATCCACTCCTCCAAAATTACGTTTTTGCCCTTGGCCCAATAATGAGGTTGGGTACACAAGTCGGGTAGGGCCAATTGTGCCCTTGGTCACTTTGGAATAAAACTTTACATCTTCCTCTCCGTACTTTTTCATTACAGCTAAGGCTTGGTTGCTTGTTATAATTTCGGTTACCGTATCGGCAAAGGCCGCATTGCCCAACCAATGATCTGCATGGCTGTGCGAATTGATCACCCAACGTACCGGTTGGTCCGTGACCGTTTTAATGGCACTTTTAATTTTATTGCCTATGGCTTCTGAGGAACCGGTATCAAAAAGTAGCACCCCTGTTTTAGTGACGACAAAGTGACTGTTGGAGTTCCAGCCTTTGTTCTCAGGGGTAGGCAAACCAAAGGAGGGTGAAACAATGCTATAGACATTTTCAGCAACGCGTGTCACCTCAAAATCACTGTTGGGGGTAAGTGCCAATATGCTGTTTGCAATCAACCCGATTAGGCATAGGGTACGTATGATTTTTTTACTATTCATGGATTTTTTGGTGTATGTTTAAATTAGGCAGTTGCAAATGTACGGAGCCTTAAAATGAAAGCCTAGCAGAAATAAAGAGGCCGTTGTACTTTGCGGCAGCGGGGGAACCACAAGATACAACCTACCGGAACTAGATCATATCCACCTTCTAACTTTTTTCTTGTATTCGGAAAATTCTTTCGGAAATTTTGCGGATAGATATTTTTCCTCAGGTAGCACTAGGAGTACATGCATTAAAACCAAAGCAAATAACGAGCCGACCACCCATGAATAAAAATTGAAGGTAATACCCAATCCCAATAACAAAATTGCGCACCCTAAATAAGTCGGATTGCGCGTTTGGGCATAGATTCCCGATTGTATGATTTGTGTGGTAGGCTTCCCAGGTTCGGAGGGCTGCTTCGCTTTATTCAGTTCTGATTTGCTTTTTGCAATCAATGAAATACTAAATAGGAGCAATGTGATTCCCAAAATGATTCGTAGGTATTCAGGTATCGGCATCGACCAATGCCAAAGAAGAAAATATTCAACCAAACCCCCAACAACGATGACAATGGTTAAAATAAAATCGGAGGTGTGTAAAATTGATTTATGGGCATAATCTTCTTTCATGCTCAAACACTACTATAAATGACACGGACATTCAGGTCCTCTATTAAATATTAAGTTTAAAATAAAGAAAGTTAAAATAGCTCCGAATATTAATGCCGGATACATATTTGCGAAAAACCTCTTCCTTAAAATGATCATGAGAATTATATAGATTGACGAAAGCACCCACAATGGAAAAACGTAGACCAAATCTCCCATTCCGTAACCATAAGTTAAACAGCAGCTTATTTTGTGACCAAAAGATAAAAACGCTGCAATTAAAACCAGTAGCATGTTGATTATTACATATGTTCGATTACTTTTTTGCATTACGGTGTATAATTCGTTAATAAATACAATGTATCACCCATTAAGAGTTATTTTTTTCATAGGTAAGGTGTGACCTTGGTGAAACACAAGATACAGTCTTGTTAGAGCCTTACACCATGAATTAAGATTAAAAATTGTTTGGCAAAGGCCTTGTTATAGACCTACACCAAATTCGTAATAGGTGACATCGAACCCCTCGAGCGCATTTTTTAAACTATCAGAAGGGTTTCCGTAAAGGTCAAGGGAAATTGTTGATAGCTCGACCAAACCTCCCAACAAATGCCCAACGTTTGCCATATGATCTAGAACGGCACCAGAATCTACGTAGCGTTCCCTGACTACGCACTCGGATTGTGATTCATTGAAAAACCAATCATATTGGGTTGTTCCCTTGTCTTTTTCTTTAACTTTTTCCACACAATCATGAGCCAATTTTTTGAATTCTTCCATTTTTCCAGGCTTGATCTTTAGTCGCGCATTTACTTGAATATCGGTCATGGTATTAAAGTTTAAATTGGTTTGGTAGCTAGCGGTTTATTTTTGAATGGATGTGTTTCTGTTTGTTTGCAACGGTAAGTTATGATAACAAATGCAGTCTACGATGTTGAGGTGTCATTTTTTATGGTCGTTTTGTTCTCAACAGTTATTTCGGAACCTTCGGCAAGCATTACCGAAGTTGGTTCCATTGCATTCAGAAATTCAAATTCTTCCCCGTACACAGCTCCAAAATCCACGTTGATTTCATGGTCGTTCACTTTATATACTTCCCATTTGGGATGGGTTACTTCGTATTCGTTAGATTTTTGCCCGTTCACCTTTGCGTACCCCCAATAATGTTCGGTAATGAACTCTGTTTCGCTGTTGGGTTCAATATTAAACTGTTCCATACTAGCTTTTACTTTGATGGAGTTCCATTGGTTGTTCTTTTTCCATCTGTATTGAACAGTTCGTTGATCATTTTCCAAACTCCATGAATGCTCCATGGGAAGCGTCTCGTAATTTTCGTTATAAACGGTATTGGCAACAAAGGTCAACGCTCGTTTTGGTACAATTTCCTTGATGAAAACAACACCTCTTTTCCATTCTCCATTTTCAAACCTTTTTACATAAAACCGCAGATTCACTTCTTCAAAGTTGGTGTGGTACGGAATCTTTATGCCCAACAATTTGGTGTTTACGAACATAAACCCCACCAAACTCACATAACAGTTCCCGTTCCACAGATCCAATTCCGTACCTGCGGGTACATATTTGGTCAACAGTTCTTTGTCAATGATATAATTGGCCAATGCCAGTTTTCTCCATTCTGCTTTTAAAAAGCTCATGCTGTTCTGTTTTTTAGTTAAATCCAGATGTTTATTTCAATAGTTTGACCAATCGTAAGGTTTCTTTTTTTTCTGATCTCGGCTTTAATGGGAAGAATATACGTGTTCACTTTGGTATCAAACCAAATGGAAGTCTCCCATACCAACTCTCCAATTTGTGCTAAGGCTTTCATTCTTCCCCAGCCCTCTTCCTGCCATTTTAGATTATCCCTGATTTCTTTTGATAAATTTTGGGGCAACGAAACAAAATGCCAACCTCCCGTTGAACCGTTTTTCCACATTTTGGTTACATATTCGTATTTTATTTTACCTTTCATTTAGAACCGTTTAGTTTCGTTCAATAGTGGCCAATGGGCCAGGGCATACTCTGTATTGCGAGCCACAAGAAACACCTGTACCGAGCCAGGCGAAGTGATTTTGTGGGAGCAGGAGGTATGTAGTTATTTGACCTTTTCTTTTCTAAATTGATCTATTTTAGCTATTAATTCAACAATTTCTTCAGGGATATCTTTCCTGCTCATGGAACTTATAATATTTGCGTGAGTAATTGTAATGGAGTAATTATCCTGTAAATACGAATTCAAACTTGATAACATTTCCTTACCAGGAATTGCAGAGAGACGAAGTCTAATATCTTCCCAAAGAGTATCAAATTCTTTTAGTATTTTTTCAGTTATTGTTGATTCGTCTATTTTGGGGTTTAAACTTTTTTCATACTTAAACCTATGTGATTGCAATTGAGCAAAAGTTTTGTGCTTAAATTCTGAGGATAGATTGCTTAACACCTCATTAATATCTTCGTCAAATTTTATTGTTTTTCCAGCTCTTTTGTTTACCTCGACAATTCTTGATTTGATAGCCTTTTCAATTGAAGTTGGCACTAAAAGAAAATTCTCTATTTCTTTTCTGGAATGTATATGACAAAAAGAACTTCCTTTTCTTAAATCTTTTAGTTCCAAATTTATCTCATCCTGTGATTTGTAATCTCGATCAAATATTACGGCTGATAGAATTTTTGAACCAATAGTCTTTTCAATTCCTTCCTTAAACGCTTTAAGTTTAGTTGGATTGAATCCTTCGACAGGGACGACCGCAAATTCACTTCGATTTGCTACTTGATTTTTTCTCAGATTTCTTGCAATTCTAGAAAAAATCAAAAAATCTTTACCTTCCACAAAAAGCACACGTTTTGACTTTGCAATTTGGGTTAAAATTGGGTTTAGGTTTGATCCTAATACTTTGAAAATTTCCCTTAGTTGAGAAGGGTCTTTAATACGTTTAGCTGATTTATTGACTTTATTTATTAATAGAATATCATTTAAATCCGCCTCACTAATCAGTTCTGTTGAGTGAGTGGCAATTACAATGTCCGGACCTAATCCTTTGAGTATTCCAAGTAATTGACGTTGTAAATCTGAATGTAAGTATATATCTGGTTCATCAATTAAGAAAAGTGATGCATTTTTGTTTTTGATTATGAAAGTTAGCATTTGGCACCAGACCTGAAAACCAAAACCAGCCCAATAAATTTCTCTAGGAATTCTTTCTTCAGGACAAAACATATCGAGAGTTGGGTCTTTACTTGAATAATTAACCTCTGGAGGTGAAATATCTAGACCTGGCCATGTCATTTTTATTAATTCTCTAAAGTCGACAAAGTCTTCTCTGTAATGAAACCAAATATTTCTGAAGTTTCTAGATGCGGTGTGACTTAATAATGCTAATCTAGCGGCTTGTTTTTGATATAGACGCTCTAAGTGTTCAACTGGTCCTAAAATTGGGACATAACCAATATCAACTTGCACATTTTTTTTAAAATCACTTGGAGAGCGAATTGCAAATCTATCAGATTCTATATTAAAAAAACATGCCCCTCTTTCTGGGAAAAAGATTTGTAAATGCGAACCATCAGAGAGTCTATACCGTATAATTGCGGAAGAGGAATCGTCATAGTTGTGAAACACATTTTCCGTTGCAACAGGAATCTGGCTTAAATCCAATTCATATCCTAATATTTGATGTCCAGTAGGACTTTCGATGAATATTGGTTTTCTTGATTTAGCACGTCTTATACCTTCGGACAAAATTTTCAAAGATCCTATTACAGTGGATTTACCTGCGTTATTTGGACCAACCAAAATATTAAATTCATTAAGAGCAACTGAGAAGTCTTTAAAGCTTTTATAATTTTTGTATTTAATTGAGGTAATATGCTGCATTTAATCTAATTAGGCGTCGTCTAAGGTATGTTCTAGTTTTAGTGGACATACAGACAGATTACTGAAACTGTTTCATCACTGGTAACGAAGTTCACCGAATTTTCTGTCAAAATCAATAGACACAACCTTTAGGTTGTAAGAAGTTATCAACACAACATCCCCAAGGATTTTAAATAAGCCGTATATTTGAAACGCAAACTTCATCATTACGATGCCATTCCTATACAATTGGTTTAAGCAAGAGTCTTGGAGGGGCAAACGGGTGAGAGTCCCGAGACCTATTCAGAGCATCGCTTTGATGGAGTTTGCGGTGACCCCTCCTTTTTTATTAACTTAACCATTTACTTATGCAAACTCTCGATGGTCATAAGCCATGTTCGCACTGTAGTGCTGACCACGCTTCGGAGGATACACGATACGTATCAAGAATTTCCCAATTGCTTACCCCAGCTCAGGCAGCACTTTTAGATTTTGCCAATACGGTGGACGCCCCAGATTTGGTAAAGGCCTTAAAATTGGTTCATAATATGGCGCTGTACCATTCAGACGGCCTTATAGATGACCCAGAAAAGGTGGCCCTATATTGGGTAAAAGGGCTTTGGGAGCATTTGGAGGAAATAGGGTAATGGGCGGTTGGACTGTTGGATAATTGGATTGTTGGAGTTTAAACTTTGTTACTTAAACTTGTCTTTTTGAGGTGAAAAGGTTGAAATGCGTCAATTCGAGTGAAGCGAATGTCTAAAAAGCAAAAAATACGTCATTCTGAATTTATTTCAGAATCCCAACAATCTGATAACCCATGTTTATGAGAAACTGAAACGAGTTCAGTTTGACGAAAACCATATTTTTTAAACAGTTTTTTTATCGAGAATCAACTTGTGGTCTTTATAACGGTTCTCGATACGCTTCGCACTCGAACTGACGTTGGTTTATACAGTTTTCTTTGATTTCGACAGCTCCTTCGACTGCGCTCAGGATGACAGCTCAATCTGACAGAAAATCACTCGAACTGACGTTGGCTTATACAGTTTCCTTTAATTTCGACTGCTCCTTCGACACTTCGACAATGCTCAGTGCGGGCAAGCTCAGGATGACAGCTCAATCTGACAGAAAATCACTCAAACTGACGTTTGAAATGCCTATGGAAACGCTTTGTGATACGAAAGAAAACCCAGTAAATAGGAAAGGAGGTCAAACGTTGGCCAATGTAAAAAGTTGTTCGGTTTGTTTTCGGTTTGCGGCTTTTGGGGCCATTTTCATGGCAAAATTCCGAAGCCCTATTAAAAATGGGTTGGACAAATGTGCCAATTTCCCCAACCTCCAACTTGTTTTTACCACTTGGTGCGCCTTGGGCATTCTAATTTCCTGAAATTTTTGAAAAGCTTGATCAGGCAACCCATTGGCCAAACATTCGGACAGCACGTAGGCATCCTCAATGGCCTGGCAGGCACCTTGCCCCATGTTTGGGGTAGCGGCATGTGCGGCATCGCCCAATAAGCACACATTGTCCTTATGCCAAATGGCTGTGGGCTTTAGATCAATGATATCCGCGGTATGTATTTGTTTTTTTGGAGTAGCAGCAATAATATCTTTTACTATAGGGGTATAGCTGTTGAAGTACGCTTCCAATTTTGTGCTATCGAACTCGTTCACGGATGCTTTTTTGGTTTTTAAGGCGTACCAATACACTTTTTTGGGTGCAATTTGAACAAATCCAAACCGGTCCGCTTTGCCCCAGGCTTCGTTAAGTTCATTTTTATGTGCTTCGGGTAAATCAAGATCAGCGATTCCTCTCCAACACAATTGGTCTGCATTGCGGGTGCTGTTATTGGGGAATAATTTTCGTCTTACCCTGGAGTTCAATCCATCGGCCCCAACAACTATTTGAGACGATACTTCCTTGTCCTCAAAAATGAGTTGGTATTGTCCATTTTGCTGTTTTATATCGGTCAACCTATGGTTCAGATATATGTTGGTGGACTTAAGTTGGTCTACTAAAATCTGCTGTAGCTTTCCTCTATGGATGGCAATGTTCTTGACGCTGTGTTTCCGTTCAAAATAGGTGAGATCTACTTTGGAAATGGGTCTTAAGTTGGGTTTGGTAATATTTATAGAGGAAATTGGATTTCCTCTTTGTTCGATCACTTCCTTAAGATTGAGTTTCTGGTACACCTGCATGGCATTGTTTGCCAGTATGATTCCGGCGCCAATGGGTTTCAGTTCTGGGGATTGTTCAAAAACCCGAACCATGAATCCTTTTTTTTCCAGGGCAATGGCCGTGGTAAGGCCTCCAATTCCGGCTCCAATAATATCTATTGTCATGTTGGTTTTTAGTTCCGTGAAATCTAAATAGAAATTATAAAATATTCATTGACAAAACCGTATGTGATTATGTGATCAAAATCAGGATTGAAAAGCCTATCCAAGTTTTCATCGTAAGTATCTCCTTGCAAGAATATCCTAGTGGACACATGCTGTAAATCATTTAGCGGTACTAAAGAAGGAAATAGTGTTATTAACTCCTCAGGAAATTCAGAAAGTTTCGGATATGTATTAGCATCACATACCACTTTCCAATTGGTCGTGTTGTCACTTCCTATCCATGAATCCTCACGACGGAGATAATCTGCTGTTGTTGAGAAATCAAAAGAGTTTATATTTCCATTTGACGATACCGAAGGTGCTTCTGGATATGATTCAATACTCATGTTTGGACCGTCTTGATTCAAGTGATATGAATATTCATTTGTAGAATAGCTTAACCATGTTCTATAGAATTCAAACTGATCTAAGGTGCCGACCGGAATGCCATTTCCGTTTAAGTCCGGGCTTCCTTGCGGTCCAAGGATAAAATAGCCAGTATCACTTTTAAAGCTTGTTTCAGTTTCAAAGCCCACATGTTGAAAAAGATAGCTTTGATTATCCGGAAGAACGGGGAGGTTGTAGATATTGTCCAACACTTCAAATTCGTTGTAGTCTAAATTGAGATTTGCACTGTTCTCAGTCTTTTTGAAAAAAGAGTACCTCATTTCATAATTCTCCTGATTTAGCACGGTCATTAAATAATTCGGGTTTTCGTTATAGCTTGCAAGACCATTTAACTCTAATGTATTAGTGTTGGGGTTAAAGATTGAAAAAGACCCAAAAGATGGAGCGACAACGGTAGACAAGTTACCATGCCTCATAGTGGAAAAAAAACCGTTCAATACATTATCAGGATTTGGAAAATTTGAAAGGTGTAGAGAAAACTCACCATTGGCCGTTAATTCCGTTTTTTGTTCAAGTTTGGTGGGATATTTACTATGAGTCCAATGGTTTTTTATAGGAATCGAGGTATAGGTAGTTCCAGTGTGCTGGTCTGTTTGTTGGGGTTGGTTGTTTTGATCTTGCGTTGTGATAATTCTGTGATGAAACAAACTTATATGTATATTTTCAGTCAGGTTGTTCTCTAAATCTTCGAATTCCAACGTTTCTCCAGATTCGTAGGATTTATAATCCAAAAGTTTGCCATTTTCGTCATGGATCAATATCCAATTATCTTGTTCAGAAGTATTTATACTTTGATCAATTGTAAAGGTAAAATAGACAATTGGTTCAGGTTCGGGAGGCGGGGTTGGATCTTTTGGAGTTTCTTTTGGAGTTTCTTTGGGAGCCTCGCTTTCTGGCTCAGGAGAATTGTCCTTGGAACATTGTATAAATAGAAAAAATGAAAGCGCCAGAAAACAAAATTTGGGATTTTGCATGAGGTTGATTTGTTAGGTTCCCACAAAATAGGTGAAATATTGCTTATAAGTAAAATTTTATGTTGAAATGCGCAGCCTTTATACTCTTCATAGGAAAATAGGTTAATTTCTAATCTGAGTTTTCAAATACAGTATAGGAGGAGAGGTGTTGGAATTACAAAACGATGTTAGCATTTCTGAGCAATTTTCACCTCAATACATGGTATTTCCATTGGCAGAGCTTTCGGGTATTTGTTGCATAGCATCCCAATGCTCCACAATTTTGCCATTGGCATCAAACCTAAAGAAGTCCATGGTAACGTATTCTTCATTTCCCGGCCAGGTCTGATGGGTATGCAGGGCCACTAAATCCTTTTCTGCAACTGCACGTACAAACTTTATGGACTTGTTTGGATATTCTCTGAACATTCTTTCAAAATATGCAATGAAGGGTTCTTTTCCATCACCAACCAGAGGATTGTGCTGAATGTATTCTGCGCCAACATATTTTTCCACTGCTTTCCTTGGGTCGCCATCGTATGCCATTTGATAAAAACCAATGGCGTTCTTTTTATTTTCCTCTAAACTCATAAAAACGAAGTTTGCTGATTTTCTATTACAATCCAAATTCTGCCATTACGGGATAATGGTCAGACAATCCGTGCGTTTCTTGCTGGTTGAATATGTTAAAGGCTTTGCAGGTATTGGCCAAATTGGGGCTGGCAAAAATATAGTCGATACGTACCCGGTTCGCCACAATGGATTTATCTGTATTGTTGTATTTGCCTACCAAACCTGGGGTAGGATAGGTATAACCTTGGGTGACCATATCTACCTTGTTCAAAGCAAGATCCACCGCCGGGCATGCCAAAAACTGACCGATTACAGAGTAATCAAAATTTCCGTTGAGCAGATTGGAGTGTTTGGCATCACTTTTAGGTCTATACTTTTCGCGCAATCCGTTGTTCTTTTCCAATGCATAGGCATCAAAAGGAGAGTTGGCGTTAAAATCACCGAGGATAACATAGTTATCACTTTGATTTTTCTGAATGTCCTGTACGATCATTTTGGCTTCCCGCAACCTAAATTTAGCATCGGCAGGGGATAGGTGCACCACATAAAAGTCAATTCCATACGTTTTGCAATGGAGCATGCCGTGCCAAAAGGAATCTAGTTTTCGTTCCACTAACTCAACGGGTCGGTTAGAGGTCAATCCGGTAGGGTACCCCTCGGTTTTTAGCAATTGGACGTATTGGTGGCCCCATTTTAGGGCATCTTCCTTGAGCATTTGCTCATCATAACCACATAATTCTTGCAATGCGACCACATCCGGTTTTTTACTTTTGATCCATTCAATGCAATTGGCCTTTCTTTCGGTATCCTTTCCCCATTCAAAGCCATTCCAGATGTTATAGCTCATCACTTTAAGGGTTTCTTTTTCATTTTGGGCAAAGCCTCCTAGTGTAATTAAAACAAATAAAAGGGCAGAAAGAAGGGGATTTTTACGTTGAATCATTTTTGATCGTTATATAAAATTATGTACAAGTGCCTGGCTAAGTTCGCTGAAATTTCCTTTGTAATCAATGTATATTTGATACAAAGTTGAAACTCTTTTCCGATCTTATGGCCTTTGAGAAATACGATTGGGTTAGACTCTGGTTGGTGCTTCTCATAAGGACTATTTCCCTTCTTCAACAACAGCAACAATGCGCAATGGCGCCCCACTTCCGCCTTCAATTTTCATGGGCAATGCAATAATTTCAAAACCTGTAGAAGGCAGCTGGTCCAAATTGGTCAAGTTTTCAAAGGCAGGTATGTTGTGCCCCAATAAGATTACATGACTTTCAAAGTATTGGGATTGGCCATAATCAATACTTGGGGTATCAATGCCAATAGAGGAAATCTTTCGCTTATCTACCAGCCACTGGGCAGCTTCGGGTGAAAGTCCTGGAAAGTGCAACAATTTAATGGCCTCTTCTCCACGCTCATCTGTGCCCAGGTACTTTATTTTGTCTGGGTAGTATTTGGAAAAGTTGGTCTGTAACAATACAATGCTCCCTTCGGGAATTTGGGTTCCATGCCGTTGCTCCCAATCTGTAAAATCTGTTATACTGACCAAATAATCGGGATTGTCACTTGTTTTTGCCGATACATCAATTTTGATGGCATTTCCAATCAATCTTTCCAATGGAATTTCATCCACCGTTTGTTTGTTTTCGGCAAAGTGGATAGGAGCATCAATATGGGTGCCTCCGTGTTCGGCGGTCTTGAAATTGTTGGCAGCGTAGAAGTATCCCTTTTCGGTTTGTCCGTTGAACACAGTGTCCAATTCAAACTCCTGGGCGGTTACCCAATAGACAGTTTTGTCGGAGTAGGAGTGAGAGAGGTCAACTATTCTTTTTTGCGATGTTGGAGCAGGAGTTGACGCATCCGACTCTTCTTTTGAGGTTGGTTTGGATTGACACGATATTAAGATTACGCTCGCGCAGAGGTAGGAAGCAATTATTCTCATGGTTAATTGACTTTGGACAAAGTTGGTATTGAAGTTCGTTGATTTTTCTTTTATGGCCAAGAAACTGTGTTTCCAGTCTCAAGATTTTCTGAGATTCGATTTAAAGAGTAAAGAGATGGGGTTATCTGTTTTCTCCCATGATTTGCTCCACAAATTTGTCTAGTTTTTTTAAATCTTCTTTTGTCTTCAAATAAGGATCAATTCGGAACTCCCCCATATCCTGAATACGATATTCGGGTAAAATTGCACTGAAATTAAGAAATACAAAACTGTCGACAATCCTTTCTTTAAGAGGATGGGGGACTTTGTACTTTTGGATGATGGATTCCTCAACGCCCATATGAACGATTTCATGGATGATAGTATTGGCGGGGTTGTCGTAATTCTTAAACTGCCCTTCGGGTGCGGTGAAAATCAAAATAGAGCCTTCATCAGGGTCATAGCTCCCTCCAGGTCCATAGAGTGTCAGGTTTATTTGATACGTTTCGAACCGCTTAAAATCCCAATTGAAATTTGATCGGTCAATTTTATTGATCATGGTGTTGATAAGCGCCTTTTCATCGCCTATTTTTTCGTACCCTTTTAAATAATCGCTTCTGTTATAGATGCTGTCTCTAATAAATATCTTGAGGCGCTCGTAATCATCATCAGATAGCTCTCCGGTTTTGGATTTTGATTTTAAATCAGCAACCAATGTACCTGCTGGAAGATTTACTTGGTAGTTGTTTTTCTCAAAGAAGGGGATATCTTGGAGGGTTGTCCAAATGTATGCCGATTCATCATCGGCAGTAGGAATGTTGACTTTGATATAATCTTGGCCTTTTACCGAGCAGGAGATGAACAAGATTAAACAGACCAAAATATTGAAAGTAGCGCAACGCATGGTATTTATTTCCAGTGACTAATATAAAGAGTAAAGGCTATAAGGTATTGAGAAAGCTGGTCAAATCCATATCCTTGTCCAGCTCCAATTTCTTTTTAAGTCGATACTTTGATTTTAGAATACTATCTGGTAGCACATTTAATGTAGCGGCAATTTCCTTGGTGGTCAAATTCATCCGTAAAAACGCAGCCAAACGGATTTCTTTTTCTGAAATATCAGGATAAAGCGTTTTGAGCTTTTGGTCAAAGTCGTTGTGCACCTCGGAGAAATAGGATTTAAACACTTCCCAATCTTTATCCGAGGCATTCTGTTTTTTTAGCAGCATAACTATCCGCCGGAACTCCACTTTAAACTTTTCAGGGGAGCTCTTGAGGTTTTCCAGGTTTTCTTTGAGCTCTTGGATAAAGGTGTTCTTTTGCACCAAATGCAAAGTTTGGCTGGTCAGTTCCTTCTTTTTGTGTGCAATTTCCTGTTTATAGATTTCCTCTTGTTTTTCTCTCGCAATACGGTTCTTTTTGATGCGTTGTCGAAATCCAAACACTAAGAGCCCTGAAAGGGCTAGGGCAGAGGCCATACCTCCAGCGTACAGTCCTTTGGTGAGTTTGTCCACTTTGGCCTTTTCATTCAAGGTGTTGATTTCCTCTTGTTGCAATGCTATTTCGGATTCTTTTTTTTCGGTTTCGTAAATTGTTTGTAGCTCGTTCACCTTGTTTCGCGCCTCTTTTCCATAAATACTGTCGTTTTGAGATTTGAAAAGCTCCAGGTAACCTAGCGCCGTCGAAGGATTGTTTTTCTTTTTGTAAGATTTATAGAGTAACTCATAACTACGATTGGCTCCCACTTCAATACCTATTCTTTCACTTACCTCCAGAGCCTTTTTTGAATTATCTATGGCTTCGTCATAATTACCTTCTTCATAGTATAATTCACTTAAATTAAGCAATACAGTTTGTTGACTAAAACCAGAATTTATTTTATCAGCAATGGATAAACTATTCAAATAGGTTGTCTTTGCTTCTTGATAATCTTTGGATAAAGATTGAACTTTCCCTAGTTCATTGAGTGCTGTTGAAAGTAGGATAGAATCCTTCATATCCCTAGCCAAAACTATGGCTTTTTTAATATTAACTTCTGCGCTATCTAATACTAATGGTTCCTTGGTGTATAGAATACTTAACCCTTCATGTGCCAAAGCAAGCGTATAATTTGAATTGTATTCTTCAAAAATGGGAATGCACTCGTAGTAATACTCCAAGGCCTCTTTACGATTATCAAGAGACTCATGAACACAGGCAACAATATAACATCCTTTGGCGTATCCAACCTCATCTCCAAATTTTTTGAAAATTTCAGAAGATAATAACCCATATTTCAAAGAAAGTTGAAAATAGCCTTGTTCCAAATAAATGGAACTATTTAATAGGTAAGTAGACCCCAATCTTAATGAATCTCGAATAGCAATCAAACCATCTTCAGCAAATTTGTTATAGTACACTGCACTGTCATACTTGGATTGGTAGAAATAGTCCCTTACAATATTACTAGTCGCAAGCACTTCTTCTTTTTTCATCCTGTTATCCCTAAAAATCTTAAAAGAATGTTTTAACTCGTGCGCTGATTTTTCAAACTCGCTAAGTTGGGAATAAATGGCTCCACGATAAAGATGTCCAAGTCCTTTACCTTTGGGATAATTCAATTCGTTCGAAAGGTCCAATATTTGATTGGCATAACTCATAGATTTATCGGTATCGTTATCTAGATAATATTTCCAAATTTTGGAGAGTGTTTCTATCTGGGTGGTATCCTTTCGGGACAGCTTCACGACTGCTAAAAGACTGTCTATATTGTTAAATGATTGAGAGTAACCCAAAAAGTTGAAACCAATTGAAAACAGAATTATTAAATAAAAATTTCTCATAGGGTATTTAAAAATTGGTTCAAATCGGTTTCTTTGTCCAGTTCTAATTTCTTTTTAAGTCGATACTTTGATTTTAGAATACTATCAGGTAGCACATTGAGTGTAGCGGCAATTTCCTTGGTGGTCAAGTTCATCCGTAAAAAGGCAGCCAATCGGATTTCTTTTTCTGAAATATCAGGATAAAGCGTTTTGAGCTTTTGGTCAAAATCGTTGTGCACCTCGGAGAAATAGGATTTAAAGACTTCCCAATCTTTATCCGAGGCATTCTGTTTTTTTAGCAGCATAACTATCCGCCGGAACTCCACTTTGAACTTTTCAGGGGAGTTTTTAAGGTTTTCCAGGTTTTCTTTGAGCTCTTGGATAAAGGTGTTCTTTTGCACCAAATGCAAAGTTTGACTGGTCAGTTCCTTCTTTTTGTGCGCAATTTCCTGTTTATAGATTTCCTCTTGTTTTTCTCTGGCAATTTTATTCTTTTTGATGCGCTGCCTGTACCCAAAAACAGATAAGCCAAACAAGGCTAGGGTAGAGGCCAATCCGCCGGCATAGAGTCCTTTGGTGAGCTTGTCCACTTTGGCTTTTTCATTTAAAGTGTTGATTTCTTCTTCCTGTAGGGCTAGGGCAGCTTCTTTCTTTTCGGTTTGATATTTTATTTCTAACTCGTTAATGCGTTCAATGTTCTCATTACTCATAATCTCATTGTTCAATTCGGCATATTTTTTATGAGAATCAAGAGCATTCTCAAGTTTTCCAAGTTTATGATAAACTCTTGATAAATGTAGATGGCTTTTAATCATTAATTTACGTGTCCCCGCAGCTTCCAATTTAGCCAAAGCAGCCAATTGTAATTGTAATGCTTCGGTGTAGTATCCCAGATGGTGTTTTGTAACACCTAAGTTTCGCATGGTCACAGCAACCAGCGCTTCTTCTCCATGATTTTTACTTATAGCAAGTGACTTATTGAAATAGTCTACAGCATCTTCATAAAAACCATTTTGCATCTTAATTATCCCAAGATTGTCATATGCAGCGGCTAAATCATTGTTTCTGTTACTCTTTTTATAGTAATTAATGGCTTCAAGAAAATAGTCCATTGCCTCTTCATCTTTACCAATATCTTTTAAATTCAATCCGATTAGGTAACGAATGCCATTCAAATCCGATTCAAGTTTTAGGTTGTCGTAGATATTTTCTGCTTTTTTATACCACTGGGTGGATACTTCGTAATTTTTTAGATCACCTTGGGCATTGCCAATATTCCAATAACTTGCAGCTAATTTTTCGTCGTCTACACCTATTTCTTCCTTTAGTTTTAATGATTTCATATGGCTTTCAAGGGATGCTACATAATTTCCTATTCCGCGATAGGCATTCCCAAGATTGTTCAACATGGCGCTTTCCCTTTCCTTATTACCCAAAGAAGCGTACATTTTTAGTGCTTTGCGCAATAAGGAGATAGCTTCATTTGGTTTTGAATTAACCAAAAAGTAAACTCCATGTTCGTTAGTAGTCTGGGCAATAAGGTTTGAATCATTTAGTTTTTTCGCTATTTGGATACCTTCATCCAAATAGGGTTTGGCCAATTTAGAGTCAATGTACAGGTACTCCATAAAAAGTTCCCGAAGTGTGAATAACCTCTGTTCGTCTTTTTGCCAGCTGAGCAAACTCACAAGGCTGTCTACCTTTTTTTTATCCTGACCGAATGTGTATACAGTGTTTAAACTGATCAAGAGAATCAGTATTAGTTTGATTTTCATAGGAGGTTGATTATAAAACCAAGATACCAAATATATCAGTTGCTAAAACGCTCTATTCCAGAAGACAAAAAGGGCTTGTCCATAAAAAGTCCATGGATTTACACTTTTAAAGATTGCATAAATCTTTGGAAACACCCTATTTTATTAGGGTTTAATGGAAGTTACTTACTTTATAAAAAACCTGCTGTCCATGATGGTTTTCAATGAAATCCATGCCTCGTGTCCATACTTTGTCCATGTCCAAAATTAGGGTTGGGGCATTTTCTCCTCTAGGTTTGGGGTGTTGAACCCTAAAAACCAAATAATTATGAAAACAAATCACCCCCTTTTAAAAGTAGGAATGCTGATCATTGTGTTGGGCATGTCCCTTTCAGTCTTTATTGCGTGTAGTAAAGACAGTACAGAACCACCGGTTACGGATGATGAAGTGGTCATCGATGATGATGATGTTTCTCCAGTAAATTTTAATGCTGAATTGAATGGTCTTCAGAACTTTTCACAACCTATGGAATTGTCAAATCCTGAACTTGTGGAAGACAGTGATGCAACAGAGCGAAATGATCAATATGAGTGTGTGGTAAAAAAATACAAAGCCGCACCGGGATATGACGAAATGCTTTCTTTAGATCCCGCGAATGGAGTGATTTATCCTGGGGCGATGCTCAAAGGAGAGTCGATACCTACTGGAGAATATATTGGCATCAATGGGGGACGAGCACCAATTACCCTGTCCATTTCATTGGAGAATATTGATGGTACCGCTTCGGTTGAAATTGAGGACCCTGACTTGGACGGTGTAAGAAATGGGGTGAATTCTTTATTGGCACAGGGAGTGGATGGTGCTACTCCTGCCGATTTGAATTTTACCATTCAAGAAGTACATTCTGAGGAGCAATTGGATATTGCATTGCGAGCCAATTATCGAAGTCGAAATAAAGATATCTCATCTTCCTTCGATTTTAATAGCACGGAAAAGAACCATAAATACGTGGTCAAGTTTTTTCAGGAATACTATACAATTGATATGACTTTGCCAAAGAATGACGAGCCCGGGTCTCTTTTTACCGAACTACCCAATTTAAATGATACAAGCCCTGTAATGGTCTCATCAGTTGTGTATGGCCGCATGGTTTTATATACGGTGGAATCCAATTATAGCACCTTAGAGGTGAAATCTGCTTTTGCGCTTTCCTTTAGTCAAGGAAGTTCAAGTGGCGACGGAGGAATAAATGTAGATTACGAAAAGATTATAAGCGAGTCCAAAGTAGAAGCCTTGGTCATTGGAGGGTCGGCTGAAGATGCTGTTGGGGTAATTGAAGGCCCGTCTGGAGTGCATAGCTATATCATTAATGGAGGTAATTACTCCAAAGACTCCCCAGGAAAACCCTTAGCATATACCTTAAGATATATCAAAGATGATTTTCCCATTGCCAGAGTGGTCTTGGCCTCAGAATATCCAGTGCGCAGCTGTGATTTGGCATGGCCACAGTACAAGCTTTCCTTTGTAAAAATGACAGGTTCTAAAGCCACAGACAGGGAAGTTTATGGAAGTCTTGAAATTCGGATGTATTCTGCCGCAAAAGGAGACTATGTTGACGAAGACCCTGCAAACGGGGGCAAGGACAATATATGGTGGAATCGCAGTAAAGACGAATTCATTAAGGTACAAAACGATAAAACCTATACTTTTAATGACACACCTAAAACTGGAGAGTGGTTTGTATATACCATTGAGCCCTACAGACCGGATAAGGCTAAAGACTATTTTGAAGTACGGGGACATCTCTACGACAAGGAGTTTGTCGGGTCGCAAGATTTAGGGGACTTGAGCAGACAAGTATTCTTAAATGACCTTGGTGAGCATGCATTGGACAGTGGCGAAATTACAGACGCCGGCCTTACTGCCCCAGGGACAGGGGAGTATTACTACGCCCATAATTTTGAGGATGGTATAACCGTATATTATAAGATAGAAGAATTGTAATTGGCAAGCAGCTGGCCGCTCAGGTTGGGTTCAACAACCTGATGCCGGCTGTTCTTTTATTCCCACGGAGGTGGGAATCTTTTTTATGGATTCCGCATCAAGTGCGGAATGACATCGAACCTACTTTTTTGCTTCGACAAGTTCCAATTGATCTACACTTACATTAGTGGTAAACATGCCGTAGTTGACCACGGCTTTGTTTTTTTCTAAAGTGTCGATGCTGCCAACAGCTTTTCCGTCTTGAAGTCGGACTCGGTCACCGACCTTAAACACAGGTCTTGGCTTGTTCTTTTCCTTTTGGATGGCTTTTTTCTTTTCAATCTTTTTCTCCTGTCGAACTTTTACAATCTTCTTTTCCAGTTCTTGGGCCACCTGTTTCTTTTGCGCCTGTTTGGCCTTGGCCTGCTTTGCAGTGGTTTTTCTTCGCTTACTGTTTTCGGTTTCCACAATGCGAAGGAGTTCCGAGATCAACGGCCGTTTTTTGTTGTCGATGAAGTACTTTTCCGCAGCCGTATTGATTTTATCCCCCAATTGGATCATACGTTGGTTATGGTCGTACAACTCTTGATAGTTCTCTAGCTTAGACTTGATTTTAGCATTTAGCTTTTCCAAACGTTCTGCTTCTTCACGCGCTTTTGTCTCTTCATCTTGCAGTCTAGAGCCGGTCTGTACCATTTTAGAGCGTTCTTTTTGCAGTTTGGCAATAGTGGCATCAAACCGGACCTTTCCTCGCTCTATCTTTTTCTTGGCCTTATTGATGAGATTATATGGAATCCCATTTTTTTGGGCCACCTCAAATGTGAATGAGCTACCCGCTTCTCCCAAAATCAATTGGAATGTTGGTTCCAATGTTTTTGAGTTAAAAAGCATATTGGCATTGGTAGCATGTGGAAGCTCATCGGCCAGAGCTTTTAAATTGGCATAGTGGGTAGTAATCACTCCATAGGCTTCACGTTCATAAAACACCTCTAAAAATGCTTCGGCAAGGGCGCCTCCCAATTCTGGATCACTTCCAGTACCGAATTCATCAATCAAGAACAAGGTTTTATTGTTACATTTCTTTAAGAAATGGTTCATGTTCTTCAGCCGATAGCTATAGGTGCTCAAATGGTTTTCTATGGATTGGTTGTCTCCAATATCCGTTAATATCTTATCAAACAAACAAACGGAACTTCTTTCATGAACGGGAATTAGAAGCCCAGATTGAAGCATTACTTGAAGTAATCCAATAGTTTTCAATGTAATACTTTTTCCACCTGCGTTTGGACCAGAGATTACAATAATCCGGTTTTCTTGGTGCAGTTGGATGGTCTGCGGCCAGGTCTTTTCTTTTTTGAACTTGTTGGTCAAATAGAGGAGGGGGTGATAAGCATCCCGAAGAAACAATTCTTTTTCATCATTGATTTCTGGAAGCAATGCGTTCATATCCAAAGCATACTTGGCCTTACCAGCAGTGATGTCAATGTGTGTTAAAAACTCTTGATACTGCTTTAGCAGATAATCAAAAGGACGGATGGCATCTGTCAACTGATTTAAGATACGCTGAATCTCCTCTTTTTCCTCAAATTCCAGATTGCCGAGTTCTCGAGTATACGATAGCGTTGCCTCGGGAATGATATAAACTATGCTTCCTGTTTTGGAATTGCCCATTACGGTTCCCTTGACCTTTTTTCTGTGCATGGCTTTTACCGCTAGGACCCTTCTGTTTTCTACCACGGACTCCCGAATGTCATCCAAGAAATCTGAAGATTGACAGCGGGCCAATGCCATCCCAAAGCTTTGATTGATTTTTCCCCGCACTTCGTTGATGCGCAATCGTATGTTTCGAAGATCATCTGAGGCGGAATCCTTAATCTCGCCAAACTTGTCTATCACATGATCTATGGAGTTTGGAATCTCCGCATTTACCTCAAGTTGTTCAGCTGTTGAAAAGAGTAAAGGGTAGTATTCCTTGAATTTTTTGAAGAACTTTTGATGTAGCGCAACAGTTTTACAAATATTTCCAATTCTTCTAAAACCAGAAATCTCCAACGTAGTGTTTTCAATCTTCAATAGCTTCAATTCTGTATTGATGCTATCAAAACCATGGTTTGGAATTCGGTTATCATTGGAAAAGGACGAGAGGTATTCCGAAGTTTGTCCTAAGATCCCTACTAGTTCTTCCCTGTCCAACAATGGCTGGATTTCCAAAGCCCTCTCCTTACCCAGCTCTGTATTGCAGCGGGTGGAAACCTGTTCCAGAACCGTTGGAAACTCTAAATCTTGTAGTGTCTTGGGATGAATGTTCTGCATTTTCTTAACTAGCGGGGCAAAGATAGTTATTCAATCCACGAAACAAGGAATGTCAGCCATCAATTTATAAGCCCTCCCACGGGTAAACCACTCGGTACACTTTGTGGAATGGATTTGTCAAATTCGTCGTCGTTCAAGCTGTTCAAGAACGCAATGATCAATGCCATTTCCTTTACCGATAATTTTAATTCCCGGACAAACGGGTCAAATTGGGAAGGGGCCACGTTAGGATTACGTTGGATGTTATTGGAAATGTCTTCATAAAACTCCAACACTCGTCTCAATGTCATAAACTCTCCATTATGCATATATGGGGCCGTGAATCTTAAGTTTCGCAGTGATGGGGTTCTAAAGGCAAAACTATCTTTGTCGACCACATCGGCTGCACCAATATCCACCGCAGTCAATTTGGAGTTTTCTGGAACTCCCAAAACATGCATTTTGTAATCAGAAAACATAGGACCATTATGGCAATTGATGCACCCCACTGTTTTGAACAGTTCAAAACCATCTTTTTCACGAATTGAAATGGCACCACCATCTCCTCTCATGTATTGATCAAAACGGGAATTGTTGGTAACCAGAGTCCGTTCAAAAGCGGCAATGGCCTTACCCAGATTTTCAATGGTAATGGATCCTTGTTCTTTAAAAGCCTCGGTAAAAAGATCCTGATATTCGGGAATGTTGCGCAATCGTTCAATTACTACCTGTAGGATTTCATCTTCTGTAAAACTGCGTCCGCGCATCTCCTCTAGAGCTTTAATGGGTTCCAAAGCTTGTTTTTCAAGGCTTTTTGCCCGGTCATCCCAAAACATAGGGGCATTTTCAGGGTCATATGATTTGTGGCTCACCAATCCATTGAAAGCTGTGTTCAATACCGTTTGCGCATTGCGTTTCACAAATGGAATATCATTCGGAGTATTGAATTCACGTTTGCTGCCCAGACCTTTGGCATTGGTTCCGATGGAAATATCCAAAAATTCTGCGTATCCCATATCTGGGTGATGGCATGTGGCACAAGAAATATCCTTGTTGCCCGATAATATAGGATCGTAAAATAATAGCTTGCCCAATGCTTCTTTGGATTCAGATGTTGGGTTATTTTTTGGAGCAACTACCTTTTTGGGCAAAGCCGCCACAGTGGCAATTATCTTTGGCTCTGGGTCAACCTTGGCTTCCTCTGATTTTGGTCCCTTGCATCCCACGGACAGAATGAAAATCAAGAGTAATAATTTGGGATAGCTGTGTTCCAAAGTGAAAATTGAATCTATTGTTGCATAAAGATAAGGGAATGATGCTTTAAGCGGTCATTGATTATTTATTAAAAATAGACTCCAACAGTGAGCATTGCCATGGCCAAAACTGCCAATAATAGGACCAAGGGCATGATAAACTTCAACCATTTGTCATAACCCACGTTCACTAAGGCCAAAGACGCCAAAAGAATCCCTGTTGGACTTATAAATTTAAAAAGACCAACCCCAAATTGATAAGCATTGACCATAATTTCGCGTCCAATACCTACGCTATCTGCCAAAGGGGACATGATGGGCATGGTGAGGACTGCCATTCCGGAAGATGAGGGAATAAAGAAGGCCAATCCATTGTACAAAATGAAAGTTACATTTATGAATAATCCCTTATGCATTCCAGAGGTTAATTCCGAAGCGTAGAACAGCAAACTGTCACTAATTTGGCCATCTTCCATCAAAACCGTAATCCCACGAGCAATACCAATGATAAAGGCCACGCTGAGTAGATCTTTTGCTCCCAACATGAATTCGGTCACAAATTGTTTTTCATTGATTCGGGCTATTAATGCAATTATCAGTGCACCTGCGAAAAATACCGAGGTCATCTCTAGAAACCACCAACCCAATTGGGAAACGCCATATACCATGACAAGAAAACAACTTGCAAAAACAAGGAGAACCAATTTTAGTTTTCCATTGAGTTTTGTTGCCGCCGATTGACCAGATATCATAAACATTTTTTCAATCTCCTCTTTTTGATCCTGTATAAGGGAACGCTCTGGGTTCTTTTTTATCCGCTGGGCATAACGTATGATATAGGTGATGCATAAGATGAGTCCAAGTGTTAGCATGACCAATCTACTGTTAAGGCCTTCTGTCCAATTAATGCCAGCGGCATCTGAAGCGATTATGGTGCTAAATGGATTTACCGTTGATGCCAACGTGCCAATGGACGAGCCAATATAAATGGAGGCAACACAGGTTATTGCATCATATCTCGCTGCTAAGAATATCGGAATCAATATGGGGTAAAAGGCAATGGTTTCTTCTTCAAGACCAAAGGTGGTTCCACCCAGTGCAATTAAAGTGGTGACCATAATGATAAGAACAAATTCCCGCCCCCTCAGCTTTTCTGCCAACCATGCAATTCCGGCTTCAAAAGCCTTTGTGGCATTTACAATGCTGATAAGTCCACCGATGATGAGTACAAGGAGGATAATATCCATGGATTGCATAATTCCCTTGAGAGGGGCTTGGATGAACTCAACAATTCCTTGTGGTTGCCCATCTGTTTTTTGATATGTACTTGGAATACTGATGGGTTTGGAGATGGCTCCTTCCTTGAATTTTTCTATAGGAATTTGAATGGTAAGCTCATCCAAAGTATCCTGTGTAGCAGGAAGCGAACGGTTATCTTCTCCGGATTGTATCTCAAAAGTACCTGAATCACCATCGTAGAATAAGCGATCGTATTGCCCAGCCGGAATTATCCAGGTTAAGAGGCATACAACCGCTGATATGATAAATAGAATGGTATGGGCGGTGGGAAACTTGATTTTTTTGAAAATTGACATGATCGGTTAGAATCTTTAGTGGACAAGAAAGATATTATTTTTAGATTTAGTGCTATACCTTCAATCATTAACCTAAAATATTGTATTATTGGTAGTTTGCTAGAGTCCTACATCAGAATTTATGGTATTTAAAATTACACCGGCTAATTTTCTTAGAAATTTTTTATTTATAATATTAATACTTCTATTGGCCAATATCACCGGTCTGTTTTTTAGATTAAGTTCTATTGATGCAAGAATTTATCAGGTGTTAAGGATAGTGGATTTTGATGTGGAAAATAGTATTCCAACCCTGTTTTCATTTCTCAATTTATTGTTAAGTGCAGGTCTTCTTTTTTTAATAAGCATTAGATTTAAAGATAGATTTAGAGAATACTTGCCATGGTTAGGCCTGGCCTTTGTATTTTTATTTTTATCCTTGGACGAGATTTTGTCCATCCATGAAAATTTTATAGAAATCTTTCGTGAAAAATATAACTTTTCGGGACTACTTTATTTTTCATGGGTAATACCATATGGTATTGGTCTTTTGGTTTTTTTATTGATCTACTTTCCTTTTTTTCTTAAACTTCCCAAGCGTATAAAACTACTTTTCGCAGTATCGGGGTTCGTTTTTGTATCAGGTGCAATTGGTATGGAACTTTTTGGAGGAAGATATTATGAACAAAATGGAGGTAATTCGGATTTGACCTATTCTATGTTCTACACGCTTGAAGAACTTTTAGAGATGTTGGGAATTACATTTTTCAATTATGCGTTATTGAGCTATATCGCAATTCATTGCAAAGAAATCAATGTAAAGATTGTTAATTGAAGGTTGCTAACTTGTCACTATTGAATTACAGCATTCTAAATGTTTGGTTGGAAGTGTTTTCAGTTAGAACTTTGGAACTGGATTTGAATAATTAACATGATAGTTTACAATCTTCGTCAAGTGGGAAAGATTTTATTTTTAGTTTTATTCTGAAAAACTACCTGAATCTGATGAATGTAAACATTGACCCTAGTTGGAAGCATCACTTACAGCAAGAATTTGATAAACATTACTTTAAGCAACTTACTGAATTTGTGAAACAAGAGTATCGGAGTGGTACATGCTACCCAAAAGGGAAAGATATTTTTGCTGCGTTTGACCATTGTCCGTTTCAAGAGACCAAGGTTGTCATTATTGGTCAAGACCCATACCATGGACCCAATCAGGCAAATGGATTGTGTTTTTCTGTGAAAGATGGAATACCGCATCCACCTTCTTTGGTAAACATCTTTAAGGAGATTAAAGTAGATGTGGAACAACCATATCCCAAAAGTGGTAACCTGGAGCGATGGGCCGAACAAGGAGTATTGCTTTTAAACGCAACTTTGACGGTTAAGGCCCATCAGGCAGGGAGTCATCAGAAGAAAGGTTGGGAGCAGTTTACGGATTCGGTCATAAGAATTATTTCCACCGAACTGGAAGGGGTTGTTTTTTTGCTTTGGGGTGGCTTTGCGAAAAGAAAGTCAGCACTGATAGACCAAGCCAAACATCACATTCTTACCTCGGGGCATCCATCGCCATTAAGTGCCAACAGGGGACTTTGGTTTGGAAACCAACATTTTAGCAAGACCAACTCACTTTTAGCGGGTATGGGAAAGCCGTTAATAAGTTGGTGAATTACTTCTTGAAAGTAATTTCTGAAAATATAATAAGAATTCGTACGTTTATTATAATAACCCCCGTATAGGAAAATTCTTATATTTTGCGCAGACTGAAATCGGTACTTCTTGTTGATGACGACGATACCACCAATTTTTTGAACAGGTTTTTTGTGAAACAGTTGGACAATAGTTTGACGGTGAATACTGCTAGCAATGGTAAAGAAGCCATTGAGTTTTTAGAGAACGTTCCCAGCGAAGAAAACATGCCTTGTTTGCTTATTCTTGATACCAATATGCCAGTGATGAACGGTTGGGAGTTTTTGGATGTTTATGATAAACAGTTTGATGAAAGCTTTAAGAAAGATGTAGTTGTGGTGATGCTTACCGCTTTGGATATGGAGGAGACCACTTCATTGGCATTGGCCAACCCCAATGTTACCGATACGGCCCAAAAACCTTTGTCCGACCTAAAGTTCAGGGTGTTGATCAATAAATACTTTTCTTAAAAGTGCGAATGGAGGAACCTTTCCGGTTTTTTGATTTCATTTATTAGGTTAAGACTTAAAAGTCTTTTTTGGACTTCGTTCAATGTATCGATTGAAAGTTGTTTCTGTCCCCAGGTTGTTTTGGAAAGCCACTCTTGAATATCTTCCAATTTTTGCCCATACCTATTCGCCAGGGTTCTATCAATACTGGGAATATTTTTAAATTCCATTGTATATAGATTGATGACCTCAAGAACGTGGTTCAAAAGATTGGCATGGGAACTTAAAAAAGTATCTGTAGCAGCAATTACAAAGCATGGCCATGGAGTAGGGCAATCGCCCAATCTTTTAAAAATACCGGCATCTACCAATGGTTTTGTGGTAAAATGTTCCCACATAAAGTACGCTCCTGACCCTGACCTAAGATTTTCTACCGCACCGTCTAAATTATTGATGATTTCAAATTGCAAGGATTCGGTGTCCCAATTTTGGTTCTGTGCATGTACATAGGACATTAAGTGGCTGCCACTTCCCATACGACTTATCGCTACTTTGTCGTTCTTCAGCTCTTCAATTGATGAACGGGGACTGTTGGCAGCAACATGAATGCCCCAAAGTAGGGGAGATGAGACATATTGCTGAATAATTTTGGCTGGATTTCCTTGCGAAATGCTTTTGACCAACCCCTCTGTTAAGATGATAGCCAAATCCGTTTCACCATTTTGAAGCATTTGACACATTTTCCCTGTCCCTTCCGGAATATCCGTCCATTCCAGTTGTATTCCACGGTCTTCAAAGGCACCTTCTCCCATGGCCAAATGCCATGGAAGGTTAAAATGCTCTGGAACGCCAATTATTCTAACGGTTTTCATTTAAGTTTTGCTGAAGTTTGCTGAATTCTAATTTAATCGCATTGGATAGGAAGGTAAACTTATAGCTAGCGGATGAATATACCAAGCATTGATCAAGAAACAATTTTTTCCAAGGTATATTTAATCAAATCATCAATGGTTTTTCGGCCATGTTTTGAAAATTCACCTGTTGCTCTGTTGGCTAAAATGGCATTCAAGGAAACCGCTCTGTGTCCATGTAATTTTGCAAGTCCATACATACCGGCCGTTTCCATTTCATGATTGGTAAGCGGTAAATTTTGGTAGGAAAATGCAGCTAGTTTGGTATTGAAGTCATGGAGCTTAGGAGGCAATCTTAAGCTTCTTCCTTGTGGGCCATAAAACCCTGAATTGGTTATTGTTATACCGAATCGTATACGATTTGAATCAAATTTTTTGGCCAAATCCTCATCTGCATCGACCACATAAGCCACAATATTATGGTCTTCCCACCTCAAAAATTGGTTGAGCTCCTGTTCCAAAGCATTATTCCTGACTTGTCCAGCCTCGTAAAAGTGCATTAACCCGTCAAAACCTATTGCTTTACTGCTAAGTAAGAAGGAATCAACAGGGATATCTGCTTGTATGGAACCTGATGTGCCAATCCGTATGAAATCCAAGCGGGTTTTACGCTGTTTTACCTTTCGTGTGGCAAAATCTATGTTGACAAGCGCATCCAGTTCGTTGAAGACGATGTCAATATTGTCTGTTCCAATACCGGTGGAGATTACCGTTATTCTTTTTCCTTTATAAATACCTGTATGCGTAAGGAATTCGCGCTTCTCCTTGTTGATATCGACAGTATCGAAGTATTTACTGACCATGGAAACCCGATTGGGATCTCCCACAGTAATAATGGTAGAGGCGATATCCTCAGGTAGAAGGTTAAGATGGTAGATACTGCCATCAGGATTCAGAATCAATTCTGAGTCGCTTATGGCCATTTTACAGTTTTAAAATACGGTCTGTAGATGAATTGTATAGAAAGTTATACTTTAAAGAACCTCCTAGATAAAGCTCATTATCACGTATTTGCGAATAATAATTGGACCTGTTTTCTAAAACTTCCTTCCCTTTTCTGGTAAGCTTGACCGGATTAAAAGAACCAAACAAAGGCTTTAAAGAAGTGATGATGCGCTCATATTGTGTATCACCAAAACCGTAATATCCTTGATTGTTCAATACCTCGCCCAACAACTCCTTTCTGGTTTTAGGTTTTTTGGACATGGCTGTTTCCAAAATTCGATTCTCCAGTTCGTTAAGTCCATTTTTAATGGTTGGAAAGCGTTTTAAATGTGCCTTTAGGGCATCAGAGAGGTATTCAAATTGAAAATGGTTGTGTTGTATGAGGTTCTCCAATCTTATTGGATTATCACTGCAGTACAACTGCCATACGTAATCAGCAAACTCAATATCATCCTGGGATAAAATGGTTCTGTTTTCGTACAATTCGGCAAGTTGTTCATTGCTTAGCTCGCTAAGCCCATACAGCTTCTCGCTGTCATCCTCTTTTCCACTGCACACCAAAGATATCTCGGCATGTCGTCTGTGTGTTTTTAGCCAACTTAAAACTGCAAGCATGTTAATTTGACAAAAGAGGTCGTATTCAAACCAAAGCACAATCTGATCTTGTTGCTTATGGTTGCACAGTGATCTATATTCCTTAAGGGTCTTTTCAACAAACCAAGATTTGGTAACCTTGTAGTTTTTGTTCAAAAATTCAAAGCGCGTTTTCCAGAAAGACTCACTGCCCACGGTGCATAGAGTTTTGCCTTCACAAAGCATTTCTCTCCATGTAATGATATCTCCCTTAAGATTTAGCGATTGTAGTTTTGACGTGAAACTGTCCCCGTTGGTAATATGCAACAGTGATTTCATTTTCAGTTTAGATTTCGTCGGTTAGAAGGATTAAATGTAAGATTTAAACTAAGAACATAAAAATTTTTTCGTAAAACATTGATTTTCAATACGTAATTTTAACAAAGTAGGAAAATGCGCCAATTAACTTTGCGAATAATACGCTATCCGCCAACCCTTTTTACTGAAAAACCTTGGTCTTTTAGAAAGGTCATTATTTTATCCCTGTAATCTCCTTGAATGATAATGGTATCTTTCTTGAAACTCCCACCTACACTTAGCATGGATTTAATATCCCTTGCAAGTTTTTTAAAATCACTATCCGCACCGGTATAACCTTCAAGTATAGTAACGGGCTTGCCTTTCCTTTTCTCGTACTTGCAAATTATTGGGGCATCCTGCATCCAGTATGCTGGCTTCTCGTTTTTTGGTTCTGTAGTTTCTTCCGGCTTATGGTCTGGAAAAAGGTTCTTTAGTTGATCTTGTAAGTCCACAGTTATTTTTTTACCAATCCCAATTCTATTAATCGCTCATGGAGGTAGCCCCCTGCGGTAATATCCTCAAAACCCTTGGGATGTGCATCATCAATACAATTTTCAAGGCAATTTAAGGGCATCTCGCTCACAGGGTGCATAAAAAATGGAATGGAATATCGAGATGTTCCCCAAAGTTCCTTGGGCGGATTCACTACTTGGTGTATGGTCGATTTAAGCTTATTGTTGCTAAGCCTAGATAGCATATCACCTACATTGATCATCAATTGATCTGGCCTGGCAATGGCATCTACCCATTCCCCTTGATGGTTTTGCACCTGTAATCCTTTACCATGTGCGCCCATAAGAAGGGTAATTAGATTAATATCGCCATGTGCGGCAGCCCTTACAGCGTTCTTTGGCTCCTCAGTTATTGGTGGATAATGAATTGGCCTTAGAATGGAGTTGCCGTTCTTGATCCACTTGTCAAAGTACATCTCGTCAAGATTCAGGTGCAATGCCAATGCCCTAAGGACATACCGTGCGGTTTTTTCCAACATTTTATAGGTTTCCTTGCCCACTTCATTGAAGTTTTTGAGCTCCGCGACATCAACATTGTCAGGGTACTCAGCTTCAAGCTTTGGGTTGTCCTCTACATACTGTCCAAAGTGCCAGAATTCCTTAAGATCTCCTTCTTTTCTTCCCTTGGCGTGTTCTTTTCCAAAAGAAGTATACCCGCGTTGCCCACCAATACCTTCGATCTCGTACTTATCCTTGGTTTCTTGGGGTAGTTGAAAGAAATTTTTAATCTCGGCATATAGCTTTTCAACAAGTTCATCAGAAAGAAAGTGACCGCTCAGGGCCACAAAACCTATGTTTTCAAAAGCGGCCCCTATCTCTTTGGTGAACTTTTCCTTTCTTGCTGGGTCGCCAGATGTAAAATCCGTTAAGTCCACACTTGGAATTGCACTCATAACATCAAATTTAGTTTACAATCAAAAGTAATGAATAATAGGAAACCTTTCTAAATTTTGGAAGGACATGGAAGGCATTTTCATTACATTTAACCCAGTTGAATTTTTACTTTATGAGATACCATACTGGCGGTCTGGACAAACAAAAACTTTTGGAGCTGTACTTGGGGATGTTAAAACCCAGAATGATTGAAGAAAAGATGTTGATTCTGCTGAGGCAGGGTAAAATTTCCAAATGGTTTAGCGGGATAGGGCAAGAGGCGATAGCTGTAGGGGTAACCCAAGCTTTGAATGATGAGGAATATATTTTACCCATGCACCGCAACCTAGGGGTGTTTACTTCCAGAAATATTCCATTGCATCGACTTTTTAGTCAATGGCAGGGAAAAAAGAGTGGTTTTACCCAAGGAAGGGACAGGAGTTTCCATTTTGGGACGCAGGAATATAAAATTGTTGGGATGATTTCCCATTTGGGTCCACAATTAGGTGTTGCGGATGGAATCGCCTTAGCGGATATGCTCCGAAGGAAGAAAAGAGTCACGGCCGTTTTTACAGGAGAGGGTGGAACCAGCGAAGGTGATTTTCATGAAGCTTTGAATATTGCATCCGTATGGAATCTTCCGGTGCTGTTTTGCATAGAAAACAATGGCTATGGACTTTCCACACCAACAAGCGAACAATATAATTGCAAGCATCTGGCGGATAGGGCCAAGGGATATGGAATAGAATCCCGAATCATTGATGGGAACAATATTCTGGAGGTGTTTTCGAAGGTGAATGAGCTTTGTAAAGCAATCCGGAAACGTCCAAGACCTATTTTGTTGGAATTCAAAACCTTTCGGATGCGGGGGCACGAAGAGGCCAGTGGGACCAAATACGTTCCTGAGAAGTTGATGAAGAAATGGGCAAAGAAGGACCCTTTGATCAATTTTGAAAGCTTTTTGGTGGATGAAAAGATAATTTCGAAGGAAGAAATAGAACAATTTAAAGCTGACATTTCGGAGGAAATCAATTCAAACTTAAAAACGGCTTTTGATGAATCAGTAGTAGAAGTATGTGAAACTAAAGAATTAAAAGAGGTTTATCATTCATTTGATTATCAGAATATTGAACCAAAAGACAACTCTAAGAATATTCGTTTTGTCGATGCAGTTTCACAAGGCTTGGAACAATCCATGGAACGTTATAATGAGTTGATTATCATGGGACAGGATGTTGCAGATTATGGTGGGGTCTTTAAGATTACGGAAGGCTTCACTTCCAAGTTTGGAAAAAGCCGTGTCAGAAATACGCCTATTTGCGAATCAGCCGTTGTCTCCGCGGCCATGGGCCTTGCGATAAATGGTATGAAAGCTGTTGTGGAAATGCAATTTGCGGATTTCGTTAGCACTGGATTTAACCCTATTGTCAATTATTTGGCAAAAGTCCATTACCGATGGGGGCAAAATGCTGATGTTGTGGTTCGTATGCCTTGTGGTGGTGGAGTGGGAGCTGGTCCATTTCACTCACAGACCAATGAAGCCTGGTTTACAAAAACCCCTGGACTTAAAGTGGTATACCCTGCATTCCCGTATGATGCCAAAGGGCTCTTAAATACTGCCATAAATGATCCTAATCCCGTATTGTTCTTCGAGCACAAGGGGCTCTATAGGAGTGTTTATGGTGATGTGCCCACAGATTATTATACGCTCCCTTTTGGCAAAGCAAGTTTTCTAAAGGAAGGGGATGCTTTGTCGGTAGTCACTTATGGCGCAGGAATACATTGGGCCATGGAAATTTTGGAAAAACACCCAGAAATTGAAGCAGATGTTATAGATTTGCGTACACTTCAACCTCTTGACATAGAAACAATTTTTGTTTCAGTCCAAAAAACAGGAAAACTAATCGTATTACAAGAAGATACGCTGTTCGGTGGCATAGCCAGCGATATTTCCGCAATGGTCATGGAAAATTGCTTTGAATATTTGGATGCTCCCATTAGAAGAGTGGGGAGTTTGGAAACACCAATTCCGTTTGACAAAGGCTTAGAGCAAAATTACCTGCCCAAAGAACGATTTGAAATAGCGCTGACAGAGCTTTTTGAGTACTAGTTTTTTGTTTTAACAATTTTTTAACAACACCGATGGATAAATCTGGTGTCTCAATCGTATATACTAAAATTTAAATTCCAATTCTTATGGTAAAACAATCATTCTTTTTTGTGACATTAGCGGCAATGCTGTTGGTGTCATGTTCTGTTTCCAAGAGTGCAAGGAGCCAGCGAAACCTATTTAGCGGTTCTTGGACGTTGAACAACGTTTCTTATGAAAATAACTCAGGTAATTTCAAATCGGTAATCTTTAATGACGCAGAGGATATTTGCTTTGAAGGAAGCGATTGGTTTTTTAGGGATAATAACAGCACCGGTAGATATACCATTTCGTCTAGCAGTTTATGTCAGGGCGGAGATCGTTTCTTCAGATGGTCTGTGGTTGAGCCGACACAAAATTATAGCAGCCAATTACAATTTAAATTTATAGATGAAAAGCGAAAGGATATTTCTGGAGGGGTTGGATATCGTTTGAATATCGCAAATCTTACAGAGCAGTCCATGACGCTTAAATCCAATGTTTCCGTAGATGGTCAGCCAGTGACCATAGTTTATGAATTCTCAAAAAAATAACCAGATGAAAAAAGTAATGATAAAAGGTGTGACTTTTGTTATGGCGTTGAGCCTGATAGTAAGTTGTAATGCAGTCAAAAATGCGAATAACACGCAAAAAGGTGCAGCCATAGGCGCTGCCGGAGGAGCAGTTATTGGTGGAGTGATAGGGAACAATGTCGGAAAAGGCAATACCGCACTTGGAGCGATCATTGGTGCTGTGGTTGGCGGAGCTGCCGGTGGATATATTGGCAATAGAATGGACAGACAAGCGGAACGTATTGAAGAGGAAATCCCAGGTGCAGAAGTAAAAAGAGTAGGTGAGGGTATTAACGTTACCTTCAATGAAGATGCAGGAGTGTATTTTGATACCAATAAATCTGACGTAAAGGGAACTTCTGCCACAACCTTGGATAAGTTGGCCGGAATCTTTAAAGAATATCCAGATTCTTATATTTTGGTTGAAGGACATACGGATAGTGCGGGAAGTGAGGAATACAATTGGAAACTGTCGCAGCAAAGAGCAGAGTCCGTAACCAAATATTTGGTTGCCAAAGGAATTTCAAGTGGTAGGTTTACCACAAAATGGTACGGTGAAACCCAACCTCGTGAAAGCAATGAAACTTCAGAGGGCAAAGCCAAAAACAGACGTGTGGAATTGGCCATTGTAGCCAGTGATGAGTTAAAACAAGAAGCTCACGAAAAAACAAAGGGGTAAAAGATTAACCCAACGTATTTTTTTGAATCCCGATACCTAGGTATCGGGATTTTTATTTGTAAAAAAGCTATCTTCATGAAGTGAATAGTCCCGAAGTACTCATTATTGGCGGTGGATTGGCAGGGTTGACCGCGGCACTGGATTTAAACCAAAAGGGAAAACGGGTTCTGGTGGTTGAAAAAAATCAATATCCCAACCACAAAGTCTGTGGCGAATATGTCTCCAATGAGGTGAAACCCTATTTAAAACAGCTTGGAGTGCAATTGGATAAATTGGCACTGCCCAAAATTGATACACTTCACCTAAGCACTCCAAAAGGAAAGCAAATAACAGCCAAACTTCCCCTTGGAGGTTTTGGTATCAGCAGATACGCGTTTGACTACCAGCTTTATCTGCAGGCAAAAGAAAAAGGGGTGGACTTTCTTTTTGAGACCGTGGAATATGTACAATATAAGGACGATGGATTTTTGATTAAGCTATCTTCCAAAGAAGAAATTGTGACCAGGGTAGTCATTGGGGCGTTTGGCAAGCGGTCCAATATAGATATGTTGTTAAAGCGTGACTTTGTTCAGCAAAAATCCCCTTGGTTGGGCATCAAATGTCATTATGTAAACAATAGTCATCCTTCCAATGTGGTGGGGCTTCATGGCTTTCCTGGTGGATATGGCGGTTTATCGTTGACCGAAAAAGGAGATATCAACTTTTGTTGCTTGGTAAAGTATGAAAGCTTTAAAAGAGAAAAGAATATAGTATCGTTCAATGGGAACGTTGTTTCACAAAATCCAATTCTCAGGGATTTTCTCTCCAACGCCACACCAAAATTTGAAAAACATTTGAGCATTGCGCAGATTTCATTTCAAAAGAAGCGAGCGGTCCATGATCATATCCTGATGTGTGGGGATACCGCGGGATTGATTCATCCGCTTTGCGGCAATGGAATGGCTATGGCCATACACAGCGCAAAATTGGCATCGGAACAAGTGTTTAGGTTTTTGGAGGAGCCCAATTTTTCGAGAATGGACATGGAAAAGAACTATCAAAAACTATGGACAACGAATTTTAACAAAAGAATTTGGATGGGTAGAAAATTACAGCAGCTAATGTTGCATACCAAGTGGTTTAATTTTGGAATGAACACTGCTGCCCATTCTAAAATATTGCTTCGAAGTTTAATTCGAAACACTCATGGAATACCAATTTTAAATTGATGGACTTTTCTGTGAGAAGCAGAGCCTTGGAGCTCATGGATGATCCTAATATGGAGTTTGCCCTTCTAAAAGAAGCATACAAGGACATTAATAAATGTAACAGATTGTTGGGTGGAGAGTCCATCACTATCAATGCTGTATGGAATTTGATTAAAGAAAACCCAAAAAAATCGTATACGATTTTGGATATGGGCTGCGGCGATGGTACAATGCTCAGGAAACTATCAGTGTTTTTAAGTGATAGGGGAATTTTGCATACCATGGTGGGAATTGACCTAAGAGATGATGTTTTGCGAATAGCAAGGGAGAAATCGCAGGCCTTTGAGAACATAGAATTTCAAAAAACAGACATTCTAAAAGCAGGTTCAAGCCTGTCTTGCGACATCCTTATCAATACTTTGACCATGCATCATTTTGGAGAAGAGCGTATCGATGCCTTTCTGCATAAATTCATAAGCTTAGCCAAAATTGGTGTGGTGATCAATGACCTTCATCGAAGTAAAATGGCCTATTATCTTTTTCAGTTATTTGGCTTTTTCTTCATTAAGACCCACGTTGCAAAATACGATGGTTTGGTATCCATAAGCAAGGGCTTTAAAAGAAGGGATTTGAGGGAGCTATCAAAAAAAATACCAAGCGTTACACATAGAATTCAATGGAAATGGGCTTTTAGATATGTATGGGTCATGAAATTCAACCGACAAATCAGCCAATGAGTACAGTACGTATTGTTGAAGTCTCAAAACAACTGCCAAAACACAGCAGGCAAACCTCGGATATCCTTCCGTTTGTTGATCTATGGCTTTCAGGTCAGGAAGATCGTTTTAGAAGAAAGGTGATAAAGATATTTGAAGGAGCGGGAGTGGATTGTCGATATGGGATCATGGATATTGAGGAGGTGTTTACTGCAACTTCATTTGAAGAAAAGAATACCATATATGTTAGGGAGGTAAAATCCCTCGGAGAACAGGTATTGCGAAAATCGCTGACAAAAGCAAATTGGCAACCAGACTCCTTGGATTACATTATTACGGTAAGCTGTACGGGCATAATGATTCCTTCTTTGGATGCTTATTTGGTAAACTCCTTGAGCTTAAGACAAGATATTGTAAGGCTTCCCGTAACCGAAATGGGGTGCGCAGCTGGAGTTTCTGGATTGATCTATGCTGCAAATTTCCTTCGGTCAAATCCAGGAAAACGTGCTGCAATAATTGCGGTGGAAAGTCCTACGGCCACTTTTCAATTGGATGATTTTTCCATGGCCAATATGGTGAGTGCCGCAATTTTTGGGGATGGTGCCGCTTGCGTTTTACTGTCTTCCGTTGGGGAAGACCAAGGGCCTGAGATTGTAGGAGAGGAAATGTACCACTTTAAGGATGCCACCCATCTAATGGGTTTTGATTTGACCAATACGGGATTGAAAATGATTCTGGATCCAGCGGTCCCAGAGGTTATCGCCAATCATTTTCCCAATATTGTCCACCCTTTTCTAAAACGATTGGGTTCAAACATTGAGAAAGTGGACCATTTGATTTTTCACCCTGGAGGGAAAAAAATTGTACAGACGGTTGAGGAATTGTTTGGTAAATTAGGGAAGGATATTGACGATACACGGCAAGTGTTGAAAGATTACGGGAATATGAGCAGTGTTACCGTGCTTTATGTGCTGGAGCGATTCCTTGAAAAGGAAATAACAAGAGAGGAACAAGGGCTGATACTCAGCTTTGGTCCTGGGTTTTCGGCACAACGTGTGTTGTTGGAGTGGTAATTTAGGTAAAGAATGGATCAAACATCAAAATGGGCATTGATTTTAGGAGGAAGTAGCGGCTTGGGTCTGGCAACTGCTAAAAAACTAGCCAAGCACAACTTCAGAATCATTGTATTGCACAGAGATAGAAAGGCAGATATGGCGTTGATCACCCAAGAGTTTGATGAAATTGCTGGTATAACGGTGCTGCACCATTTCAATACCGATGCCGTTAATCCTGAAAAGAAACCGGAGTTGCTCTATAAGATTCAGGAACATCTTAAAGGTGGGAAAATAAATGTCCTTGTTCATAGCATTGCAAAAGGCAATCTGAAGCCTATGCGCGGAGAAGAAAACAGGACTCTTGGCAATCAGGATTTCCACCTGACAATCGATGCCATGGCAATTAACTTGTATGATTGGGTGAAAACTTTGGTCAATGAAGAGCTCTTTGCAGATGATGCCAGGGTCATATCCTTTACAAGCGAGGGCAGTTATAGGGCATGGGAAAATTATGCAGCGGTTTCTGCAGCAAAGGCCACCCTTGAGTCATTGACCAGAAGTATTGCGCTTGAATTTGCTTCTGAAGGAATAAAGGCCAATTGTATTCAAGCCGGGATGACGGAAACAAAATCCTTTAAAATGATTCCCAATAGTAATTTGCTAAAGGAAGAAGCGCTAAAAAGAAACCCCAACCATAGGTTGACAACACCTGAAGATATTGCGAATGTGGTATATCTGCTAACTAGGGATGAGGCCAAATGGATTACGGGAACGGTAATTAAAGTAGATGGAGGGGAGAGTTTACGATAAAATAGTGTCCGAAATGTCACCCTGAGCCCGTCGAAGGGTTTTAGAAGCATAATCATTAAGTAGTGAAAAAGTATTACGTGTATATTTTAAGCTGTTCTGATAGCTCCTATTACATAGGAATCACAAACGATGTTTTTGAAAGAGAGCTACAGCATAATCAGGGAACGGATACAAAAGCATATACATTTACCCGGCGTCCTGTACAATTGGTGTGGTATCAAGACTTTTTGAATCCAGAAGAAGCGATAGCTCGAGAAAAACAGCTAAAAGGATGGAGCAGGAAAAAGAAACAGGCCTTGATAAATGGAGATTACGATTTACTACCCAAATTAGCGGAGAATAGTCTTCGACAAGCTCAGACTGACAATGACTGGATAATCACTAAACTTCCATATACCCGTCCCTTTTTATTTGTGGATGCACTAAACCATATTGATGAAAACTCAGTGGAAGGCACATATACCTTCAATAAAGAGTTGGACTTCTATACTGGCCATTTCAAAGGGTTTCCGGTCACACCGGGCGTGATATTAACGGAATGCTGTGCGCAAATAGGAGTGGTGAGCTTGGGCATTTACCTTCTAGGGGATGAAAATTCGTTTGATGGAAAGAAATTGAATATTGCAATGAGCAGCTCTGAAATGGAATTTTATTTGCCCGTTTTTCCGGGAGAAATGGTAAAAGTCACTTCCAGCAAGGTGTATTTCCGCTTTAATAAATTAAAATGCGAAGTGAAAATGTTCAATGCGGCAAATAAATTGGTTTGTAAAGGTGTTTTGGCCGGTATGCTTAAAACAAATGAAGATGGAAAATAGGGTGGTGGTTACTGGAATGGGGATATGTGCGCCAAATGGAATTGGTTTGTCTGAGTTTGCACAGAGTTTAAAAAATCAAACAAGTGGAATAAACTTTCATTTAGAATTAGAACAACTAAATTTTGGATGTCAAATAGCTGGTAAACCGAATGTTGAAAGTGTTAATTTAAACAAATACTTTACAAATGTTCAATTAAAAGGACTCAATGCTAGTGGAATCGTTTATGGGGTCATGGCAGGTAAGGATGCATGGGAAGATGCTGGGTTGACGGTTACTACCGAGGAAAACCCGGATTGGGACACTGGGGTGATTTTTGGAACAGGAATCCTTGGAGTGGATAAGTTCCGGGAATCCATCTACAAAGTAGATGAGGGCAATGTCAGGCGTTTGGGCAGTACCTCGGTGATCCAGACCATGGCCAGTGGAATAAGCGCTTATTTGGGTGGAATGTTAGGCTGTGGAAATCAGGTAACCACCAATTCATCTGCCTGCACCACAGGAACCGAAGCAATTTTAATGGGGTATGAGCGTATAAAATCGAATAAAGCGACAAAGATGCTTGTAGGCAGTTGCAGTGACAGTGGACCCTATGTTTGGGGCGGGTTTGATGCCATGCGCATATTACCAAGAAAATATAATGAGAATCCTGAAGCTGCAAGTAGGCCCATGAGCGCTTCCGCAACCGGATTTGTGCCTGGTAGTGGGGCAGGAGCTTTGGTATTGGAATCCTTGGACAGTGCGTTGGAGCGTGGAGCAGCTATTTATGGGGAGATTCTGGGAGGGGGCATAAATAGTGGAGGACAACGGGGAGAAGGCACCATGACGGCACCAAACAATGAAGCGGTGGTACGTTGCATACAGTCTTCCATTGTGGATTCAGGGATAAAAGCAGAACAAATAGATGCCATCAATGGTCACTTGACGGCTACAGCAAAGGACCCCACCGAAATCAAAAACTGGAGTGAAGCACTGGGAAGAAGAGGAGTTGACTTTCCCTATGTAAACTCATTCAAGGGGCTGTTTGGACACTGCTTGGCAGCAGCTGGGAGCATTGAATGTGTGGGAACCCTACTTCAGTTTAGGGAAAATCAAATTTTTGGAAATGTGAATTGTGAGGACATCCATCCTGAAATCAACAAAACTGTGAATGAATCCCGAATTCCCCGAACAGCATTGAATGTTGCCCCTAAAATTATTGCCAAGGCCAGTTTTGGTTTTGGGGATGTAAATGCCTGTGTCATTTTTAAAGCTTACAACAACGACTAATATGCAAGAAGAACGCTATCAAAAACTAAAAGAAATAGTGCGGACGTACCTGCCGGATGATGTTTCTGTGGAAGCCATACAGCTAGAAAGCAATTTTACCCAAGAGTTGAATATAAATTCAGCCAATCTGGTGGACATTGTACTGGATGTAGAAGATACGTTTGATATCATGCTTGAAAATGAAGATATGGACGGCATGCAAACGGTAGCGGATGCCCTAAAAATCATTGATACAAAAATAGCCAACAAATAAACCACAGTATTATGAAGGAATTTTGGAACTACGCCAAGCAAAAACTGAACGTGGATAAACGACTGATTGCAATCTATTGTGTTGTTTATTTTTTATGGGGAATGGGAATGGACTGGTTTGGCACGCAGGCAGAAATTGCAAAATTCAACTTTTGGTGGCAGGTGATTACCTGTTACATTTTTTATATGGTGCCTGTTTCTTTGTTGGTGCGAGGACTTCCATTTCACATGCAGTACGCCTACGGACTTATTGCTATGGGATTATTGGAGTTTGGTGGCTATGCCCTTCAAACATCCTATGCATACCCTGACAATATTTTGGACCAGTTTTTCAATATTCGGAATTTTAGCTTGGGCATGGCGCTGTTTTTTGCACTATACTTCCCTGCGGGGAATTGGCTGGTTGGGAAAATTTATACTTTGCTTTTTGGTAAGAAATGATTCTTTTCCAAACACCGTATTCCTATTTGTCATTCTGAATGAGCATAGCGAATGAAGAATCCCACGTAATGTTGAGATGCTTCACCTTGCTCAGCATGACAATAAAAGAAATACTCTAAGAAACCTATTTCCTTCTTATTATTCGATGTGAATGAAGAATCCCACGTAAAGTTGAGATGCTTCGCGCTGCTCAGCATGACAATAAAAGAAGATGTCACAGAAGCGCACTTCCCTTTAATTATTCGATAAGGAACAAATCATCCAAAAATTCCATGTTTGGGTTAATGGTTTTAATCAATTCCAACTTTTCTATTCTTAACCAACCTTTTATCTCCTTTTCACGGGCAATGGCATCATGGACCCAAGTAAACTTTTCGTAATAAATTAGATGCTTACAATTATATCTGGCGGCAAAAGTTTTCCTGCCCAAAAGAACATTTTCCTTGTGCTCGAACAAACGTCTTGGTAAATAATTGGTTATTCTAGTGTATAGAACAGTCCTGTTTTTGTTAGTTAAAATATATACGTAATAGGTATGCCAACCTTCTTTGCTCATTATTTAGGGTAATAGATTCTTCCCCTTCGATACTTCGACAGGCTCAGTACAAGCTTGCTCAGGGTCAGAATGACACTAATGATTGCAAAAAAGAGCCCTTAAGGGCTCTTCTTCTTTAAAAAACACGATATGAAAAAACTAATCTTCCAGGCCAAAATATTGCATTACGGCATGGTAGTCGTTGGCATCCACTCCAGCTGCTTTTAAGGCTTTTACGGGGTCGCTATGGCCCGCTTTGTTTTGTAAAGTGCCAATCTCTATAGCTGTGATGCGAAGAATCTCCCAATAATCCAACCAACCATTACCAATACTTCCATCAATATTTCTAATGCTCAAGAGAAGTTCCCCTTCGCCAAAAATCACTCCATAGTTCCTGTCAATACCTGTATTAAATCCTGGTATTGACAGATAATAGCTAGAATTATTGAATTCGACTTCTAAATGAAAAATCAAGGTATGGGAGATTAAAAATTCTTCGGTTAATTCAGATACTTGAAAAGTATGAGAATTGGCCCCCATGGGAATCGGCTCCAAATCAATGGTAATTTTCTGCACATTGGCATTGCCATCATTACCCGGTTGCCCATTTGTTCCATTTTTTCCTTGGCAGTCTTTGGCGTCTACCACCCCGTCACCGTTAATGTCTTCGGTATATTCGCTTACCCCTTCGCCAACTTCTCCAATGCCGTTAGCGTTTAAATCCCAACAGCTAATGCCATTATCTCCATTTGCTCCGGTATCCCCAGTTGTTCCAATACAGTCCAGAGCATTCCATTTTTCATCACCGTTTATATCTTCTACGGTATCATTAATTCCATCCCCATTGGTATCCCAGCAGGCAATACCATCGACTCCCGCATCACCGGGAAGGCCATCTTTGCCATCTTCTGCGGAACATGAGATAAAGCCCACTGCCATAATCAGGACCATACAGCCTAATAGTATGTGTTTTCTTGTTTTCATAAGTTTATTTTTTGTGATTAAAACTGGAAGGTAGTGGGAGAAAGAACCACCATGTCCTATCAATTGACCAATGCCCTTTTTGGGTTGATGGAAATGGATTTTGGGATGACAGGATTATTGGATTGTTGGATTTTTGGACATCAGACACCAGTTTTTACTTGTCATTCTGAATGAACGTAGTGAATGAAGAATCCCACGCACTGTTTTTAGATTTTTCGCTTTGCTCAAAATGACATCCCTGAGGTCCCCTTAAGGGGACAATTGTTATTAGTTCTAGTTGTCATCCTGAGCTTGCCCGTACTGAGCGCGGCCGAAGTGTCGAATGAAAGGGAAGGAACTTCAAATTTACTGAGCTTAATTACAGTAGATCAAACACCATTTTTACCTTCACTAGGTTGTCTTCCCTTTTCTTTTTGATTTTAATTCCGTAATCAATGGAATACAGCGAAGTTGTACCAATAAGTTGATTTTGGTTTCTGGTAAAGGTGATCGTGATAGGTTTGGTGGTTGTTTTGATGGTCAAATCTCCTTGCACGATCCATTTTTCATCCTTTAGGCTTACCTGTCTGCTCTTAAACATGATTTTTGGATGATCATCAACATCAAAATACTTTCCGCCGCGCAAAGACCAGTTGCGAAGCCCATTATTAGTGTCAAGGGTCTTTGAGCGCACGGACCCCTGGAAAACAGAATTTTCAGGATGTTCCCAATCAATGTTCGATGTAGATTCAAAACCCGCAATGGTTCCCTTGACTTTTTTTGAAACAAACTCAAAAGAGACTTCAGCTTTAGCGATTCTTGCCTGTTGCGCCTTTGCATATTGAAAAGACAGGCCAATGGCCAAAACAAAGAAAAAGGAAAAAGCTTTTGTCATCTAAAAAATGATTTGAACTGCCTAATAGGTCTATTGGGAAAGATACTACTTACAGTTTTGATTATCAAAAAGATGTTTTTTGTCGCTTAGAAACTTTGGATCGGCAATAACTTTAAGTGAATATTAAATCTTTTAAAAAAAGAAGTTAATATCGGATGAAAATGTAAGATAATTAGTATCTTAATGGGAGGTTTTGATTCAATCAATATTTATATGGTAGGATATGAAAGATGTAACCGAAAATAGTACCGATCAGATTCAGGGATTACTGATCTGAATGGAGCGAAATAACAATATCATCCAACGACTTTCCAAAAAGCTCAATTCTTATACCTGTGAACCCAATAATTCGTCCTGTTTTGAAAAATTATATGAGCTTAGACGTGGATTTAAGGTGTTCACCGCCCAACAAAATCAAATTATGAGCCTGATAAAACAAAAGCGGGCCTCTTCCAAAAAATTAAAGGAGGATATTAAGCTGCACTTGGATCGGTTTAAACAATTGGAAAAAGAAATCGCCGCCTATCTTTTGGATGCCAACCAATATTCTTAGTTGGGCAACACCTATCAGCAAAATATATTCAAGCCTAAATAACTTCAATGGGAATATATTTTTTACTCTTTTAAACATCCGTAATATTGCAAGGCAATAATCAGGTTTTTGAGCATGGGAAGATCTTCCAATTCCACACTTGTTATCCTTGCCTTTTTTGCCATATATGTAATATGGGGATCCACGTATCTATTGAACAAGATCGCGGTACTGGAACTACCTCCCTTTATGTTGGCCTCTTTTCGATTTACAACAGCTGGTTTTCTAATTTTTGTTATTGCAAAACTTATGGGAATTCCAATTTCCATTACCAAAAAACAATTGCTGAATACGATCATTGCAGGTTTTCTTTTTTTGAGCTTTGGTAATGGGGTAGTGGTCTGGGCCCTTAAATATGTGGACACGGGTTTTGCAGCTTTGGAGATATCCGCTCAACCGCTGATCATTCTTTTGTTGATGCGAATAATTCAAGGAAAGAAAATTCAGCCTATGTCGGTTGTTGGGGTAATCCTGGGGATTGTGGGCATCTATCTTTTGGTGAGTCAAAAACAGATTATCACCAAAGAGGGGTCCATTATGGGAATGATCATGATCTTTGCCTGCATGCTCAGTTGGGGCTACGGAAGTCTTTTTGTGGGCAAGGCCGACCTGCCAACCAATTATTTTGTGAATACGGGTTATCAAATGTTCATGGGAGGTATTATTTTGGCTTTGATGAGTTTGTCTTTTGGGGAAAATTGGACATCTCCCTTGGTATGGACCAGCAAGGTGCAGCTTGTTATGGTGTTATTGGTCATTTTTGGCAGTATCTTGGCATTTACATCCTTTAATTATCTTTTAAAATCGGTCTCACCAGAAAAAGTGGCAACTTCTACCTATGTAAATCCCATTGTTGCATTGATCTTGGGTTGGTACTTCTTAAATGAACAGATCACCTTCCAATCGGTCTTGGCGGCGGCCGTCCTTCTTACCGGTGTGTACTTTATCAACACCAAAAAGACCTTGGCCATTTTTGAACGGTTTAAACAGTAGTTTTTCCATCTCTGGCACTATTGTACAGTTCAATACATTAATCGTCCAGTTCATTACATTTTGTTTTTTTCGGGAAGCAATGTAGTGCATCTTTGCTGCATCAATCAAAAATCAATCACCGTTGGAGTTTAATCATCAATCAAAAAACGAACAATCATGAATCAGTTATCCAAACTCTTCGCAACGCTATTCTTAAAAATTCTACTCCTCTTTTTATTGTTGAGCAGTAGTTCTGTCGATGCACAAAGACGAAGTACCTCTATCAGTGTTAGCGATAATGGGAAAACATCCATTTCAGTAAAAAATGGTTTTGGCAACAGCTTCCATGTGGAATTCAAAGGAGACATTACACTTTCCAAAGATGATACGGACGTTGTTGCTATTTCCAATGGTGGATTTATGGAAATTAAAAAGTCTGCATTCGGCAATCGCAGACGTATCCTTATCGAGTCCAATAATTCTGGACAGCTTATTAAAAAATACTATGTAGGAGGTTCTGAAAGAAGCTTTGATGCTGAAGGCAGAAAGTGGATGGCAGAAATACTGCTGGAAGTAGTGCGTACATCTACGTTAGGTTCTGAGCAACGGGTAGAGCGAATATATAACCAAGGAGGCGCCAGGGGTGTACTTAAGGAAGTTGGTTATATGGGAGGCAACCATGTGAAGTCCAGGTACATTAAACTTTTATTGGAAAAGGACCTCAACAATGCCGATTTAATATCAGTCCTTAATGTGGTGGGGGATGATATCGATTCCGATCACCATAGGGCAGATATCCTTAAGAACAATACTGCTAAATTTTTGGTCACGGAGGCCGGTATTTCTGCCTTTATTGATGCGACTTCGGAAATAGATTCGGACCACCATAAGGCGGAAGTCTTGAAAAGGTTGGTGAAAAATGGCTCGTTAAAGGAAAATCAGATGAATGCACTTTTTGTTATTGCCAGGGATATCGATTCTGATTACCATAAAGCAAATGTGTTGACTACCGTGCTTAGGAATTCGTCCTTGAATAATGCCAATTTAAAATTGCTCCTTAGTACAGCCAAGGAAATAGATTCGGACCATCACAAATCTGAAGTGTTTAGAGCAGCCCTGAATGTCCCTGGAATTTCAGATGATACTTTTCACACCCTATTGAATGCATTGAGCAGTATGGATTCCGATAGTCATTTGGACAACGTGCTTACCAAGGTGTTGAGGAAGCGGTTAAGTCCCTCTTCATTGTCGCATGTTTTAAAACAAACCAGTAATATGGACTCCGACAGCCACAAAGCCAATGTGTTAAAGAATGCGGTGGGGCATGAGCTCAACGATGAAAGCATTGATGCCTTGATCAATGTGCTCAACCATATGGATTCTGACCACCATAAGGCGGATGTATTTAAAAAGATGGCAAGAAACAGATATTCGGATGGGCAACTTGCCAAGATTCTTATGTCCATTAAGGGTATAAGTTCAGATTATCATAAAGCTGAATCCCTGATTGCCTACTCGCGAGCCGTTTCTAACCAAGGCCAGAAGGCAAAGGAAGCTTATTGGGCAGTAAGTAAAAGTATCTCTTCCAACTCGCATTACCGAAGAGTCTCAAACGCAATTGAATAACCAGCCAATACCTTAACCACCAAAATACTCCAATTGTCACTTCGAGTAGCCTGTGCTGAGCGAAGTCGAAGTGTAGTCGAGAAGACTTAAAACAATAATGAGTATTTTGGTGTTATGGACAAGGTTATTGGATTTTTTGAAAACCAACCAAAAATGGGAAGAAACCTATTCCTGATCATATTGGGCTTTATAGTTGGGGTCTTGTTCTATAGTTTCCACAATTTTAGCGGGCAACCAAACCTATTGGAGATTTTGCTCAATGGTTTAATGGGAATAACCGTTAGTTATGCATTTTACTTCTGCAATCTTTTTTTGAATAAAGTCGTACGCTGGAAGCAACAGGTAGGAATGCGCCTTTTGTTAGGGATAATATGTCATACCGCAATTGGTTTTGGTATTGTCTTTTTAGGATTGAAAGGATACGAACTACTTTATCCGGACTATGCTTTTTTTTCTATCGCTGGAAGTAAGACCTCATTAAAAATTGGAATTCTGTTGTTGTGCACAATCTTGATCTATAACATCGTCTATCTGGTTTTTTACTCTTATAGGCAATACACTGTTGGGCAGATCAGTGAGGTTAGGTACAAACGTGAACAGACGGAGCTTCAATTAAAAGCTTTAAAATCCCAGCTCAGTCCGCATTTTTTGTTCAATTCTTTAAATACACTCTCTTCTTTGTTTCGAAAAGATGCGAAGAAGGCAGAACAGTTTATAAGGTCCTTGGCAAAATCGTACCAATATACCCTTAAGACCTATACCGAAGTACTTGTGCCCCTGGAAGACGAATTGGATTTTGTGCGATCATATTGCTTTATGGTGCAAACACGATTTGGCAACCACTTTTCATTGGACCTGCAGTTATCCGATGAGGAGTTACATAGCAAAATACCTCCTTTAACGCTTCAGATGTTGGTGGAAAATGCGGTTAAACACAATATGTTTGATGATAAAAACCAATTGAAGGTCAGTATTGGGCCTAAAAATGGCTTTCTAGAAGTAAGTAATAATAAAACCAAGAAAAGACAGGGAGTGAAGTCGTTAAAAATTGGACTTAAAAACATTGTTTCCCGATACGAATTGTTGGCCGATAAACAGGTCAATATAATTGATGATGAGGGTTTTACCGTGCAACTGCCTATTATTACATGAAAAAACTTTTCATACATAAGCCGTTATTTAGATTACTGAGCCCTCTTTTCAGTGGTACTTTGGTGTATTTGCTTATCCTGTTGATCAACAATACTATTGATGAGCTAGGTCTTAATTTCTTTGGGCAGGAACTGTATGTTTGCATTGGTTTGGCGTATTTGATTCAAGAATATTCCAGAATCTCCATTATCATTTTCAGTCGGTTAAAAAAACCTTCTTCCTTTTTGATAAAACTAGTTTTACAGGTTGTCAGCACATTGGGGGTCAATATTGGAGTGGTATCGTTGGCTATGTATATGTACTTTACCCAAGTGCTGTTCTACACGCCCAACAGTAGGGAGTTATTGATTTTCAATAGCATTTTCTCGGTAATTGCGTTGATTTATATTTTGCTGTATGTGAGTCATCAGTTTCTGTATATGGTAAATACCGAGAAACTTGAAAAGGAAGAATGGGCCAGGAAAGAGATTGAAGAGGATTTTTCCAATTTTAAAAGAGGTTTAAATCCTGAGTTGCTTTTTGAAAGTTTAGAAACCATTTTGGTCACAATGAAGTCTGATCCTGATAAGGCGGAGGAGGTTACCGACCGTTTTGCCATGGTCTACCGATATTTATTGTCTCAGAAAAAAAATGAATTGGTTCCTCTGGAGACTGAATTAGAGGTATTGGAGGATTTGCTACCGCTGTTTTCAGAATTGCCATACCGGAGAATACGGCTAGGAGAGATGGCTGTTGCAGAAACCTTTATTGTGCCCGGTAGCTTGCTTAGGATTATTGAGCAGATTATGCGTACAACCATTCCTTCGGAAATAAAAGAATTAGTTATTGATATTGTAGTGTCCAATGATAAGATAAAACTTAAATATATACATGAAGAAAAGATTCATAAATCACTACATTTAAATGAGTTGAAATCAATTTGTGAGGATTATAGATTTTATACTGAACAAACAATTCATGTAGAGCATGAAGAAACCTATAAGAACATTTATTTGCCAAAACTTCAAATAGCATGAACATAGTTATTGTTGAAGATGAGCCTTTGGCGGCCGAAAAATTGGAACGCTATCTTTTAAAGTACAGTGAAACTATGGAGGTTATGGCCACATTGCCTTCATTGGAACAAGCTGTGCCATGGATTACCGAAAACCAGTCCAAAGTAGATTTGTTTTTCATGGACATACAACTCGCGGATGGGCTTAGTTTTGAGATTTTTTCCAAAGTTCCCGTTCAAAAACCGGTAATCTTCACCACGGCTTTTGATGAATTTGCCATTGATGCCTTTAAAGTGAACAGTATAGACTATTTACTAAAACCGATAATGTTTACTGATTTGTCCAGAGCATTACAAAAACTAAAGTCTTTAAAACAGCAGTTTGGAAATCCGGAAGCATTGGCTCCCTTAATGCAACAGATACAAAAGAGAACTTACAAAGATCGTTTTTTGGTAAGGATGGGAAACCACATCCATTCTGTGCCCAGTGATACCATCAATACATTTTATGCTGAGGGAAGGGATGCCTATTTGGTAACAGACCAGGGTAAAAAGTATATTATTGAATATAAATTGGAGGCTTTGGAAGAACTGCTGGACCCTAAGTATTTTTTCAGGGTCAACAGGACTTTCATTGTTAACATCAATGCCATTACTGATGTTACGGTTTACGCCAACCGAAGGTTAAAACTCACCTTAAGATCTAAATTGGATAAAGAGGTGATTATTAGTCGTGAAAAGGTGGCAGATTTTAAAAAGTGGTTTGAGGGATTGCCCTAGAATTGATCGGACTTTTCCTTAAGCTCCTTTAACGCACGGTTCAAACTTCTTGGCGTAACACCAATATAATTCGCAATATCCTTTTTGGATATGACTTTCGTAAATTCTGGAAACAGCGCTTTCAACCTGATGAGGTTGTCTTCAATAGGGTAGGAGTGCTGGTAGGAATGCCTTGGGGCCTTATACTGTATTTTATCAGCAAGCGCTTTCATGATCAACTGATTAAACTGTCTATCGGTATCCAGTAACTTGTTAAAACTGGCATAGCTGAACACAAAGACTTTTAAATCTGTTATGGATTCTACCGAGCAGATGGTATACCCTTTGCTAAAGACTTCCAGTTCACCAAATTCCATTCCTTCACCCAAAAATTCCTGAATGAACTCCTTACCATTCTCATCGGAGATATAGCACTTGGCAATTCCATCTTTTATAAGATATATTTTGTTATACCTATGATCTTGCTCTATAATTTTTTGTTTTGAAACAAATGCTTCTTCCCAAATGTCATGCTTTCCCGTATTGAAAAGCACTTCGGTATAGGCAATTAATTCCACGTTGGTTCTGATCATTTCTTTTAGTGGGACAAATGTCCTTTTTAGTGATATGAAGAAGCAATTCCTTTGCCTATAAAATTACAGAATAGGAATGGCGATTACAACAGAAAAAAAACGAACCGTTCATGCTAAACATGGTATGTATACTCCAAAATTCATTCTTATTTGTTTGGGTTCCCTTTTCTTTTCTGCAAGCTACAACATGCTTATCCCAGAACTTCCAGCCTATCTATCTGGTTTGGGCGGTGCACAATATATAGGTCTTATTATCGCTTTGTTCACCCTAACCGCAGGAATTTCCAGACCTTTCAGTGGTAAACTTACAGATACTATCGGCAGAAAACCTGTTATGATCTTTGGAGCTGTGGTTTGTCTGGTGTGTGGTTGTTTTTATCCCATTTTAACAACGGTTTATGGCTTTTTGTTACTGCGATTGCTCCATGGCTTTTCAACAGGGTTTACCCCAACGGCTACGGCTACTTTTGTTTCTGATGTAGTGCCACCACAAAGATTGGGTGAGGCTATGGGTATACAGGGAATTGCCTTCAGTACGGGTTTGGCACTTGGACCAGCTTTGGGAAGTATGATCAAGCTTCATTTTTCGTATTCCGTATTGTTCTATAGTTCATCCGGAATGGCTTTGTTGGCTTTACTGCTGATTATAAATCTAAAGGAAACCTTACCTAAAAGACAGCCCTTCAAATGGGAGCTATTAAGGATTTCAAAAAATGAAGTTATTGCCAAAGAAGCACTTCCTGCTGCCATTGTCACTTTTCTGTCCTATATATCGCTTGGAGCGATTCTAACCCTTATACCGGACTGGACAGAGGCTGTTGGCTTTGCAAACAAGGGTATTTTCTTTGTGGTGTTTACAGTGTCATCACTCTTGGTACGTTTTGTGGCTGGAAAACTCTCGGATAGATATGGAAGGACCAAGATAATTGTTGTTGGTCTTTTTTTATTGCTTATTGCCATGCTGTTGATGGGGTTTTTTAAAACGCAAACTGGTTTGTTAATGGGAGGGGTGGTTTATGGACTTTCCATGGGCATTGTTTCCCCTGCTATCAATGCATGGACCATAGATCTGAGCAGGCCCGAACAAAAAGGGAAGGCCATCGCCACCATGTACATTGCCTTGGAGGCGGGAATTGGGTTGGGAGCTTTGTTTTCAGGTTGGTATTATCACGAAACTATATCAAGAATTCCGCTAGTTATGTATTATTGTGCGATATTTGCGCTTCTTGGAATAGGTTACATTTTTCTTTTTGAAAGAAATAATAGGACAAATAATTAAAAAAATGTACAATTCCACATTGTCATTTGCTATCTTTAGGTGAATTTCAACAAACTATTCTTAACAAACTAACTCAGCAGGTAAGTACTTTATGGCTAAATCACAACAAACGTATAGCAAATCAGAAAGAGAAAAAAAACGCTTAAAGAAAAGAGAGGAAAAACAAAAAAAGAAAGAAGCCAGAAAAGCTGAAGCTAAAGAAAGCGGTAAATCTGGTATTCAATTTGCGTATGTGGATTATAATGGGAATTTAACGGATACTCCGCCAGATCCTTCCCAAAAAATGGCTGTGGAGGCCGAAAGTATTACCCTTGGAATCCCTAAGAAAGAGGACATTGAAGAAGAGGAATTTGATCCAGTAAGAAATGGAAAGGTTTCTTTTTTTGATACCTCAAAAGGCTTCGGTTTTATTATAGATACCGAAACACAGGAAAAACACTTTTGCCATGTGAGTGGCCTGATCGATGAGATTGCCGAAAACGACAAAGTATCTTTTGAACTTGAAAAGGGTATGAAAGGCATGAACGCGGTACGGGTCAAAAAGATATAACCCAACGCTTATTTATTCCTATTTAGTTCAAAATATCAAACCGGTGGGTGTACTTTATCGTAAGTACTTGATTGTTTAAATTATCCAGAACATCTTCATCCCTTACAACGTTAAATACCACAAATAATCCGGTATTTGCATTTTGAAGCCACCCAAAACGTGCATTTACAGAAGTTACCTCGGTAACATTGTTTCGTTGGATCAGACTTTGGAGAAATATTCTGGGGGTAAAGGAATAAGAAAGCCGAAGACCTCCCACCAAAGCGGTCAAATTTCCGGTATCCAGTTGAATATCACTATGGCTGAAGGTAAGCGAAGTATTAAATCGGTCGCCTAGCCTATATCTAGCTGTACCGCTATTGGTAATGCGATGCCCGTTAAAATACCCGCCTATCAGAGTCCTCGTATCAAACGAAAATGCATTGTTGGGGTTGGTAATTATGACCAGCTGTAATTCTTCGTTCTTGTAATTTCCTTCGGGTACGGTAACATTGGAAATATTAAAATTTTGTAGCACCCTTTCCGTTGTGAAATTGATTCCGGTATGTACTTCAAACCCGCTTTTAAACTCCCAATGGTTGTCCACATGTAAAAAACTGGTTATAAGCTCATCATCAAAATTCCAATATCCGCGGTAGGATACATGTGGGCGCATTTCCAATAATTTCCGACCATTTTTAAGCCGATGCGCTTTCCAAATTAAAAACTCTGGCTTGCGAAAAGCGGTACGTTGTAAAAAACCGACTTCGGGGTTAAAACCTTCACCCACTTCTGTATATCCAGCTCTCAGGTCCCAACCGTTCCAGTTATAGTTTCCCAGAATTTTGAAAGCATGGTCATTGCTCTCAATACCTGGAGTTACACTTTTGGACACAAAACCGTTGATTTCTGCCTTGTTTCCAATTCCCCACTTGCCGTCCATGGCATAAACCCGATTATAATCGTCGTCCATGCTACCTAGGCCAGCTCGGTTAATAAAGATGCCCCCTAAAGAGGACCGGGTCCCCTGAAAATCATGATTGACACGGGCAACGGAAAAGTTGTTTTTCTCAATTCCAGTTCCGTTAACGTCATCGGTAAACATGCTTAACAATCCTACATTGGTTTGGCCAACTTTTCCGGAAAGTCTTGCTCCACCTATAATCGGCACCAAACTTCCATCATCTCCTATACCGATTCTTCGGCTAAAGAAAAGATCCACTTCGCCAGGACTACCCACACTGAACTGACCAGCATTCTCTAAAAAAAAGGCTCGTTTCTCGGGAAAAAAGAGATTAAAACGATCCAAGTTTACCTGTTGGTCATCTACTTCAACCTGCGCAAAATCAGTATTATAAGTCAAATCCAATGTTAGGCTGGGAGTGACGCTGTACTTAATATCGGCCCCAACTTCAAAATTAGTGTCGGTTTCATTGGGCGATACGGATCTGTCATTGACAAATTGTCCAAGTACATAGGGAATAAGCTTCAGATTTCCGGGATTTCTGAGATTAAGACCGTCTAATTTTCCTGCCAGTGATAATCGCTTCATATCAAACCCCAAAGGAAGAGAGGTCCAATAAGCGGTTTCCGTGTTCTTACTAATATTCCGCCTAAAATTTAACCCCCAGGTCTTGTTTTTACCCGAAGCAAAACGTAGAGATCTAAAGGGAATGGCAAATTCCGCGCTCCAACCATAATCACCCAGTTGTGATTTAACTTTCCAGGTGGCATCCCAATTCAAGTTGGTACCCCCAATAACGCCTCCTTGCTGTCTGTTAGTGTTGAAATTGCCCTTTCCTTCATTGTCAATTTGTGCATCATATTCCATTCCTTGAGCGTTGGTGCCAAAAAGGAATCCATTTTGCTGGTCGTGATACGTATCTATAATGAAAAGAAAACTATCCTCATCGTTTAAGTCGGCATCACGGCGAGAATCGGAAACCACAATATTCTGAGCATCCTTGTCATAGCAGACCACGGACACATAAAATGTACTTGAGGTATAGGCAATTCGTACGACCGTTTTTTCGGAAACAGCCTGCCCATAATTGGGTCTTATCTGAATCAAGTCTTCAATACTGGGTACATTTTGCCAAGTAGGATCGTTTAAAACCTCTCCATCGATAACAGGATTCTGGGCAAGTTCAGTGGCGGTGTATTGCGGTGTGGTTTTAATTGAGTCTTGGGGTTGGGTTTGTGCGGAAAATAATTGAACACTGTTTATAACAAAAAATAGGAGGAAAGGTTGGCTTAATAATCTTTTCATAAAATGAAACCTGGTTGAACGTTAAATATACTGTATAAATGGGAAATCTTAACTGGATTCTGTAATTTGTAATATCACTATATTTTATTGGATATGAAGACACTAAGTAAAATCGCCGCCGTTATTTTAACAATATCCCTATTGGCCTGTGCATCCCATTCAAAGAATGTAGCTACAACTGCGGAAATTGATGCATTACAAAAGTTGACCTCAGAAAAATCTTTTGAAATTATTGCAAATTGGGCAAGGCCATTGGCAACAGGAAGTTTAAACAGGGTTGCAAATGCTGGGTTGATACCTTTGGGTAGCACAGCAAACAGAATTGATGTTACCGGTAATGGGAGCTACCTTAGAGTATTAGGGGATAGTGTAGCTGCCGATTTGCCTTATTTTGGAGAAAGACAAATGGGAGGAGGGCCATACAACAGTAATGAAGCTGGAATTAAATTTGAAGGGATTCCAAGAGATTTTGAACTCATTCCCAATGACAAATCTAAAGGCTACACCATGAATTTTACCATTACAGAGGGCACGGAGACTTTTCAGGTTTCTGCAAAATTGTTCCCGAGCAATTCAAGCTCCATAAATATTATTAGCTCCCACAGAACGGCAATAGGGTTTGAAGGCAAACTGAAAAGCTACAGTAACGAATAAACCCTTACCAAATTATAGGTTTAAAAGACTGCCCGATTTTTAGCTTTTTCCCAGAGTTTAAAATCACGTACTCATTCCGTTTGTCCTTTTCTTTGGATTGGATTTGACTTTTATTGACCGCAAATTTGCGATGTATTCTAATGAAGTCTGGTTCTAGCTGTTTTGTGAGTACACCTAAACGTTCCCTTTTTATGAACACTTCTGAATCAGTATAGAAATTCAGATAATGACCATCTGCTTCTATCCAATGGACCTGTTCCACGGCTAGCGTAATTACCTTGCGCCCTTTGTTTACCTCAATGGTTTGTATTTTCTTTTTACTAGTGAAAACGTATACCGCTGATCCAAGTATCAACAATAAATGGTACAATGCCTCCCTCCCAAAATAATATCTGGCATATTCCAAATCAACATAATGATCGAAATATCCAAAAGAATGCAAAACCAAATTGGAAATGAGGTAAAAGGTGAACAGACCTACCGCTGCCAACGGCAGGAATAATGCCCAATACCATTTCGGATAGTTACTTTTAATCCACTTTTCAATCTGAACTATCAAAATAATAAAAGGGATGAACAGAAGGACCGATACGCACAGATAGAAGATAGAAACCCAAATGTTATAACTGGAGTGGCCACTATAGCGAATGATATTTTGAATCAGTGTAATGGCAAATATTGCAACAAGCAAAACTACGGATAGGAGATAGAATCGTTTATCACTCTGGATGGTCCACATGCTGCAAAAGAATAATGAAAAGGGTGTGTTACAAATATAAGTATAACCTTTTTTGAGCGTGTTTTGGGTGAAAGTTATCAGCGTATCTTACCCAAAAACCCCTTTGAATATTTTATCGGTCAACCCTTTGGACTGCAACCATTCTGCCAGTTCTTTATGTTTACCTACTTCTGCATGGTGCAATAAAGTAAAGCCATGGGGACCATATGAATTCAATAATTGGGGATAGGTGGCGACCATCTTTTTTATAAACCCATCAAAACCTAAAAAAGCATAGTTGAAAATATCCAGACGCGCACCTTTGCCCACCAAATAATCCACTATGTCCTTCCTACCCATATGTGAAGCTCCGCCCACAGCGGTTTCAAAATCCCCTTTTTTAAATTGGCTAGTACAATTGAGCAATAAAGGATGTTTTTCAAGAATTTTTTGTGTCTCATCCAGACTCTTGTGGGCAGCAAACACAAATTCCAATATTAAGTCCTGATCAAAAACCTCTTCCTGCGTTGCAACAGCATTACTTGCAATTAACATATTGGGTGCAATGGCAGCCACACCTCCCAACAATATGTTTTGTTTTAGAAAACTCTTCCTGTCCATAACATTTGATTATATGGTCACAAAAAACATAGAATTTGTGAAGACATGGTTTATGGATACCGCTTTTTGTCTTAAAACTGTTCTCAGTTGTCTTGAAACTGACGGCTTATTGTGCCATGAAAAGCAAGGTTTGGGTGTCTAGGGGTAAAACTCCAATAAAACTTAAGAAGAATTTAACATTCAACCATTTCTGTAATAAAGAGAACCCTGAATTGTACCATTTTTTTTTCCGTATTTTCGGAAATTAAGAGATTTAAAATTCATCATTCAATAAAAAATCAAAAATGGTTGATCGAAGAAGTTTTGTAAAACAATCAGGTTTATTGCTCTCTGGTGCATTACTACCTTTAAATGGCTATTCCATGTCAATTTTAGAAAAATATAAGTTTAAAATGGGGCTACAATTATTTACCATTCGAGATGCAATGGAAAAGGACCCCGTAGGTAGCCTGAAAAAAGTAGCGTCTTTGGGATACCAAGATTTGGAAACTTATGGTTATGATGTGGACAAGGGCACTTATTATGGATACAAGGCATCAGACTTTAAAGCGATTATTGATGATTTGGGCCTCAGCGCATCCAGTGGTCATTATGGTTTTTCGGATTATTTTGACAAACCTGAGGATCAACTTAAAAAATATGTGGATCAGTGTATTGTGGGTGCTCATGCCTTGGATAAAAGTTATATTACTTGGCCGTGGTTGGCCCCAGAACAGCGGACCATTGAAAAATTCAAACAGCTTACGGGTAAGTTAAATCGTATAGGAGAACAGGTTAACAAGGCTGGATTGGGCTTTGCATACCACAACCATAACTTTGAATTTACTGATCACAATGGAGAAAATGGATATGATATCATCCTTAATGAAACAGACCCCAACTTGGTAAAATTACAGTTGGATTTATATTGGGTAAAACACTCTTCCAAGTTAAGTCCGGAAGAGTTGATAGCCAAACAACCTGATAGGTTCGTCATGTGGCACATTAAGGATATGGACAAAGTGACCAAGGATTATTCCGAGTTGGGTAATGGCTCTATTGATTATAACTCCATGCTGACCAATATTGATCAATCGGGGTTGAAATTCTACTATCTGGAGCAAGGAGGTAACTTTGCCGTAAATTCCATGCAGAGCATTACGGATAGTGCAGCTTATTTTAAAAAGCACCTTCAAAAATATTTATAGAACAGTAGAAATAAGAAAAATAGAGATGTTAAAGAAAATCACTTTTGTATTTATCCTAGCCACGCTGATTTTTTCCTGTAAGGGAAAGACGGAATCCAAAGAAGAGGTCAAAGAAGATCAGGTAAAACAACCGCAAACAAATCTTCCTTTGGAAAAGCTCAATCTTCCCGAAGGTTTTAAAATTGACATTTTTGCCGAGGGAATTGATGGCGCCCGATCTATGGCAATGGGAGATAACGGAACTCTTTTTGTGGGTACTCGTAACGAAAAAACGGTATATGCCATCCAAGATCTTGATGGGGATTATAGAGCTGAAAGAATAATGGCCTTGGATACGACTTTGGAGGTGCCAAATGGGGTGGCTTTTAAGGACGGAGCATTGTATGTTGCCGAAGTGGGTAGATTGCTCAAATACCCAAATATTGAAGAGCAACTTGCCAATCCGCCTAAGCCCGAGGTGGTTTATGACGATTATCCTACGGAATTCCATCATGGGTGGAAGTACATTGCTTTTGGACCCGATGACAAATTATACGTACCCGTTGGAGCTCCGTGTAATATTTGCGATAGCACAACTGTGGATAAAAGATATGCCACAATTACACGTATGGATGCAGATGGGAGCAATAGGGAAATTTATGCAAAAGGAGTTCGGAACTCCGTGGGGTTTACATGGCATCCCGATACTAATGAAATGTGGTTTACCGATAATGGACGAGACTTAATGGGAGATGATGTTCCACCATGCGAGTTTAACAGAATTGCAGAAGCCGGACAGCATTTTGGGTATCCTTATTGTCATGGTGGAACTGTAAAGGACCCTGAGTTTGGCGACCAATTTCCATGTTCGGATTTTGTTCCTCCGGTACAGGCTATGGGTGCACATGTTGCACCATTGGGAGTTAAATTCTATACGGGAGGTATGTTTCCTGAACAATATAAAGGTCAGGCATTTATTGCTGAACACGGTTCTTGGAACCGCTCCTCTAAAGTAGGGTATAGGATTTCATTGGTTAAATTAGAGGATAATCAAGCCGTAGGTTATGAAACTTTTATGGACGGATGGCTGGATGAGGAAAAACAAGAAGCTTTTGGAAGGCCTGTGGATGTGCTCTTTTTAGAGGATGGATCCCTATTGATTTCAGACGATTTAGCCGATGCAATTTATAGGGTTTCTTATAGCGGCACCTGATTTCAACAGCCTTGAAATCTGCATATAAGGGTAGACACTGTGGATCGTTCAACCAATATAAACCACTGGAGAATAATGGAGCCTGTGTTGTTGGGTTCCATAGCCAATATTGTGATCAATTTCATTTTTGATCCTGCCAACCCCGATTTTATTCTAAAGGAATTTTTGGTGGCAATTGTTTTTGCTGCCATGTTGACCGAAGTAAATCGGATGATTGAGCTAAAGCTGGACAAAAAAGTTGGCTGGGCCAATAATTTGGGAAAGCGGTTTTTTCTTCAATTGATTTATTTGACCATAACCCTTTTGCTGTTGCTCAATATTGTGGGCAACATTTACATTTGGTCAATAGGGGATGACTTTTATTCGTTAAGGGAGCTAATCACCATTAACCTAAGTGTTTTTGTTGTTGCCTTTATACTTACCTTTTTTAAATGGTCCATACACTTTTATAAAAATTGGGTGCATGCGGAGTATAGTCTGGAGAACACCAACAAACAATTGGCCGAACTAAAATCCGAGTTCCAGAAGAAAGAGCAACAGATAGAGCTGCTAAAGGGCAATGATATCCTTCTGGTGGATGTAGAAGACATAAACTTTGTGAAAAGTGAACTGGGAATTGTTTGGGTGTACTATGATACGGATAAGGCTGTTTCCCAAAGTTCACTTCTTAATCTAGCAGAACTGCTCCCAAAGCATTTATTTTTTCATGCCAGTAGAAACTCCATTATCCGACGGGATATGATTTTGTCCATTTCACCATCCACCTATGGAAAAATCAGCCTGAATCTTAAAAATGTATTGGACGGTAATTTTTCCATTACAATCAGTAGGCTTAAGGCGGCTTCGTTTCGCAAATGGTACAATAGCACTTCAACCGGAATTAAATAGCATTTCATGTAATTATGGTTCGTTTTTCTTTTGAGTAAAGCGTTTGCAAGATTTCTTTGCCTCAATCAAAAAACGTAATATCATGAAGTTATCTAAATTGACGTTAGTCACCGTATCTCTAGTTTTTAGTGCTGTATTTATATCAGCATATGCACAGACCAAACATCGAAAGTTTGACAAGATTCAGAATTATCTTGACGAAGCTACTTCCAATAATCTGGTTGGGGTTTCCATCTACATCAAAAGCCCAAAGCTGGGCAAATGGATAGGAACCTCTGGCTATTCCAATTTGGAAGAAAAAATACCATTAAAAGAAACCGACATTTTTGGTCTTGCCAGTATTGGCAAAACTTATATAGCAGTAGCTGTTCTAAAACTAGTGGAAGAAGGAAAGATTGGATTGGATGATAAAATAGAAAAGTATCTGCCCGGAGAGATCATTGCTGGGTTCCCTACAGCAAAAGATGTAACCATAAGGCATTTGCTTGGACATACATCTGGGCTGTACAATTACAATAGAAATCCCGAGTTGAACGAACTTTATCTTACCGGTAATCTTAAACTGGATACCTTGTCCCATATAAATGCATTGCGGAGGTATGCCTATGGTAAAACTGAACACACCAAACCATTGGGCGAGTATAAATACAGCAGTACAAACTATTTGTTTTTGGCCATGATCATGGATAAAGTTGTTCCAGAAGGACATGAAACTTACATGAGGGAAAGACTCATCAAAAGATACGGTCTTAAGCATACATATTACAAAGAAACCCCACCGGAAAGATTGGTGGAACATTATGGAGACATTGACCAAAACAACATTACGGAAAACCTCTCAAAAGAAACCATTGAGACCACAAATTGGTATAGTGGGGATGATGGTGTTTACGCCCCCATTGTGCAGGCAAGCCTGTTTTTGGAAAGATTGATGAAGGGCAAGATTCTGAACCAGCAGACGCTAAAAGAAATGACAACTTGGAACGATGAAAAAGACCCTGATTATGGATTGGGCCTTATGGCAGATAAAAGTTTTCCGTATAAGTTTTTAATGGGACATTCTGGCAGGGGTATCGGGATAACCACCGATCTTTATTATTTTCCTAAGCAAGATATGACCGTTGCCATATTTTGTAATTCAGGATTGCGCTCTGCATCTGGAGACTATGCAAAAACTTATCATAAGATGCGTAAAAAGATTATCAAAAAACTGTTTTTGTTTTGAAGATGTAAATAGCTTGGTTTTGGACAAACATAGGGTTACCGTTAGATTTTGACAGTACTCAAAGCAGTCATTTTCCATGCAGAGTTTTCATTGTGTTTGTCCAAAATCTCAAGAAAAATATGGACGGTTCGGTCATACTCTCCAGAGATGATTTTTTCTATAATGTATGTGTATTCTCCATTGGTGAAATAGTATTCAAACCTATCTTGATTGACATTGTCTTGAACATATCCATCCAACAGAATCAAATCCGGTTTTTCCATAATGGTTTTGGGTTTTGCCCAACAGGCATATCTTAATTCTCCGTTATGCAGTTGGTCTATCCTAATGGTGAATTTGAAATTATGACATAGGACCAGGTTTTGTTTTACATCGGAATTAAACGCTGTCATTTCATTTTTTTCCATAAAATGTTGTGAACTCTCATTAAGAATTTGTTTCATTTCTGTTTCGGTACTGACCAGGTTGTTTTCTAATTGGATAGGTTGCGGTTTGATTTTGACTTTTGTGCAACAGGTTAAAAGCATGCCACAGATGTATATAGGCACCAATGAAGTTCTCATGACTCATTTCTTTTCTTCCAGAGAAGGCCATGTACAAACCCAGCCATATAGATAATGGCCGCAGCAATGGCCATTGCAATATATTGTAGTTGAATTACAGTGATAAGCGTAGTCATTTTTTTACGTTTTAAGAACAAAATATCTTAAAACTGTCTTATGGTGTGCTCCCAATTGACGAATGCCTGTTTTCAGTTGAGGGATTGGAAAACTAACTTCATTCCTTGGAGCTTCAGATTATTATAGGATAGAATTAAATCTTGAAGAAACAAATAAACATTAGGGGTTAACAGTCTTTTAAAAAGATCTTGTACATTAACCGAATGAACATTCAGTCAACATGGTAAAAATTGCAAATAAAAGATTGGATTTATTGGAAGCTTCCCTAAATCTATTCGTAGACCAGGGCATTCAAAAGACCTCCATGGCGCAAATCTCTGAAACATCAGGTGTAGCGGTGGGTACCATTTATCATCATTTTAAAAGTAAGGAAGAGCTTATTGAAGGTGTATATCTGTTCATCCTGGAAGATTTGGGAAGGCATATTGCCTTTAAAGAAGATGAAACCGGATTGGAATTTAAAGAAAGGTTTGATCTGTTATGGATGAAAGGGTATCAGTATTATTCCAAATACCCCAAACGGTTTATGTTTCATGATACCTACAGTTATTCTCCTTTAATTCCTAATGAACTTCGGGAGCACGCAAGGGTATTCTATCAAACGGCTTTTGATTTGGTGGATGAGGGAATAAACCAGCGTATCCTTATTGATGCACATCCCGTATTGATCATGAGATGGTTGTACAGCAGTCTCTCAACCATAATCCAAATAAAGCTTAACCATGAATTTGAGGTGACCGATGAGATGGTTTCCACGACGTTGGAAATGGCCTGGAAAAGTTTAACCTATAAAAAGCAACAATGAATAAGAAGTTGATAATGATCTTGTTTGTGGCAGTAACCGGTAAGATTATTGCCCAAAGTGAGAAATATCAAACCGTAGAGGAAACGGTGAACAAAATGCTCGAAATCATATCTGTGGAAGTTGGGGAAGAACCCAATTGGACCGAATACCGCAACCTCTTCTTACCAACTGCCCAAAAAATCCTTTTGAATCCAAAAGCAAAAAATCCGGCCAATCGTGTTCGTTCGTTCAGCGTTGAGGAATTCATTCGCTATATAGGCCCACTCTATGGAAGGGATGGATTTAATGAAAAAGTACTTGGCGTAACCATCGATGAATTCAATGGAGTTGCAAATGTATTCCAATCGTACCATGCAAAAAATTTAAAGGGAACCTATGACAAAAAAGGAATTAACAGCTATCAATTGGTCTGGATAAACAACAGATGGTGGATAGCAAGCACTACCTGGGCCACGGAGACAGAAGAAAGTAAGATTCCGGAAAAGTATTTGAACAAACAATAAGTTAAAATAATGTAACTGCTGTTGTTCTCCTCTTGTATGCTGATTAAATGGGTACAGCATATAAATACATATAAATATCTGTAAATCAAATTTTTATATCTATTTAAAAAAAAGAAAAAATTATTATGTTACATCTAAATAAGGTAATTAAAGTTTTTGTCTGCATTTTGTTGTTGACAGCCTGTTCCAATGATGAATCCAAAGAAGAGACCCCAATTGATGAAGATGCTCTTTTTTTAAGCGAGTTACAAAGTATAGTGGACTCTAAAATAGGTGCCGATAAACTTTTAGGAGCTTCCATTTCTATTCGGATAGATGGTGAAGAGCGTTGGAAATTACAGGGCGGGATCTCAAGCGGTGACACTCCAATAGCTGAAGATATGCGATTTGGAATTGCCAGTATTACCAAAACCTTTGTAGCGGCCACCGTCCTTAAATTGGAAGAAGAAGGACAACTGAGTTTGAATGATCCAATAAGTAAATGGCTGACTCTCAATCTGCCAAACATAGATGAGTCCATCACTATACGGCAATTGCTTGGGCATTTTACAGGTTTGTTGGGTTATTTTAGACATCCGGATATCTGGCCTAGGGTGGAAGGCAACCTTGAAACTGCCATTCCACCAATAGAATTGGCAGATTATGTTGGAGAACCATTGTTTGCTCCTGGGGATAGGTATGAATATTCCAATTCCAATTATCTCATATTGGGATTGATTATTGAAGCCGTTTCCCAAAAAACGGTTGGTGAAGTATTTCGTGAAAAACTGTTCGGCCCTTTACAACTGAACAGTACATATTTCCCAGCAAACGAAAGTATAACGGGACCAATTGCCACCCCATGGAGGGATAGTAATGGAGATGGCACTTTACAAAACATATCCAGTGAGTTTGGACCAGCCTACCATAGCGTGTTCTATACAGCGGCAGACGTCTTTTCTACGGCTTCAGACCTTTCCATGTGGCCTCAGCATTTGTTCAACGGTTCCCTTTTGACTCAAGAAACAAAGAACAAAATGTTGGATTTTACTCCCATAGACGATACCATTTTTACAGGGTACGGACTGGGAGTAAGAGAAGTCACTTTTGCAGCCAGGTCCATGTGGGGGCATACCGGAGGTATGCGTGGGTACGGTTCATACATGTTCTATGATCCAACGACCAAGGTAAGCATAGCCATGCTCAATAATCAGAGTAGATCCCAAAACGGACCTCTTTTAAGGTATGAATTGGTAAACGAACTGCTGCAAAAAGTCTTTCAGAGCCTCTAACATATTCTGAGTTGATTAAGGAATTCCTTTAAATCCAAGTCATCTAAAAATGGATTATCCAATTTATGTCTTTATCTTCAGGGCATTGGGTCTTTTTTAGAGGTGTTCTATTTATACCATTGAACGGCCCTAGCTTTAAGTCAAATTGTGCTTTACAAGGTTGGCACAACCACTAAATAGCCAATGGTATGATAAAAATAGCTTACATCGGTGCAGGAAGTCTTCAATTTGGTCCAATAATAGTCCAAGATATTTTGCTGAGTGAAACATTATGTTCCCAAGGATTGGAGATATACCTCATGGATATTGAAAAATCACACTTGGAACATGTTCAAAAGCATGCGGAGTATGTTAATGAAAAACTGAAACGGAATGCAAAAATCAGCTCAGGAACCAATAGGGATGACGCTATAAAAGATGCAAATTTTGTGATTTGTGCTCTTGAAAAAGACAGAAATGTGTATTGGTCCCAAGATTTTCATGTTCCCAGAAAGTATGGGTTTAAACAGGTTTATGGCGAAAATGGGGGAGTGGGTTCCCTATTTCATGCGCTGCGGAACATTAAGGTCATCATGGGTTTGGCCAAGGCTATGGAAGACCTTTGCCCAAATGCACTGTTATTGAACTTTTCCAATCCTGAACATAAAATATGTGAAGCAATAACCCGATTGACCAACATTAAAGCTGTGGGGCTTTGTCATGGGGTTTTTATGGGACGTGAACAATTGTCAGAATTGTTGAATGTTCCTTTGGATGAACTGCAGACCAAAGCATGTGGAATAAATCACTTTACTTGGTTTCAGGAGATAAAACATAAATCAACAGGAGAGGATCTATACCCAAAATTGCGTGAAATTGAACAAAAAGGCGACTGGTTGGCCCAATGGCATGAATTGGCTTTGGGCAGAATACTCTTTAGAAGATTTGGACAATGGCCTTCACCGGCTTCCAACCATTACGGAGAATACATTCGTTGGGCGGAAGAGTTTGTAATTCCGCAACTACAGTTTTTTTATGACCCTTATGATGGACATCCATGGGAAAATAACCAGATTCCAGAAGGGGTGTACACGGTGGACCGTGTGAAGTATGATCGTCCTTGGGTAAAGGATTGGAGTAAAAAATTGTTACCGGTAGGAAGTACTGAAGAAGTAGAGCTTGAAAATGAAGATGGTAGTTTTAAAAGCTCAGGCGAAATCGTCACGCTTATCATGGAATCCATGGTGAGCGGTAAAAAACAGTGGCTCGAAGCCGTCAACATTCCAAATAAGGGCAGTATACCCAACTTGCCAGATGAGCTTGTGGTGGAAGTTCCGGCCTATTGCGATGCATCGGGAATCCAGGGAATTCAACTTGAACCCATGCCTGAGGCAATTGCTGCAACCATACGTTTGCATGCAAGCATCCACCAATTATTGGTTGAGGCCTATGCTGAAAAATCCAAGGACAAACTATTGCAGGCCATCTTAATAGAACCAACGGTTGATTCCTATAGAAATGCGGTTTCCATGTGCAATGAAATGTTGGAATTACAAAAAGATGTTTTACCGATCTTAAAATAATGATGCATCCAAATCAGAAAATAAACAGGGCAATTTATGGGGCTTGAAACACTGGATTGGGTTGTCATCGTAGTCTACATGCTGGTCACTATTGCAATTGGTGTTTTGGTGGCCAAACACAAATCCAAGAATATTACTGACTTTTTTGTGGCCGGGCGTAGCCTGCCTTGGTGGTTATTAGGGACTTCCATAGCTGCTACTTGGTTTGCCACAGATGCGCCATTGGCGGTTACCGCTTTGGTCAGGAGTAAGGGTATTTATGGTAATTGGCTATGGTGGTATCTGGGAATTGGTATAATGATGATGGTGTTTTTTTATGCCAAATATTGGCGAAGAGCCGAAATTTTGACTGATGCCGAACTTATTGAGATGCGGTACAGCGGCAAATCAGCCTCAGTCCTTAGAGGGTTTACCGCAGCTTTTTTTGGGATTTTTAAGAATTGTATCACCTTGGGCTGGGTAATGCTGGCTATGTTGAAGTTCTCCCAGATCATGTTAGGATGGAGCGCTGAATTTGCATTGATTGTAACATGCGGTTATGCTTTGATTCATACATTGGCATCAGGTATCAAAGGTGTGGTCATTTTGGATATGCTTCACTTTTCGGCAGGAACCATCAGTACCATACTTTTGGCCATTTTGATTTTGGTACAAATAGGAGGACCTACAGAATTGGCCTCCCAAATAGCTTCACGTGCAGACGCCCCTCCGGGAGTACTTGATATGTTGCCAAACCTTTCGCATATCGGCCCCACGGAGATGGTCGCATTTGTCTGCCTTATTGGAATTTTATGGTTGGGGCAGGCTCAGGGAGATGGCTATATCGTACAACGATTGTTTTCAGCCAAAACGGAAAAACATGCGATAAAAGCATCACTTTGGTTTGCGGTTGCCGGAGTGGTGATTCTTACATGGCCGTGGATTGTGGTTGGTTTGGGGTCTATTGTTATCCTGCCTATTTCAGAAGCCTCATCGGCATTGATAGCAGATCCAGAATTGGCCTACCCAATGATGATATTGGAAGTATTGCCAACTGGGTTGAAAGGGCTTTTGGTGGCCGCATTTATGGCCGCATTTATGAGTACGGTGGATACACACCTTTGCTGGGGTGGGTCATACATTGTGAACGATATTTACAAGCGCTTTATAAAAAAGAAGGCATCTCCGGCCCATTACCTTATGGTTTCTCGAATTGGAATTACCGGTTTGTTGCTGCTCTCCGCAATAGCGGCCTGGCAAATGGATAGCATTGCTGGGGCATGGATCTATATTATTGAAATCGTTTCTGGTATTGCCATTATTCTAATGCTCCGATGGTTTTGGTGGCGAATAAATGCATGGTCCGAAATAACCGCAATGATTTCTGCCTTGGTACTGGCTAATGGACATTTACTAATAAAGGGCCTTTACAAAATGGAATGGATCGGGGAGTCGCTCTTCAATACGGTAAATATCTGGTACAATGATGAACATGCGTTGATCAGAGCTACAATTATTTTACTATTGTGCACCGCCATTAGTCTGTGTGTGACTTTTATGACCAAACCCGTCACCAACGAAACATTGGTTACTTTCTACCAGAAGGTGAGGCCAAAAGGGTGGTGGGGGCCTATTGCTACCCAAGTAGCTCCAAATAAAACAGAGACAGAAGGTGAAAAAAGAAGTTGGATAGGTTTTGTGCTTGGAGTGGTCTTCTTAAATAGTATTCTTTTCAGTGTGGGACATGCTGTCCTTGGACGTTATGTATATGCAATAGTTCTATTAGTGGTTGGAATGATAAGTGGGTGGTTTACCCTACGACTTGTGGAAAAAGTGAAAACCCAATAAGACCATGAATGTTCTCCAATTTGAAAGCAAAGAAAACTTTGTATCCACTGCGGTTGATTTGGTGATTGAAGAAATTGATAAAAAGCCCAATTTACTTTTGTGTGCTGCCACAGGAAGTTCTCCGTTACCCATTTATAGGAAATTAGTAGACAATTCAAGACTTAACCCAGACCGATATAAAAGCTTGCGATTGATTAAGTTGGATGAATGGGTAGGCTTGAAAAGTAAGGAAGGAAGTTGTGAGACCTATTTACGAAATGAACTTCTTGACCCTTTGAAAATTGATGATGAAAACTATTTTGCTTTCAACGAAGAAACAGAAAATCCCAAGGAAGAATGTACCCGGATACAAAACCTTTTGGAAGCAAAAGGTCCAATAGACCTGTGTATTCTGGGATTGGGAAAAAATGGGCATTTGGGGTTTAATGAACCACCTGCCGTCTTGACCCAAAAATGTCATGTGGCCCGTTTAACCACTCAATCACAACAACATAATATGGTACTGAATCAAACAGAAAAACCGGAATTTGGGATGACGTTGGGAATCCGGGATATCCTCAGTGCCAAAAGAATACTTCTGTTAATTTCAGGAAGTGGAAAAGAAAAGGCAAAACAACAATTTTTAGCTTCAAAAGTGGACCCACAGTGCCCTGCTTCGTTCTTATGGCTGCACGCTAACGTTGATTGTCTTATTATGGATGAGGACTAGCTTAATCAAGATATACCGTTTTTCCTGTTCGGAACGATTCATCAGCGGCCAAAACAATGTTAAGGCTGTTAATGGCATCTTCAAGATGCTGTGACAAATCGAAATCTTCTTCAATAGCTTTCAACAAGTACTCTTGTTCCAGTTGGCAAAGCTCATCGTGTGAAGGCTCATTTTCAATGGGAATCAATTCATCTTTTTTAAGGAAGTTACCGGTTCCATCCACATCACTGTAATGTAGATGTAATGCCCCGGTCTGTGTATGCTCGTCAATATTTTGTGATTCGGCATCTGTCTTTTCCGCTATACTCACACTTCCTTTTGGTCCCATGACATCTTTCACAAAAAAAGCAGTCTCGCTGATCATAGGTCCCCAGCCGGCTTCGTACCAACCTACAGATCCATCATCAAAGGTTACTTGCAATTGTCCGTAATTGTACATCTGGTCATCTATTTCATGGGATAATTTGGCGCCTATGCCACTGACTTTAATGGGCTTTGCCTGGGTCATTAGGCACATGATATCTACATAATGCACACCGCAATCCACAATGGGCGACATAGATTTCATCAGATTCTTATGCGTTTCCCATTGAACACCACAACTTTGCTGATTAAGATTCATTCGCATAACCAGGGGTTTGCCCAAATCCTGGGCAAGGGATACAAATTTTTTCCATGCAGGATGCACCCTTAAAATGTAGCCCACCACCAATTTCAAGTTGTTATCCTTGGCCAATTGAACTAGTTCCTTCGAATCCTTAACATTGGTAGCAATAGGTTTTTCAACAAACACGTGCGCCTTTGCTCTCAAACTTTTTTTAACGTACTCAGCATGGGTTTCAGGATAGGTGTTAATGGACACTACATCCGGTTGTGTTGCTTTTAGCGCCTCATCAAAATCAGAATAGGTAGGCAGTCCTCCCAATTCTTCCGATAAGCTGTTTCTACTACCTGGGCTACGACTTACCAATCCTACAATTTGAAACTGCTCAAGTTTATGATAAGCTCTTGCATGCGAGGTGCCCATATTACCGCATCCTACAACCAAAACCTTGTACATGTCGTTTGTCTTAGAGTTATTGTCCTTCAATATTATGAATTGTTGGGCTAATAATTAAGAACTCCTCAAAAATGAAGGATAAAGTAATATTTATAACAGGGATACTTGACTATTCAGCTAGAGTGCTTTCTTCCAGAAAATCGATGACAGTTTCTCTGTTCAAATCAGAAAGAATGCTTTGGGAAACTTCTCCAGCTCCAAGAAATCGATAGCGAATCCCGGCAATTCTGCCAATACTCTCATTATAACTTCCGGAGAAAAGCTGACGATCTCCAGCAGATACATTGAGCTGCTTGTTTTTGACACGTAGTTTGATGTCCTTTGCTTGGGTCAGATCAATTCCGAATCCAGATAAATCGGTTTCCTTTCCATTTAAATAGGTGTCATTCATCATCACATATAAATCCGAAGCGCAGCCAGGGATGGAAAAAGACACCACCATGGCACCCTTTGTTCCCAAAACGATAATGTAGGCCTTTTGGCATACCGCCCATTTATCCCTGTAGGTATTTTGAATGGTGGATTGAAGCTCAAAATTATCTCCAGAAATTGGTTCAAAGTCCTTTACCATATGGAAAGTGGAAGAAAAGGGTTCTTCAATACCTGCAATTTCAGCTACTATATTGGAAGGGAAAGAGAGTTTTCCATTATAGATGGTGTTGGATTCAATGTATTTTGGAATTGGCCTATAATCCAGGGTGCCCAGCCAACCTTCTGTTTTAATAAATAGATCATGTTGCTTGATGACGTTGCCATCGACCAAAAGCTTGGCCCTAAAATACCCTGGAAAATAGTATTGACCGGTTGCCTGTTTTTGATTAGGGCTTAATTCAATGGTTTTAGTGGGGTCCCAATACTGTTGAATATGAATGCTGTCCGATTTGATGCCTGCTAAATCCAAATTGAAAACAACAGAGTTGGGTAATCCTTTTACAATAGGCCTACTTTCAAAAACGACTTTGGAAATGTCTATTTGGGTAGCGTCGTCTGTTGGGCCTTTTAGAGAGAAAAATGAAATAAAGATAACCGTCATCACCGAGGCACTCAACATTATTACCCCCAGATTAGCTCCTATCATTTTTGAAAGCCGAGATGTCTTTTTTGTGGATGTTTTTCCCTTAAAGTCCCTCCAGTTTTCAAAACCGGAAAATTGGGCAAGGGTATTCAAAGTGGTAATGCTTGGGGCGCTTTTGTAATCAATACGGCCCCAAACCCTTTTTAAGGTTACAGGACTCAAAAGGACTTTGGTCTGCTGCTGGATATGCTCACTCAATTCAACAAACATATCATTGTGCCATTCATCTGAAGGTCCCCATTCAAGGATTTCCTCAATGCGCAACAAACATTTTTTAACCAATTGGTGTTCCGAATACATCTTCTGGGTTTGTAAAACAAAGATCACAAAAAAATATGTTCCTGAATCGGAATGAATCAACTTGAACGAACTTGTTTTTGGATTTTGCGCCCCCTGTTGGAGCTTTGGTGCATCAAAAAATATGTAGTCATGAACAAAACAATCAGTTTATCCATTCTTTTTCTTTTCAATCTATTCTTCTCTTTCAGTCAAGAAGTCATTTCCTTAGACACGGTTCATCTAAAAATGAATACATCATCATACATCTTTGAAGATTTCAAAGGATATAAGACTATCTATTTTAAGGGAGGGACGGTAGGTTTGAAAGATATATCCTTTTTGAACGGGATCATCGAATATGACATTTATATAACCGAAGATCGCGGATTCCCTGGGGTATACTTTAGAATTAATGATGATGATGCAGAGCAATTTTATATTAGACCGCATCAATCTGGGAATCCGGATGCCAACCAAGCTACCCCGGTAACCAATGGGCTTGCCAATTGGCAGTTTTATTTTGGCTCCAAATATTCCTTTCCCCATAACTATAACTTTGATAGCTGGACCCATGTGAAAATTGTTGTAAATGGTCGCCAGGCCCAAGTGTTTTTGGATTATTCCGAAACACCCCATCTTTCTTGGCAGTTGTTTCATGAGCCCAAAGCGGGAAGCATTAGTTTTTCAGGAGGACTATTTCGTGGTTTTCATATAGCCAATATTAAAATCGACCAACAGACCCCGGTCATCCAAAATTTTGAGCCAGGAACTAGGGAACCTATTGAGAATGTCGTAGGGGAGTGGACGGTGTCCAGCAAGTTTGAGGAAAAAGAATTGGAGAGCCCACAAACGATAAGTTCTTTGATGTCCCGCCTTAAATGGAACAAAAAAATCTACGTGGAGGAGGGGGTGGCCTCAAACATTGCAAGAGCAATAAAAATTGATGGTGATGTTCCTGGCAATACTGTTTTTGCAAGATTGACCATAACATCGGACAAAGATCAGGTAAAACTTTTCGATTTTGGTTATAGTGATAGGGCAGTGGTCTTTTTGAACAATAAGCCCATCTACAAAGGAACCAACGGATTTCAAACAAGGGATTACAGATATCTAGGGACCATTGGCCTTTTTGATGCCGTTTATCTTGATCTAAAGAAGGGAAAGAACACCTTACTTATTGCAGTATCCGAGGATTTTGGCGGCTGGCTTGTAACGGGAAGATTTGCGAACCCCGAGGGTCTTAAAATAAAGTAATACAAAATCAAAACGAACAATCATGATAAAGAATAGCCTATTGTTTTGCATCTATTTTATAGGAATTGCGTGCTTCACTTTAAACGCACAAGATATGCTTGTAGCGACCAAGGTAAGCCCCAAGGCTTCTGTTATGCAGCGTATTGGAACTACGGACGTGACGGTAGTATACCATAGCCCATCTGCAAAGAAAAGGAAGATTTTTGGAGGAATCGTGCCGTACGATTTTGTGGTCGATGGTGTTGAATATCCTTGGAGAGCTGGATCAAATGAGAATACGACCATAGAGTTCACCCACGATGTAAGGGTGCAAGGGCAACCGCTTGCCAAAGGCAAATACGGATTGCACATTTATGTGAGAGAAAAGGAGTGGACATTTATCTTTTCCAACAAATCAGATAGTTGGGGCAGTTTTAGTTATAAAAAAGAGGAAGATGCACTGCGTGTGACAGCTATACCTGAACAGGGACCATATCAGGAATGGCTCAACTACCAATTTGTATCCCGTAAGCCTGAATCGGCATTTTTGGAGCTGCAATGGTCAAATACAAAATGTGGGATTAAAATAGAGGTGGATGTAACATCAAATGTACTAGCGGATTTAAAAGCCAAAGAAGAAAAAACGGTTGATGATTATATCAAAATAGCGCAATTGACTGTAGCTAAAGATCCTACTGACATTGATGAAGCGTTACAGTATGTTGAAAAATCGATTGCCGTTGGGAAGGAGTTTCGTAATGTAATGTTAAAATCCAATTTGTTGCTCAAAAAGGGAATGGTCAAGGAAAGTGAACAAAACGGAGAACAGGCATTGGCTCTGGGCAAAGGATTTCCATATCATTATTATTACCCTTTGAGCTTTATGCTTCTGGAGGGAAACAAATCAAAGACTTTCGAAATTCTATCGGAAATGCTCAAAAAAGAACCGGATAATTGGATTGCAAACCTGGCCATGGGGGAATATTATATCAAAGACGGTAATCAAGAAAAGGCCACTTTTCACTTTGGAAAGGCTTATGAACATGCAGGGGAAAGGTCCAAGCCGTATACACGTTATATGTATCTTTCCAACAAGTTAATTCTAGAACAGATGTAATTCATGCCTTTTCCATTTTAGGCAACATTGCATCGTTCTTATTGTGAAACCGTTCCATGTTGGACAAGATATTGTTGAGTAATTGAAGAACCTCATTAATGTAAGAGCCCTTGTTCAACATTACGCACTCCGCTTTTAAGGAAGCTGTGGCATCCGTTATCTCTGCTCTAGAAGGAAGTCCCTTTTTAGCAAAATTCTCTAAAACTTGGGTTGCCCATACCACGGGAATATGGGCTGCTTCGCAAATGGATAATATCTCTTCCTGTACTTTTCCTATGGAATCCCATCCGGTTTCAACGGCAAGATCCCCTCTTGCTATCATTACACCAATGTATTTCACTTGCATTGCGGTTAAAAGTATTTCCACCAGATTGTCAAACGCAGCTTTGGTCTCTATTTTTAGAATGATGCTCAGTTTGTTTGCAACTTTCCATTTCTTCAATTCCGCTAACAGTTCTTCAACATCCTTTTTAGAGTTGACAAAGGAAAAGTTTACAATATCGGCATGCTTTGCCACAAATTCCAAATCCTCTTTATCCTTAGAAGTCAAGCCACTAATTCCTAAATCTGTATTGGGAAAGTTCATTCCTTTTTCAGCCTTGAGTTTCGACCCTTTTTCTTTTGCACGAGTGATACGCACTTCGAAACGGTCGTTAAAAACAGCTTCTATACGGCCTTCAATCTTCCCGTCATCAAACAAAACTTCTTCATCTTTTTTTACTCTTTCGAAGACCTCAGGTAGCTGGCAGGAGATATTCGCACTTTCCATAAGATTCCCATCCTCATCAAATTTAGCTGGGTTGCCAGCAGTATCCGCTTTGGTTATGGTAAGAAGATCACCCGTTCTTAGTAGAATGTATTGTTCAATTGGAGGAAGTTCACCAACCACTATGTTTTCAAGTGTACCATCTTTACTTTGGATGATGGTTCCCGTGCCAATGTATGAAGTTTCGTAGCAATGGGCTTGGACCTGTTGCTCTTCAACACTTACAACCTTCAGCCGCCTTAACTTGTTCCGGGTGTCCGCCAATCTTAATTCGTCGCCTAGGTTTAATTTTTTTAACCATTCCAAAGGAATAGGCACGGTATTGGGCTCCGAATCTTCCGTAACTTCTGGCACAAAAATGAGTTCAGCTGGACTTATAATGTTTCCGGAGTCATCACGATCAGGAGTAAACTTTCTAACCTTTGGTCCAGGTGTAATACTCCCTGTCCTGATTTTAGGACCGGAAAGGTCCATCGCAATTTTAACCTGTTTCCCATGTGCTTTAGAGGCTTTTTTAATATTGGCGATGATTTTTGTCCATACCTCTTTATCATCATGGGCACAATTGATTCGAGCACAGTTCATGCCATTGCCCACCATATCATGGACTATTTTATAATCAGAAGACGCTTCGGTCGGTTGGGTAACCATGATACGCACTCGTCGTCCTTTGGAACGATACCCTAGAAGTTCTTTTGTATTTCGGGTCAATAACCTTTTTCCATTTTTTATGGATAGACCGGCCTTATCAGCAGGAATGGGAGGCTTGCCAAGCAGGCTATATAAAATGTACCTTGTTTTTAACAAGCTGGATTTTAGGTGCCCTCCAGCTTTTGAAAGTCGAGTTAGACCAATGTTCTTTAATCTCTTTTGGGTGGTTCTTAAATCGAATGTTCTAAATGTGTTATAATGGACAAGGTTCCTGGCACTTTTGGAATAAGCTGGGTCAACCTGTTCCAAAAGGTTTTTATATTCTGGTTCAGCCAACCGAATAGCCTCCAAAATGGTTTCAATCTGGGCAATCAGTTCTTTGATCTTTTCTTCTTTAATCTTCATTAGCTCTGATTGAATTATGAATTCACCCAATTTTTAAACTGCGGCGCCCTTGCTTTGCTGATAACAGGGAGTAACTTTGCTTGGCGATTTCCAATTCTTCATTAGTGGGAATAACCAAGAGAGGCACCTTGCTTTCGGCATTCTGAAACTCGTTGATCCCTTTTTTGATATCCACAGCTAGGTTCTTTTCCAAATCAATGTTTATGCCCAGAAAATCTAAATCAGAACATACCATCTCCCGAAGCATTGCTGAATTTTCGCCAATACCTGCAGTAAAAATTAAGGCGTCCAGTCCATTGAGCAAGGTGGCATAAGCGCCGATGTATTTTTTTATGCGATGTGCGGTCATTTCCAAAGCGAGAATACAATCGGGGTTCCCAGAATCTGCTTCGCGCTGAATGTCCCTAAGGTCCGAATATCCCGTCAATCCTAAAAGACCACTTTTTTTCTGTAAAATCTCGTTGATATCCTTTGAATTAATCCCAAAGGTATCCATCAAGAAAAAAATAACTGATTGATCAATATCTCCGCTTCGTGTACCCATGATCAATCCATTGGATGGTCCAAAACCCAAGGAATGTTCAATACTTTTTCCATCCTTTATGGCCGTAATGCTACAACCATTGCCAAGATGGACACTAATAATATTGGTGCTCTTCCCATTTAAGTATTCCATGGCTCTTTCCGACACATATTTATGACTGGTCCCATGGAAACCATAAACTCGGATATGGTGTTTTTCGGTCAACTCCTTGGGAATGGCATAGGTATAGGCTTTTTGGGGAATCGTTTGGTGAAAGGCCGTATCAAAAACGGCGACTTGCACGGCCTTTGGAAACAATTCCATGGCCGTTTCAATACCTATGGCATTTGCCGGGTTATGAAGTGGGGCTAAGGAAGAAAGACGTTTAATGGTTCTGAGCACGTTGGAGCTTATTCGAACCGGAGCATCAAAAGCATCACCACCATGGACTACCCGATGGCCCACGGCATCAATCTCGGCATGGTCCGCTACAACACCGATTTCTTTGTCGGTCAGCATTTCAATAACTGCATTCAATCCAGCCGAATGGTCCTTGAAATGTTCAGTTTTATGTAAGTCATCTTTTTGACTTTGATAGTGGATTTTACCATTTTCTTCCCCCAAACGCTCGATAAGTCCCTTGCATAAAGTTTCTCCATCAGGCATTTGTATCACCTGAAATTTTATGGAAGAGCTGCCAGAATTGATGACTAAGATTTTCATGCTAGGATTTAGTTTTCTTGTGCTTGTATCGCAGTGACCACCACCGTATTAAAGACATCATCAACCGTGCACCCTCTGCTCAGATCGTTCACAGGTTTGTTCAGACCCTGAAGCATTGGACCAATGGCCAGCGCCCCGGTTTCTCGTTGTACTGCCTTATAGGTGTTGTTTCCCGTATTGAGATCTGGGAAAATCAATACAGAAGCCTGTCCCGCTACCTTTGAATCAGGCATTTTGCTCTGTCCGACCAAAGGATCCACAGCGGCATCGTATTGAATAGGTCCTTCTATTTGCAAATCTGGATTTTGCGCTTTTACCAATTCTGTAGCTTCTCGCACTTTTTCCACATCAGCCCCTTTGCCCGAACTGCCTGAAGAATACGATAGCATGGCAACCTTCGGTTCTATGCCAAAATTTACTGAGGATGCAGCCGAGGAAAGGGCTATTTCTGCCAATTGTTCTGCAGTAGGGTTCGGATTTATGGCACAGTCACCAAAAACACAGACCCTGTTCTCCAAACACATAAAGAAAACCGAGGAAACCACATTGGTACCTGGTTTGGTCTTCACAAATTGCAAGGCGGGCCTAATGGTATGCTGGGTAGTATGGGCGGCTCCTGAGACCATTCCATCTGCATCACCCAAATGAACCATCATGGTCCCAAAATAGGACACATCGTGCATCATATCCCTGGCCATATCCATATTGACACCTTTATGTTTTCGTAATTCGTAAAAAGTGGACGCATATGTTTCCAAATTTTCCGCTTCTAAAGGGTCCAAAATATGGATTGAAGAAAGGTCCAACCCCATACGGAATGCTTTGGATTCTATTTTCTTCTTATTTCCGAGCAGGGTAATCTCCACAATGTCCGAATGTACCAAATCCACCGCCGCTCTCAGGATTCTTTCATCTTCCCCTTCGGGTAGAACGATATGCTTTTTATGCTTTTTTGCTCGTTGTACAAGATTGTACTGGAACATTCTTGGAGTCATGATTTTCGAGGCAAACCCGCTCAGACGTTCCAATAAAGATTCACCTTTTACATATTGGTCAAAAAGGGAAATGGATGTTTCTATTTTCTGTTTGCTTTCTGCATATATCCTGGATTTAATGCCCCCGACCAGATTGGTTGCTTCAAAAGTTCCTTGCTGTACCGAAATAATGGGTAGATCGCTCGTAGCTTCCAACAATTTCAAAATTGAAGGTTCAGGTACTATCCCTGCGGTAAGAATAATTCCTGAGAGATTGGGGTAATTCTCTGATCTATGGGCTTGCAAGGCGCCAAGTATGATATCAGATCTATCCCCGGGTGTTATAACCAGACTTCGCTCTTTTAAATGATTTAGGTAATTATGCAGCTGCATAGCTCCCACACCAAAACTGCCCGTTTGGTTATTGAGATGTTCGTGACCAAAAAGAACATTGCCCTTCAAGGTTCCCACAATTTCTTTTAAAGTAGGGTGCGATAGGTTTTTAACCCGTGGCACCGTAAATATTTGGACGCTTTCATCCAATCCTTTCTTCAAAGTGGTTTCGACCAAAGTTAAATTCTCAGGTCGTACTTTGTTTGCTATCACCCCCATAACGTCAATTCCTTTTTGGGAATAGGCTTTGACTGCTGCATCCAGATTTCCACAAAATTCCTCTAGGCCTTTGCTTTGGGCATTATCAACGAGAATAACAGGAATACTCAGGTTTTTTGCGATTTCCATGTTCAGGTCGAACTCTATGACCTTTCCATCGTTTGTGAAATCACTGCCTTCTACCAAGACAAAGTCGTGTGAATCCTCAATTTGCTTGTACTTTGAGATGATTTCATCCAGAATTTCACCTTCCTGATCCGAATTATAAAAATTGATGACCTCACTTTTTAAAAGCCCATAGCTTTCTTTAGGGGTTGAATCCAATTGGAAATAGTCCAGAACGGTAGCAAGATGATTGTCTGTTTCCCCATCTTTTGTGTCATCAATAATGGGCCTAAAATATCCCACCTTTGGCACCTTTCCCAAAAGCAATTTCATAAACCCAAGAATGAAAAGCGACTTTCCGGAGTGCGGTTCAAGGGTACCAACATAAACAGCCTTGCTCATACGATCATTGGTTTTGAAGTAAAGTTCATAAATATAAAAAGCATATTCTTAGGAATGCCCACAAACGGGAATTTCTCTAACATTTGATTTGATTAATTGTATTCTGAAAGCTAACCTGAATCTCTCAAAATGGTTGATTAATTCAAAACATACATAAACCAATTCAATAAAACATGACGTTTGTCATGTTTTGGCTCTCTTTTAAATCGGAAATTTCCATCCGATTTATAAACCCTAAATAGTTCGACCTTGATGGAATTTTTCTACAAAAAAGTTGTAAATTCAAACAGCACATCACAACAACTAACCTCCAACCCAATGAAACCTATCGGAATATACCTGTTCCTTTTTTTCCTTAGTACAATAGCAATTAATGCACAGGTTAAAGTTGATGCAGAGCTTAGACCTCGTTTTGAGTTCAGGCATGGTTTTCAATCCCTTTTTCCTGATGATGCTGATCCTTCGGCATTCATCTCGCAGCGTACACGATTGAACGCTGCATATAAAAATGAATATTTAAATTTTTATTTGAGTGTTCAGGATATCAGGGTTTGGGGAGATGTTCCACAACTGAATCGAGCCGACCGTAATGGTTTTGGCGTTCATCAAGCTTGGGGTGAATTGTTGTTTTCACCTGAGTTTTCCTTGAAATTGGGAAGACAGTTACTAAGTTATGACGACCAACGCATTTTTGGCGGCGTAGGATGGGCACAACAGGCCCGTAGTCACGATGCGGCTGTCATGAAATATAAAAAAGGTAAATCAAGTTTTCATGTTGGGGCCGCCTTCAATCAAGATGGGGAAGCCAACCTCAATAATATACTTACAACCAATACCTATAAGAGTCTTCAATATGGCTGGTTTCATCAGGATTGGGATGGGGTATCCGCCAGTTTTCTTTTCCTGAACAATGGGTTGCAATTTATTGATGCCTTTGATGCGGATAACCACGAGACACGATTTAGCCAGACTGTCGGTACACATCTTAAGGGTTCCGAAGAAAAACTGGGGTGGATGGCCAACCTATATTATCAATTTGGGAAGGATATTGGCGATAATGATCTAAGTGCATATTTGCTGGCCCTGGAAGCCAGTTATAAAGTGGAACCCAAATGGTCTTTGATTCTTGGGGGTGAACTATTGAGTGGTAATGATAATGGAGCACCTTCCAATGGTGAAAACAAGGCTTTTACACCATTTTATGGCACTAACCATAAGTTTAACGGATTAATGGACTACTTTTTTGTGGGCAACCACGCCAGCAATGTGGGACTTTTGGATGTATACGTGGGCTCGGTAATCGGATTGGGAGAAAAGACCTCCCTCAGTGGGCGTATCCATAATTTTTCCGCTGCAGCGGATTTAGCAGCAACCGATTCCAAACAGTTGGGAGTAGAAGCAGATTTCGTACTCAATTATAACTTTAAAAAGGATGTCAACATCAAAGCAGGGTATTCCCATTTGTTCGCTTCCGAAGGAATGGAATTCTTAAAGAACAATTTTGACGACAACTCCAATTATTGGGGTTGGGTTATGATTACCATTAAACCAACATTGTTTCAAACCAACCTAGACCAGTAAGCATGCCGATAAAAAGTTATTTGGTACATCCAACGGAAGGAAAGAAAACAGCATTGGCGAATGAACTCTCCAGTATGGAACAATGTGAGGTTGTACCTGCGGAAAACGAAGAGGTGCTGATATTGGTCACCGAAACATCCTCAAAACAAGAGGAAGAAGAATTAAAACAAAAACTAGAACAAATAAGTGATATAAAGCTAATGGCCATGGTGTCCGGCTTTGACACTCCAAAAAAAGCATAGTATGTATAAATCCGTACACACCAACAGGCGTGATTTTATTAAGAAAATGGCCATGTTGTCCGCTATGACAGCTGCCGCCAGCATGTTTCCGGGAATCATCTTTGCCGAGGAGCAGGAGCGAGGCATCCCAGCTGACGCCAATCTGGATTGGAAGAAAGCTCCATGCCGTTTTTGTGGGGTAGGCTGTGGAGTGCTTATCGGAACTGAAAATGGAAAGGCCATTGCCGTTAAAGGTGACCCAAAATCGCCTGTGAACAAAGGATTATGCTGTGTAAAAGGCTACCATTCCATTATGGCGATGTATGGACAGGATCGCTTGACAAAACCATTAGTCAAAAAAAATGGGAGATATGTAGAAACTTCTATGCAAGAAGCTTTGGATTTGGTTGCTTCCAAAATGCAGGAAACCATCAAAGACCATGGCAAGGACTCCGTGTCCATTTATGGTTCTGGACAGTGGACCATACCCGATGGTTATGTCGCATCAAAACTTTTTAAAGGATGTATCGGCACCAATAATGTAGAAGCCAACGCTCGTTTATGCATGGCCAGTGCGGTTACTGGGTTTTTGACCTCGTTTGGCATTGATGAACCCATGGGTTGCTATGAGGACATGGATTATGCAGATACATTTGTGTTATGGGGCAATAATATGGCCGAGATGCACCCGGTCCTGTTCTCTCGACTATTGGATCAGCGATTAAAAAGAGGTGTAAAGATCATAGATTTTGCTACCCGAACCACCAGAACCAGTATGGCCGCGGACAAGTCCATCATTTTTAATCCACAGACGGATTTGGCCGTTGCAAATGCTATCTGCTACGAGATTATCAACAATGGGTGGATGAACAAGGCCTTTGTGGAAGAGCATTGTAATCTGAGAAAAGGTCTGACCAATATGGGATATGGCCTAGAAGACAACTATAAATTTACGGATAAGCCAGAACCCATAACACTAGAAGATTTCAAGAAATTTTTGGAGGATTATACCCCTGAAAAAGTTTCCAAACTATCCGGAGTTTCGGTCAAGGACATCAAATATATGGCAGCGCATTATGGCGACCCCAATAAAAAAGTGATGTCGCTTTGGTGTATGGGAATGAATCAACACACTCGAGGGACTTGGATAAACAATCTGGTGTACAATATCCACTTACTTACAGGGAAAATTTCAAGCCCTGGGAACAGTCCATTTTCCTTAACTGGGCAACCGAGTGCCTGTGGAACAGTACGAGAAGTGGGCACATTGACCCATAAACTGCCCCATGGTGTGGTCATGAACAAAGAGCATCGGGAGTTTGCTGCTGAAATTTGGGATGTTCCAGTTGAAAATATCGACCCAAAACCTACCTATCATACCGTTGAAATGTTCAGAGCTTTGGATCGAGGTGATATTCGGTTTATGTGGATTCAGGTTACCAATCCCATGGTGACAATGCCTAAACTGAAAAGATATCGGGACGGTGCAAAAAAGGAAGGTCGTTTTATCGTGGTTTCAGACATTTATCCAACCCCGACAACGGATATAGCAGATGTGATTCTGCCTTCGGCGATGTGGGTGGAACGTGAAGGGATGTATGGGAATTCTGAACGCCGTACCCAATATTTTGAACAAATGGTGGAGCCACCCGGGGAAGCTATGAGCGATACCATGCAATTGATTGAAGTGGCAAAACGTATGGGTTACGAAAAGCAGTTCTATTATAAGGACGAAACCCATATTGAAGAAATCTATACGGAATACAGAAGACATCACGATAACAAAAAACACAATATGGCTCCCCTTGAGGTGCTAAAATCCCAATCAGGTGCCATGTGGCCGTATGTGGATGGGAAGGAGACCAAGTGGCGCTTCAATGCCAAATATGACCCCGCTTGTTCCAATGGAAAGGATTTCCATTTTTATGGAAAGAAGGATGGAAAGGCCATCATTTGGCAACGCCCTTATGAGCCTGCAGCAGAAGAACCAGATGCAGAATACCCATATTGGCTGGGAACCGGAAGGGTAGTGGAGCACTGGCACACCGGCTCGATGACAAGACGTATTCCGGTGCTGCATCAAGCCATGCCTCACGCCTATGTGGAATTACATCCTGATGATGCCAAACGCATGCAGATTCGGACTGGGGACAAGGTAAAACTCACAACACGAAGGGGTGAAATTACTTTGCCCGCTTCGGTCAATGAACGAGGAGTACCAGCACCCATGCAGGTGTTTGTGCCATTTTTTGATGAGAACATGCTCATCAATGACATCACTTTGGATTCCTTCTGTCCCATTTCCAAAGAACCGGACTATAAGAAATGTGCCGTAAAAGTTGAAAAAGCCTAAAATGAAAAAAAGAGTCGGAATCTTATTGGTTTTTGCCCTTTTGTTCATTGGGTTTTTGGCAAACTGGACCTATAGCTACTATCAAGGATTGGAGGAAGCTTACATTCCTATTCACGAGGCTAGCGACATTCCCGTTATTCCTTCGGAGAAAAAGGTTTTTGAACGGTCTGGGTATGCCTTGGATTATCTCAACATGCCCTTGAATGAAGACCATCAAAGGACCCTTGATACCTATTATGATAACAGGGCATATCCCGGGGCACCACCCAGTATTCCCCATCCGGTGAAAGAAAAACTGGGTATGGGAGGCAATATTTGTTTGCAGTGCCACCAAAATGGAGGTTTTGTGGAAAAGTTCAGTGCCTATGCGCCGGTAACGCCCCATCCTGAAATGGTCAATTGCAAACAATGTCATGTGGAGCAACAGACACAATCAACCTTTGTGGCCACCAATTTTTATAAAAAGCCTGCCCCCGAGGTTGGTGTAAACAATGCTTTGCCCGGCAGTCCACCTGCTATACCTCACCAATTGCAGATGCGGGAAAACTGTCTTTCTTGCCATGCAGGGCCAGCTGCGGTAAAAGAACTTTGGACCACCCATCCCGAACGTATCAACTGTAGACAATGCCATGTACCTAAAGCGCAAGAAGTACAAAATGTAGAACTGTTCGTAAGGGCCAACACCAATTTAAAATGAAGATGCTTAGAATAGTTTTTAGTTTGGTTATACTCTGTGGCATGTTTTCATGTAAGCACAAAGAAGGTGAATACCATAGTTTGAAAGAAAAAATAGTGGAAGAGGGCAAACACTATCAGGACCCTGGAATTTCTTCCGAAGCATATATGGGTGACATCAAAACCGTGGAAATAACGGAGGGAGCACACACTTTTTTGATTCCGGAGCGGAAAAGTCAGATAAAGTCGTATACCTGTACCGAATGCCATTCCAAATCCGTGGAACAGTTACAGAAGGAATCTTGGGAACAAAAAGACCTCTGGGAACATAAGGCCCATTGGGATATCAAAGTGAATCACGCTAATGAAAATGCGATGAACTGTGCTACCTGTCACAATAACAGTGATATGGACAATCTGCATAGCTTAACGGGAAATACCGTTGATTTTAACCAGAGCTATCAATTATGTGCACAATGCCATAGTGCCCAATTTGAAGATTGGAAAGGCGGTGCCCACGGTAAGAATATTGGCGGTTGGGCAAAACCAAGGGCAGCATTTACCTGTGTAAATTGCCATAATCCGCATGAACCGCAGATCGCCTCAAAATGGCCAGCAAGGTTCAACACGGAAAAAGTAAAAGAAAGAAAATAGCCATTCAAAAAGTATATCATGGGAGATAAAAAGAAATGGTTTCAATTGGATTTAGGCCTCAACAAAAAGCAAACTTGTGGCTGCGGTAAAACAAATGGCGGCTGTGGTTCCCATGCTGTGGAACCTCCAAAAGATGAACACACTATTTCTGCCGAGGAGTTTGATGCGGCTGTGGAGCAAGAACTCATGGAAGAAACCATGGTAGGGCAGACCCGTAAAGATGGTTTTCAACAGGTGTTCGATGTGAAAATGGATAGAAGGACCGCCTTTCGCAAGCTTACCGCAAGTCTGATGGTGGGAGCAGGGGCCGTACACACTTCGTGCAACGTAACGGCTGGAGAAGAAACCAAGGAGAAAGCACAAATAGATTGGGAGGAACAGTTTAAGGGCAACTACAAACTGATGACCCAGGAAGAAAAACAGGCTACCGTAGATCGTTTGGTACGATCGTACCAACTTCGGAAAAAGGAAAATATTAAAATGTCCGCTACGGATGCATCAAAAGATGTGCTCTTTGGTTATGCCTTCAATATTTCCAAATGCCAGGGCTATATGGATTGTGTGAGTGCCTGTGTAGAGGAAAACAACCAGGACCGCAATTCGCAGATGCAGTACATCCGCATTCATGAAATGAAGGATGGTGAAGGTTTTAAATTCAACGAAGCGGACGACAATTATTACCATGAAGTACCTGCGGAAGGGCATTTTTATATGGGAACGCAGTGTTTTCATTGCGACAACCCTCCCTGTGTGAATGTCTGCCCGGTTCAGGCCACGTGGCGTGAAGAAGATGGCCTAGTGGTGGTGGATTACGATTGGTGCATTGGGTGCAGATATTGCATGGCGGCCTGCCCATACGACGGCAGACGCTTTAACTGGAGTAAACCCGAAGTGCCTGAGGATGAAATCAACAAAAACCAACATTATTTGGGGAATCGATTGCGTAAAAAAGGGGTGATGGAAAAATGCACCTTCTGTGTGCAGCGTTCCAGGGCAGGGAAGGACCCTGCTTGTGTAGAGGCTTGTCCGACCGGGGCCCGAATTTTTGGCAACTTGTTGGACCCCGATAGCACCATCCGATGGGTGTTGGAGAACAAACAGGTATTTCGATTAAAGGAAGACTTGGGAACCGAACCCAAGTTCTGGTATTTTATGGATTAACAATGCAATGAATAAAGTTTAAATGATTGATAATGTGCATGTTAAATATGTATTTTTAAATAAAAGAATAAAGCTTATAATAACTATTTGTCATTCCTGCAAAAGCAGGAATCCATAGGAAATTGTGGATTCCGTATCAAGTACTGAATGACAAACTTTACGTGACATGACAGCCGTTAGGCTAGTTTACAGGTTTTCAACCTTTAACAAAAACAAAATGAATGGGAACATTTAGGGCATTTCGACATATGGTAAAAGATAGTTTGGATTACATCACCCATGGATCCAAAACCTACCATATTTGGATGATATTTTTAACCGTGATCATGCTCATTGGTATGTATTGCTATTCCATTCAGTTGGATGAAGGCCTGAGCGTAACCGGAATGACCGATCGTGTAAGCTGGGGGCTCTACATCTCCAACTTTACCTTTTTGGTCGGGGTGGCTGCCGCTGCCGTAATGCTGGTGATGCCCACCTATGTCCTAAAGGACATCGATTTTAAACAGGCGGTCTTGATCGGGGAGGGATTGGCCGTAGCTGCCCTTGTCATGTGTTTGGCCTTTGTGGTGGCCGATATGGGAGGCCCTTCGGTATTGTGGCATATGATTCCGGGGATTGGGGTCTTTAATTTCCCGAATTCCATGTTGGCTTGGGACGTTATCGTGCTCAATGGCTATCTCTTTATCAATATTACCATTCCGTTGTACATTCTCTTTCGACATTATCAGGGAAAAGAGGCAAAATCCAAAGTGTACATTCCCGGGTCTATTATATCCGTGCTTTGGGCAGTGGCCATCCACTTGGTCACCGCGTTTTTGTACCAAGGACTTCAGGCACGTCCGTTTTGGAACAACGCCCTTTTAGGTCCCCGCTTTTTGGCATCGGCCTTTGCCGCTGGTCCCGCATTGATCATTTTAGTTTTGGCCGCTATCCGAAAATTTTCAGAATTCAAAATAGAAGACAAGACCATTAGCAAAATAGCCATGATTGTGACCGTGGCCGCGCAGATCAATTTGATAATGCTCATCTCAGAACTCTTTAAGGAGTTTTATGCCCCTACGCACCACAGCGAAAGTGCCTATTACCTGTTTTTTGGGTTGGAAGGAAAATCGGCCCTGCTGCCTTGGATATGGACCTCCATACCCTTGAATATTTTGGCGACCGTACTATTGACATTCCATAAACTTCGCAATAACTTTAAGGTCTTGTATTTCTGTTGTTTTATTCTGTTTGTGGCCATTTGGATAGAAAAAGGATTCGGCCTAATCGTTCCCGGCTTTATCCCTGGACCCTACGGAAAAATAGCGGAATATACCCCCACTTGGATTGAAATCTGGGTAACTTTGGGCATCTGGGCCATGGGGGCCTTCGTTTTTACCATGTTGGCAAAAACCTCCATTGGTATAGAACTGGGCAAGTTACGCTATAAGAAAAAGAAAGTACTGGAATCAGAAACAGCTTAATTAGAAAGACGTTATGAAAATAAGAATCAAAGGGAATTCCGTCCGATATCGACTTACACGAAGCGAGGTGGAAACTTTTTGCAATACAGGCCATTTTGCCGAAACCACCGAGTTCAACGGCCGTACCTTTACCTATGCCGTAAAGGTATCGGATACCAAGGCGCATATGGATGCCGAATTTGTGGACGACACCATTGCCTTGATTGTGCCCGCAGCCACCTGCAAAGATTGGAACGTGAACGAAGTGGTAGGTTTTGAGCACACAGTGACCTTGGACAATGGCAATGAGCTGTTCTTGCTGGTGGAAAAAGATTTTATCTGCATGGACCGCACCACGGAAGACCAATCCGATAATTACCCTAACCCAAGGGTAATGTAACCGTGGCAGCCATCAAGATCCTTGTTGCTGGAATAGGAGGGGTGGGAGGCTTTTTTGGAGGCCTGCTCGCCAAACAATTTGAACGCAGCAAAGCTGTGGAGGTGCATTTTTTGGCCCGTGGGGCACATTTGAAGCAGATTCAACAATCAGGATTACAGATTATTGAGGGTGATAAGCGGTTTGTGGCCATTCCCAAGTTGGCCACGGACGACGCAACCCAAATTGGAGAGGTAGACTATATTATAGTTGCTACCAAAAGTTATGACCTGGAGCAGACCATACAACAATTGGCACCCTGTATTGGCCCCCAAACGGTGATCTTGCCCCTCCTCAATGGGGTGGACTGTAGGGAACGTATCCAAAAACTGTTGCCCAACAATTTGGTGTGCGATGGCTGTGTATACATTATTGCCCGATTGTCACGGCCGGGGGTGGTGGAAAACCAGGGCAATATTAAAAAGCTGTTTTTTGGTGTGGAAGGCCTTTCCGATGCCCGGTTGGAGGTCTTGGAAAAGCTGTTCCAAGAGGCTGGGGTAGAGGTGACCCTGACCCCACAGATTGAAAAGGTGATCTGGGAAAAGTTTGTCTTTATATCGGTAACGGCCACGGCAACCACCTATTTTGACAAACCCGTAGGCGCTATAGTTGCCGATACCGACAAAAGAAACACCGTGATTGCCCTGGTACACGAAGTGGACCAAATTGCAAAGCAAAAAGGGGTTACGATCTCTGATAAAATTACCGAACAGGTATTGACCAAACTGGAAAGTCTGCCGTACGAAGCAACGTCTTCACTGCACTCTGATGTTAAAGCCAAAAAAAACAATACTGAAGTAGAGGCTTTGGTGGGCTATGTGGTAAGTGCAGCACAACACTTTAGTGTTGATGCTCCAACGTACCAAAAGTTGTTCGCAGAAATCCAAAAGCGAAGGTTATTTTGAATCTATGATTTCTAAAAATAAAGACAGTAATTATTCCACTTTAAAATGGTGTGTGGTAGAAATTAACTTCCCTCCAGGGGTATACCCTTGTAGTTTTATCTCGTATACGCCTAAATTGTCAGAAGTATAGGTACTGAAATTCGTTTTTCCGTTAGCAAATGTTATGCTTGGAATCCACAATAATTGCCTCCTATAATCTGGTGTTCGCTTTTTGACATTTGGTTTGCCATAATCTGGCTGATAATATTTTTTCTTGGATATAGGATTTTGAAGGGGGGTGTTCAATAAATACTTTCCTTTATATTCTGGGAGGTAATTTCCTAAAAGGGTGGTAACATCTATGATTCCTCCATACAATTTAGACCCATAAAAATATTCCTCCGTGACAAGTGTTATTTTACGAATGTTAGTGGGGTCGTAATTGGCCAAATCGTTGTGATTCTGTATGATTACACCGTCTATTAATATTAAGGGAGTGTAGTTTATAAGGTCGTAGTCAGGTGTCAATTCATTGCCATAACGAATATGAAAACGATATGTTTCCCCTTCTTTTTTTACAACTGCATGAGAGATTATTTCAATAAATGTTTCCCTGACTGTTTTAAATCTGGCATAATCATCTAAAACATATTCTATGCCCATGGGATGGTAGAAGGGTGTATTGGGATTAGGGGGAATTACACTATCCTGTTTTTGTTTGTAATATGCATTGTCGACCTGATTTTGAATATTTCGGTACTCAAAGTATGTTCTTAATTCTGGGTCAATTTTTAATTCTTTAAAGCTAAATGCACCATAGTTCAGGTAATTGATTGTATCCAATGCTAAGGTAAACTCATCCCTGTTTCTGTCCAATATTTGAAAAATGCCAATGGAACTGCTATAGTTTTCATTGACATTAAACAGAAAACGGCCTTCTTTATCGGTATCTGAAATCTTAAGTACATAGTCCTTTCCTGGAATTGAAAGCGCAACACTTTTACGTTCCAGCTTGCCATTGCCTGTTACATTTGAAATTTTCCCTGTTATCAGCTCTCCTCTTAGCTCAGGAATAAATAACATATCGGGTGCAATGGCAACGTCATTTTCCATGTTTGTGTAAGCCACTTTTATGGAATCCACTTTTCTGACAGATAGGCTAAAATCAACATTCTTTAGGTCTTCGGGAGCTTTTATGGTGATATTGACAGGTTTTCTGCTTTCAAAAATGTGTTTTGAAGTAGCAATGGTAACTCCTTCACTCTTTGTAATTGAATCGGAAGCAACCCCTTTTAAAATTTCAATCGGATTAATGGTATCCCTTACCTTTTGAGTGCCCGAAGAAAATGGGTTTACAATAAAAACATCTTTGGTATAAAATTGACCTTGAAAATTGTTCAGAGTCCAGTACGTATAACCAATTAGCTTATAGTGACCGGTTCTAATTTCACTGGGAATAAAGAAATCACCTGAAGCATTTCCGTTTATTATTTTCAGCTTGTGTCGAAAAATAACTTTTGAATCAGCGCCAAGTAACTCCACATATCCAATCTTGCTGATGTTGCTATATGTACTGTCCGCAAAAACAGAAAGTTTATAGTAGAGGTATTCCCCAGCGAGCAAAAAGTCGGTATTGGTCTGCAAAATTGTCTTCTCTTTGTCCAGTGCAAAGTCGCTTGTATTTACCTCAGTTTTGACCACTTGACCAAAACTTGCAATGCTGTACATTAGAAAAACTGCTATGAAATATATTTTCTTCATATCTAATCCTCCCAAAAATCTGGTTTTGTATTCGAAGAAAAAGTTGTACAATCACCGCACTCCCGATTGGCAATTGACCAATCCGTGCCAATAAAATCTCGAGTAAAAAAGATGTACTCTGATGACAGAAGTTTGGCCCTCAATTCCTCCCAATCCGATGAATTTGAACTGTCCAAGGTAAGTAGATCACAAGCAAAGAAATATGGGACAAATTCAATACCAAAATCCTTATGGTCAAAATAGATTCTTTTTGAAGCTACGGAGGCCACTTCAAAAAAGCCGATTACACTTGTATTGCTATCAACACTTTCAACGTTTCCGGGAATAGACCCAGGTTGTCTTTCAGACAATAGATCTTCATTGTTGCCCAACTCGTCCAAAATCTGATAAAATGTAAATGCCTCTATGCTCTGTGTAAACTGCCTGGCCAAAATACTGTATCGGGTCCTTATAATGCTATCATCCGTTTCAATGGTCCTGATAGGGAAACGCGAAATAATGTTCTGTTCCAACCCCGTTGTCTCAGTCTGTATGAACTCCAGCGATTTTCTAGTGGTGAAACAAACCTCACGTTGCTCATCTTTTGGTGATAACAGTATTGAAAAGTCACCGGTAGGGGATGTGGGCGTAGCAATACTGTCCGAATAAAATGGCGCTACAATTTTATAGGTTTCCTCGTACTCATATCTAAAATATTTTGCTCCGCTTTCTGAGCCATCCGCATCCACAAAAACTTGCACCTTTTCCTTTCCATCTTCGCCCGCCACTAATTCAGCATAAAGATTGTCAATATCCACAAAGGGGGATAGACCTTCATCTGAAGAATTATATTTTTCACCGTTAGCCGTTGTCACCTGTAAACTATATGTGGTATTGGGCTGGGCACCGAAAGCAATATCCGATACATAGATTCCCGCTTCATTTTGGGAAAAGGTAAAGCTGTTTTGATCACTGCCAACAACCGTTACTGTGGCATTGTTCTCTATTTCCTGATCGGTTGCATCCAATGCAACGGTACGTGACAATCGTATCTCCTGGTGTTTTAGCTCATTGGTTATCGTGGCCTCTACCACCAATGAGCGTTCAAGACCTTGCGTTACGGAGTCTATTTCAAACTCTTCTCTACAACTACCGCAAACAAGCAGTAGAACAGCTCCAATAATCCTATATGTGTTGTGTAAGCTCAAAATTTAAAATTATAGGTTATTGTTGGGACAGGAATTGCAAATATTGAGGTCTTATAGGCCTTTATGTTTCCTTGATCATTGATAAAAAACACAGAGTATGGGTTATTTCTCCCCAACACATTGTATACCGAAATGTTCCAAAAACTATGTGCAAGTTTTTTGGTCTTGTGGTTACCTTCAATGTTAAGACCTAGATCCAAACGGTAATAATCGGGAATTCTAAATCGGTTTCTATCGCTGTAAGCCACTTGTTCGCTTCCTCCAAAGGTAAATTTGCCCACTGGAAAGGTAATGGGCCTACCTGTTTGATAAACAAAGTTGGTAGAAAGACTGTAACGCTTGGTGAGTTTGTAGTTCATGACCAGGCTTATATCGTGGGGCTTGTCATAATTTGCAGGGAAAAACGCTCCATTGTTAATGCGTTCTTGTGGAATATTACTGTTAAGCTTCAACATGGCTCTTGAATAGCTGTACCCCAACCATCCGCTCAGGTTCCCCCTTTTCTTTTTGATCAGGAACTCGGCTCCATAGGCCTTTCCTTCGCCTTGCAGCAATTGTTGTTCTATGTTTTCATTCAATATCAGCTCTGCACCAACTTTATAGTCCAAAATGTCGTCCATTCTTTTGTAATATCCTTCCAGGCTAAGCTCAATATTACCATCATCAAGGTTTTTGAACAATCCAAGCGAAAACTGACCTGCCCGCTGTGGTTTGGTATTCAGATCAGAGAGTTTCCATATATCGGTAGGAGAAATGGTAGTGTTGCTCGACAATAGGTGGATGTATTGGATGGTACTGCTGTAACCGGCCTTAATGGACATATCCTGAGCCAAGGAGTATCGCATGGACAATCTAAATTCTGGACCTCCGTAGGTTTTGATGGCCTCATTGTTGTCAAATTCCAAAGTGTTGATCAATGAGGATTCACTTTTGGGCAATCCTTCTGCATATACATTTTGAAATCTTGGCCCTAAAGCGGAAAAAATGGAATATCGAAGCCCAAGATTTAAGAGAAGTCTGTCGTTTACCTCAAACAGATCTGAAAAATAAACGGCAGATTCAAGTCCTTTTTCCTTTTCCAGCTGCCTGGGTGTAACAATGGATTCAGACCCCAGAGGTTGAATGTTTCCAGGTTCAATTTGATATAATTTTGAGCTTACACCATAGTCAAACGTGTGTTTTTTACTGTGTAGGTACTTCATGTTCAATTTAACCTGTGACTCATTGATCTTGTAATCGAAATCAAAATTTCCGTTCGATTCGGCATCGTATTCTATGCCGTAGGTATATTGACTATTGGTCACAATAAGGTCTCCCTTGTTTTTATCGTTGAACAAATGGGACCATTTTATGGATGCCAGCACATTATTGTAACTAAAAATGGAGTCTGAGGTTATACTGAACCGATCATCGCTATAATAGCCAGTCGCCTGCAGTTTGTTTTTATCATTTATGATATGGTCGTATTTTATGATCCCGTCATAAAAAGAAGCACGGCTATTGCTCAAGTCTTCCTCATCCAACGATCGCAAGATCCAATCGGAATATGTTGCCCTACCAGCTACGGTGAGTGAAGATTTCTCTTTTTTCAGTGGAATTTGCAAGCTTAGGTTCCCTGTTATGGGCCCAATGGAGCCTTCACCCGAAAACTTTTTATAATTGGGCTCTTTACTTTTTATATCAAAAACAGAGGATAACCTACCCCCATATTTTACCGGAATGCTGGCTTTGTAAATATCAACCGAACCTGTAGCGAATGGATTGATCGCAGAAAAGAAGCCCAAAAAATGGGATGGGGTATAAATGACCGCATCATCCAAAAGAAACAAGTTTTGGTCGGCCCGTCCGCCACGCACATTGAACCCGGCAGCGCCTTCTCCCGTTGTCTGGATTCCGGGTAACGAAATGGCGACCTTGAGCACATCCCTTTCTCCCAAGACCACCGGAATATTCTTTATACCAGCAACATCCAACGCCACAACCCCTACCTCGGCTTGTCTTACATTGTCGTTTATGGAGGATTCAACAACGACTTCGTCCAATTGCACTGCCGAATCGGATACACTTATGTCAACGGAGCCATCCCCGTACACCAATATGTCCTTGACCTCATCATTGAACCCCAATAAATGGGTCCTCAAGGTAATCAGGCCAGATGGTACCAAAAGCTCATAATACCCATTATTGTCGGTAGTGGTGCTCGCATTGTGTCCCTGCACAAAAACATTGAGCCCCTTAAGCGGCTCGCCATTGTTATCACTGGTAACAATGCCCGAAAGGGAATACGTTTCTTTTGACGAACCTTCAACTTGTTTGCCAACGGTAATCACATTTTCTTTTTGGTACTGGTTATAGAAGACCGCTTCGTTTTCCGTTCCGTCTTGTGTCTTGTTTTCATCAAAAAAGTTGGCGGGCAGTTTTTTGTGGATAACACTGTTGTTTGTGAGTATTACTTTATGGTCAAATATTAAATGGTTAAGAGAGCGCCCTTCAAACAGATCGGTAAGAATTTCTTCCAATGATCTGTTGGTATATCTTTTGTTGATTCTGGTATTGTCCAGCCACTCCTCTGAAAAGAAGAACGACAAATTGGTTTTTTCTTCGAGCTCAAGAAGTACCTCTTTAAGGGTTTTGTCCTCAAAGAAAATGGTAATGCCCTCTGTGTTTTGAGCATTTACAAAAGATGCACCGAACACAAATGCCCAAATAAAGAATAGCTTTCTCATTTATTGGTCCAATTTTATGTTGGTGGCCAATAGGGAATCTATATACGCGATAATATTTATCAAAACATCTTCCTTGGATGCACCATTGGGCAATTTATTTCTGGGGTTTGAGATAAATGACCGTATGGCCTTTTTATGTTCTGGAAAGTGTTTTACCAACGATTTGGGCGATGTGACCTTACGGATCATACCATCATAAAAAAGATAATAAGTGGATTTTTCCGTGAAAAGATGGGTCACTGTTCTATACTCGATGGTTTTGGAAGCATCTTTCCATCTTTTGATCAAGAAAGATACCTGTTTGCCCGAAAACGCAAGCTCCACAAACCCGCCAACGGCATTGTTCTTTGGGTTTAGGGAATGGGTGTTTATAAAATGCCGATCATGTACCGTAAAACTGGAAACCTTTTCCGGGATCAGTTGCACATCCACAAAATTGGTGTTGCCCTCGGCCTTACTGACCAGAACATCTTTATAAAGATCATACTTTAGGTCTACATTGTAAAAGCTTGAACCATCATAATCAACGCTTCCTGCAATATAGCTGGGAGACATAAAAAAATTATGCCTGTCCTCCGTAGTTTTAAATGCATTATAATAATGTAGGCCGTTATGTAATTTGGTGGTTTTTAGTCCGATCAGGTCATCAAAAAAAGTATAGTCTTCGGGGTTTTGTGCAGCAGATTTTGCCAGCGTAAAAAACGCAACCAGTATAAACAGGTATGGTTTTATGACCATGGCATTTTTTTGATGATGAATTTAGCCTAAAAGTACATTAAAAAACAAGAAATTTTGTTCCCGCCCAAAAAAAGACGGATAATTCAATAAATTGATTTACCAAACCATAATTTATAACATTCGCCTTTACGGCAACCTCATCATTGCACTCTGATGTTACCGCTAAAAAAGCCAATACAGAAGTGAAGGCCTCGGTGGGCCACAGCACAACACTTTAGTGCTAAGGCAACAACCTACCAACAATTGTTTGCGGAGATTAAAAAACGTGCTTCTTAAAAGTAGGAAAACTTTGTATTATTTTATTAAGTATATTGCTATAAATAAATCTTAATTCTTTGCGATAAGGTTCTATCAATATAGAATTCCGGGATGAATTATAATTACTAATACACTTAAAAGTTTACGCATGGCAAAGCCAAGAGTTTTTGTAAGCTCCACGTACTATGACATGAAACATATTAGGGCCTCAATTGAGAATTTTGTCCAATCGTTGGGATATGATTCTATTTTGTCCGAAAAAGGAAATATTGCATATAATCCTGATACACCATTAGATGAATCATGTTATCATGAGGTGAATAACTCTGATATTTTTGTAATTATAATTGGAGGAAGATATGGAAGTCCATCAAGTGATCAACCAAAGGACTTGCCTAAAACCTTCCATACCAGATATGAAAGTATTACAAAAAAAGAATACTTAACCGCTATTGAAAAAGAAATTCCCACATATATTTTAGTTGAAAAATCGGTTAATGCAGAATTTGAAACGTTCAGAAGAAATCGGAAGAACCCAGATGTTGAATATGCCCATGTAGATTCAATTAATGTATTCTATTTAATTGAGGAAATATTACAACAACCCAGAAACAATCCAGTATTTCATTTTGAGAATCATAATGAAATTGAAACATGGTTAAAAGAGCAATGGGCCGGGTTATTTAGAGACATGATACATTCTAGAAAAGATAAAAAACAAATAAGTTCATTATCTAATCAGGTAAAAACGCTTTCAAACTTAAACACAACATTGAAAAGATATCTAGAGGAAATTATTTCGAAGGTCTCGGGAGACAAAGCGGAAGAAGTAATTTTAGAAGAATCAAAAAGAATAGAGGAGTTCACCAAACAGCAGGAATTCGAAAAAATCAAAATGATACGTGATTTAATAAGGTTTTATGATTTCTCTCTTGAACAAGCCTATGACATATTTACAAACGCAAGGAATATAGAAGATCTATTAACAAAGATTTCAAAGCAATCCGATGGACGAATCGAGTACGAAAAGGTCTATAAAAGCTGGTCAGAAGATAAAGAGGAAATATTAAAAGAAGTTAATGTGATAAGGAGTTTATTAGGTGTCAAACCTCTTGTGTTTAAAAAATGATGGTATTTGTATCAATAACTAGAGCTGAATATTCTCACTAGTCCGAAATCATGTTCTTATACAGAAAATACAAAAAACAATGATCCACATCCTCCAAATCAAACTGTACCTTCTAAGCGAACCAAACCTCTACAACCTCCTCACCGCAGCATCCGTCAAGCCCGTATACTTTTTAATAGTTTCAGCATCAACACCGTCGGCCTTCATCTTTTTGGCAATCTCCAGTTTGTTTTGTTTAATGGCCCTTTTCTTTTCCGTATCGATCTTCCATTGTTCCAACTCCTTTTTTTCGGGCCCCATGATCTCAAACAGGCCAGACTTTCGTAGTTCGTCCATGATCCCCTTGTCGGCAAAGCTGGTATAACCGTCCTCGGTAATGATCAGGTGGTCCACAACCTCAATATTGATCAGCTTGCCCACCTTTAGCATACGGTCTGTAAACTCATGGTCCCCTGTCGAGGCATCCACGGAGCCACTGGGGTGGTTGTGCACCAAGATCACCTTTACGGCCAGTTTGTAAATGGCCATGCGGAACACATCGGGCGGGTCGGCATTTACCCGGTTTACCGCACCAAGGCCGATCAGCTCTATAAAAAGGATCTTGTTTTTGGTATTGAGCCCCACCACCCAAAAATGTTCTTGGTTGCGGCGGATCTTGTTTTCGCGCAGCAATATCTGCTGCATAACAAAGTAGACATCAACAGAATTTAAGACCTTAATTTTCTGTTCCTTGGTAAGACGGACGTTCATACTCCAAATATACAATTTGTGGGGAATGTAACGCGTGGGGGAAAAGAAGTAGGCGTGCCTTTACAAAGTTGGAGCGTAATAGACTGGTTATTTGTATTTTAGTAGGGAACCGCAACCTTCTAAAACACCAAAAAATGACAACAGACCACAAAATTTCCAAGGCCCGTTTATGGACTTCGTACGTTCTACAGGGGTTGATCGTCCTATTGTTTTTTATGGGGGCCGCTGGCAATATTTTCCAATCGGAAGACGCGGTCACCGAAGCTGTAAAATTGGGCTACGCAGAATCTTCGGTGCTCTGTTTGGGCATAGCACTGTTTGTGAGCACACTGTTGTATGCCATTCCCAGAACGGCCATTATTGGAGCAGTATTGCTCACCGCCTGGTTGGGCGGCGCAGTTGCCACCCACATGATAAATCAGGATCCCATGTTCAACATGTTGCTCCCCGTAATTTTTGGAATAGTGATCTGGCTGGCGCTTTGGCTCAGGATGCCCAGTTTGCAGCGGATGTTTCCGTTGGTTTCAAAAAACTAAGTGGCAACACACCTATGACACACCTTTGTCATGGGTATAGGATATTTTTGCAAAAAACTGGCAAATGACAACCAAACAGATATTGAACACCACATTAAAAGAAGCCCTTTCTTTTCTTGACAAGATAGATTCCATCCCTCCAAATATCCCTTTTACAGAGGATGTTGATCAAGGGTTGTCTGAAGAAGGGTTGGGTTTTGACCAAGCCCTGAAACTATTTAAAGATCAATATGAGCCCTATATTTCGGGTACAGCGGGGCCAAGATATTTTGGCTACGTTGTTGGTGGGGCCACACCTGCAGCAATAGCCGGGGATTGGCTCACAAGTGTGTATGATCAGGTTAGTCCGGCATCGCAGGTAGCCTCCGAACATGAAAAAAACACCATGGCATTGCTATTGGAACTGTTTAAACTCCCCAAAAGTTTTACAGGGACATTGGTAAGCGGAGCTACAGTATCCAACATGCTTAATTTGGCAGTGGCAAGACAATGGTACGGTCTGCAATTGGGTATTGATATTGCCAAAAATGGTATGTATGGCATCAAAAGAATAAATGTGCTAAGTGCAAATGCACATTCCAGCTCGTACAAAGGACTTTCAATTTTGGGAATAGGAAGAGATTCATTGATTAAAGTAAAAACCTTGCCCAACTCTGAATGTACAGATGTAAATGACCTGGGAGAAAAACTGGAATCCTTGAATGGGAAACCGGCCATTGTGTTGTCAAGCGCGGGCACGGTCAATACTACTGCTTTTGACGATTTTAAGGCCATAGAAAAGCTGAAGGAACATTATAATTTTTGGCATCATGTGGACGGTGCTTTTGGTGGGTTGGCCGCTTGTACCGATAATTATTCGCATTTGGTCAGTGGTTGGGAGTTGGCCGATTCCATTACCATAGATGCCCATAAATGGATGAATATTCCGTATGATTCCGCTTTTCAGTTCACCAAGAGAATTGATCTACAGCAGCAAGTTTTTCAAAATGGCAATGCGCCCTATGTTAAGGACTTAGGGGACTTCAGTTTAATCAATTTAACACCACAGGCCAGTAGAAGATGGCGGTCGTTGCCCATATGGTTCTCACTTTTGACCTACGGAAAAAACGGGCACAAAAAATTTATAGAACAGAATTGTGGACAGGCAAAAATGCTGGGTGATTTTATAGAAGAATCCAATGATTTTGAATTGCTGTCCAAGGTCAATTTAAATACAATTTGTTTTAAGGTCGCAGCCTCACAAAATATAAGCACAGAGCATTTTCTACTAAAACTCAATGCCAATAAAAAAGTGTTTCTGACACCAACAACCTATGGTGGTGGATATGCCATTAGGTGTGCAATTTGCAATTGGAGCACCACTGAGGCAGATATTGAACTATTAATTGAGGAAATGCGAAAAATTTTGGTGTAAAAAAGGGAAAGGCTCTTTTGATTTAACACTCTTCATAACCTGCCAAAGTTTCCGTTGGTTTCCAAAAGCTGGCTGGTCACAACTGAACTTTGTTCCTTTTTAAACTTGCAGTACTATTGATTTACAGTTATTTAACTAATATTCTCCCATTTTTTTCGTAACTTAATAAGGGATTTTCCAACAGTATTCACAATCTAAAAACAAAAAAATGAACCCACCATTGTTCTTCGGTATTTTCTTGGGTGTCATTCTCTTGGCGGGAATACGAATCGTTTTTGAGTATAAGCGGGCGCTTAAGTTCCGTTTCGGAAAATACGTTAAAACCCTTCAACCGGGTTTTCGATGGATCATTCCATTGGTAGAGACCATTCAAGTGGTGGATATTCGTGTTATTACCATTAATATTTCATCCCAGGAGGTCATGACGGAGGACAATGTGCCTTCGAGCATTGATGGGGTGGTGTTCTTTAAGATCAATAATCCTGAAAAAGCCGTTTTGGAGGTAGAGGAATATGATTTTGCGATTACCCAACTCTCTCAGGCAGCGCTTAGGGATGTATGTGGTAAAGTAGAGTTGGATACCATTTTGTCCAAAAGGGAGGAAATGGGTAAGAACATCAAAAGCATCGTGGAAACCGAGACCCATCATTGGGGCATTGAGATTATAGATGTGAAAATAAAGGATATCCAACTGCCCGAAAACATGAAACGAATGATGGCCAACCAAGCTGAGGCAGAACGTTCCAGAAGGGCCCGTATAATATTGGCAGAAGCGGAGGAACAGGCCGCAGCCAAACTTTTGGAGGCAGGTCTGCAAATAGATCAGTCTCCGTCGGCCATTAAACTGAGGCTCTATCAAACGCTTTCCAATATCGCCTCAGAAAAAAATTCCACTATTCTTTTCCCATTTCCTGAAGAGGTTTTACCAAAGAATCCCGGAAAAGATTGATTTTATTACTTTAAATGCATTTTCCTTCTAAGTGGGCGATGTACTATACGATCTGCAAGGTCTGGGCAATTTCCAACCCGGTTTGTCGCGCTGTTTTTCCAACCCCGTAGATGGTGGCCGAGGCATAGCCTGTCCAACTGCCATAGCCCACCAACCATAGGTTGGGTTCTTGAACGGAGCGTGTGTTTTTTGCAGCAATCCGGCCGTTTTGGGGAAGCTGCAAGGGATCCAAATGTTTAAGATTGGCCTTGAACCCCGTACACCAGATTACGGCGTCAAATTCTTCCTTGCTTCCGTCGGGCCAAGTAACACCATGTTCATAAAATGAAGAAAAGGGCTTTTTGGATTGGTACACATCCCTTTGCAGTGCTTCTTTCACACTCGCCACCTGTACAATGTTACTCAACGAGATTTTACCGTTTTCCTTTTTTGGCGTCGCCGTGGACTTCTTACCAAGAAACTTGTTCGTGGCCTCAACAAACAGGTATCTGCCATCAATTTCCTCAGGAAGAAAATAAGGGGTTTCCAAGGTTACCCAAACGGTCTCTGCAACCTTTGAGACTTCTGCCAAAATTTGGGCCCCGGAATTTCCTCCTCCAACAACAAGGACTTTCTTTCCGGAGAACTCATCGGGATTTACGTATTGGGACGAATGCAATTGTTGGCCCTTGAACAAATCTTGTCCGGGATAAACCGGCACATAAGGATTTCCATGCGTCCCTGTGGCACTGACCACGGTTTTGGAATGATAAATTGTATTTTCGGTTTCAATTTTGAACAAATCACCTTCTTTGATCACGCTTTTTACCGTCACAGGTCTGTGTATGGGAAAATCGTATCGTTTTTCGTAGGCCTCAAGGTATTGTATCAGTTCATCCTTTAGAGGATATTCATCCTCACTTTGTGGCATGGGCCAACCAGATAACGAACTGTATTGCACTGGAGAGAAAAGCCGTAGACTGTCCCAAGTATGTAACCATGAACCTCCGGAGCTTTTTTGGTTGTCCAGAATCAAAAAGTCGACCTTGTGCCTTCTAAGGAAGTAGGCCACGGAAAGGCCCGCCTGTCCACCGCCGATGATTATGGTATCATATACCTTCATCGAGGTTTGTTTTTAAACTTTTAAAGGCCTTTTGAATGCGGGACAGGGGAGAAGCTATGTTCATTCGCATAAACAGTTCACCGTCCCTTCCAAACCAGATTCCGGGCGTAAGGGCCAATCCCGCTTTTTGGGTCAAAAGACCGTCCAGTTCCTTTTGGGTGAGGCCAGTTTCCCTAAAATCGAGCCATATTTGATACGTTCCTTCCACCGGGACATTTTTACTGTCGGCAATTCTGCTGCTAAAAACTGGTCTATCCAATTTATAGTACTTTGCAGATATGCGATCAGGCCATCGAGCCACTCCGCACCATGCTTAAAAGCGGCAATGGTGGCAAAGGTGGTCACGGCATTGCCATGGTTTAAATGCATGGAGCCCACAACGGCCTTGATTTTTTTCCTCAGTGTTTCATTGGGAATATACAAATAGCCATTGGAAATGCTCTGCATGCCAAAGGTTTTTGCTGGAGAACCCAATAAAGCAATATGGTTTTCTGGATCAATGGAAACAATGCTCTGGAACTTATGACCTTCAAATATGATATCGGAATGTATCTCATCGCTGACCAAGGGGACACCATATTTTGTGGCAAGGTCAGAAATCTTTTTAAGTTCGTCCTTGGTCCATACACGCCCTACGGGATTATGTGGATTGCACAGCAAAATCATTTTTACAGCTCCTGATTGTAGCTTTTCCTCCATATCATCAACGTCCATTTTATAGGCGCCATCGACTATTTTTAGAGGGTTTGAAACGATTTTCCTTCCTGCGGATTTAATAAGCTGTGCGAATTGATGAAAAACAGGTGTTTGAATAAGAATTCCATCCCCAGCTTGGGTGAGTTCCCGAATCAGTACCGCTATTCCAGTAAGCACCCCTGTTACTTGGACAAAGTTCTTTTGGTCCAGAACCAAATCGTTTCGTTTTTTATTCCAGTCCACAATGGAGGCAAATACATTATGGGCATCAAATTCGTACGCATAGATTCCCCTGTCGGCAATACGCTTAATTTCTTGTGAAATGGGTTCTGCTATGGGAAATTCCATATCCGCGATCCAGAAAGGAGCAAGGTCAGTCGCCCCAAACATATTTTTGAGCATATGTGGATTGGTTCGAGCGAATTTATGTTGGTAATTCTCTGGTAATTTGTCAAAAATATCCATGTTGTTATTTGTTGGTGCTAGCAATTTGTTGCTGTTCTTTGTTTGGATTTACACCCACCACAATGCGCTCAACTATTTGTTTTGCCGTGGTCAAGGTTGATAAATCCGAATATATTTCCCCGGTTTGACCGGAGTGATGTCCATGTCCCACCAATTCCATCAGGTAGTATTTTTTGCCATCGTTCATATCGATTGGGGCCTCAAAAATTATGGAAGGCTGCCCTAACTGTCCTGTTCCATTGTGATAGACTTCGTCATCCGGAAAATCATATTCGGAATAGTATTCGTTGTCATCGAAAGCCACGTTGATTTCCATCTTTAAAACAAAGGAATCTGAACGTTTCACCGAAGTTAATAACTTAAAGTTATCAATCAAGGTTTCACCTGTAATAGCATCAGGAAGAGGGTTTTTGTTTGTTGGAACATACATTCCATCTGCATAGGTCACACCTCTCTTATGTGACCAAACCGGTAGGGCATTTACCCTTCTATAATCCCCGACAGCATCTTTTTTTTCATCAAAAGTCCTGAAGTTTTCCTTGCTACGGCCGCCAAAAAACAGACCTCTTGCGGTAGCCTTTGAAACAAAAATGGTTTCCAGATAGTTTCCTTCGGAATCTTCGGTCCAAACAGCCATTTGAGGATGCCAATAATGTTCCGACCGCAAAAGGTCAATGGTGATTCCAATATCTTTTTCTTGACCCATTTCCAACACCAAATATTCGGACAGATTGACTTCCTTGCCGGAGCTTGCCTTTAGTTTGGCCCCAAAATCCATCATGGACTTAAAAGGTTTTAGTTGATAGAAGGCTGCAAAAAACAAAAGACCCAAAACCAGAGTAATGGGCAGTAAAAGGTTAAACTTGCCGTACAGTTTTAAGGACCTAAAGTTGTTGTTAAGATGTGCTACAACCCCAATAACGAACAATCCTCCGAAAACGGTATGCAAGGTTGCCACGGTACGGGAGTACACCTGAAAATAGGACAATATGCCCGTAACCAATAAAACCAAAAAGCTCAAGGCAATGGATAGGCTTATTATTTTTCTTAAAGTCATTTTTAGGAAAGGTGGTGTTCATAGACATGAACCCCCAACAAAAGAATGTTGGAGATTCTATGTCCAAAACAAATTAAAAATAATACTATAGAAGCGCTCTTAGGCCTTTGATACGGTTGCTCAAGTATTGTATCTGCTTGGCCTTGCTATCAGGTAATTGAAACTCGGCGAGCCTTTTGTTCAATTTTTGGGCAATTTCTTTTTCTACAATCTTGACCTCTTTGATAATGATGTTCAGGCTTTCATCATCGGTTTGCCCAATGATACCGTGAATATCATAAGACCTTGAATCAAAAGTAGAAACAGCGGACTTTTCCATCCCAGCTTTAAGATCAATCAATTCCAATCTTAAATTGCTGATCACCTTTGCCTCACCAAACTTTGTTTTTGCACCCCTGCAAGCTGTAGGGGAACATCCTGAGGTTGATTCACCGGCCTCAGCCACTTTACTTTCACAGCTTTTGGCGGATTTTTCTCCATCTTTATCTCCTGTGGAGCAAGTGGATTGTGCAATAGCAAGGTTACCCATCAACAAAAGTATGGTGCCAAAGAGTACTTTTTTAAAACTTAAATTCATGTTCGGAATTTTTTAATTAATAATTTGTTCATCAGTTATAGACGAAGGGGTAAGGAAATGATGCACAAATGGCGATTTTTTTTTGAAGGGATTTATTGAATCATCTTAGGACACCAGATTAGCCACGTTTTGCCGGCTACCACCATTGATGCTGTCCAATCCATTTTCCTTTAAATAGTTCATGGCTTGACCGCTCCTCATACCACTTACGCAAACCGTGATGATTGGCAGATTCAGGTTTTTAAGTTCTTTCAATTGACCGGGAATTTTAGAGAATTCGATATGACGGGAGCCGGATACATGACCGGCCTCCCATTCTCTTTTGGAACGCACGTCAACGACAAGGGCTCCCTTTTGTAAATACTCTTGGATTTTTTCTCTTTGGTATCTGCTGCTATAGGATTTTGACGCTTTCATAGAGTCTGATTTTGTTTCCCAAATAGACGAATCAGATCATAAATGATGCAGATGGATAGGGAAGGAGGTAGGCAATGAGATCAGGTCATGAGCCGGAGCATCCACTGTCCTCATCACAGGTGGAGTTTTGGTGGTATTCCAATATACTCCCTTTTCCACCCTGTTTGATGCTACAGCACTTTGAGAACAGTTCTTTGAGTTTTTTGCGTCCTCTTTGGATTTTGGACCTCACCGTAACGTAGTTCATATCCAACTTTTCGGCAATCTCTTTTTGGGACATTTCCTCCAATTCTGAAAGTGTAAGGATAGAGCGGTATTCTTCGGGAAGCTCTTGGACAAAAACGGTGACACACTTGCTCAGCTCCTCCGCTGCGTTTTCCTCATTGTATTCCTCTGCAGGCACGGTATCTTCCAAATCGTTGGTGGCCAGCCTTTTTTTTCTATAATAATCGGTAATGGTATTCTTTGCAATGGTATAGACCCAGCTCTTCACATTATCGACCGCATCCGTTTTTGATTTGGACAGCTTGTAAAAAACATCCTGGGTGATATCCTCCGCATCCTCTTGACTGTTAACTCTCTTTTTTACATATAAAAACAGAGGTCTATACAGCTGTTCTATTTGTCCTTGCATTTTTGAAAATATGATTGATAAACAAAATTATAATAAATACTGAAAGCAATAAAAATAGCGGCTCAGAGCTCATCGTCTCTATTAAAAAGAGTCCCATGAACGCACCCAGGGCGGCTCCAAAATCCCACCAAGTACTTATGCTCGATATGGCTTGCAGGGTATTGCCCTTTGTTTGCTCCTGTTGCATTGCTACCATGGGTGAAAATGTTACAATAATTGGATTGAAAACAAAGGCGAGCAGGATTCCAAAGGTCACAAAACCCATTGCTATTAGAAATAATGCCATGGCACAAAGAACCACTGAAACATTAAAAAGAACCTTGGGAGAAATCTTAAGCGAAATATAAGCTCCAAGAAAGGATATGGAGAACACAAATAGGCGTTTGAGCAATAAATAAAAAGCTACCACGGCCAACAATCCTCCCGGTTCGGAATAGGAATTCCCCAGTAATTGGGCCAAAACTACCACTAGAATACCATCAATGGCAATGGAAAGTACAAAGACAAGTAGGTTCAATGTACTCGGGTAAAAGGTTTTGCTTGTACGGACCTTTTCCGTTTGCTTCTTTTCATTTTTTGGCAGAAAAATGGCCAGTCCAATACCCATTGAACTTACAAAGGCAACAGTTATAAGACCGTTGCCAACACCAAGTTGAGCAATAAGAACCGGGCCAAACCATAGAACAAAAAATGTCCCAAGTGTTTGAATGCTTTTTGAAAGCCCAAAGGCCAATCCCGATTTCTCTTTAGCGTTGGCGGCATAATTTAGTGTGGAAATCTTTAAACCCGAATAACTCAAGCCCCATAGGATGCGGGCAATAAGAAAACTGATTGCCCCAAGTTTCAGCCCATAAAAGAATGTGGTGATAGTTGCCAATATTGAGGTAATAATCAGTACTTTTCTCATGCCCAATCTAATAATGATAGTGGCAATCCAGGTATTGGACAGTATCCGCACAAATCTATTTATGGACAATAGCACCCCTATAAAAAATACGGAGAATCCCATATCCTTGCCATAAACTGGGAGTAGTGGGTACAATATTGCATCGCCAAGACCTGCAAATGCCATTACCCCACTACCAATTAAAGCCCCTCTAAAAGAGGAGCTTTTTGTTTTATTGATTAATGTGGTATTTTCTATCCGCAACATCCACCGCTGGCTACAGGTTTTTCTTCCTGTACTTGGTCGGTACCGCAACATGAGGTTGGAGCGGTAGTTTCCATTTTTGGAGCTGGACCACAGCATCCACCATCTTGAACTTCCACGATTTCTTTTACTTGTCTTGTTTTCATTACTTTATATTTATCTGTTATTGTATTTGATTTCTATTACTTAAGACGTATGACTTAAAAATTGATGCATTAATTGCAGCATGTGCTTCCTTCTACTTCTGCAGTTTCCTCTTCAGGTCCACAGCAGGCAACTCCCTCACCTAAATTGGAGCTACATACTCCCGTTTGTGGAAGATTCAATTCTACTCTTTCGGCAGCTTCCTTATCTCCATCCAAATAGGCAACAATGGAACGTACCTGTTCGTAACCGGTGGCCATTAAAAAGGTAGGTGCGCGGCCATAACTTTTGGAACCAATTATGTAGAAGTCCTTTTCAGGGTGACGCAATTCCTTTTCGCCATGGGGCCTAACCGTTCCACAACTATGGATATTTGGGTCGATAAGCTCTGCTAGATCAAAAACGGATTCAAGCGAAGAATCCAAATCAATTCTAACCTCCCTGATTATATCCAAATCTGGGCGTGACCCTGTGTTACTTATGATTTCGTCCACATTGGCAATAGTTTCCATGCTGCCATTTAGGTCTCCTTCAATTTGAATCCCTTTTTCATTCTTGGTCAATTTGAGTATTTGGAAAGGAGTGAACACATTCAACTTTCCGCTCTCTACCAATTTCTCGATACGGATTCCAAGGGCTCCACGGGCTTCCAAAGCGTCATCTTCTTTTCCCCCGTAGACTTTTTGCATGTTGTCCTTTCGCAATACCCAATTCAGTTGTGTTTTCGGGTATTCTTCTTGAACAGTTGCCAAATCCAACAGTGCATTAATAGCGGAATGTCCCCCTCCAACAACCGTCACATTTTTGTTTTTGTATCTTTCAAGAGCTTCGCCCTTTACATTGGGGATACCATAAAAAATATGGTTTTGTAATTCTTGTTCTCCTTCGGCAAAAACACCACCGGAACCAATGGGATTGGGTTGGTTCCATGTACCGGATGAGTCTATTACTGCCTTTGCTTCGTAATATTTAATTTCTCCATTTTCTTCTACTTTAATGGAAAAAGATTTTTCTTCACGACCCCAAGTTTTCATTTTATCGAACCCTTTTCTGCCAATAGAGAGTACTTTGGAATTTAAATGGATTCCGGGCGATATGAACGGATGCTCCGATAAAGGTTTAAAGTACTCTTCAACAAGTTCATTTCCAGTAGGTAGATGCTCTTTATCTGGAGAAATCCAATCCGTTTCAGATAGTAGTTCCTCTGCGGTACTGTCAATGTTGTATTTCCAAGGTGAAAACACCCTAACATGCCCCCAAGATTGGAAATTACGCCCAACGGAGCTACCTGCTTCAAAGAGAATAAACGGCATCTTTCTTTTGGTCAAATGGGCAGCGGCGGCCAAACCAATCGGACCTGCACCTATAATTGCTATGGGTAAATTGTGATGTTGCATTTTATCATTTTTATTTTCAGCTACTAAGACGGTCTGCTAATAAAATGATGCAGATTGCACGATGACCAGATATTTATTATCTTGATAATGAATCCAATAATCCCAAATTTCACATTAACTCCTGTTTAAGTCGGCAGCACTTTTATTTCAGATAAAGAGGTGCTAAATGTCATGTTTTAAAAACAAAGAAATTGGGATTTTTATATGCTAAACACTTATGGTTATGAAAGTATATGATGACAAACACATAAAGAACATTGTATTTGTGGGTGCCCACAACAGCGGTAAGACCACCTTGGCTGAAACCATGCTTTTTGAGGCAGGACTGCTCAACAGACGGGGTACGGTGGAAGGTAAAAATACAGTATCGGATTATCATGAAATAGAGCACCAAAGAGGTGCTTCTGTTTTTGCTACCCCATTGCACACCGAATGGCGGAATTACAAGATCAACATCATTGATACTCCGGGCCTAGATGATTTTATTGGTGAAATGCTTTCTTCCATTAGGGTGGCGGATACCATAGTTGCAGTAATAAACGCCCGGCATGGGGTGGAAATAGGTACACAGATTATCTGGAACCACATAGATCATTATAACAAACCCACATTGTTTGTCGTCAACCAAATAGATCATAAGAATGCCAATTTTGAGGATAGCTTTAAGGAGATCAAGGAGTTGGTGGGGAACAATGCGGTTAAAATCCAATACCCTCTGGTGATTGATGGGGCCCAGTGCATACTTGATGTGTTGAAAATGAAACTCTATAAATTTCCACCACAAGGTGGAAAGCCCGAAAAATCACCCATACCAGAAGATCAAAAAGTACTTGCAGACCAATTGCACAATGAACTGGTAGAAAAGGCAGCGGAGAACGATGAGGATTTGATGGAGCTGTTTTTTGAGAAGGGAACACTGAGCGAGGACGAAATGCGCCAGGGTATTAAAGCGGGTATGCTTAATCATGAGCTTTTCCCTGTTTTCTGTGTATCGGCACTTCAAGATATGGGTAGTGGCAGGTTAATGGGCTTTATTGATAATGTGGCTCCTGCTGCTGCAGATTTAAAACCAGAACAAAGTGTGGAGGACAAAACTGTTTTGCGTACCACAGAAGCTCCAACGGCCTTGTTCGTTTTTAAAACGGTGCATATGCCCAACCTGGGACAGCTAACGTTCTTTAAAGTGAAATCAGGTGTAGTCACTGCCAATGACAAATTGGTAAATTCTCGGACCGGAGAGACCGAAATCCTACACCAGCTCTTTATTATGGATGGAAAAAAACGGGAACCGGTTTCAAAACTTATGGTAGGGGATATAGGTGCTACGTTAAAATTAAAATATACCGAAACCAATGATACACTCTATCAACAAGGGCATCAGGTGACCATAAGACCTATAACCTATCCTGAGCCCAGGACCAGTAAATCTGTGGTGGCGTTAAAGCAAGCTGATGAAGAAAAACTGAGTGATGCCCTAAAGAAAATCCATAGTCAGGACCCAACGGTGGTGGTAACCTATTCCAAAGAACTGAAGCAACAGATTTTGGGCTGTCAGGGTGAACTGCACTTGGCCACCATTGGTTGGATACTTGAAAATGGTTATGGGGTAAAAGCAGAATTTGAACAACCAAAGATTGCGTACAGGGAAACCATAAAACGTTCTTCAACGGCCAATTATCGTCATAAAAAACAATCGGGTGGGGCGGGGCAATTTGCCCAAGTGCACCTAAAAATAGAGCCCTGGTATGAGGGAATGCCCGAACCCGAGGGGTTCAATATTAGGGGTAAAGAAGAAGTGGCGCTTCCCTGGGGCGGTAAATTGGTTTTCTACAACTGTATAGTGGGAGGGGTAATTGACCTTCGCTATTTGCCCTCCATTAAAAAGGGAATTTTAGAGGTAATGGAATCGGGTCCACTCACAGGTTCATATATTCGGGATGTGCGGGTGATGGTCTACGATGGAAGGATGCATTCCGTAGATTCGAATGATATTGCCTTTAAAATTGCAGGGGCGCATGCCTTTAAGGCGGCGTTTCTAAATGCTAAACCTAAACTGTTGGAACCCATTCGAGAATTAACGGTAAAAGTACCCGAAGAAATGGTAGGCAGTGTAATGACCGACCTACAGTCCCGAAGGTCTGTTATCCTTGGCATAGACAATGCGGACCGCTATCAGATTTTAAAATGTAATACCCCAGAGGTTGAACTTTATGGTTATTCTACAAACCTGAGGTCGTTGACTCAGGGCAAGGCCACTTTTAATTCGGTATTCTCTTCTTTTGAAGCGGTTCCGGATAATATTCAACAGAATTTGGTGAGGGCTTAGAATAATCGACATATAAAAATTACCTTCTGAACCTTCCATTAACCTTTAATGGAAGGTTTTTTTAATTACTGAATGATTTTTATGCTGACGGAATTATCATTTCGACAGCTTTTGTCGGTTTCCAGCCCTTATTTAGCCCAAACTTTTAAAAAATAGATCATGTTTAAAAAATATCGGGTGCTTAAATGGACATCCCTTTTTATTGTAAGTGTTATTGTTTTTGTGGTATGCTTTTGGTTTTGGCTCAAAAGTTTGATTCCACCATTTGATAAGAATCTGGAACTGACCCAGGTAAAGGACCTTCCGTACGTATCTGAGAACATTGTTCCACAGAGAGGCAAAATATTGGCGGTGGTGACCAGTGTGGATATGATGGGAAACAGTGATAAAACTACAGGTTATGAACTTACAGAGCTGGCCAGGGCCTATTACATTTTTACCGCCAACGGCTTTGAGGTGGATATTGCAAGCCCAAAAGGAGGGAAACCTCCAGTGGTCATTGATGACGAGGATATGGGAGCCTTTGACTTTGCATTTTTAAATGATTCCGTTGCACAGTTCAAAACAAGTAATACCATTCCAATGGAAAATGTGGTTCCGGAACAGTATGAAGCTGTCTATTTTGTTGGTGGGAAGGGAGCCATGTTCGATTTTCCGGATAATGAGGCCATTCAATCCTTGGTAAGGGACTATTACCAATCCAACAAAGTTGTGGGCGCGGTCTGTCATGGGCCATCTGCCTTGGTGAATGTTAAGTTGGATAACGGAAAACCTCTTTTGGAAAACAAAACGGTGAGCGGATTTACCAACAAGGAGGAACTACTGCTAATTTCCGATGCAAGAACCATATTTCCATTTCTACTGCAAGATAAAATGGTGGAACAGGGCGCTAATTTTGATGAAGGTAGCATGTATTTGGACAACGTGAGTCATGACCAAAATCTGATTACTGGTCAAAACCCATGGTCCACGTGGACTTTAGCCGAGCGTATGATCCAGCAAATGGGATATACCCCAAAACATAGGGAGTTGACCGCGGAGGAAAATGCTATGAAAGTACTTTTGGACTTTGAGAAAAATGGCAAAAAGCAGGCAAAGAAAATGATTAAGACCATATATGAGGACAACAAATCCGTGGATAGGATGTTGATGGCCAAACATGGAATCATGTCCATTATGAAAGGTGACCTGGGTGATTTCCCAAAACTTATAAGCTTGGTTTCTTTTGCTAAAAAATGTGAATCGGAAAGCGAAAAAATATAGGTACATTTGAGAAAACAGCTGCTTGGGTTTTTTGGATATTCTTCTTGTTATTATAAGTAGTGCAGGCCTTTTACATGGGATAGCATTTGCTATCTATCTATGCTTTATTAAAAAGAAAAAAAAGCTGGCCAATTACCTATTGGCACTAATTCTGGTCTTTATGGCCTTTAGAATTGGCAAGTCAGTAATGTTGAATTTTGGTAACGATTTGGAACCATTGTTTATTTTTGCAGGCTTGGCTTTTCTATTGTTGATAGGCCCTTTATTACGATGGTATTACGTGGCAATGACCCATGCAAATTTTAGATTGCCACGTCATTATCTTTTAGAACTGCTACCATTTTTCATCATCTTTTCGGCTAGTTTTTTTGTGACCAGAAATTGGTTCGAGACCAATGATAAACAGGTTATTATTGTATTTGGAAGTGTTCTTATTTTTATTTATCTCCATTTTGCTTTTTACATTTTTATGGCTGCAAGTACGGTAAAAAGGGTAAAGAAAAACTATGCCAAAGAACTACAGACAAAATCCCAAAAGGCAATACTTTCTTGGTTGAGTTTATTAATCGTTGGTTTTATTGTTATTTGGATATCCTACTTTCTAAATATTATAGAAGATGCCGTTCCATATATCATAGGTCCCATAATGTATTCAGCGGTAGTTTATTTTTTAAGCATTAAGGCGTTTCAGCTGAAGGTAACGGATGTTGATGGCAATACGTTTAAAAAGAATGATGATATGACACTATTTAATGAAATCTCTAAACTGATTGTGGAGGATAAATTATGTCTTGAACCGGACGTGTCTCTTTCCGGTGTAAGTAAATTGGTGGGTAAAAGTACCCAAAAAGCTTCAGAGGTAATTAATCAATATGCCAAGCGGAATTTTAATGACTTTGTAAATTACTATAGGGTTCAAGAGGCTAAAAAAATGCTCTTGGATGACGAAAATAGCAAGTACACCATATCCGCCATAGCTTTTGATTCTGGTTTTAGTAGCCTATCCTCATTCAATGGTGCTTTTAAAAAGTTCGAGGGGATAACACCGTCGGCTTATAGGAAAAATATGAGCTCATAAAACCAATAATTTCAGCAAATAATTTTTGTAACTTTCACAATGAAAACTCACTACTGCTAGCTATTTTGCCTTTAAAACCCGTACACCAACCAAAACACTTTTCGGAGAATGCAGACAAGAAGTATGCCTCCAAATCAGCTCAGGAGACTAAAATTGAGGATTCCCAGCTTTGGCAAGAATTCCAAGCTGGTAGTGAAGCTGCTTTTGCCAGAATATACAGGGATAATGCTTCTTTGCTTTACAATTATGGTTTAAAGTTGGTGAAGGATAAAAGCTTGATCAAAGATTGTATTCAAAATTTATTCATTGAAATATGGGATACCAAGCATAGGTTAAGCGACGTAAAGTCCATAAAATCTTATCTTTTCAAATCACTTAGAAGAAAATTGATTTCTGAAGCAGTGCAGAGAAGAACTACATCCATTGAAGCCCAGAAAGTGAACGTGGGAGGCAATGTTGTCCATTCCATCGAGCACAGTTTGGCCGAAAAGCAGGTGTTTGACCAACAGCAATTGAAACTGAAAGAAGCCATACAGAAACTTACCGATAGACAAAAAGAAATTATATATCTAAAGTATTATGCCCTGCTAAGCTATGTTGAAATTGCCGAAATAATGTCCTTGAGCAAAAAAGGCGCCTATAAACTAATGGGCAGATCCATTCAGTTTCTAAGAAAACACATGGACACCTTGCCATTTTTGGCCATATCCCTTCTTCTTGATTGATATTTTATACCATTTATGGTCCAGATGAAACCTTGAACACCGCGATTACACTCCTCGTCAATTTAATTTTTTAGTATAGATTGAATAATTTAATATTTTGAAAATCAAATTGTTACTAATTTATCTGAAAAATAATTCTTTTTTTGTGGGGTAAAAAATGGATTTTCTTCTCTTATTAAAAAATAGGGTGTTCGCCCATTACTTATTTAACTAGATGAAGTACGCCAACTATAAGGAAGAAGATTTTATAAAAGATGAATATTTCCAAAAATGGGTTTTAGACCCGGATGAAATGACCTCAAATTTTTGGGATAACTGGCTAGCTTCAAATCCGGAAAAAAAAGAGATTGTTCAAAATGCATCACGGTTTATACAATTACTGGATTTTGATATTGAAGAACTTCCCCAAAAAGACTTTGATGCCATATGGCAAAATGTTATCCAACGTAGAAAAGGTGTTGAAAACAACCTCTATGTACGCGGGGGACAGCATCGCTTAAAAAGAAACTATGTCTTAAAAATAGCAGCACTTTTTGTTGGATTGATTGGAACCGCTTATCTAATATTTCTTGCTGTAGCACCTAACAAAACCGAAAAAACAATTGTTGTCACTGAGCCAAGTATAACATTGGAATTGGAGGATGGTACCATTAAAGTATTGGATGACACATCTTCTGGAATCATAACCAATACCGAAGGACGGCAAATCGTAAATCAGAAACAGAATACCTTATTGTATAACGCTGAAAGCATCACTGCAACAGAGAATGTATCCTATAACCAATTGTCCGTTCCTTTTGGGAAGAAGTTTGAATTGATACTGTCGGACGGCTCACATGTCTTTCTAAATTCCGGGTCCAAACTAAGGTATCCTGTTATCTTTTTAAAAGGAAAACCCAGGGATGTGTATCTGGAAGGGGAGGCATATTTTTCTGTTGAAAAGGATAAAACCAGGCCCTTTACCGTAATCACAGACGATATGAACACTAGCGTATATGGCACAGAATTCAATGTTTCCAGCTATAAAAATGAAAACAACACTTCCACGGTATTGGTAGAGGGCAGTGTGGGGGTGTACAAATCAAACAATGCAGAAGGTCAACAGCCCATTATTCTGGCCTCCGGTGACCGTGCGGTTTTTACGGAAGGTGCAATTGCTGTGGATCAGGTAAATGTATCCAAGTACACTGCTTGGACAAAGGGAGAGCTATTTTTTGTGGACGATCGGTTTGAATTGATCATAAAAGAGTTGGAACGACATTTTAATGTGACCATCAACAATCAATTTTATCAATTGAACGAGAAAAAGTTTACAGGAACCTTCTCCAAGGAATCCTTGGATCAAATTTTAAGGATTTGTCAGGAGCATACCCCATTTAGCTATACGGTAAAGGATGACATCATAACCATTGTCAATAACCAACAATGATAAACAAGTATAACCCAGCTTACATATAATGTTTTTTTGCCTTAAACACGCATATATGAAAGCAACCAAAACCAATAAAATATGAATTGAACACCGCCGAAACCAAAAAATCGGAAAGTGTTCCCGCACTTTCCGATTACAGATTTGATCTAAGTCGTACGAATCAACAAAAATCAAAACAAAATTATGAAAAAACTAATGAACTCACTGGCGAGGTGTTCCCGCACCTTTCCAAAATTTGATTTAAAAATGAAATTCTCACTCTTGTTTTTCATGGTGGCCCTTTTTCAGCTAAAAGCGGAACCTGGGTATGCGCAAAAAATCAAGATTGATCTAAGCATAAATGATGCCTCCATATCCAAAATCATTGAGGAGATAGAATCCAAAACAGAATTTAAATTCTTCTATAGTAAAGAAGAATTGGATTTGGAACGAAAAGTTAGCATTCATGTAAAAAAACAAGAAATACAAAAGGTTCTTAAAAGACTTTTTCCCAACGGTAGTATCAATTATAAAATAATTGACCGCCAGATTGTATTGACGTTGAATAAAGCGAATACACCTTATGAAAAAGTGCCATTGGAAGAAAATAAAATACAAGAATCTTATAGTATTTCTGGAAAAGTCACCGATGAGATTGGAGATCCCCTTCCCGGAGTAACCGTTCAGATAAAAGGCACCAATCAAGGGGTGATTACCGATTTTGAAGGTAATTACATGTTGCAGACAACACTAGAGGCTGGGGACTATGTTCTAGTTTTTAGGTCGCTTGGTTTTACTACACAAGAAGTAACCATAGCACTTGGCTCCCAAACAACGGCTGTAAACAATGTTACCATGGCCACCGATATTTTGGGATTGGACCAGGTTGTGGTAACCGGTGTAGGAGCTTTGACGGCAAAAAAACAAATAGGAAACACGATATCAAGTGTTACCGGGTCTGAAATCTCCGAGTCAGGAGCGGTTGATGTCACTGGTGCACTCTCAGGTAAGTTGGCAGGGATTCAGGTATCCCAAAATTCAGGTGATCCTGCTGCAGGTATAAGTGTTAGGCTGAGAAGCGCCAGTACCGTTAATGGAAGCTCTGATCCACTATATATAATTGATGGTGTAATTGTGAATAACAACTCCACCAACGTATTGGATGTGACAAGTGTGGTTCAAAATAGGTTGTCAGACATTAACCCACAGGATATTGATAGGGTAGAGGTGATTAAAGGAGCCGCAGCGGCCGCAATATATGGATCACGTGCAAGCAATGGGGTAGTGCAGATTTTCACTAAAAAAGGACGGTCGGGAAAGCCTGTGATTACGGTATCCTCCAGCGTGAATTTTAATTTCCTGAGAAAAAAACGTGATTTTAATCAAGAGCCCCTTGATTGGACCTCCTCTGATATTACTGTGCTGGATACGGAGCCAGTTACCCGGTATGATTATCAGGATATGGTTTTTCAGAATTCCGCAGGAACGGATAACTATGTTTCGATATCCGGAGGAACGGAAAACACGGATTATTTTGCTTCACTCTCTTATTTGAAGAATGAAGGAATCATGAAATCCACGGATTACGAACGAAAAGGAGGGCGAATAAGAATCAATCAGAAATTTAATGATTGGGCATCTGCCTCTGCTGGAATGTACTTTTCCACAAGTCATAGCAATGATGTTCCCAATGGAGGTTATGGATTTGGGGTTTTACAAACCATTTTGTTCACGAACAACAAAATTGACCCAGCTCCGGATGAAAATGGCAACTATCCGCAAATGACCTTTTATCCGAACATTCTGGAGTATATAGAAACATTTGACTTTCAACAGAATAATAACAGGACCATCAGTGATCTACAGATAAACCTGTCTCCGACCAATGATCTTAAAATAAATTATACGTTGGGGTACGACAACGCGGAATCAAGAGGGACCAGATATGTTCCTATTGGAACCACAACGGTACCATTGGGTAGTGCAAGTACCACCACCATAAGCACCAAGTTGTTCAATAGTGATTTGAACGCTTCTTTTGATAAAATGCTCAATGATAACTTAAAATCTACTACGACAGCAGGTTTTTCATGGCAGGCAGATGAAAACATATTACGGTCAATTTCGGGTACGGGATTGGCTCTAGGTGTGAGAACTACAGATGGAGCGGCTTCAATTACTACAAATGAAAATAGAAGCGAGAGAACGTTTTGGGGTGGATTTTTACAACAAACATTTGGTTTGGACAATAAACTTTTCCTCACAGGTGCAATTCGATTGGATGGATCCTCGGTATTTGGCAAGGACGAAAGAAATCAATTCTATCCAAAAGCAAGTACATCATACTTGATTTCCGAAGAAGATTTCTGGAAAAATAGCCTAGGGAATGTGTTCAATAGTTTTAAGCTTAGGGCCGCATGGGGGCAAGCAGGGAATCTTACAGCTATTGGGCCTTTTGACCGATTGTCCAATTATATAGCTACAAGTATAGATGGAAATTCGGGTTTGATAGCTCCAACCCGACTTGGGAATCCAGATTTGAAGCCTGAAAGGCAAACGGAACTGGAATTTGGTGTGGATATGGCCCTGTTTGATAACAGGTTGGGTATTGAGCTCACGTATTATTCACAGGACATTGAAGATTTGTTGTTGGCAAGGACCTTATCACCAAGCACAGGCGCTGGATCTAGGGTCGAGAATATTGGAACGATGACCAATAAAGGGTTTGAGGCAATGATTACTGCCACTCCAATTCAAACCAATAATTTTAGTTGGTCCGTTACAGGAACCTATTCATCCAATAGAAACGAGGTGAATGATATTGCAGGGGAACAGTTTGGAATAGGGAATTTTGGATTCTCCGTTGCCAAAAATGGTCAACCTTTAGGTGTGTTTTACCAAGGTTTTTATGCTAGAAACCCGGATGGAAGTTTACTCTTGACTCCAGGTGGACTTCCGCAAAGAGAAAAGGGGTCTTTTGATGCCGATGGAAACCCAGTTCCAGAAAGGGACGGCTCAGGGCAGCCTAGTGGTGCCAACTTGAGCAAGGTTATAGGTGACCCTAACCCAGATTTCATTGCTTCTTTGATTAACGAGTTAAAATACAAGGACTTTTCATTTAGAATGCAATTGGATGCGGTTCAAGGTGTTGATATTTTGAGCTGGGACCAACGAATGTTCTATCGTTTTGGTGGTGGTCCTGCAACTGCCAGCGAGCTTAGGGGAGATGAAGTTAGAGGAACTGGTAGTGCAAATTTTGGCATTGCGGAATCCTATATTGAAGATGGGTCTTATATCAAGCTTCGCGAGATATCATTAGGCTATTTGTTACGAGAACCGCTTAAAGGGGTCGATAGTTTCAAGTTCTTTTTGACCGGACGTAATTTATTTTCCATAGACAATTTTTCAAGTTATGACCCAGAAGTAAACATTGATGCCCAAAGCAATGGATCAAGGGGTGGTATTATGGGGCTGATTCCCATACCGGCTGTAATTAAGTTAGGTATAACGGCTACATTCTAATTAAAAAATTGAAAAGATGAAAAATATAAAAATATATAGCATAGTAGGTGTTTTTCTTCTTGTAACTGGTTTGTTTACAGGATGTGAAACAGAGTTTGAAAATCCAAATAACCCTACCGAGGAAGTTGTTTTAAAAACAAAGGACGGGCTCTTTGCTTTGGCTACGGGAATAAGACAATATTATTCGGTAACTGCATTGAGACAGGTAGTTGAAGCACCAGGAATAACAACAAGGGAGCTTGGAGTGACCAATACTTTTTTAAATATTAATGAATTGGCCAAAGGTGGGGCAGAACTACCTCCTGAAAGTGGGGGTATTACCAACCCATGGGTCAATCTTCTTCGGGCAAAAGGAATGGCTGAATCATTAATTGAAGGAGCCAACACAGTAGAACTCACTGCGGGTACACGTAGCGGGCTTTTGGCTTACGGAAATCTGTTTAAGGCCATGTGTTTGGGGTCCATGATTCAGATGTTTGAACAAGTACCCATTAACAATTCCGCAGATGGAGAAGCTCCGTTTAGCGATAGGGCCGCAGTGTTGGCTGAATGCATAGCGCTTTTGGAAGGAGCACGAGATGCACTTGCTGGAACTCCAATGTCTGATGAATTCCAATCAACGGTATTATGGGCGGATTTAAGTTTACCAAAGACCATAAATGCATTCTTGTCCAGGTATCAACTATGGGCAGGCAATTATGCGGAATCAATTACTGCCGCGGATGCTGTTCTGAATGACAGCGATGCGACCAATTCCATGTGGATTTATGATGCAAACAATCAAAACCCTATATGGAACAGGACAGTCAATTCAACAGATTTAAAGCCACAGACCAATTTTGGTTTGCTAGGAGCTTTTATTCCCGAGGTGGCAGATGGACGAATTGCTTTTTATTTGGGAGCTGATGCCGGGTTTGCCAATGCAGATGCCGGAGGCCAGGCTATTAGTGAAATGCTTGGTTTTGCAGCCACGAATACTACCCCTGTTCCTATTTATCTTCCAGGAGAAATGATGCTGAACAAGGCAGAGGCTTATGCAAGACAGAATCAGTTGGACAATGCGGTAACACAGATAAATTTGGTGCGGCAAAAGAGTGACGACCCTCTTGGGGTAAATGCAAATTTGCCCGCATGGGCAGGCAATGCTGCAAGCCAAACTGATATTCTGAATGAAATCTATAAAAACAGGTCAATTGAGCTGTTCTTAACCGGATTGAGATGGGGCGATAACAAGCGGTTTTTTCCAGATTTTGCGGTTCCAACGGAGGCAAATACCACCAACCAGAGGAACAGGAACTTTTATCCATACCCAACAATAGAAAGGGAAAACAATCCCAATACTCCAGCAAACCCTTCTATTTAATAAAAAATTTGAGTTGGTTAGTTTAATTCTGTATGGGGGCAGCGGCGTGGCTGTCCCTATACAACCAACGACTATCCTTAAATTCTTTAAAAACGAGCAAAATGAACGTTTACACAGGCCTTGATGTTATAGTAAAGGATAAGATTCTTCAACAGAAGTATAACGGAAATGTGGCCTTGTTATGCCACAATGGGTCCATTGACCATACCCATACCCATGCGGCAATACGATTTCAGGAAATGTTTGGAGCTAGGTTTGTGAAATTATTTGGACCTCAGCATGGTTTTTCAACGGATGTGCAAGACAATATGGTGGAAACCAATCATGTGATACACCCATATTTTAATATACCGGTGTATTCCCTGTATTCGGAAACACGTATTCCTACGGATGAGATGTTAGAGGGCATAGACCACTTTTTTGTTGATCTACAGGATGTTGGGTGTAGAATCTACACCTACATTTATACACTTACCCTCTTGTTGGAAAAATGCTCCGATAGAGATATTCAGGTGATTGTTTTGGACCGTCCAAATCCAATCAACGGAATTGATATTGAAGGTAATTTGGTTGAGCCGGGATTTGAGTCGTTTGTTGGATTGCATCCGCTTCCCATTCGACATGCTATGACCATTGGCGAAGTAGGTCTAATGCACCAGGAACGTTGGGCCCCGGAAAAGACCAATCTAGAAATCATAAAAATGCAGAATTGGAACAGGGAAATGTTCTTCGAAGATACTGGGTTGCCATGGGTTTTACCATCTCCAAATTTGGCAAGGCCTGAAAGTACCATTACTTTTCCCGCAACTGTTTTTTTTGAAGGAACACTTTTAAGTGAAGGACGAGGCACGTCACAACCATTGGAAATTGTAGGTCACCCCAAGATTGAACCCTATTCCTTTTATAAAGACCATATGGTTTCCAAGATTAAGGCATCAAAACTTGAGGGTTTTGTGCTGAGGCCCATAACTTTTCTTCCCACTTTTCAAAAACATGGGAACATTGTCTGCGGAGGGGTTCAAATCCATGTGACCGACCGGGTGAAGTTTAAACCGTGGCGTACAGGGCAGTTCATTATGAAAGAGCTGTATCATTTTTTAGAGGATGATTTCAAATGGAAAGAACCTCCTTATGAATATAATTACACACAAAACCCCATTGATGTCATTAATGGAACTGACAAATTGAGGCGTTGGATAGAGCAAAATGATTCCGTGGAAGTTCTTGACTCTTTTGAAAATTTAGAGGATTATAAACGAGTATTTGATGCGATAAAGATGTATTGAACAATTTGCGAAGTACAAAACACCATTTTGTAATGTATTGGATTGGAAAAGTTCCACTTACATCAATTTATATAGTGGTTTTCATATTTTCTTTTCATTCTGACTTATTGCTTGGATTCCATATATTGGGAAGGTGAGCAGCCAAAGTGTTTTTTAAAAGTGGTAGCAAAATAAGCTGGTTGATTGAACCCTACGGCGTACCCGACCTCGGATATATTGTCATGCCCCTTTTGTAATAGCTTAGCAGCCAGTTTTAACCGCTGAACCCTTATAAATTCCGATGTGGAAAGTCCAGTAAGTGCTTTTAATTTGCGATGCAGGTGCATGCGACTCAATCCAATTTGGTCGGAAAAAGATCTTGCATTGAATCCAGGATTGGTCAATTCAACATCCAATATTTGCTGAATTCTGTTTAGCAACCTTTTGTCTATACTGGTAAGCTCAATATTTTTTGTCTTTAGGAATGGTTCCTTACTAAATTTTTCTTGGATGGCGGTTCTAGTCGCTATCAGCTTATCAATGATTACCCTTAATTTTTCTTCTTTGAAAGGCTTTACCATATAGGCATCGGCTCCAGTTTTTAAACCTGTCAATTCGTTTTCCTCTCCTGATTTTGCAGTCAACAAAACAATGGGTACATGTGAGGTTCGTTCATCTTTTTTAAGTGTATTGCTCAAATAAATTCCATCTTTTACCGGCATCATAATATCCGATATGATTAAATCGGGTACCGTCTTTAGAGCCATATCCACTCCTTTTTCGCCGTTTTCCGCTTCAAGTATTTGATATTCTTTTTTGAACAGGGTTTTGATGAATAACCGAATCTCTTCGTTATCATCCACCACCAGCAAAACGGGATGTGAAAAATTAGCTGATTCCTCCTCGCTCTCATTGGCTTCAAACAGCCATTCCTGGTTTGATCGGTCCTCAAATTGCTGTTCTACGCCGTCTATGATCAGATTCTCTTTGGAAAAGACGTGTTTGGAAATAGGTAAGGTAACAACAAACTCCACGGTTTGCTCATCAGGTTTTTGGACATTTACTGTTCCGTGAGCCAGGGAGGTCATCTCTTGCACCAAGGAAAGACCTATTCCAAATCCCTGGTTTAGGGAATTGGTTTGAAAAAAACGATCAAATAATTGTGATAATTCCTTTTCCGACAACTCCTCATTTTGATTTACTATTCTTAAGATGGCATTTTGATTTTTTGAGCTTGCCTCAAACCCAATATGCCCGTAGTCAACACTATATTTCAGCGCATTGGACAAAAGATTGGTGACAATTTTTTCCACTACATCATGGTCAAACCATACCCCGCCAGGTATATCAATTTGAGCTTTGAAGACCATGCCTTTTTGGGTGGCCTGATATTCAAAAGGCTCTGCCAAATGTTTCAGGAAAAGTTCCATGTTGCCTTTTTTTATTGTCAATTTTCTCCGCCCAGCTTCAATTTTTGAAAGATCTAGAATTTGATTTACAAGTTTTAATAACCGATTGGCATTTCGTTGTATCAGTCCCAAATCTGTTTTGTCATCAGGTGATAGGTCACTCCTAGATAACTGATGAGCCACAGGGCCTGATATCAGAGTCAGGGGTGTTCTGAATTCGTGGGAGATATTGGCAAAGAACTTTGATTTTGCCGACTCCAACTCCTTTAGTCTTTGATTCGTTTTTTGTTTGTTTCTAAAAAGAAAAAACAAAGTGACAAAGGCCAATCCCAAAATAGAGATGCCTCCAATCAAAAGATTATTTTGGTTTGTGGCTTTTTGTGCAGCTAGTTCGGACTTTGAAGTGAGCAGTTCTATTTCTTGCAGTTGTTTATCGTTCTGATATTTTTTGTTGAGTTCCTCAACTTCCAACTCGTTTTGGGATTTTTGGATGCTAGCCTCCAACTCCATTTGACTTTCAAGTGCTATCATTGCATTCCTGTAATCTTTGCTGTCTTTGTATGCATCATATAGTCCACGATAAACATTGAGCAGTTGGATGGGCATTGTATCGTCTTGATCTCCATTTTTTATCTGTTCCGCTGCTTTCTTAAAATAAAAGATGGCTTTCTCATATTGTTTTTTATGCCAATACAGATCTCCTAGGTTGGTCTGGTTAGAAACGCTGTGTATGCCTTGCTGGGAACTTTCCGGAATCTTAGAAGCCTTTAAAAGGTAGAATTCAGCATTTTCCAAATCATTTACCTCCAAATAGACACTGCCCAATCTTCTATAAATATTTCCAAGAATGCGTAGGTCTCCATATGCCTCATAATAATCCTTAGCTTTCAACGAGTGTTCTATGGCCTTTTCATGGTCTTGCAGTAAATCGTAATAAGTACTCAGGGCCACCTCACCATAATATACTCCCTCTTCCATACCCAATTTCCTGTACACCTTGATACTCTTCTCAATATAGTTTACAGCTTCTGGATTTCTTAGTTCGGAATATATCATCCCAATGTTCGTATAGGCCGCAGCCAAGGATTTATCCATCTCATCCTGAGAGGTATAAATTGAATCCAGTTTTAAATAATGCGTAAGTGCTTCTGGGTATTCCGTCCGTTCAAAGTGTCGGTTTCCTATCAAAATATATATGGAGGAAAGTGTTCTCCAGTCATTGGTTTGCTTTGCATTGAACAAAGCCAACTGAGCATATTTTTTTGATAGTGAATCGTTTCTTCGGATATTATAAATCACCCCTATTTTCTTATAGCAGTCTGCCAAATAGGACTTGTTTTGAAGCTTTTCAGCTACTTTGGCGGCTTTGTTGATGTAGTAAAAAGCACTGTCTATATCGGATTTTGCGAATTGATATCTACCACTCAAAGAATAGTACAAATACTGGCCATCGGTATGATTGTTTTTTTCGGCAATCGCTTTGATGTTTTTACGGTACCGATTGGCGGAATCAGGTGAAATATAGAGATAAGCCACAAAAATCTCCTCATTTAATCCAATGGACTCCTCCACACTGTTATTTCTTATCAACAATTGTTTTAAAGAATCAATCTCTTTTCCAGCTTGGCTCCATGTCACAGAAAGGCTAAATAAAGACAATAGTATGAAAGCTGTATTTTTCATCTTAAGGTTGAATTATAAAAAGGTACAAAAACACATGAATGGTATTTAGTTAAAGGGTTACAAAGCTTAAAGCTTACCGATAATAAGTCAAATACCCGGTAGATGGAAACTCCGAAGGACAAGTACCTGAAGTTTCCCTTTCAACACGCAATGTGCCATCGGCCTGTAACTGAAAATAAAAATATCCTCCAGATTCAACTTCGTAACAATGTTCCGTGGTCACCCCTTCAGGATCGGCATATGTTGCCGCACCCAAAAGTGTTCTATATACGTTGATTTCGGTACCTCTTACAATTTTCACGGTTCCATTTAATGTGGTAGCCACAAGCAAGGGCGAAAATTCAGTTTGGCCATGATAGGGAGTTGAAAATACTTCTACCGTATCAAACCAAGGCCCAGCAATGGTCCCTGCCTTGCCTCTTGGTCCTCTACAATTTAATGGTTGAGCTAGGGGTTTGGGTCCGAATAGATCATACATTTGATTTCGTAAGTCGGCTGTAAAATAATCATACGGACAAGTGGAATGCCTGAAGGTTTCCACAGGGTGAAATCGGTCATTGTTCAAAAATGTCTGAGAACGTTCGGAATGGTATACCCCAAAGTCAAAACTTTTTGCTTGTGCTGTACCTGAGGTAGTGCCTATTAACTCTCCCGCCGAAAAACTAAGTAGGGTAGGAGCCTGACCTTCAAACATACTTATGCCTTGGCCTACTACCAAATCCCGTATGGCGGTAACTGGATTTGTTATATGACCAAATCGTAGCACTACCTCGCAACTGGCCCTAAACATGGGTTGATAGTCAGTTCCGTCAAAGGTGACATTGACTAAATCCATATCAACAGGAGCATAAATGGGCACTTCAGTAACTTCAGGCTTAATAAATACATAGGTGTGCGCAGAAAAATTATGGAATACCTGGAGTTCACCCAAGGGCTCAATATGCTGGATATCTTCAAGATCTGTAAAAGCAGCCGTAAAGGTCACATTGGGATTGGAACCAGTTTCACATGCCGATGAAGGTGGTGGTTCATTAGGGTTGCCTTCATCACTTCCACAGGCAAGCAGCAAAGAGTTCACCATAACTCCCATGGCAATTATTATCAAAGTTTGAATGCTGCTCCTGTTCATGATTCATTTATTTTTTGCTATAAAAATTTTGTTCTTATAAGTAAATCTGTGCAATCTTTGGTCATTGGCCATAGAATCCCTAGGACAGAATAGAGGCCTTGTTCCATTTTACATTAAAGAGTTGGGAGTATGGTCTTTCCATACTGTCCTTTGTTTACATTTCTATCTGTTAGCATTCTTTCGTTCTTATAATTTACAACAATATTTGATTATGCCTATGATGCGATACTCAATGGGACTCAAAAAAAGTGAAGAAAAACAAAACAATATTGTGCTTTTTGTTTTTTGAGGCTTAAATAACGTCAATCCATTAGGTTATAAAAGGCTTTTACCGCCTCGTAGTTGGAGTAGTCCAGTTTGCTAGATTGAGCACTTTCAGGTACCAACACATATCTGAACCTGTTCCCCCTGGAGCCAGAGTATTGTAAGTCTGTTAAATCAACACCGTTGGTGCTTATAAGAGTTACGGTTATGCCGTTCAATGTTACTCCGTTGTTTCCAAACGTGAAGGAATACCAGGTGTTAGACCAACGACCGGCGTTGGGCATAGGATAAATACTCGAAGTTCCCCATTGTTGTAGATACACAAACACCAAGGTTTTATTCCTAAGTTCAATATTGTCTATCTCCGTAATTAACAGGTTCATTGACTTTGCCCTAGGGTCATCTTGCACATTCCAATCCGCATCAATCCAATTGGAAAAGATCACATTGGCGTTGCCGTCCTCTCCATCTGCTCCATCTTGCCCATCTGTACCATCTTGTCCATCAATCCCTGGTGTACCCTGCTCACCTTGTGGACCAATGGCTCCATCTGCACCATCCTCTGCACTACAGGCTAAGAAGATGATTACAAATGTCAATAGACCCATGAATTTAAATAATCTAGATTTTTTCATGTTGCTTTATTTTTTGGTTTATGGATTAATTCCAAGGTGTTCAACTATTTCTTGATAGCTCATTTTAGAGAAATCCACGATGTTTCTTTTATCTGCGGTGGATGGAGGTTCAATTATCATGTACCGAAACTGCGTTTCCGGACCTAGATATTCGTTGTCCGACACGTTGCGGCCAAAAGACTCTATTTGAATAAACAGACCATTACCTTGAATTGGGCTTTTATATAAAAGTTCAATGGCCCCACTGCCATCATGTTGCACCAAGGGCAACAATTCTATGATCGTACTGGTTGGGAATGGCTGATGCCTTCGGTACATCAAGAACACATTGTTCTCAATTTGAGACTCGGTAAGTATTAGATCAGGAATCCTGACAAATTTAAAATCGGGTAAGTTTGTGGTCCAAGTATCAATTTGAAACCATCCAGAGGAAATCACACTTGAATTCGCGTCTTGTCCATCTACCCCGTCCTGGCCATCTGTGCCAGGTACTCCTTGTTCACCTTGCGGTCCCTGAGGTCCTGCCGGGCCAACCGCACCATCTTCAGCTGAACAGGAAGATAGAATTGTAAACATTATAATAAAAGGGATGACCCAAAAACTGAAACGTACTGTTTTCATGACTTTAGATTTAATGTTAACCTTGTTTTTTTGGGGGAAGTTTCCTTAGGATTTGTTCATACTAGCAGTGAAAACCATTGGTGCATCAAAAATATGAAGCAGCTTATCCAATGTTTTTTTGATATGTAACAAATACTTTTTGATATGTAACAAGGTATAAAACACGGCCTAAAATCAATATTGGTACATAAAACGCCTATTCTTTAAAATGAAATAAACCAAAAAAAAGTAGTTTAAACCACTCAGTCCTTTAAAGGACGGAATAGCTTAAACTACCTTTAAAAACCAATATATGTTTATTGAATTAAGAAACGTTTTTAAAATGTATTAAACCTTTAATTGGTTACTGGAACTTCAATGGTTAAGAACATATCTTTCCCTTCTTCGTCTTCACCTTGATAAAATTTAAACACATAAGGTTCATGTTGAAGAACTTGTATCGGGATTGAAAAAACAGTTTCTGTAATGCTTGGGTTACAAGCAATTCCATCATCTATATGGGCTATGGGATAGATAAGTCTTTCGGCTCCTTTATAAATGTAGTCAAATTGGTTGTAATAGGAATAACAGCTGTTTGGTAATTCTATGGTAACATCAATTTGATAGGTGCTTCCATAGTTAAATTCCTCCGGAAGCTCTGCGCTTGCCACTTTTACATGTTCTAAGTGATAATCGTGGTCGTCATAATCGTCTTTGCTGCATGATGTTAATGACATGGCAATGGCAACAATCATAATGGGTAAGTACTTCAAATTTTTCATCTTAATTTTATTTTTAATTTCTGTTCAAACGTACTAGCACTTCACATTTTATATGGTTACATTTTAAGTGAACCGTCCTAATTGTTAATTGAGGTAACCTCAAAGACAATTGAAGCAGTTGATGCTCATTTCAATTAGGGAAATATTCATGACTCTTCTGGAAATTGGATCTCCCCAATATTCATTACCATTCACTATTTTTAAACAAGAATTAAAGTCAAAATTGTTGGAATAAGGCAGTAATTCTTTAAGTTGCATTCCTGGAGCATGGAATTGTAGCAGGTAGAAGACGGAAGTCGACAGTAAATCTGTAGTGAATTTCAGCAACTCAAAATGAGTTTCTAACCATAAAAACCATCCTATGAAGAATTGTATCTATTTGCTAATTGCTGTGGTGTTTATTGTTTCCTGCAAGGAAAAATCGAGTAATGACCAGGAGAAAAAAGAAACCGTAATCCTCGATAAGAAATCAATAAAAAAAATAGACGTTCATGCACATTATAAATACGATCGTGATTATCTGCAGGACTTTTTTGAGGAATGGAATATGCAAGGTGTATTGGTTGATGTAGCTATTAAGGATTCCACTGAGATTAGAAGAAGTTGGGATACATATGTTGAACTGGCCCAAGCCAGACCAGATTTATTTTGGCTGTGTTCTTCTTTGATTGGAGTAGGGATAAGTGATTCTGATTTTGCAGAAAGGGAGATTGCACGTCTTACCAAGGAAATTGAGCAAGGCGCCAAAATGGTCAAGGTTTGGAAGAATTTTGGTATGGTAACCAAAGATGCCAGTGGAACGTTTATACAGATAGATGATAAGAGGTTACAGCCCATTTGGGATTTTCTGAAGGAAAAAGGGATACCGGTTATGGCACATATTGGCGAACCAGTACAGGCTTGGCGCCCCTTGGATGATCCTAACAATCCTCACTATGGTTATTATACCCAAAACCCACAGTACCATGCGTTTCAGCATCCTGAAATTCCAACTTACGAGACGATTATTTCTGCGAGGGACAACTGGATATCAAACAACCCCGGTCTAAAGATATTGTGTGCCCATATGGGCAGTATGTCACATGATGTTGATATGATTGCTGAACGCCTGGACAAGTTTGAGAATATGTATGTAGAGCCAGCGGCTAGATTTGGTGATTTGGCAGGTCAGGATTCAAAAAAGGTTAGAGCTTTTTTTGAAAAATATCAAAACAGGATTATGTTCGGAACGGACTACGGAAACAACAACTCCCAAGAGGTATTAAGTAGCGATGAACTTCAAAAAGAGCGTGACGAACTCTATAAGGGATACAGCGATAGATGGACGTATTTGAGCAGTTCGGATTCTGTGGAAATAAGAAATCAAAAGACGGTAGGGCTGAATCTTTCAAAAACCGTTCTACAAAAAATCTATTACCAAAACATGGCAGATTTATTCAATGGTAAATAGAGCCTCAGTGGAATTTAAGAGCACCTAGTAGAAAAGTTTCATAAGTTCGAATTAGAAATTATTCTTCCCAGAAACCTGGAACAACATTACTGCCCAAAGCCGTACAATCTCCACAAGGCCTTGGTTGAACGTAGTAGAGAACCTCCCCAAGGCTAATATTCTGTATGCCAGCAAGACTTATTAATTGATCCCTAACCGCTATGGCCAAGGCAGATTTGTCCAAAACCAGTGTCCTCTTACATTCATCAATAAAGGGCGGTAATGGTTCATTTGGAAAAAAATCTTCATAGCTGAAAAATATTCTTTTCTTTGATACCGATGATACCTCAAAAAAACCTACGACCCTTTCATTTGAATCATCTTCCGGAAAGATGTTCCCAATTATAAATCCAGGTTGGGCCTGAGAAAATATACTTTCCAATTCTGAAAAAGCCTTTAGTCTATCATAAAATTCATAGGCTTCCCTACTCAATACATACTGACTCACCAATATGCTATAACGATGGGAAATGATGAAATTATCCTTGCTCAAGAACCTAACGGTAAAACCGGTTACCCTATCTTCTGTAGCATTTTTAGTATTAGTCAATATTATATTATTGGATGCTTCCGTTGCAAAGCATACCCTCTTCTCTTCGGTATGTAGTTCATCTGAAATGGCCAAGGGGTTTTCATTTACAACCACCAATTCCCATGGGTACCACTCTGGAGCTATTATTTTATATGTCTCTGTGTACTTGTACCTAAAATACGTGGAGTTTCCTGTTGGATCAAAACTATCAACCTTAATATCAATACCTTGCAAACCACTGTCCGTTTGCGTAAACTCCGCGTAAACACTATCGATTTGGGTTTCCTGTTGCAACTCTACAGAGTTAGAGCGATACCTTTTTCCATTAGAAGAAGTAATCCTCAGCTCATATAGATTATTGGCTTGGGCAGCGAAAGCCATATCCGAAACATACTTCCCTGGTTCCACTTCAGAAAAGGAAAATTCTTGTTGATCCTCCATCACAATCTTTAGTTGAGCAGATTGTTCCGGAATCGGGTCTTCGATGTCAGATTGGGAGGATCTACTCAGCAAAATCTCGTGGTATTTGTGTTCATCGGTAATCGAAGCATCAACTACGAGTACACTGTCAGAGTTTGTGATATCAATAGCTAGCGGTTCCGTACAGCCATATGAAAGTACCGCGGTAAAAAAAAATGGCCTTAGATCAAATCTTCCTTTATTTTGACTGAAAAGCTTCATACATCGAAGATTAAAATTACAGATTATATTCTTGTGCAAGTGAATCCTTTGCAGCAAGAAGGAAGATAGTAGAGATTAATGTGTATGGAAAGGGATGGTTAGCTGTTAAAATCGACGTGTCATCTTTTTTGTACAATTATTACAAGAAAATGATGTTCCTTTATAGGAATTAATCAACTTGGATTTTGAAACGAATAAAATTAAAAAAGCGCTTTTACTACGTTATTCTAGTTTTGACTATTGGCTGTTCAGAAAACGATATAGACCATGGAAATATTGATAATTTTTACAGTGGTGCAGATAGTTCAGCATCCGAGGGTCAATTAAAAGGAATTTGGTCAATCTTTAGTGCTGAATTCGATGGGGAACGGACTGATGTTCCTGCAAATTATTCTGAATGTAACAGAGACTTTTTTGTGTATTCGGAAAATGGAACCTATAGTGAATATATATATCAAAGTGGTGATTGTAGACCACAAATTGACAGGCTTGACTGGAGTCTGGATGGTGGAGTTGTTACTCTAAGTAATTCTTTCGGTCAATCTGACGATGTAGTAATCACAAAGCTCGGTTCACAAGAATTGGTATTTAAATCAAGATTTGATGTTGACCAGGATGGTGAATTAGATGTATTGATTCTTTTTGCAAGAAGATATGAACCTACTGATGTAGATTTCTATTCACAAACCTTCAATAGAAACTATGATGACGAATTTGAAAACTTAATTAGCTTTAATTGGGATGCATATAACGGTGCAAATATGTTTAATAGGTATGAAATCTTCCGAAGCGAAAACTGCTCAAAAAACAATGCGGAATTAATAGCTACGATTACTGATGCTGACCAAAATCAATATACTGACATAAATCCTCCACCAAGGGAAGAACTATGTTACTTTATTAGAATTTATGTTAATAATGAACTGCTTGGTGAAAGCCTGCAACAATCAATCTCGCCACAATCGTTAAAGGTGCCAACTGTAAACTTAGCACCTCCAACGGTACAAGACAGTCAAATTATGCTTAATTGGGAGCCTTATAAAGGAGAGTATTTCTCACATTACTTAATTACCGTTAACAATAGGGAGCCTGGTTGGACCCTCGATGACCAAGAAGTAGTACTTGCGGAAATAACAGATAAAAGTGTGGTCACTTTTACAGATGAAACTCCTCCATATTTTTCAAATCCAGTATATGCCGTAAAAACAATAAACATTTTTGGAACAGTAAGTTTTACGAGTCCTGATTACGCTAATAGCAGTCAAGAAGTAGAGTTTATAAGAGAAGAAATGCTTGGTTTGCTAAATATTGAGTTCGTAACCATAGATAAGGAAGAACCTATTATTTATTTTTATGGACGCGAATTGAATGCAGTACCTCCAACGTCCAACATCCTTAAATTTAATTATGAAACACAGAGAACCGAGGCGGTTTCCAATAACAGACCTACAACTTCGTTTGGCGCGAATATGAAGTTAATAAACTCAAGTTTTGGAAAAGAATTGCTTGTTGAGCAAGGTGATGAACTCTATGTTTATGACGCTTTTAGTCTTGAATTCAAATCTGCATTAACTGATGAAAACGTATTTTACTCTATTGACGATTTCACCTTTCTTGGTGATGATTTGTTTATGTTTATCAATACTTCCGAGGTTTTTACATTTCGTAGAGAAACCGATAGATTGGTTTTCTTGGATAGGCAGCCACATACCATAGAAAATGGAAACTCTTCTGGCTTTCAGGTTATATCAATAGGCAACAACCAAGTAATAGCAGGCCATTTCAATTCCTCTACCAGTCTTTTATACGCTATAGATGAAAATGGTTTAATATTAAGTGACCCACAAGTTCTTGATGTACGTTATGCATCTGATTATAGAGATGAAACCTTATATAATCAAACTAGTGAATTTATTCTTAATACCACTGAAAAACAATTATATTCCACTCAAACTTTTGACGTGATCGAAACTTTGACACAACCTAACTTCCCCTCAGGAACCAGTATAGATGGAAATTTAATTTTAGGAAGCAACAATGATCCGGAATGGCCAATAGAACAAGGTAGCTTACATAAAAAAGAGGCTGTGATACTAGATCGGACTACGGGAGAAATTGAAACTTTACCAACAATTGGATATCCTCATATCGTTTTTGAAGATGCGAATGGAAAAATAATAAGTATCTCTAGCGGACTAAAAAGAGATAGGTTAACTGATTTTACAGACCGAGCCGAAATTTTTGTAGAGATTATTGATTCTCCATAATACAACTAGTTTTCTAAGAGATATTTTGTAAGTGGCAATTTAAAAAGTGTAATATGCAAAATCTCGATATCGGATAAATTACTGTAAATCAATTTATAATTTCCATGCCAGTGATATTTTAAAATGTACACAAAACAACTCAAAAAAGAGATGATAAAATAAAAAGTACAATTCCTACTCAGGTATCCGATCCGCCCCAAATTTGCTCATGGCTTCGTTTTAAACCTCTGTTAAACAAAGTAATAATTGTTAACACTTTGTAATCTTGAACGAAAATATGGTCGCCATAACTAGTAACTTAGATTCGTTGGGCAATACGTTTTATGTGCAACAATGTCCAATGGCGAACAACAATAAAGGAGCTGTTTGGTTAAGTACAGAAAATGAGATTCGAAATCCTTATTATGGTGATGCAATGCTGAAATGTGGGAGTGTTCTAGAAGTCCTATAAGTAAATTTTGGAAAAATATGGGTCATCAACTCTTTAAAACCTAATGGCCAAATAAAGTCCGGCACCAGTATAATCAAAGTTAGGCGCGATTACCAGTTTTTCCGAATTTTTAAAAGGGTTCCAAGTAAAGAGATAGTCAAAATGGTATACCAGTTTGGTTACTGCCATTCCCACTGCCGACCCCAATATTACATCAGAGAACCAATGTTTGTTTTTCGCCATGCGTAGATAAGCGGTGGTCAACGCAAATGCATAGCCGGAATAAGCCAGCAAAGGCTCAGTATTTTTAAACTCTTCATAAAGAATTGTTGCACTTGCAAAGGCCAAGGAAGTATGTCCGGAGGGAAAAGCTTCATTGTTGGCACCATTGGGGCGCTCTTTATCAATATTAACCTTTAAGCTTGTTGTAATAAGTTGTGTAAGTAAAAGTGAAAAGGCGGCATTTTTGGTTTGGTCAAACCAATGGTTTTCTGCTTTTATACCCAAACCATCTGCTATGTACATTCCAGCTAATGGGGCAAACCGAATATAGTCATCAATATTGGTGGAAAGATTCCTGTTTACTTTAGGCTGAAGCTCCATTTCAAAACTGCTGTTATTAAATACTAAAGCTGTTCCAGTAAGCAATCCAGGAACCACTAGTTTTTTTAATAAGGAAGATTGTCCGTGAATTTTTGGGCTTCCCGTGAGAGAATCCACAGGTGGACTGTTTTGGCCAAAACTACTGGATGAATACCAGGTAAAAACCAATATAATGATTAGATACTTGCCTGAACCACTGAAAAGGTTATCCTTTAACAATATGAAATCTAGTTTTCCAATAATGATTTTTATTTTGTTAAGTTAACAATCATTCGATAATGTTAGTTGTACTTTTTAATTACCATTTACATTATCTAATGAAACACCTCCGCATAGCCTTTCCTGATTAGGGCTTCAGCAACTGCTAAAGGATAGGTTTTGCTATTTCGCCTTGTTTACTCTACCCTTTATTTAGGTTTATAAAAAACGGTCCTTTTTAATGTTGCTATTTCGTTTTTTTCTGGAAACCGAAGAAAGTTTTCCTCCCAAACGATAGGAGAGTCCAAAGAAAACTTGTTGGGTATCCCTCAAAAATTGCCCCTCTTGAAAAACCGTTCTATAAGTTTCAAAGGCAAAGCGCTGGGTACCAAATACATCATTGGCGTTTATGCTTAGACTTCCTTTTCCATTGGCAAAATTGTATCGTAGGCCCATATTCATATAATAATTGGGTTTTAACTCATATTGTAGAATTTCTTGTCTGCCGCTGTAAAATCCAAATAGTGCTGCCGTAATATGCTTACTTAAGATAAAATTGTGGCTCCATTTAAGGTTGGCCAATGTGTTTTGCACAGTGACTTCTTCACCTTCTATGTTACCTCTTTGCTGTCTGGTATAGAGTTCCATATTGACATTTGTACGCCACCAGTTGGCAAATCTAAGATTGCCGCCCACTTCAATTCCGTAAGCATCATTGCTGTCAAAATTGTCATAGCTCAATCGTAAAAGGTTGGGGTCGTCTTGGTCAAATATGCCAATGCGGTTGATTTCATCCTGAACCCTTCTGTAAAATACACTTGAGCTAATACTCCCTTTATTAAATCGATATAAATAATTGGCCTCTACACTGTTGCTGAACTGCGGACGCAACTCAAAATTACCAGTCACCAAAACTTGCGGTGTAGTGGTTTGTCTTATAGGGTTTACTTGTCTAAAAGATGGACGTTCAATCCTGCGGCCATAGCTTAACTGATATTGATGGGGACTTTCTTCGGAAGGTTTATAGCTCACAAAAACTGAAGGGAACGCATTGAAAAGTTCCTGATTAAAAAGCTGAACGGAAGATTGTCCTTGATTAAAAGATGCATCCACGAGATAGTATTCAAAACGTGACCCCAGATTAAGATTGAATTTACCTAATGCAGTGGAATAAATCAGGTAGGAAGAATAGATGTCCCGGTTGTATTGAAAGACCGAGTTTTGTAGTTCAACATTGGTAGAAGAATAATCGTTTTCGATTCGGTTGACACGGCTTTCACCTCCCATTTCAAGCTTTGCTTTTTCACCCAATGGTAAACTGTAATCTAGATTCATGGTCAATACTGAACGGGTATCATCAATGGTTTCTATATAAGAAGGAACAGTAGTGTTTCCGTTAAAATCAAAATCGTTGGTCAAATCGCCATTAAAAAGGTCATAGTTGGCTTCTAGTTCCAGAAAATGAGCATCACCATCAATCAGCCATTTATAATCTGCATTATAGGTCTGGGTATGGTTGTCACGTATGAGCAAATCATTTAGGGCAAAATTCATTGAGGCATCATCTTCAAAGACCACATTTTTATCACCATCAATTTCTAAATTGTAGAAATTTTGATTGGTAAAAACGGAAAAAATGGTGTTTTTGAAAGGATAAAAGTCCACTCCTAACTTTATAACATTGGATTTTCTGTTGTAGGCGCTCCTGGTAATTTGATTGGAATTCAAATCAAAGCGGTTAAGCAACCCATCAATAATTTGGTCTCCAAAACCATTGTTGTATTCCAAATAGTAGTTGGTTTTTTTGGGTTTAAAATTGAGGGACAGACTACTACTATAGCGTTCTTCTTGGGCAATTATGGAGTTGGCACTAAAAGCCATGTTCCATCCTTCTTGTGCAGTTTTTTTCAATACAATGTTGATAATACCATTTAGACCATCCGGGTTGTACTTTGCTGAAGGGTTGGTAATCAGCTCTATTTTTTTAATGGAATTGGAAGGAATCTGTTGTAGCACTTCCGCTGGATTTTCTAAATTGCTCAGTTTGCCATCTACAAGAATCCGTACATTTTCGCTACCGCGAAACGAAAGGTTCCCATCAGAATTAATATTCACAGAGGGCAAATTGTTCATCAGGTCAATAGCAGATGGCCCCTGTGATATCAAGTCTTTGCCCACGTTCACTACTTTGCGGTCCAAGCGTTGCTCTATGGTGGATTTTTGGGAGGTTATGGTGACTCCCTCCAAGCGTTCAGCACTTTCAGAAAGATAAAGAACAGGAAGATTTATAATTTCATCTCCTTTTATCGAAATTGTGGTTTTCTTTGATGCAAAACCAATAAACTCAATTTCCAATACATATGTACCAGCAGCTAATTCGATGAGTTTAAATTTTCCTTCGTTATCAGTAATGGTTCCAGAAATTATAGCTTCCTCCTGCGTTTTAAGTACTACACTTGCAAAAGCCAAAGGTTGGTTGTTTCCTTGATCCAGGACCTGCCCGGAGATAGTACCGTTAAGTTGTCCAAACAGTGTGCCTCCTATGAGTAAGGAAGCATAAAAAAGAGTTTTCCGCACGATTATGTTTTTTTGATTTTTGCCAAATCTAATTGAGGAAATCATGCAGAATTTTAAACGTGGATGAAGCACTGTTCATGGCCCACCAAAAGCCAATTTTTAGTGATAATTTATATTTGGAGGGTAAAAACAACTCTTTGTATGCCAGAAACCTGTTTTCGTCCACTACTTCATCGTTTCATTAATAATTAAGGTTATTTTGGCTAAATTTCAATTGATATGGATTTTGGAATAAAACCGATGAGCATAAAACGGGAAGCATTGCTCCACCTTCTTTTTTGGAGTTGTGTTTTTGTGTTTTCTTCGGCAAGTGCAAGCTGGTATTATGCAGATACTTGGGAACTTGCAGAAGTATATGGTTTTCGAACTTTACTTCAGATGGTGATGGCCTATGCCATTATTGGGTTTCTTGTGCCCAAAGTCCTCAATAAAAGAGGGAACGTAGTATTTTCAATTTCTGTTTTACTATTGTTTGCCCTGATTCATGCCCTGTGCACATTGTACCTGGTGGAATATCTGGTGCCAACCTATCCTTCTTCGTATGAAACATTCCTGAAACGTTTTGATGCCCCTACCTTCAGGAGCATTTATTTTAACTTCAACCAGTTCTTTTCAAAATCCTTGTATTATGCCTATCCTTGTGTCATTTTAATGGCCGTCTTATTTTATAGAGAAAGGCAACAGCTTTTGGAGCTTCATGAAAAGAAGAGAGAGGCCGAGTTATATGCTTTAAAGAACCAATTGAACCCACATTTTTTGTTCAATACCTTGAACAGTCTGTATTTGCTTGCGTTAAAAAAATCGGACAAAACAGTTCGTGTCATTGAGAACCTTTCGCACATCTTGGATTATATGCTGTACCGATGTGATAAAAAATATGTTCAGCTTAAGGATGAACTTTTGTTGATCAATAAATATATTGAGCTGGAACAGATCCGGTATGGCAAAAGAGTAAATGTCATTTTTGATGAATCCATCACCGGAAATGAGGAAATTGCCCCTCTTTTGTTCCTCACTTTTGTTGAAAACGCATTTAAACATGGAGTTTCGCAGGAGGTCGATACTGCAACAATTCAGATTCAAGTAGAAAATAAAGAGGATAATTTATTTTTTAGATTGAGAAACACTAAACCGAAAGTTTCGGTAGAGGCATCTGGGCGTAGAAATTTGGGATTGTCCAATGTTAAGAAGCAATTGGAGCTATTGTACCCTAATAAGCATCGTTTAAACATTATAGAAAAATCTAACACCTACTTAACGGAACTGGAGCTATGTCTGTGACCTATACTTGTTTGATTATTGACGATGAACCTTTGGCACAGGAGCTTATTGAAGAACATGTTTCCCGAATACCTGAGCTAAAGATTGTTGGCCGATGCAATGATGCCATGCAAGCTTCTTCCATACTTGCCAAGCAACATGTAGATTTGTTGTTTTTGGATATTAACATGCCAGTGATGAAGGGGATTGATTTTTTTAAAAATCTGATCAACAAACCCCAAGTTATCTTCACTACTGCTTATCGGGAATATGCCTTGGAAGGGTTTGAGGTAAGTGCTTTGGATTATCTGTTGAAACCAATAACTTTTGAACGCTTTTTCTTGGCCGTCCAGAAATTCTTTAAAGCAGTGGAAAAAAGAGAACCCATTTTTGTGGACAAAGTAAAGGGGGAGAAGGTAGGAGAAATTATTTTTGTGAGCCAAGGTCACCGAAAAATCAAAGTGGATCTAAACGAGGTAAGGTATATTGAAAGCTTTAAGGATTATATTAACATTCATATTACGAATACGGAAATAAGGATTAAGGAAAATATTGGTGTGTTTCAAAAAAAACTGGGCCAAAGTTTTTTGAGAATACATCGGTCCTATATTGTTAACTCAGTATATGTAACCGGCTATACAAAACATGATGTGGAAATGGAAGAACATGAACTTCCAATAGGCTCAAGCTATCAGGAAAAGGTTTTAGGTTTTTTTGAAAATAAATACTTTTCCCAGCAAAGGAGACATAGCGACTGATTAACTGATTATAGGAACACAGGTTTGTAACTAAAATGCCTGTGCATCATCTTTCGTGTAAAACAAAATGTACTATAATGTTCTTGCGTTATGTAACTTGAGCTTTGGTTAAAGCGAAAGTTTGCACTACGCTTCCTAAAAAATTTCTTCTCTAAAACTTCTTTAAAAAGGTAATGGAACACTTTTTACACTGACCGCAAGGGTAGGGGAATGGGTGTGGAATGACTTAAAACCTAAATTGTTGATAAAAATTGTCAAAAACAACCTGAAATAGCAGAAAACCCCCAGAATTTCTAAGGTTTTTCTACAATGAGTTTTTGCGCTCATTTTCTATATTGTATGCACTCCAAGTTATTGACTTCCTACAACTTACTTCCCCCGCACAAATACCCATTATTGGGTATTGAACCCATGTTTTTTGGAATATAAGTTTACTGAGCGACCAGTCTATTACAATAACCAATAATAATTCTAACATGAAAAAAAAACTACAATTTAGTCTAGCCTTTGTATTATTATTTATTTCCACATCCATTTTTGCACAAAACAATATTGATTTTAGTGGCACTGTTGTCGGACCTGACCAATTGCCAATTGTTGGAGCAAGCGTACTTGTCGAGGGAAAGACCGAGGGAGTTCAAACTGACTTTGACGGTAATTTTACCCTAACAGACATTCCCGATGATTCCGTGCTTATCATTTCTTATGTTGGATACGTGACAGAAAAAATTGAAGTTGCCGATTTGCTAAATAAGAATTTGACAACTATTAAATTAGGAGGTACTACTAATCCCGGTGGAGGAGGTGGAAGTAGTATTTCGATGTTAAATTACTGGGTAGGTGCTAAGGTAGGGTACAATTTTATTGGCGACTCTGATGATAACTTTTTTGTGGGAAATGCTGCAGTTTCCATAAATCTATTGAATTTGGAGAGTGAAGGAAAAGATCGTTCAGAAAAGCGGGCAGAAGTCCAGCAAAAAAGGGGTAAAAGAAAACCTTTAGATCAATTTGGGATAATTGGGAATATTGGAAATTTCAGATTTAAAGAAAGTGGTGACAATGCAGACGATTTAAAAAAAATAGCACAGTCAATTAATGGTATCTCAGTTGGTCTTGGTTTTACGCATCAATTTGATGAACTCCAAGATGATGAGAATTTAGTTCAATCTGCGTGGAGATGGTTCGCTAGGGCCGGCGCACGTTACACAAGTTTTGAAGATGTCGGCGAAGAAAATGAGACAGTAAATTTCGCACAGTTTGTATCAAATATTGGATTTGAGTGGGAACTTTATGGTTTTAAAAACGGAGGAGCTCTTTCTCTATCTACTGGTGTTTCCTTGTATTTGTTTGACGACAATTTGTACAACAAAGTCTTTGAAGAAGACAAAAGCTCGTTAACTACTTTGGACATTAATTTAACGTTGCCTTTCAGCAAGACAATTGGATTATATACAAACGGAACATTTGCTCCTGACACATCGGCTGCTTTCTTAATGGGAATCATAATTCGGCCAGAACTGAGCAAAAATGATGATGACGATGATGATGATGATGATGATGATGATGAGTAATAATTAGTGTAATTAAGAATTATGAAATCGAATAAGATACTCTTAGTCTTTTTATTAACAGCTCAATTACTATTTGCACAGGTTAATGATTCCATTACAGGCGATAAAAACGTCTTTAAAGAATACTATCCAATACATATCAAACCAAGCATAGGGTATGCTTCAAATATGACATCACTTGAAGACATACTTTTTGAAGCCAGACCTGTTGTTAACTATAGTATCCATAACAATATGATGCGGGTTATGCAAAAATATAAGCGTAAGCCGAGTAATGCTGTTTACTTTTCTTTCCAACCACATTTAAGAATGTATTCGGAAAATTCCTTTCCCGTGAAAATGCCATCATACAAAATTTTATTAGGTTGGCAAAGACTCTATAAGACACCTCGTCATAACTTTTTTGCTTGGGCAATTGAATCTGGACATTATTCAAATGGTCAATCTGGTTGTCCTTTTTTAGTAGGCGAAGAGGCTGAATCCGAAGCCTGCGAAGAGTTTTTGCGCTCAGTGGGACCAAATGCTGATTTAACCGCTTTGTTGAATCGTCGAAACGCTAATTTTTCAACAAATACAACCAAAATTACATTGAATTACAGGTTTAATAACTTATACCAGAGAAAAGGAAGAAAAACAGAATTGTCAATCCCCTATAAAGTACACTCGGTTATCCTAGGGTGGGAATTATTTCACAATAATCTTCTTGGGCTAATCGACATCGGTGGTTATACAGACTTTGATATAAATATTTATGGAAGAAACCGGTTTACTGTTGGCTATGAATTTATCCATACATACAAAAGTCGATTTCGGTATGCCTTTAAGCAAGAGCTCGTTTTAATAGATAAAGCACATAACCATGTAGAAAGGTTAAGAAGTGTTACCTCGTTCACTCTATACCCATTCCGAAAAGCAAGAGAAATAGGTTTTTTTATCAATTACATATATGGTCATGACGATTACAACTACAGGCTGGTTGATTCCGGAAATCAGTTTGGTGCAGGTGTAAATTGGGACTGGTTTGCACCATTTGAGATTCGGCGTGTTAGAAAAATTAATAAGAATATACTATAATCTATACTTAGACAAATATGCAGAATAAAGAAAATAACAAATGATTCTATTTGTTTTGATTGTAATAGATTTTCATAATAGCCTCTTTGAGTTCCATTAAAACATGAGAAATAGTTTGCCTCTCAAATTCTGAAAATGACTCTTCAGGTAAATAATGAAACATATAAAACAGCTTGGTTAAGCCATTCTGATAGTGATACTTTAATACTCGTTTATACTTTAAGCGAAATGTTTTTCTTATAAAAATCTCTATCTTAAAGGAAGTAAATAATAATTAGACTTTAATATGAAAAAAAAGTATATCTAGGCACAGATGCTGAAATGATTGAAAGTATGTATAAACATCTTTCTTTTCGCAATTACAGCAAACACACGGTAAGCAATTACATCAAAGAAATGAACCATATCTGCTGTCATTACGGATGTAGTCCAAGAGTTTTAAATCAGCGTCAAATACAAGATTACCTCTATCTTCTTGTTTCCAATAAAAAATTTGGGCCTAATAAAGTAGCGGTTGCAATAGCTAGTTTTACTTATTTCTATCATAACATTGCTAAAACTCCTGAAAAGATAAAGCTACTCCGAAGTCCAAGAATTCCAGATAGGGTGCCATTTGTTCTTTCCCCACAACAGGTTTACCAATTTATTGAATCATTATCTACGCTTAGGGATAAAGTAATTGTTCAAATGTTGTATTCCACCGGAATTAGAGCGGGGGAGTGTGTTGGCCTAAAAAGGCAAGATATACACCCTAGCCGTATGGTGATACGAGTAGTAAAAGGAAAAGGGCAAAAAGACCGTTACGTTCCACTTAGCCCAATGCTGTTTGGACAATTGGAACAATATTACAAACAATATGACCCTAAAGATTATATTTTTTACGGCAGGAGTAAAGAGGAACCAATGAATAGAATAACGGTTAATCGAGTTATTTGGAAGGCAAATTTTATTCTAAAAACCAAGGAAAAGATTACACCTCATACATTCAGACATTCGTTTGCTACTATGCTAACCGAGGAAGGAGAAAACTTGTTTACGATACAAAAGATATTAGGACATAAAAGTATTAATTCGACCTTCCGATATATAAAAGCATCTAAAACGAAACTGAAATCATGTATAAATCCGTTAGATAAGATATACAGTGAAAATATTGAATCTAAACCCTAGAAAATGTGTATGGAATGGCTAGCGTGACTAATTATCTTTTTTGTTTAAATAAATCTCCATAACCGCCTCTTTAAGCTCCATTAAAACATGACAGCAATTTTGTCTTTCCAAATCTGAAAAGGTGTCCATAGGGATAAAGTGAAACATAAAAATAGTCTTGTCCAAGCTTTGCGTAAAGGAAAGAAGATCACCTTCATGGCATTTTTCTATATAGGTTGAAATAGGGGATAGGTTAAGTTTTTTTGCATTCATAAAGTCAGTTATTTGATTGTTGAAAAAACCACAAATGAGCTATTTAATATCGTTTATCTATTAATTAATTACTTAAAACGATATAAATATAAATTAAAACAGTTCAATTTAGTCGTTTAAAGTTATTAATAAAATGCAGATAAGAAAACTAAGTTTGTGTAAAATGCTATGCATTTAACGTAAAACGATTCAAATGAGCACCAAAAAGCCGATTAATAGAATTAGAGTTGTTCTTGCAGAACAGGATAGAACTAATAAATGGTTGGCTGAAAGAGTAGGGAAGAGCAGAACTACAGTTTCCCGATGGTGTACCAATGATATGCAACCATCTCTTGAAACGCTACGTGATATATCTGAAGCTTTGAGTGTGGATATTCGAGAACTTTTGGTGTCGACAAAAAAATAAAGTTAGTATTTTTTCCTTTTACGGTTTTTTCTTCTGAAAACTCAATAAATCCAAGGTAATATTATCCATATTATAGAGGTGCAATTTATAAAAGGTTAATAGTCTTAATAACTCTGTTAAAAAAAAATATGCTAATAACCCATATAAACTTTTACAAGCATTAAATTACTAGGTTATACTCAATCTTTGAATTTAATATGTTAAGATTTCATTATTGCAAGCAATATCAAAAAAAAGTTAACGGTCAAGTGCCGCAGGTTGAGAACAAATTCAATGAGCTAAGCAACAGAAATAGGCTGGTTAACTCTGGTACCGTACGGGATTACGGTAATGGTCTTTATACTCTGACTATTAACTCCATTTCTGCCAAGATAATAATTCAGTTGAAAGAAATAGAAGGTGAAGATGTCTATTTCGTTAGAGATTATATTGTAAGCAAAGATCGAGGGTTTTTATACAATACATATTACTATCCAGAATTAAAATCTGGTAGATATTTGGAGTCAAATCCTATTCCTGATGAGGAAATACAAACTTATCTCGATAATCGAAAAGCTGAGGAGGCCATTGCTATGCGGAAAAAAAATGAGCCCTCACCACCCCCTAAGGAAATGCTATCATGGCTGTCCGAATATAAGCTTAACATTAAGTATGACATTTTTGAAACTCAAGATTGGGTTAAATACGCATTAAGTGAATCTGACGCAGTTAAAATGCGAGATAGAGACGTCAAACTCTTTTCCGAATTACTCAGTAAAGTGGTATACGAGGAGTTTATCAGCGATGAGATTGTTCTTGAAAATGGATTAAAAATATTTATTGCTAAATCTGAAACGGTTGGTGTTTTATTTTCTAAGTTATCCGTGGGTAATACCCCTCGTTATATCTTGCATAATGGTGCTCATCTAAAGACACAACTTGAACATTGGGAAGAATCCATTCAAAAACTAAAACAGAAGAATCCAAGTTACGAGAATAATATTGAAAGTTTAGCCCGATATTCATTTAGAGCGTATCCTAAATGGACTCTTAAAAATGATGAATTATGGTTTGTGATTCAAAAAAATAACGAAGTAAGCAATCTTTCACTAACTGAAGATCAGTTGATTTTCTTCAAGGATTTTCAATTTCCCTATTATATAAACGGCCAAGCAGGTAGTGGTAAATCAACAATGTTATATTATCTATTTGCTAATGGTTTTTATTATAAATGTCTTGACCAAATAAAAGGAGATTTGATTTTTCTTACTGAAAATGAATACCTCTTAGAACAAACTCAAAAATCAGTTTTTGATTTACTGAGTAATAATCCTGAATTTGAAGGAGTTACAGGGAATCATCTTTCTGATTTAAACGATCACTTTTCCTCTTTTAAAGAATTTCTATTCAATTTGGTTCCGAAAGAAGACAAGGGCTTATTTGTAGAAGATAAATATTTGAATTTTTCGAAATTCAAAGAACTATATGAGAGTTCCTATCTAAAAGATAGTATTAAAAGAAAGTATACTGCTGAAGAATGTTGGTTTACAATTAGGACTTACATATATGGTTATGATAGTAGCAAAAATATAACAAGTAACGACTATTTGAATATTGTGTACACCAAGTCTCAAAGAATACCTCTTGATAAGTTTAAGGGTATAGAAGAAAGTGTATTGCCTTTTTATGAAAGATTGATAAACGAGGAAAGTTATTGGGATAGATTAAGCGTAATAAAACATCTTGAGAAAAATAAAAGTAGAATACCAAGATATGATTTGGTTATCTGTGATGAAGCTCAGGATTTCTGTAGAGTTGAACTACGTTTCATCTTGAACTTATCATCTTATCTAGAATATGATTTAAGTAAATGTGACCAAATCCCGATAATCTTTGCAGGCGACCCAAATCAAACTGTAAATCCTACGGGATTTAGAGAACGAGAAATGACCGAAATGCTTCACACTGAGCTTAAATCATTGGCAAATTTTGATTATAAAAAGGAAGATAGTGTTTATAACCCAAAATATAATTACAGGTCAAAGCAACCTGTTGTGACTCTTGCAAACTTTATTCAATATTATCGAAAGAAAAACTTAGAGATACGACTTGTTAGACCCCAAATACCAAAGAGGCCAGATGATATGCCTCATCCAGAACCAAATCTTTTTTTTAGTGAAAGTAAATTACTCGATAACATTAAATTAAGCGAAGACCTATTAGAAAAGATTCAATATAAAATATTCATTGTGCCTGTAGACACAACAGAGAAAGACAATTACTGTGAAAATAGCAAATTGTTAAGCCTGGTGGAAGATGCAGAAATAAAGACATCGGTCGAAGCGAAAGGAGCAGAATACAAACAGATTGTCCTATATGGTTTTGGAGAATATTATCTCAAACTTTTCGAGGACTTAGGTGGCGAGCAAGGGGCAAATAATGATGAATTCAAGCAAAGCTATTTCTTTAATAAACTATATGTAGGAATTACTCGTGCGCAAAAAGAACTAATAATCATCGACAGCGACAGGGCCAAGGGTCAGTTTTGGGAACAACTGGTTAATTCAGCAGAAATAGATGGAGATTATTGGAGCATCTTAAATGAATACAAGGAACAAGCTATTGAGTATAATCCAGATTCGGTTAGTAGCGTTTTAAAAAGTAACAAAGAGGATGCTAAGTTCAATGCTGAGCAGGATAAACTTCAAGGGACTTATGATAAAAATTCGTCTAGACTGATTGTAGCGGCAAATCAGTTTTATAAAATCGGAGAATTAAACGAATATTATTTCTGTAGAGCTTTGGCGGCTGAATATAAAGGGAACTGGAAAAATGCAGCTGAGTTCTACATAAAAGCTGAGGGTAGCAAAAATGTAGAACATGCTGCTCGATGCTATTTTAATGGGCAACATTTCAACGAATTGGAGAATTATGCTGGCTCTAAATTGAAGAGTATTAATCAGGATGTTAGATTAATAATTTCCAGATTTATGACTGAAAATAAGCTTGAAATTAATGAAATCAAAAAGCTAAATAACAACCGAGAATTACTTCGGATTATTTTGGATAATATCACCTGGCGAGGATTATTTATTGATAAGTTGGTACAATTTCCGATTGCCGATAACAAAACCAATGAAATTCGCGAATTTGCCGAAATCCTTAATAATATTGCCAATAGCACCGATGAAGAACTTTGGGGTATAATAGGTAATCTTTTTTATAAAGTCCATAGTTATAAAAAAGCAACTAAAGCTTGGGAAAGAGTTGGTAATATTGATTCAGAAAAGTATATACTGGCGAAGATTGAAATTTCTAAAGACGAAGGAAACAAAATCAACGAGCTAGTCTGGTTAGGCCGACTTGGTAAATTCTACGAAGATGGACTAAGGCGCGAGAAAATTGAAAACGAAATAATAAATATATATTTAAGCAACGTTGATATTTCTGAAGATTCAAAGATGTATCATTTGATTGCATATGAATCAATCTTAACCCAAAAACCAAATCGGGAAGTACATTTGTTGGGAGAGAGAGTGGAAAAGAGTTTCCAGGATGAAATGGAATTAATCTTGGAGAGTTATAAGACACTACTATTGGAAAATAGGCTTGCAACCAAGGTTAAAGACTACGTCTCGAAACGTTATCTAAAATGTGGTTATATAGAATTCTTGAACCAAGGATTTGAATTAGAAGTTGCCTATAAGAAAATACTAATTGATTACAATGATATAGTTCAAAATAACACTTTGAACTTAAAAAAATACGATTTAGAAGGTGTTAAAGAAATTAGCAGCGTCCCATCAAAAATCCTATTTGACCCACCAAAGCACTTCAAAAATTTAAGAGTTAAAAGCTTTCGACAATTTGAAGAACTCGAATTTAAAAATTTAGGGCAATACAACCTTATTGTTGGTGACAACAATGTTGGAAAAACATCTCTTCTTGAGTTACTACTTTTTTCTGCTGACACTAAAATATATTTTAGAGATTTAGCATATGCTTATAAAGAAAGGTTAAATCTACCTAGACAACAGAACAGTATTACCACTGAATCATCCTATAATATTACAAGTACCTACATTGACGATTTTCTGTGTAGCAAATCAGGGGCTAAATCCGTGGAGTATTTGATTTGGGATGATTCGGATAAATGGGAGTATTCTTTTGGTAGATTGACTGACGAAAAGCTAAAAGAATTACTAAAAGTAAATTTTGGAATCATTAATGACGATTTTATTGGTTTCTATGACAATGGTATGCTGGAGATTGTTGAAATCAAGAATATTTTAGAAACATTAAAGCCATCCGAATCAACCAAGAGCTCATTAATACCTTATGGCAAAGGGTTTTCTTTAGATTTAGCACAAGTATATTTTGATAATATTGATAAGTTCAAAAATATTCGGAATGAGTTCATAAAAAATATGAAAGTATTCATACCTGATATTGAAAGAATAATTGTAGATACAGAGAATGGAGACATAATTATTGAAGAATCAAGCTCGGAGTATGGACATAAACTATATGAATTTGGAGAGGGAGCAAATAAGCTGTTCAGGATTCTTGTTCAGATTACTTTACATAAGGACAACAAATTATTGATAGATGAGATTGATGCAGGCATACATCACTCTAGGTTTTTAGAGTTTTGGAAGATTATACTTGTTTTTGCAGAAATAAATAATACTCAAATATTTGCGACCACCCATAATCTTGAATGTATTAAACATTTTGATGCCCTTCTTGAAAAGGAAGGCTTTCAAAACTTACAGGATAAGTCCAGAGTGATAACATTGAAACAATTACCCAACAATTCAATAAAGGCATATGTTAGATTATACAATGAGTTTAATTATGAATTAGGGAACGATTTTGAATTGCGAGGAGAGTAATTGTTATGGCTAAGTATATTATTTTTCTTGAAGGGTGTTCAGATGCGGTTTTTTTCAACAACTTGATATTTAGTCTTTTACCTCAAGGAGCGAAACCATTTACGGATCTTAAAAAGTTCAAAAAAGGTGTTCTTATCGAAATTTGTGAGAATCCCTCTATAAGTTTATTCGTTTCAGGTGGGTGTGCTCATATTCGTAACTATAATGTCAAAATATCAGAGTATATAGATTCAGGTTATAAAGTAATTCTTATTCAAGACGCTGATAGTTCTTTAAAGGATGCTGTATTAGGAGGTGTTAAAAAAAGAAATCAATTTTTAGAAAGCATAAAGGAAGAATTTGAGATTAATTTTGATGTTTTTTTACTTCCAAACAACAAAGATGATGGAGATTTAGAGGACATGTTATTGCAAATTGCTGATATAAAAAAATATAGCACTTTTTATAAAAACTATAAAGGTTATTCTTGTGAGGTAGAGAATTTTAGTTGTAAAGAACATGCAAGTGAATTATTGCAAAAGAAGTATTTGATTTTTAATTATTGTCAAGTATATACTGGTATGAAAGAGTCCAATGAAAAAAACAGAAATTATTTAAGTGAATATTGGGACTTAAATCATAACGTTCTTACTCCAGTTAAAGAGTTTCTAGTAGAGAAGTTAAATTTGTAAGTATAGGTCTAGGATGAGGGCCTGGAAGAAAATGCGGGCCGGCGAGGGTGTGAATTTGTGGCTTACACGACAGCGCAATTGCCCTGGGCTTTGTGTAGGGGCGTAGCCCAAATAGCGAAGCTATTAAGACACAAAGGGAGCGTGGAAGCATATTTTCTTCTTGATTTTTTGTTTCTTTTTCATCAAGGAAAAAGAAAGGAAATAACAACCCAAATACAATTTCTATTTTACATAATATTATAAGCGTCAAAGAAAATGGCTTAATCAGAGGAGGATGTTAGCAAGTGCTTAGAAATTTATGTTCTGCTAAATTTTAAGCTTTTGCGACAAGCTGATGTAAAGCCCGTGAAATTTTTCTTCTCAAAATTTTCAATTGAACCAAAGGTTTCAATAAAAACGAAAAGTTGAGCTTTTAATGGCGCTGGCCAAGTGGCTGAGAATTGCGTATAAAAATAAATGCAAGGGCATTTACTTTTTATGAAAGCAATGTGCTGTTGGCCGAGCGGCTATTTTACATAGCGACTGATTATAGATACAAATGAATTGACGCGGCGTAGCCGACCGCTTAAAGAAAGTTTCATGACCCCGTTGAGATTTCGCTACAAGACACAAACACGAGGGATATTTTACATAATGAGGAATTATAGCTTACGAATGGCTGACCACAAACTCTTTAAAAGTTTCAAAAGAATATTTTTGGCTGGTTTTTTAATGTGAACGTGATTGATTGTAATATGGTTAAAATTGCAATTATAGTATACGGAATGTTTCATATGGGTTTGATTATTCTACTAAAATAAGAAACTCCTGGCATTTGTACTATAATTGACATTATGTAAAATAGAATGTTTTGGCACCATCTTTTCTCCAACCATTTCACTCCTTTTCTTTTATATGTATTATAACAATTAAGCACTAGCCTCTGAGGTAGATTTTAAAAATTCTGAAGGCGTAATACCGGAATGTTTTTTGAATACCTTATTAAACGTATTCTTATTACTGAAGCCTGAATCATATGCGACGGCCAATATGGTAAGATGTCGATATGCTGGATTGGTCAATCGTGATCGCACTTCTTTATATCTGTACTCACTTAAAAATTCATAAAAACTTTTTCCCAATTCCACATTCAATACCTGCGATATCAAATATTTGGGCTTATTCAGGTCTTTGGAAAGTTTGGACAGGGATAGTTCATGATCCAAATACGGCTTTTCAGCTTCCATATACGAAACAATCTCCGAGAGGTGTTTTTTTAAATCAGCCTCCACAAGCTTTGAGCTCTTGTATTTTACCTTGGTAATGCCCAAGAAAACTTCGGTAAAGGCTTTATTACTCTTGATGGCAAGGAAAACCAAGAGATTAATCGCCAATGCGCAACAAAACATGGTAAGGTAATATGCCCTAATATCAATATACCCTTTTTGAAAATACCAGAGCAAAGCCAAAAAATCAACCAGCCAAAATATGAGGAATCCGACCGCGAATTTCCTTAACCACTTCAATTTGTTAGCTGAGGCCCTGTCCAGTATGCCAAGAGATTTTTTGGAAAGCAGTCGCAACGCAACAACCACATAAATGAAGCTCTGTATTATCTGAGCTACTGTAAATACCTGGGTTCCCAGGTCAAAATCCTGACCATTTGGCTGTATTTGGGCCTGTAGCAATACAATCTTTATATCTCCCGATTGCACAAAAAATGGAAGCATGAATACAATCGCCACTAAAAATGGCAAAGCATGCAAGAGATTAGAGAGCTTGAGGGACAATTGATCCTCTACAGTGGATTTTATATAATAAAGGAATAAAGGTCCTATCAGAAATAGCAAAGGAAGGCTCAGGTGCGCAGCATGTGGTATTATGGTGTAAAGGTTTGAATTGATTACCAGATAGTTCAACAAGTTCAAACAGACGATCATAATAAGCGAAACCAAGAAATAGCTTGATTTCTTTCCGGTAAATCCCATTAGCAACACAACGCTTAAAAACAAGCCTTGCAATAGTCCAAAGATTAGAAGTACCGACCAAGCGTCAAATGATATGTCCGCTAAATCTCCCATGTTCAAAAATAAGCTGTTCCAAATACAAATTTACTGTCTTCCCTCCCATTGTTGAAAATAGACCTGTAAAATGGGTCACTCTCAATTTACAAATACGATATTGCCCCGTAGTTGCCTTAACCTTGTTCAACAAACAAATAAGAACAATATGGAAGGTTTAACATTATTGAGAACAGCGCTCAAAGCCAATGGCTTTTTCTCATTGGCCACAGCTTTACTCACCATGGTATTGGGTAGTTCGGTCATCGCCATCAATGAAATGGCCAATGGTCTACCCGTTGTGTTTTCAGCTCAGCTGTTCATTTTTGGAGCTGTGGTTCTGATTGCGGCCTATCGGAAAAGGGTTCCCACTATTTTGGTATGGATAATTATCGTCCTGGACATTTTGTATGTGTTGCTAGGGTTTTACAATCTGTCTGTTGTAGCCTCCGGAATTAGTACAAGCGGTTCACTATTGATCATTACAACAAATTTGATCGTTGCGGTATTTGCAATTTTCCAGACCATTGGGATAGTTAGATATCAAAAAACCTTGAAACTGACCTCTAAATAGATGATTATATGAGACACAGCACTTGGAATGTTTTGATTTTTTGCTTCTTCTTTCAATATCTCGTTACTGCCCAAATACCTTCCGGACCAGTAGACATTAGGCCGGAAGAGCTCATGAGTATGGGAGATGGCAGCCCCACGGGGATTTCGAACAGGGAGCAAAAGGGAAGACTGCTTTTACATGCATCTTCAGATGCTCATGGATGGCAAAAGAGAAAATCAAGTGTCATTTCTGCAAAATATGTTGATGATTGGTCGATGGCCCCGGAACCGCTTCAAGTGTTCAACAACTGGCCCCATTTGAAACAAGAATTGCAACATGATTTTCTGTCCTTCCGGTTGGGATATTCAAAAACCAGATTGCTCAATGGTCCTGCCAAAGGCGAAGTCTGGGGTATTGACAACAATGTGCCGTACAAAATAATACATGGGAAGGTAGACAAGATAGACGACCCCAACATGATACCCGCTCTGGTTGGAAAGGAGTACTTTATACAGTTGCCCTATTGGATACAGAAGATTCCTATAGCTGTTTATGTAAAGGATACCGTACTTCATGATAAAACCTATCATTTGGTTTTTGGCACCTGGAAATCATTGGAAGCCAATGCTGAATATGATCAGTATATTTTTTGGATAAATAAAAAGACCAAGCTTTTAGAGATTGTACAATACACGGTAAGAGTGGTAGATTCCAACGCGGTTGGATTTGTTGTCTTTGATGATTTCAGGGATATTGATGGGACAGTGATTCCCTTCGTTCATCGATTGGGGTATTTGCCAACACCCGATGGATTGATCCATGAAATGCGATTTGAGTCCGTAGTTATGGATCCAAAAGGATTATTGGCCCAGGACATTATGGAGCTTCATAAAAAATGAGTAGTGGTTACCAATGCTATAACTTAATGTGCTCCCCTACTCTGTTAGTACTCCTATTGTTAAAAACAAGATTTTGGAAACAAAAAAAGCGTTGACCTAAATCAACGCTTTAATCAATATTTAAAGAAGAGCTCTTATAGGTCAATTTCTTCCATTGTACCGTCAGGGTAAGTCAATGTAGCGTCATCATCACATTCACCATCACCAAAGTCAACAGTGATGTTCAACCCATTTTTGGAAACAACCATACTTCCACCAACCAAATGCTCACAACCCAAACTACCTTGAAGGTCATCCTTGGTTTCTACGCTATATGTGTTGCCATCTGCGGTTATGGTCCAATTTCCTGCAATACTAAAAGTACTGTTCGCCAAACTATCGCCAAAAGAGAAACTAAAGGTCTTGGTACCTTTTTCGGTCACAACACTTTCGTCTTCCATTTCAACGGACATATCGCTGGTCACTGTAAAAGAAATGGTATTGTCATTTACGCTACTGGTCAAAGTATACTTTCTGGTACCACTTATTTTTATGGAACCTACATAAAAGTCGGTATAAGTTGCTGTAAAAGCTGTTGATTCATTACCAACTTCATAGGCTACCGTCAACGTACCGTTAATATTTTCGGTTCCGTTGAGCACACAATTATTGAAAGTGGCCACAAAACCAGTTTGTGAATATTCAGCAGAATAACATTCGTTGGATTTGTTGGTCGCCTTACCGGTCAAGGCACCATTTGCGAAGAGTTCGGCAAGGGCATTATCCACAACTCCGGCGGTCTCATCGGTATCCAAAATGGTCTTTAATTCACTTTGTGCCAGCTTTTGCTCACTGCCCAAGGCCTCCGCATCCTCACTACAGGATTGAAAGCACAGCACGGAAAGGCTTAAAAAAAGTAATTTGAAAGTTATTCTTGTAAGCTTGTTCATGGTATCTATTTTATGGGGTTACGTCGCAAAACTAACGTGAAATATTGGTGTTTAGTATGTGTTTCAACCTATTATCGACTAAGGGGTTAAGGAGCAGATTTTTAATTCAGTTGTCGATATGCTTAAGACATTGTTGTCCTATTTAAGAGTGATATTTCACTGAATTGTCTTACTTTACTAAAAAGTTTTGAAATTAACGGTTAAATAAATCTTATGACTAGACTTCTACTCTTCTTGTTTTGTATTTGTTTGAACCAAGTCTATGGACAACAGAACCCTATTAAAATTGTTGAAAAGCCATCCAAAAACAGGATAGCTTTTTATGCTGTGAACGAAACCCAAACAGATTATGACGTGCTGTTTGAGGTTAAGGGAAGTAACTTTAGGCAGAGTGCGGCTAAACCAAGGTTAATACGTGTCCCAGCAACTTCTAAAGTACACTTAAAAAGCATTATTGTTTTTCGGGATAAAAAAGCTTCATACACAAAGAGTATCAAAGTAAACGATAGTCTATCCAAACGGGCCTTAAAAAAGGAATTTGAAATTTTGGACATTCCGCCGCCAAAAATCAAACCCAAAAAGCAAATCACTATTTATACCTCTACCAATTGTGAGGCATGTGATAGCATTGTAACCCATCTTACAAGCAACAACTACATTTTTAGGAATGTTTTACTTTCTGAAAAACCTGAGGTTAAAGAACAAGTGGGCAGTTTTCTGGCGAAATCCCCGGAGCAAATGGATTCCATTTCCAACCCAATCATCAGTTTGGGAGGAAAACTATATAGTTGGATATCATCTTACGACCAATTGTTAGAGGAATTGAACAGGGATTAGACAATTGGTCACTGCTGCTTTTGGGCCAATAGCACCCACATTTGTTTATCCTCATCTTTTTCCCATTTCCCATGGTTTTCTATCTCGGAAATTACAGTAAACCCTGCCTGTCTTAATTCCTTTTTTACGTAATGGGGCGCCAAAGAATGCGCATTCACCTGCTCCCTTCTTGATTTACCTCTGATACGTTTCTTTAATTTTTCAAGAATCATCACCTTGCCACCAGGTTTTAGTGAACGCTTCACATGCCTAAGTATCTTCTCATGGGAGTCCATCTCATGGTAGGTGTCAATAATAAAGACAATGTCCAACTCACGTTCCGGTAGCTTTGGGTCATCATAATCGCCTAAAATTGTGATGATGTTTTTGAGATTCCTATCATTAGCATTTTCCCGAAGGGTCTCCAAACGGTCTTCACGGACATCAACCGCATATACCCTTCCATTTTCCATAACGCGTTTGGACAGATGCATGCTCAAATAGCCCTCATGACAGCCAATATCCGCAACCTTATCCCCTGCTTTTATTCCAGAAAAATTGAGCAAGGTGTCTGTTTTCATCCAAGTATCCCTATCCTTCCAATCCTCCTCAGTATATTGGGCGTGTACTCCAACTACCGAGAAGAAATGGACGATAAGAAAATAAAAAACATTCTTCATTAAGTACCTAATCTTCAATGAGTCCTTGTCCTTGGATCCATGGAGCTCCTGCAGCTTTTAAAGCAGATTCGAGCGCTGGTAAAGTACTTTTGGTAAGTGTTCCAAGTTCTTTCTTAATACCTCTTAATTGATTCTGCGCACGTTGCATTGCTGCTTTATGATTGCCTGTAGGCCCATAAGTGTTGCCCAACGCAACTTGTCCAACAAAGCTTCCGTCTCCAGGTGATGGAGGGGTCTTCTCCCCCACTTCATTCTTGGATGGACTACCTCCCATTTGTTTTTTTAGGGATTGTAATTGTGACTTGGCTGCATGAATTCTTGATGTCAATTCTGCGCTTGGCCTCTCTGCTTCATTCAAAGCGCGTTCCATAGCATTTACTTTGGAAATGCCTTTATCCAAAACTGAGTTGGTCGCGGTTAAATCTTGCTGGTATTCCTGGAACATTTTCCTGAAAGCATCAATCTCAGAAGTTGGCTTTGCGGGTAAAGCTCCCTTTGCCAATGGTTTTACCTCAAAAGTCTGAGCACTTGAAAGTTGCGTCAGTTTTCCATCCACTCTTTGGTATAATTCAACTGAGTATGTTCCTGGAGTGGCCCGATAAGGAGATCCAAAGAAATCGTCATCATCATCACTTTTCGGGTTTTTAAGCTTAATTCCGGTTCTATCCGCATGGGTAAGGTTCCAAGATACCCGGTTGAACCCTTTTTTATTTGTCCCTTTGACGGTGTTCACCACATTTCCTTGAGTATCCTTTACCAAAAGAACAAGGGCTGGTTTTTCCTGATTTTTTTCTTTATCCAAAGCATCCCACCCTGGAAAGGAAACATTGCTTTTTTGTTTGTTAAGGGCTTTTTCCTTTTTGGTTCTGGCCTCCTTCAGGGTTTTTAATTTTTCTGGCAAGAAATACGTAAATGTTGCTCCATATGGAGGGTTCTTAGCAGCATATTCCGAATTTCCTTGACCATAGACTCCATCCTTTTCAATATACCAATACGCAGGCTTAACTTTGAAAAGGGTAGCTTCATTCATTTTGGAACTATCGAAATCCCGTAAAGCTGAAATATCATCCAAGACATAAAAACCACGTCCAAAAGAAGCCCCCACTAAATCATCTTCCCTTCTTTGAATGGTGATGTCCCTGAATGATATGGTGGGCAATCCGCCTTCCAACTGCCACCAACTGCTACCGCCATTATTGGTGAAGTAAATACCAAACTCCGTAGCCGCAAATAAAAGTCCTTTCTTTTTATGGTCTTGAACAATTCTCCAAGTAACCAATCTTTTAGGAAGGTTTCCATTGATAAAAGTCCAGCTGTTTCCTTTATCTGTACTTTTCAAAAGGTATGGCTTATAGTCGCCCTCCTTATGATTATCCAATACCAAATACACCGTGTTAGCATCATAAAGATCGGCTCTTACATCATTTACAAATGCTCTGTTGGGCACTCCCTTAACATTTCCCAATAGAATTTTTCTCCAGCTGTTTCCGCCATCCTCGGTAACCTGAAGAATTCCATCATCAGTTCCAGCATAGATGAGTCCTTCTTGAACTGGCGACTCTGCCAACGATGTTATGGTATTGTAGTTGGACATGGCCCCAACATCCCATGGATTGTCCCAGCTTTGCTGTCTTCCCAAAATGGGCAATGCCAAACGCTCTTCATTTCTTGTTAAATCTCCAGAAATAGCCGTCCAGTCATCTCCTCTGTTTTCTGATTTCCAAACACGGTAAGAGGCAAAATATAAACGTGTTGGATTGTGTGGACTTACTAAAATAGGGGCATCCCAATTAAAACGTTCGTGGGGCTCACCGGCAGAAGGTTGTGGTTGAATAAAAACGGTTTCTCCCGTTGTTTGATCTATTCTCCATAACCAACCTTGTTGAAATTCCCCGTAAGTGATATCAGGGTTTCCTGGTTCTATGGCCGATTGATGTCCATCTGCCCCCAGCGTGATCCACCAATCCGAATTTAAGATTCCAACACTACTGCGAGTTCTTGATGGCCCCCCATGGGAACCATTATCTTGTGTTCCTCCATAAATATTATAAAAGGGCGCGGAATCGTCCACAGCTACCTTATAGTATTGTGTAATTGGAAGGTTGCCAAAATATTTCCATGTTTTGGTCAAATCGTATGATTCATAAAGACCACCGTCCGTACCAAAAAGCACATAGTTTGGGTCAGACGCCTTAAAGGCCATGGCATGACTGTCCACATGCTTTTTCTTCTCGTTCATTTGGACAAAATGTTTACCATGGTCATCAGACACCTGAACATAGTTGCTCATTAAGTACAGTTTCCCCTCTTGGTGTGGAGAAGCATAAAGTTCTTGGTAATAATGTGGTCCGGTTCCTCCAGAAACAGCATCGGATTGCTTGCTCCATGATGCCCCTTGATTTTTTGAAATGTAAACCCCTCCCTTTTTTCGGTCCAACTCAATGGCCGCATATAGGGTTTCATTATTGAATGGTGAAATAGCCAGTCCAATTTTCCCAAGATTTGATTTTGGAATGCCGTTGGTCAATTTTGTCCAAGTTTCCCCACCATCAGTACTTTTATGGATTCCAGAACCGGGACCTCCACCCATATATGCAGCTACAGTCCTATGTCTGTCCCAAGTTGCTGCATACAAAGTATTTGGATTTTTTTGGTCAATAACAATGTCTGTAACTCCAGTCCAGTCATTATCTCCCAAAGTTCTTTTCCATGTTTTACCACCGTCTGTTGATTTATAAAAACCTCTTTGACCACCTTTACTCCAAAGTGGTCCTTGGGCCGCAACCCAAATGGTATTGGAATCTTCAGGGTGTACAATAATTTTTGAAAGATGTTCAGAAGCTTTGAGCCCCATATTTTTCCAGGTCTTACCTTCATCATGGCTCACATATATTCCATCTCCAAAACCAACATGTCTACCTCCTACATTTTCTCCTGAACCTACCCAAATTGTACTTGGGTTGTTGGGATCAATTGTGATGCAGCCAATGGAATAACTTTTTTGCTTGTCAAAGATGGGTTTCCATGTGGTTCCTGCATTGGTGGTTTTCCAAACCCCTCCGGAGCCCACCGCCACATACCAAATGCTTTCGTTGTTTGGATGGATGGCAATGTCAGCAATACGACCCGAGGTCAAGGCTGGTCCCAAACTTCTAAATTCCAATCCTTTGAAGGTAGTGGAGTCTGGTTTTTGCGAAAATGATTGAAATGAAAATAGGATACATGCCAGTAAGGCATAACAAATTTTTGAGCTACGTGTCATACGAAGAATGTTAGGTTGAATTAGCGTTGTAAGATAACCAAAAGCACTAGCCCTGAATCTAAAAAAAATGTGAAAAAATTGTAGTGGTGTAAAAAAAATCTGATTAATACCTATCCTTTAAACGATACACAAATTTTAATCCGCTCCAATCTTCATCTATAGCAGCTACTTTAATATCCACAAGACCAATAGAAAGCAAATATTCCCTGATGGGGTCCCTTTGAAGGTCGGTAGGAATTTTTGAAGACCCCTTGGGCCAACTGCCCCAAAGCATTCCATTCATTTTTAATGAAGACTTATATTCCTTAACAATTTCTTCCAACTCTTTAAAGGAAGTACAAAAAACATGGATAAAATCAGCTTCCTCTGCCCTTACCTCTTTCAAAACTGAAATGTTCTCAGGTAAATCGGCAAACAAATCGAAGTAGTTTTCTGGTGGGTTATGGAGTAAAATTGAAAAACCATCTTTTATGCCTAATTTCTTTGCGAGTGATGTTCCTGAGTATCCTGATAATCTTTTCATGAAAAAGGTTATGATTTAAATATAGCTGTTTTTTCTATCAGCATTCACAATTTCTCAAATAGTGTTGGTTGAGGTTATATCTTCATATCCATGCCTTTTGAATTATATTTAAGCAGAAAATGATATTTAGTATCGAGATTTTATCAGACAGATTCATGACTGGAGCCAAAAAAATAAAAAGCTATTGCATAATAGCGGCAATCCTTTGTGCCATTCCACTCACTTCTTGCCGCGAAGGTGCCAACGTTAATGTTGGAGAAGAAAAAAAAACGATTACGCCGAGTCAATCTAAAGAAACATTGGAAATGGTCAATATGTTGGACAATTTAGTGACAAATGGAGCTCCAGAGCTGTATTATCATTGGAATGGAAAGTTGGCAGAATCCTTTAAATCAAAAATGGAAAAAGCTACGAACAGAACCCAATACATTGAGTTCTGGTATCAATATGTATCTCAGTTACTGAACTCAGGAGAAAGCCAGGACTGCATTAATCAAATTGAATCTAATCTTAAACAATGGGGCATGACTTACAATGATGTATTGAAGAGAGGCTGGGCACCAATTTTAGAGGTATTGGCCCTTGCCTATTTAAGATTGGGTGAGCAAGAAAATTGTATTAACAATCATAACGAATATGTCTGTATTGTTCCAATTCAAAAAGAAGCAATCCACAAAATTGAAAAAGGCTCAAGAAAAGCAATTGAAGTATATACGCTCCTATACAAGAAGTATCCTAATGACAAATATAGATGGCTTATTAACCTAGCCTATATGACGTTGGGCGAGCACCCCGATAAGGTTCCGGAGTCTATATTGATTCAATATCCAAATTGGGATTTGGAAGAAAGAAACTTTCCAAGATTTAATGATATTGCTGCCTCCTTGGGGATAAACATCAACGGATTATCTGGTGGGGTTTGCTTGGATGATTTTAACAATGATGGTTTGGTTGACATTTTTGCCACTTCTTATGGAATGCAGGACCAGGCAAAGTATTTTGTCAATACCGGAAATGGAACATTTAAAGATTGGACGAAAGAATCAGGCATAACCGGTATAGTGGGTGGTTTAAATTGCATCCATGCCGATTATGATAACGATGGAGACAAGGATATTCTAATATTACGGGGAGGATGGCTCAGAAAAGGAGGAGCACACCCTAATTCTTTATTGAGAAATAATGGAAATAATACATTTGATGATGTCACGAAGTCTTCTGGAATTCTATCTTTTCATCCAACGCAAACAGCCGCTTGGGCAGATGTGAACAAAGACGGTTATCTGGATCTGTTCATCGGTAATGAATTTGTAAAGGGAGAGGGAAATCACCATAGCGAGTTATATATTAATCAGGGAAATGGGACATTTAAGGAAAAATCCAAGGAATATGGACTGGGAGAAATTGGAGGCTACGTAAAGGGCGTTGCCTTTGGGGATATAAATGGTGATTTGTGGCCAGATCTATATATTTCAATAATGGGCGCTAAAAACATGCTTTTCAAGAATGAAGAAGGAATGTTTAAAAACGTCAGTGAGAGCGCAGGGATACAGCAACCTATAAATAGTTTCCCATGTTGGTTTTGGGATGTTAACAATGATGGCTATCAAGATATTTTTGTCAGCGGATATGATCCACAGAACATGAACAATCTGTCATCTGATTTTTCCAAAGAATTGCAAGGAAAGCAGGTGTTAACCGATAAACCCAGACTGTACATCAACAATGGTGATGAAACTTTTTCTGATCAAACGGAAGCATATGGACTAGATAAGACTATGTATGCCATGGGCGCCAATTTTGGAGATTTGGATAATGACGGCTATTTAGATTTTTACGTTGGCACCGGAGCACCGGATTATAGTACGGTAGTTCCTAACAGGATGTTTTTGAATGAAAAAGGCAAAGGATTTAAAGAGGTTACCTCTGCTGGACTATTTGGTCATGTTCAAAAGGGACATGGTGTTGGTTTTGCGGATATAGATCGAGATGGCAATCAAGAAATCTATGCCGTTATGGGGGGCGCTTATGAAGGAGATACGTTTACCAATGTACTTTTTCAAAATCCAATGTCGGAGAACAATTGGGTAATTATAGAACTTGTAGGTCGATCAACTAATTCCAACGCTATTGGAACGGTCATTGAAATGGAACTGGACAACGGAATGAAAATTTACCACAGCGTGGGAACAGGAGGAAGTTTTGGTTCTAGCAGTTTACAGGCAGAATTGGGCTTAGGGCCTTCAACAATAATTAAAACATTAATCATTAAATGGCAGAATGGAGCTCAACAGGAATTCACCAACATAACTGGAAATAAGAAATATTCCATTATTGAAGGAGAAAATATAGAAGAACAACCATACAACTATATTAAGTTCAAATCTGATGGCCATGCGCACCATTGAATATTGTCCTGAAATAAAAGTTGCTTACGCCCCTTGGTGAAAAGGTCAGGTTCAAAAGTTCCTGCTGGCATTGGATTTAATCACTAAGTTTATGAGGAAGGTCTGTTTCAGAAGTAATGCGCCATTTGTCATCGTAAATGGAACGATAATAAATCTCGAAATAAAATCCATTCAAATCCAACTCCTGGAATACTTCTAAAAAAGCTTTGTACGCTTCCTCATTTCCCCCAACCGTTAAAAAATTTCGCTCCCCTCCTGCTGGAATGGCCAACCCCTTCCTTATGCTGGCATGGTTAAGTACCGGTATACTGTCCATCACTTTCAATTCCCCATTGAGAAAATCAACAAATTCCATATTGTGGTACAGTTTTTCTTTGTAAAAAATAAGCGTGCTATCTACAATTGCCGGCCCTACCCCATAGTTAATGAGTTCAAAGGAATATTTATTTTCCGAACCTACTTCTGATTTGGAAATCATTAGATAGGGCATTACGGATAAACGGCTTTGCCGTTCCATAATGTTCGTCTGCTTTACAAAGATGATCAACGTAATCAAACTTATTAAAATGGCAACAAGACCTACTAATTTGTCAGATGTCCAAAACTTTTTCTTCATTGACTTTTATTCTTGTAATCAAATATAGCAAAGCACTTTCCATAAAAAGCAACCAAAAAGTTGCATTTTAAAATTAAGTTTGTATATTAGCAACCGATTAGTTGCATAAATAAATTCAAAAAACGACAATTATGAAAGATGTAATCACTAAAGAGCATGTATTTGCCCATCCAATTGACAAGGTATGGAACGCTATTTCTCTGGCCGAAGAAATCTCAACTTGGTTTATCAAGGCCGATTTTAAAGCTGAAAAAGGTTACCAGTATACTTTTACTTCCAGCGAGGAACATGGATGTTTGAATATCACCGGTGAGGTAAAGAGTGCTTCTCCCTACACCTTGATCTATACCTGGATTGTAGAGAACACTACTACCGAAACTGTTGTAAAATGGGATTTAAAGGAAACCAATGAAGGTACCAAGCTCTTCTTGGAACACTCTGGAATTTCCAATTATCCCGGTGATTCCGCTATTACGTATTTTAATAATTACAGTGGTGGTTGGACTGAATGTATTGAAAAATTAACCGAATTCTTAACCAAAGAAGTACATGCAGGATAGTATCACCAAAATTTTAAAGGCTATTGCTGATCCCAAAAGGCGTGAAATTTTTCACGCCTTGATCATTACCTCCTCTGCCCTATCCATCTCCCAAATTTCTGGGCAGTTTGAGATAAGCCGGCAAGGAGTGACCAAGCATATCAAAACCTTGGAAAGTGCTGGTTTGGTTGAAATTACCACACATGGTAGGGAACGTTTTTGTGTGGCGGATGCGAAACCTTTGAAGCAAATCACGGAGTGGGCAAGCTTTTACGAACAATTTTGGGATAAGGCCATCGACAACCTTGGGAATTTTTTGGATTCAAAGGAATCTTAATTTCTGCTTTCCACAAAACGGAATAGACTGGTCAATGCCTTTTCAATGTTCTTGCCAAAGAATTTTTTCCCCATCAACGCTAGAAAAAGCTTTTTAATGGGAGATTTGGCTTCCCAATAAGCCTCTATTTCCAGTTCACAACTGTTTTCGCCAATTGGGGTAAAGTGATAGAATTGATAGAATCCGTCCACTATGGGTGGACTGTTGGTGTATTCTCCGTATAGCAGACTTCCAAGTCTTTCTTCTTTGCTTACGGTAATGAAGTTCAAGTGTTTTCCATTTACCACACAAGCGTGTTCCGTGCCCAATCTTGTTACCTCGTTTTCATTGTAATCCAATCGATCCAATCCCTCCGCCCAATAATTTCGATAAGAGTAATTGGTAATGTATTCCAATAATGTTTGAGCCGAAACAGGAAATTGTTTCTTTTTGACTATCGGAGGCGGTTTGGCAAAGAAGACTTTTTTGGGTTCTGAAAAACTTTTCAGTTTAAGTTCTTTGGCATCAATAAGTGAATAAATATATTCTACTTCCCTATCATCATACACATCCGAACCTTGTCTAAACCTATAAATCTTGCTGGAATAATACGGAGACAACATAATATCCAAAGCCAATGTTCGGCTTATGAGCACATAATTATCGCTCTGAACTGAATTTTTAAGTAGTCTGTGTGCCTCAATAACCTGTTCCCCGAAAGGTTTTCTGGTTCCCTGTACCTCTATATGTTGGAGATTACCACTATGAGCTATAATCTTTAACTCAAGATTTGGCGCCGTTGCACAGGCATTGCAAGGGCAAATTCTATTTTTTTCCAACATTTTTAAATGGCTATAAAATGCAGTGAACATGGATTCAATCTGAGCCAAAAGATTTTCCTGGGACGGGATTTCATTCTCCTTATAAAAGAAGAGCGCATCTCCTTCAATCTCTGCCAATTTCAAATCTTGGGTATTAGCATTCACAAGAACTTCCAATAATTCAGAAATTACATGCTGACTATGTTCTATTTCTGTGCTTTGGATAAACTTTGTATAGCCTGATATGTCTGGAATGAACAAAAGAGATTTGGACATTTTTTGAAACGATGAGTTAGCTATTAATTGGTCTGTAGATTATCTTTAAACTTACCAACTTAAATCCAAAGTTATATTCTTTTGCTATCCATTTTTGCATGTTTGTGACTTTTTCAAAGGTTTAAACGTCATTTTCTCGCAGTTGACCAATAAATTGCTTCCAAAATCGTATACGATTTATATTTTAGTGGTATGCAGCAAACCTCAAACATCCGTAATGCAGTACGGTCGTACTTACTTGACGAAATCCATAAGGGACAATTGGAAATTGGAAAAACGATCAATCTTGCCGCTCTTTCCAGAAAACTTGGAGTTAGTGTTACCCCAATTCGTGAAGCACTGAGCCAGTTGGAACAAGCAAGAATAATCAAAGCGATTCCGAATAGAGGGTTTGTTGTAGCTTCATTGACCCAGCAGGAAGCCCAAAATTTGTATGAGACCACGGCGCAACTGGAAATCGTGGCATTGGAACACTCCAGCTTTTCAGAAGAAGATGTGGAATTACTTAGAAATCAGCAAGTAAAACTTCAACAAACGCATACACCTTTAAATAGACTCAAGGCACGGTTTGAATTTCATGACCTTTTGCTAAAAAACTGCACCAATACCGTATTACTGCAGATTTTGGACGATCTTAAAGCCAGATTGCTTTTTTACGAGCAAGGTTTTGGACAAGACGCTTCTTTTTATGAAAATGTGGACAATCAGAATGAAGCTATTATCCATGCCATCGCCGAAGATAACGTGCCAACGGCTGCCCTTATTCTAAAAATGAATTGGATGGTGGTATTGCAATACATAGAAAAGCAACTTGTTTAGACTAAAATAAAGCAAAGAAGATTTCGTTAGTTCTTAAAATACCGTCCCATGCAATTTTTAAATAGAGAGATTGAAACCTTGGTGAAAAACAAAAAATCAAAATCGCTTGTCAAGCGACAAATCTCCTGCGGAATTTTCCAGGATTTGGAAAACTTTAAACATAAAAGTAAAAGTACCTCACCGAAGTCTTAGCCAGACTACTTTTTAAAAAGGGATTTGTCCAACCCTGGAATCAGGTTCAACGCATTTTTATAGTACACTTTTTCCAGTACCTCATCCGGAAGATCTAAACCATACATAGCCCAAAAGGCATGGTATTTCTTATAATAGGGAAAGTATTCATCGGCCGTTTCCAATACCCTAAAATATGTTGGGAACTCTTCAGGCTTCCAACTATCTTTTCCAAATAAAATCCGGTCTTGATACTTTATGAAAAATTGTTTGGCCCTCCTAGGTTGTCTGCCAAGCTCGGCAATAATAGCACCAATGCCTACAGACATATTTGGAATATCCTCCATGAGTTCTCCTAGCCTGTCCAGATTGTTGGCATACCAACCCATGTGAGCATTGATGAATTTGGTTTTGGGGTGTTTTTTGAACATCCGGTGTTGTTCATCAATAATTTGCTGCCATGGAGCTGGATTAGTGGCTGAGCGCTTTCTCCTGGGTCTTGTTTTCAATTCCAACCACCTTTCATTGTCTTTGTCCATAGGATCCCAAAACGATTTTGGATCCGCAGCGTGAATCAATACTGGAATTTCCAACTCTCCGCATTTTTTCCAAACTGGGTCCAATCTTGGATCATCGATTGCGATTCTTTTCCCGTAGATATCTTTGTTTCTGAGTCCTAAGCTCTTGTATATTTTCAGGCCCTTTGCGCCATTTTTAACATCCAATTCCAATTGAGCGGCCGCTTGTTCTCCCCAGTTTTGATTACCAACACCACTAAAATCGACATTTGCGAAGATTACAAATCGGTTTGGGTAATGATCGTTTACGTTTTTTAGCATCTCCCGAAGTCCCTCACCAGAACCCCCACTCAAATTTACCATAACACCCATATTTAGTTTGTCCATGTCGGCAATTAACTGGGATAGATCTTGGGTCGCCATTCTAAATTGATGGCTATGCACATCGATAAAGGGGAATTTTGCCTTTTTAACTGGATTTTGAGGTACAACCAGGGTCGATTTTGGATTATATTCCTCAAAACTCATTTCTTGGGCTTTTATATTTAAACAAGAAAGTGCCAAAAAAAAACTTAAAGTAATAATATATTTATTCATCTTTAAATATTTGTTTGCCAGATATTTGAGTATATTTATCTGTTGTGTCAATATCAATTTCTTTTCCATCTGGAATTATAAGATTAGTGGATAGTCTATGCCTTTTGATAACTTTCCTCGCACCAAAATCTGCTTGCAAATCTAAAAGTTCCTGAAATAGTGAATTGTCAAAAATTGCTGGGACTCCTGCCCCATTCTCATAAGCTGTTGCCGTGATTTTGACCTTACCCTGATTGTGGTTGAAGCCTTTAATCAATTCTAATAAAAATGCAGCATCTATTAAAGGTTGATCCGCCAACATTATCAATATCGCTTTAGGTTCTTCCTTATGAATGATATGTTTTACCCCACATGAAATGGAGCTTCCCATTCCAGATTCCCATTCATGGTTTTGTATTATGTCAACACCCATAGAAGTAGAATCCAATATCCTTTGAGCATTGGCGCCTAATACAACAAATACATCATCGGAAACTTTTTTTGCCTGGGATACGGCATTTTCCAATAGTGTAGTAGCTCCCCAAGGCAATAATTGCTTGATATCCCCTTTCATTCTGGTTGAGGCGCCTGCAGCTAGGATTAAAATGGAAATAGAGTGGGACATAAATTAACCGTGGATTTTCCCTATTTTATGTTTGAGCAACTGAGGTTCCTTGTCATTTACAACGGAAAGGATTTCGCCTAAAACAGATATTGCGATTTCTTGCGGTGTTTCTGCCCCTATATCTATACCAGCAGGCCCATGGATTTGTTCAATAAATTCTTCGGAAATGTCCGGATATCGTTCCAAAAGCTCATCAAACAATTTTTCACGTCGCTTAATCGGGCCCAGAAGCCCAATGTATGCCCCTTTTTCTTCTCTAAGAGCAATAAGAAACTGCAAGTCTTTCGCAAAACTATGGGTCATGACTACTACCGCAGTTTGTTCATCAAGAGCCAAATGAAAAGTTTCAGCTTCCGAATGTATCAGTTTATGAATTCCTGGAAAATCCTTTGCCGTTTTCTCTTCTCTAGGATTAGCCACAATGGTAACCTCCCAACCTGTAAGGGAAGCATACTTGCAAAGTTGAACTGCATCGTGCTCCGCTCCAATAATAACAAGTTGAAAACAAGGGTGCATTTCCTGCTCAAAATCAAGAAATTCCTTTTCAACATTTTTCCCATGCTGGTTTATAGGGAAGGACATTTCACCAAAATGAAAACAAGTAAAATAGTCCGGGCTATCTCCTTGTTTTTTCTCATAATGGGATTTGATCTTAAATGGATATCTATTTTGAACAGTATTCCAAAATGCAGATAAAAATGCTTTGTCCGGTTCAAAAACTTCGAGCAAGATATACAGAATACCTTCACAGCCCAAGCGATATCTACCATCATAAACCATGATCCTTGATGTGCCACTCCTAAAAACGGATTGGGCCTGTCTTAAAACCTCTTTCTCTACACATCCACCACTTACGGCTCCAACTATATCACCATTTTCAAAGATCAGCATTCGCACACCCGGGCGCCTGTATGATGAGCCCTCCAAAGCCACCACTGTTGCCAAAACAGCTTGTTCTCCCAAGGGCTGCCTTTTCTCATAATGCTGGACAATGGTTTTTAGTTCGTGGGTCATATTTTTAAACAATCCTTTTAGTCGGAACAAACGAAACCAAGCTATCGGTTTCTACAGATTCAAAAGGATTTAGCTTAATAAATCCGTCCGCTTTAGCCAAGCCTAGTAAATCTCCTGAACCTGTTGTAGGAATCTTTTGAGCAATCAACTTTCCGCCTATAATGCTGATCACGACCCCTACAAAACGGGTCAAGTCAGTCTTATTTTCTATAGGTTCATTTAAAAATACGGCAAATTGTGGTGTCTTAACTCCCAAAGTTTTGTTAAGCCAAGGCAGAAAATGGACATGATAGTTCACAAAGGTGGAAACAGGATTCCCTGGAAAGGAAAAAATCACTGTTTTGTGGGATTCATGGTTCCCAAACCAAAAGGGTTTTCCTGGACGTTGTAGCACTTTATGGAAAATCTTTTTTACTCCCAAATCATCGAAGGTTGAAGGCAAAAAATCAAACTTCCCCTTGGAAACCCCACCACTAAGCAATAGCACATCATACTCTTTTAACAATTCATCAAGTCTACTTTTTAAAATGTTGGGTTCATCTTTCAAATGAAACATGTTTGCCGCTATAGATTCATTTTTCAAAAGTGCACTTAAGGTATAGGTGTTCGATTTTCTGATTTGATGTGGAAGTGGTCTCTGGTCAACTCCCACCAACTCGTTGCCCGTTGCAATGACAACTATTTTCGGTAGCTTTTTTACCAACACTTCTGATTTTCCAACTGTGGCCAGAATCCCAATTTCGGCAGGAGTAATAACTGTACCTGCTTGGAGTAACGCTTCCCCTTTATTGGTATCACTGGCTTTGTAATGGATATTCTGTCCTTTTTTAATGGGCTTATTGATGTTGATATTATCACCTTCCCTTTGCGTATGCTCGTACATTATAACTGTATCTGCATTTTTGGGAACTACCGCCCCAGTCATTACCTCAATACATGATGATTCATCTTCCAGGGTCAATTGTGGACTACCAGCTTGTGCAATACCGGTTACTTTGAATGATGTTTTCCCATCAATATTGGGATTGTATTTTATAGCAATACCATCTTTGGTTGCCCTATCAAAGGGAGGAAAGCTTCTATCCGCTACAATTATTTCAGCAAGAATTCGTCCAGCAGATGACTGTAAAGAAACCAATTCACTACCATAATCTTGCGTATTCGCGAGAACCTTTTGCACGGCCGTTTCAAATGAAATCATGAAAATAATGTTAGTTGTAATCCATTTTTAATGAGTACTCTTAGTCCAACAAATAGTACCAGGATAGCTGTAAGCAAACGTATACGCTTGGCGGAAAGTTTTCCCAAACTTATTCTAACGCCCAATTGCCCTCCCAAAAAGACAGCCAATAATAATCCAATAATTTCTGGCCAGAAAATCTGAAATGAGTCACTCCAAACCAAGCCTCCCAATCCTGAAACCGAGTTGACCAAAATAAAGAAGCTAGCTAAAGCTGCAATAACTATTGGCTTATCCCATTTCATATGATTGAGCACCGGAGCCAAAAAAATACCTCCGCCAATTCCAACTAAACCGGATAACAACCCAATTGCCCCTCCAAGGAAATAGGAAAGATAGGTTGGATACTTTCTCAATTTGTAACTTGATTTAAGTGCTATGGTCTGATAGATTAAAGCAATGGCAGAAACAACAAGTGCCAGAGCAAGGATGACAAAAAAAATCTGCTCTTCAAGTCGGAAGGAAGCTCCCAAGAAAGCCAGTGGGATACTTGTGACGATGAAGGGCAAGAATTTTCTAAAATGCAGATGTCCGTTTTTATAGAACAGAATGCAACTCCCAAGAACAACAATTAAATTGCAAAGCAATGCCGTACTCCGAATGGTCAAAAAACTGGTAATGACCAATGCCAAAATGGCCAAGTAACTTGACCCCCCTCCAAAACCCACAGCAGAATACAGTGCTGCTACAACAAAAAAAGAAAAAAGTAACAAGATAAAATCGCCTGAGGCTATGGACATAGGGCCAACGTTTTGTTCATCACATCTAAAATAGGGTAAAAAGCTAAGTTGGTTTGTCCTATACCTAAGTAGTTCACAGCTATTGGAATGTTTTTAAATTCTCATTTTACCAATTAAAATGCGTTGGTTTAATTTACCCTGTATTTCACTATTTCAAGGATCAAAAGTTTTAATTGGAAAGTGCAATTTTAGATTTCACAAACTCATAGTCTTCAAGTGAATTGGCATTGTACAAAACTTCATCCTGTTCTGGGTGCACCAAGGAAGTGTCAGCGTTGATCAAAAACTTACGCGGACAACTACTATCGGTCGATTCCAAATGCGAAATTGCCTTTGTAAGGCCCGTTGGTTCCCATATCGTAATCAAGGGTTCAGGTAATCCCGACTTTTTTGTTGCAAACGAAGTCGCCAATTTTTCAGGATCTCTATTTTTGACCAATTCTTTTAATGAGGATAAATCTATCAAAGGAAGATCACAGGCCAAAACCAGCCAAGCCACATTGGGATGTGTTTTATAGGCACTCAAAATTCCATTGAAAGGCCCCCTATATTCGTTTTGGTCAACTATGACGTTAAATTCATCCACCAAATTACCTTCCTGTTCCTGACGCACGCTTAGATACACGGTATCACAAACTTCATTCAATAAATTATAAAGATGCTCCTGCTGGGGAATGGAATGATATTTAATCAATCCTTTGTCCGAACCCATACGGGTACTTTTGCCACCAGCCAATACCAATCCATATAATTTTGGGATATCGTTCTTCATTTTCTTTTTCTTGATTTATCAACCCCCAATGGAAGTCATTGAATTCTCAAAGATGGTTTTGGAATGTTCTTCTTGCGCCTGAAATCCTGTTTTTGCGCGACTTCCCACAGCTTTTAAAATTGCTTTTTTAACTTCTTCGACTTCATTTTCACCACGGACAATTTCTCTAAGGTTGGCTTTGGGTTTTCCATATAAACAGGTAATCACATCACCAGTAGCGGTAATTCGTAGTCTATTACAACTTCCACAAAAGGTTCTGCTGAAGGAAGGAATAAGACCAAAAGTGCCTTTATGCCCATCTATTTTATAGTTGATAGATGTTGAAGTTGGCGGAGATTGCAGTTTTTCAAAATTTGGGTATGTTTTTGAAATATGCTCTAGAATTGTCTTATAGTCCCATTTAATTCCGGTAAAATTTTTGGTTCCTCCATTAAAGGGCATTTCCTCCAGGAACCGCACGGAAACGTTATAATGTTTCATCAGCTCTAAAATAGGAATAATGTCCTGTTCATTTTGGCCCTCAAGCACTATAAAGTTGATTCTTACATTGAATCCCTCGGTTATCAACCGAATAAGGTTATTGTGCACAGTATCAAATTGATTACGTCTGGTGATACGCTCAAAGGTCTCCCTGTTGATAGCATCCAAACTCACATTGACATTTTGAATACCTAACGCTTTCAATTCATCAATATAGGGCCCTATCAAGGTTGCGTTGGTGGTCACCGAAATATCGTTGAGCCCCTCAAGAGCACTCAGTTTCTTTAGTAAAACCATCAAATCCTTACGAACAAAGGGTTCCCCTCCTGTAATGCGGATTTTATCGATTCCTTGTCCAACCAAAATTTCACTGATTTGGGAGAGCTCGTCTATGGAAAGGAGCTTGTTGCTCTTAACAAATTCAATTCCCTCAGACGGCATGCAATAGTTGCACCTGAGGTTACATCTATCTGTAACTGCGAGCCTTAGGTAGTTTATTTTTCTATTGTGATTATCGACCAACATACGCTATCATGAAAGTACTCGAAAGATACTACTTCTACACCTATTATCCCCCACTTACAGGGGGAATAAGTGCAATTTCATCATAAGAATTAATGGCCTCCCCATCATCGGCGTAGTTGTTGTTCACAGCTACGGCCAATGAGGAAAGTTTATTGAGTTCTGGGTAGGTTTCCCCCAAAAACTGTTTTAATTCTTTTACTGTTCTTGGAATTTTGCGGCCAGTGGCACTCGAAGTGGGGACGGACAAAGTGGAGCTTCCCACAATGTCCTTTGTAATCCCAAACAATAGTATCGTCATAAAATCAACCAATAATTTCCTTTTCAGGTACTTTTAATAATTCAGGTGTTTTGGTGAATGGTTGTTTGTACAGTCTGTTTCCGGTTGCTGCTTTAAAAGCATTGGCAATGGCTCCTCCAGCTGGTGGCAGTGTTGGTTCTCCCAAACCTGTTGGCGAAAGCTCATTCTGTATAAAATGGGTTTCCACAATCGGTGCTTCTTTCATCCGAATCAGACGGTATTGGTCAAAATTGTTTGCCGTGGGTCTACCATCCTTAAATTGCAACTCTCCATACATGGAATGTCCTACTCCGTCGATAACTCCACCTTCAATTTGATTCAATGCACCCATAGGATTGACTACAATTCCGCAATCCACAACACAGGTAATCTTTTTGACCACAGGCTCTCCATTTTCAATTTCAACATCTGCAACTTCAGCTACATGGGTGTTATGGCAATAGTAATTTACAAAGCCTTGGTAAACATCTTTGGATTTAGTTCCCCACCCTGATTTTTCAACCGCTGTCTTGATGACTTCCTTCATACGCTCAGGAGAATACTGGATTCGCTCATCTTCTTCAGGCTTAACATTATCCAGCAAATCCAATCGTAATTGAATCTTATCTACGTCCATTAATTCTGCCAATTCATCAAAAAAGCTTTGCTCCGCATAGGCCAGAAAGTTGGTATATGGTGCTCTCCACGCACCTGTGGTGATGTTGCTTTCGTAATTGGCTGCATCTACTTGATAGTTTTCGATAGCGCCAGCCGGAAAGAAATTAGGAATCAATCCATACATATTCGAATTGACAGCGGCTTCTTTCAGATGATATGCCGTTATCTTTCCATCTTTAACACCAGCCTTGATTCTGTATTTAATGGCCATTCTATAGATACCATCTTCCATATCATCCTCTCTAGAGTAGACAACTTTCACTGGCTTTCTGATCTTATCCGAAAGTTCGGCAGCTTCAATCACAAAGTCACCATACAGCCTTCTACCAAAACCGCCACCCATTCGGGTCATTTCTAGATGAATATCCGTTTCTTCCCTTCCCAACATCTTGGATACCAATCCTGCTTTCCAGGCTGGAGTTTGGATTGGACCAACCAAATGCACCTTTTCATCTGTCACATTTGCAAAGAAATTCATAGGTTCCATGCAATTGTGTGGTAAAAAAGGAGATTCGTAGGTACGTTCCAGAATCTCATCTGCTTCAGCAAAAGCCTTTTTAACGTTTCCATCGGAACGCATAGTTTCGAACTTATTGCCATCCAACAAATCGTTCAAAATTTTATCATGTTCTTCCGTACTTTCAACTTTGGAATCTTCTTCCCAAACCGCTTTGATGGCCTCCTTGCCTTTCATCGCCTGCCAGGTGGATTCAGCAATGACCGCAACTTTATCACTAGAGGAAATTTTACTTCCAAAACTTGGATCCTCGGCCAATAGCCCCCTTACTTTTTCACCGATAGTAACCACATCTATAACACCTGGTATGGCACGGGCCTCAGTATCATCAAAGGAAACCAACTTCTGTCCAAACGAAGGCGGACGCAGTACGGAGGCGTAAACCATTCCGTCTGCTTTATAATCAAGGCCAAACAAGGGCTTTCCTGTCACAATCTTATCGATGTCAACATTGGAAGCATCCTTGCCCATAATTTTGTAATCTTTAGGTTCTTTCAACGGTACTTCCTCTGGAACTTCCAATAAAGCAGCCTCGTTGACTACATCTCCGTAACTTAAAGTTTCTCCAGCTGCATTCGTTATTACTCCCTCATTCACAGTGCATTCTGACGGGTCCACCCCCCATCGTGCGGCAGCGGCACTGACCAACATATGCTTTGCCTTGGCACCGGTCTGTCGTAATGCATCCCATCCAAATCTAATGGATTGACTGCCCCCTGCAACCTGGCGTTGGTAATTCTCTGTATCCAATATACCTTGCTCCACGTAAACATCCTTCCAGGCCACATCCAGTTCTTCAGCTATGATCATGGGCATGGAGGTTTTGACTCCTTGTCCTATCTCAGGGTTTGGTGAGAATATGGTTACGGCACCATTGTCCGCTATTTTTATAAAGGCATTGAAATCGTTGTAATCCAGACTGGCCAAATCTATGGCTGGTTCGGCAATAACTTTAGGTTTACAGGACTGCAACAGGTTAAAACCGATAACCAAACCGCCTCCTGCTAAAGAAGAATTGCGGATAAAGGCCCTTCTACTTAATGTTTTGGATTTATTTGTTGACATTTTTTAGTTTTTAGGTGTACAATGGAATCTTTAATCCATATTCTCAGCAGCAATCATAACCGCTTTACGAATTCGGGAATAGGAAGAGCATCGGCAAATATTACCGTGCATGGCATTTTTCACATCCTCCTCTGAAGGGTTTGAATTGTTTTCCAAGAAAGCCGAAGCTGTCATGATCTGTCCCGCCTGACAATAACCGCACTGAGGCACGTCAACTTCTTTCCAAGCTTTTTGTACTGGGTGGGTCCCATCTTCAGAAAGCCCTTCTATTGTAGTAATTGATTTTCCATCAATTTGGGCTAAGGTCAAAGAACAGCTGCGCATGGCAGTACCATCTACATGAACGGTACAAGCACCACATTGCCCTATTCCACAACCATATTTTGTGCCTACAAGATCTAAATGATCACGTAGCACCCATAAAACCGGAGTATCCGAAGCCACATCGACTGTTTTGGATTCCCCATTCACTTTAATTTGATACGTTGGCATAGTTTTTTGAATTGAGATGTTGTTTGCTTGAAGTTACCAAAATTTGGGTTGATTGGCTCTTTTTTAACAGCGACCGTGTTTTTTTAACTTTTCTTTAAATCTATTGTCGCCATTCAAAATAATTTTCGGGAGAATTGAACGTTTTTCATGCAGAACCCAATTTTAAGAAAATGAAAAACGCAATCAAATACTTATCCATATCTTTTTTTGTAATCTTTCTTGTTTCATGCGGTAATGCAGATGACGATGTTAATTTTGACATTAACCATGGAGAGCTTGGAAAGGGAAAAGAGGCCGATGCCTGCCTAGGATTTGCTGACAACGAATTGTTGCTTTCCATACAAGATGAATTTACCACGCTACCCGGGAAAGTTTCCATTCTTTTTAAGGTTTCCGACATGCTTGGAAATCCAATATCTGGACTTACTGCCAATCAGTTCACTATTTATGAACAAGGAAGAAATGATGACTGCTTTAATACCATTTCGTCTTCTGAATCATTAGCTAGGATTTCCCCAAACTCGCAAGTATTCAGTAATAACACATTGTTGGTGTTGGATTTGAGCAATAGCGTTTTGGAGAGCAGTTTGGAAGAGCTAAAAGCAGCTTCAACTAGTTTTATCAATAACGTAATGCCTTCTCCAGGAACCGATTCCTTTAAAATGGCCATTTATTGGTTTGATGGTGAGGATGAATTGCCCCTTTTGAATGACTTGACTTCTTCAACCGCGGAACTAACTGCCGCCGTTGATGGAATTACCGCCGACATTAGCAACGACCCCTCAACAGATTTGTATGGAGCTGTAATCAAATCAGTTGATATTGCAGATGACTTATTGCTGAAGAGTAATCAACAAGATGTGATTGGTGCGGCTTCCATTGTTTTATTTACCGATGGGACAGACCAAGCTTCCAGATATACCAAAGATGCCGCCCTTAAGGCAGTAACCCAGGCCGAGCGAAATATTTCTTTCTTTACCATAGGACTTGGAGGCGAAATAGACACCGATATATTGGAAGACATTGGAAAAACAGCTAGTGTTTTTGCAAGTAACAAGGAAGAGTTGGAGGCTACGTTCACCCAAATTTCGCAACGTGTTTCAGAACAGGCCAATAGTTTCTACTTGTTTGAATACTGTACCCCAAAGCGAGATGGAAGTGGAGAAAACAATCTTGTCATTCAGCTCACAAATGGAGGGTTACAGGGAGCGGTGCAAACAAAATTCAATGCCAAAGATTTTACTGGAGGGTGCGAGTAGCAAATTGTTGTTTTCTGCTCTTTCTACAACAAATTAAATCGACCAAAGTCTTGCATAAATAGTTATCTTGGCCTTCAAACTAAATGCATTTTATCATGATTTTTGGCAGAAAGCTATCTTATGTATTGATTTTCAGTATAGTCCTTTTAAGTTCATTCCAAGTATATTCCCAAAACTTCCATCCGCTTGAAGGCAGATGGGACTTAGAAATGGAATTTGAGGGCAAAACAGTCCCATCGTGGTTGGAGGTGCGTCATTCTGGGCATGAAACCTTAGTTGGACGATTTGTTTTTGCAATGGGCAGTGCCCGACCTGTGGCAGAAGTCAAAATACACGGAAATAAATTCAGTTTTGATATCCCAAGACAATGGGAACCAGAAGGAAACGATATGGTTTTTCATGGGGAGTTGATTGATGATGCCCTTAAGGGCACTATGATCTATACGGATGGAAGTGTTACATCATGGGAAGGTATCCGCGCACCAAAATTAAAAGCCACTGCCAATCCGAAGTGGGATAAACCCATAGCTCTTTTTAATGGAAAGAATTTGGATGGATGGCACATGGACTCGGAAAACAGTCAATGGTCTGTGGACAACGGAATTTTAAAGAATGCCAAAGGAGGTGCCAATCTCATTAGCGATCAAAAGTTTACTGATTTTAAGCTAAAGGTCGAGTTTCGCTATCCTAAAGGAAGTAATAGCGGGATTTATTTAAGGGGGCGTTATGAGGTGCAGATTGCAGATAACATGGGCTATGACCCTTCGGATATTTATTTCAGTGGCATCTATGGCTTTTTAGAACCTAATGAGAATACGGCAAAAAAACCAGGAGAATGGCAAACTTACGACATAACCCTAATTGGGCGTAGGGTCACGATTGTAGCTAACGGTAAAACCGTGATTTCGGATCAAACGATTCCTGGAATCACAGGAGGGGCTTTGGACAGCAAAGAGGGTGAGCCTGGAGCATTTATGGTTCAAGGTGACCATGGCGCTGTAGAGTTTAGAAAATTTGAAGTGACACCCATTAAATAAACTTAAAAAGGCACGTTAACCCCGTTAACGTGCCTTCAATGTTTTTTAACTATCGATATTAATCTTGGTAGATAGGTTTTAGATTAATATTTCTCCATTTTACTCGGATTCCGCCTCCATCATGTATTTGTAGCGCAATAGCACCTTTTCCTTTACCAATTATGTCATCAACCAAGTGGACCATCTTAACTCCATTGAGCCAAGTAGTCACCGTTGGGCCATTAACCAGAATTTTCATAGTATTCCACTCCCCCATTTTTAAAGCCTTTTCTTTTTCTGGCTCAGGCTTGATTAACCAATTACGGCCGTAAGATTCATAAATCCCTCCAGTATGTTTGTTGGGCGGTGCAACTTCTACCTGCCAGCCAGATACTTTTGTGCCTTCTACAGTGGAACGGATAAAAACACCACTGTTTCCGTTATTTTCTTGTTTGAATTCTAAGGTAAGTTCAAAATTATCATAAAACTCCTCGGTGCTCAAATATCCGTAACCTGCTTTGGGGCCACTTTCACAGATTAGTTCACCATTTTCCACAAACCATTTTTCTTCGCCATGATTCACCCAGCCATCCAGGTTCTTTCCATTAAACAAACTGATAGTTTCCTGAGCATGACCAAGTTGTACTAGACACAAGGCTGTAATAATTAAAGTTAATCTTGTTTTCATTTTTGATATTATCATGATTTTACAAGCATTCAAGGTAATAATTTCACTATGAAATAGATGGTTTGGAACAGCTTTTGGTAGGGTTTTTAGACCAATGATTGTTTTTAAAGTATAAACAACAACTAATTGCATCCTAAGGACCAATGAAATTTTAACCCAAAAAAATGATGTTATGGATGTAGTAAAAGAAATAATTCAGAATAGCGCAATAGGTACTTGGTCCAATGGATATAAAGGTTTGGTACTTTCCCTATTTGCCTCTATAGTTGGAACTCTGCTAACTATGTTGGTTGTATTGTTACGATATGGTCCAGAAATGAATATACAATTTGGTTATTAACGGTAAATCAATGCATTACCAAACTTCTGTTCATTTAAAGGTTTAGATAAATCCAATAGAAAACCATTGATAACTGCATGGGTCAATTTCCCTTCTTTTTCCAAAAAGAAAGTGGGATTGACTCCTGGTCTCAGCACAAACTCTCCCGGTCTATATGTTTTTTCAACTAAATTGATAGGTAATTTGAAAAAAGATAGTTTTTCAACCAAATTATTGACCATAACATAAGCCGTTCCATTTTTTAACGCGTCAACTACATTAAAGTCTTTCATTTTGGTTGGACTTTCAAATGATTGGTCCGTCAATTTACCCGGAATAATTCTATAACCCGATGCATCAAAAGTTTCATATCCATAAAAAGTGGACAAATCTCCTTGGTCAACAATTATACTTTTATTGTAAAAAGAATCATGGTTTTCGTCATCTACTTCTTGCCGATAAATTCCCAAATCCAATATATAATCATTGCCCAATAACTCATAAGTGACATTCTCAATTTTTAAATCGAAAAGTTTTCTGTCGTTTTGCGGAATTTTCTCGTAATCTTTAATGGGAATGTCTTGATAACTCTCCTTTGCAATGGTATAAAGTGCGGAAAGAATGGAAACGTAATTTAGCTTACGTATCTCTTGTTTCTCAACATCGTTGGTATATCCTCCAGATTCAATCAGAATAAGGCTTGTTCCCCATTTGGCAATATTATCCCCAAAAGCTCTTGGCTCAAAGTCATCACTGTATCGTCCTACTTGACCAGGTGCATATTTTTGAATGATGTCATTCATATATACTATTACCTTCATGGCATTGGAGCGCACCTCATTAATATCTTTTTCATAGTTGTAAGCAGTGGCCAAATATGAAATAGTAGCAGGCTTATCGGTCAATTCTGCATTGTAATATGTACTTTGATCATGCAGATTGAATCCAAACTTCGCATCCAGACTGTCTCGAATTCTTTTCAACGTTCTTCCTTCAGGAGATTGTAATCTAAGAGCATCCCTATTAATGTCAATGCCCAGAGCATTACGTCTTTCGTACACTTCTGCCCCATCTGGATTGAGCATAGGCAAAAAATGTAATTTCAATTTTGAAAGGATTTCCCTTTTTTCTTTTTTGAGCTGTGGAGCATCCAAAAAGTTCAGGATATCAAAAATTGCCTGGGTCGCAGTAGGTTCGTTACCATGCATTTGCGACCACAGAAAAATATTGATTGGGCCTGAACCTATACTAATTAAGTTTAAGTCACGTCCTTCAATGGACTCCCCGACTTTTTGAACCTCAAATTTAGGATTGGCATCAAACCTCTTAATCAAGGGTTGTATTTGATGATGTTTGATTCTTCGTTTTTGTAAGGAGGGTTCCTTATACTGTTCGTAGGTTGCATATAACTCGTTGGTAATGGTTTCTTGGGAATATGCATAAAAGCTAAAACATCCCACTAGAAGAAAAATTATAAAGCGCATATTATTTTTTTGAAGGCACGGGTTTAAAATTAAATCTTTTTGTTGCTTTTCGCACCTTTTTCATAAAATCTATTCCTGGATCGGTCTTTTCCGTACGGTAGCCATCATCTACCTCCAGCCAAAGTGGGTGTCCCTCAAAATTTGTATACTCGTAATGGCCTATCAGATAATCTATCTCATATTTCTCTGCCAAATATTTAACCAACCAAATATTTGATTTTAACTGTTCCTTTGTCAAAGGCCAATTATCAGTTCCTCCCACATTTTCAACCCCAATGGAACAGTGGTTAAGGCCAATTACATGCCTTCCCATATAATTTTCTGGCATTAATCTGTATATCGTACCGTCCCTATCGACCAAAAATTGGGTTGAAACATTCAATCCACTTACTCCGCTAACATACTTACGCCAATTAGGAAGTTTTATATCATAAAAGGCTTCAAAAGAATCTTCCAGTGTTCCAAGAGCCGTCCAATGTAACACAATCATTTTTGGTTCTATCTCTGGTGAGTCCTGTTCCAAATTATAACGTTGCAATAGATATTCTTTGGTAAGAGCAATGCGCTCCTCATTAAAAACAATGGGTTTGTCAATAATGGTCCTTTGTACCTGACAAGACCAAAGCAATCCGCCTAAAAGTAATCCAAGAATTATTTTTCTCATTTCAAATTATTTAATCCGGTACTATCCAATGGTACCGCGTAACAGATGAACAGTTTTTTTCTTCCCCATTCCCGGGCTTTTTTTACATCTGTACCCATATAGAGGTCAACCCTGTTTTTCCAACGTCTGTTCATTTTGTCCTTCACATAAAAAGTATCAGGAAAAGTGTCAATTTTAACCATCGTATTATGTCCAATTCCCATTTTCAACAAATCCCTTGAAACAGCAATGCTCTTCATTCCCGGTTTTAAGGTATCTCCCCATGCCGCAAGATTGGGATCACCTTGTGTTTGCCATGAAACCGAGTTATAAGCAGAAATGGTCACCTCAAGTCCTCTCCAATCAAAGGATTGGGATTCCACAAGAGTATTTTCCTCTTTACATCCAACAAAAATCAGAAAAAAAAGAAGCGCTTTTTTGATAATCACGTTTTAGATGTTTCTTAAAGTTAAGTATTCTTGAAAACAGATTTTGGAAGTGGTACATAAGTATTATCATTGGACATCATCGGAAAAGTTTTGTTTTTCCAATCTTCCAATGCCAGAGCTATTTTTTCCTTACTTGTAGAGACAAAATTCCAATAAATATGTCTTTCCTCCGGAAAAGGCTCCCCTCCAAACAACAATAAATGCGAATTTGGATGTACTGTGATATCACAAGTATCTTCAACTTTACTCACCAAAATATTTCCTTTTTTGATGATTTCTCCGCAGGCATCAATACTTCCTTTATCCACACAGATTCCTATTTCACCTTTTAGTTTCCCATTGACATTTAGATGATAACTACTATTGGTTTTGATTTCAACCATGAACAAAGGGGAATATGTGGGAATTGGGGATTTCTTTCCATATCCCTCACCGGCAACAAGAGTGAAAGTTGTATCCCCATCCTGCCATCTAGGCAAATCTTTGGCTTCAACATGATGAAATTGAGGTTCCATATCCTCCAAATCTTTTGGCAATGCCACCCAAATCTGGTATCCCTGTGCCATGAAAGTCTTCCCATTTCTAAGATGGTCGGGGGTCCGTTCGGTATGGGAAACACCTCTTCCAGCTGTCATCCAATTCACTGAACCTGGTTTGATCAATTGTTTGGTACCCAAGCTGTCTTCATGCATAATTTCTCCATCAAATAAATAGGTCAAGGTAGACAAACCTATATGGGGATGCTGGTCTACATCCATATATTTGTGTGGACCCAATTGCACAGGTGCCATGTGGTCTATAAAAACGAAAGGGCCTATCATACGCTTTTTTCGAAAAGGGATTAGCCGACCCACCAAGAAATCACCAATGTCCCTACTCCGTTCTTCAATGATCATTCCTATATTGGACATATTCTAATTGTTTATTTTAGTACCAGAAAGTTACAAATCTTAATCCATGAAATTACTTAAACGCGCGCTTATCTTATTGTTATTGGTTGTCGGGGTTGTTGTGTACCTCAATTATCCAAAATTGACCATAATTTCTGGCTATGCATCCAAAAATATGGCCTCTGGTGTTTTTGTGGCAAACAGATCAGCTGCTTCTCTTGCACAAAATGATAACAATGTACCCCTTATTGAGCTTGCAGATACTGAAGTCAATACCGAAAAGAAGTGGGCTTCTGCTTCGGTATATGGTCTTATGAACCGAAAAGCTATTTACAGGGAAGGGCTGGGAACGGTTTTAATCAATGATGATTATGATGAGAGCAAACCTATGCCCTCTCCGGCTCGACACCAGTCAAGCGATACCATCCCTTATCCATACGGACAAGCCAATCCTAAGGATTCTGTTCCTGCGGATGTTAACATGGATCAATTGGATAAAGCAGTGGCATTGGCCTTTGCGAATCCTGAGAGTCAGAAAACACGAACGCTGCTGGTTCTTTACAAGGGACATCTTGTTGCTGAAAAATATATTGATGGTTTTACCAAGGATACGCCAATTCTAGGATGGTCCATGACCAAAAGTGTCTTGGCCACTTGCTACGGGATTCTGGAGCATCAAGGAAAATTGGATATGTCTTGGCCCGCTCCTATCACAGAATGGGAAAAGGATGAGCGCAAGAACATTACCCTAAACCATTTGTTGCGTATGCAAAGTGGCTTGGAATGGGATGAAGATTATTCCAAAATCTCTGATGTTACCCAAATGCTTTTTTTGGATGCTGACATGACCAAACCCCAAAAGGAAAAGAAACTCATTGCCCAACCAACTGAAATATGGAACTACTCTTCGGGTACCACAAATTTGTTGTCGGGCATTTTAAGACAACAATTTCGTTCACATCAGGAATATCTTGATTTCCCTTACTCTGCTTTGATTGACAAAATTGGTATGTATTCCATGGTTTTAGAAGCGGATATTGCCGGTAATTATGTTGGTTCATCCTATAGTTGGGCCGGCACTCGGGATTGGGCGAGGTTTGGACAACTTTATTTAGACAGAGGAATATGGAACGGGGAGCAAATCTTCCATCCTGAATGGGTAGATTATATCACCAACCCCACCTTACATTCAGATGGCACCTACGGAGCGCACTTTTGGTTGAACGCCAATGGCAAATATCCAGATGTACCTAAAGATTTGTTTTCTTGCAACGGTTATCAAGGGCAATATGTTTTCGTGATTCCATCCAAAAATTTGGTTGTTGTACGTACTGGGTTGGCCGAAGATCCTGATTTTGACGTAAATAGCTTCTTGTCGGCCATCGTAAAATCTGTACCATAGGTCGAAGATATATCTTAAAAAGAACAGCAAACCACAATAAAACGCTGCTTCACAACAATAATTTCATTTACGGGAACACTGGTGGTACATTTACAATGTAATAATAACGAAAGTAAATTTTTTCATTTTCATATAGTGTTCTCGTAAAAGAGTCTTGACCATAACGGCAAGGCTCTTTTTAGTTTATGGAAATTGGTAAGTTGACGTATGAACTATGCTCAAAGTGACACTATAACAGATAGCTTCTTTTAGATACTCCCAGCTTTAATTGTCCATTGTCAACTGAACATTGAACTAAGGAATCCACTTGTCCTTTCCAAAATCGGGTTTTCTTTTTTCCAGAAAGGCATTTCTTCCTTCTTTGGCTTCATCGGTCATATACGCCAAACGGGTGGCTTCACCTGCAAACACTTGTTGCCCAACCATGCCATCATCGGTAAGGTTCATGGCAAACTTGAGCATTTTAATGGATGTTGGAGATTTCTCCAACACTTCCTGTGCCCATTGGTATGCCGTATCTTCCAGTTCATCATGTGGAACCACGGCATTTACCATTCCCATTTCATAAGCGTCCTGAGCAGAGTAGTTTCTTCCCAAAAAGAAAATTTCACGGGCTTTCTTCTGCCCCACCATTTTAGCTAAATAGGCAGAACCATATCCTCCATCAAAACTGGTTACATCGGCATCGGTCTGTTTAAAAATGGCATGTTCCTTACTGGCCAGGGTCATATCACAGACTACATGGAGGCTGTGTCCACCACCAACGGCCCAACCAGGCACTACGGCAATGACCACTTTGGGCATAAACCGAATCAATCGCTGCACTTCCAGGATATTTAGTCTGTGCATTCCATCATCGCCAACATAACCTTGGTGGCCCCTTGCTTTTTGATCCCCTCCGCTACAAAAGGAATACACACCATCCTTGGTTGATGGTCCTTCCGAAGAAAGGAGGACAACCCCTATGGAAGTATCTTCCTGTGCATCATAAAAGGCTTTGTACAATTCACTGGTGGTCTTTGGTCGAAAAGCATTTCTAACATTGGGTCTATTGAACGCTATGCGGGCAACCCCATCGCATTTTTTATAGGTGATATCTTCAAATTCTATGGCAGTTATCCAATTGGGAGATTTCATACTTTCATTTTGTATGCTGCAAAATAAAGGAATTTTAAGAATGCTTCTTCCTAATTCCGCAGTAAACATTAAAAACCTGTGTTCTTTTAAATATGAAAAAACTTATGGGACAGCTACAGATTTTGTTTTACTTCTTGGATTCCATTTCATTCCAAACAACACACGTGTAACAACAGTTTTTCGAATAAGAAAATGATAAAGAACCCAGATGGTTGAAGTACAAATCAGAATCAATACAAACAGTTTAATTGTAATACCGACTTGCCATTGCAATACATAGTAACCAGATGTCACAATAACGGCTTGGTGCATAATATAAAATGGGTAAACCGCGGTGTTCAAATAACTTAAATAGGAATTTGAAAAATTAAGATACTTCATGGTATACCCAATTGCCGATAGAATAATGGTCCATATATGAAAAGCATTGAGAAAACCATACAAATACAAATTGTCATCTTGTTCCGTAGGCTGGTTAAATTCCCAATTCCAATAATATTTCCACATTAGTGCTATGGCCAATAGCATTGCAATCCCCAGAAACAATCTTCTATGCTTTTTACAGCCTTCCCAAAAAGCAGGTATGGCACTTAATACATATCCGAAAAAATAAAAGGTCATGGATGTGACAAACACATACCAATCGTTGATTAAACTGCCTTGTTCCGGCCAATCTATATATAACCCATAAAAAAAGAAAACAAATGGAACGGCTAATAGCAGATGGATAATGGGCAAGGAGAATATTTTGTTCAAAAAGGCTTTAAAGCGGTTGAACCATTTAACTTTTGATAACGAAAAAATGGGAAGTAAGAGAATGGTAAAAACAAATAAATAGGCTACAAACCACATGTGGCTCCATGTAAATGACCCATCAGGATAGGGTATTATTTCATAAACTGAAGGGTAAAAATCCAAGTAGCTCGTGTTGATTCTCCCTTTTTGCAACCATTCAAAATATACCTGAATGGGGGTAATAAAGAATATTGCAAAGGCTAGTGGAATAAACAGGCGGACAAACCGCTCGCCAAAAAAAGATGCAATTGTCCTTCTTCTAAGGGAAAAACGGACACCTACTCCTGCAATAAAAAACAACAACGGCAATCTCCATTGATGCAACCACCAAATTATCCTTGTTATCCATGCCGATGTTTCCTTATTGTTGATTTCCCATGTGTAATGTTCCACAAATGGAACCGCACAATGAAACAAAATTAAAGTGACAAATGCCAATACTCTTAACCAATCAATATAATGAAGTCTTTCATTCATGATGTCTCGTAAGATTAGTGCTTCCTATTTTAAGAGACATTAAAATTGGCCAAATGGTTGCCTGATCATGAAAAAGGTCTACCAATCGTATGGAATTTATGCTCCCCTCCCATTTAAAACGACATTTGGGTTTTTAGTATCTTTAGAAACACTGTTGCCCATAAATATGAATTTAGATATTCTTCAGGAGCCTTATACTTTAAGCAATGAACAGCTTAATTTTTATAGAAAGAATTCCTTTATAAAAATTAAGGAGGTACTCCCTCCAGAGATAGTTGCCTATTTAAATACCATAATATCCGCCAAGGTTGACGAAATGAATACACAAACCCTTCCTCTGGAAGAACGTGACACCTACGGCAAGGCATTTTTGCAGGTATTCAACTTGTGGACACAGGATGAAAACATAAAACAACTGCTATTTAGCAAACGATTGGCACAACTTGCTTCAGATTTGATGGAAGTTGACGGCGTTAGAATGTATCATGATCAGGCACTTTTTAAGGAAGGTGGCGGAGGTATTACTCCATGGCATGTAGATCAATATTATTGGCCATTGACTACGGATAAAACCATTACGGCCTGGATTCCGTTACAGGCAATTCCCATGGAAATGGGACCGCTCGAATTTGCAGCGGGAAGTCAACACATAAAAGTAGGGAGGGATCTTTCCATTAGTGATGAAAGTGAAATCATCATTGGTAAAAAAATGCGACTATCAGATTGTCCAAAAGTTGCCGAACCGTTTGATATTGGTGAAATCAGTTTTCACTCAGGATGGGTTTTTCACCGCGCTGGAGCCAATACCACTGGCCAAACCAGAAAAGTCATGACTATTATCTATATGGATAAGGATATGATATTAAAACAACCTGAAAATGAGGGGCAAATGAACGACTGGAACACATGGTGCCCCAATGTGAAAGTGGGCAACATAATCGATTCACACTTGAATCCGGTTCTATTTGATAGAGCTCCTAAAAACGTATAAAATTTGTTTTGTTTTTTTATGTCGTTTAGCGACAAAAGAATTACAAATGGCTAAAAATAATTGCTCTTTTATTTAAACGTGTAATTTAGGCGTTTTTAACAAAGCGCAACGAATATGTCAATCAAACTACATTTCAAAACCTACCTTGTCATTTTATTCTTTTGTATGGCCTGTGCCGAGAATAATGACTCAATTCCTGAAGAAAAACCTCCTGTCCAACCTTTGGGACAAGTGGCAATTGAATTTGTTGGGTTGGATATAGAAAACGAATCTTTTACTCTGAACACATTGGGTTCAAGCGGGGATATTTTGGAGAGCAATGAAGATATGGAACAAACTCCCAATTACATTCCATTGGAGGCTGGAACCTACAAATTTGAGATCCTCTCTAAATTAGCAAAACACCAAACTATTGAGGATGTTGTATTTTCTGGAATATCCAATGAATTTACTATTAAAGATGGAGATACTCTGAACATATCCGTTGAGATTCAGGCTATTGAACGACAGGGTTGGGTTGAGGTTCCGAATACTCCACTGAGCAAGAGGTTTGCACCTTCATCATTTGTCATTGGACAAAACCTTTATGTTGGTTTTGGGTCAAGTATCCAAAATGAACGTTTTCAGGATTGGTGGGTTTATTCAATCGAAAACAACACATGGAGGCAATTGCCAGATTTTCCTGGCGGAAAGCGCTTTGCAGCACTATCTTTTAGCATTGGGGATAAAGGATATATTTGTCTTGGTTACTATGAAGATTCTTCTAGGTCCCAAGAATTTTGGGAGTTTGATTCAGAAAATGAATCATGGACACAACTTTCTGACGTCCCTGGTGTTTCGCGTTCTTCGGCTACCGCATTTGTAATTGGCAATAAAGCATATGTAGGATCTGGAAATGTAAATGGAATCGATTCTACCAATGAATTTTTCGAATATGACCAGTCTACCAACCAATGGTCCCCTATTTCAGATTTCAATGGCGATGCAACTTACGGTTTCACTTCATTTAGTATTGAAGGAACGGCCCATTTAATTGCAGGGGTAATCAATGTTAATCAAAGAACCAAAAGGCACGTTGTTTACAACAGCATTGATGATACTTGGAATGAAATAGATGAATTTCCCGGCACTGAAAGACTTGAGGGCATTGGCTTTACTATTAAAGGAAAAGGATATTTTGGACTTGGAAGTATTACCAATATTGTTCCAGGTGTCGATTTTTGGACCTATGACCCACAAAACATGATCTGGAGTGAGGTAGAATCCTTTCCAGGAGAACCCAGATTTAATGGCACCTATGGATCAACTGGTTCTGAGGGCTATGCTGGATTCGGCATCAAAGGAAATACTATGTACAACGATTTATATTTATTCTATGCTGTAAATGATTGATATGTATTACTTTCTTGGTTTTACATGCTTTCATAAAATTGCATTCCTTGGTTAGATAAATCCATGACTTTATACTTTACATCCCGTTGTCGAAGTGTAATCATCTTAACTTCATCTTCTCCTGTTTGATTGTTTTTTAGCGTAAACTTAAGATAGGTAGGCAAATTAATCTGGTTGCCTACATAGGTCATATTCACCAACCATTGGCCTTGTTGCATATCATCCAATTCAAAACTGGCCGAAAGATTACCCTTTGTGGTTTCTTCATTGGAAATTTCAACCGTATTGTTCCAATTGTAATAACGGCCCTGTGGATTCACAAACTGTAGCTCAAACTGGGTATTGGGGTTGTTCCATTCCACAATCAAACTATAATTGCTCTGTTCATCAAACGTGAATTTAGATTTATCCATTCCTATTTCCTCTCCATGGGTTTCAACCAAACGCAACATTTCATTTTTAACCAATTGATCCAAACCCTCAGCTTCTAGAATGTTTTTGCTGCCGATATAGTTTTTATACATAGACCAGGCTTCTTTGTATTTTTTTAGTTTATAAAGCACATTTGCCAAATCTCTTTTGGACTGGGGCGAACTGTTTGCTTTAAGAATCTGTTTGTACACGTAACATGCCTCCTCAAAATGACCTTCTTCTTCATAGGAATAGGCAAGAATCTTGAGCGCATCAACTTGATCCGGGAATTGCTCAAGTATGTTGGATTGTATTTGGTTGGCTCTTTCTAAATCTTGCCATTTATCTAAAAACAGTTTAGCAACTTCCACATAAAAGCTTGACAAGTTCCCATAATTCTCTTTTTCTTCCAGATATTGTAAATAGCCTTGTGCGGCTGTTTCATTACCGGCAATACGCTGGGCATACCTTGGCTTGCTCAAAATTCCATTGGCCAATTCTATTGCATCGTTATTATACCTGTTTTGTACATTTTGACCATTTGTTACGCCATTTTTAGTGGTCTCCAAATCATCAAAAGTGGCGCTTATTGTACGTATGATTATAATTCCTCCCGGAGCCAGCCTACCATATCTAGCAGTGGCCCAGGCTGCCGGCATAATGGTAATGTCCTTAATGTTATGAAGGTTAATATGAAAAGGAGGACGGTCTGGAGCATAAATATGTCCATCCACATCCCAAGAAGCAGGAAAACCTAATAATGGATCTGGGCGTATGAAGACAAGGTCTATATTCTTGTTGTAATCCCTAATGATTTTCACTCCAGGGAATTTTCCCTGCAATGCCTCCATTATGGTTTGGGCACTTTTGCTAAGTTTTTCCCCATCAATTTGTTTTACACTAAAACCAACTTTTTCCATATCCAAAGTGCCAAAACGAGTGGTAATGTTCTTGTTAAGGGGCTTGTGCAATTCTTTCAGTTTAAGATTTTCCTCCAAAACCACTTCATCCAAAGCGGTAACTCCAATGGGCATTATAATCTTTAGCATCCGTGAAGATGTGCTTACCACAGAGGATGCCTTTTCCCTTCCTGGATATGAAAAATCCAAAATCTCACCATCATGGGCCTGCAAAGTAAAATTGCCTTTAGAGTCTGTTTTTGTTTTCCGCTCCGTGCCCCTTACTTTAACCACAACGTTGGGCAAGGGGTCATCCAGATCACCAACACTTCCTGTAATTTCTGAAAGCTTTTGTCTACTCTCCCTAGTAATGTAATCAAGATTATCCGCTTGATGGTATTTTGTAAAACCAACAGCGACTTCCATGCCTTCCAGTTTTTCGAGGTTTAGATAATTACCTCCATGGTCTTCGGCCAGTTCTTTAAGCAATTTATGGTTGGCATTGATACTCCCATTTACGGTAAACAAAGTTCCATACCAATCCTTGCCAACATCGGTAGGAAAGTTTTTACCATCTGTGAATAAAAGGGTGTGTTCCGAAATTTCAAGTTCTTCCCATAATCTGTTGCTGCTGCCTCCATCATATATGGTTGATTGCAATTCTTGTTTCAAAACATCCCAATTACCATCGGTTATTTTGAATGTTTTCCTGTCGGAAATGGCATTGCTGAATTTTTGTAATGAAACAGAAACATTGTTCAGGTTTTTGAAATAAGCATCCAAAAAACGGAGTTCATTTGCCAAATCCCTATCTTTCATAGATTCCGAGGTATCCCATAAAAGCGTTATCATATCTGGTTTTTGTCTTGTCCGCATTTTTTCTTGGGTTATTTCCATCTTGTCCACGGCAGAGGTGTTTAAACCGAATGCAATGGTAAAGCCCTTACGCATTCGTTTCCATCTTCCCTGACTCACCAATCTGGTAAAAGACCGCGAACCATCATCAAAAGCAGATATGCCAATACCTACCCTGCCTCCATAAATTTTAAGAAGCTCCAAGCTAATCACAAAGTGGTCTTCTACCACAATATTATAGGGAGAGAGGTCTATGGTTATGGTGCCCTGTCGTTGTTTAATGGTATACAAGATGTTTCCGTTGGAAATGTTCTCCCCTGGAAGCCCTTTTTCCAATTGGTAGGCATTAACTCGTACCAAAAGGCTATCTGAGATGTTTGCTATCACATTGAACGATATATCCTCAAGCTTTACAGGGCCTTTGCGAACCAAAATTTTTGAGGCATGCTCCCCTCCTAACGCCAAACTATCGTTCCAAAACCCGAAAAGGCGTTTGGAACTACTCTGATACCCTATCTTTCGTTTGTCGGCATCACTGTTTGTCACCGTAATCCCTTCAAGTTCATAAGGCACTGCTTCAATTTGAACAATTCCTTTTGTTTTGATAATTTCTCTAAAATCCTGGGTTGAAAATCGGATGGTCTTATATCCTATCCTTGATATTTGCAAGGTGTCTTTTTGGTTGATTTCATTTTCTTCCAAAGCAAAGGAAAAAGTGCCATCAAAATCAGAGACTGTTCCCTTGGCTATCTTGGTGACCCCAATATTGGCAAATTCCACCGGTTTGCCCGTATCATATTCAACAATCTTTCCTTTTAAGTTTACTTGGGCATTTAAAATGTTGATTGCAAACCCGAATAATAGGGTAAGGCATATGGCCATTTTTTTCATAGAGGTCAGTATTTTCTTAGAAAAGATACAAAATCCATGCATTTATGATTGGAAGATTATAAGAGTTTGGATTTCTACCTTAGTTTAAGGAGTAGGCAAAGTGGTCACACTTTAGAGCAATTTAAATATCACTTTCTTGATTTTAAAAGAAATTAAAACGAAACCTGCCTATTTCCTATTCTTTTCCTCAATCCACCTAGCCATATATTTGGTACTGGCTACAGTCTGTTGTTGTAGCATTCTACCGACCACATTTTTATTACGGTGATTTTCCAGGTTTTTTTGAGTTTCTTGTAGCTTTTGAATCAATTTATCAGGCAACAGTTCTCTATTATAAAGCTTATTAATCGTGTTAACACCATTCCCCTGAGCTTGTTTCCATTTTTCTTGATTGCCGTAAAGTTCTACTGCTGCCTTGGCAAAAGATGTCCAATCATTGGTTACGGTACCATTCCACGGTAAATCGCCATGCATACCTTCGACACCTATAGAGGTGGTAACGCTTGGTGTTCCATTTTTCATGGCATCCATCAATTTTCCTTTAATTCCCGCACCAAACCGGAGTGGAGCTAGACAGATACATGCCTTTTGGATTTCCTCATCTAAATGCTCTGCCCATCCCAATACATGAAACCCTTCCTCTGGATTGTGCAATTGTTGAATGTGTTTTGGAAGATACGCTCCGTAGATCTTCAAGTTTACGTGGGGCAATTTTTCCCTGATCAATGGCCAAATAGATTCCTTAAGGCACAGGATGGAATCCAGATTGGGGGCATGTTTCCCGTTTCCGAAGGAAATAAAATCCTCGCGTTCTTCAAAATTGGGCCAGGCAGTTATCTCTTTTGAGGTCAGTTTCGCAAGCATAAAGGGCAGATGGACCAACAAATCTTCCGGAATTGCCAACTCTTTTTGAAGAATTTCCATTTCGTATGAAGAAATCATTAGGGTAAGATCAGATTTATAAATGCTGGCAACTTCACGTAGGGTCATAGGGTGTTTCCTCCAGGCTCCTAGGGTGAACTCCTCTCCTTTTTTATGACTTTCTTCCCTCGTTTTGCGTAGTGAGTGCAAATCTTCCGTGTTTAAAATCCTTAGTGCTTGAGGAGCAAACTCGGCCACACGCCAGCTAAATTGTTCTTCAACCATAAACCGATCAAAGATTACCACATCCGGATGTAGAACTTGTACAAATTCATCAAAACTGGAATGATTCAATTGTAAGGTAACGGACGTAATCCCCAGCTTGTCCAAATCAAAACTAAATTCTGATTCGCTAGCGGTTGAACCAAAGGTTATATGATATCCGAAGTCTTTAAAAGCATGAATCAGTTGTAACATGCGATGCCCTGCGGCCGTAGTACAAGGTTCTGGCCATACATTACCAATTATCAAAAGAATTTTGTTCATTGGGGAGATTCACATAAAAATTTAACCGCCGGTTACCATAGCACAAATCCCAAACTACGAATACCAAATTTCAACTGAGCCTGTACTCCAACAATCCAAGAACCTTTCCGACTACATTAGCGCCGCAAATTTTTTGGAAATGCTGGAGCGCAATTTACGTTCATAGTCTTCCTCTAACCACTCTTTGTAGTTTTTGGTATTATTCATAATACAATATGAATATTGGCGCACACGATAGGCAATTTCTTCTTTGAGCTCTTTGGCCAAGATTCTGGCATCAAAAACATCTTCACTGTTTTCCACACATATCTGGGCATGCTGCTCAATGCTCATTTCCAATACTTGTTTGGACTTTCCGCCCTTGGCGAAAACCTTTTTGTACTCTTCCTTGATATCAAACGTGATGTTTTCCGATTTACTGAACTTTGCTTTGAGCTCATCTGACATGACGTAAACAAATTCATGCTCAATATCTTCATCGTTTTTGATGTTTTCCAAATAAAAATCGGGAAAGTGGAATATTTCCTGCCAGTCCACAGGGGCGTCCCAAGGTCCAAAACGTGCTATATTGTTCCCCAAATCAATAACAGTAAAATCGTCCTTATCGGGTAACACCCTAGATCCCCTTCCAATCATTTGAAAGTATAACGTAAGTGATCGAGTTGCCCTATTCAATATTATGGATTGTACGCTGGGTTCATCAAAACCCGTGGTAAGGATACTCACGGAAGTTAGAATGGCATCTGGGGTATTGGCAAACCAATCCAATATCTCCTTTCGCTCGGTCGCCGTGTTCTTATTGTCCAAATGACGAACGGGATAACCTGCTTTTTTAAAGGTCTCGTATACGTAAAGTGAAGTGTTTATCCCATTATTGAAAATAAGGGTTTTGGTACCCTTTGCCGTTTCTTCGTACGCAGTGAGCAATTTCCCCAACATGCTGTGGTTGCCATAGAACTCGTCTGAGGATTTCACGGTATAATCTCCATGAATTCCTAATTTTAGGGTTCTAAGGCTTACATCATAATTATAGAGATTGGCCTTGGCCAAAAATCGCTTTTCGATCAACGATTTAATCGACTCCCCAATGATCAGGTGTTTGTAATGATCTTTCATTGGGAGCTTTATATTGGAACTTAGCGGTGTTGCCGTCACGCCTAGAATGGTGGACTCTTCAAAATACTTGAACAATTTTCTGAAGGAGTTGTAATGCGCTTCATCAATAATTACAAGCCCAATGTTCTTTAGGGTGACCTTTTCTTCCTGTAGCCTATTGTTCAGGGTTTCCACCATAGCAACAAAGCACATGTATTCATCTTGATCATGCAGTTCTTTTACCTCGCTATTGATGATTTTATTGGCCACCCCAAATCCATGCAGCATTTTGGAAGTCTGCCGGCTCAATTCTATCCTATGGGTGAGCACTATGACTTTTTTACCGGTATCCTGGATAAATTTCCGGGTTATTTCGGAAAAAACCACCGTCTTTCCCCCACCTGTTGGTAACTGATAGAGGATATTGGTGCCAGAGGGCAGCTCATTGATGTGTTTGAAGATTTTCTTTAAATCTTCTAGTTGATAATCGTATAACGTTTTTTTACTTACTTCTCTTTCTACCTCCAATGGAAAATGGATTAAATGTTCCAAACTAACAAACCTTACAAAATTAGGAGTTTTTTATACTACAGCTAGGATTTGTTTCCGCATTTCTATTAAGATACTATCAACAATTGCACTAATAGGCTTTTTTAGAGGCAGCACGGAGAATGCTCATAACATTTTGATAATAATAGCCATTGCCACTTGGAAAATAGGGTTTAAAGATGTATTATGTAAGCTATATTCAAAATTGAAATCCGACATATCGTATGAGGCAGCTCAAGATCATTAAGCAAGTTACCAATAGAGAATCCAAATCCCTTGACAAATATCTTCAGGATATCAGTAAGATTGATTTGATCACTGCCCAAGAAGAAGTGGAGCTTGCCCAGCGCATAAGAACTGGTGATCAGGCTGCGTTGGAAAAATTGACCAATGCCAATTTGAGATTTGTGGTTTCGGTGGCGAAACAATACCAGAACCAAGGATTAAAACTTCCCGACCTTATCAATGAAGGCAATGTGGGTCTGGTAAAAGCAGCCAAACGATTTGATGAAACCCGCGGATTTAAGTTTATCTCCTATGCGGTATGGTGGATCAGGCAGTCCATTCTTCAGGCTTTGGCCGAACAGTCAAGAGTGGTACGGCTTCCGTTGAATAAAATTGGTTCTATAAACAAAATTAAGAAGACATTTTCCTATTTGGAACAGGCGCATGAACGCCCGCCGTCTGCTGAGGAAATAGCCAAGGAGCTGGATATGACCGTTTCTGAGGTAAAACAGTCCCTAAAAAATACGGGAAGGCATGTTTCAATGGATGCGCCACTCAAGGAAGGGGAAACTTCTAGCTTGTACGATGTTCTAAATTCTGCCGAATCTCCAAAACCGGATAAAGATTTAATGCATCAATCATTGTATACGGAGATAAACAGGGCATTGGAGACTTTATCTCCACGCGAAGCAGATGTAGTTCGTTTATATTATGGGATAGGTGATCAACAGTCGATGACCTTGGAAGAGATAGGAAGCACTTTTGATTTGACCAGGGAACGCGTTAGACAGATTCGTGAAAAGGCCATTAGAAAGTTAAGGCATACCTCAAAAAGTAAGATTCTAAAATCTTATTTGGGATAACTTTCCATTGAAAATAAAAAAGGGGATGTTTTAAAACATCCCCTTTTTCATGATATCCACTTTAAACTATTACGGACGACTCAATTGACTAATATTAAAATCGGTCAACATTTCATTTAGATCTTGAATAAAATTCAAGTAGGCTGAATTTTCTTGGTTATGATTTTTCATGGGGTGTTATTTTGGGGAGATGTTATCTATAAATAATCTAACTCTGCAAGTTCGTTAATGCTTAAAATTTCATTTAGTTCTTGTAAGAACGCCAAGTATTCTTCTCCGTAGGTATCGTACAACATGGTATTAACTGGTTTAATATTTGGGTTGTAGTTATAACGTAAACCTATGTGAAAGATTGTTTAAAACCAACCAATTGTGGTGAAACTCCATCATTACGTTGTGAAACATTGATTGCATGAAGAATGTAGGAAAAATATGTCGAAAATCTATAGGTGTTTAGAAGTCTTAGGGCCTCATTCACTCTCAAAAATATCCAAGGTCACACCGAAGTCCAGGTCTTTATCCACCTTGGCTGGGCTAATATTGAACTCGTCATATAAGAAACAAAGGTTCATAGGGAGTAGCGTATCCTCTTCCGTCTGCGGTTTTCCCAATTTGGATAGCAATTCAGACTTTACACTAGATGCCTTTTCGCTTATTTTGAGGTTGGTATGATTCTCCAGTTCTTCAAGCAAAGCAATTTCTTTGGTATCACCCAGTTCTAAAATTTGCTCCAAGAGAAGGAGTTTGCAATCTAGATCAGAAGCGTGTTCTAACAACTGATGAAAGATACTATGATGGTATTCGGGAAGACTACTATCTTTCATATGTTATTTGTTTTTCTACATATTCCTCAGCACATCAATTTCAAAATCCACCAATTCTTCAACCTTAGGATGTTCTACCAAGAATTGATCATATAAAAAGTTGAGGTACTTAATGTCATTATCTGTCTTACAGACAGTTATCATTTGTTCGGTTATTTCTAACAAACTTACAGTTTTCATCATTCTAAGGCAAGGTTGAATCTTTTGACAGGCAAAATCGACCCCCCTAAAGTTCTTTGTCTGCAAGTATACTTTTAGACTACCAATGAACTCCAATATGTTCTGTTTGTAAAGTCTTATTAGCTCTTCCAACAGCTCCATTTGCCCCATACATTCGGTAAGCACAGGCTTTAGGTTAACCTTTTCTGTTGAAAGAACAGATTCCAGGTTTTTTTCAATCAATAATGCATTGGAAACTACTTTTTTGTCCTTTTTTGAGGTCTCAGTACGCTCTTGAAGTCGTTTACTTGTAGCTTTTAGGGTTTTAACGATATCCTTTTGTTTTTTCGTTAACTCAGTCTTCTCCAATAAACCAACCAAGGAAACCAGTAAATCAACATCTTTTGCCTCACTTTTTATTGAATCGTGGGAACTTGAAGATTGAATGCCCACCTGGTCATAAATTACTTCTAGCTGTTTCATTTCTGGAACACCAAAAACCTTGTCCTCCAAACCTGTTTTAAATTCGTCAAACGATTTTTTAAGTTTTCCGGCCTCAACAGTGCCCAGTTCTTCATATGAAAAGCTGCTCAATCCAATTTCCAATTTTTCCAAATAAGTAAGTAGTTCCCTAGTTCCCAAACTATCAATGATTAATGGTTATCCAACTAAAAATCTTGAAATGGTCGTGATATCCCAACTTATTGTTCTATAACTGGAGCATTTTGTTGTCAAATTGCTTTATTTGTATGTGTAAAAAAAAGTCATGAGATATTTCTACCTAATATGCAGCATAACATTGTTGATTTCATGTGCTGAAAAAAATCCAAAAACTACAGAAACCTTGGAAGAAAAAGCAAAACGAATACATCAAGAAGTGATTACCATTGATACCCATGACGATATTAATGTCAAGAATTTTACTGACAGTATCAATTACGCACAAAATCTGGATACACAGGTCAATTTACCTAAAATGACAGCCGGTGGTTTGGATGCCGTATGGTTGATAGTTTATACTGGGCAAGATTCTCTGACAACAGAGGGTTATGCTAAGGCATCTAAAAACGCTATTGCCAAGTTTGAGGCCATCCACAGACTTTGTGATACCTATGCCCCGGACCGGATAGAATTGGCATTGACTTCTGCAGATGTTAGACGGATTAGTGCTTCTGGTAAAAAAGTTGCCATGATTGGAGTTGAAAATGCGTATCCTATTGCTGAAGATCTTTCCAAGTTTGAAGAATACCATAAACGAGGGGCACGCTATATTTCATTAAGTCACAACGGGCATAGTCAATTTTGCGATTCCAATACAGGTGAAAAAGATAGTATTTGGCTACATAATGGTTTAAGTGACTTAGGTAAAAAGGCTGTAAAAGAGATGAATAGATTGGGGATGATGATAGATATTTCCCATCCTTCAAAGGAATCCATGAAGCAAATGGTCGAGTTATCCGAAGCGCCTATCATTGCCTCCCATTCCTCGGCACGTGCCTTATGTGATCATAGTAGAAATTTGGACGATGAACAGCTGCTATTGTTAAAGGAAAATGGAGGTGTGGTGCAAACGGTTGCTTTTAGTTCTTATCTAAATACGGAAAAGCATGAGACCAGAGCTGCGTATATGAAAGAAATCAACCAAAAAGCTGCTGATTCCTTGGGTTTGAATTGGTATGAGCGCTCTCAATTCTCTTCTTTGACCAAGGAACAACAAGAAGAATACATGGATAATTATCCAAAAGTGAGTCAAATGGCCAATGATTTGGCCAGTAAGGACAAAAATGCCCCTGAAGCGGTGAGCGTATCCGATCTGGTTGACCATATTGATTATATGGTGAAACTAATTGGGATAGATCATGTGGGTATCAGCTCTGATTTCGACGGCGGTGGCGGTATCGAGGGTTGGTCAGATGCTTCTGAAACTTTCAATGTTACCCTAGAATTGGTGAAAAGAGGCTATTCCCAGGAAGAAATTGCCAAATTATGGGGCGAAAACCTACTTAGGGTGTTGGATGAGGTGCAAAAAATAGCCTCTACCACTAAATAAAGAAAAGATGGTTACTGCTCAGGGATTAGACGAATAAGTCTGCCCGGCCCCTCTACAACAACGTATAGGTAGCCGTCAATGCCCATATGTGCATCTCGCACCCTGCCAATGCCTTCCAGTAATTTTTCATGGCCTACAACTACATTGCCATCCATTTTTAGACGGTGGAGGTATTCAAATTTGAGCGAGCTGACAAATAAATCATTTTCCCATTTTCCATAAAAATCACCTGAGACAAAGCTCATACCACATGGAGCAATGGAAGGGGTCCAATAGTGCACGGGCTGTTCCATACCATCCATTTCGGTGATGTCGGTAAATGTAGTTCCATCATAGTTGATACCATATGATATCACCGGCCATCCATTATTGTTCCCTGCTTCTAAAATGTTGATTTCATCACCACCCTGTGGTCCGTGCTCGCCCTCCCATACAGCACCGGTTACTGGATGTAGGCTTAATCCCTGAGGATTGCGCGTGCCATAGGTGAAAACTGAACTAACAGCATCTTGGGTGTTGATAAAAGGATTGTCATTTGGAATTTGCCCATCATCCTGAATGCGATGTATCTTACCAAGGTGATTGTCCAACTTCTGTGGATATTCATCTCTATGCCCACGATCACCGACGGAAACATACAAATATCCTTCCGTATCAAATACCAATCGAGAACCATAGTGGTGACCGGAACTGAGATAAGGAAGTGCTGTAAAGATATTTTCTACTTGCTCAAGGTTGTTCCCATTAAGTTTAGCTCTTGCCACTGCTGTTGTTCTTTCGGATGAATTATTTGGGTTAGCACGTGAATAGGATAGATATACAAATGAATTGTTTTCAAAATCTGGGTGAATGAGCACATCCAACAACCCGCCTTGACCTGCTGAAACAACATTTGGAACACCTGCCACCTCAACCAATTCTTTATCACTACCAATCAAAAACAATTTTCCTCCTCGCTCTGTTACCAAAAATGCTCCGTTGGGTAATTGCTCAATACCCCAAGGGATACCAGGAATCTTATTGGTTATGGTTTCCAATCTAAAAGTAAGGTCATCTGAAGTGGTCAATCCAGATAGGTCAGGATTATCTTCTTCCAACATCTGTTTTGTTTTACCATCTATTTCCGATAATATAAAATTGGTTAGGTCCTTAATCTCCTGTTCACTAAAGGTCGATTCATAAGCGGGCATACCATTATTTGCGTACCCTGTTTTTATGGAATTCAACACTTCTTCCGCAGAATTGCCATGTGTCCATTGGCGCTCCACAAACGAACCAAGGTTTTGCCCATGACATCCTCCACAATGATTACGGTAATTAAGAGCGGCCCTTTCCTTATCTACAATTTCGGTACCCGAACCATTCTCTTCTTCAGAAGGAGTGGGATTATCTTGGGAGTCACTACAACTAAGTAAGGAACCAAGCAAAATAACGGCAACAGAAATTCTCAATGTACCGCAAAGGTTTTTCATGCCAAAAGATAATATGGTAACGATTTTTGAAAACGAATTTGGGGTGATTGCGTTCATTAGTTTTCTTTTAGATATAAGACAATGGGTAAAGTGCTTACTGCTTCAGAAGCGACCTTTTATATATAACAAGACAAAGCTTAAATACCCTAATTTTTTCTTCACTTTAAAAATGAAGAGCTGTACTCTTCTACTTTTTTGGTTTTATCTAGTTGAAAAAGAACTTCTTAGCGAAGCCTAAGCATTACTCCTGCCTGTATAGAAATAACGTTTACTATTAGAATAACGTATTCGGTTTATCTTTTAATAGAGTTTTAGGAATAGAAAGATTGCATTCCAATTGCACATTCAGTTTTTCAATGAAATATGCAGAAAGTAAGGGGGACTCCAACTCAAGGTTTTGGTGTACAAAAAAATGAAAATTTTTCAATCCCATTTCTTTCCAGGTTGACAATCGATCAACCCAATCGTCCAATCTGGGATAATCAGATTTATGATTTGCCCCAACATACCTTATAAATGCTTCATTGTTTGTCAATCGCATATGCATCAAATCCCTTCTTCCGGCAGTATCTACCAATACATTGGCAATGCTGTTTTCCTGTAACAAGTGATAAAGCTCTTGTGCAACACCATCGTCATTGAACCAGTCCGTATGCCTAAATTCAATGGCAAGTGGAAATTCTTTTGGCCAATATTCCACAAAGCGCACTACCCTATCCCAATTCTTTGGGCCAAAGTTGTTATGCATCTGCAAAAAAATGGTTCCCAACTTATCCTTTAAAAGTGATGTGACTTCAAGGTAACGATCTGCTACTTCATAAACTTTATCATTTAATCTCCGTAGGTGACTGACCTCATTGGTCATCTTTGGAAAAAACTTGAAATTTTCTGGAGTTTTATCATACCATTTTTGATACTGCTCTGCCGGAAAAATTCGGTAAAAAGTAGCATTCAGTTCAATACAATTAAACTGTGAGGAATAATAAACCAACTCATCTTTGGTACCCCTTGGGTAAAAATTCTTGAGGTCCTGTCGGTTCCATTTTGCGCATCCAACATAAATTTTGGGCTCTCCTTCGACCTTATTGCCAGCCAATACAACTCCTGTATCTGAATGGTCTTTAGGAATTGTAAAATCTACTAGTTCTGGATGGTCTACCTTGCCAAATTTCATGCGCTGATTTTAATAAAAAGACTAAGTTATAAATAAAAGGGAGCTGTTCATAACATCGTTAAAAACTAATGTTCCCGGCAAAAATGTCCATTACATGATTATGTAACTTTAGTAAAACTTGCAATTATGGACTCACGATCCTATCAGCTCAAGGGCATTCGCCCTGATGTCAGACAAAGTCTTTTGCATGATGACATGAGCTCTGATGAGCGTTTTCAAAACCAAATTTTAAGGCCAATTATCAAATTTCAAAATGCACTTTTAATAGAGGTTTATAAAAATTATATCCGCAAGCACAAAGGCTCGTTTTATGACCTATCTGCTGAGAAGCGTTTGGATTACATTGAAAATTCCGTTCAAAAAGACATCAAATTCAGAAACTCCTTAAAAGGAATTGTAATTGGGCAATTCACGTTGGAAGAATACCAAACCTATATACTGAACTCCTCGGCACTCAATAAAAGGATGATGAACATGGTCATAGAACGATTAAAAGACCAGGTGCAATTATTGGAAAGTGATGTTCTAGTCTAAAAGTGACTCGCCATTAAGATTGGTGGTCAAAATATCGCTCATCAAATCAAAATAGGGTCTTATTGCCCTAAAAGATGTATCCACTTCCTTTATAAAAGTATTGGAAAGCACTTCTTTATCTGAAAAATTCTTTACAAAAACGAATTGCTTCTTCTTGATCAGGTCAATATTGGGGTGCTCCTTATCAAAACCCTTAGGGGCAGTCTTTACACCATCACCTTCCAACTCTCCCCATATTTTCTTGAAGGATTTATCATTCAAAATCTTTCTCAAATCTGACGCATCTTGCTCAAATTCTTTTCTGATACGAAACAAATCTTCCTTGTTGGGATCCCAAAATCCGGTAGCTACAAAAGATTCACCCGGTTTTATCCTAAGGTAGTACCCCCCACGTAAGTGGGCACCCAACCTTGAGAACGAACCTGCAAAATGTGTTTTATAAGGGGTCTTATCCTTGGAAAAGCGAACGTCACGATAAATACGGAACATTTTCATCTTTTCAATTTCATCATGTTCATTTAGATGTTCTTGAACATTGGCATAAAAAGATTTAACGTCGGCCTCATGCGCTTTAAAAATGGCTTTATTTTCTTGAAACCATTCCTTGTTGTTGTTCTTTGCCAGCTCTTTTAAAAAATTGAAGGCATCTTTTGTAATTATTGAATTATTCACAGGACTATGGTGATGTGTTATTTTTAAGCTAAAGTTAGCCATTTCTGTTAATGGGTGATGATCATTTAGCTATTTTTAAACTTTATTTTTCATCATGGATAAAGAAAAAATAATAGAAGAACTGAAGAGACACAAAAAACAACCCTATTTAGACTATAGGCTAAAAGAAGAAACTGAGGCTTTCACGAACATGCTTTTCCACACGCTGTTTGATGTGAATACTCCTGTTGCTGAAAACTTGGATATTCTTGAGGAAAAGTTCAACGAGCTGGTGAATTTGGCCTGTTGGGACTTAAACAAGCCATGTACTAAGGTTTGGGATAATTATGTAGCATCCCTTCCCTCAATTTTAGAAAAGCTGAACCTTGATGCAGAGGCTATATTGAATTGTGACCCGGCTTCATTGTCCATTCAGGAAATTTATATGGCCTACCCCGGTTTTTATGCCATTGCCATATACAGATTGGCCCATGAGCTTTACGCTCAAGGTTTTCCATTGGTTCCTAGATTGATGACCGAGTATGCACATAGGCAGACAGGTGTGGATATTAATCCCGGTGCGCAAATAGGCAAGTCGTTTTTTATTGATCATGCCACAGGAGTGGTAATAGGCGAAACAGCGGTTATCCATGATAATGTAAAAATCTATCAAGGGGTTACCTTGGGCGCGTTATATGTTGCCAAAAATCTTCAGAAGATTAAAAGGCACCCTACTATAATGTCCAACGTAACCATTTATGCCAATGCAACAATTTTAGGTGGAGAAACAGTTATTGGAGAGAATTCGGTGATTGGTGGTAATGCCTGGCTAACGGAATCAGTCCCGGCCAATTCAACAGTTTTTCATACTCCTGAAATTAAAATAAAAACGGTTTCCAATGTCTAAAAGCATTCTTGACCTAGTTGGGAACACCCCTTTGGTGGAATCCAAGGTGCTCAACACCAATCCCAAGGTAAAGTTGCTCTTTAAGTTGGAGGGACATAATCCAGGTGGAAGTGTAAAAGACAGACCAGCTTTGAACATGATCAGAAGTGGTTTGGAACGTGGTGAGATCACCAAAGACTCCAAACTGATTGAGGCAACCAGTGGAAATACGGGAATTGCCCTGGCCATGATTGCCGGAATCTATGGATTGGACATTGAATTGGTCATGCCTGAAAATTCCACAAAAGAACGTGTCCAGACCATGAGGGCATATGGTGCCAAAGTAACATTAACTTCTTCTGATGTAGGTATTGAAGGTGCTCGTGACTATGCGGAAGCCAAAGTAGAGCATGAAGGATACCAAATGCTCAACCAATTTGCCAATAATGACAATTGGAGGGCGCATTACAAAACCACAGGCCCAGAAATTTGGAAGGATACAGAAGAAAGAATCACTCATTTTGTGTCCAGTATGGGGACAACGGGTACTATAATGGGTACATCTACCTTTTTAAAGGAGAAAAATTCTGATATCCAGATTGTAGGGGTTCAACCCACGGATGATTCAAGGATTCCAGGGATTAGAAAGTGGCCAGAAGAATACTTGCCAAAAATATTTGACCCCAAAAAAGTGGATACTGTAATGGAGGTAAGTCAAAAAGAGGCCGAAGAAATGGCAATACGGTTGGCAAAGGAAGAAGGTATTTTTGCAGGAGTTAGTAGTGGAGGTGCCGCCACCGTAGCTTTAAAGCTGGCTCAATCCTTGGAAAGTGGTGTTATTGTCTCTATTGTTTGTGACCGCGGAGACCGCTATTTGTCTTCAGATTTATTTGACTAACTCAGTTCAATTCTTGTTTTATACCTTCTCTGTAAACCTCAAATTCTATGAGGTTGTTATGATTTCCATCTTTAATGGTATACATTTTCTTATCAGAAATTGGTATAGCATCAAATAGCTTTTTCCCAGATTCATAGGGAACCACATCATCCGTTGTCCCATGAAAAATACGAATGGGACTTTGAACCTTCTGTATGTATTCAAAAGAAGGCATCTTATATTTTAACACATATCTTACGGGCAAAAATGGAAAACGTCCCTCAGCAACATCCAATAAACTGTAAAAAGGGGTTTCCAATATTAGTTTTTTAGGGTTATTATTAGATGCCAATTGGGTCGCAATGCTAGCACCCAATGAACGTCCGTATACCACAATTTCATCTTCTTGGTATTCCTTTCTCACATAATCATAGAATAATTGGGCATCTTTATACAATGCTTTTTCGCTTAATGCTCCTGCACTTTTTCCATACCCCCTATAATCCATAACAAGCACATCGTAACCCAGATCAACAAAAGGCGACATAATCTGTCCCCATCTGGACAAGTCACCTGCATTTCCATGAAAATACAGCACAAGCCCCTTGGGATTTTCCTTTTTAAAATGAATCGCATTTAGTCTAGCCCCATCATCGGTTGCTAAAAACAACTCCTCAAAGTCATATGGAAACGAGTAACCAAAGTCCTGAGGTAATTTTGTGGGCAAAAAAATGAGTTTTTCTTGAAACATAGTAAGCATTAGGGTCAACAGCGATAATAGAATTAAAATAGCAATACCTACTCGCTTAAGCTTTTGCATTGGCACGTTTTGATGAATGTCTCACATTGATACTGGAACCTTCAAGGTTGACCTTCTTTGGTCGTGTTGTAATTATTTCTGTAAGCATTTTATGATAGGATTCAAAAGTATTCAAGTTTTTATGGCCCCCTCCTATTACGGTATATAGCTTTGTAAGCTCGGGTTTAATTTTGGAGAGTTTTACACTGGTTTTATAGGGAATCAACCGGTCATCTGTCCCATGTATAATATGGATGGGACAGTTAACGTACTTTAACCACTTATAGGTAGGCATCGGGAACTTTATCAGCAAAGACAAAGGCATAAAGGGTATATATTTTTTTGCAACTTTACTGAGACTATAGTATGGAGCATCCAGTATCAACATCCTAGGGTTGTTCATGGAAGCCAGCTTTGCGGCAAAACCGGAACCCATGGATCTACCATAAAGTATGATATATTTTTCCGTGACTTTCTCTTTTATCTTATTATAAATGACCTGCATATCACGTTTCACCGCCTTTTGCGTTCTTCGGCCCGTACTTTTTCCAAAACCACGGTAATCGACCATAATTACATCATATCCATGGCGAGTAAAATCAACAGCAAACTTCCCCCAGCCTTTTATGCTTTTTGAATTTCCCTTTAAATAGAAAACAACACCCTTTGGATTTTGCGCCTTAAAACGTAGTCCATTAATGGTAGCACCATCTCTGGTCTCTATATTGTATTCCTCTATTTCCTGATTGTCGTAATAAAATTGAAAGTCTTTGGAGAGCTTTTCCGGTTTGAAAAGAAAATAATCCTGAAGAAAATACAACGAGACACTAATCAGAAAATATAGTGCAAGTACAATCAGTAAGATGTAGTGCCAATTTTGCATTCAAAAAGTGTTTGTTCCAAAATACAAAAAAATCCTGTTAGACTTCTTTATAGGTGTATAAATCAAAAGACCAATACTCGGAATGCACTATGGTATAAAGTCAAACCCTAGGTTTAAAAATATAGTACTCGGGATATTGTTACACAGGGAGGCTAATTGTCAACTGTTCCTATAAGTTTTGTCTATTTCTTTTAATTTTTTTAACATAATTGTAAGATTTTACTTATAAATTTATAATGTATAATAATTAAAACCTTATTCGCATGAGTTTGTTTAAAGAATTAGAAGAAAACAAATTAACCCGTAATCAATTAAGTGAAATTATGGGTGCAGGAAATTCACTGGAGTATTGTATGTCATCCTATCCCTATAATGGGTATGTGGGATGCGCAAACGCCGGGAATTCGACAGAAGGATATATGTGTCTTTCCAGTTGTAATCCCGACCTTGTCTAATCGATTATGTCTTTCATGGCTCATCTGTTAACAGATGAGCCATTTTTCAAACTAATAAGTATGAACTTTAGTCTTATTCCAATGTAATATCTCTACACATTGCACCATTTCATCTTTCGGATTGTCCAGAATTGCCAACGGTTTAACGATTTCTTTAAAATAAGCTGTTTGTTATACCGTTCTTTACCCAAACTTTAGAGTTTTCCAAATCTCAAACAACGATGAACTTATTAAATAAATTTTTACCGTGGAAAAGAAACACCATAATCATCGGGATTATGCTTTTTGCTTTGGTGATTCTTAATTTTTATGGCCTTTATACCAATAAGTTCTATTTTTTTAAACCAGACAATTACATTTTCCCAATATTAAGTGTTATACATTTTCTGTACCTCTACGTGATTTGGTTTAAAATCACCGAAAGTGAACTACCAGATCCTAAAATGAGAAATCTTGAATATGTATTGTATGTGCTTATGGTGGTTTACGTGTTTAAAATTTATGATACCGTACATATTTTAAGTTCTTTTTCAGAGTATCAGGAACATGTATTACCAGCTACATTCAAACCCATAGGCATCCTAATCTTAGTTTTACATTGTCTATTGCCCATTCTCACTTTGATTTCCTTTTGGTATAGAAAGCGCCTAATAGGAGAGTATAATTTTGAAAACTACAACGATAACCTAAACATTTGGCAATAGTCCAAATAGCTATAATCCTCTAATATAGCTACCGTACAAATCCTTAAACTGGTATCCTTGGGTAAAACGATGTTTACTCAGTTTTTTATGTGCAACCAATCCCCAAAGCAATAATTCCTTCATAAAGTAAGAGTCTTCCTTAGCCATTGAAGGTTGATATTCTCTAAGTAAGTTATTCAAAGGAGAAACAGAATCCAATTTTGCTCGGTATTCTTTGTCTGTGTCTTCATCAAGCAGTTCAAATCCCTCTCCATCAAAAAACCAATGCACCAAATCGTCGTAAGCCGTTTCAGCATCTTTGCGTTCCAGTTTGGCTATCTCAGGAAAATAACTTGGAAATAATGATTTAATGGCATCTTCCACAAGAATTTCAGCCACTGAACCAGCCCCCTCTTGCTCTCCTTCATAAACCAGCTCTATTTTTCCAGTTATGGAAGGAATCACTCCGATAAAATCAGTTAATCGAACTGTGGTTTTCTTATCTCCTGACCTAATGATTCTACGTTCTCCAGTACTTAGTAAATTTTCAAACGCTGTAATACTTAATCGTGCACTGACCCCACTCTTGGTATCAACATATTCACTGTTTCTTGCTTCAAAACTGATTTGTTCCAAAACATCCATAGCTATTTCCGGCACATGGACAACATCCAATTGTCTTTTATCCAATTGTGCCTCTTGGCGGGTTATTTTCTTCGCTATTTCTAAATTTTCCGGATAATGGGTAAGGATTTGAGAACCGATCCTATCCTTTAATGGGGTAACTATGCTACCTCTATTGGTATAATCCTCTGGGTTTGCGGTAAATACAAATTGAAGGTCCAAAGAAAGACGAAGTTTGAATCCACGAATCTGTATGTCACCTTCTTGTAGTATGTTAAATAGTGCTACTTGAATTCTTGCTTGAAGATCGGGTAATTCGTTTATCACAAAAATACAGCGATTGGCACGCGGTATCATTCCAAAATGAATCACCCTATCATCTGCATAGGAGAGCTTTAAGTTAGCCGCTTTTATAGGATCAATATCACCTATTAAATCGGCAACGGTAACATCCGGGGTGGCCAGTTTTTCATAAAACCGCTCATCGCGATGTATCCATTCAATGGGAGTATCATCTCCTTTATCCTTAATTAGCTCTGTTGCATATCTCGAAATGGGTTGAAAAGGATCATCATGAACCTCAGAACCTCCCACAATCGGAATCCACTCGTCCAAAAGCTGAACCATCAATCGAGCAAGCCGTGTCTTAGCCTGACCTCTCAACCCTAAAAGATTAATATTGTGCCTGGACAAAATAGCACGCTCCAATTCTGGAATAACAGAATTTTCATAGCCCCAGACCCCATGAAATGTGTCTTCCCCATTAGCCATTTTCTCTAAAAGGTTCTCACGCAATTCATCTTTGATGCTTTTGCTTTGGTATCCTTCTGCTTTAAGTTGACCTAGGGTTTTTATTTTAGTGTGATCCAATTTCATTATCGTGTAAATAGTATTACTTGATTCTTTTTCTTCTATTTTGTTCGTAATCTTCAAAAATCATTTCACCCAAACCCTTCAGGCCGGTATAAAATGCTTTTCCTTTGTTTGCCTGGGTAAACTCCCTTACAAATTGCATCAGGTATGGGTCTTCCGCTATCATGAATGTGGTTATGGGGATATGTAACTTTCTAGCCTGCTGGGCCATGGCATAGCACTTCTCCACTATATAATCATCCAATCCAACACTGTTTTTATAATAGTCCCCATTTGGAAGTCTCAAGCATGAAGGCTTCCCGTCGGTAATCATAAAAATCTGTTTATTGGTATTTCTTTTTCTTCGGAGCATATCCATCGCCAATTGAAGTCCAGCAACTGTATTGGTATGGTAAGGGCCAACCTTTAAATAAGGTAAATCCTTTATGGGAATGGGCCATGCGTCATTTCCAAACACCAAAATATCCAACGTATCCTTCGGATAACGAGTTGTAATCAATTCAGCCAAGGCCATGGCCACTTTTTTGGCTGGGGTAATCCTGTCTTCCCCATAAAGAATCATGCTGTGACTGATATCAATCATCAACACGGTACTCATTTGGGCCTTGTATTGGGTATCCTCGACCACCAAATCCTCTTCACTCAATGAAAAACTATCCAAACCATGATTAATCTGGGCATTTTTAAGGCTTTCGGTCATGGAAATATGTTCCAAGGCATCTCCAAAACGGTATTCCCTAAACTCTCCAGTATGCTCATCACCTCTTCCAGATTTCCCAGTTTTATGACTCCCAGAGCCGCTTCGCTTCAGCTTACCAAAGATTTGCTCCAAAGCCCTTTGCCGTAACATACGTTCCAATTTGGCGGTAATGGATAAATCCCCACCTCCATCACCTTCCTCTCCATCCGTTCTTTCACCATCGGTATCAAATTCTTCACGGATGAAACCCTTAGCTTTTAAATCTTCAATAAAATCATCAATGGTGTAATCTTCATCGGTCAGTTCGTACTCTTTATCCAGTTCGCGGAGCCAATCCAATGCTTCCTCCACATCTCCAGAGGTATGCGTGATCAATTCTTGAAAAATCTCAAAAAGTTTTTCAAACGGAGTTTGATGGGGAGCTTCGTAGGTAGTGAAACGAAATCCCTTTCTTGCATTCATAGCCATTACATAAAGTTAAACTATTTCAATGTAAAGGCTTTGGATTTAAAAAAAACTTAACGGTCTTGTTTAAGGCTCTATTTGTGACGTCCTTTGAGTGTATTCACAATGTCCTTTAAATGATACCCCTTGGCTTGTAACAAAATAAGGTAGTGGAATAACAGGTCGGCACTCTCGTTTAAGAACAACTCTTCATTATCATCTTTTGCCTCTATAACGGTTTCCACAGCTTCCTCTCCCACTTTTTGGGCTATTTTATTGATACCCTTTCGGAACAGTGAAGCAACATAACTATCAGGATTATCCACATCTTCCTTTCTAGAAGTGATGATTTTCTCCAGAGCAGAAAGAAAACCATAATCTTGAACATTTTCCTCAGCCCAACAGGTATCTGTTCCTTTATGACATGTGGGACCAACGGGATTTACGGTTATAAGCAAAGTGTCATTGTCGCAGTCATTTTTTATATTGACCAGGTTTAAAAAATTCCCGCTTTCCTCTCCTTTTGTCCATAGCCTTTTTTTGCTCCTGCTGTAAAATGTCACCTTTTCGGTTTCTTGCGTAACATTCAACGCCTCTTGATTCATATAACCCAACATCAAGACATTTTTGGTGGTTGCATCCTGGATGATGGCCGGTATTAAACCGTTGCCATTTTTATTGAAATCTATTTCCATTTTTATAATCGAACGGGAATACCGTCTTTTTTTAATTCTTGCTTTAAACCTTTTATTTCTATTTCCTTAAAGTGAAAAATACTGGCTGCGAGTGCGGCATCTGCTTTTCCATCGGTAAAAGTATCCGTAAAATGTGAAATAGCCCCTGCTCCCCCAGAAGCAATAATGGGAATATTTACAAGCTTGGACAATTTTGACAGTGCCTTATTGGCGAAACCGTTCTTGGTGCCATCATGATCCATAGAAGTGAACAAAATTTCTCCTGCGCCACGCTCTTCAACTTCTTTAGCCCATTCAAAAAGGTCAATTTCCGTAGGGACTTTACCCCCAACCAGGTGAACCTTCCAGTTTCCATCAATCTGTTTCGCATCTATGGCAACTACAATACACTGCGAACCAAACTTGGCAACAAGCTCGTTGATCAGCTCTGGTCTTTTTACTGCTGAAGAATTAATTGAAACTTTATCCGCGCCATTTTGAAGCAAAATATCCACATCTTCAACAGATGAAATTCCGCCCCCAACCGTAAAGGGTATATTCACCTTTTCTGCAACATGGTACACCAACTCTGCTAAGGTTTTTCTTCGCTCCTCCGTTGCCGAAATATCTAAGAAAACCAGCTCATCTGCACCTTCTTTGGCATAGATTTCCGCTAGCTCCACAGGGTCGCCTGCATCTCTTAAATCAACAAAGTTGATACCTTTTACGGTGCGTCCGTTTTTAATGTCCAGACAGGGTATGATTCGTTTTGTCAGCATCTAATTTTCGTTTTTTGTATTGAGGTTTATTCCATCATAAAAACCCAAATCAGCGTTGTTCAATAGTTTTGTCCAAAGTGCTATTTGTCCTGTGTGGTAAGAAAAATGCTCCACCACGTGAACAATATTTCCAATTCCTGAAAACTCAAATCCTTGAACCGACCTTTTTTTTAGTAGTTCATCCGTGTTTGCTTCTGCATAACCCTTTTTTGCCATTTGAACGGTTTCCTCGAGCTTTTGAAAAAGTTCTTCCTTGGAATACCCGGAAAGTGTGGCAAATTCTGCGTCACGATCACGATTGTCCTCCAGTCCCTGCAATGATACTATTCCATATTGGGTGATGTTACCGCATAAATGCAAGATTAGATTCCCTATACTGTTTGTTGATTCATTTGGTTTTTTCCAAATCGCTTCTTGCGGAAGCTTGTCCAAACAGATTTTAATCATCCGCAGGCTCTCATCCATCCGATAACATGCATTTGTAACAAACTCTTGCTGAAATTGTGTGTCGCTATCCATTCTCCAAAATATAGTTCTCCAGTTGTTTTAGACTGATTCTATTCTCATATATGGCCTTACCAATAATGGTTCCTTCGCAACCAATCTGGGCAAGTTTAGGTAATTCCTCAAAGTCAGAGATTCCACCACTGGCTATCAATTTAATTCCCAACACTTCTTTGTCCTCCACACCACTGCCCGTTATCAGCGTTTCCACTTTTTTTGTTTGGGATAGAATTTTTTTATAAAGTTCAAATGAAGGACCTTCCAGCATACCATCCTTGCTGATGTCCGTACAAATAATATAGTTCACCCCTTTTTTCTGATAGGATTTGATAAATGGCACCAACTCCTGGTCCGATTCTTCCTGCCAGCCCGAAACTGCTATTTTTTCATCTTTGGCATCGGCTCCTAAAATGATTTTTTCTGGTCCATAGTTTTTCAACCACCCCATGAAAGTGGTTTTATCTTTTACAGCAATGCTACCTCCGGTAATTTGATTTGCTCCACTTTCAAATGCAATGTGTAAATCTTCATTTGTTTTTAATCCACCACCGAAATCAATCTTTAAATTGGTTTTGGAAGCTATACTTTCCAATACTTTATGATTGACAATGTGCTTTGATTTGGCACCGTCCAAATCTACCAAATGCAAATATTGAATCCCGTGACCTTCAAATAGTTTCGCCACTTCCAGCGGACTCTCATTGTATACCTTTTTGGTATCGTAATCCCCTTTGGAAAGCCTTACACATTTTCCTTCAATAATATCTATGGCCGGAATTATCCTCATTTACTTTTTTTCTTTTTAAACATCCAGGTTTCAGGACTTGGAACGGAGTCAAAGCCGAACTGCTTATAGAAATTATGGGCATCATCAGTCCTTAACCCTAAACCATTTACTTGTTTTAAATCCGGGTGGTCAACTATAGCTTCCAACAAAAGTTTTCCAATGCCCTTGCCCTTGTGAGATTCTTGGACAAAGACATCCATGAGCCATGCAAAGACCACAAAATCCGTTGCTACCCTGGCAAAGGCAATTTGATCGTTGTTTTCATCAAAGACACCAAAACATAGCGAGTTTTCAATACTTTTCTCCACCAATGCCACACTTCTACCCTTTGCCCAATAGGATTGCTCACTTAGGTATTCATGAATCATTGGAACATCCATTTTACTTTTATCTGTGGATACCGTGAATCTTTCCATCATTACAATTCCAAGAAATTTTTCAAAATCCATTCACCTACTTCCCCACTTTTTTCAGGATGGAACTGCGTTCCGTAAAAATTATCCTTTTGCAAAGCGGCACTATAAGGTAATGCATATTCAGTTACTGCAACCGTGTCCTCTCCTTTTGGAGCGTAATAGCTATGCACCAAATAAATGTGCGCACCTTCCGGAGTATTGGCAAACAAATTGGTTTTCAGTTCCTTTATCTGATTCCACCCTATCTGAGGTACCTTAACTGTTTTTGGGAACTTTATTACATCCAGATCAAAAATTCCCAGTCCTTTTGTATTACCTTCTTCAGAGGAATTGCACATGAGTTGCATCCCCAAACAAATACCCAAGACAGGCTGTTTTAGTTCAGGAATCAACATATTCAATCCACTCTCTCGTAATTTTGTCATTGCAGAACTGGCTTCTCCTACTCCGGGAAAAATGACCTTGTCTGCATTACGGATTTCCTCCACATTATTGCTCAAGACCGCCTCATAACCCAGGCGGTTTATGGCAAATTTGATGCTCTGGATATTTCCGGCGCCATAGTTGATAATTACAATCTTCATTTACAGCATACCTTTCGTTGATGGCAATACCATCTTTTCAACATCTTGTTTTACCGCCATTTTAATGGACTTTGCAAATGCCTTAAAAATGGCCTCAATTTTATGGTGCTCGTTCGTACCCTCTGCTTTTATATTTAAATTGGCCTTGGCTCCATCTGTGAATGATTTGAAAAAATGCAAGAACATTTCTGTGGGCATATCCCCCACTTTTTCACGCTTGAAATCTGCGTCCCAAACGAGCCAATTTCTACCTCCAAAATCTATGGCCACTTGTGCCAAACAATCATCCATGGGTAGGCAGAAGCCATACCGTTCTATCCCTAGTTTACTGCCCAGGGCTTTAGCAAAAACCTCTCCCAAAGCAATTGCAGTATCTTCAATGGTATGATGCTCATCCACTTCCAGATCTCCATTGACTTTTATATCCAAATCCATTTGGCCGTGTCTTGCCAGTTGGTCCAACATGTGGTCAAAAAATGCCAGTCCAGTATCAATAGTGCTCTTTCCCGTACCATCAAGGTTTAGTTTGATATTGATATCGGTTTCATTGGTTTTTCTGGAAATATCGGCAATCCTGTTTTCCAACTTTAGAAACTCATAGATTTTTTCCCAATCATTGTTTTCCAATGCAATGTAATCATCAAGTTCCTCTCGTTTCACCGTAATTTCCCCGATCCCTAGATGTGTGTCATCATTAATAAAAATCCCTTTCGCTCCAAGGTTTTTGGCCAATTCTATATCTGTTAAACGATCTCCAATAACAAAAGAGTTTTCCAAGTCATAAGAATCAGAAAAATACGCTGTCAACAATCCCGTACCCGGTTTTCGGGTATCTGCATTCTCTTTTGGAAATGTTTTGTCTATAAAAACCTTGTCAAAGACAACACCTTCATTTTCAAAGGACTTTAGAATGAAATTGTGAACCGGCCAAAAGGTATCTTCTGGAAAAATATCCGTTCCCAATCCATCCTGATTGGTTATCATGACCAGTTCATAATCCAGTTCTTTTGCTATTTTCCCCAAGAAAGTAAATGCTTTAGGATAGAAAATCATTTTTTCAAAAGCATCTATCTGCTCATCTGCAGTTTCTTTGATGATAGTGCCATCCCTATCTATAAAAAGTACTTTTTTGCCCATTATCCTATTTCTTTTAAAATGGCTATTAGTTTTTTGTTTTCTTCTGAAGTACCCACTGTGAATCTCAATGTATTCTCGCATAAGGGTTGATTACTCCTGTTTCGAACGACCACATTGGCCTCCAAAAGCTCTTGATACCTTTGATTTGCATTATCCACTTTGACCAACACAAAATTGGCATCACTTGGATATATGGTTGATACAAAACTTAATCCTTTCAAGGCTTCGACAAGCAAATCCCTTTCCTTTAAAATCCTTTCGACTTCCGTTTTAACCAGTTTGGAAGCCACTACCCTATCCAAGGCCCTATCCTGAGTCAATTGGTTTACGTTATAGGGTGGCTTGATCTTATTTAAAATCGAAATTATCTCTTTTGAGGCGTAACAAACTCCCAACCGAATCCCTGCCATCCCATAGGCTTTGGAAAGCGTTTGGGTAACGATTAAATTGGGATAATCTCCCAAACGGGAAACCCAGCTTTCATTCTCTGAAAAATCAATATAGGCCTCATCAATAATCACAAGCCCATTAAAGCTTTCCAACAATTGTTGGATGAGTTCTTGGGAAAAGGCATTGGCCGTTGGATTGTTAGGAGAACAAACAAAAATGGCCTTGGATTTTTCATCCACAGTATTCAGGATTGCCAGTACATCTGGTTCAAAATCCGTTGTCAGTAAAACTTCTCTATTTTCAACAGCATTGATGCTTGACAGTACTTTATACATGCCATAGGTTGGCGGTAACGTGATAATATTGTCTTGATTGGGTTCACAAAATGCCCTGAAGATCAAATCCAACACCTCGTCACTTCCATTACCCAATAAAATATTCTCTTCAGCAACCTGTCGCTGATTTGCCAACAAAGTTTTGAGACTTCTCTGCTGTGGATCGGGATATCGGTTAACACCGTTCTCAAATGGATTTTCGTTGGCGTCCAAAAAAATCATTTCGGAACCATCTGAAACATACTCATCCCTGGCCGAAGAATATGGTTTTAAATCCTTCACCGTTTCCCGAACCAGTTTTTTTAAATCAAAATTCTTCATTCCTATAATAGATCGCGACTGTACTGGACCTAACATTAGTTTATGCTTTTTAATCGTAGGGTCATTGCATTTTTGTGGGCTTGCAAGCCTTCGGCTTCTGCCATGAGTTCAACTGCGTTCCCAATTCCTTTAATACCTTCTTTGGTTATTTTTTGGAAGGTCATACTCTTCATAAAACTATCCAGATTCACACCACTATATTGTTTTGCATACCCATTTGTAGGCAAGGTGTGGTTGGTTCCCGATGCATAATCCCCAGCACTCTCAGGGGTATAATTTCCAATGAATACGGAACCAGCATTCTGGATGTTGTTAATATAAAAACTATCATTTTCAACACAAACAATAAAATGCTCTGGGCCATACACATTGATTAAGTCAATCGCCGTTACATCGTCCTCCACCAAAATCAACTTACTATTTGCAATTGCTTTTTCAGCTATGGTTTTACGTGGTAATTCTTTCAGTTGGTCTTCGATTTCCTTAGTCACTTTGTTCAATAAGTTTTCAGAAGTTGAAACCAAAATAACCTGACTATCCGCACCATGTTCTGCCTGACTCAGTAAATCAGAAGCTACAAAAGAAGGTTCTGCCGTATCATCGGCAACCACCAATAGCTCACTTGGCCCTGCTGGCATGTCAATGGCTACTCCGTACTTAGTCGCCAATTGCTTTGCAACAGTTACGTATTGATTTCCCGGACCAAATATTTTATACACTTTGGGAATGGTTTCCGTACCAAAAGTCATACCGGCAACAGCCTGAATACCCCCTACTTTAAATACTTTGGTAATTCCGCAAAGGTTGGCCGTATACAAAATAGCAGGATTCACCTCTCCGTTTTCGTCAGGTGGCGTGCAAAGAATGATTTCCTCACAACCAGCAATCTTGGCCGGTACAGCAAGCATTAAAATGGTTGAAAATAACGGCGCTGTGCCACCAGGAATGTAAAGGCCTACTTTTTGGATAGGTCTTTTTTCTTGCCAACAGCTTACCCCAGGCATGGTGTCAAGCTGAACCTTTTTAGTTTTCTGTGCAGTATGGAATCGTAAAATATTTCCTTTTGCCAAGGAAATGGCATCTTTTAAGTCCTCTGGAATTTGGGCAGAGGCGTTTTCCAATTCATTTTTCGACACCACAAAGGAGTCTAACCTGATCTTATCAAACTTTTCCGTGTAATCCCTAACAATCGTATCTCCACCATCTTTCACTTCCGAAAAAACTGAAGTAACAGTTGCTTCAATATCAGCAACCGTTTGGGTAGGTCGTTTTAAGATTTCCTCCCAATTTTCTCGCTTTGGATAATTGATACGCTGCATTACAATACCATTTTCTCAATTGGACATACCAGAATTCCCTCGGCTCCAGCTTGTTTCAATTCGTCGATAACCTCCCAAAAGGTATCCCGATTAATAACTGTATGCACCGAACTCCATCCCTCTTCTGCCAAAGGCAAAACCGTAGGGCTTCTCATCCCTGGTAAAATGGAGACGATTTCATCCAATTTATTATTGGGAGCATTCAACAATACATATTTGTTTTGGCGTGCTTGAAGTACGGATTTTATCCGAAAGCGAAGTTTTTCCAAAATCTCCTTACGTTCTTCTGAGATTTGCGGAGAAACAGCAAGAACCGCTTCACTTTTAAGGATTACTTCAACCTCTTTTAAATTATTCTTGAAAAGTGTGCTGCCACTGGAGACAATGTCGCAAATACCGTCGGCAAGACCAATATTGGGCGCTATCTCTACGGATCCATTAATAATGTGTAAATCTGCCGATACCCCTTTGGATTCCAGATAACCTTTTACCGTATTAGGGTATGAAGTAGCGATACGTTTTCCTTCAAGATCTTTGACAGAGTCATATTTCATTCCCTTGGGTACGGCCAAACACACACGACATTTGGAGAAATTGAGTTTTTCCTTAATAGCAATATCCGTCCCTTTTTCAACCAATACATTTTCACCAATAATGGCAATATCAACCACTCCGTCCCTTAAATATTGGGGAATATCTCCATTCCTGAGATAAAAGACCTCTAAAGGGAAATTGCGTGCCGTGGCCTTTAACTGATCTTTCCCATTATCAATTGAAATTCCACAGTCTTTTAAAATTTTAAGGGAATCCTCATTTAAGCGTCCACTTTTTTGAACCGCTATTCTAATTTTAGTCATTTCTGTTACATTTTGTTCGGAAACCAAACTGGCCTAAAAACAAAACCCGTTTGATTTCTCAAACGGGTTAGAATATATTTTAAAAACAACAATACATTTCTATCTCGCTTGAGGGCAAGTATAAAAATGGTGATGATGTGTGTTTTTATTTCTCATTTCGATGTCAAAAGTAGAATATATTTTTATATCAAAAAAGGGGTATTTAGTTATTTCCCAAAATTAATGGCAATCCATCCCCACTAGATCCAACCACCACAATCTTAGAATTTGGGGATTTTGAAAGCTCCAAAGTGGCCTCGATACCCTTGTCCTGCAAAATCTTATCTGTTAGTGATGCGCTAAGAATTTTATTCGCATCTGCTTTACCTTGCGCTTCAATCCTAACCTTTTCTGCTTCTTTTTGAGCGGTAACCAGCTTAAATTCGTACTCTAGTGATTGCTGTTCTTGCTTCAATTTGCTCTCAATAGCGTCTTTGATCGTAGTAGGCAGTTTTACATCTTCGACTAAAACACGTTTTACATTCAGGTATTGTCCATCCAACTCCTTACGAACCTCGTCCAAAATCTCCTGTTCAATTACATCTCTTTTGCTGGAATATAATTGTTCCGGAGTATAACGCCCCACCACACTACGGGCAGCGGCATTTATTGCGGGATCTAATAATTCAATGATATACTCCTCCCCCTTTGTTTTTATCAAAAGTCCAAGGCTTTTGTACTCTGGCTCAAACCAAATGGTACCATTGACTTTGACTTCAAGACCGTTTACGGAAAGCACGTTCATTTCATCAGAAATGGACTGCTGTCTCACTTTATGCACTAACATGTCGTTCCATGGTGCAACAATATGCCATCCTTCTCCATAGGTTTTATCGGTCACAACCCCACCACCGGCAGGTCTAAACAATACACCTCCCTCACCCGGCCCTATCCGTACGATTGATTTTGAAAGTAAAATAATTAAAACAATCGCAATAAAAACCGCGGGCAATGCAATTCTAGGTAATCTATCCATTTTATCTATTTTATATTAGTCCGTTGTATTTTCTGATAAACCATTCCAAAGAAAGAGCCAATACTATAAGGCCAAGTAAGACTTTAAAATCAATTAAAGATACGACATTTTGCTTGCTCTTTTGGATTGGAGTGTATTGTTCTAATTCTGATAAATCACTTATTAACAAGTCAATATCATCTGGAAAATAAACTTTTCCATTAGTTTCGTCAGCCAATCTTTGAAGTTTGCCATAATTGGCAGCAATCATTTGCTTTTCAGGGTTAAAATCGAGGATTTTAAAAGAGCCCGAGCGCTTTAAATCTCCCTTCACAGTAACTGTAAAAGTATAGTCGCCAGCTTCCAGATCACTTAAATCCACTTCAAAAAAAGAACCTTTCAATAACATTGGGGATTCCCTGGAAAAATTATTTTCCGAACTTTTGACATTGATTGCAATGTCCGCATCCGAATCAAAACCATAACTTTCATCAAAGTATGATGCCCGAATCCTTGCCTCACTGGAATTTGGGAAAACCAATGGGAAATCCAATTCCAATCTGCTCCGTTGGTTAGTGCTGTTCAGATACACCATTAACTTACTTATAAAATCATCGAAGTTTTCAAAGTTTTGGTGATTACGATAGCTCTGCGCCCGCCATTTCCAAATGTTTTCCCCAAACAATACGGCCTCCTTCTGCTTGCCTTCCACAAAAATTGAAAAAAGTGGAGCATCCAATTCCACTCCTTTTATTTTCTGAAATAAAATAGCCTCTCCATCCTTCTTAATTTCAATGCTGCCCAGATTATTTTCCAAAGGAGGAAAGTCATTTACATCGAAATCTCCCAAACCAAAAATGCTAAATGCATTATTGAGAAGCGGCAATATTTCTTCGCTCTGGTTAAAGTTTTCTTTAAAGAAGCTTTGCTGAATCCTATTTAAAAAGCCCCAATTGGTCTGTTTACCACAAATGGTGAAGCTATTCGATTTTGACTTTGCAATAAAATCATAGACCGACTTGAATTTATGGTTGGGTTGATACAGGATAAAGAGGTCAAAATCTTCAAGTCTATCCGAAGCTACTGTTGGTTTTAAAATGGATACAGAGCGCTGTTCATTGGTTTCAATTGATTTTTTCAGTGTGCCAATATCTGGGTGAAGCATATCCGAAACAATTGCTACATTGGTCTTTTCGTCAATAACCTCTACTGCCGTTTGCTTACTATTATTGAACTTGTTTTTTTCGTTGTCCAGAGATTCTATCTCGACTTTAATCGATTTCACCCCAATGGATTTGGCTTCTATAAGTTCGGTGACTGTCTTGCTATTTTGATTTGCACTGAAAGTCAATCGTTCCCTATGCACCAATTCGCCATTTACAGCAATGGTAAGGGTTTTTGAGATATTCCCAGTTCCATTGTAAAGAACGGTTGCCTCAACAGGGAACTTATTTTTTAAAAAAGCGTAGGTATTGCTATTTACCAGTCCAATTGAAATATCCTCGTACGCAGTGGTATCGCCAACAATTATAGGATACACGGATAAATCGTCACTCAAATTCGTATATACATAATCCCTCCCAAGGGTTTGATTGCCATCAGTAAACAAAACCACAGCACTAGTGCTATTTGCAAAGATCTCATCTGTTGTGGCAAGGGCCGTTTCTATGTCCGTGTTTCTACTTTCAAAACTAAAAGAATCAACTTGTTGAAGTTTTGTTCCAAAAGCATATTGTTGCACTGAGAAACGTTCATTTAATTTCCCGTCCGTGACAATCCTGCTGACCTTTTCAGCAATTTCGCTTTGTTCCGCACCCTCAAGTATGGATTCTGTGTCATCCACCAAAAGAACAAGATTGGCTTTTTCCAAAAAGTAATCTTGTTTGGTGAACTTGGGATTTATCAATAGCAATAAGGCACTAAAAAGCGCAATAAACCGAAAGCTTGCCAATAGTATTTTTAGCGAGCCTTTTTTGCTGTTCTTATAAAAGTATTGGTAAAATACGACGGTAAATGCAACAATTGCTGCAAGAATAATAAGAAGTACCGTCTTTATCTCCATTCATTTTAGGTTAGCATACCGCCATCTACATTTAATACCTGCCCAGTTACATAACCAGATAAGTCTGAAGCTAAATAAAGACATGCGTTGGCAACGTCTTCAGGACTACCACCTCGTTTTAAAGGAATGGCATCTCTCCATCCCTGGACAGTTTTTTCGTCCAATTTATCGGTCATTTCAGTTTCAATAAAACCAGGGGCTATAGCATTACAGCGAATGTTTCTCGACCCCAATTCCAATGCAACGGATTTAGTGAAACCTATCATCCCTGCTTTAGAAGCAGCATAATTGGTCTGACCGGCGTTTCCTTTAACCCCTACAACACTGCTCATATTTATAATAGATCCCTTGCGTTGTTTCAACATGGTACGTTGAACGGCTTTGGTCATGTTGAAAACAGACTTTAGGTTGATTTCGATCACTTTATCAAAATCCTCTTCTCCCATTCGCATCAACAAATTGTCCTTTGTGATTCCCGCATTGTTAATCAATACATCAATTCCCTCAAAATCTTCCAAAACCTTTTCAACCAATGCCGCGGATTCTTCAAAGCTTGCTGCGTTACTTTTATATGCTTTTGCTTTTACGCCCATAGCAGCCAGTTCTTTTTCCAATTCTAAAGCAGGAGCTTCGCTGGAACTATATGTAAAAGCCACATTGGCACCATGCTGTCCAAATACTTGAGCTATACCTTTTCCAATTCCTCTGCTTGCTCCGGTAATGATTACGTTTTTGCCTTCTAAAAGTTTCATGATGTTTAGGTTTATTCGATTGGTCGTTGACCAAATATAGTTTTTGTTTTACGTATTGAAGAAAAAAATCCCGTATTACACGGGATTTACAATAGTTTTAACGGTTGATTATCCAACCACTTCTTTTACTTTAACGCCTATTTCAGCAGGAGAATCCACCACATGGATACCACATTCCCGCATAATTCGTTTTTTGGCCTGAGCTGTATCATCACTTCCGCCAACAATAGCGCCAGCATGCCCCATGGTTCTTCCAGCAGGTGCAGTTTCACCAGCAATAAAACCAACAATTGGTTTTTTACTACCACTTTCTTGATACCATTTGGCAGCATCTGCTTCCAACTGACCGCCAATTTCACCAATCATTACCACACACTCTGTCTCAGGATCATTGATCAATAATTCCACTGCTTCTTTTGTAGTGGTTCCAATAATAGGGTCTCCACCAATTCCAATGGCGGTTGTAATTCCCAAACCTTGACGTACAACTTGATCAGCTGCTTCATAAGTTAATGTCCCAGATTTAGAGACAATACCAATATTTCCTTTTTTGAAAACAAAACCTGGCATAATACCCACTTTTGCTTCTTCTGGAGTAATGACCCCTGGGCAATTTGGACCAACAAGCGTACAGTCCAAATCCTTTATATAGTCATTGGCTTTAACCATATCGGCTACAGGAATACCCTCAGTAATGGTAATAATCACTTTGATTCCAGCACTAGCTGCTTCCATAATGGCATCTGCAGCAAATGCTGGGGGCACAAAAATAATTGTGGTATCCGCACCAACTTCTTTGACAGCGTCTTCAACCGTATTAAAAACAGGTTTTCCCAAATGCTCCTGTCCTCCTTTACCTGGTGTCACCCCTCCAACAACATTTGTTCCATACTCAATCATTTGACCGGCATGGAAAGTTCCTTCACTTCCTGTGAAACCTTGAACAATTATTCTAGAATCTTTATTTACTAAAACGCTCATATTTTTTGTTTGTTAAGCAGGACAAAAGTATGGTTTTGCCTATACAATTTAAAGTAATTTTTATGCTATTTCCCTTTGTTTTTTTTAAATAATGATGGCAGGTTTTTGATCATGGTCAGTTCCCTCATTTTTGTCCTTGCTTCTTCAGCAGGACTACCAAAATAGGTCTTGCCACCTTCCAAACTCTTTGCAACTCCAGATTGTGCGTACACAATAGCTCCTTTACCTATGGTAATGGCGCTTATTACACCAACCTGACCCCAAAGAACAACTTCATCCTCGATAACAACGCAGCCAGCAATCCCGGTATGGGATGCAATCTGGCATTTTCTCCCAATTACGGTATCATGACCAATTTGAATCTGATTGTCCAATTTGGTCCATTCCTTAATTGTTGTATCACCGGTGACTCCCCTATCAATGGTACAGGATGCACCTATGTCCACATTATCTTCGATAACAACACGGCCACTGGAAAGTAGTCTTTCAAAACCTTCGGCTCTTTTCTTATAGTAAAAAGCATCCGATCCCAAAACAGAACCACTATGAATGGTAACATTGTCTCCTATAATGCAATTGTCATAAATGGAAACATTGGAATGAATAAGGCAATTCTCGCCTATTTTCACATTATTTCCAATAAAGACATTGGGCTGTATTATGGTGTTCTTTCCAATTTCTGCTGTTTCCGCTACTGCAGCATTAGCGCTGGTAAAGGGGGCAAAAAACTGGGTTAGTTTATTGAAATCTGTAAACGGCTCATCAGATATCAATAGGGCTTTCCCCTTTGGGCACTCCACTTTTTTATTGATAAGTACTACGGAAGCATCACAATTCAATGCCTTATCGTAATATTTGGGATGATCAACAAATACAATATCACCCTTCTCGACCACATGAATCTCATTCATTCCCAATACTGGAAAATCTGCATCTCCGACAAATTCGGAACCTATGATTTCTGAAATCTCTTTTAGGGAATAGGGTTTGGGAAATTTCATTCCTGATTATTCTTTTACCCTTTCTTGGTAGGTGCCTTTTTCAGTTTCCACTTTAATTTTGTCGCCCTCATTGATGAAAAGTGGCACATTGATTCTTGCACCAGTTTCAACTGTGGCAGGTTTAGTGGCATTGGTAGCGGTATTTCCCTTTACTCCTGGCTCGGTGTGGGTAACTTCTAGAATTACACTGGCAGGCATATCCACAGAAAGTGGCATACTATCTTCCGTATTGAAAAGAATCGTGACCACTTCACCTTCCTTCAATAAGTCAGGAGCATCCAAAGAGCTTTTTTGCAATGAAATCTGATTGTAATCATCAGTGTTCATAAAATGAAAAGTATCTCCTTCGGCGTACAAGTATTGATACGAACGTGTTTCTACCCTGACATCGTCTATTTTATGACCGGCAGAAAAGGTATTTATCAATCACTTTTCCTGTTGTGACACTTTTGAGTTTTGTTCTTACAAATGCAGGACCCTTTCCAGGTTTAACATGAAGAAATTCTATGATTTTATAAATATCATGGTTGTATTTAATGCACAACCCTTTGCGTATATCTGATGTATTTGCCATAGTTTTAGTTTGAACTGAAATAACCCTTCATGATTCCTCTTTGCGAATCCCTGATAAATTGTAGAATCTCGTCTCGCTCCGGAGTTGCCTCCATTTCTGCTTCTATTATGGAAGCTGCCTGAGAGTTATTGTAGTTTTTTTGATAAAGTATTCGATAAATATTCTGGACCTCTCTAATTTTTTCAGCAGCAAAACCTCTTCGTCTCAGGCCTACAGAATTAATTCCAACATAGGAAAGGGGCTCACGTGCAGCTTTCACATAAGGTGGTACATCTTTTCTTACCAAAGACCCCCCAGTTACAAAGGCATGGTTTCCTATGGATACAAATTGATGTACCGCTACCATACCGGCCAACACCACATTTTCTCCAATAGTTACATGGCCCGCTAAGGTTGAATTGTTACTGAAAATGCAGCCATCGCCAATAAAACAATCATGGGCGACATGGCAATAGGCCATGATCAAACAGTTGTTTCCTATAACCGTTTTCATACGATCTGCTGTACCTTTATTAATGGTAGCACATTCTCTAATAGTAGTATTGTTGCCAATATGGACCGTAGTTTCTTCTCCTTGGTATTTTAAATCTTGAGGCATGGCAGAAATAACAGCACCAGGGAAAATATTACAATTTTTACCAATGCGTGCACCTTCCATAATAGTTACATTGGAACCAATCCATGTACCCTCACCAATGGTTACATTATTATGTATGGTGGTAAAAGGCTCTATCACCACATTTTTGGCAATTTTAGCACCTGGGTGCACATATGCTAATGGCTGATTCATTTAGACTCCGTGTTTTTTGTTTTTACTATCTGTGCCATGAGTTCAGCCTCAGACACCAATTTACCATTGGCATAAGCATAGGCCTGCATATGACAAATTCCACGTCTTATGGGCGAAATTAAATCACATTTAAATATTAAGGTGTCCCCAGGAACCACTTGCTGCTTAAACTTCACGTTATCAATCTTCATAAAGAAGGTGAGGTAATTTTCCGGGTCAGGAACTGTGCTCAAAACCAAGATGCCTCCTGTCTGGGCCATTGCTTCAACCTGAAGCACACCGGGCATTACAGGTGCACCAGGAAAGTGACCAACAAAAAATGGTTCGGTTCATGGTAACATTCTTCACCCCTACTACATGAGTATCGGAAAGCTCCAATATCTTATCGACCAATAAAAAGGGTGATCTATTGGCACAAAATGTTGAAAATTGTTATTTGTTTTTCCAACAAGTTAGTAATTCTATTAATATAATGTCTCATATTTAATAGGATTAACAACTTAGAAGCGATTCCTAGCGTCAGAAACTGACTTTTAGCATTGCTGGAACACAGGCTTTTGTCACCTTTTTAGTTGAGTATTATAATAAAATACACAAGGCTGGCAACATCAAATCGACGAAAATACAAAATTTAAAAAAAAACAACAGTATTTTATTAACTACTCCACTAAAAAGGTGACAAAGACCTGTGGCTGGAAGGAAGCAGGACACAATGTCGCTGAAGTGGTGTAATGTCACATAACGTCCAACGACACAGGCCTATTATCAATATTATTTTATTCAGGAATGTAACATACAAAATACGACGTTTTTTCCATTAAACTATCGACTTATAACTAGGCTTCAAGTAAAAAAAAATATTAATATAATACATTTTTGGATTGATACTTGATACATGTACATGCAAAAAACTGTGAAAGCAATTAATGTTAACAATGACAATGCATCTAAATATTAGATCTATTTGTGTCTAGTTTTCATGATTTGTTGAGAAATTGGTAACAGTATTTAGAAAACTTATTTTTGTATGGGTAAGTATAATATTTAGTATGTCATTTTCAGATGAAATTTTTTCCCAAAAGTTTTTATGGGATTTTAAGTTTTCCAAAAACAAATTTTCTATGGCTGTCAAAGTTTCTGCAGTACAGTAACATTTGAATTTCATCATTTATATCATTGCGTTGGCTGCATTTTCGTTTAGCCTAGTATAACGGAATAGGTGGAGATTTATATTGGTCTTATTACACTTATAGTATTGTTAAATTAATATCATACGAACTAGATGAAACAGACAGTTGTTTTTGTGTCTCTGGCTCTAAATAACCCAAATTTGACGAAAAAATTCGAGTTTTGGATATCATCGGGCGGGGTGTGTGTGGCTTTTTCAAAAAAACAATGTGTTTCTTGTAGAAAGGATACCCTCCCCCAGAGTACCAAATGGTTGCTCTGTACAAGTTTTGATTTATTAAGCCTATGTAAATTCAGGCCGTAATGTTTATAAAATTGACACTGGCACAAACTGACAAAAAAAAACCTCCCCAATTTGAACAACTGATATATATGTACCATTTTCTTTTGTATGACGTTTTCCATAGAAACCTTTTGGCATCTAGACCTAGATAAACTATATAATTTTTCTTATGTGAAAGGGCCCTCCTGTTTACATTTGACAGCTTTCATATCGGAGCCAATTTTGAAATTATTTTATATTTAATTTCAAACGTGTTCAAAGTCATCCCTTTAATGGTATTCAAAAAGACATGCAATGACGATTATATCACCTTCGATCTCATTTCCTTTACGTAAAACTAGCAAAGCTTAACAGATCCAACAAAGCCTATCATAAGGAAAATCTTCTTATCTTTCTGATAGTGAAACAACAAGTAGAAGTATTTTGTTCTGATTTTTTATTTTTCTGACAATAAGTAGGCCATGAACCGTTATAACAATAGGCTCAAAACCTGTATCACCTTCGACACACGTGTATTACCCTCGACTATGTCGTGAAAACAAGGGTGCTCAGGTTTCCTCAGGTCAGATATTTCTCCCGTATCACCCTGGCAACCATGTGATAACTGATAGTATTCACATCCATTAATTTAAAGGTCAATAATTGCAAAATATGCATTATAGAAATCAAATGGAAAAGTGCTCCTTCTGGGCTTTATTCATGCCCAACTTCACTAAACAGCTTTGCAGGTAAATATTTTAAAATTTGTGCCAAATATAAATGCACTTACTGGTCAAATAGGATACTGTTGGGCTAACACTAGCTAGGATAAACCTAACGTTCTCCACACACACTAAGTTAAGGACTTCAGGCCAACTTAGGCTCGACCAAATGTGGAACAAGGGTTTAATTCATTTGAGTTTTCTACTGAGAATATAATAAAACAAAAAACGTTTCTGTTACCTTAAATAATTCAATGTCCTATATCTCAGCTGTTACATCTGGAACAAAGCTAATACCGGAGAAATTTCTAAATGGGCCATAGTTGTATCCACAGAAAAAAATGGGTTGAAATGTGAGGACCTCTTGTTTCACCACCTGCCTGATATTCTCAGAAAATGCCTCTTGATACTCTTCACTTTAGTGTAGAGCATCGAAACAACTCATGGGTCTAGTGTTACTGTTGGGTATTTTACCTATAATGATCCACTTATGATCACATGTACCCTGGTAGCTACAGACCTGTAACGCTGAAGTTTTTCACTTGGCATTACAGTATGATGGGCAAGAGTTTGTACTCTGGAGTTGCTTGTTTGCGAACAGATCCCTTCGTAGCTTTTTCTGTTAGATCAAATCATTCATGAAATGTTTTAGAGATTCTCTGGAAGATTTCCAACCTTACCATAAGATTTAGGATATTCTAAGTGACCCCATTTTCCGTTATATTTTTGTGAAGGCAGACATGTCGGTAACCAGTCTATCCCACCATAGACGTTTCCCCGTCTAGTCGATTCCTCCCAGTCATGGACGATTCCCACCAGTCCTGGATGATTCCCCCGTAGTTATTGGATGATTTCCCCGTCGTAATTATATAGTTTTGGATTGAGTAATAATACATGTTTGATATATATTTTCAGGATGGAGGAATGGAGAATGGGAATGGAAGAGATAGATTACGTGGGAAGATTCGTTATTTACTGTATACTTTAAAAATATTGAAGAAAAAAAGTGTTTTGTTATATAAAATATTATAAACACACAATCATAAATATATACATAAAGCTCACAATCAATAAATAAAAAATAAGT
>NZ_CBDCUG010000003.1:0-217803 GCF_965222555.1 Flagellimonas sp. | reverse complement strand
TCAATGTTAGAAAGGCATCTTTAAGTTTTGTTGGAACATTATCCAAAAATCAACTAAAACTAAAAGGAACAGCACGACAACACGAGGTTACCCTTGAAGATTTTCTTAAATCCGTCATTGGTCATGAAAGGCACCATATCAACATCATCAAAGAAAGATATCTTCTTTAACTACCCTTTTATCCTGGCAGAGGTAATCGTCCCATATTTATCTATTAGATACACCAAACTGGCCATAGTAGCAGCACCCAACTCCAATTCACGTTTGTTTACGTGCTCAAAAGTATCATTTTCAGCATGGTGATGGTCAAAATAGCGTTGCGAGTCTGGTCGTAGGCCGGCCAAAACCAAATCTTCACTTTTTAACGGTCCAATATCGGCTCCGCTATATCCTTTTACAAACATGTGGATAAGGTAAGGTTCAAACAGGCTTTTCCAACTTTGGACTTGTTTCAAGTTTTCCTCAGAACAATCAAAAGAGAAACCTCTTGGGGTAAACCCTCCTGAATCACTTTCCAACGCAAAAATGTGCTTTTCATTTTTCTGTTGGGCCACTTCGGCATATTTGTTACCGCCCCGCAGACCATTTTCTTCGTTCATAAACAATATCACCCGAAGGGTGCGTTTGGGTCTATATCCCGTTTCTTTCAACAATCGGAGCACGTCCATGCTCTGCACGCATCCGGCGCCATCATCATGTGAGCCATCACCCAAATCCCAAGAATCCAGATGTCCGCCAACAACCATGACTTCATTGGGATAGGTAGAACCTGTTATTTCTCCAATAACATTATAGGACTCCACATCTTCAAACTGTTTGCAGTTTTGTTTAAAGTAGAATTTAATATCTGGGTTTAATGTCAGCGTGGTACTCAACAATTCAGCACCTTTGGTACTAATGGCTGCAGCTGGGACCCTCTCAGAAACCGGAGTGTCCCCATAACTCATAGATCCTGTATGTGGATAATCGTCCAAACGTAGGGTCATAGAGCGTACAATAACTCCTGCTGCCCCATATTTACCCGCCTCCGCAGCTCCAGAATATCTTTGGTCTACACAACCGGAGTATGATGCAAAAGTGCTTATTTTGGTGGCATCCATCGGTCTGTTATAGAACACTATTTTTCCTTCAATCTTTTCCCTCCCGAGTTTTTTAAGGTCCTCAATGCCCTTTACCTCAACAATATTGGCCTTTATCCCTCTATCTGGAGTGGCTACGGAACCTCCAAGGGCGCAAATGGGAACATTGGTGGTCAACCCTGGTTTGGTCTCAATATAGGCAAACTCTGGGGTGCCCCTGACCCATTTGGGCACCATAACGGGTTGTAGCCATACTTTATCCAGTCCCAAGGAATCCAATTGTCCTTTGGTATAGTCCACGGCCTGTTGTGCTTGAACAGAACCTGAAAGACGGCCTCCAATTTGGTTGGATAGGTGATTTAACCAATCATATGCTTTTCCATTGGTCAGGGCTTGGTCATAGATGGCCCTAATCTGTTTTTCATCATCAGACTGCGCAAAGAAAGGGGTACTGACCAATAAAAGGGATAAAAGTAAGAGTGTTCTCATTCGGTTTCTTTTTCCAATTCTTGTTTAAAGGTTTCTAAATTAGCTTTTATTTTTTCATCCAACTCGGGTTCTTCCACATCTTTGTACTTTTTTAACGCTTGCAATAAAATACTGGCTACTATAAGTCGGGCCGCTTTCTTATTATCTGCCGGAACCACATACCATGGTGCATGGGGTTTGGATGTTTTATTGATGGCCTCTTCGTAACAGGATTGATAACTATCCCATAATTTTCGCTCTTTAAGATCTCCAGCGGAAAATTTCCAGTTTTTTTCCTTTAATCGAAGCCTGCGCAATAGTCGCTGGCGCTGTTCTTCTTTGGATAAATGAAGGAAAAACTTGAAAATCAGGGTTCCGTTTTCAGAAATGTGTCTTTCAAAGTCATTGATCTGCCGATATCTGTTTTCCCAAAATGCCTCATCAATATCAGTTAAGGATTCGACTCCAGGAATGTTCTCACCCAAAATATACTCGGGATGCACTTTGGTTACCAAAACGTTTTCATAGTGGGTTCTGTTAAAAACGCTGAACTTACCTCGTGCCGGTAACGCAATATAATGACGCCATAGGTAATCATGCTTCAATTCAAGCTCTGTAGGCACCTTAAAACTGTGTACCACTACGCCTCTTGCATTAAAATCTTTGAAAACCTCTCTTATTAAACTATCCTTGCCAGAAGTATCCATCCCTTGCAAGCAGACCAAAACCCCATATTTTCCATGGGCGTAAAGTATATCTTGAAATTTACCTAGGTCTTCCCTAATCTCTTCCAATTCCTTTTTAAGTGCTTTATCTGTGCTACCAAAATCCTGAAATGTGCTTTTTTCAGCAAGTTTTACGGGATTTTTGACTTTGTAAGGGCCTATATCGATTTTTTCCATGAGAATGAATATAGCTTTTTTTGGTCATTCCTTCAACCATCCCCTAAAAACTACCATTCAACGATTCTTTTTACATTTGGCAGTTTTAGTCTGTGTTTTATCGATTTTTTTTACCCTCAGACGATTCTTCCTGTAATTTAGTAGGAAACATAAGACGCACTGTCCCAAATCTAGCGTTATGAAAGCAAAAAAGATTATTCTCTTTATAGTCTTTGTTTTAGGCATTCTTGGCCTATTACTTATGGCTTCGTTTACTACCCGAAATGCTTGCGAATATGCAAATTCCAATCTGGAGTACATAAAAACCCAGACGCAATCGGCTATAATTGCCAATGATTTTGAAATCTCCAAATATCATGCGTACAAGGCATTGAACGGCATTGAAAAAACAAAGTCCAACTTTATAGATTGTGGTTGCGAAGGCACTATCGAGAGCTTGGAAAAAGCGCTTCTTCATCTTAAAAAGGCAACAAAAGCTGAATCTTTTGAGATGTCGAAAAAATCTTTGCACAATGCATTGGAGAGCACTGAAATTGGGATAAAAGTGCTAAAATCCTTTGAACAAGATTTTTCCAGTTCCTATGGTAATAATGTATTGGTATTGAATACCAAAAATGCCATCTATGACCATGGTGCTATGCTGACCCATGGAAAACTTTCCGAAGAGCAGGTTCATAGCTGTTTGTTGGGGTTTGAAAACTCCTTGGACAAAGTTATACGTGAAGTGGATTGTTCATCTGCCCTGAAATATGTTTCCAGAATTCATGAAGAAGCACGTTTAACATTGCTGAACACAGGCCTATCCGAACCTAAAAAGCAATATCACCAACGTGTTAAGACCATTACACACGATGCCCTTTTACGCATTGGGGAATGCACTGAGGATTAATTAAACTATTTGCTGGCAAAAAGTTTTACATCTTCCTCGGAGACTTCTTTTCCGCCAAGAATGATCAATCGTTCAACAACATTGCGTAGCTCTCGTACATTTCCAGTCCAGTCATAACCTTTTAATAGGTCGATTGCTTTTTTGGAGAAATCTTTGGTTGCAGTTCCTTGTTCCGATGCAATCTTTTTTGAAAAGTGTTCGATCAAGATGGGAATATCATCCCTCCTATCATTTAGATGCTGGTACTTTGATAAGTATGACCGCCAATCTGTGGTATAAATCTTCTCTGAACTTTCCATCGGCGATTTCCTTTTTAAGGTCCTTGTTGGTTGCCGCCAATACCCGAACATCCACTTTAATGTCCTTGTCGGTACCGACACGTGAAATTTTGTTTTCTTGAAGCGCCCTGAAGTACTTTAGCCTGGGCCGAAAGACTCATATCGCCAATTTCGTCCAAGAAAATAGTCCCTTTGTTAGCTGCCTCGAATTTTCCTGCACGGTCCTTTACTGCAGAGGTAAATGCACCTTTAACATGTCCAAAAAGCTCGCTTTCAATCAATTCCGAAGGAATAGCGGCGCAGTTCACCTCAATAAACGGGGCAGACGAACGAGCACTTTTTTCATGCAACCAATGTGCCACCAGCTCTTTTCCGGTGCCATTTGGCCCTGTAATCAGCACCCGAGCATCCGTTGGGGCCACCTTTTCTATCATATCCTTGATTACTCCAATTTCATCGCTCTCCCCCACCATTTCATAGTTTTTGGAGACCTTTTTCTTTAAAATCTTGTTTTCCACGACCAATTCCTTGCGATCTAACGCATTTCTTACCGTGGTCAACAAACGGTTTAAATCCGGGGGTTTGGAAATGTAATCAAAGGCTCCAAGACGCATGGTATTTACGGCAGTATCCAAATCTCCATGACCTGAAATCATAATAAACGGGATTTCAGGTTTTATTTTCCTCGCTGCCTCCAGTACTTCAACCCCATCCATTTTGGGCATTTTTATGTCACAAAGTACTAAGTCAAAATCCTCTTTTTTAATCGCTTCAATCCCCCTAAGACCATCTTCTGCCTCATTAACGTTGTAGGTATCGCTTTCTTCACTCAAAATCTTCACCAATACCCTTCTAATGGCAGATTCATCCTCAATTACCAAAATCTTTGACATACTTCGCTATTTAAAAAATTCCAATTTTGAAACCTGTTCTAATATATAGATTTGCTTCATCATTTAATAAAAAAACATCCCCTCTTTTATCATTTCTGAGTTTCCCTTCTTGCTCAAAAGATCGTCCCGCCAAAATATATAGGGACATACGTTTGGATATGTTGTATTGATATCCTAGCGCTCCTACCAATGCTGAAAGGGAAATTTTTGACCCCAATTGATTATCTGGTAAAACAATGTCGTTTTGGACATTTATGAAATAGCCATCCAATAATAGTGCCATTTCCAAAGTATGTTTTTTGGAAATATGATGTTTAAAAGTTGATCTGGGGATACCCAGGGTAAAGGACCATTTGGGATGAAATCTACGATAATAGCTCACTAGTGGCAATGGAACCGGGAGGCCCGTAGTACTGTTGTAAGATAGTCCAAGAACTATTCTAAAAGGTTTATCGGCATTGGGTTTTTCTTTCCAAAATGTTGCTGTTGCATTTAGAAAAAAATCACTCGTCATGGCCCCATTGACAAAATTAGATGCCAATCTGGGTGTAACTATGGTAACCAAATTCCAGTTTTCATTCCATTTGGTTATAAAACCTAGGTTCAAATCAGCAATGTGAAACCTATTTAATTCGCTTTGGTCAAAGGGAAAATTTCTGGAATAGCCAACATCTAGCTTATTGTATTCCAGACCGGCTATTAGGTAATCTTTTTTTTCATTCAATTTAATGGGCAAATTGAACAATAGCTTGTATCGTTGGGTCTTAATGCCCGAGTCGTTTTCAGGAATATTCAAGTATTCTAACCTAAAAACGTCTGAACTTTGGCTAAATCCTTTATGACTGCAGAAGACCATTAAGGAAAAACAGAGCATCCAAACTGCTTTATGATATGGTAAATTTCCTATTGTCTTAACGGTTTTTGGTCCTGGAATATATGTACATCTCGTTGTGGGAATGGAATGCTAACGTTATTTTCTAGAAACTTCGTATTTATCTTATATCGGATATCACTTTTTATCTTAGGGTCCCTAAAACTGTCGTTGGTGAAAAAATGAAGAGAAAATAACAACGCTGAATCTCCAAAATCATCAAAAAGCACAAACGGTTTTGGGTTCTTTAATACCTGTTTTTGCTCATGGGCCACTTCCTCCAATAGTTGTGTGACCAACTCCACATCACTACCATATGCCACTCCCACATTTACACTCTCACGTGTAGTTCTATGGTTTTGGGTATAGTTGTGTATGATATCACTGATAAACTTATGGTTTGGGATAATAACCACTTTATCATCGCGGGTTATGGCCCTGGTAGTCCGCAACTTAATTTCGAAAACCTTGCCCACTTTTCCATCCACCTCAACAATATCCCCGACCTGCAAGGATTTATCCACTATGATCAATATCCCTGCAAGGATATCTTGAAACAGTTCTTGCAGTGCTAGCCCCAATCCCACAAACAGTGCGGCAGAGGCCGTAATGACGATTGTAATATCAATCCCAGCAGCACTCAAGGTCACCAAAACCACAATTAAATAGATTACGTAGTTGGTAAACTTGAAGACACTAGAAAATTTCTGCCTGTCTTCTTGCTCCATTTTTCGGGTAAGGAGGTGTCTAACCCATTTCAATAAAAACTTGGTCACCACAAAGGCAACTGCTAAAAGTAAAAGCAACCCAATCGTAAGGTGAATAGATTTTTCGCCTTCACCCAGATGAATCCCAAGGTTCATAAATTCCTTTATGGAACCCCAAATGTCCTCCTGAATAATTTCTTTTATTTCATTGGTTCCTTCCTGCATCATGTTAATATCTTAACCATTTGAATAATTCCTTATACGTAGGTCTTTTGCCGTACATCAATATTCCTACCCTATAAATTTTGGCCGCCAAAGACACTATTCCCAAAAAAGTGCCAATCAATAATGCTATGGACAACAATAATTGCCACAAAGGTACTCCTCCTTCGCCAATACCTCCGGGAAGTCTCATCAGCATAACAATAGGGGAGGTTAATGGGAATAAAGAAAAACCTACAGCGATTGGGCCATGCGGATTACTAAAAACAGAAAAGAACCCAATATAAATGGCCAACATCAACGGCAAAATTATGGGAAATATGAATTGTTGTGTATCCGTTTCGTTATCCACCGCAGCACCAATGGCCGCGTAAATAGAGCTATAAATAAGATAGCCCATGATAAAATATATCAAAAAGGAGCCTATTAAAAGAAGCCAGGGTATATCCAGAATTTCTTTGGCATATAACATCATATCACCATCCAATGGGCCTGGTAATTGTTCCATTCCATTAATATTCCCTGGGGTCATCTGGGTTTCACTCAAAATGGGTCCCAAATCTATCCCCAAGAATAGTGTCACCAAAAACAATAGCAGTGACGCGGAAATAATCCATATGGTAAACTGTGTTATCCCCGCCAACGATGTTCCGATTATTTTGCCCAACATCAATTGAAAGGGTTTTACTGAAGAAATGATCACCTCTATTATTCTACTGGTTTTTTCTTCAATTACGCTCCGCATTACAAAACCTCCATAGATGATAATGAACATCATAATGGCATATCCGAATGCTCCCCCTATAAATGCTTTTATCTCATTTATACCTTTTATACTTTTTTCGCCATCAAATGTTGCCAAATTGATTTCAAAACCTTTTTCAATTGCAGAAAATTGATCTGGAGATACTCCAAGGTTGCCCAATCTTTTTTGGCGCAGCTGTTTTTGAAAGATGCCTTCCAGTTTTTGGGTTATCTGTGTATTGGGATTATCTTGTGTGTATAAATAGGTGGATTTTGCCACTTCTTCCATATCCTTTTCATTTGGAAGGTAGAGTAAACCATAATATCCCAATGAAATTGTTGAATCCTTTGCTTCTTCCAAAGAAAGATTTTCAAAATGAACATAGGATGTTGTTTCCGTTATCTGGAAATCTTGCTGAAAAAACTCACTTTCATTAAGAACGGAAATAATTCTTTTTTCGCTATCGTTCACCTTTGTCAAATAGGCAATCAACACAATCATCCCCACAATAAGAATAGGACTCAATATGGTCATGACAATGAAGGATTTATTCCTCACCTTGGCCAAATACTCCCGTTTAATGATCAACCCCAACTTACCTATCATTCTCCTTATTATTTACGGTTTGTATAAATATGTCATTAGCCGAGGGAATAGTTTCCTCAAAACGATTGATGTTCGCATTTTGGGAAAGCTGGGCAAGTACATCTGTAGTATGGTTTGAGGGCAGCTGAACCGTAAAGTCCAATTGTTTTTCCTTTTCATCAAAACTTGAGGAGAGGATTTGAAACTTATCTTCCAATGTCTTCATAAAAACATCTCCCACACCCTGAATTTCCAATCCGACATTGAAAATGTTGTTTTTATATGCTTTTTTGATATCGGACAGCTTTCCATCCAATATTTTTTCCGATTTATGGATAAGGGCTATGTATTCGCAGAGCTCTTCTACAGATTCCATTCGGTGCGTAGAAAAGATGATGGATGTGCCCTTTTCCTTAAGTTGAAGGATTTCATCTTTTATGATATTGGCATTGATGGGGTCAAACCCACTAAAAGGTTCATCAAATATCAACAGTTTGGGTTCATGCAAAATCGTAACTATGAATTGGATTTTCTGGGCCATTCCCTTGGAAAGCTCCTGGACTTTTTTGTTCCACCAGTCACCTATATCCAAACGATCAAACCAATATTTCAATCTTTGCTTGGCATCGGCTTTAGAAAGTCCCTTGAGTTGTGCCAAATACAATGCTTGTTCGCCCACTTTCATACTCTTGTATAGGCCTCTTTCTTCTGGCAAATAACCGATCAGCGAGATATGTTCCGGTGCCAAAGGGTTACCGTTAAACAAAATCTCCCCACTATCTTGATATGTTATTTGATTTATGATACGTATAAATGTGGTCTTTCCTGCCCCGTTGGGTCCTAAAAGTCCATAAATGCAATTCTCAGGTATTTCCAGTGATATGTTGCTCAGTGCTGTGAAGTCTCCGTAGGATTTGCAGACGTTTTTGGCAACAAGGATGTTATCCATTTAAACAATTTTTTCAAAGATATGTATTTGCCCAAAAAGACCGCTATCCCTATAAAAACAAAACCCACCCTTAAATAAAATCAAGGATGGGAAAAAAATTGCTATGAAAAAGAAAATTAGATGTTGGTTTCCCAACATCAGTTCCAAATATACGTTTTTTTCTTAAACAGAAAAGTAATATTTGTTAGGAGAACATATCTTTAACTTTCTCAAAAAAGGACTTATCTGATTTTTCGGGCTTTGGAACAAAGTTTTCATCATTCTGCATCCGCTCAAAAAATTCCTTCTGTTCCCTACTTAATTCTTTCGGGGTCCATACATTTACATGTACCAACAAATCACCACTTCCGTAGCCATTTATACTTGAAATACCCTTACCACGTAACCTCAGTATTTTTCCGGATTGAATACCCGGTTCCAATTTAATACGGACTTTTCCTCCAACTGCATCAATCTCTTTTGAACTTCCCAAAACAGCTTCGGAAAAACTAATGTAAAGGTCATAATGTAAATTATCACCTTCTCTTTTTAAGGTATCATGCTCAACGGTTTCTATAGCTACTAATAAATCTCCTGGAACTCCATTGCCGGGCGCTCCATTTCCTTTTCCTGTAACTTTTAGCTGCATTCCTTCCTCAACACCTGGTGGAATTTTTATGGAAACAGTCTCTTCCTCAACTTTAAGGCCTTGAGCATCTGCACCGCTAGGTCTGTTATCAATGGTTTGCCCGGCTCCGCCACATGAATTACAGGTGGTGGCCGTCTGCATTCTTCCCAAAATGGTATTGGTAATCTTGGTGACTTGGCCGCTACCATTGCAGGTAGGACAGGTTTTATACGTTACACCATCCGCCTGAACTTTTCTTCTGACCTTTACTTTTTTCTCAACACCATTGGCAATCTCTTCAAGGGTCAATTTCACTCGAATACGAAGATTGCTTCCCTTTACGCGTCGCTGTCCGCCACCGCCAAAACCACCAAAACCGCTAAAACCACCGCCAAAAGCACTACCAAAAATATCTCCAAACTGACTGAAGATATCATCCATATTCATACCTCCACCGCCAAATCCGGCACCTCCTTCAAAGGCTGCATGTCCAAATTGGTCATACTTGGCTCTTTTATCAGGATCACTCAGTACCTCATAGGCTTCCGCAGCTTTTTTGAACATTTCCTCGGCCTTGGTATCGCCTGGATTTTTATCAGGATGAAACTCGATGGCTTTTTTTCTATACGCCTTCTTTATTTCCGCAGCCGATGCGCCTTTGGAAACACCCAATATTTCATAAAAGTCCTCCTTCATATTTTTTTAGTTGCCAACAACCACTTTTGGGTGTCGTATGATGCGATCTCCAAGTTTGAATCCTTTTTCAACCACATCTATTATTTTACCTTTCATTTTTTTGTTTGGAGCCGGTATCTGTGTTATGGCATCATGGACCTCGGCATCAAAAACATCTCCTTCTCCTGCTTCAACCTGTTCCAATCCCTTGCCTTTTAATGTCTCCTTTAACTTATTACTGATGAGCTCCACTCCCTTGAACATCTCTTTATCTTCAGATTTTGAAATTTCCTTAAGGGCTCTATCAAAATCATCCAAAACTGGTAACAACGAAACTATAACTTCTTGTCCCGCAGTTTTAAAAAGGTCCATACGCTCTTTGGACGTTCGTTTCTTGAAATTTTCGAACTCGGCAAAAAGTCTCAAAAACTTATCCTTTTCTTTTGCCAAATCTTCACGTAGCTGGTCTTCCTCAGAAAGTTCTTCCCCCTCCTCAGTTCCAGCTTCCGCTTCTGTATTTTCGTCGCTCAGTTCAGGATTTTCAATTGTTTGGGAATCGTTCAATTCCGCATCCATTTCCTCAACCTTACTTTTCTTGCTCATAAACCGTAAATTTTATTTCCTTTTTTGAAGAGGCAAAAGTACTGCCAATTGTCCAAAAATGTCAAAATGTCACCACAAATCATTAAAAAATCCGCCTAGAGCGGATACTTGAACGGAAAGTCAAAGGTTACAACTTAAACAAACTCCTTATCCAAGGTAGTTTCCTCAGGTTCTCCATCTTCTTTTTTGGTAAGATAAAGGTTCTCCAGTGCCGACCCTATATTTGGATATTGAAAGACAAATCCTTTTTTTTCTATGCGTTTACTACTAACCCTATGACTTGCAAAAAGTAGATAGGACATTTCGCCAAGAATAACCCGCATGACCAGTTTGGGAATATTAGGTAAAATTAAGGGTCTATCAAGGACTTTTGCCAGTTCTTTGGTCATTTTGGTGTTCGTAACAGGATTGGGTGCAACTGCATTGAAAGATCCCTTAAGCCTATTTTCAATGACAAAAACAAACAATTGTGCCAAATCATCCACATGAATCCAGGATTGCCATTGGTCTCCACTACCAAAAGCTGCTCCAACAAAATTTTGGATGGGCCTAGCCATTTTCGGCAGTGCTCCTCCCAATGTTGAAAGCACAATACCTATTCTTATTTTGGCAACATTGAAATTAAATTCGTTGAACTTGTCAGCTTCTTGCTCCCATTGTTGCACCACCTCTCCCAAAAAACTCTGGTCTATATTTTCCTCATCTTCATCATAAAAATTAGATGATGAACTTGGATAAATCCCTATGGCAGAAGCAGAAACAAAAGATTGAATTTGGGAGACATCGATTTTTTCCAATCCTTCATACAATGTTTTAAGGCTGTTTACCCTACTTGATCGAATTTTTTTCTTGTACAATCTCGACCAACGATTGGAAATGGTTGCTCCAGCCAAATTCACTATAGCCGTAACCCCTTCAAAGCAAGAATGATCCATTTCTCCTTTTGAAGGATTCCAATAGAAACCATTATATAAATCGGAAGCAACTATTTTCTTTTTACTCGTGGTCAAATAGTTTACCGCTACACCTTTTGAAAGTAGTACATTGACAATAGCTTTGCCCACCAATCCCGTTGCTCCTGTTATCAACACCTTCATACCATCATTTTAAGTCAAATTTAGTGGTTTAAACAGCTGTTTATGAGGCATTAATTTAGGTTTAACATAAATGTGCATACTTTAAACTAAATTATCATAAAGTTGCCAGGCCAATTAACACTATTTTATCACTCCTTTGTTTTTGCTGCCCGTAACATTTCCCGTTTTCCAGGAGGACCGGGCAAGCGTTCCACGGTAAAACCCACTGCCTGCAAAGCTCTTCTAACACTACCCTTGGCCGCATAGGTCACCAACACTCCTTTTTCTTGAAGTGCGTTGTACATTTTTAAGAATATTTCTTCGGTCCATAGCTCTGGCTGAACCCTAGCTCCAAAAGCATCAAAATAGATCAGGTTGAACAGGTCAGTATCGTTTATCGATTTAAAATCTTTCTTCTGCTTTTGCAAAGAAAAATTTGATGTGATTGATATGGTCTTTTCCCATTCAGATGCATGCATTTTATCAAAAAGTGATTGATTTTCCGGAGCATTTAATTGCATACAATATTCCAATTGTTCTACCTCTTCCATTGATACCGGAAACGCCTCAACCCCAACATATTGAATTTGAAGGTTTTGCTTTTCCATTTCCATTAAGGTAATCAAGGCATTGAGCCCAGTGCCAAACCCAATCTCCAAAATCTTTATTGCGGTATTTTGAAACAACATAAGACCATGATCTATAAAAACATGATACGCTTCTTGTATTGCCCCATGCTTGGAATGATATTGTTCATCCCAATCCTCTATTTGTATGGTCTTTGAACCGTCCGCAGTGGTTATTATTCTTCTTTTCAAGGTTTTTGGCAAATTTTTGCTGATAATTAATTACTGGAATCTATTTTCCTTTGTTCAAGCTGCATAAAAAATGTTAAATACATCAGAGAATGGAAAAATCGTAAAATTTCAGAAAGAAACTGTTTAATTTTAATTAAAAGTAAGCAATGCTGTTGCTTATTGTTTAATTTTATCGGTTCTAATTCTTTGTAATATGGAAACAATGGCAAATACTGTTACTGTGGAAAAAGCAAAAACATCAAAAATCCATGAGGTTGATTTTGAAAACCTTTCATTTGGAAGCACTTACACGGACCATATGTTGGTCTGTGATTATGTGGATGGGGAGTGGAAAGCTCCAAAAATAGTTCCATATCAGCCCCTGTCACTGGATCCGTCAGCAAAGATATTCCACTATGGCCAATCCATTTTTGAAGGGATGAAGGCTTACAAAGATGAAAACGGCGAAGCGTGGTTGTTCAGACCTTTGGAGAATTTTAAACGATTGAACAAATCTGCCAAAAGATTGGCCATACCTGAGGTACCTGAATCCGTTTTCATGGATGGCTTGACAACACTTTTACAATTGGAAAGTGATTGGATTCCTCAAACTCCAGGTAGTTCCTTATATATTAGGCCTTTTATCTTGGCTTCGGGAACCGGTTTCCATGCCTCACCTGCGGATGAATATAAATTCATTATCGCTTGTGCACCCTCCGGAGCATATTTTTCTGGAAAAGTAAAGGTATTGATTGAAGAAAACTATTCAAGAGCTGCCAATGGTGGTGTTGGATATGCCAAAGCAGGAGGAAATTATGCGGGGCAGTTTTACCCAACACAGCTTGCCGTGGATAAAGGATACCAACAGGTTATCTGGACGGATGACAACACCCATGAGTATATTGAGGAAGCAGGGGCCATGAACATTTTTGTACGTATCAACGACACCTTGATCACAGGACCTACCAGTGATCGTATTTTAGATGGTATTACCCGAAAAAGTATTTTGGATATTGCCAAAGATCAAGGAATTGCAACCGAGGTTCGGAAAATTTCAGTTACTGAAGTTGTGGAAGCTGCCAAAAATGGAACATTAAAAGAAATGTTCGGGGCCGGAACTGCTGCAGTGGTATCGCCCATAGCTGCATTTGGTTATAAAGGAACGGATTACGATCTTCCAGAACTTAGTGATAGTTATGCTTCTAAATTAAAACAACAAATTACGGATATACAATACAACCGGGCAGAGGATAAGTTTGGCTGGAGATTTAAAGTATGATAAATAAAAAAGCGCCCCTAGGGGCGCTTTTTTATTTATCCAAAACTGCTTTAATGTCCGGTTTAAAATAATTGGGGCCTTTTAGCACCTTTCCATCCTCACGATAAATAGGTTTTCCATTTTCACCCAATTTGCTCATATTGCTTCGCTGTATTTCTTCAAAGACTTCTTCAATTTTATATTGCATGCCGTGCTCTAAAATTGTACCACATAAAATATAGAGCATATCACCTAAGGCATCAGCCACCTCAATCAAATCACCGTTGTTGGCCGCTTCCAAATATTCCTTGTTTTCCTCATCCATAAGGTTAAACCGCAACTGGTTCTTATCTTTTCCCAAATCGGCTTTTGGTCTTTGCAAAACCCCTAGTCCAAAAGAATTATGAAACTGCTCTACAGCTTTTATTTTGCTTTCCATTATACTTGAATTGATTTAGCTTTGCGTAAAAATATAAAATATGTTCAGCACGGGACAATTAATTTTTACAGCCCTATTTGTGGTTGTTTTTATTGGAGTAATTGTCAGCTCTTATAGTAAGGACAAAACTCTGCACAAAAAAAATTACAAAGGGGTTAAATGGGTCTTGATTTCATTTTTAACATTCGTAGTAATCCTGTTCCTGATTAAATACTTTCTTAAAAATTAACAATAAGCTTGCATTTACAACAAAAATAAGGCGTTTTACAACTTTTATCAGAGTGTAATACGTATACTATAGGAAATGCCGTACTTTTGCAGTACACCAAGCCAAGAGAAATGACAACATTTTTTGGAATCTTTTTTGTTTTACTTGCAATAAATGCAATACTGCTGATTTTCAGTGTAAATGGTGCAGGTAATGGGTTAAAAAAAACTACCCGTAAAATTTCAGAGACTTCTATCACAAAACTTTTCCCCCAAGAGTCCTCTGAAACCAAGTACAAGAAAGCTGTTTAGTTTGTACCTTTAAGGTATGAAACAGGTTTTTCTTGTTTTTTTAGGTGGGGGATTAGGTAGCGCTCTTCGCTATGTAATTTCAAAGCCCCTTAATCTTTTACTCCAAAATTTCTTTCTGGGTACTTTTTTAGTCAACATTGTTGGTTGTCTTCTTATTGGTATTATTTTAGGAGTATCTGCTAAAAACAATTTTTTATCTGCCAACAACACCTTATTCTTAGCCACAGGTTTTTGCGGAGGGTTCACAACTTTTTCCGCGTTTGCCTTTGAGAAGCACAGCTTATTGAAAAGCAGTGAACTGTTTCATTTTTCCTTGTATACCATTGCCAGTATCGTAGTTGGCATTATAGCTGTTGCCCTTGGATTGTGGCTATCCAGACTCGGCGATTAGCCAATAAAACATTTTCTACTCATTTTTTTAATGGTTTTTGAACACCTATAATGAATAGGTATTTATTATAACCAAAACGCTTCATTTATAGTCATGCACTAAAAAAACAATAGTGCGTTTCATAAAAAACATATTTATATAATACAATACCCCTAAAATTATAGGGGCATTTTTTAATTAAGTATAAAAATTATGTATTATACCCCTATTTTTTTATAGTAAGAATGTAATTAATATATATTTGACCATCTATTAACTACTTAATTATGAAAAAAATCGAGGCAATTATTAGGAAATCAAAATTCGATGAGGTCAAAAAAGCACTTCATGGGATTGAGGTAAACTTTTTCAGTTACTGGGATGTAACCGGAGTGGGAAATGAAAAACAAGGGCATGTGTACAGAGGTATCACATACAGTACTTCGGATATCCAAAGGAGGTATTTGGTAATTGTGGTATCCGATAGTTTTCTAGAGCGCACGGTCAACACTTTATTGGAGGCAGCGGGTACAGGAAGTGTGGGAGATGGTAAAATTTTTATCTCCGAGGTCATCGAAGCCTATCGAATAAGAACAAAAGAAAGCGGAAGCGCTGGAATCAACTAAAACTTAACCAACAAAACAATATTTAAGATTATGGACGCAGGATTATTTACAGCAAACAATGTTTGGATGATGATATGTACCGCTCTGGTATTTTTTATGCATTTGGGATTTTCCTTTTTAGAAATAGGCCTAACCAGACAAAAGAACACAGTTAACATTCTATTTAAAAATGTATTTATTATATGTGTTGGACTCCTATTATATTATATAGGAGGGTTCAATCTTATGTATCCCGGATTTGAAGAAGGAGATTTAGGTTTCCTCAAGTTCGCCGGATTTGGAATTGCCGCCCCAGAGGGGGGAATGACCGCGGCTTATGCCGATGGAGGTTACACATGGTGGACAGATTTTTTATTTCAGGGCATGTTTGCGGCCACAGCAGCTACCATAGTTTCAGGAGCTGTTGCCGAAAGGGTAAAACTAGGAGGCTTTATGCTATTCACTATCATTTATGTTGGCCTAATATATCCAATAGTTGGTGCCTGGAAATGGGGTGGCGGCTGGCTGGACAGTCTAGGGTTTTATGATTTTGCAGGATCAACCTTGGTACACTCCGTAGGAGGATGGGGCGCATTGATTGCCATTTATTTGTTGGGGGCCAGAATTGGTAAATTTAGCGAGGATGGAAAACCCAAAGCTATTCCAGGTCATAATTTGCCACTTGCCGCAGCTGGCGTATTGATCCTATGGCTGGGATGGTTTGGTTTTAATGGAGGATCCGTACTTTCCGCAGATCCAGAACTGACCTCCCTTGTATTGGTGACCACATCCTTGGCTGCAGCTGCCGGAGGGGTCTCCGCTTTTTTGACTTCTTTTTTAGCCTACAAAAACTATGACCTTACCATGTTCTTAAACGGAATTCTGGGAGGCCTGGTTGCCATCACAGCAGGCGCCGATCAAATGTCGCCAAATAATGCCGTGGTTATTGGGCTTTTGGCCGGAATCATCATTGTAGCAGGAGTAGCTTTGGTTGACAAACTTAGATTAGATGACCCTGTCGGAGCCGTGGCTGTTCACTTGATCTGTGGTATTTGGGGTACATTGGCCGTTGGTATTTTTGGGGAGTTGGCAAGTTTTGACCAATTCTTGATTCAATTGGCAGGTGTGGGTGCCGTGGCCGCATTTTGCCCATTAACAGCTTTCATCATTCTTTTTGCCATCAAGAAATTTGCTGGGATCAGGGTTACTGAGCAAGAAGAACTACAAGGACTTGATATTCATGAACATGGAATGGATGCTTATGCAGATTTCCGAATGAACCAACATTAAATATATTAAAAGAAGACGGAGCGTTTGGCAGAACGCTCCGTCAAATAACCTTTTCACTAGTACAATCTCTATTTAACACAATTAAATGCTTCTGTATTGAGGCACCTAAATGATTAAGATTATGAAAACGATTATTAGCGCAAATTATATAAAAAAAATGGCTTTTTTAGCCCTTGCAAGCATTTCAACCATTGCTTTTGCACAAGAGGAAGAAGAAGCTAAAACAAAATTCGAATTCAGCGGAACAGTAGATGCATATTACAGAACCAATCTCACTGCTCCAAATGGAGAAGATGCCATTGCACCGGGTTCTTCATTTGCCAATTTGGATGGATTTGCCCTGGGCATGGCCAATGTTATTGCTGCATATGAAGGTGAAAAAGTAGGGTTTGTTGCCGATTTGGTATTCGGTCCACGAGGAACTGATGCAATTTTTGCCTCGCCCATGTACTCGGCAACAGGGGATATTGTCAACCAATTGTATCTCTATTGGAATGTAAGTGATGACGTAACGCTAACTTTTGGTAATTTCAACACCTTCTTGGGTTACGAGGTTATTTCACCTGCTTCAAACTTTAACTACAGCACCTCTTATTTATTTTCTTATGGTCCTTTTAGCCATACAGGTTTAAAAGCCGACTTTGATTTGGGAAATAAATGGAGCGCCATGTTAGCAGTAATGAATCCAACAGATTTGACTGAATTGAACGGAACAGGGGACTATGCGGTAGGTGCCCAATTAGGGTATTCAGGTCAGTTTTTGAACTTTTTGTATAGTCAAGGTGGTTTTGAGGTCGATTTCACTGGCGGATTTGATGTGTCGGAAGATTTCTTCTTAGGAATCAATGCAGCTCATTTTAGCCAGGAAGATGATGGAGGGAGTTTTACCGGAATCGCACTATACCCACAACTGACTACTTCTGAAAATTTTACCATTGGTCTTAGAGGTGAGTATTTCATGATAGGGGATTTCTTTGGAAATGGAGTCGGAATTGGGTCGGATATAGATGGTGATGCCAGCGTATTGGCGCTGACCTTAACTGGCAGTGCCACCATTGGAGATTTGATTCTTAAACCGGAAATCAGATTGGACAGCTCATCCGAGGATGCTTTTATCGATAATGATTCTGCTCCAACCTCAAGTTTGGCCTCCGTACTTTTTGCGGCTATCTATTCATTCTAATTCAAATAAAGCAAGAATGCAAAAAAAGCCTTAACCCTAAAGGGTTAGGGCTTTTCAATCTTTCACAAAGTCTTTTATCCCAGCCTCTATTCTTGTTCTTAAATAATTTTGCCTTGGCACTAAAGGACAAGAGTACTTTTTATTATAAACACAATAAGGATTATAGGCTTTGTTGAAATCAATCAAAATAGTATCTCCTTCAGGAATGGTCAGGTCAATATACCTGCCTCCTCCATAGGTTTCCATCCCATTGGTCTCATCTAAAAATGGCAAAAACAAGTAATCTTTATACTTCTCTTCGGAAAGCAATGAAGGTGTCTGATAAATTTCTAGCTGATGTTTTTTTCCGTTAAGTTCAAAATGGGCAATTCCATATAACACTTCCTCTGTTTTTTCATTGGTTGTAGTGGCCAACAAAAAAGGTACGGCATCAGGAGTTCGTTCAAATCTAGCTTTTACCACATAAGCGGTATCAGCATCAAAAAAATCCAGTCCCTCAAAATCTTTTCTATACCTATCAGGCAGTGGAGATGTCTCTGGATTTTTGAAAGTAGCATTCAAATTGGCTTGAAAATCTATAATTTCCCTTACCGTCAAAGATTCCTTGGAGACATCCTCCTTCTTGTCATGATATTTTTTACCCCTTCCGCATGCAAGTACCAAAAAAACAACTACTATCAACCAATGCTTCATACACATAAATCTTGTTGTAAAAGTAGTAGAAATCATTCTTAATATTACTTTAGCAGCATCTACCCATCTTAATTATATTATAAATGATAAAGAACGCTTTCATTTTTGCCATTTTTCTGGTTTTGGTCTCATGCAATGACAACGCACAAAAAGAAAATACCCCAAAAACAACCCAAAGATGGTTGCCGGAACTCAAATCTGATAGATATAATGCCGCTTTTTTGATTATGGATGGTGTTTACAATACAGAGTTCACAGCTCCTTATGATATTTTTCAGCACACAAAATTTAGGAAAAACATTAAGGCCATGAATACTTTTACAGTGGCCAACACCTTAAATCCCATTATCTCGTTTGAAGGTGTACGTATTCTCCCAGATTTTGATTACACCCAAGATTCCATCCCAAAAATTGACATTTTGATAGTGCCCAGTGCAGAGCATCATCTGGATAGTGACCTGAAGGACACCACCATGTTGAATTTTGTAAAAAGGGTAAGCAAGGATGCTTTATTTGTGACATCGCATTGTGACGGGGCATTTGTTCTGGCAAAAACAGGAATCTTGGACAATGTTACATCAACCACTTTTCCCAGTGATATACAGGCATACAAGAAAATGTTTCCACATTTAAATGTTAAGGACAGCGTACTTTTTGTGCACGACGGAAAGTTTATCACCTCCGCGGGTGGGGCCAAAAGTTTTGAAGCGGCTCTCTATTTATGTGAATATCTGTATGGGAAAGAAATAGCAGATAGACTTGCTAGCGGACTTGTCATTGATTGGGATTTGGATAGTGTCCCGAAGCTTATTCTTCAATAATCTCGTAACGGGCATCTTTTAAATACTCAGAAACCAATTTGTTGAATTCCGGTTTTATCCGCAACAAAGCAGTGTGTTCAAGTCCATATAATCTATCCGTATCCTTGAATCCTTTTTTTAGGGCTTCTTCCAAATAGAAAAGTGCCGTACCAAAATCTTCATTTTTTGCACTCAATGATATCAGCTTAAGGTAGAAATCAAAGTTTTGGGGTTGCAAGATGGTTTTGAGCATATACAACAATGCCAAGGCATCTTCATCTATTAAAGTTTCAGAATTTACAATATCTATATTGTCCTCTGCCAGGGCATTGACATATCCCAACAGGCGATTCCCCATCTTTTTTTCGTGCTCATTGGTCCCATTGATAAACTTGTTTATCTCAGTCATCTGATAATTCCACCAACCCAAATTGTTGAAATTATGTGATAGGACATCTTCTTCAATATAATATTGATAATCTTCCTTTAAAAGAGCCTCTTTTAAACGAATGGCATTTTCGGCTCGCTTCATCGACCTAAAAAGCTTGTTTCTTCTTACATCCCGTTGCACCAATCTCAATGAATCCAGATTTTTATGAGCACCATAAATAGACATCATTTCACCCATGTACTGTTCTGCCAAAAGCAGTTTTATAGAACCCTTCAGTTGGTTTACTTTAATTATGTCTTCCTTGAATGCCTTGTCAATATAACTTGAGTCCGTGGGAATATATTTTTTTGCCATTGCCGACAATGTAAACAACTGCATGGCTTTTTTTAAATAACTGGCGTCCGGCCATACCCTATCAGATTCATATATCAATACCTGATTAGGAAATCTAAACCTATCCAGGATTTTCTCCACAGCCAACATCTGGGTATAGTTGTAATTGTTTTCGTCCACTATGCCAATAAAATGAAATGGACGTTTCACACTCAGTACATCAGTATTTGCAACTGATGCTCCAATGGACACAGTTCCTTTTACATCCTTTAAGAAAATGGGCACCAAATTGGCAAAACGTGCTCCAGTGGATGCACCTGCTGTATACACTCTTTCCTTATGAATAGGGAGCATCCTGTTAATACTGTGGATTACCTCACTGGTTTTTACCATATTACTGGATATTGAAGTGGTATCCGAAATTTTGGGAGCTGCAAGCACATACCCTTCCTTCTCCGCAGCCTGCACAAACATGGAGAGCGCCTGTTTTTCTCTTCCCTCCAAATCAAAAATCAACAACAATGGCCATTTTTTGTCCGTGGAAAATGTTGTTGGCAAATACAGTGAAAAAGTATCCGGAATAGAATCCTGAACTGGTAAAGCTTCAAGAATCGTCCCTTTTTTTAGCCTTATTTGTTGCGAAAAGGCAGCGTATTGCAACAGAAAAACAGTAAAAAAAAGTAAAGTATATTTTTTTTTCATAACTCTTTCACAACAAAAATCTAGCCAAAAGAACCCGTATTAAAAATAATGGAAAAATCTAGAACATCTACCCTTTTGTTATTGGTGTGTTAGCCACAACATTGGACAAGACAATATGGGTCCTACATTCTCCATAAACGATCAATTCATCGATAAATTTTTCTAAATGGGATTGATCTTTCAACACTACCTCCATAATAATATTCTCATTACCAGTAATACGGTAGCAATTAACAACTTCTTGTAATGATTTTACTTTACCCAAAAATGGCTTTAGTTTCCCCATAAAGGCCCTTAACATTACAATTGCTTTCAATTGATGCCCCGCCAAAGCATAGGAAACATTTGCCCTGTAGCTCTCAATAATTCCCAAGTCTTCCATCTTCTTTACCCGTTCAGCAACAGCAGGTGGGGTCAAGCCAACTTTACGTCCAATATTGGCAAAAGATTCCCTTGCATTTTCTTGCAAATACCCCAGTATTTCCCAGTTCAACTCATCTATCTTCATATTTAAAGTAAAAAATGAATAAAATTTTATTTTCAAAAGTCCAAATCTCTTTTTTCTTTTAAAAACAAAGTTACATTATCTTTTTCATACGTAATTTTATAGGTAGAAATTGCTTTGAAAAAATGGAGAGAAATTCTTTAAATTCTCTGGTTGTATATCGAAAATCATTGGCTTTACGTGATTTAAGTGAGGCTATAGCTTCTTATTTCTCCTACAATAAGGACAAATTACATCTTAGAAAGATTGATAATTTTCGTGATGACATTACCCAATCGCTTATGACCGACGCTGTTCTCATCACTAAAGAAGTGGAACAGGCCGCGTTGAGCAACTCTTATTCCGTAAGGATGAAAAGTTTAACTTTCATCAATATTATGACCCGTAATATTTTGGCGTATTGCAATGGTCTTGAAAGGGATGGAGTCAAAGAAAAGGAATATCTTAATTTGTTAAGACGGGAGATAAAAGTCTTTAGGGTATCCTTTAAAAAATGGAGAAAATCGTTCAACAATGGAAATGATTAATTTCCATTTCCTTTAAAATCCTCCTTTTTTACATATTTCTTCTATATTGCCCACCAACTTCAAACAACGCATTTGTAATTTGGCCTAAAGAGCAATATTTGGTAACCTCCATTAATTTCCCAAAAAGGTTTTCATTTTTAATTGCAGTTTGTTTCAGCTCGGTTAATTGTTTTTCTGCTTCAGATGTATTTCTTTGATGCAAATTCCGTAGTGTCTCTATTTGATTTTTCTTTTCATCTTCCGTTGCCCTGATTACTTCCGCGGGTAAAATGGTTGGAGATCCTTTTGAACTTAAAAATGTATTTACCCCAACAATTGGATAGGCCCCTGAATGTTTCAAGGTTTCATAATGCAGACTTTCCTCCTGAATTTTAGAACGCTGGTACATGGTCTCCATAGCTCCTAGGACTCCACCCCTTTCCGTAATTCTATCAAACTCAACCAAAACCGCTTCCTCTACCAAATCTGTTAACTCTTCAATAATAAAGGAACCTTGTACTGGGTTTTCATTTTTAGCCAAGCCAAATTCTTTATTGATGATCAACTGAATAGCCATAGCTCGTCTTACCGATTCTTCGGTTGGAGTGGTTATTGCCTCGTCATATGCGTTGGTGTGCAACGAATTACAGTTGTCATAAATGGCATACAGTGCTTGCAAGGTGGTTCGGATATCGTTAAAATCAATTTCCTGAGCATGCAAGCTTCTACCTGACGTTTGGATGTGATATTTTAACATTTGTGCACGCGGGTCGGCACCATATTTTTCTTTCATAGCTTTTGCCCATATTCGTCGGGCCACCCTTCCAATGACAGCATATTCTGGATCCACGCCATTAGAGAAAAAGAAAGAAAGGTTAGGCCCAAATTTATTGATGTCCATACCCCTACTCAAATAATACTCCACATAAGTAAACCCATTGGACAATGTAAAGGCCAATTGCGTTATTGGGTTGGCACCAGCTTCTGCAATATGATAGCCAGAAATGGAAACAGAATAAAAATTTCGCACCTGATTCTTAATAAAATAATACTGCACATCGCCCATCAATCGAAGTGCGAATTCTGTTGAAAAAATACAGGTATTCTGTGCCTGGTCTTCCTTTAAAATATCAGCTTGCACGGTACCCCGCACCTGACTCAAGGTATCTTTTTTGATTTTTTCATAAACTGTGGCTGACAAAACCTGATCTCCGGTCACTCCCAAAAGCATCAGTCCCAATCCATTGTTCCCTTCGGGAAGTTCCCCTGAATAACTGGGTCGTTTTACCTTTTTCGTTTTGAATATCTTTTCAATTTTCTGCTCCACCTCACCTACCAAATCATTTTGCTTGATATATTTTTCACAGTTTTGGTCAATGGCAGCGTTCATAAAAAAGGCCAGCAACATGGGCGCCGGTCCGTTGATTGTCATACTCACAGAAGTCATGGGGTCACTCAAATCGAACCCAGAGTATAATTTTTTGGCATCATCCAAACAGCAAATGGAAACACCAGCATTACCTATCTTTCCATAAATATCAGGCCTAAGGTCTGGGTCACTACCATATAAGGTGACCGAATCAAAAGCAGTGGACAATCGCTTGGCCGGCATGTCCAAGCTCACATAATGAAAACGCCTATTGGTTCTTTCCGGGCCTCCTTCTCCAGCAAACATCCTTGTAGGGTCCTCACCAACTCTTTTAAAAGGATACAACCCTGCAGTATAAGGAAATTCGCCGGGCACATTTTCTTGCAAGCTCCATCTGAGTACATCGCCCCAAGCTTCATACTTTGGCAAGGCCACTTTTGGGATTTGACTATGGGAAAGTGATTCGGTATGGGTTTTAATATTGACTTCTTTGTTTCTAACTTTAAAAGTATAGACCTCAGCTTTATAACGCTCTTTCTTTTCTCTCCACGCTAGAATGGTCTCCCAATAATGAGGGTCAAAATCCATTTTCACCCTATCAAACTCCTTGATCAAAAGTAAGAGCAGTTCTTTATCCACTTCTTTTATCAGAATTGAATTAAGAGCCTTCTCATCCAATCCAGATTTGGACAACAGCTTGTCCTCTGCATCAGATTGATCAATTTCCAAAACCGATGACAGCGTTAAAAAAATGCCATAGAGTTTTTGAGCTATTTTGCATTGTTTTTCTGCTTTGGAATCATACGAACGATTATTTTCTGCAATCTCAGACAAGTAACGGGTTCTTGCAGGTGGTATCACAAATATCTTTTCAGACATTTCATCCGCAACCTCAAAATTGGAAGATAAGGTTGCATCCGCTTTAGAATCCAAAGTATTTATGACCACTTTGTACAATTGATTCATTCCCGGGTCATTGAACTGCGAGGCAACGGTTCCAAAAATAGGCAATTCATCCTGATTCATATCCCACAAACCATGATTACGCATGTATTGTTTTTTTACATCACGCAGTGCATCTTGAGCTCCCCTTTTATCAAACTTATTTATGGCCACAACATCTGCAAAGTCGAGCATATCAATTTTTTCCAGCTGGGTCGCGGCACCAAATTCTGGAGTCATTACATAAAGCGAAACATCACTGTGCTCCAAGATTTCCGTATCTGACTGTCCTATCCCTGAAGTTTCCAAAATTATCAAGTCGAAATTGGCCGCCTTAAGTACTTGAACCGCTTCGGCCACATGCTTGGATAACGCCAAATTGGATTGCCGAGTTGCAAGAGAACGCATGTATACACGATCATTGTTAATAGCATTCATTCGAATCCGGTCGCCCAAAAGGGCTCCTCCAGTTTTTCGTTTGGATGGATCCACTGAAATTATACCAATATGTTTATCTGGAAAGTCGTTTAAGAACCTCCTCACCAATTCATCCACTAAACTGGATTTCCCAGCCCCACCTGTTCCAGTTATTCCCAGCACGGGAACTTTTGAGCTGTTTTTTTCAATTGCAGGGTGGTATGCTACAAAATCCTCATGTCGGTTTTCTGCCAAAGAGATAAGACGGGCCAAGGTGTTTACATGCTTTTCCTGTAACAACTCATCCAAATTCTTCTTTTTCGGAATTTCCAAATCCGGTACCGATGTATCACAACGTTTTACCAAATCATTGATCATGCCCTGCAATCCCATTTCGCGACCATCATCTGGAGCGTAAATGCGTTCTATACCATAATCCATTAACTCTTTAATTTCCTGCGGAAGAATTACACCACCACCGCCGCCAAAAATTTTAATATATCCAGCTCCTTTTTCTTGAAGTAAGTCAAACATATACTTAAAATATTCATTGTGCCCACCCTGATAGGAGGTCATGGCAATGGCATTGGCATCTTCTTGAATGGCACAATCAACCACTTCCACAACACTACGGTCATGCCCCAAATGAATTACTTCCACCCCGGTAGCCTGAATGATTCGTCGCATTATGTTTATGGCGGCATCATGACCATCAAACAAAGAAGCTGCGGTAACTATTCTGATTTTATTCTTTGGCTTGTAGGGTTGTTTTTGTTCCATTAGCAATAAAAGGTCCTTTTTTGTCTTGCAATTTACAGAAAATGCAAGATAAAACCCATTTTGATTAGGATTTTATAAAAATACAAGCAGCTTTGACTTGCTTTTTCTGAATATCATAATTTTACTTGGTCAAAAACACATCATGAAACTCACAATTTTAATTCATTGCGCTGACCAATCCGGAATCATAAGTTCGGTCACTTCATACATTCATGAACAGCACGGAAACATTATTTATCTGGACCAGCATGTTGACAAGGAGGCCGGGGTATTCTTTATGAGATTGGAGAGTGAGTTTGAAAATGACATTGCCCTATCTGAATTCAAAAAATTGTTTGAAGAGACTCTTGCAATCAGGTATAAGATGAAATGGAATATCCATTTGGATGGGGAAAAACCGAAAATGGCCATCTTCGTCTCAAAGTATAACCATTGCCTTTATGACCTTTTGAGTCGGTATAATTCTGGAGAATTGTTAGTTGACATTCCTTTTATTCTAAGCAATCATCCTGATTTGAAATATATTGCTGACCAATTTCAAATTCCATATTATCATGTGCCCATATCCAAAGACACAAAAAAAGCTGTGGAGGAAAAACAATTGAAATTACTTCAGGAACATGGAGTTGATTTTATTGTTTTGGCCAGGTACATGCAAATAATATCTCCAGAGGTCATTGACATTTTCCCACAAAGGATAATTAACATCCACCATTCATTTTTACCAGCCTTTGCCGGAGCCAAACCCTATCATGCTGCTTTCGAAAGAGGAGTCAAGATTATTGGGGCCACTAGTCATTATGTGACGGCAGAACTAGATGCGGGTCCAATAATAGAACAAGATGTGACCACAGTTTCGCATTCACATTCCATAAAGGATTTTATAGCTAAGGGAAGGGACCTGGAAAAAATCGTCCTTTCAAGAGCAGTTCAGCTTCATGTTGAAAGAAAAACAATTGTTTACAACAACAAAACTGTCATTTTTTCCTAAACATCTTCTTGTAAAAAAGTTGATTTTTTACACTTTAGCGGTAACTTCACCCTAACTATAAAAAACAGCATATGAAACGAGCACTGCTATTCATCTTAGTTTTTCAGCTTATTGGCTGCACAGAACTTCAACAGGTTGTAAATCAACTACCGCAAGGAACCGTAGGTATTGGAAATGCGGAAATAGCCCAAGGTTTAAGGGATGCATTAAATCTGGGAATTGAGAAACAGGTAAACAAACTTGCCTTAAAAGATGGTTTTTTTAAAAACGAATTAGTGAAAATCTTACTTCCCAATGAGTTGAAAAAGGTAGACAAAACACTAAGGGATATCGGCCTAGGAAATTTGGCCGATGAAGGTTTGCGTATACTGAACAGGGCTGCGGAGGATGCCGTTAAAGAAGCTACTCCTATTTTTGTTGACGCCGTAAAAGGCATCACATTTAGCGATGCAAAGCAAATTTTACTGGGAAGTGATAATGCTGCCACGCAGTATTTGGAGCAAACCACGAAGACCAAACTTTACAATAAATTCCATCCCATAATCCAAAAGTCCTTTAAAAAAGTGGGAGCCGATCAAATCTGGGGCAATATCATCACCAAGTACAATAATTTGCCGCTCACCAATGACGTAAATCCCGATTTGACGGATTATACCACCCAGGAAGCTTTAAGCGGTGTTTACACCATGATTGCTATTGAAGAAAAGGAAATTAGGACCAAAATTTCCTCAAGGACCACTGAATTGTTAAGAAAAGTGTTCGCTTTGCAAGATTAATGATAAATTTTTCTTAATAAGACAATAAAATCAAACTATCGTCGTTATAATCTCAATAAATTAAGGTAAGTATAACAAATTCCTAAAGTTAAATTAATCTTGATTTTATCGTTACAATAGAATTTTGTAGCAAATTATCTGAGTTAGCATTTTTTTGAGTTAGTTAGTTTAAACCGGTGTTCGCACCGGTTTTTTCATTTTTATAACTAATTAGTTCTTGCTTGTTATCCGTCTAAATGCTTAACACCAAAAAAGTTAAGTAGAGGTAAACTATTATCGGGGATTACGGTTTTTAAGTTTTTTTTAACATTTCAAATTTGTTAATTCCGTAATTTGAGAGTAAGCTAATTCAATCTACCAACACATGAGACGCTCCAGTAGCTTCCTAGCATTTCTGTTTGTTGTGATTTGTATGTCTTGTTATGCAAGGACATATAAAAATTATGGTGGAGTAGAAAACAACCCTTTCATTGTTAAACTTCAGGATTCTCTTGAATGGGCGGATTACTATTATAATATCCATAGGTATGAAAAAGCCATTTCCATATACGAGAGGAACTTAGAAAACCCTAATACAGAGAAGACCCACATACTTAAAAAATTGGCCTTGAGCGAGGCTGCTCTGGAACACTCCGCAGAATCCACTGCAAATTTGAACCAATACCTTCAATTGGATTTTAATCCAATTTTTCTTTTAAATGAAGGTTTTGACCCTATAAGGGAATCTACTGAATTTAAGGGTATTTCTGAAAAAGTCATTCCAAAGGTAACCACGTGGTCCCTTGTCTACCTTTTTGTTGCCCTAATAGGTTTTTATGTTGTTTTTCTTATTTGTGTAAATAAAAAAATACATCTTACTTCCCGGTTGCTGATTGCCTCTTTCATCTTTATACACTCCTTTTTTATTTTGCATATCAGTATCAATAGGGCGAACTATATGTTCGCTTATCCGCACACCTATTTGATGTCTACCTGGGCTTCCTTTTTATATGGTCCCCTACTCTATTTTTATTTTAAAACGACCACGCAGAAATATGTTTTCAAAGTATTGGATGTATTGCATTTTGTCCCCACCATTGTACTAACCACATACCTTGCTTTTGAGGCATATCTTTTTACATCTGAAAGTAAAATACAACTAATGTTGGACAGACTTCTAAGTGGGCTAAATCCGCAAGACTCCACTAAATTATTGTTATTGGTTGTTCTAAAAATTGTTTCACTAACGGTTTACGGCTACTTCATCCGGAGAGTTTATCTGAAGAGTAAAAAAGAGAAACTTTTAGATGTAAAAAATCAAATCTGGCAAAAGAATGTGTACTACATCCACATCTTTTATGTGTTGACCTATACAGCTTATGGCTTTTTGATCGTGAACACATATTCCTCAGGGATTTTGTACGACACTTCAGTAGCCGCCATGGCACTTATGGTCCTGTATGTTGGATACTCGGCTAACATACAACCGGATGTTTTCAGTGGTTTACACAGCTATACCAGACATTTATTTACCAAATACGAAAAGTCTGGTTTAACTCCCAGCCTATCGGCAGAATTGAGTGAGAACCTCTTACATCTTTTTGCTGTGGACAAAATTTACAAAGAAAACAATATTAACCTTGATATGGTCGCCCAAAAACTCAACACAACGCGCCATAACACTTCGCAGATCATTAATGAGCATTTTAATGTTAGTTTTCATGAATTTGTAAATATGTATCGAATCAAGGAGGCCAAACAGTTATTGATAGAGGATACATCCCGTAGATTGAACATCATCAATGTTGCTTACGAAGTAGGCTACAACAATAAGGTCACTTTTAATAAGGCCTTTAAAAAAGACACTCAACAGACTCCCTCCGAGTATCAAAAAAATGTCCTTCAGGTTTGAAAAGTTAAAAAGGGTAGTCTTAAATCGGCTAGGTAAAGGTTGATAAGGCTTTTCCAACAAAACCTTCACTTTTCCATATCTTAACTATAAACAGCCCATACAGAAGCTTAACAAAGACCCAATTGTCTCGTTGGGCAAAAATATTTGAATTAGTCATCAATATATCCTCTTTGGGCTGTTTATTTTCTTTTGTATAGCCCATCAAAAGCTACACTGGCAACAGTATCGCCCTCAAGCACTTCCCAAAGTTGTCTAACTGTTCCGTCGTCGTTCTTGGTCCAGGTAATCCTATTTCTATAGTCTTTACCATCATCCCTGGTAAATGTATTTGAAGTCAATATCATTTGGTTACCGATCCTGTTTCCTTTAAGCTTCAGAAAATTTCCTGAATTATCAATCCACAGCTGCTCCCATTGCTTGGTTCCCTTATTATAAAAATTAAGGCTTGTTCCTGTAAATCCTGAACTGGCACTTGTCCAATCCTCACGAATTAAACATCCCCCTTCTTCTTTGCTGATCTTGTTCTTTCCTGCTGGATCTCCATTGGCATTCGTAACCTCCCAATCTCCTACCCAAAAATCAAAAGCCTTATATTCTTCGGTGCAGCAATTGCAGGAAGTATCCGTTTGGGCATTCACCAAAAATGAAAACGCAAAAATCAATATTCCAAATAGCTTTCTCATATATCCTTATTTAATCAATCCGTTATTGCGCAATAAACAGCTCTGGCAGCCGTTTCATCGACCTAACTTTATAAAAATACGTTAATTTTTTACCCAGAAAAGGCAAGATTCATCGGGAAAAGTAAGGTTAACGTTAAAATTTAGATAAAGTACCTGATTTCTAGATGTATACACTCTTTACGCGTAGTCCAAAACTTGATTTTCATCGTATCTTTGATATAACAAATCTTGAAAAATGAAAAATCAGTATTGCAGAGTTGGAGCAGTAACTCCAATCACCAGCGGAAACCAGGCGATATCAATATTGGAGTATAGGTATCAAGCTTTTATTGAAAAAGCTACGGATGCCACTTACATAAACACCAATTTGGGAGAGTTTTTTAAACGTAAGGCACAGGGAATTCAAAAAATCTTGGAGAGTTTGGCTTAAAGGCTAGTTTAGCTTAGCTAATTCCTTTTGCATTTGTTCTTGCATATTTTTTGCTTGATTCCTAGCCATTTTGGCAAAATCATGCCCTTGGGAAGCATATAGAATTCCTCTTGAAGAATTTACAAGCAATCCCACATTCTTGGTCATTCCATATTTACATACCTCTTGTAAACTTCCACCTTGGGCACCAACACCAGGCACCAATAAAAAGCTTTCCGGCACAATTTGACGTACTTCTTCCAAGTAAGAAGCTTTTGTGGCTCCAATTACATACATTAAATTTTCTGAATTATTGTACGTCTTGGATACTTCCAAAACTTCCTTGTACAACTCATTATCGCCCACAATCTTAGTCTGAAAATCAAAGGCACCTTGATTCGAAGTCAGCGCTAACAAAATGGTATGCTTATTTTCAAACTCCAAAAAAGGTTCCACTGAATCTTTGCCCATATATGGTGCTATGGTAATAGAATCAAAATTCAGGGTTTCAAAAAAGGCCTTGGCATATCGGGTAGAAGTATTTCCTATATCCCCACGCTTGGCATCGGCTATGGTAAAAATATCCGGGTACTCTGCATTTAGATACTCCATGGTTCGCTCCAGCGCCTTCCATCCTTCCAAACCATGGGCTTCATAAAATGCAATATTGGGTTTGTAGGCAACACAGAGATCATGGGTAGCATCTATAATAGCCTTATTGAATGAAAAAATAGGATCTTCCTCGTCAAGTAAATGTTTTGGAATCTTATCCAAGTCGGTGTCAAGACCAACACAGAGAAAGGATTTTTTTTGTTTGATTTGGGATACTAATTCTTCTATTTTCATATATACTCGTTCTCGACCACGCCTTCGACAGGCTCAGGATGACATCTCGAATTGACATTTTTTAATACTCCCTCCTTTTCCAATCTTGTTTAGAAATCTAAAAAATCTCGGATGCCTCTTTTAATTTTTCCGTGTTTTCCACCAACATGAGCTCATCAATGATCTTTTGGATATCTCCATTGATGATGTTTTGCAAATCATAAAGTGTCAGCCCAATTCTATGATCTGTGACCCTTCCTTGTGGATAATTATACGTCCTAATTTTTGCGGAACGGTCTCCACTACTTACCTGAGAGTTACGTTTGGCCGCATCTTCTTCCTGCTTTTTGGCCAATTCCAAATCGTACAACCTTGAACGAAGCACTTTAAAAGCCTTTTCCTTGTTCTTATGTTGGGATTTTTGATCTTGACATTGTGCCACCAAGCCTGTAGGAACGTGTGTTAAGCGCACCGCCGAATAGGTAGTGTTCACCGATTGTCCTCCTGGTCCTGAGGAGCAGAAAAAATCAATTCTAACATCTTTTGGGTCGATTTGTACATCAAAGTCCTCTGCTTCTGGGATTACCATCACTGTGGCGGCACTGGTATGTACCCTACCTTGAGTTTCCGTCTGTGGAACACGTTGTACACGGTGTACCCCAGCTTCAAATTTAAGGGTCCCGTACACATCTTCACCACTCACTTCAAAATGGATTTCTTTATACCCTCCACTGGTTCCCTCACTTAAATCCATAATATTGGTCTTCCATCCTTTGGATTCACAATATTTAGCATACATGCGGTAAAGATCCCCCGCAAAAATACTGGCTTCATCACCACCAGTACCAGCCCTAATTTCCATCACCACATTTTTCTCGTCTTCAGGATCTTTGGGTATCAACAAAAATTTTATTTCTTCTTCCAGCTTAGGAAGTCCGCTTTTGGCCTCATCCAATTGCATTTTGGCCATTTCCAACATTTCGGCATCACTGCCATCTGCAATAATCTCTTCTGCTTCAGCAATATTATTGGTAAATGCTATATATTCATCACGTTTATCCACAAGTACTTTAAGGTCTTTGTACTCTTTATTCAACTTTACATACCTTTTTTGGTCAGAGATGATATCAGGTTGAATAATAAGGTCCGAAACCTCATCAAAACGTTGTTTTACTATATTGAGTTTGTCAAGCATAAATCAATCCTCGTTAGGATGCGAATTTACGATTAATTTGTACATTTAATAAACGTTATGTTTCCACTTCTCTGTTTTAAAACTTATGAATTAATTTTTCTTTTTTACAAACCAATGTTGCTACTTTCCAACATTGTGACCATTTTCCTTTTTATAGCAGAATCTTCGTTTTTAACAGTAATGGCTTTAAAATTGATTTTGCTAGTTTCTATTTTTATTTTGTTTTGGGAGAGTAAGTTTAAAAAGCGACTGGTTTTTTATCAAAACTTTGGCATTTCCAAAATTCACCTCTTTACCATCTCTTTTATTTTTGATGTAATTATTGCAATACCATTCTACTTAATCTTTATTCTTTGGTTCTAGAAATAGATAACATAGAGTTGAATTTTGGCACAAAAAGAGTCCTTTCCGGAATCTATTTGCAAGCTGAAAAAGGAGAAGTTACAGGGATTTTAGGCAGAAATGGCAGCGGAAAAACATCGTTGTTCAATATTTTATTTGGAAGTCTTCAACCTAAATACAAAACCATAAGGATAAATGGTAAAAATGTGAATGGAAAGTTGTTCTTGTCCAATAGGATAGCATACTTACCACAACACTCGTTATTGCCTAAAGGAATAAAGGTAGTTAGGGCCTTTAAATTATTCAACGCTGATTGGCATGCCTTCCTTTCAACTTTTGAAACCTTTAAGGTTTATAATAACGATAGAATCTCAGAGTTATCAAGTGGGGAAATCCGCGTCATTGAAACCTATCTTATTCTAAATCTACGAAAGGACATTATTTTACTTGACGAACCTTTTTCCTTTATCGCTCCCGTTTATATTGAAAGATTCAAAAAATTGATTCAGGACAAGAAAACCGAAAGTATCATCCTAATGACGGATCATTTCTACAGGGACATCATGCAAATAAGCAACAGGGTATATCTCTTTAAGGATGGTTCTTCCAAGCTTATAACAACTAAGGAAGATTTAGTAGATAATGGTTATATCTTGTCTAATTCCCGACAAAAGTAGTTCCCAAGGTAATAATATAAGCATTCAACCCATCACTTCTATCGTATTGACTAAAACGAAGATCAATGGTCTTAAGCCCAAAATTGAAAATCTTGGTACTGGTAAAGATATCTTTGTACTGGATACCCAATCCATATTGGTGCGCATTGTACTTGGATAAATCGTAATCCGAAGTATAGAAATCAAATGTGGAAAGTGCATTTTCCTTAGCATAAAAATAATCCGCAGCAGATTGTGTATAATACCTATATGTTGGATATAAGGTAAACTTGTCTGTTAACTTAAAAGGAGTTTCCAAACTAGCGGTGTGCGAGGTAATTCCCCAATCGTCCCAATAAAAACGATAGTATGATCGTAAAACCAACAAATCGTTCACATAATAATTCAATCTTCCTCCAAATGGGATTTTAAATCGACTATCCGGCAGCCGTTCCACATCATCTGCCAACTGAAAGTCATCAATGAAAAAATTCCCCACATCACCAAAATACACCCTTTGGAATGGGGTGCTCAAGAGGCCATTTTGTGAAACCACATCCACAAAAAGTGCTCCTTGTAATCGCTTGCTCAAGATTTGGGAAAAACTAAGTGACAGGGAATATGAGTTTCTATTTTCTTTTTCAAAGGAGGTGAAGTTTGGGTTATACGTGCCATTGCCAGTTATACGATCATCAAAAAAGCCTTGTCTGAGCTCAATGGGATATATAGCATTCCATTTATCCAGAAAAACGCGTCCACTAAGGGTCAATTCGGTATTCTTTTCATTGAAAAGCTTGGAATAACTCCCCCCAAATCCAACGGAGAAATAATCGTATTCCGATGAAAAGTAAAGATTGGCACTCCAAATGGAGTTCCGGTCCTCTGAGCTATGCTGATAACTAGGATTTATATAGGCCAAAAGGTCTTTTCTAGATTCTCCAGACGAAGCATCAAAAGGAGTCACAGTGCTATTTCTGCCATCCAAAGGATTCACATTGCTGGATGAGGCCGAGGTATAGGCCGATAGTCCAACATCTACCGTGAGCACATCATCTTCGTTCATGGGCATCCGCAAAACTATAGTAGAGGTAGCATCGGTTAGTTCTTCTGTTCCCTCCCCGCCAGTTACCGCTGCATTTTGCCCATCTTGATCATAATAACTGAACAGCATATCAATTTCACTGCTTTCCAATACTCTTTTTTTGTATGAGGTATTGTCTTGTTGGGACCACCCAATGAAAGTTACGAAGCAAGAAAGGAAAAATAACGCTTTGGGCAGATTGGATTGTGTCAATTTTTTATTTTTCATTTTCCACTTTTCGTTTCCTAGTTGCATCCGCAACCACCACCGGTTTTACCACCATTGGCTCCTGATGACGCTTCTCTGTAAATTTGAAAATTGGTCTCAAATCGCTCTGATGCCCTAGCACCCAGTTGCATTTCAATGTCGTTGAGATACACCTTATCATACTCACGCACGGCAACGCATGAACTGGAAAAAACCAATAAAACAAGGAGAAAAAAAAGTTTTCGCATATTCTAAATTTACTGATTTTTATCAAAAAGAATTCCGGTGCTCTTATGAATCTTGTTATCGGCATCGACAACCACCGCGTCAACACCATCCATTTGATTAATGAGGTGGATACCACTATCCCTGCCCATGATAAACACTGCTGTAGCCAAAGCGTCACACAGTTCTGCATTCTTGGCAAAAATAGATACACTGTTGATTCCTGTAGTTGGATAACCTGTTCTTGGATCTATGATGTGGGAATATTTTTCCCCATTCAAAACGATATATTTCTCATAATTACCTGAGGTAGCTACAGAAGATTCTACAACCGGCAACCAACTAAACACTTTATCCTTACTCATCGGATTGGCAATACCGATCAACCACTTCTCCCCTGTCACCTTCGTTCCCCATGTGGTCAAATCTCCCGATGCATTTATGATGCCTCCCTTAACTTGCTTGGACACCAAAAGTTCTTTGGCCCTATCCGCCGCATATCCTTTTCCAATGGCTCCAAAACCAATTCGCATTCCCTTTTCCTTTAAAAAAACAGTTTGTTCTTTGGAATTCAATATGATGTTCTGATAACCAATTTTTGATATGGATTGCTGAATTTCCTTTTCATCAGGTGCTCGGTCCATACTACCGTCAAACTTCCAAATATTGTCCATGGAAGCATATGAGATATCAAAAGCACCGTCCGTAATCTCAGAAATTTTAATAGATCGTTCTATCAATTGAAAAAGTTCACGGCATACTTTAACGGGTTTTATCCCTGCATTTTTGTTGATCAATGAGGTTTCTGATTCATCATCCCATGAGGAAATGATTTTTTCGATGCGCTTAATTTCAGAGACCGCCTCATCTATATTGATGTAGCCAATATCCTCATTGGGGGCTATCACGGTTATCTCAAACCGGGTCCCCATAAGCTTTAAGGTTTTTTTTACGGTAACGCTCTCTTCTCCTTGTGCGTTGGAAAACACACAGAACAAACAACATAGGAGTACCGCAAATATTCTCATCTTACAAAACCATTCAATAGGGAAATATATTCTTTAGGGGTAGCTTTTTTATCAAAACCTATTTTACCAAGAACCAGTTCTTGTTTGTCCATAACCACAACCAATGGGAAGTACCCTTTTGGATTGTACTTTTCTGCCAACTGTTTATTGGAATTTAATTTATCCGATGAAAGTTGGTTCTTCTTTTTTCTGGGAAAATCCGCATTGTAAAGTACATAATGTGATGCTGCATATTCCCTAAAATCCTCTGACTCCAAAATGCCTCGTTTGAGGCGAATACAGGGAGCACACCAATCTGATCCTGAAAATACTAAAACAATGGGTTTATTTTCATCATTGGCCAATGCAAGGGCATCATCAAAATTCTCCTGCCATTCCTGTGCCTGCAATGAACCAAATAAAAAACAAAATAGTATGGGCAGTAGATATTTCATCGATTTGGGATAAAGAATTTATTCAAAAACCCTTAAAGTATCACCATTGAGCTCGGTATTGAATACTTTTAAGGCCTTAGCCGGGTTGCTATCAACCTGATTCAATGGGGTTCCATCTTGTTCAAACCGAGATCCGTGCACATCACAATAAAAAATTCCATTGTCCTGGCTCACAAACTCAACCTCAGCATATCCCTTATGGCTGCATATTAAACTTGCTGCCACCAAATTACCTTCTAAATTACGGGCAACAACAATATCGGTCAAGTCATTTTCAGCCACATTCGATGCAACTTCAATAAAACCTCCATTATTGGCCAATGCCGCTGCCTTTGAGGATGCAAGGTCAATGGTGAAGTCAACTCCAGAAGGTATTATCCTATCACCTCCTTCGGCATCTTTTGAGCATCCATTAACACAGGGAAAAGTTAGGGCAAATGCCGCTCCGGCGCCCAAACTTCTTAAAAAATCTTTTCTTTCCATAGTGCGGGGTTTATAGAAAGAACGTTAAATTATGGTGAATCGTATGCTAATATTCAAACTCTCCAAATTCGCTTTGAATGGTCAATTTTTTACTATCATAACTTTCTACACGACCAATAATTCGGGCATCAACATTAAAGCTTTTTGAAATGGAAATAATATCCTCCGCAATTTGCTCATCCACATATAATTCCATACGATGACCACAGTTAAAAACCTGGTACATTTCCTTCCAATCCGTGCCAGATTGTTCCTGAATCAACTTGAACAGAGGAGGAATTGGGAACATATTATTTTTAACAATATGCAGATTGTCCACAAAATGAAGAATCTTGGTCTGGGCCCCTCCGCTACAATGCACCATTCCATGAACCTGGTCAGAAGAATATTGCCCCAATACTTTTTTTATGATCGGTGCATAGGTTCTGGTTGGCGACAAAACCAATTTTCCAGCATCAATGGGAGAATTTTCTACCTCATCCGTCAATTTCGTATTTCCGGAATATACCAACTCATTGGGAACGGCAGCATCAAAACTCTCTGGATATTTTTCTGCCAAATACTTGCCAAAAACATCATGGCGCGCCGAGGTTAGCCCATTACTGCCCATTCCACCATTATATTCAGTTTCATAAGTGGCTTGTCCGTAAGATGCCAAACCAACAATAACATCCCCGGCTTTTATATTGGCATTGTCAATAACTTTGTCCCTTCTAATTCGAGCCGTTACAGTGGAATCTACAATTATGGTTCGAACCAAATCTCCAACATCGGCTGTTTCCCCACCCGTTGAATGGATGGTCATTCCATGTTCTTTCAAGTCGGAAATCAACTCCTCCGTTCCATTTATAATTGCTGAAATTACCTCTCCTGGAATCAAATTTTTATTCCGTCCAATTGTGGATGAAAGCATAATATTGTCCGTGGCCCCCACACAGATTAAATCATCAATGTTCATGATCAGTGCATCTTGGGCAATTCCTTTCCAAACCGAAACATCCCCGGTTTCTTTCCAATACATATAGGCCAAAGACGATTTGGTACCGGCTCCATCTGCATGCATTACCAAACAATGCTCATTGCTACCTGTTAAATAATCAGGGACTATTTTGCAAAAGGCTTTTGGAAAAAGCCCTTTATCAATATTCTTAATCGCATTGTGCACATCTTCTTTTGATGCGGAAACACCACGCTGTGCATATCGTTTACTAGCGTCTGAGGACATTATGTGAATTTTGCGCAAAAATAGGGAATGTTAAGGATTGATTCCTGCAAATTTCAAATCAGTTTTGATGACTGATTGCTGCGACATAAGATTTTGGGGGAACTCCTGTGTACTTTTTAAAAATTGTAGCAAAATATTGGGATGAACTGAAACCCAGATCAAAGGCAACTTGGGTTACATTTTTCTTCTGGAGCAAATCTTTCTTGGACTGTTCTATCTTCAATCTGTTGATGTATGCCTTTGGCGGAACCCCAAAATGGTGTTTGAACCAGGATTTAAAATGCGAAGTGGAAATATTGATCAATGTAGCCAGTTCATCCACATAAATAATTCTGTGCAGATTCTTAACAATGAAATCATTCAGTATGTCCAGCCTTTCCGAATTAATCATAGGTTGTGGTTCTTTAGCAAGCTCCAAAGTTTCCAAAAGAAGTTGAACAATCAATTGATTCCCCCACAATTCGCTTAGGGGGTTTTTCGGCTCTTCAAGTATTCCCATCAATTTCTCCAATATGGGTTTTAGAACAAATGCACCCTTAAACAAGGTGTTCCCGTTTTGTACTAATTCACTCAACAAATAATCAGATTGGTGCTGGGACAAGTTGCACAACATCCCTTTTTCCAAGGATATCTGCAGCCAAAATAGCTCACCAATATCTTCTGGATATGTACCCGAACTGTGGTCTACATTTGGTGGAACAATAAAAAAATGGTTTCCGGTCAATCTGAATACATCCTTCCCTACCTGATAATGTTGCTGTCCCTTTAAACAAAAACAAATCTCCAATACCGCTTTATGATGATGCTTTTCAAGTATCGGCTCCACTTTATTGTAATGGTAATAACCAAAATCATGACATCCAACGAAACCAAGCTTACCTAGATTGAGCACTCTTCTTCTGTTTGTTTGCTTTTGCATGATTTATGTATAAAATTGTATTGTCCTACGAATTTAAAAGACTTTAAGGAGAATACACTTTTATTTTATCCCATATTCTTTCTATAAATTGTATGATAATCATGAAAAAAGACTTTTTAGCCAACGGATTTGTCAAATTGGACACTTTAATTCCTTTTTCTGAAGTTGAGAAACTAAGGATTCTCTATGAGAACCTTTTAAATGATAAAAAGCGTACCGAAGGTTTACGAAGTGATTTGGGAGGAGAGGAAGAAACCAAAAATGCCGTGGAAAAAATCACACAGATTATGCGACCAAGCCTAATTGAACCTAAATTATCGGAAAGCGTAACCTATGAACTTGCCCTGAACCATGCGAAAAAATTGTTGGGCGATGACATGGAACTAGACTTTGACATGTTGATCAACAAAGCCCCTCAAACCAATACCCCCACCCCTTGGCACCAAGATGCGGCGTATTGGATAAAAATGCCCGACAAAAGATCGGCGAGCTGTTGGATAGCCCTTGATGATGTCTATGCAGAAAACGGATGCATGTGGTTTATACCCAAAGAAGGTGAACTGCTCAAAGAACACAGTCTATATACTAAGGGAGGGGCCTTGCACTGTGAAACAGATACAAGTAACGCACAATGTATTCCCCTTAATGCCGGAGGGTGCACTTTTCATGATGGGTTTACGTTGCATTTTAGTAAAGGAAACACCACAGATGGTCCCCGAAGGGCACTCATCTTGAATTTTAGACCAAAAAAGATGATTGAATTGGAAAGAGAACAAGGCATTGAACATACAGGGGAACGCAAAGTGAGAAACAATTCATAAATGGAATTAAAACTAATCTATCCACGTTGGGGAAGTTCCCATATGGAATGGCCTACATTTTTGAAGAAAGTAAAAGACAATGGCTACCAAGGTGTTGAAATTGACCTTCCCCTGCATAAAGAAGAAAAAACAAAGATCCTGAACATGCTCAAGGATTTTGATCTTGATTTTGTGGCCCAACACTGGGAAACCAAATCTTCTAATTTTCAGGAACACAAGGAAGGGCTCAAAAGACACCTTTACAATTTGGCCGAAGCCAATCCATTATTGATCAATTCCCACACGGGAATGGATTTCTTCAGTTTTAAGCAAAATCTAGAATTACTGGTTCTTGCACAAGAAATAGAAAAGGAAACCAATATCATGATCACCCATGAAACCCATCGTTCTCGTTTTTCTTTCGCGGCCCATGTGTGCTTACCTTATTTAAAGGAATTTCCGGGTTTAAAATTAACCTCTGATTTTTCGCATTGGTGCTGTGTTGCCGAATCCATGCTGGAAAACCAGAAAGATGCCGTTTCAACAGCTATAGAACATACCTTTCACATTCATGCACGCGTGGGGTCTGCACAATCTCCGCAAGTTATCGACCCCAGAGATCAAACCTACAAAGCAGAATTATTACAATTTAAGGCGTGGTGGGCCAAAATGGTACAGAATTCATTAGAGAACAAAAGGGCATTTTTGACTGTGACCCCAGAATATGGACCTTTTCCATATAGTCATTTCATGCCCCATACGCAGAAACCCATAGCATCCCAGTGGGAAATCAATCAATTTATTAAAGATGAAATTATAATGGATTGGAAAAACCAGTAAGCCACTCCATGCAAACCAGAGGGTGCCTTATTTGGCAAACAATAGCTCCCTATACTTCGTGATGGGCCATAAATCATCAGAAATCAATTTTTCCAATTTATCCGACTGAATGCGAATAGTTTCAAAATAAGGTTTTACATTATCACAGTAGGCTGAAGCTTTTTTATTTATCGCCGATAGTTTGTTGGCACTTTTCCTGGCCTCTGTCATTTTATCGGTCAACTTTTTGATCTCCATAATGTGCTCCCCAATTTGCTCCAGCAGGTTCAATTGCCCTTCTGCAACTTTCTCATGTATCGCCCCATAAACATCTTTTAACCCTTTAATATTCTCTAAAAGCAGGTTTTGATAACGAATTGCGGAAGGAATAATATTGCCATACACCATTTCTCCCAAAACCCGCCCTTCAATCTGAAGATGTAAAGTATAAGACTCCAGCTCCACTTCTTGGTGCGCCTTTAGTTCCACCTCACTCATAACGCCCATGTTCTTGAAAAGCGCTACACTATCCTTGGAGGTAAGCACTTTTAAGGCCTCAGGTGTGTTCTTATTATTGCTCAACTTTCTTCTTCTGGCATCATCTTGCCATTCTTCACCATATCCATCTCCATCAAACCGAATCCGCTTTGAGGTCTTTATATATTCTCGTAGCACATTAAAAACCGCCTCATCCTTTTTGAGGTTCTTTTTGTCTATCAAGGCATCAACTTCCTTTTTAAATTCTGTGAGCTGTCTGGCAACAATGGTATTTAAAACCGTCATCGGTTTGGCACAATTGGTTTTGGACCCAACTCCTCGCATTTCAAATTTATTACCGGTAAAAGCGAAGGGCGATGTTCTGTTGCGGTCCGTGTTGTCCAATAGAATTTCAGGAATCTTGCCCACCACATTGAGTTTGAGCTCCGTTTTTTCCTGCGGAGATAACTTTCCTTTGGAAACACCCTCCAATTCATCCAAAACATCACTCAATTGTTTTCCTATAAAAATGGACATAATTGACGGCGGAGCCTCATTGGCTCCCAGACGGTAATCATTACTGGCAGAAGCAATAGAGGAACGCAACAGCTCTTCATAAGTATCAACAGCCTTTATTGTATTCACAAAAAAGGTCAAGAATTGAAGATTTTTCATGGGCGTGGAACCTGGACTTAGCAGATTTACTCCCGTATCCGTTGCCAAGGACCAGTTGTTATGTTTTCCCGATCCATTTATTCCCGCAAATGGTTTTTCATGGAACAAAACGGTAAAATTATGTTTGTCCGCAATCACTTCCATCACGTCCATTAGTAATAAGTTGTGATCTATGGAAAGATTAGCCTCTTCAAAAACAGAGGCTATCTCAAATTGGTTGGGAGCAACTTCGTTATGGCGGGTCTTTACCGGTATTCCCAGTTTGGTACACTGTTTTTCCAAATCGCTCATAAAGCTTAATGCCCTGCTGGGGATTACCCCAAAATAGTGATCATCCAATTGTTGCCCTTTTGCAGCAGCGTTGCCAACCAAAGTTCTCCCTGTCATTGGAATGTCCAATCTGGATTGGGCCAATGCTTTATCCACCAAAAAATATTCTTGTTCCCATCCCAAGGTAGCATGCACTTTACGTACATTTTTATCAAAGTATTGTGCAACGCCAGTAGCTGCCTCATCCACAGCATGTAAAGCCCTTAACAAAGGTGCTTTATTATCCAGTGCTTCTCCAGTATAGGCCACAAAGATTGTTGGGATACAAAGCGTAGTTTTATAGATGAATGCTGGTGAAGTGGGATCCCAAGCAGTATAACCCCTTGCCTCAAAAGTGTTTCTGATTCCGCCACTTGGAAAACTGGATGCATCCGGTTCTTGCTGTACCAGTTGCCCTCCATCAAATTTCTCCATGGCCCTGCCATCAGGAAGTATATCAAAAAAAGCATCATGCTTCTCTGCAGTGGATCCAGTCAATGGTTGAAACCAATGTGTATAATGGGTTGCTCCCATGGATAATGCCCAGGCCTTCATTCCCTCTGCTACCTGATCTGCAATTTTTCTATCAATTTTACTTCCTTGAAAAATGGCCGACTTGACTTTCTCAAAAGCTTCCTTGGTCAAAAATTGGAGCATTCGCTCTTCATTAAATACTTGTTGCCCAAACAATTCTGAACGTTTACCAGATTCCTCTATAGTTGCCGGAACTCTTTTACGGCTTTCAGCCAAAGCTTCAAATCTTAAACTAGACATTGGATTTCATATTTAAATCACAAAATTACAATTAACAATTTAATAATATATCTTCTAAAATTTACTTTTTTTTCATTTAACCCCACAAAAAATAGGGGTAATGAAAATTATAACTCAATTTTTACTTTTTTAACCCTAAGAAATGAATATTTACAATTGAAAAAACTATTTTTGGTCATTGAAAATTTCTGAAAAAATAACTACCGGAATTATGAGCAAGTCTAAATTAGAATACATCTGGTTGGATGGCCATCACCCAACTCAAAACATGAGGAGTAAAACTAAAGTTGAAGATGACTTTAGTGGTAAACTGGAAGATTGTCCAATATGGTCCTTTGATGGTTCTTCCACAGAGCAAGCATCAGGAGGTTCTTCTGATTGTTTATTGAAACCCGTTGCTATTTATCCAGACCCCGTAAGAAAAAATGGTTGGTTGGTAATGGCAGAAGTTTTAAATGCGGATGGAACGCCACATGCATCAAATGCAAGGGCAACCATTGATGATGATGATAACGACTTCTGGTTTGGCTTTGAGCAGGAGTATTTCTTAATGGATACCAAAACCGATTTACCTTTGGGCTTTCCACGTGGAGGATTCCCTGGACCACAGGGTAAGTACTATTGTTCTGTAGGTGGTAGATACACTTGGGGCAGGGATTTTGTAGAAGAGCATGCCGATCTATGTATTGAGGCTGGATTAAATTTTGAAGGCATCAATCAAGAAGTTGCACCTGGTCAGTGGGAATTCCAATTATTTGCCAAGGGAGCCAAAAAAGCTGGTGATGAAATTTGGGTCGCTCGATATTTATTAGATCGTTTAACTGAAAAATACGGATATTATATTGAGTACCATCCAAAACCTGTAAAAGGAGATTGGAACGGTTCCGGTATGCATGCCAACTTCTCCAATACCACTTTGAGAACCTGTGGCTCCAAAGAGATTTACGAGAAAATCTGTGAAGCCTTTAGACCGGTTACAGATGAACACATTGATGTTTACGGAGAATTTAATGATGAGCGTTTAACCGGATTGCACGAGACTGCCCACGTTTCTGATTTCTCATATGGCGTTTCGGACAGGGGAGCTTCCATTAGAATTCCGATTATTACTGTAGAAAAAGGATGGAAAGGATGGTTGGAAGACAGAAGACCAGCTTCAAATGGAGATCCTTACAAAATTGCAGGTAGAATCATAAAAACTGTGAAGTCTGCAGATGTATAGTAGATAAATTAGTTGTTGATAATAATTTGAAAGCCGTCTCTAAATGGGGCGGTTTTTATTTTCCGTTCAGGGTAAGAAATATAAAGGCCACATAGAAAATAAGCAGCACTATTCCATCCCTCCACCCCAGTCGTAATCCTTTTGGAAAAAACACCAAGGGGAGTATCAAAAATGAGATTCCAAGCATCCAGAAGATATCACTAGAGAGTAAACCTTGATCCACAACCGTTATTGGGGTAATTATAGAAGTAATACCCAAAACAGCCAACAGATTAAAAATATTGGACCCTATTAAATTTCCCAAGGAAATTGCCTTCTCTTTCTTTAAAACTGCAATTATGGATGCTGCCAGTTCTGGAATACTGGTTCCAACGGAAACTAATGTTACTGAAATGATTCTATCAGTCACACCAAATGCTTCTGCCATTTGCACAGCTGCATCAATCAACAATTCAGAGCCACTCCAAAGTGCGGTACCACCAATACCCAAAAACAATACTGTTTTATACAAAGGCAACGGAACATCGTCCTCTGGCATTTCATCCACAACGGCTGTCTTTTGAAACCTTAACAGGTACACCAGAAACAAGAATAGAAAAACCACCAGTATAATACCCTCGTACTGCTGGAGTACACCATCAAAATAAATGAAGCCAACAAAAAGCAACGAAGCCAACATCATTACCGGCCAATCCGTAGTATAAAAGCTCTTTCTAACATCAATACTTCCCATGATGACAGTTATGGCCAAAACCAAGCCCAAATTGGCAATGTTGGAACCTACCACGTTGCCCAAGGACAAATCCGGAAAACCATCTAAGGCCGCTTTTATACTAACAATAAGTTCTGGCGCCGAAGTGGCAAAAGAAACCACTGTCATTCCAATTATGATTTTAGGAATAGCCAATCTAAGTGATAATGCAACCGCAGCTTTCAACAACCAATTCCCTCCCGCTATAAGCAATGCTAGACCAAGAATTATAAAGAGTAGATTTTCCAATAATTTGAATTTGCCGTAAATATAGATGAAGATTTAGAGCAATAAAGTAGTTGTCGAAAAAAATATTTTAACTAAAATAACAGTTAAATAACTATAAAAATAGTTGTTTAACTAAATCCCTCGTTCTATATTTGAACCTTACAAAACACCCTTATATGCAAAAATTGACCAATAAGGAGGAAGAGGTGATGAAAATCCTCTGGAACTTGAAAAAAGCTTTTGTCAAAGAAATCAAAGCCGAATTAAAGGGTGACAAACCTCATTACAACACCTTGTCCACAATAGTTCGAAACCTTCAGGAAAAAAACTATGTTGGGCATGAAGCTTTTGGCAATACGCATAGGTACTACCCATTAGTGACCAAAGAAGCCTATAGAAAGAAGTTCATCAATACCACAATTGCCGATTTTTATGACAACTCATACAAGAGTCTGGTCTCCTTTTTCGCAAAGGAGGAAAAAATATCAGTGAAAGAACTGAAAGAAATCATCGAACTCATTGAAAACAACAAATAGATGGAGACCCTTATAATTTACTTACTGAAAACAGGAGGGCTCATTGCACTTTTCTGGGTTTCTTATCAATTCTTGTTAAGTAAGGAAACTTTTTTTATTACCAATCGTTGGTTTCTATTGGCTGGACTAGCTGCTTCAATCTGTATTCCTTTGTTCCATATCACCAAAACAGTTTGGATAGATCCAATATCATTGCCCACCCTTCTGGTTAACAATCTTGAAATAGCGAATGCTCCAAATCATGAAAGAGGCTTTGAATGGATATCTTTAATACTCACAATCTATTTTATTGGAGTTGCTTTTTTTGCTATTCGATTTACACTTCAACTTTATTCATTACGAACGCTAATCCGTAAAAGTATTTCCATAAAAATTGGGAACATCCGACTTGTTGAGCCCGAAAAAAAAATTACCCCCTTTTCATTTTTCGGGCATATTATCTATAATCCAAGGGAACATTCCCATGATGACCTTTTAACCATTGTGGAACATGAAAAAGTGCATATAAGGCAGTTCCATTCATTTGATGTTCTTTTGGCTCACTTCATTCTCATTTTTCAATGGTTTAATCCATTTATGTGGCTCTACCGTTCTGCTTTACACCAAAATTTGGAGTTTATTGCCGACCAAGGGGTGACATCAAACCAGCATTCTCTAAAAGATTATCAATACTTATTGTTGAAAACCAGCACTAAGATTCCAAACTATTCTTTTACAAGTCCATTTTTTAATTCCTCTGTAAAAAAGCGTATTGTAATGTTGAACATAAAACCTTCTCCTCGGAGAAACCTGGGAAAATATTTTTTGACCCTTCCTTTTCTGGCTATCTTTTTTATGGTATTCCAAGTGAAGACCAATGCACAAACTAGGGAACTGGAGCATGTTGAGACCACTATTCCAAATGCCAAAACTTATCATATCCATCAGAAATCCACCAAAGATGAAATCTTGAAAATAAAATCAAAAATTGAAAAAGGAGGGGGGAAATTCAGCTATGAAATGTCTAGAAGCCCCAATGGGAAAATCACCTATCTTAAGTTTGAAATAAAAAATAAAGGAACCGGAAACTATGAAAGTGATGACACTTTTAAAGAAGTCTTTTTTGGCACCTTAGATTCTGGGGGTATTTTTTTGGCTGAAACACGAAAAGATTACCAACGCTTAAAAAATAGAACGCTCAAACAAATTGTCCCTTCACAAAAAGACACAATAGAAAAACCAAAATCGGTTTTGGTTACTACAGATGAAAACAATGAAACCATCGTTGGCACTTCAGAAAGTGAGACCTCTCCTCAAAGAGCGGCCAATGATTCAGCCAATAAAACAACAAGGTCCAAACCAAAAAAGATTGCTTCAACCGCAATGGATTCCATATTCGAATCAAAACAAAAAGACAGCAATGCCACTGAATTCACAAGTAACGGAGCAGAATCTGACAGTGACAATTCATTTTTACGTCGCTTGAACAGACAATCACCTATTAGCTCCCAATATTATTCCCCACTGTATTTATTGGATGGAAAAGAAATCTCCTTTACACAATTGAATGCCCTGACTCCAGATAAGATAAAAAGTATAAATGTCTTAAAAGGCAATTCTGCCATATTAAAGTATGGAGGAAGGGCTAAGGATGGGGCGGTTGAGGTTTCCACTAAAAAAATATCCGATTTTTCTCAAAATACAGAGCTTAACAAAAATGACTTCAGTCAAATAATTACCAAAAAAACCACCAATAGAGAGTTAGAGCATTTGGTGTCCCAATTAAAAGCACACAAGCTTGAATTGATATATTCCGATATTGTTAGGAATAAAAATGATGAAATCATCCAAATAAATATTTCCATAAAAGATAAAACTGGACTTAAATCAGCAGGTAGTGCTATTTGGACCAACAAAAACAACCCCATTCCCAATATCTTAGTAGGCAGAATTAATGGAATGGCCAGGGTAACTTCAAGTCAATGATTTTACCAAATTTCACAACATCAACCGACCCCAAAAAGGTCGGTTTTTTATTTTGAGAAATAAATGAAATCCTTAAAAATGGCCATTTTTTGATGAAAACCTCCCTTGGTTTTTGAAAAACCTCTAAAAAAGCCCCTACAAAAGCTTCAATTTGAAATTTAAATCAACTATTGACCTTACATTTTAAAACTTTATTGAAGAAGGTCACATCTTTTTTAAAGTCAATCTCATTCTTAAACCTACAACCTTGTATGCAATTGTATTGATTTCCTTCCAAAAATTTGGAAACATGATTCATGTCATTTTATCTTAAAAAAACGTAACCGGTTCACAGCAATTTTTAACCCTTAAAATCAATCAACACAATGATCACAATTGTTAAGTTTTTGATGATGCTGTTCATTCAGCTCATCGCTATCATATTTGTCTAACCTTTAAAACCAATCGCTATGCTTACATTATTTGGAATACTGATCATATTATTAGGAATTGTTACCCTGGTTACAAAACCAATCTTTAAAACCAGTAAACTGTTGCAATGGTTTACCCCTAAGCGAAGTTTACAAATTATTGGAGTGGGAATAGTAATGAGCATTGTTACGGGGACACTGTTTTACGCAGAACCTGGAACTGCTTATGCCGTACAATATCCCTGGGGTGGCCAAAAAGCCGTTTTTAGGCAAGGAATACATACCAAAATGTGGGGTAGGCTCATTCCCATACAGTTTGAACTGCCCATCAAGTATGTTATCCCCAACAATGAAGGTGATTTGGGTGAGCAAAGTGAATATGCCAATGTTGATGCCGCTAAATACTGGGCCTTCAGTGATGCCGTAAAGGCTAGAATCGCTACCTCAGTTGTCATTAGCATCAATACCGAGGATCAAGCCCAATTCCTATCGGTTGCAGATCGTAACAAAACAGAGAAAAACATGATTCGCTCAAGAATCATCCCCAATATTGATCAGTCCATCAAAAATACCTGTAAACTGATGGATGCCCAGGATTACATCTCGGGCCAGGCGTCTGACTTTGACAGGTACTTTAAGGATCAGTTGGAAAACGGCATGTATGTTCTGGAAGAGTACGCAGATCACCAAACCCGGGAAATCATCGGTGACAGTAGCACGGTAAGAACCATTGTGAATAAGGAAACTAAGCATAAAAGATTTCGTATTCAAATTAGAAATGGAGAACCTGTTCGAGAGAAAGGCAACTCACTTAAGGCATATGGGTTAACTGTTATACAAGCTGTGGTGACAGAAATTGATTGGGAGGAAACTTTTGACAAGCGATTACAGCTACAGAAGGAAGAAGTTGCACAGACCCAATTGGAAAAACAGCAAGCCGAAAGGGAATTTTACCGAGCACAAAAAGAAAAAGCCCGTGGGGAAGCCGATAAAGCTACCGAAAGAGCTCGTTTGGAAAAAGAACAAATACAAAAAACCATTGCTGCGGAGACCGAGGCCAAGGTAGCTGAGTTTAACCTGGTCAAAGAGAAAAAGCAGTTTGAGGTGGAAAAGTTCAAAGCACAGAGCAAAAAGGTTGCTGCCGATGCTGAGGCTTATCAAAATGCCAAGCTGGTAAGTGCGGGACTTACTCCCCAGGAGCGCGCTGAATGGGATTATAAAACATCTGTTGGCGTTGCCCGTGAATTGAAAGACCTTAGACTGCCCGAAATCTTCATTGAGGGAAGCGATCAAAAACAGAGCGGTAATCTCCTTCAATCGTTGATCGGTGCAGAGTTGGCCAAAACAATGATTGAAAAGAATCCCAATAAATAACCAAAACAAACCCGGTCCAGGACCGGGTTTTTAGTTTTTGAACAATTTTTATTCCTCCTCCCCTATTTTTTGCAAAAAGGCAATGTCTTCCTCTACTGTCAATAAAAGCAAGCTTGTTGCCGTACAAAAAACTGGACTGGTAATGCAATGATGACCACTCCAACTACCATCTTGATTCTGAATTTTTAAAATACGTCCACTCATATTGTCATACCAATTTTTCCACCCTTCATCTTTGTTCACCAACAGCGACTCACCTGTCTGCAGGTAACTTAAAAATTCTTCTCCTCCATTATTCCCAAAGCCGTCCAAAACTTCATCCCTTTGTGCCATTTCCTTGGCAGACTCATACACTTTGTAAGCCGTTCCATATCTCTGGGCCTCGCCGCTTGCATAACCTATTTCTTCTAGAATTTCTGAGCTGACCACAGCATCAGCCGCTATTCTACCTTCGGCCTTTGCCTTATTGATATCCGTTTTAACCTTACGGGCCTCCTTAGCACTAGCCCTTGCACTTCCGCTTACCGAATAAAGTATGATTCCAGCACCGTCATCCGTTTTAACCGAACCATCTTTTTCGTTATAATTGGCCTTTTGATAGTTCTTGGACCTTTCCAAAATCTCTTTGTCCACAGCAACACCAGCTACCTGTGCAGATTCTAAGGCATTATTGGCCATACCACTTTGCAAGACACCTGCCCAACCTGCCCCTTTTTGCTTTCCATCTTCATCTGTCCCATCCTGAATACGGGCAACACAAATGTCCAAACATCTAACAACTCTCTTTTTGTCCATGCCATCCAAATTCCTGTCCAATACATTGGAAAGGAACTGTGCAGCCAATACGGCATCAATGTTCTGACCAAGTTTAGACTGAATCTGTGTATTTCTGACTTGTGTAATATAGGGGTCTCCACTTTCCGCACTTTCTATGGTTTCCAGTAGATAATCCAATACTTTTTCAAGGTTTTTGGCATGTTCACCTTTTTTCAGTGTTGTTCCGCTTCTTAAAAAAGCCATACCAACCATTGCAGTGGTAGCAGGATCCGCTTTCACCGCATGGGGGTCTTTAATATGTTGTGTTGAATGGCTTCCCGCGCCATATCCTCCATTGTGCAACTGTCCATTGGACAGCCATTCAAGTCCATCGCGCACGGCCAATTGAATATTCTGATCAGATCTGTAACGGTGAAAACCTTCTGATGATTGTTCTCCCATAACAGTCATAAATACGCAACCTTTCTCTGGTTGAATGGTTCTTTTTGGGTTGGACGCCGTCAATGTTGTGTAAAGCAAAATTCCTGTGAGTGCTATGACGGGTGCCACTAGAAATCGAAATGTTATCCTCATCGCTAAAACTTTTAAATTTTGTTGAAACTAGATAATGCCACCTGTTTAAAAAATGTGCATTTAGTCTAATGGGGCTACTGATGAGTGTAACAGGACTTTTGTTGAGGCAAGGCAATCTCAAATTGTCAACATTTACAGAAAAGGTAGCTTTGAATGGAAAACCAGTTTTAAAGCTTGTTTCAGATTTAATTGGTAATGGGATTTTATAAAAACTTTAGCAATTCACTTGAGCTTTGTGTTATTTGATTTGATTATTTTACATTTTTGTAACAAATCAAACCTAAAAAAGTGAAAAAAATAACAATTTTACTAGTTTCCCTCATCTGTTTGCAATCGTGCAAACAAGAACCCAAAAAAGAAGAATCCCCTAATCTTAGCGAAGAGTTCGCCGCAGTTTTGGACAGCTATTATGAAGATGGATTAAAGTTAAATCCAATCAATGCCACTACAGCTGGTGACCATCGTTATGATGATGTTTTTGCCAATCAACTCTCAGATGAGCATATCGCTAAAGCCAAGGCCCACTTTGAAGGGTATAAGAATAAGTTAAATGAATTTCCGAACGAAAGTTTGACACCTAGTGAGCAAATGAGCAAAGCCATTCTAACATGGCAATGTGATATTAATTTAAATGAATTCAACTTCAATGCAAACCTTACCCCTATTGATCAAATGTGGTCCCCTAACCTGTTTATGGGGCAATTGGCCAGTGGTTCCAGTGCACAACCCTTTGAAACTGTTGAAGATTATCAAAAATGGATGAAGCGAGTGGATGGGTATTTGGAGTGGCTATCCAGCGCAGAAGATAAAATGCGTGAGGGCATGGAAAAGGGACATGTACTTCCAAAATCACTGATTAAAAAAGTATTACCACAGCTAGAATCACTAACAGTAAAAGATTTGGACAAACATCTCTTTTACACCCCTATCAAGAATATGCCAGAAAGTTTTACAGAAGAGCAAAAGTCACAACTTACTTCTGCTTATCAAAGTATGGTGAATGACAAAATCATCCCCGCATACGAAAAGCTACATACTTTTATGGCCAATGAGTATATGGAAGCCGGTCGTGAATCCAGCGGAATTCAGGGCGAGCCTAATGGAGATGGTTACTATGCACATCAAATCAAAAAATACACTACAACAGATATGACCGCTGCTGAAATCCATGAATTGGGATTAAGTGAAGTAGCCAGAATTCGTTCCGAAATGGAAAAAATCAAGGAACAAGTTGGTTTTGAAGGGGATTTAAAGGCCTTTTTTGACTATGTGAGAAGCAATAAAGAGCTTATGCCGTTTACGGATCCACAACAGGTAATTGATAACTTCAATGCCATACACAACCGTATGAAGCCGCAAATTGAAAAATTGTTCGATGTAAAGCCGAAGACTCCTTTTGAAGTAAGGCGTACAGAAGCGTTCAGGGAAAAATCCGCCAGTGCCGAATATAACCCGGGCTCCCTAGATGGCACTCGACCAGGAATTTTTTATACTCCTATTCCGGAAGTTGCCAAGTACAATACGTATTCTGATGAGTCTTTGTTCTTGCACGAGGCTATTCCCGGACATCACTATCAGATATCATTGACCCAAGAGAGTGAAGAATTGCCAAAGTTCAGAAAAACGCTTTGGTACAGTGGTTATGGCGAAGGTTGGGCGCTATACAGTGAATCGTTGGGAACGGAGTTAGGCCTATATACAGATCCTTACCAATTATTTGGCATGCTGGGCGCTGAAATGCACAGAGCGGTAAGATTGGTTGTGGACACTGGGCTGCATTCCAAAGGGTGGACCCGTGAACAAGCCATACAATATTCGTTGGATAACGAGGCCGAGTCAGAAGCTTCCATCATATCCGAAATAGAACGCTATATGGCCAACCCCGGCCAGGCATTGTCCTATAAAATAGGGCAGCTCAAAATTCGGGAATTACGCAAAAGAGCAGAAGACGCTTTGGGAGATAAGTTTGATATCCGTCAATTTCACAATCAGGTTTTGGAAACCGGTTGTGTTCCACTTGCTTTGTTGGAAGACAAAATTGACAATTGGATCAAGGAAAATAGTTAAACACCGACGGGGCCGCTTAAAGCGGCCCTTTATTTTTTGTTCAAATCAAAAATTTGTAATGGCCCATTATTGTTCGCCACTACTATTTTTGGTTTTTCCGACACCAAAATAGGTGTCATTTTTTTTAGCATCTCCCCTAGCATAAAAACCACTTTCCCATGGAGAAACTGCTTGAAATCCACCTTTGCCTTCACCCAATAGCAAAAGACCGGTTCCTCCATCGTTTCTGGGTGTTTCCACTTCAGAAACAAATAAATTACCGACCAATAAAGCATCCAAATTACCGTCCACATTAAAATCATCCACTAAAATGTCATTTATATTGGAAAGCTGGGCAAGATGTGGCAAATCAGACAATTTAAAACTTCCATCTCCTAAATTCTCCAAATAAGAAGAAGCAAAGGTATTAGCTTCATAGTGCAAGGATTTTTCCAAATTTCTTTTTCCATATACTTGGTCTATTTCTAAAGAAGCAAAAACATCGTACTTTTCAAATTTTGTCTTTAGGCCAGGTATTTGCTGGGAAGAGCATGAAAAGCCTCTTAATGGATAATGTTTTTCACTGTTATAATACCCCAAGACAATATCTCCAAATCCATTTTTATCAAAATCGTCATAATATATGTCAAAAGGTTTTTCTTTTGAGGTTTTATACTTGTAGTTCAATCCCAAATTACCTACAATAAAATCCATGTCCCCATCCTGATCAAAATCACCCTTTTCTATGCTGAACCACCATCCCGAAGAATTTTCCAGTCCATTTATCGGTGTTTTGGAAAATCTTCCTCCATCATTTGTAAAAATCGTGATGGGCATCCATTCGCCAACCACGATTAAATCAGAATCACCATCATTATCATAGTCCGCCCAAACTGCGTCTGTAACCATGCCAACATCCTTTAATTCTGGTGCCAAAGTATCAGTATTGTCAACCAATTTACCATTGTCGTTGGTCCAAAGTATGCTGGATGCCGGTAAGGGGTATTGGCGGGGAACATGTCTTCCTCCTACGAACAAATCCATATCTCCATCCTTGTCATAGTCTTCTGCCCTTACTATTGACCCGCTCTGTTGCACTTCGTTTAATTCTACTCTTTCGGAAAAATCACCTTTCCCGTCATTTAAATAAAGACGATCAACGTAATATGAAGCATTTGCAGGGAACTCATTGCCCCCACTTACCACATATAGGTCTTGATGGCCATCATTATTGATATCTACAAACAAAGCATCCAAATCTTCATGCTCCTTTTCCTTTTCCCAAAAGGCTTGGGAACTTTTTGAAAATTGTCCACCTGGGTTTTGGATGTATAAAATGGGACTATTCCCCGTAGCTCCTCCTATAAAAATATCTTCAAGTCCATCATTGTTAATATCCGAAACATCCATTGCTGGGCCAAATTGAGACATTTTATGGGGCAATAACACTTGATACCCATAATCATCAAAAATGTTCTCTTGATGAACAAATTCTATAGCTTTTGACTTGGTATCTTCTTTAAAAATAGGAGTTGGAGAGTCAGGAATTTTTCGCGGCTCCATAGCCTTATCCATATCCAATTCCATTACCTGGTTGGCAGTAAGATTTTTGAGCATTGTCTCCTTATGATTGGGCCAAGAAATCTTCAGGCTATCTATTTTTTGATTCTCCCTCAAACCAAAATGCACAATGGGCTCGCTACAGGAATATATCCCACGAACATTTGTTGTCTCCTGAATCTGCATCCCTTCTTTGGAAAACAATGTCACCCTTGCTCCAAATACTGGTCTGTTCTTGCTATCTTTCAATTTAATTCTAAAGAAATTTGAATTAGGTAGGCTTTCGGAATTATTTCGATAAATGAATGCCTCTTCATTAACATTATTGACCACCAAATCCAAATCTCCATCATTATCAAAATCGGCATAGGCAGAGCCATTGGAAAAAGATTTTTGTTCCAAGCCCCATTCATCCATTACTTTTTCAAACTGTAGGTTTCCCTTGTTTTTAAAAGCATAATTGGATATAGGGTTGGAAGGAACCATATTTACTGCTTTCTGTAAATCCAAAATATCAAAGATGCTGGTGATACCCCCTCCATCTGGATGTGCCAAAATCCATTCATAAGATGTTTTATCGATAAAGTCGGCCACTGCCTTATCGGCATCCGTATTCATGATATCATGTAATAATCCATTGGTAACATAGGTATCTTTCAATCCATCATTATCAAAATCAGCCATTAAATTAGACCAGCTCCAATCTGTTGAGGCCATTCCCGTCATTTGGGCCACATCACTGAACACCATATTACCATTATTTAATTGTAAGGTGTTGAACATATATTGATAATGGCCTCCTTTATTCACTACTTTCCAAAAGGCCTCAGGGTCCATTCCACTCATATTGGATTTCAATCTAAAATTATCCTCTGCAACCATATCAACCACAAATACATCTAAATGACCATCGTTATTGATATCAGAAATATCCACTCCCATAGCAAAATGTGAAATATGCCCTGTTGACGAATCCACAACATTGGTAAAAGTCCCATTCTTATTGTTCAAAAATAGGAAGTCAGGCTCTTTAAAATCATTTGTCACGTATAAATCCACCCATCCATCATTGTTCAAATCTGCAGCGCAAACAGCATTGGGGTAACCAGAACGTTTAACTCCCGCTTTTTCAGTAACATCTTCAAATGAATTTTTACCAGTATTCCTTAGCAATCTTACATGAGATTCAGCCTTTTGTTTGTTTGACCCAATAAACTCAGATAGAATTCCTGCATTTGGGGGTTGAGTCAATAAGAAAATATCTAAAAAACCATCTTGATCATAATCTAAAAAAACGGCATGTCTGGTCCTTTGGGAGTCTGCAACGCCATACTCTTTTGCTGATTCAACAAAAGTACCATCCCCCTTATTAATATATAAAAAGTTGATTCTCTTCTCGGGATTATAATCATATAACTCCCTGCTGACATATATATCAACATAGCCATCATTGTTCACATCTGCAATGGTGACCCCAGCTGACCAACCATCATCATCAACTATTCCAGCTTCTTTAGTGACATCCTTAAAGGTTAGATTTCCCTGATTAAGATAAATTCTGTCCTGAACCATATTCCCTGCAAAATAAATATCCTGCAGACCATCATTATTAAAATCTCCTATACCAACACCTGCACCAGAGTAAAAATTAGCATACAACAAGATATTTTTATCCTTAGTGCTCTTTATTGTGTTTTTAAATTTGACCCCAGTATAAGATGGCTTTAATAGTGTAAACCTCTTATGATTTTGTGAATTACCAAAGCCCGGAATAAGAAGTGTTATCAAAATCCCTAGTTGAAAACAAATTATTTTTTTCTGCGTCTTTTTCATTATCACCAATACATATCAGTTTTCTTACAAATTGCCGTGGCTTTCAAAATAATTAAAATGTTCAGGGGTCTTAAATTATTTAGACCAATGCCTTATCCAAGAAGATGTTGGGTGTTCTCAAACCTATTAACCTTTTCCAAAATGACATCAAAACAAGGTTAATAAACATCCATCTTATTCATAGCCTTAATTCCATCAGATTACTATTAATGGTAATTTTTCAGGTTAACAGACCACAATATGCCATACATTAAGTTTAACTAAGTAAAGTGGTACTTTTCCATAAATGTTAAGAAGCTAAAACTTTGGCTATCTTTGCATTGACCAACCACTGAAGTTATGTTTTACAAATTCTTGGCAAAAGTCAACAGGCTAGTACTCCCTTCATACACCAAAAGAAGATTGGATCTCTCCAAGGCATCCAAATTACAGCTGGCGATTATAGGATGGCGTTATTTTGTAACCACAAGGGCATTGGATTAGTACTCGATCAAGGATTTAATATCATATCCATTGAGCTTATCAGCTCCGTTCAGAAAGCCAAGCTGAACCAGAAAGTTGCACTGCACAACCTCTCCTCCTAATTTTTCAACCAATTTGCACACTGCACTGGCTGTTCCTCCTGTAGCCAATACATCATCGTGCACCAAAACTTTTTCACCTTTGAGAATTGCATCCGTATGAATTTCAAGAATATCGGTACCATATTCCAACGCATAGGATTCAGCAGTGGTTTTATAAGGAAGCTTTCCCTTTTTTCGAACAGGTACAAAACCGGCATTAAGTTTTGAGGCCAACATTGGAGCAAAAATAAACCCCCTGCTATCCACTCCAACCACCTTATCTATCGTTTGACCATCAACAAGTTGATAAAGGGCATCGCTTGCCTCAATCAATGCATTTGAATCATTTAAAAGTGGTGTAATGTCCTTAAAAGTAATTCCAGGTTTGGGAAAGTCTTCTATATCACGAACATAGGATTCAAAATCCATAATTTTTGATTACTAGGTTTTGTCGTAAATTTAAAAAGAAATATATTTGCACCCCATTAAAAAGGCCTCGTGGCGCAACTGAATAGCGCATCTGATTACGGCTCAGAAGGTTACAGGTTTGAATCCTGTCGAGGTCACCAAGAGGAAACTCCAAACGAATTAAAAACCTTGCAAATCTTAGATTTTGCAAGGTTTCGTTGTTTTTGGACTATCATTTATCTGAATTCATTGGTTTCAGACATCAACAAATCGATTAATAAATTTTGTAAATACCTTTTTAGAGTTTATTAAATCTCAAAATTCTCTGAAACACTAAAGTGCTGTGAACATGATACCAACCAATAAGTCATAATCAAAGGATTCAAACTCAGTGAACATCATCTTGTGGTTCTCTGGACCAGATGTTATTTGGGAACTTGGAGATGTATTGCCTCAATTTATGTTTACCAATGCGTCAAGCATAGTTGAAAGCTCTTTTATTTTGGGAACAAGGAACAACTTCAATTTTAAGAACCCCAATCTCAATTTTGGTTTTAATTTCACCTATATTATCCGTTTTAATCGAAAATTGAAAGGATTGCAACAAGCAAATCAAAAACCCGAATAGATTTATTTGGACCACGGAAAATTGAACGGTACTGTTCCATCCAGTTCTACTTTCTTCATCAAGAAAATAAAGGTTCCCAAAAGCAAAATCAATCCAAAAATTGTTAAGAAATAAATTGGGGAGTGAGATAAACTTCCATAATATTCTGCAAAAGAAATGGTATTGATGTTTGCATAAGTGATAAAGAAGAACAGTACTTCAAAAAGTTTGTTTCCTTTGGAGACAATACCTAATGCAGATGCCAAGAACACTATAAACACAGCTCCCAATATAATGGAAAAAGCAGTTGTTGGGTTACCCGTAAGCAAAAGCTTTAAGACAAATGGCAATGCCAAGGAAATCATTAAAATAATGCCAGCCAAAAGTTGAGACAGAAATAACCTTCCCAATGGGTTATAAGACGTATATAGATACTGGCTCATATTATGGATTTGTTCTTTAATAGTGAGCTCTGACAAACGGTTTACCTGTAAAAACCATAGTATGGGCAATACCATTGAAAATGCAATTTTTGTGGGAACAACCACTAATAAAGCCATACCAACTACATTTAATGCCCAAGTCCATCTTTTTCCCTTTCTAAGAAGCATTAAGATTTCTGTTTTTAAAATTGATGCAATGCTAAAATTCTCGTTTGCAAGCGCCAATTGGGATGAGACTATTTCGGTATGGGCTGTCTTTTCTTTTAGGGCCACCGAGGCGTTTACTTTTAAGGATGCTTTTTGTTTTAGGTCAAATCGGTGGAATTTGAAAGCAATAACCATAATTGCCAATGTGCCTAAAAAAATCCACCCTAATCGACTTAGTAAAAACAAGTTGGTGAAATCCATTCCATCAAACATGAATCTTTTCGAATCTTGGAGATTTCCAATTACATAACCAATGGTCAAATTTGTTTTCTCGGCTGTATTTGGTATTTTTTTTACCAAGGCTTCCATTTGATGTACCACTATTTTATTTCCAAAGGGGTCCAAGGTGAACTCTCCTTCTGTTTTAGGGGTAAACAACATTATGGCAACAAATAGGAAAAAGAAAAGTACATTTTGTATGGTCTTATATTTTCCCAATAGAACTTCTAATACAACGGCAATGCAAGAAATACAAAACATTGCAGGAACAGTGATGACAACAAAAGGTTTTACGAATTGCATCAGTTCTAGGGTAAAACCATCGTGGTAGCAAAAAAACAAGATGATTCCCATTAAAAAAACAAGGAAGACAATGGTTAAAAGCATTAGAAAATTACTCAATACTTTTGAAAATAGATATTTAAAATTACTGGCAGGTGTAGAAGCCACTATCTGCCCTACCTTGGTATCTGTATCTTTCTTTATGCCATCATTGACCAAATAAAACCCTGCTAACGATAAAAAAATGCAAGACATGACGGCGGTAACATACCCAAACCATGCTGAATTGTACAACCCTACATAATCTCCAATCCTAATGGTTGAATATGTGGCATTGGGTTCTGGTACAAATGTATAGGCAATGGCCAAGGTTGCACAAAGAACAATTAAAAAGGGATAGTTCCGGGTGCGCTGCAAATAATCATATTTAATGATGTTGAACATTGATTTCATGACTTAGTTGTTTTTTGTGGTGAACAAATAAGCATCTTCAAGAGTGGCTTGCTTTTTTATCGAGTTTTCATATGGATTTTCAGTAATATACCTTACCGTAATCCCTTCTGAATTTCTAGAAGTACTCACCACAACATTGAGCTGCTTAAATTGAGGTAATTGTTCTTTTGGAATGGTTACTTCAAAAACAGCATCTGTAACTTCAGATATTAACTCTTTTTGGGTTCCGTGTAATAGCAACTTGCCATTTTTCATAATCGCAACCTTATCTGCAATAGTATCAATATCAGATACAATATGGGAGGACAGGATTACAATACTTTCCAGGGCCAGATTGGAAATTAAGTTCCTAAAGTTTACCCGTTCTTCAGGATCTAATCCGACAGTAGGTTCATCAAAGATGATGACTTTTGGGTTATTTAAAAGTGCTTGGGCAATCCCCACTCTTTGCTTCATTCCGCCCGAATAGCCTTTAATAGGTCTATGGGCTACTGCGCTAAGGTTTAAGCCTTCTAACAGTTGGGAAATTCTATTTTTTAAGTTTTTACCTCCCACTCCTTTTACCGCAGCTATATAGTTTAAAAACTCATAGGCATTTAGGTTAGGGTATACCCCAAAATCCTGAGGCAAAAAACCAAGTTGTTGTCGCATGTAGTTGGGGTCTTTTCCAATATTATTTTTGTTAAGGGATATAAGCCCGCTACTGGGTCTGTTTACCGTTGCAATCATTCTCAACAGGGTTGATTTTCCTGCTCCATTGGGGCCTAACAGTCCAAGAATTCCATTTTCTACTGTAAGTGAAAAATCCTGAAGACCATATTTATTTTGACTATATTTTTTAGATACATTTTGAATTTCTAACTTCATAGCATTAAGATTTTATCCGTTTAATAGTTGTTTCCAATCCATTTTGTCTAAAAGTCAATTGATCTACATTGCTTGGGTCAATTTCTAATTCTACACCAAAGGTGCCATTGACCAGTTTGTTTTGCTCCGTGCTCACTAGAAGTACTTTTGCTCCTTGTGCCAATATGTATAGATTATCCTCCTCCTCTAGGATTTCTATATCCATTTTTAGCCCCGCGGCATCAAATTCATAGATTCCAATAGCATGTTTGTATTCGGCTGCAATGTTATTTTTAAAAGTTGCCGAACTGATTTTTCCTTCCATGAAGTCAAAAAGTTCGTTTCTAATCATTTTATCAAAGGGAACCATATGGGCATTGGAGAAGTAAAGAATCAAGTTTTTGTTCTCCCTATTATAATATTCCCTGTAAGCATATCCTAGATTATTGCCTCCATGCCCAATGTATCCTTTGGATGATTTAATCATACCAAGTCCATAATCTGCATCATCAAAAGTTGTCAATAGTTCAAGGGAGGTTTCGTTCAGCAAGGTTTTCTTCTCAAAAAGATGCTCGTAAAACTTGGCCATATCGCTTAAAGTAGAGGCAATGCTTCCGGCTGAGAATGCATATTTGGCGAAGAATCTATAATCCAGATAAGCGAAAACATTTTCTTTATTATGTACTGGTGGAGCAAGGTTTTTAAGGTTTTTTGAAACATAAGGGTAGGATTCTTTCATACCGCAAGGTTCAAATATGCGTTCACGCAACAAATCAGTATAGTTCTGATCGGTTATCTTTTCCAAAAGGTGACCCAACAAAATATAGTTTGTATTGCAGTACTCATGTTTGCCTATCATTTCAGGATTGTTTTCCGGAATTTTTCCTAGAAAATCTGAATTGTAAAGACTATCACTTTTGGCAAAAAAGGTGCCTTCAAAATTTCTACCCACGAGTTCTCCAAGCCCACTCCTATGCCTTAAGAGGGTTTCAATGGTCAAAGACCCATCAACATGTTCAATAGGATCCAGATATTTACCTATGGAATCAGTGAGCGCTAGATTTCCTTTTTCAATCTCTTGCAATAGAAGTATGGCAGTAATTTTCTTAGTGCCACTTCCTATGTTAAATACGGTATGTTGGTTAAAGTTGAACTTGCCTGCATTGGCAAAGGTTGTATTTCCATCTTTCTTGATCAATATACCTATCCCCTGGTTTAGGTCATTTAAATGGGAGTTGTACTTGGAAATTAGGTCGGGGAGTTTCTTTGATTGTGCTGCCGATAAAAGTGAAGCTAATAAAAGTAGTGAGGTCAAAAATTGTTGTATTTGTTTCATTATCTGATGTTTTAAAAGATTAATGGCCCAAAAATCCAATGAGAAAAACCTTTTACAAAACAATAATGACAAAGGAGGGGAAACCCGTGTTCAAGGCTATTTTAATGGAATGTCATCTATTTTTAACCGTTTACACCGCAATAAGGTTTGTTGGTCATTAAAAAAAGTATTTATGACCTTTTGGATATACATTTGTTGTGAATCAAATAAGAAAAAATGTCAAGACTTGATGCCCTAGTAGATAATAAGATTGTCCAAAACCTATTTATCTGGTTTTGCCTGTTTCTTATTTTTACTGCTACTATACAGAGTGATAACAGATTGCTGTCTGGAGTTGTGGGCATACTGTTGTTTGCACCGTCTATTTATATCCAGAATCTTATGATTCTTCCCTTGTTCAATAAAAAGATGGGGCTTTTTGTGTTGTTTTCTGTGTTAAATGCTACAGCTTTTACATTTGTTTCCACTTTTTTACTGGGAAAGTTACTAGGGGAAGAATCCTATGAATGGGGAATGTTCTTAAATTTTTTAGGAGCGCAGGTTTTGGCATTGATCTTTGGAATGGCCATAAAGATGGCCCGTGATAATTACAGTAAACGCCATAGGGACAAAGAGGCTGAACTTCAACTGCTTAAAGGTCAATTGAATCCTCATTTTTTATTCAACACCTTAAATAACCTTTATGGGCTGTCCGTTGTTAAATCGGATAAATTGCCTAACCTAATGCTAAAACTTTCCGATTTATTACGGTATAGTCTGTATGATACAAAGGAAAGTGTGGTTTCATTGGAAAAAGAGATTCAATATATTGAAAACTATGTGGCCCTTGAAAGAATACGCCTCAGTGATACAACAGATATAGATTTTAGGGTAAGCGGAGAAGTGGGCTCAAAATCCATAGCTCCAATGTTGTTGATTATTTTTCTGGAAAATGCGTTTAAACACTTGGGCAGTCCAAAAAATGAAAGAAGCAGTGTTGAGGTTGATTTAAAAGTTGCTGACAATACCCTATATTTTTTGTGTTCCAATACCATTGACCCGGTTAAACCTATAGAAAGAGAGCAAAAAAATGGTATAAAGAACCATACTGGTGGAATTGGTTTAAGAAATGCAAAAAAACGGTTGTCTCTAATTTATCCGGAAAGACATAAATTGGCCATTACGGAAAAGAATAATTGCCATAAAGTTCAATTGACTTTAAACTTATAAGTGGAAATGGAAAAGCTAAAATGTATCATAGCCGATGATGAGCCCATAGCCAGGCAAATTTTAGAGAGTTATATCAAGGAAATTTCCAGTTTGGAATTGGTTGCGGCGTGCAAAGATGCTTTTGAGGTAATGGAGCAACTACAACGTAATGATGTTGACCTACTCTTTTTAGACATTAACATGCCTAAACTCTCAGGCTTGGGATTATTAAAGACCTTACAAAAAAAGCCAAGTGTAATAATAACTACAGCTTACCCAGAACATGCAGTAGAAGGTTTTGAACTTTCCGTAACCGATTATTTGTTAAAGCCATTCTCAATGGAGCGCTTTATACAGGCAGTACTAAAGGTTCAAAAAAAACCGATGTCTATTGATTCTGTTTCAATTTCCCCAAAGGAGAAGACAGAGAATTTTTTGTTTGTTAAAAGTGATAAGAAAATAATCAGGTTGGATTTTGAGTCAATCTATTATGTGGAAGCGTATGGCAACTATATAAAAATTTTTACTGACCAGATGATATTGAGCCCGCAAACTTTATCGGATTTTTTGGAAAAGTTGCCGGAATATTTTATGAGAATCCACAAGTCCTATATCATCAATTTTAATAAATTAAAGTTGATAGATGGAAATCAAGTTGTTTTGGCAAACGATAAAATTTTGACCATAGGAAAATCTTATAGAAAACAAGTTTTAAAAAAAATATAGCCCATTACAAATCAAATAAATATTGTGATTTAAAAATTTGGCATTGGTAACTTTAGAATGAATGTCAAATAGATTGACAACAATTCTGTTCATAGATTTTGTAAAGTCGTCTCAAAACATATATAACCACAAATTGCAAAAAACGCTAGAGTCCTGTTGAGGTCACTTAAAGTTTAACCCCGCATTTTCATGCAGGGTTTGTTGTTTTAGGACTGTTATTTAGTCGTATTTTTAAGTCATTATAGACAAAACCAATCAAGTGAACAAACTATTATCACTCATCTTCGGGCTAATTATATTTCTGGGATGTAAAGATTCTAAGATTAAGAATGGACAAAATCAATTGTCATCAAAGCTTTATCATAAATCCCAAGTGGTACTGGAAAAAGATGGGTGGGTCTTTAGGGATTTGAATAAAAACAAAAAGATGGACATCTATGAAGATGTCCGCCAATCCATAGATGAAAGAGTTGAAGATCTTTTAAGTCAGATGACCTTAGAGGAAAAAGCTGGGATGATGTTTATCAACGGCGTGCCAGTAAGCACTGATGCTGTTCCTGACGGCAAACAAGGCTTAAAGGGGTTTGTGGCAACCCAACCTCCCATCACGGAAAATATGAGTGCCAAGAAAATGGCCCATTTTAATACATGGGATATTCCTGATGACCTCAGCATTTTGGCCAAATGGTATAATAATGTTCAGCAGCTGGCCGAAAATACAAGATTGGGTATCCCCATAACCATGGCTTCTGACCCCAGACATCATTTTAACAAAAAAAATACCGATGTAGCTTCTCCAGGGTTTACCCAGTTTTGTGAAATGCCCGGTTTTGCAGCTATTGGTGATGAAAATTTGGTCAAACAGTTCGCCAATATTGTTCGCAGGGAATTTATGGCAGTTGGATTCCGAGAGTCTTTGAGTCCACAAATTGATTTGGCTACGGAACCACGCTGGGCTCGAATTAGTGGTGGGTTCAGTGAAGATGCTTCATTAACGTCTCGTTTAGCAAAGCCCTATATTGAAGGGCTACAAGGTGAAAAATTGACCAATGGAGTAGCCTGCATGACAAAACACTTCCCTGGGGGTGGTCCCCAAAAAGAGGGTTTAGACCCAGATTTTATTTTCCATAAAGGACAAGTCTATCCAGGTGATAATTTTGATTACCATTTAATTCCCTTTGAAGCAGCTTTTGAAAGTAATACTGCAGGAGTTATGCCATATTATGGCGTTCCAACAGATCAGACTGATGAAAATGTTGCGATGGCCTTCAACAAAACAATTATTACAACATTATTGAGGGAAAAATACAATTATGATGGGGTAGTTTGCACCAATTGGGGGTTGCTCACCGACATTCCCATGGGACCGGATGTAACATGGGAAGCAAGAGCCTGGGGTGTTGAGCATTTAAGCGCAGCGGAACGTGTCTTAAAAGTCATTGAGGTAGGGTGTGACCAATTTGGTGGTGAGAGTCTACCAGAGTTGGTGGTACAATTAGCGACTGAAGGCAAAATCAAAGAGGAAAGAATTGATACATCTGTACGACGTTTACTAAGGCAAAAATTCGAGCTGGGCCTGTTTGATAATCCCTTCGTGGATGAAACGAAAGTTACCGAAATCATCGGGGCTGAAAACTCAAAAATACTGGGAGAAAAAACACAACAGATTTCCATGACCTTATTAAAGAATGAAAACTCGACCTTGCCCTTGGCTAAAAAAAAGCATAAGGTCTATATTAAAAATTTAGACAGTATTGCAGTTGCTAAATATGCAAAAGTCGTTTCATCGCCAGAGGAGGCCGATTTCGCGATTTTAAGGTTAAATACACCATGGTATCCAGTTGAAACAAAAAACTTTATCGCCGCATCTTTTCATCATGGGGATTTAGATTTTAAAGCTAAGGAAAAAAAGGAAATTTTGAATTTGTTGAAAAGAGTTCCTACCATAGTAAACATCTATTTGGATAGACCAGCGGTTATTCCAGAGATTACACAATATGCAGCGGCTGTCATCGCCGATTTTGGAGCAAGCGATAAATCCGTATGTGAAGTTCTTTTTGGAAATTCTGAACCTCAGGGGAAACTACCTTTTGAACTACCATCCTCAATGAATGCCGTAAGAGATCAAAAAACTGACGTTCCATATGATAGTCAGAACCCATTGTTCGAATTTGGATTTGGCCTAAAATATTGATACTTGTTTTGATTTATCAATGATTTAAGGCGCAATACGAAACTCGGACATTCCAATTTTCCTTGTTAAAAGCTGAAAAGTAAAGCAACTAATTTCTCAGTGGCGTTTAAACGCAAGTACGAATTGACCCCAATGGAATATCGAACCAAAATCTCTCAACTGAATATTGGGTTAGACACATATTGCTCACACGTCAATTGGATTTCATAAAATTTTATTTTCCTGGTTGCCGAAAGGCGATAAACATAGGTTTAAAAAATAGAGGAATGCCGTATATTTGTCATGTTATTTAATTACATGACAAGTAAATGAAATCATTTTTAGATCGGTCAGCTGGTTATCTGATCAATATGACCGCACTTTTATTAAAAAGGGAAATGACCGCTGCATTGAGTAAAAACAAAATAAATGTTACCCCGGAGCAATGGGCCATTCTTAATCGGTTGAGTGAAAACTCCGGCCTATCCCAAAAAGAAGTTGCCAGGCGTACGTTTAAAGACAATGCCAACATCACGCGTATACTGGACAAACTGGAGAAAAAAGGATTGGTAAAACGGCAAATGGATTCCAATGACAGAAGGGTTTGGAAGATCCATATTACCAATGAAGGCAAAACTATTCGTGATAACATAGAACCTCTGGCAAAGGAAATCCTAAAAAAAGCAACCAAGGGCATTGACTCTAAAGATGTTGATTCTTTTAACGCGACCGCAAAAAAAATGCTCGAAAATTTGGGGCAATAATTTTTTCTCATAAATTTGTCATGACAATTATTGTTTTAAACCATAGTTGCTACAGCAATTATTTGATTGCTTCATCACACTAGAAACCATAAATCATGAACGGTATGATTATAAGAAAAGTCCTGATCGCAGCTTGTATTCTCGCGATTACTTTTTCATGTAAGGAGAAATCTAAAGAGAATGCAAAGCTCAACGAAGTTGAACAGCAACAAGAGGTTGAAACCCATGATTCGGACATTGGGAAACAGAATTATGCCATAGTATGGAAATGGGCGACTGATAACAAACAGCTGGTGGAAGAAAACCTTGTGGTTATCTCCGATGAGATCAACAAGCTTTGGAAGGAAGGTGTTGTTATAGATGCTTACTACGATTCCAATGCAACCATTGACAAGTTTGAGTACTTTCCAAATGTCTTTTTCTTTCTAAAAGCAAAATCTGAAACGGAAGCTGAGAACATTCTAAATGACCTTACACTCGTTCAGAAAGAAATAGCCTCTTATAAAATACATCCTGTAGGACTTAAATGGTTAGGGCGTGATCATGATAAAATTTTAGAAAAAGGGCTGACAAATTCCTATGTCGCTGTATGGACATCCGACAATTGGGAGAATACCACAGATGACCTTACCAAATCGCAGGCGGATGCCATTTTAGCATTATGGAACGATGCCACTATTGAGAATGTGTATTTTGATATAGAGGGCACGCAAAAGATGAACGACAAAACCGACTTTGTGTTTTTTATTAATGTAAATACTGAAAAGGAAGCAAAAGAAATCTGTAACAATCTCCCTTTTGTAAAGGAAAATATTGCCAACTATGAAATATACCCCGTTGGCGTCTTTTGGTTGGGAGATTTTGAAGAATTTAATGGGGAATGAAGTGAACTATGAAAGAAATCAAAAACAATTTAAGTCAAAAATATAGTAAGGGAACCATTGCAATACATTGGATTACCGCGCTGCTCATAATTGCCCTGTTTCCTTTGGGCAAATATATGTCCGGACTTGAACCTTCAGAAAAAATGGGGTTGCTGAAAATTCATGCCATCTTTGGAATGGTCGTTTTCGTATTAACGCTTGTGAGAAGCTATCTTTTTTTTAAATCCAAGCGACCTGACGATTTAAAAACGGGCTCCAAATTCAACGATAAATTAGCAGTTTGGATTCATAATGCATTTTACTTTTTGTTGATTGGAATTTCCTTAGCTGGATTAGCAACTATGATTACAGGCGGCTATCTAGATGCCATAAAATCAGCAAAACCAGATTTAATTCTCGCGAAAGAAAATGTAGTTCCGCTTAAAGCCCATGGACTATTGGCAACCATTATGATGCTATTGCTGGTGCTGCACGTTTTGGGTGTGATAAAACATTATGTATTGACAAAGGAAAACACATTAAAAAGAATGTCATAAAAATTGAATCATGAATACATCTCTAAAGATTTCAAAAACAATATTCGCAGCAATTTTGCTCATAGCAACGGGCTCATGTGATAATAGGGAAAACCAAAAAAACAACTCCAACATGGAAACTAGTAACTCAGAGCACATTATTCTTATAAACCCATTTGAAGTACCGGAAGGAAAATTGGAAGAATCAATACAATATTGGGAAGCTTGCCGAGATTTCCTTAAAAAAGAGCCCGGGTACATTTCTACAGAGTTGCATCAAACAATTAAGGATGATACCAAATTTGAATTGATAAATGTTGCCGTATGGGAAAGTCCAAAAGCATTTATGGACGCCAGCAAAAAGATGGCTAAAGAGCTAGGGGTTCCACCCCCAGAAGGATTGAAAGCCAATCCATCCCTTTATACTGTAATCAGGAAGTAAACGGTACTCCCACTATTAATTTATATGGATAATTTCGTAAAGCAGATGTTTGCATACATGATAAGCTCCAATAAATTCATTCTCACCTATCCAATTCATGCTACTGTAATTCAAACTTGCAAACTCGATTGCTCAAGGAGGTTCTAAACTATATTGTCCATTTAAATTTCGTGATAGCAACTTCAGCAGGCGTTCTTGCCTCAGGTATCGCCAATGTTTTTAATCTGGATAATTATTTGCACTACGGACTATTCGCCTTTTTCTCCACATTATGTGTATATAATGGTCAACGAGTTGTAAAAGCAACTTTGGAAACAAAAACAAGATGGTTGGATTGGGTAAGTAAGCATAGAAAATTAGTAACTGTTCTAAGTATTGTTAGCGGATTACTTGGAGGGTACTTCTTCATCCTATTGTTAAATAACATATCGCCCATGATAACTATATTAATGGGCGGGGCCATAATTATCTCTTTTTACTATGTCGTTCGAATAGGGAGCAAGAATTTACGTGAATTACCCCATCTTAAAGCTCATTTAATTGCCCTGACATGGACCGGAATTATAGTGGTGTTTCCCATTGTAAATGAAAATATCCACAATTGGGAAATACTCCTGGTTTTTATTCCAGTGCACTATCTATATTTTGTTGCAGTGTCCATTCCTTTCGATATTCGAGATTTGAAATATGATTCACCATCGCAACGAACAATTCCGCAAGTAGTGGGTGTCCAAAATGCTAAAATTATTTCAATCGCACTGTTGATGCTAGTATTGGTAAGCCTTGGTATTGTTTCTTCTTTTTCAATGTCGACACCGTTGTTTGTATTTGCTATTCTTATGCAAATACTCTTGATCGCTTATTGCACGGAAAAACACCGTGATTTTTATTACACCATCCTTATAGACGGTACAATTGCCCTTTTAGGAGTTAGCTATTTAACTAAATAAGGGAGAGAACCAAAGATATACATCCCAAAATGAAAAGAAAGAACTTATTAGTAATACATATTACAGCTACAATAATAGCAGTAATAACAATCAGCACATTTTTTATTGTATCATTAAGAGCAGAATTAATTGCAGATAAAACACTGATCAAAGCTGTAAAAACAGGAATTCTATATGCCTTACCAATTCTTGTAATTGCAATGCCATCTTTGGCGATTTCAGGAAATAAATTGGCAGGAAAGTCAAAACATCCAATCGTTTTAAAAAAACTAAAAAGGATGAAGCTGGTAATGGCCAATGGAATTATCCTGATCTCATTGGTAATATTCTTATACTATCGTGCAAACCACATATCCATTGACAGTACATTCCTTTATGCGCAAATTGCAGAATTTGTATTTGGACTTAGTAATTTAACCTTGATAGGGCTAAATATCAAATCAGGACTGCAACTTTCAGGAAAATTGAAAAACTAAGGTTCCTAAAATCATCGATAGGTGGTTTTCCGTTGTTCCTGTTTTTAAGATTATCCCATAAGACCAAGATTTTGCACAATTTGATTTATGACATCCGAACCTTGATCTGAAAATCACATTGCTAGCTTTAGAATGTAACAAATGAATTTACCCACCGTTAAATAGATTTTCAATAATTAGGTCAATGATTTTTACAAAGAAGCTTACAAAAATATAAACCTGTATACTTTCTTTTTATTACCCAAAGTCTGAGCAGCGTGAATTTTTTTCTACTTCACTTACCAAAAACAAATAGGTATTCACCATAAAAAGATTACGGTTTTATCGGTGTCATTTTGCTTTAATTCTATGAAAATAAATCAGAATTAGACCAAAATTTAACTTTTTAAACACTTTCTGCAAAAAAAGTATTGAAATATGACAAACTTTCTGTAGAAACCCATTCCTAACCAAACTATATTAGTCTCACCTAAATAACCAACCCTTCTTATTTCAGATGAAATCTGATGGGTTATAAACCGGTAACAACCAAACTACCAATGAAAAGTGGATTTAATAAAAGGTTGCTTTACCCTTCTTTTTGAAGATAGAAGCAATCTTTTAAATCCATTTTTGAAATGCGGCCTGCACATCAAGAAAAGTTCAAAGTGACTATATTCAACCAAAAATATAATCCGGATTAGGTTGACTTCCAATTTTACTTTTAATACTGAACTTTTACAATACCTATTCGGTTTAAAAAATCATGTTGTAACCAAACCTTTATGACAATCAACAAGTATCTTTCCATTGCACTTATCATTACTGTCTTTCATTGCAATTTGCCTTGTTTATGGGCCCAAACTGATTGGTTGATAGACGGGTCATCGTACAAGGCCGAAGTAACACAAGCCGAAAACGAGTTGGAAATGACCAATGGCCTTATTAGGCGTGTTTTCCGCATATCTCCCAACGCTGCTACAATTCGCCTCGATAATTTGGTTACCGGTGAATCACTCCTTAGGGGCATCAAACCAGAAGCTGTGGTTAAAATCAATGGGGTCAACTACGATGTAGGAGGCTTAAAAGGGCAACCTAACTATGCTTTCCTTAAATCCGAATGGATAGCGGACATGGAGGTAGACCCTTCCTCCCTACAATATATTGGTCATGAAATTAGCGAGCCCAAAGCGCCCTTTCAATGGAAGCAGGTCAGGAATTATGCCAATGGTTCGGAATGGCCTCCAAAGGGTGTTCACCTCCGCATGGATTATAAAATGCCCGAACCTGAAAATTTGTTGACAGGGGATGGTTTACTTCCCAGTCCTTATGGTAGAAAAACCTTATATCATACAAATTTTAACTCCCTAGACGATATTTGGAAAACCACCTATTCCAAAACGCATGAGCGTTCCTCTTTCCAAAATGAAGGGAAAATAGGGGAAATCTATACACCTGCCAACACTGCAGTGTACATTGAAAAAAAATTGGATTCCGACGCAAAAATCATCGAAGTTACCTTTAATGTGGGAACGGATAAAAGCAAAAGTTATGGGCCCGGAATCACCCTTGTTTGGCCCAACAAAACAGTAAAATTCTACTTGCGCCCAGGCGGTAACAGCTATGATGATGGAGTGGCCATGTTTGGTCTATGGGACGGTCAAAAAGAAAACAAAGCTGCCGGGGGTCGTCAAGTATTGGACCTGACAAAACCCTGGACACTTCGCTATCGGATTACAGACAAAGCAGTTTTTTGTGAAGCAAAACCAGAAGGTGGTGACTGGCGTACCATTGAAAAACTTACATCATTCAACACTATGCCAACACATGTACGAGTAGGCAAGACCAATGCAAAAGGAGAGGGAGTGGATGATAAAACCCATCCGGGAGAGTTGGTTAGAATGCAGGTCATGGGTTATGCTGATTACGCAAGCCTTTCCAAAAGTGCAGGGACTGGTTTAAACAAAGAAGCCATTACCCTCTCTGTTCATTACGAACTGTATGATGGGATTCCGGTAATGGCCAAATGGCTTACCCTAAAAAACAATAGTGAAAAGAGCATAACGGTAGACAAGTTTATCAGTGAGATTATTGCTGCTGTTGAATATGGGTCTGCAGTGGAAACACGTGAATTCAATGTTCCTACTCCCAATATCCATGTGGAAACGGATTATGCTTTTTCCAGTTTCAATGTAGAAGATGCAAACCACCATGCCGTACGTTGGTTGCCCGATCCAGATTATCACACTCAAGTCAACTATCTCCGGGTTACACCGTGCTTGCTCAATGTAGGCCCTGAAATTGGTCCTGCCAAAACTATCGCTCCTGGTGAAACTTTTAAGACCTTTCGCACTTTTGTAATGCCAAATGATAGCTATGACAGGGAAAGACAAGGGCTTGCCTTACGAAGAATGTACCGTACCCTTGCTCCATGGACGACTGAAAATCCCCTTATGATGCATGCCCGTTTTGCTGATTGGGAAAGGGTTAAAACCGCTATTGACCAAGCATCCGAAGCTGGATTTGAAATGGTCATCCTAACCTTCGGTAGTGGATTCAATATTGAAGACGACAGTCAACAATATTTAGCTAAAATGAAAAAATATGCGGATTATGCCAAAAGTAAAGGCGTTGAAATTGGAGGATACTCCCTCCTCGCCTCTCGAAGGATTGGTAACGGGCAAGATGTTGTCATGCCTCCTGGACAACGTCCAACCTTTGGCAACTCACCTTGCATTGAAAGTCAATGGGGACAAGATTATTTTAAAAAACTATATAATTTCTATGAAAAAACAGGCTTTACCCTGCTAGAGCACGATGGTTCCTACCCCGGGGATGTTTGCACATCACAAGATCATCCTGGGCATAAAGGCTTGGAGGATTCTAGATGGGAGCAATATGAAACCATTTCCAAATTCTACCAATGGTGTCGGGCGAATGGCATTTACCTTAACATCCCCGACTATTATTATATGGCCGGCGGTAATAAATGTGGAATGGGCTATAGAGAAGTCAATTGGAGTTTGCCGCGTAGTCAACAACTTATCCATACACGGCAAAACATTTACGATGGAGCATGGCAAAAAACGCCTTCCATGGGCTGGATGTTTGTGCCGCTCACCGAATATCACGGAGGCGGTGCCGCTGCAACCATTGAACCGTTGAAAGAACACCTCTCGCATTATGAAATGATGATGGTGAGCAATCTTGGAGGAGGGGTCCAAGCTTGTTATCGTGGTCCAAGACTTTATGATTCAGATGAGACAAAAACAATGGTTTCACGCGTGGTTAAGTGGTTTAAAAAACATAGGGAAGTACTTGAAGGAGATATTATCCATTTACGCAGGGCAGATGGTCGTGATATCGATTATTGGCTCAGTGTCAATCCAAATGGAAAAGAAAAAGGTATGCTGATGGTCTACAATCCAACCGACAAAGAAATTACGAAAACCATAAAAGTCCCTCTATATTATACAGGTCTTACCGACAATGCCAAAATAGCATTGGAAAATGGCACAGTAAAGAAATATGCGCTAACCCGGGATTATACCGTAGCCCTCGAGGTCACTGTAAAACCCAATAGTTATACCTGGGCCGTAATAAAATAATAACGGGGTCAATTTTATGATAATAACAGGAATAAAATATTATGTTGAAATAAAAAATGTTATCGTACACATTTTAATGATACTTTTTTATATCTTGCCCTAATTGCATAACAAAACCTAAACTGCATGAAAACATTGAGAACAATAATTTACCTTTTTCTGATTGCCTTTTTAAATGCGTGTGGACCGCAAGTAGAAAAAAAGCTAGGTAATTTTGAACTATTGCCTTCTCCACAGGAATTTGAAATTACCGGGATAAGCAATTTAAAGGTTGATCAGTTACAATTCATTTTCTCTGAAAGTAATGATGACCTTCCTGTTTTGGGCAACATTTTAGGGAGTTTTGAACAATCCGATGAAAAATCCAAAGCACAAGTGGTCTATAGCATTGACGAAAGTTTGGATGTACCTACGGAAGGATATATTTTCCAAATTCAAAATGACCAGATCATCCTAACTGGTAAAGATGAAGCAGGATTGTTCTATGCCTTCAAAACTTTGGAACAGCTTGCCATAGACGCCATAGAACAGGATGTCCATCTCCCCTTATGCAGCATTAAGGATTTTCCGCTTCTCGCATATAGGTCTATCCATTTGGATATCAAACATCACCTTGAAAAAACGGATTACTACTATCAACTTATTGACAAATTGGCCAGTTATAAGATCAACGCCATTATAGCAGAGGTAGAAGATAAAATCAAATTTGAGCGCCATCCTAAAATTGGCTCCGCAGATGCATTGAGCAAGGAAGATTGGAAAAAACTCTCAGATTATGCCAGTGAAAGAAATATAGAAATCAGTCCGCTCATGCAAGGGTTAGGGCATTCGTCTTTTGTGCTCAAACATGAGGAATACAAACATCTCAGAGACGACCCAAAAAGTGACTGGGCTTACAATCCATTGGACCCTGAAACCTACAAGGTCCAGTTTGACCTGTATGAGGAAGCCATTGAAGCAACCCCAAACGGCAAATACCTCCATGTTGGAGGTGATGAAGTACACACAACGGGGCGCGGCAGTGGTAAATCTGCCCTAGAACTACAATTACAATGGTTGGACAAAGTTTGCAAATTTGCCGAAGAACATGATCGAATTCCTATATTTTGGGATGATATGCCCCTGAAGCATGCGGATGTTTATAACCCTATGTTCAACACGGAAATCAGTAAACAAGAGGTAGATAAAATTTGGGAAGAAAATGAACACAAATTGGTCGAATTTCTAGATCAGTTTCCCAAAAACTGCATTTATATGCGCTGGAACTATCATTCCCCAGAAACCTATGGCAATAGTAAGGCCATGAATTGGTTCAGCAATCATGGTTTCCAAGTAATGGGAGCTACCGCTGGGCAAACAAGATGGGTATTAATGCCGCAACGGGAGAGCAATATCGACAACATCAAATCCTTTGCCCTGTCATCTATAGAAAGTGGGTTAAATGGCCTTTTACTTACCCTTTGGGACGACGATTCCCCACATTTTGAACTCTATATGCGAGGCATTCTGGCATTTGCCGAATATACTTGGGCCGGTGATAAAAGAACCAAGGATGAAATTAAATCCGCATACCGCCACAGAGAATATTCAAGCACACTTTCCGAAGACCAATATGCGTTTATAGATACCTTGGAAGCCCCCGTGGCCCAATGGAAAAATCTATTGTTGGAGGGGAATAGCAGAAATTATCTGATGAGCAACCCAAATGCCAAGGAAAAGCTGGTCATTGAATTACCAAATACCGAAACCCCAGGAAAATGGTCAGAAAAATATGCTGATAGAATAAATGGGGCCAAAGAAACAGTTCTCAAATGTGATACTATTGCGGCTAAGATTGTCGAGATGAAAAATCTGGCTAAGCGAAACACATACAATTTGGAGATTTATGAACAAGTGAACAAATTAGTCCGGTTCAATAACACCATCCTCCTACAATTAAACGAATTTGATCTTGCATCCAATATTATAGAAAGAAAACAAGCTTTGGAAAAGCTCACAAAACTGAACGAACAATTTTCAACACTTAGAAATGAGTTGGAATCTGTTTATGGCAAAACCCGAGTACTCAACAAACCTGATGACTATATTTTAGACCAAGATCATCATGTACATTTAGCCAACCAATCCTTATCTTTTGACTGGCAGTTTTCTGCAGAAATCCTATTTTTGGAAAAACTGGATGAAACCATTAATTATGAAACTGTTTTGATCAATTCCAAGGATTAATCCACGACCATAGATGACAAGAAAACCCAATATTGTATTGTTTTTCCTAATATTATTTGGGTTTGCTTGCGGTCCAACCAAACAGACAAGTTCTGATCCCGATATTTTCATCCAAAAAAGACACGGTTCTAGCAAAGAGTGGAAGGTGGTATGGGAAGATCATTTCAACAGTTCTGAACTTGATAGTAGCAAATGGACGAAAATCCCTCAGGGAAAAGCCGACTGGAATGACCAAATGACCGATAAGGATGCACGTTGTTTTGATTGGAAAGATGGAAAACTCCATTTGATCGGAATCAAAAATAACGATACGCTATCTGACCCTAGAACGTATCTAACAGGTGGAATCTATACGAAAGGTAAGTTTGCCTTTCAATATGGCAAAATTGAAATACATGCCAAACTGGAATCGGCAAAAGGAGCTTGGCCCGCCATATGGATGCTTTCTCACGAAAACAGATATGGTGCCTATCCAAGAAATGGTGAGATAGACATTATGGAACATCTTAATTTTGATGATATCATCTACCAAACCACACATTCCTACTACACACTGGAGTTGAAACAAAAAGACAATCCCCAATATTATGGCACCACCACTGTAAATACCGAAGAATTCAATACCTATGGATTGGAGTGGTATCCGGATAAACTGGTATACACCCTAAATGGAAAGCCAACATTCACCTATCCAAAGGTAGATGGGGTTGATTCCAGTCAATGGCCTTTTGATCAGCCTTTTTATATATTGATCGATCAACAATTAGGAGGCTCATGGGTTGGGGATGTAGATCTTGAACAGCTTCCGGTGAACATGATCATCGATTGGGTAAAAGTATATCAATAGCAAGCCATGAAAACAATATTTGAACAAGGTTCCAGACACTTATGGGTTTTAGCAATCTCATTTTTATTAATCTCCTGTAACCAAAAACAGAAAAAAGCATCTCCAAAGACTCCACAGCCGGAAGGTCAGTGGACAGCGGAGCGTGCCAATCAGTGGTATAATGACCTCGATTGGCCGGTAGGCTGCAATTTTGCGCCTTCCAATGCTATTAATCAACTTGAAATGTGGCAAGAGGACACATTTTCACCCGAACTTATAGACAAAGAACTGGGTTGGGCCGAGGATTTGGGTTTTAATACCCTTCGTGTATTTCTACATTATCTGCCATGGAAAGAGGACAAAACTGGTTTTTATGAAAGAGTTGACGAATTTTTAGAGATATGCAAGAAGCATAACATAAGGGTCATGCTTATCTTTTTTGATGATGTTTGGCACCCCAATCCTGTATCTGGCAAGCAACCCGAGCCTACCAAAGGTGTACACAACTCAGGGTGGGTTCAAAGTCCGGGTATTGCCATATTGAAGGATTTAGAATCACATGAAACCAGTTTGAAGGCCTATGTACAGCAAACTATGGAACGGTATGCACAAGATTCCAGAGTACTTATTTGGGATTTGTACAATGAACCTGCAAATCCAAACCAAGCTAGTTATGGGGACATTGAGCTCGAAAACAAGGAACAGTTTTCATTAAAACTGCTGAAAAAGGCATTTGCATGGGCGAGGGAAATCAACCCCAGTCAGCCCATATGCTCCGATGTCTGGAGAGCTGGAGAGCTGGACCTTGACAAATTAGATGCTATCGACAAGTTCTGTTATGAAAATTCAGATGTGATTAATTTTCATTCCTATTATGGTCCCGAAATCACTGAAAAAATGGTTGAGCTGTTGTCGGCCTCCGGCCGTCCATTAATATGCACAGAATACATGGCACGCACAGCAGGTTCCACTTTTGAAACCATACTCCCCATATTTAAAAAACACAAAGTGGCTGCCTATAACTGGGGGTTGGTCAATGGCAAGAGCAACACCATTTACCCATGGCGTAGTTGGGAACATCCTTTTCCTAACGAACCTGAAGTCTGGTTCCATGATATTTTTAGGGAAGATGGGACTCCTTTTTCCAGTGAAGAGGTACACTTTATTAAAAAAACCATTGGGAAATAAACCACAATTGATGAGTGTTCCCACCCTCACAAACTTCAACCGAAATTAGAAGATAAAAACAAAAAGGCTAGCTGCTACAGCTAACCTTTTTATTACTAACTCAAACTAAACTAAAAACTAAACTTTTAGATTTTACTACAGTCAAATTTAAATACTTAGAAGCTTAATTTCCAGTTATAATTATACTACTTCTGATATTTTTTTTGCCATATGGGTGTTATATTGGGAAATTGTGTCTAATAAAGCATATGAAATACAGCTTATAATTGGTTAAAAAATGGGTCGGGAGCTATTGTGCTTCTTTCAATAGGGAATCTATACTAATCTGAGCTTTTTCCAGTTCTTTTGCCAATCGCTCATTTTCTTGAATATGCTGTAGGCGGACTTGCTCCAATTTTCGTTCAAATTCATCCAAAGGAACATATTCTGGCTCTAACAAAGCGCCTTTTATAATGCCAAAAAGGGTGTACAAAAAGCTTATGGCAATGGCAGAAATTAGAACAACCAACAACGTTTTCTCCTTTTTGTGGGATGATGAATTCTTTTTGAGCAGTACTTTTTCATTTTTGGAAAGCTTACGATTGCTTGACAGTTGATCAAAGAAAACGTCCCATTTCTCCTCTTCCCTAACATGCATGTCTTTAAACCCGCCTTCTTCAATGAACAAATGGGTTTTGGGTGTTGAAGCCAACATAAAAATCTCTGCCCCATTTCCGCCCATCACATCCAACAATGTTGGGTCATACTCCCTAATTTCCCTAATCAATTTCTCTACAAACCTCAGATTATAATTTGGCCGGAGAAATTCATCATAAAGCGTTTGGGTCTCAAAATAATCCCTGCGCTCCAACGCATATTGCAAAAAACGATCTTTTAGTTCGGCCTTAAAAAATTCGCCCATTTCCCTGGTAAGAAAAAAATTAAAGTTTTTGGTGTACTGCTCTTTCCTTACAAAGTTACTTCAAATGTGCTGTGAAATGGCAGCGGATAGGCAAAAGAATTGTAAGTCAAGTAAAAAGAAAATTAACCCCTATTACTTTTACTCATTGCTCCATTATATGAGTCATTGATTATTTAGGGTTGATTAATGTATTGTTATTAAAACTTGAGCTTGCCATTTTTGTCCCAAAGCCCCCAATAGGCGCCAACATCCCCCTCTGCCCCAACTTTCCATGATTCATCAAAAGAGGAAAAATAGAATATTTCAATGTCTTCTTCCTTAGACCATTTTTGAGCATTCATAAAATACTTCAGTGCGTTTTCATAGGATGGAAATGCACCTTCTAGATTGGTTCCCTTACTTGGCCAACCAGTTTCTGTTATAATCACTTTTTTTCCATTACCTGCCTTAAGTGCCCTTTGGTACATATCCTTCATATATAACAAGGAATAGTCCATATCACATCCTTCCCAAAATGGGTAACAATTGGCCAAAATAATATCGCAGACATCTGCAATTCTCGGGTGATCCGTAAACTCATAATACGCGTCAACGTAACCCACGGGGATATCCGAAATTACGGTTTTCACTCGGTTTATATAACTTAGCAGTTCATCTTCAGTCAAGTCTCCACGGTATAAAACCTCGTTACCAACTGCTGCAATATCCACATAACCCTCATTGGCCAATTCAATAAGGTTTTCGATTTCTTTCTTGTTGATTTCCCCATCCTCGCCCAACCAGGCTCCGACCAGCGTTTTTATTCCATATTCATGAGCAATCCTGGGTATCATCTCATTACCTTCCGTACAGGAAAAAGAACGCACCCATTTTGTATAAGGTTGAATGATTTCCATTCTTTGGCGTATCTGATCTTCGGTAATTTGAACGCCAGGTTTCTGATTTTCCGTATATGGACTAAAACATAATCCATGCATACCATCCTCAAGAACCTGCCTACATAATTTCTTAAGTTGGTTTAGCGACTTGCCACTATAATCAAGAGCGGCCAAGGTCAAAAATTTTTCTTTTCTTCCTGAAGACATAATATCTCCGTTTTTAGAAATTATTGATTAGGTTTATTTTACTTCTTCTTTTCGTTTTTCAAGTGCAGCCCTTATCTCGCCGGCACGCTCCTCGGTAACATCATAATTTCGCATTACGTAAATGGCCACCAGTGTCCCCAAAATTGGAAAACCAGAATAGAAAGCCCTTAATCCCGTAATGGCTCCTTCAGGTTGTGTTGCGGCCTCAGGATCAAAACCTACCAAAGTCATAATGGTTCCTGTCAACAATCCCGCTATAGCAAAACCAAATTTGACCATCCACCAGTAAATGGCCCCAAAAATACCTTCTCTCCGTAAGCCCGTATTCAATTCATCCAAATCGATAACATCTGCAGTCATTGACATCATCAATGTAAATAGACTTCCTATTCCAAAGGAAAAGAAGGGCAATGCGAAAATGAACATATAGGGTTTTCCAGGTATGAAAAGGAACCAAAGCATAATGTATCCCAAAATTGAAATGGACTGTGAGAGGATAAAGGCTTTCTTTTTTCCCATCTTTTTTGACATCCAAGCTACGATTGGGATAACCAAAAAGGTGGTCACTAAAGCTCCTATGCTTCCAAAAAGTGTTGGCCATATTCCTGCCGCACTGGCATCACCATTAAACAAATAGTACACCACTATGAAAAATGAAAAACTGGCAATGGTATAAAATGTATTATATATGAAAAAGGTAGAAATACATAGTTTTCTAAAAGGCTCTGATTTAAATGCTTCTTTAAATCCGTTTAAAATCTCTTTTAAACTCCCCCCCATGTTTTTTAGAGTCAAAGGAGCATAATCCGCATCAATTGTTGATTTGCTTTTTAAGAATATGGCGGGAACCATGGCAAAAACCATACAGACTATTCCAACCCATATTGCCAGGTCACGCGTTGCCACATCGGCAGATTCGAACCAGCCTTTATCATACATAATCACCCAAAACCATGGGGCAATTACCCAGGCCCATTGTCCTATCCACTGGGCCACCGCCATAATATCTGTTCGTTCATGAAAATCATTGCTCATTTCATAACCCATGGCCACATAGGGAACACTGAAAATGGTCAACCCCAAATAGAACACAAAAGACCATAGTAGAAAATAAGTGAAATTATAATCGATACCATTCTCCCTATACAATTGCCACATGATCACAAATGACACTCCCATTATAATTGCTCCCAGAAATACGTATTGCCTTCGTCTGCCCCATCGGGATTTAGTGTTGTCGGAAATGAAACCCATGATCGGGTCGGTAATGGAATCGAATATTCTAGGAAGGAAGAACAATATTCCCCACATCCATCCTGGAAATCCCAAATCTTGAACCAGCACCACCATAAAGATTCCCAATACGGCAGGAAACATCTGATTGGCCAGCATACCAATTCCAAAAGCTACTTTAGCTCCAAAGGAAACTTTGTCCGCAGGTAAACTCTCTGTGTTGCTCATAATTTTTTATTTAGTTGGTTGTATCTATTAGACCGTGATGGCCTTACATGCTTTTTTAAACACGGCTATCGGTATTTATTCTTCACCACTTCAAAAGTCAATTTCTTGTTTCTTTCTATATCCACAATACCCCAATATTCCTCATTCGGTGTTCCATCATAGGGTACACCGCTACTGTTAGGTGCCCATCCGCCTGGATCTTGTGTATCAGGCTTTCCTGCTTTCCACCAACCATCGGTAAAAGAGAAGAGCGTTACCCCAGAACAAACATCTTGATTGTTGAAAACCGCATCCAGAATGTTTGCATTGGCTTCTGCTTGCGCTTTCTGGTTAATCCCTTTTTCATAACCCTTTTTAGCAATTGTCATGTAACTATCGCCTCCTGCTTCAGATAGGTACATAGGTTTTTTACTGATAGTTTTCCATCGATCAAAAACCTCCGTGGGATCATCCCATCGATATACATTCAATCCCCAAACATCTATATTAGGACAAGAGGTTAGTGCCTGGGCATCGGGCAGTTCTCCATGCGCTGTTGTAACAGGATGTGTTTTGTCCAATTCATGTATGGCCTCCGCGGATGTATTTAAAGTTTGATACCAGTTGTTTATATCATCGCCAAACCATTCCGGATGATAGTTATACTCATTACCTAGTTCCCACATTAAAATGGCCTGATGATCTTTGTATTTTTTCACATAGTCTATAAACGACCTTGAAAGGATATCATATTTTCCATTTTGATTATAACCAAACCCTATAATTACCTTCATTCCTGCTTCATGGATGGCATCCAATACTTGTATATCATCTATGGGTTCATAAACCCTGATGGTATTGATTCTGGCTTCCTTCATGAGGGCCAAATCCGTGTCCAAGGTTTCAAAACTTCTTTTGGTACTCCCTTTTGAAACTGGATGATAACAGATTCCCTTAATGAGGTAAGGGTTACCATTCACCATAAGGTTTCGGCCAGAATTGGCTACTACACCCTCTGCATCATGACCTTTACAGGCCAGTGCAATCATGATCAATGCTATAATCGATATTTTTTTTAGCATCACACTTACTTCAATTCGCTACAGTTTCTTTTTTTAAGGGAGGTTCCAAAACATCCTTCATCAATTCTTCCTTATCTCCATGGTATGTTTTGGTAACCGGATTTCCATTTCGGGTTAAGCCCTTAAAATTGCCTTTATCCACAAGTTCCCAAAGTGCATACTTTGCCTTTCCATCAATAGTAAAAAGTCCAAAATGATTTTCAGACCCCCCTTGGTTTTTGGCATCTTTCCATTTTTCATCAAAGGCCTCAAAATAAAAACAAGAAATCTTTGCTTTGTTGGTCCATGCTCTCATGTGCTTATGGTAAATGGCCTCTTTGTATTCATCGGTGGCCTTGGAACCTTTGGAACCGTAATGGCCGTTAGAAAAACTGGCCCAACCTGTTTCGCCAATATGAATAGGTTTATTTACACCTAAAGATTTCATGTAATCGGACACACTATTGTATTGTGCCACCGCATATTCCTTAGCGCGCAGCATAGCAGCTTCTATTTTTTTCGGTTTTGGACAGCTTTTCCTCTTCTTCGTTTATTCCCCAAAAAAATTGGGTTGTGGTGGGTGTCGTGCATTGGATATGTGTGCATGGATACATAATCGACCGCATTCCACAAACTTTCCAAGTCCTCTACATGATATTCATTGCTTCCACCACCCCACGAGGCAAAATTATCTGAACTGGTTATCCACAAATCTTTTGGAAGTTTTCCCTCATTTTTCAAATGTTGCAAGTGATTTACCCATTTTAGAATAACTCCAGGTCTTACGTAATAACTCCATGCCCATTTTACCATGGCTTCATTGCCCACAGCAATGATTTTTACGATATCCGGATATTGATTTGTAAGTGCTACCGATCTGCTGATTTCCCCTATGTTTTGGTCACTTTCTCCATCATGATCTGGATTGGCAGTCCAGGCATCTTTGCAATCTATCCATGCGCCAAGCATTACATACATTTCAAAGGCTGAGTCTTCCTTTTTAAGTTCATCAATGGCTTTCAGTAAATTGGATGCTTGTTGAAATTGTACGTTATAGGTCCTAACAATCTTTATGCCCATGGCCGATAGAATCTTCATATCTTCCTTGAGCTCATTTATTGTTGGTTGAATTTTTCGGGTAATTTCCCTATAACCTCCATAGGAAATGGCCAAATAATCTGGATTGCCTAAAATATCTTTAGCTGTCACTTCTCTTTTTGTTTGGGATTGTTTTTGTTCTTCTTTTATCCTTTGTTCTTTACAAGAATGGTGCGCTACCAAAATCGCTGTTACCATAAATATTTGTATGATTGATCTCATACCATCATTTTATAATTCTCATCTTAATTTGGACTTGTCTAGATTAACAATAATCAGTGTGACCTCTCCCGACCTTTCAAAAATTTGTGTGCTAATAGTTTTGTCAAGGTTTAGGGATTCAAATATTGTGGAACTGTTGTCACCGGCAACAACCTTTATTTGGTCATTTTCTGCCAGAATATAAACAATAGGTACTTGACAATACGTAAAACAAAGTGAGTCCTTTTCCAGTAACAATTGCCTTTGCTTTCCATTTACATCTACATAATTGAAGGTTTTGGAATTGGCCAAAAACTCATTCTTTCTTAATAAGCATGGATTAAAAGCCAGCATCCCATCTTTTACAAATACACCCAACTCGCCAAATCTGCTCAAAATATCTTCCTTCACCTGTCCCGTCATTCCAGGTTGTTGAGCACCTTTCCCCGCTGGTGTATGTGAATAGGGGTCTGTTGGAAACGCTCCATACAACGATGGTGGCTTGTGCACACCAATTCCTTCATTTATTTCATAAAAATGCTCCAACATCCTTCCTATAACCTCTTCGCTCTCTCCTTTTGATATAGCTTTTAAGCAGCACTCCTGTACTGCAAGTAAAAGTTTGGAAACCATATGCCAATAAATGGAACCCAATCCTTCATAACCATAAAAAGTACCTGACCTACCCGTAAAGGATTTATGATCAAAAACAGTTTCAAAAATTTGTAGTATGCGCTCTTTATCAGATGCAACCAATTTGGCATATGAAGTTTTTGAAAGCTCGGTTAATGCAGTTTCAAGGTCGTTGGCATTCTTAAAATTTCCATTAAAGTGATACTCTCCGTGATTGTCTTTCTCAATTATTTGATGGTTACCATCCTTGAGTAGTTGTGGCAGCAGTTTGGTTGTTAGCACTGATTCTTCCGGAACATTGTTTTTTTCTGAAAACAAAGGCAATTCTTTATTGGGATAGAGTAGATAACTATACTGATCTGCCCTGAACAACTTACTGTTTTTTAGACTATCCAAAACCGCAAGTACTTCCGTGGAAGACAAATAACCAGAACTTAGCACCGCTACTTGGCCTTCCAACATTTCGCTTAGGTACGAGATGGACACCTCATCACTGTCCTCAACAGTCATTAGGTTATAAGCATGATATAAATGATCTGCCCTTTTATTGGCTTCTATGGAATGCTCCAGGTATTGAAGGCTTACCTCCACAAATTGTCTTAGGTCTTTAGTTGAAACATCCTGTTTGTTGCCAGTAAAGGAATTTTCATAAATATTGGCGCGGTACTCGCTACCGGATTGGCCCAAACCATCCATTATCTGCTTGCGGGTCTTGTCATCAATCTTGTTTGATAATGATTGCTTATTCTCAATGAGTGTGTCGGACACAGCTTTAAAAAAGGTGACAAGTTCTTCTGAAACTCCAATATTGTCCATTGTAGCTTCCTCCAATACATCTTGGAAAAAATTCAAGAATCGTCTTAAATAATATAACGTAACCATGGAAACCCCGTTGCCTACAAGAGCATTATTGGCATCATTCCATTCTGGGCGCTGGGTGTTCATCCAAATACCTCCCTCAGGAATTAGATTTGATAGTTTTGCCAGTACCGTGGCTAAAATCTTCTCTATAAAATTGACCCTATAAATATTGTGGTTACAGTCCTGTAACAACCCTCCATCGGCTCCAAGTTCACCCCTTCTCTTTCTAATTTCCGAATCCAAATCATGGTTGAAAAGGATGGTATCCTTAGGGTTTTTCAAAATGTCACCATAGCTTTTGATAACATATGGAACGTTGGCATAGACAAACATATCTTGGTTGAAATAGCTTTCCAATCTTCCAGGTTCATGGTTTTGGAGAAATTCCAAAAACTTCAATAAGTAGATAATCTGGTGGTCTCCCCAATAACCAATATAGGACCAAGGATCGTCGGGTTCAATAATCTCCCAATCAAAACCATCTTTGGTAACCCTATAAGGGTTATACCCCTCAAAAGTGGTGGCATTTAAGAATTTATTGATCATACTTTCAATAAACTCGGGATAAGAATGTGCCAAGGCCTCCCAGTTCTGAAAGATATCCCTCCAGTTGCCTTCGTAGTCCAAAATCTTGGAACCGTCATTCTCGTTTCTTGTATTTATCGAAAACCGATTCCAGGGCCTACTTGGATCGCCATGCCTTCTACTGAACATAAGTGGCATATATTCCAAACAAAGCCTCTTAAAATCCATGTCCATGCTCCCATTTGCCACGTTCCGTAAGTCTGAAAGGGAAAAACTATCCGGAAGTTTTTGAATCAGTGTTTTTGAAGTCTCGAAAACTTCTTTGTTGGCTTTAGCCACATAATTTGAGAAGTCCCATTTTTCAATTTCATAGTTGTTATCGAAAATCCCGCCCCGCATTATATTGAAGAGGGTATTGGAAAAGTGACGTGTATCACGAAGTTTATCCCGGGACATCTGCAATCCATCCGAAGCAGCTGCCAATTGGATTAAATGTTGGGTCCCTTTTTCAATATCTTGTTTTACCTTTTCATATAGCTTTTCATCTTTCTGAATCTCCTTGGAAATTTTTACAATGGTGGAATGGTTTTGGTTGACGTTGGCCACAAGCATCCATTCTTTTTCCTCCTTAGGTTCCAAGGTTAGTTCCACCTGGTTAAAATATGCCCCCTTTTCGGCCTTTACATCATATTCAGGCTGAACTTCAGCTCCTTTTCGGAAGTTTGACAACTGAAGAGAAGACAGAATTTGTTTTGGGTTTTCCAATCCCATCGACCAAACCATATTAGCTTTAAGGGCCTCGCTTGGTTCTGCTTTGTCCACAATTATTGCACTCAATGCGTAAATCCCAAGACCAGATTCCGTGACAAGCTCACTTCGTTTATAGGCATCGACCAGATTGCTCTGCTTGTTTTGAAGCTCACTTCCCACTCCATAAGGTAAAATGTTTTGGATGCCATCCAATATGGATATGTTAACCGCGCCGTATCCATCATTTACCAAAGTACACTGCCTTACAAATCCATAAGCGTCACTGGAGCACCACTGATATCTAAATGTGAGTTCCAGATGATGGTTGATCTCCTCAAATACGATCTTATTGCCATAAACATTTTTATATAGATTTCTGGTCACGTGATACATGCCTTCCATCCTATCTGAAAATGGCTCCCATAGCTGGGATTCATTCCCTTTTTTGATTCTGAAAATAGTTTTACTTCCCGTTATCTCTCTGGATTCCGTTATCTTATCATCAGAATAATAGGGGAACAGGGCATATTCAGCATTCTTTCTGCCAGCTGTGAGCCCTCCATTGCTGGAGATAAACATCCAATGGTCAGAATCGCTAACAATACTCATAAAGAAAGGGCGTAAAGTATCGCTATTGGAAATTTTGAAATAGCGCTCATTCGCGATTTCCACGTATTCCATTTCCTTAATGTTATTTGCTGTAAAATCCTGCATTATAAATTCTTCTGTCATTTTTGGTTGTAATTCATATTTTAAGTCCTTATCAAGGACTGTTCAACTTCCTCTAATGTCTTTCCTTTGGTTTCTATCACATATCTGGAAACAAAAAAGAAAGCGAGCAATGATAACAGTGCATAAAGTGCAAAAGTCATAGTGGGGCCTAAATTTGACAGCTCCCACGGAAATACCTGTGTTACGGAAAAGCTGACCAGAGAGTTGAAAAAACCTACCACCGAGATAGCTATACCCTTAATTTTATTTGGAAATATTTCGGAAATCAAGGTCCACATCACCGGACCCAACGAAATGGCAAATGCCGCCACATACAGTAATATGGCTATCAGTACCAAGTTAGCATTAACATTGATGAAATTGGTTATCTCGTTTCTTTTGAAGCCTAGAAACAGTTCGGGTTTCAACTTCTTACCAACCGCATCAAACAATTCGGATTGACTCTCATATGACTCTCCTTCAAAACCGGCAAGCACCTGTTGAATTTGTGGGTTCCCCACTTTTTCCAAGGATTCATGAGTGAAACTATAGGTGGCATTGTTGAACGCCAAGGTGGCCATCAATAACGCAATGGTCATAAATCCGGTTCCTAGGAGCAACAAAGGCTTCCGGCCCAATCTATCTATTAACCAGATCGCAACCAAAGTAAATACCAAATTGGTAAGTCCCACCACAATGGCTTGTAAAAAGGAAGAATCGGTGCTACCTCCGGCTTGTTCAAAAATTGTGGGCGCATAATAGAAGATCGCATTGATTCCCGTTATCTGTTGAAAAAAAGCAATGCCCAGCGCTATAATCATTATGGTGGCATATTTGCTCTTGAACAAGTCTGATAGTTTTCCTTTTTTTTCTTTCTTTTCGAGTCCCCGTTGAATTTCTGCCACAGTTAGCTCTGCATATTCCTCACCTCCAATTTTTTGTAGTATCCTACGCGCAAGTTTCACTTTGTTCAGTTTAAGAATCAGCCATCTTGGACTTCGAGGTACCGAAAACAGTGAAGCAAAATAAATCAAGGCCGGGATTGCTTCAACCCCTAACATCCATCGCCAGCTTTCATCTCCATAATTCACCAAAAAATAATTGGAAAAATAGGCTACTGAAATTCCAATAACTATGTTCAACTGATTGAAAGAGACCAGGCTTCCCCTCAGCTTAGGAGGTGCTATCTCCGCAATGTAAATGGGCGCTATTAAAATGGCCCCGCCAATACCTATACCACCAATGATGCGGGCAATAATGAATTCCGTATAACTTGTCGCCAAAGCGGACCACGTTGCCGAAATGGCAAAAAGAGCCGCTACAACTATCAACACTTTCTTCCTTCCAAACCTATCCGCTGTGGGGCCCGCCAAAAGATTTCCGGCCATTGCACCAAAAATGACACAACCCACGGAAAAGCCCAACATGGCATCCGTCATTTCAAAATATTGGGTAATACCCTTTACAGCTCCAGAAATTACCGCACTGTCAAAACCCAATAAAAATCCTCCAAGCGCAACAACAAGGCTTATCAAAATTGTATATGACCTGTTCATTTTTAAAGAAGCATCTTTGGTCTCCATATTTTTTTGTTTTGACGGTTTCTATTTGTGCACATTTTTGACTTTTTCCATCGCCGCTCATTTAGGGACAAAAAAGACCAGTACTAATAGTAACTGGTCCTTTTCTCATACAAAACTTAACAACCTATTACTATTGATAAACCCTTATATAATCCACCTCCATGGTAGAGGAAACAAACCCGGGATCTATATTCCCTCCAAAGTTTCCACCCATTGCAACATTCAAAATCAGGAAAAAATCCTTATCGTATGGACGATTGGCATCATTAGATAAGGTTCCGTATTCGACATCGTCCACTAAAAATGTAATTTCAGTTTCTGTCCAAATCACACTATACACGTGAAAATCATCAGAAGCGCCTGTAACGGTTGTTTCTACACTTCTTGCATCTCCGGCATGGTTGATTGGATCATGGGTACTACCCAGTATTTGGTCTTGATTATTGCCCACATGCTCCATGATATCAATTTCCCCAGCAGCTGGCCAAATGTTGGTTTCAAAATCAGCTCCAAGCATCCAAATTGCAGGCCATGTTCCGCCTCCAGTGGGTAATTTTGCCCTGGCATCGACCCTGCCGTATTGAAATTCAAAATTCTGATAGGTCTGGATACGGGAAGAGGTGTAATCGCTTCCGTTAAAGCTCTCAGCTTGTGCCGTAATTTTTAAAACTCCATCTTCAATTATGATGTTTTCTGGACGATCGGTATAGTACTGTGATTCATTATTTCCCCAACCATTATCACCAGTACCAAGATCATAATTCCATACCGCTGAATCTGGGGCACCATCCGTATCAAATTCCTGTGACCACACCAAATTTTCAAAAGTGGTACCGGAACCTCCAGAATTACCTTGTTCATCTACTGGAGTCGTAGAAAATTTAAGATACCAAGCAAGATTTGAATCGTTTCCATCAATAGCCCTTACATGCATGGAATTGTTGGTGATTTCCAAAATTTCATAGGAAGAGGTACTTATGTAATATCCCATAAAGGCATCATTTGTAAAGTTCATTACTGTTCCTCTAGAATTGAACGCCGGATCTGGTACTTGTGTCCAATCCACTGAAGTGGGTGCCAATGATACACTGCTCACCCCTGAGGTATCAAAATCGAAGCATGCGTCTTCCCCTACAGATCCGCCAACAATATCTTGGTGTCCTGCATTAAAAAATGTTGCTCCCTTGTTATCATGTTCATAGGTCAATTGATTGCCCGTAGCATTCAATGTAAATGTAAATTCATCATCACAAAAACAACTGCTGATCGCTTCACCACATTTTTCAAATGGAGATGCAGAAAAGAAAGCTGGAAACCAAAATTGGTCTGGCAAAAAAGCCAAAGTGGCCCCCACTCCCAAATGTCCTGGTTCTACGGCAGCTAAATACCATGTCTTGGAAGAAGCCGAAACAACTTCACCATCATCATTTAAATCTCCACCTGTAAGTAATTCCATGGCTACAAAATCTGAGAAATCACTTTCCACAGCAACTTGATAAGAAGCAGATGAGCTTACTCCTCCTGTACCATAGGCAACAACAGCGTAATCATACGTGTTTAGCCCAACAAGAGTAAATCGCTTAGTCACGGTACCATTTGGAGATACCTGAACGTCTCCATCACTAAACTTGAAAGTATAAGTGATGGCATCATCAGCGGAAGCGGTAAAAACCACTATCCCAGAACCGTCGGTACTTACTTCCGTAGAAACCGATAGGTTTGATGGCACCAGAATGGTATCCAACGTTGGCTCATCTTCTTGGCAACCAAAAGCCAACATTGCCAATAGTATTACAATCAATAGTTTTACATCTTTCATCCTCAATGGTTTTTAGTCTTTAACCAATTTATACTGCCAAAACACTCCTGACCCTGCTTCAATGACCACATTCATAGTGGTGTCGTTGTCGGACAAGGTAATGTTATAGGTAATGCTGTTAGGAACGGCTACATTTGGAAGTTCCCCAGCATTAACAGCCTTGGGAAGCCCTATGTAGGCCCCAGAACCATCAATGGTCAATGTGCCTGCGCCAGAATCATAGCTAAAAGTTGCAGATGCAGTTCCATCATGCGGGGCAACCGGTGCGCCACAGGCTTCGGAGCCACCTTGCCATCCTTCAATCCAAGATTCTGCACCGAGGACATTCATAAACGATCCATCACCTCCAAAGACATAGGTGTCGTCAAAATAACAGGCCCTATCGATAACCCCTTGGTCATCTATGGCGAACCAGCTTACGTCTCCTGGTGCTGGACCAACTCCTAAGGATCCTGCTTCGGACGCCATTCTCCAAGTGCCTTCCAAAGGAGAGGGAACATCCCTGATCAACTTATATTGCCAGAATACTCCTGAACCGGACTCAATGACCACGTTCATTGTATTGTTGTTGTCTGCTAGTGTAACGTTGTAAGTAATGGAAGTAGGAACGGCTACGTTGGGAAGTTCCCCTGCATTGACTGCTTTGGGAAGACCCAAATAAGCTCCTGTACCGTCAATGGTCAATGTACCTGCGCCTGCATTATAGGTATACGTTGCAGATGCTGAACCGTCATGTGGAGCAACTGGTGCACCACAGGCTTCGGAGCCACCTTGCCATCCTTCAATCCAAGATTCTGTACCAAGGACATTCATAAACGATCCATCTCCTCCAAACACATAGGTGTCGTCAAAATAACAGGCCCTATCGATAACCCCTTGGTCATCTATGGCAAACCAACTTACATCTCCAGGTGCTGGACCAACTCCTAAGGATCCTGCTTCGGGTGCCATTCTCCAGGTTCCAGCAAGTGAAACTGGAGGAACACTTTTGATTAGTTTATATTGCCAGAAAACACCTGAACCTGATTCAATAACAACATTTAAAACCGTATTGTTTTCAGAAAGCGAAGCTGTATAAGTTATCGACTCCGGAACCGCCACATTGGGAAGTTCTCCTTCATTGACAGCTTTTGGAAGTCCTATATAGGCTCCCGTACCATTGATGGTAACCGTACCGGCAACTCCATCTACGGTATAAGTTGCAGAAGCAGAACCGTCGTGAGGTGCCACAGGTGCACCACAAGCTTCGGAGCCACCTTGCCATCCTTCAATCCAAGATTCTGCGCCAAGTGCATTTACGAAAGAACCGTCTTCATTAAACGTATAGGTATCATCAAAATAACAAGCTCTTGCCGTTACACCAGCCTCATCAATTGCGAACCAACTGGTATCACCAGGTGCCGGACCTACGCCCAACGAACCTGCTTCAGGTGCCATTACCCAGGTTCCAACCAAATCTTCGGCTACCAAGGTCACCGGAGCTTGAACATTTACAGTTTGAGTGGATTCAACAGTGGCTGCACCTACTCCTCGCGCCACAACTTTCACCTCATAATCACCAGCTTCGGCATAGATATGATTTACAGTCTCGCCATTCATAATAGTGGTGGCTTCCTCATTTTCCACATCTCCAAAGAACACATCAAAAACGGTTGCGTTATTAGCAGTTGGGGCTACTGTAATTTCCAAGGAATTGGTTGTAGAGGCCGTAACATCAACAGCCAAATCACTGGGAGGTGTGAACGATATGTTCACTATTCTGCTTAACTCACTTGTCAATCCGGTTGCACCTACTCCAATAATCTTTAGAGTAAATTCGCCTTCTCCATAAACATGATTCACCGTTTCGCCAGGGGCAACTTCAGTTGCGGATTCGTTTTCCACATCTCCAAAGAAAACCTGAAACACAGATGCTCCTTCGCCAGTTGGTGTAATTGACACCGTTCCAGTATCATCATCTGCAATATCAAATAAGGCACTTAAATTGGTCGGTGCGGAAATATCTTGAAATGCAAAGGATTGATCATCATCTTCTTCACAAGAGTTAAATACGCCAAGTACTATGAAAAGTACCAATAGATGTTTAAAATATTTCATTTTTCAAAGTTTAGTTTTTATTAATACCCTGGGTTTTGCAGCCAGCGATTGCCCGCTAATTCTATTTCTATGGATGGAATTGGGAACAGCTCATTTTTACCGGCCTGAAAGCCATCAATTTCAGCTGCCGCCCTTCCTGTTCTTACCAAATCGAAGAAATGATGTCCTTCTCCGACAAGCTCTACCCTTCTTTCTTGATAAATGGCCGTGGTCAATGCATTTCCCGTATCGGTCAAATCGGCCAGTCCAGCCCTATTTCTCACCTGATTCAAATAAAGCAGTGCTCGTGTATCATCAATACTGCCCCTGTTAAGGGCTTCGGCCGCCATAAGCAGCACATCTGCATACCTGATAGCCCTGTAATTGTTGGGATTGGTCAAGTTGGCATCTCCCGTATTGAGATCTCCTTGACGTGAGATATATTTTCTGTTGTAATAGCCTGTATGTTCAAAACCTTCTACATAAGAAACACCGCTATTGGACGCGGCCCAGGCCTCAATATCCAAAATGGCCACATCTCTTCTTAGGTCTCCTGCCTCAAAGGCATCAAAAACTTCTTGGGTGGGTACGTTAAAACTAAAACCAGATTCAAACAATGGTCCTGAGTAGTTTCTAATACCATTGAAACCAACGGCCACATTACCTTCACTACATTGCAGACAATCAAATCCCGCTCCTTCCAGGTCAGTGTACTGCACCTCAAAAACAGATTCTATATTGTTCTCATTATCATTTTCAAACATTGTGGCGTAATCAGCCAATAGGTCATATGTACCCGAACCTATTACCTCCTCAAGTACGGTCGCTGCTTCTTGAAATTTGCCTTGGAAGAGGTATGCCTTTCCCAATAATGCTTGGGCCGCTCCTTTGGTTGCCCTTCCAACTTCGGTCTGCGTAGCAGGTAGATTGGCTGCAGCAAAAATCAGGTCTGTTTCTATTTGGGCATAAACCTCTGATGCAGGTGTGCGTTCGGCTGTATTCTGATCTCCAAAAAGAAGTCTTTGGTCTACGGCCAATGGTACATCGCCAAACCATTTTACCAGTTCAAAATAATAATAGGCGCGTAGAAAAGTTGCTTCGGCAAGTACGGCATCCTTATTGGCAAAATCTGTCTTGTCCTTGAATTCCAAAATGTAATTTGCGCGGTTCACTCCTGCGAACATCCAGTTCCATATATCCCGTAACTGTTGATTGACAGGTGTGTGCGTCATATCATCCACCTCTTGAATTCCAGGAACGTCAGTGGCACTTTCACCACCCGCCAGGGTATTATCCGAAGCTATTTCACCTAGCATTACATTTAGATAGGTGGAATGCAACATGTCATAGGCAGCAATAAGTGCGCTTTGATAATCTTCTTCTGAATTGAAAAAACTTTCGGTATCCTCATTAAAGGAATCCACATCAACATAATCGTCCGTACATGCCCAAACTGCAAGGCTGGCAAACAGGACAAAAAGAATTTTTTTCATGAATCTTAAGTTGTATTTGCTCATTTTCATCCTTTTAAAATTTTAGATTTACACCCAATAGATAAGTTCTGGGCACTGGATAGAATCCTTGATCGATTCCGGCGCCAATTGGTGCTCCTGAAGAGGCACTTGGGTCGTACCCCCGATATTCTGTAAATGTGTAAATGTTATTGGCGGAAACATAAATCCGAAGCTTATCAGCCCCAAAGCGTTCCATAAATTCATTTGAGAATGTATATCCCACTTGCGCGTTCTGAATCCTTACAAAGGAACCGTCCTCTACAAAAAAGTCTGAAAACAGGGTGTTGGATGTGGCTCCAGTGGTTACCCTAGGATATTCGTTGGAGCTCCCTTCCCCAGTCCACCGGTTCAAAGTGAAAACCGATTTATTGACAAGAGGTTGGTTTCGTTCATAATTTCGAACGATTTCATTTCCAATCGATGCAAAAGCGTATGCCCCAAAGTCAAAATTTTTGTAATTGATAGAGAGGTTCAACCCCATTGTAGCATCGGGTATTGGATTACCAATATCTACCCTATCATCAGAATCAATTTCTCCGTCACCATTTTGGTCCACAAAACGTATATCGCCCGGACCTGTATTGGCCTGTGTGGCATGAGCATCTACTTCAGCTTGGTTTTGAAAGATTCCGTTGGTCTCCAATCCATAGAAATATCCTATGGGCTTTCCTGCTTCCATTCTGGCAGGTGGATCCTGACCAACTCCAAATGCGCCTCCTTGTAAAAACCCCGCTTCGTTGTTTACCTCAGTAACCTCATTATCCAAGAAGGTTACATTATAATTGATTCCCAAGGAAAAATTCTCTGATGGGCTATAATCATATCCAATGGCAAATTCAAATCCACTATTTTCAACTGTACCACCATTTACAACAGGAGCTTGGGCTCCTGGAGCCGATGCCCCTAGAATTCCCGAAACCTGTGGTTGAAGCAAGAGCCCTTCCGTGGTTTTGTTAAAGTAATCTGCTGTAATATCAATGGTATCATTGAACAATCTCAGGTCTATCCCTATATCGTAAGTTTTTTGCTCTTCCCATTGAATGGCTGGATTGGGCAAAACTCCCACTGCCTGACCAAACACCAACTGTCCATTCAACACATAAGCTCCTTCTCCACTTAGCACTCCCCTAAATCCATTGGAAGGGATACGATCGTTACCTAAAATACCATAGCTTCCCCTTAACTTAAAAAAGTTGATGGTCTTGCTCTCATTTAAAAAATTCTCATCGGAAACTACCCATCCAACAGAACCTGATGGGAAATAACCAAAGCGATTATTGGGTCCAAATTTGGTAGAACCATCTCTTCGGATAACCCCAGAAAGAAGATACTTGCCTTTATAGTCGTATTGGACCCTGGCAAAATAGGACAACAATCGTTCATCAAACTTGCCGCTAAGACCGCTATCCACCAATCCATTCCTTCTATCTACCGTGTTCGCAATATCCGCCTGGGCAAAAGTGGTCTCATTTTCAAAGAAACCTGTTGTACTTCCAGAGAACAGGCCGGTTGTCTTGAACACTGAAGTACCCAAGGTTGCCTGAAGGTTATGATTTTCTCCAAAAAGTCTTTTGTAATTTATAAATGCATCAAACGTATAGTCCCTGAAAATATCCTTGTTTACCGACAAGGAGTTTCTACCAATGTTATTGAACACTTTTCCCGAACCATAGAAAACCGTTGGAGAAAAACCTCTTCCCTGTACTTCAGCATAATTGAACTGCAGACTGGTCTCCACGGTAAAATCTTCCAAAAAACCATAGTTCAATGCTATTTTCCCACTCAAACGATCTACATCGGTAGAGTTAAATGTATTGGCCACTTGAGCCAATGGATTTATTACTTCATTACCAAGTCCTTCGGCCAAGGTGAAATCTCCATTTGCATCTTTGACCGCAAAAGTCGGGGCATTGTTAAGTGCATTAAAAAGAACAGAACCTATGGCATTTTCAGAAAGTGTTCTTCGTTCCGTGCCTGTGTATAACAAATTTGTGGTCAACTTTAGATTTTCCAGCAGATCCGTATTAAAATTGACACGGGTTGTATAACGTTTAAAGTTTGCTTTGTTTCCACCTACAATACCATCTTGGGTCAACAAGGAGGCTCCAAAAGAATATGTTGATTTTTCGCCCCCTCCATTCATGGTCAGGTTATGATTGAATATTGGTGCGGTTTGAAAAACCTCATCTTGCCAATCTGTACCCACACCCAATTCTGAAATGTTTGGGAAGGGATTAGGCTGGCCATTGGCTGCGAAAGCCTCGTTTATAATAACTGCATATTCGGTTGCATTGAGTACTGGAATGGTTCGTGATGTTTCTTGAAAACCTCCGTAGGCGTCATAGCTGAATTTTAATTCCGAATTTCTTCTACCTGTCTTGGTGGTTATCAAAACGACCCCGTTTGCCGCCCTTACCCCATAAATACCTGCGGTGGCATCTTTGAGTACGTTGATACTTTCAATATCCCCTGGGTTTAGGACACTCAGGTCTTCAATAACGTTGCCATCAACAAGAATCAAAGGTCTGTTGTCCCCATTTGTTGATATTCCACGGATGCGGATACTGGACCCACTACCAGGTGATCCTGATTCTGCGGTGATGTTCACCCCAGCTACCTGACCTTGTAAAGCCTGCTCAATCCGAGTTGGGTTCAATTCTTCTATGGTCTCTGAGCCTACCACCGTAACGGCCCCTGTAATCTCTTTTTTCGTTTGGGTTCCATACCCAATCACGACCACTTCATCCAAGGCACTTACGTCTTCCTGCATGTAAACGGTTATGGCATCTTGACCCGTTATGGTCATCTCTGTGGTTTTAAAACTTATATAGGAGAAAACCAGAACGTCGCCCACCGCAACATCTGCCAATGTGAAATTACCATCAAAATCAGTAGTTGTGCCGTTAGTGGTGTTCTTAAGAATGACATTGACGCCCGGTAAAGGTTCATTCAAGGCCCGATCATACACTGTCCCAGAAATTGAAATACTCTGAGCGGTAAGTAAAGAAGTACTTAAAACCAAAAACAGAAAAGAAAAGACGTGCTTCATTTGAGTTAATTTTGAAGCTGCAATCTAATTTCTGTTTATTGAGAATCCTTAAAAAGAACCTCTACAAAAAATCAACGTTTTCAAAAAATTGCGTAAAAAATTGTCAAATACTCACAAAAAGGCTGTGTTTGCAAGCACTATCACAATTTGTCAATTAGCCCTTTTTTTTAGATGCCTTCCTTGAAAATACCATATTGTATAGGTAATGTTGAGGTGTTTTGAATTTATGTTGTATCAATTCTTTGTAAACATCTCTTGAAATCATGAGATTTTGGTCAAAATATGCTTTAACAGTGACACTTTTTAACCTTATTTGGCATTTACAGCCCTAAAATATAGTTGGTCAGATTATCATCTTGGGAAAGGTTCATCTTTTTTCTGAGTCGATATCGTTTGATCTCGACACTTCTCGGAGAAATATTGAACATTGGAGCTATTTCTTTGGAAGATAGATTAAGACGTAAGTAAGCACAGAGTCTAATATCGTTTGGGGATAAATTGGGATGTTCTTTTTTCAATTTCTTCAAGAACTTCCTATCCGCATTGTTGAACGCTTCCTTAAAAAGTTCCCAGTCATCATTTTGATTAAGGTTTTTATCGATGATATGTATAATGGGTCTTACTGAATCCTTGTCATCTACACTTTCCACAAGTTGTTCTTTGACCTTTGACAACAGTTCATTCTTTTTAATGATACTCATTGTTGATGCGGCCAACTCATTGCTTTTATTTTTAAAATCCTCCTTTAACCGTTCGTTTTTGAGTTTTATGATCTCTTTTTCATTTTGAGCTTTGGCCAATGCCATTTCACGTTGACTACGTTGAATAAGCTTTTCTTGTCGTTTACGATAGTAACGTCTGTAGAAATTGTGAATCATAAAACCACCTAAAATTGTCGATAAAAGGTAAATAGTCAACATTAAATTGGTCAGATACCAAGGCCTGGCAATTGAGAAGGAATAGGTAGCCGTATTATTGGACATTTTGCTCCCAATCCGGGACCTTGCATAAAAGGTAAAATCCCCATAAGGTAAATTCTCAAAAGTAACAGAAGCAGCAGTTGACCAATCGCTCCAGTTATCATACAACCCTTCCAATTTATACTGATACTCAACTGCGGTATATTTATCGAATGCGGGAACGCTATATGAAAAATGAAGATTGTTTTCCTTGTTTTCCAAAAGAGCAACGGAATCCAAAGCCATACTTTGGACAGGTTGACCATAGCTATATTTATTCACTTTATTTAAATGAATGACCTGCTCCTTTAGTTTCAGCTTTTCCAAATTCAAGGTAACATAGCCATTTGAAGAACCTATCAGGTATTTATCACTACCGATATTGGTAATGTTTTCAAAGCCAGCAACCCCCAGATTGTTTCGTAAACCAGTGGGTAATGGTACAACCGTCCGGTTATACCCACTATCAAACTTGGAAGGGGAAACAAACATAATTTCCTGTTGGCCAAAACGCCATAGCCTTTGATTTGGTACATCATTCATTAAAATACTCAAAGCGTCCTGTTCCTTGTAATGAAAAAGTTGGGTAAGCGTTGAATCGGCAATAAATTGACCTTGGGGTTCCAATTTAAACACACCATTGGTTGTTGCATAGATAGTTTCATCTTTGAATTTGACAAGACTTGAAGCAATCCCTTTGCTTTCTTCCTTAGATAAAATTCTCACCTTTCTAAAGTCTTCTTCCAGTTTTAACCTGAACACGCCTTTGTACTCATGGTTGATATACAACTCATTCTGAGCAGAAAATTCGAAAAACCGGCTCGAGTTACTAAAACCTTCCAGCGTATTGCGATATTTCCATTTCCCATTGGTATTCTCCAAAATGCTAAGTCCTCCATAATTACCTTGCAATAGGTAATTTGGCTCTCCTTCAATGACTTTTACATCCCATGTACCAGGAAAATTCGAAATCAACTCAGCACCATCATCTTTTACCAAATAGGTCCCATTATGGTGGCCGCAGAACAAATTACCCTGTATTTCCGTTAGACACCATACTTGACCTTCAGTTCCTTTGATCAATTTGAAATTGGAAATGCCATTAAGTTCGGTCCAAAACAATCCCTGGTTGGTTCCCAAATACAATTTTCCATTATAAACCCTTGCCGCATAAACCACTCCCAATTTACCTTCGTTATCAACATATTCATTAAAATAGGAATCAAGGTTAACCACACTAAGCCCATTGTCATGTCCTAACCATAAATTGGAATCTTGGTCTTCATATATGGAAAGAATAGTGTTGTTATTCAATCCTTGCTGCTGGTCAATCCTGAGAATTAATCTGCCTTCCTTGGATATTAGGTACACTCCGTTGGATATGGTCCCCAATACAATATTACCGTCTTTCAACCGTAGACTACTGTATATATTAAGTGATTGTAGGTCAGATTGTGCAGGAATGTTCCACTCAACCAGTTGGTCATCTCCACCAGCTCTGTATAATTTGGAATCGGCTGTTACATAAACCAAACCACTTTGATATTCAAATAACCCAATTAACGTTTTATTTCTTATTTGGACATCTTGGGTAACCAAACTTGGCGCACCCTCGGTTATTTTGAATACACCCTGGTTCTTTCTTTGAAAGTAAACTCCGCTTGTAAGATTAAAAATTTGGGCTTTGTCAGTTTCCGCTTCGATAACCCTGAAATTCTCATTTGTAAGACTATAAATGTAAATGCGATTAAGCGATTGGAACAATATCCAGTCTTCAACCGGAACAATATTCCAAAATTCCTCATCCTCAATGAGTGGTTCAGTAAGCTTATCTTTAAGCGAGGTATATACTAGTTTACCCTTTGAGTTTTTTGTCCAAAAGCCAAATTCCATATAACACCCTGTATAAATTTTGTCATTTACCACGGTAACATTTCGGATTACGGAGCCATTTGGAGTGGGATACTTATTCCACTGAATACCATCAGATTCAAGGAGGCTATGGTTGTTGGCTATGTATATAAATCCATCCGAAGATTGTGAAATTGCCCAATTCTGATTTTCACCATAATAATCAGCTGGAGTATAGTTTTGAATAGGGGGCAACTCTTGGGAACAAATGGGAGCAATTAAAAAAACAAGTATTACGAAAAAAGGAAAGAATCTCAAATTCCTGTATTTAAACAATGATCAACCTATCTAAATATAGGAAAAGAATTCAAGTATTAAATAATTTCCGCATTCAAACCTGCATCCAATAGTTTGGAACATCTGGGTTTTAGATAGGAATATTCTCCAGTTTTGACCGTACATTTTCCGTTATAATGTACAATTAATGAACATTGTTCTGCTTGCTCCGGAGTGTGGTCGCAAACATTTATAAGTGTTTCAATGACATGGTCAAATGTATTTACATCGTCATTGAAGAGCACAATTTCATTCTGATTTACAATCTCTTCTTCTAAAAGTAGTTCTTCCGATACTTTCTCCTGGGTTCCCATGATTGTGGAATTAATCAATCCTAATTTACATATTTTGCCGAAACCCAATTGTTCTTTTCCAGTTTTTTTGCAAATTTTAACCCACAATCCCCACATTTTAAGGAAATTATATCTAAATCTTGGGTGTAGAATCCGCTTAAAAAAAGTATTCCTCCTTTATTTAAGCAATTGGAATAGACAGGAATATCGTCCAGTAAAATATTTCTATTGATATTGGCTAAGATGATATCGTATTTCTTATCTACCAGTAAGCTGCTATCTCCTTGATAGACTTCAATCCTACTACAATTATTTCTTTCTACATTTTCCTTGGAATTTAAGAAACACCATTCTTCAATATCGATAGCGTCCAGAGTAGTTGCACCTCTCATTTCAGCCAAAATAGCCAGAACTCCGGTACCGCACCCCATATCCAACACCGATTTACCATCGAAATCTTCATTTAAAATATGTTTCAACATCATATGGGTGGTTTCGTGGTGTCCGGTACCAAAACTCATTTTTGGTTCTATGACGATGTCATATTCTACATTTTTAGATTCATGGAAAGGAGCCCGGACCATACATTGATTACCAACGGTAATGGGATGAAAATTCTTCTCCCATTCCGCGTTCCAATTTTGTTGTGCTATTTCTTTACTGGACCAGGTGATTTCAAAATTAGGACTCTTTAAGATATGTAAGTCCTCTAAAATGGTTTCTTTCCATTCCGACTTGAGTATGTAGGCCAACAAGCCCAAATCGTTTTCCACAAAGCTTTCAAAACCCACTTCCCCCAGTTCTGCAATTAAAATATCGGTTGCAGGCTGTAAAGGTATAATCTTAAAGTTGTATTCAATATAAATCACTCTGAATCAAATAAATATGCATTCAATGTACCTTACATAGTCTGTATACATAAAACACCTGCTGTCAGTATTTTGTGTTCATGTTCATTTTGTCTTGATACAAAACGAACCAAAAAATCAAGACGATTTTAATGAAATTTTTGCCATTTCATTGCAAAACCGCTGATAAATCTATCGCTAGATGCTCTTTTTTGCTTTGCAAAACGCAATTCCGCTCGATTTACAGCTATTTCTGGAAAATCGTCATCTACAACATCAACTGGTTTAAATGGCCTTGATAATGGCAATAAAATCATCTGCCTTTAACGAAGCTCCGCCAATAAGACCACCATCCACATCTGGTTTTGAGAAAATATCCGAAGCATTTGCAGGCTTTACGCTTCCACCGTATAAAATAGAAACACCTTCTGCAACTGAGTTGTCATAAGCCTCTGCAATTGTTTTTCTGATAAAAGCGTGCATTTCCTGCGCTTGTTCAGGGCTTGCAGTTTCTCCTGTTCCAATGGCCCAAACAGGTTCGTAAGCCAACACAATACTTTTCCAAGCAGCGGCATCCAAATCAAAAAGGGCGTTTTTCAATTGGCTTTCCACTACAGAAAAATGATTTCCAGACTTTCTGTCTTCCAATTCTTCTCCAAAGCAGAAAATAATGGTCATTTCCTTTTCCAAAGCGGTCTTTACTTTTTTGGACAGTAAATCATCCGTTTCTCCAAAAAGGGATCGTCGCTCAGAGTGGCCAAGAATCACAGTATCCACATGAATGTTCAATAACATATCTGCGGAAATTTCACCGGTATAAGCTCCATTTTCTGCAAAGTGCATATTTTGGGCCGCCACTTTTATGGTTGATGATTGCAGACTTCTTTGTGCTTGGGCCAAATTAACAAAGGTTGGTGCCACAATGACTTCGGCATGGGTATCTGGAAGTTTAGCGGAAAGCTCGGACAACAAAGCCTCCGTTTCTTCAATATTCTTGTTCATTTTCCAGTTTCCTGCTACTATTTGGGTTCTCATTCTTCTTGTTTTATGTTTGGTGTTATTATGTTTAGAATTCTAATTCATCAAGGTCATTATAATGGACTTTTTGCAGAATAGTGCCCCGCTCCAAGACCAAAACGGCCGGATTAGATCGTACAATGGTCTTTAGTGTGGTCTCATCAGTAAAGTAAAAATCGAAGTCCAATCCGTAATCCTTCTTTATTTGGTTTGCCCTATCATTTCCAGAAGCTGACATACCTATAACTTTGAACCCCTTTTCTTTGGCTTTTGATGTCACTGAAGCCACATCTGCAAAAGCTTCATGATTGCTCTTTGCCAAATCATAGGCAATGACCATTACCAATTTATTCTCCTCCAAAATAGAAGAAGCCATATCTTCTCCGTCTTGTTCAATGGTGAAATCGTGGATTGGTGGTTCGTATCCCTTTTGAATTTCTGTTGTTTCTACACCTATAAATTCCCCATCAACTTTTGGGTATTCTCCATTGGTCACCACAATTTTTTCCTCCCCGTTCACTTTAAATTGCCATGCATACTCATATAAAGGCTTTGGAGCATTCTCCGGCACGCTCATCCCCTCCTGAATATTGGCTCCGATCTTATACGGTCTAAAATCTACCGAAGGTAGGTGATTGAGTACATGGTTCGCAAATAAAGCACAGACTACCAATGAAACTCCTGCCACAATCCAATTGGTTTTAGCATTGAACAAGGGTGTAATATATTTTCTACCGAAGAATAAAATCAAAATAAAAACCAGTAATATGATATCCTTGGTGAACGATTCCCAAGGAGTGAGTTTTACAGCATCACCAAAACAACCGCAGTCTGTAACCTTGTTGAAATATGCCGAATAAAAAGTTAGGAAGGTAAAAAAGATAATCATCAACAAGAGGCTCCAAACCGTAAATTTTGGTTTAAACCCAATTAGCAACAGTACTCCCAAAATTACCTCAACAATGACCACAAAAATGGAAATTGACAAAGCCAAGGGCATTAAAAACGGAAGATCCAACACCCCTTGGCTAAAATATTCTTCCAGTTTGAAGGAGAACCCAACAGGGTCGTTCAACTTTATGAGTCCACTTATTATAAATAAGACCCCGACAAAAATCCTAGAAATCCAAACCAAATATTTCATATTTCTTCGAAATAAAATTCCAATCTACAAATACTAAATTTCAATATACAAGTACCAAATTCCAAATACGTCGAATTTCAAATTTTATTTATAATGGAGGATAGTATTTTTCTAAGTTCTTCAGATTCTTGTATCAAGCCATCAAATTCATTTGCGTTAGGGTTACTCTCTTTCAATAAGCGTAACCAATATTTAGATTCTTTTGCTTCTTTTCGGGCGATCTTTAACCTAAATGCAAAGTCTTTCTCACCCAACTTTTCATTAGCTTCAATATAATTTGCACCAACAGAACCAGATGATCTGACCAATTGTTTTCCATCTTCAATATTAGCAATCGAGGTCTTGAGCGACTTCACCAAAATTCTACAATTGCAAGCAAATTTAAATGTCCTTTCTTCTAAATCATAAATCTTTGACATTTTTAAGATTTGGGATTTGTATTTTTTTTATTTGGAACTTTCACTCATGTGAATCAGCGCAAAAACCGCATAATTTACCATATCCTGGTAATTGGCATCAATACCTTCACTAACCAAAGTAGCGCCTTGGTTATCCTCTATCTGTTTTACCCTCAATAATTTTTGTAATATCAAATCGGTCAATGAGCTTACTCGCATATCGCGCCACGCTTCGCCATAATCGTGGTTTTTGTTCTCCATCAACTCTTTGGTTATGGTAACTTCCGCATCATATAGGGCAATGGCTTCTTCTGCCGAAAGATCAGGCTGTTCTACAACCCCTTTCTTCAATTGGATCAGTGCCATAATGGAATAGTTGATAATTCCGATAAACTCGGAGCGTTCCCCTTCATCCACTTTGCGTACCTCATTTTCCTGCAAACTTCTAATGCGCTGGGCCTTGATAAATATTTGATCGGTCAACGACGGGAGCCGAAGTATCCGCCAAGCTGTACCATAATCTTTGGCTTTCTTTAAAAATAGTTCCCGGCAGGCATTGATCACTGCATCATATTGTTGGGAGGTGTGCTGCATGTATTCTGGCTAATTTGCGTAAATTTCGTCCAAACTTGGGTGCTATAAAAACACCTTGCCAAAGATAATCAAACCCAACAAAGCAGCTATTTCTTATGACCATAAACTGCAAAGGAGACCTTATCGACCTCAGCACGCCTAAAATAATGGGTATTTTGAACCTTACCCCTGATTCTTTTTATGATGGAGGAAGGTACAAGGATGAGTCCATTATCTTGAAACAGGTAGAGAAAATGCTTTTGGATGGAGCAGCTTTTATTGATATGGGTGCTTACAGTTCAAGACCTGGGGCCGAACACGTTCCAGAAGACGAGGAATTACTGCGAATGCTCCCCATTTTGGAGTTGATTCTCAAAAACTTTCCTGAAACTTTGGTTTCCATCGATACTTTCAGAAGCAAGGTAGCCTCCGAGAGTTTGCAACGAGGAGCAGCGTTAATCAATGATATTTCTGCCGGAAATCTTGATGCAAATATGTTTGCTACCATTGCCCAATACCAAGTACCCTATATTATGATGCACTTGAAGGGTACTCCGCAATCCATGCAGAAAAAGGCGGTTTACGATGATCTAATCAAGGACCTTCGCTATTATTTCTCAGAAAAGATGGGTAAGGCTACCGAGCATAAAATTAACGATGTGATCATTGACCCTGGTTTCGGTTTTGCTAAGACCACAGAGCAGAATTACACCTTACTGAACCATCTGGACCTTTTCAAAACTTTTGAAGTTCCATTGTTGATCGGTTTAAGTAGAAAATCCATGATTTACAAAGTGCTGAAATCATCTCCAAAAGAAGCTTTGAACGGTTCAACAGCACTCCATACCGTAGCATTGTTGAAAGGCGCCAATATTTTAAGGGTTCACGACGTTAAAGAAGCAAAGGAGTGCGTAATGCTCATAGAAGCATTAAAAGCCAACGCACTCTAATTTTTGGTTAGGCTATTTTTGCTAATTTTACAAAAACACCGCGGTTGGATTTTCTGAATTTTCTTGAATTTAAAATCACAGATGTCATCGACATTGTGCTTGTGGCCGCCCTACTCTACTACATTTATAAACTGGTCAAAGGTACGGTTGCCATCAATATTTTTATTGGAATAGTGATTGTTTGGGCTCTGTGGAAGTTGACTGAGCTGATTCAAATGAAAATGATCAGTAGCATGGTGGGTGGTTTTATGAACATTGGTCTCATTGCTCTGATCATTGTGTTCCAGCAAGAAATACGAAAATTCCTGTTGATGATTGGCTCTACCAATTTTGCCTCCAAGCGGAGTTTTATCCGGCATTTTAAATTTTTAAGACAAGAGGCCATGCCCACGGACACCAATATTGAAGCCGTTGTAGGGGCATGTGAAAAAATGGGTTCAACCAAGACCGGGGCCATTATTGTCATGGAACGCACCAATTCCCTTGACTTTGTAAAGATAACCGGGGATAGTATGAATATTGAGATTACCCAACCTATTCTAGAGAGTATCTTTTTTAAAAATAGCCCACTACATGATGGAGCGGCGATAATTCAAGATAACTACATTACGGCAACTCGGGTAATTCTGCCCGTTTCCAACGATCGGAACATTCCTTTGCGTTTTGGACTACGCCACCGTGCCGCTGTGGGCATTACCGAAAAGACCGATGCCATTTGTTTAGTGGTGAGTGAAGAAACTGGATCTATTACTTATATAAAAAACGGTGAGTTTGTTCCCTATAAAGGAATGGAGGAACTGACCAATCTGTTGAAAAAGGATTTGGAATAATTGTTTTCAATTCAAAAGTCATAAACCCGGACAATACATCAGAAGTTAATGTACACTATCCACTTTGTACCATTACAAATTAATCATCTAAAAAAAGCAATGCTAACATTGATTGCTTTTGGATTTACAATAAGCTTGGGTGCTCAAATTCATCAAACTTCATCGGCAAGCGACAACAGTCCAAACTTTGTTCTAATTCTTGCGGACGATTTGGGGTTTGCCGATCTTGGTTATAGTGGAAGCACTCAAATTAAAACACCCAACATAGATAAACTGGCCAATACAGGCATAATCTTTTCAGAGGGATATGTTTCCTCTCCTGTCTGTAGCCCCTCAAGAGCTGGCCTGCTCACCGGAATCAATCAGGTTAAATTTGGGCATGACAATAATTTAGCAAACAATCAACCAGGTTTTGACCCTGAATACTTAGGCTTGCCCGTTTCACAAAAAACCATAGCTGATAGATTAAAACCTCTTGGTTATACAAATGGACTTATCGGAAAATGGCATTTGGGTGAGAAACCGCAATTCCATCCTTTGCAAAGAGGATTTGATGAATTCTGGGGATACACCGGAGGTGGACATGATTATTTTTCTTCCCTGCCAAATGGGAAAGGGTATAAATCCCCAATTGAATGCAATTATAAAACGCCAACTCCAATCTCATATATTACTGATGATGTTGGGGATGAAAGTGTTCAATTTATAGAAAGGCATAAAGATCGTCCTTTCTTTTTGTTCGCTTCCTTTAACGCACCGCATACTCCTCTGCAGGCAACCAAGGAGGACCTTGAACTATACGAACATATAGATGATATAAAAAGGAGAACATATGCCGCAATGGTCCACCGATTGGACATTAATGTTGGTAAGATTATGGAATCGCTTAACCAGAATGGGCTTAGGGAGAATACCATGATAGTCTTTATGAGCGACAATGGTGGTCCCACGGATAGCAACGCCTCATTAAACGCCCCATATAATGGGCAGAAGGGAATCCTTTTGGAAGGAGGCATACACGTGCCATTTATTATGAATTGGCCCAAAACACTTCCATCTGGATTGAGGTACAACAACCCTGTTTCCTCGTTGGATATTATGCCCACTTTTCTTGAATTGGCAGGCGGAAAAAACCATGGGATAACGACGGACGGGGTAAACCTAGTACCCCATATTTTGAAAGAAAAGGTAGGTCCGCCACACAAAGAACTAAAATGGCGTTTTACCATAAGCGCTGCAATCAGGGATGGCGATTGGAAATTGGTAAGACTCCCGGACCGCTTCCCTATGTTATTCCATTTACCTTCTGATACTTCTGAACAAAAAAATGTGGCGCTAAAACATTTGAAAAAAACGGAAGAATTGCTAAAGAAGTTGGGGAGCTGGGATGTACGTCTTCCTCACCCGGTATTTTTAGAAGGAGCCGTTTGGAAACAAAGGCAACTTGAGTTGTATGACAAAAAGTATAAAACCAAACAACCTTTAACACAATAATATACAAAGAAAGAATCGTATAAATGAAACCAATTATCGTTTTACTATTCGCAATGTTCTCTCTTCCGCTGTTTTCCCAAATGGATAGATGTGACCGGGGAATATCATCGTAAGCTTGGTGGTGGAGACCATATAGAAAAATATACTTTATCCTTAAATGAAGACGGTTCTTTTTTCTTTCATTCATATAAAAATGTAAAACGAGGGATTCCACCTGAAGTGCATAAATATGGTAAAGGCACCTGGCGTGCAGAAACAAAACAAAGGTTTAGCACCCATACTGTCCTGATTACATTCTTTGCTGATGGTAATAAAGATTTTGACGACAAGCATACGCTAGACTTTAATAATTCCAAAGCACGATTGATCATGAAATCCACCCGTGACAAAACGGATAAAAATGTGGAGGTAAAGCTTCAATTTTATGCATCCGATGATTTTTTGGATGGAGAAAATTGATATGTTTAAGGTTGAGAAAAAGGATTTGGAGTAATCATCTCAAAAACAAAAAGGGCCAACTTCCTGTGAGCTTTAATAAAACCCTGTCAGTTCGAGTGATTTTAAGGAACAAAAAATCGTATCGAGAACTCCTTTGAGGTCGAAATCCTTGTTTTCGATACAAATTTTCACCGATTACAATCGTGAAAATTCACTCAAACTGACGAATTCCATCTAAATGCACAACGGGTCACCTAAGTTTCTAAGTACAGATAAAAGTTTTGAATTGATTTCGTGTTCCAAAGGAAATCATAATTAACATTTTTTTGCTTTTGCCTTGTCATACATTTGGCATCAAAATCAACAAAAAATGAGAAAAACCATCAACTTATCCCTTTGCTTCCTATTATTTACCGCTTTATATACCCATGCGCAGACCCAAAAAGACAGCATGGAAATTAAACAAGTGGCATTGGACTATATCGAATCCCAACATCATGTAAAACCAGAACAATTTGAACGTGCCGCCCACCCCAGGATGGTAAAAAGAACCTTCTGGACCGACAAAAGCACCCAAAAGGAGTATTTACGGGAGACTTTTACCGATGCCATGATCTTATTGGCAGAGACCTATAATAAAGATGGTGACAAATTTCCTGAGAACCCGAAAAAAGAAAGTGGTCATACTTGATATTTACGATAAAACCGCCTCGGTAAAATTAATTGCCGATGATTGGATCGATTATATGCACATCATTAAACTAAACGGGAAATGGCAAATTGTAAATGTGCTCTGGCAGTTTAAAGATTCAAGTATTCACTAATACTTTTACATTTACGCCACCTCCTCGGCCAAAAACTGAGCTTCGTACAAATCGTTGTAGTAACCTCCTTTTTTAAGCAATTCTTTGTGGGTACCCATTTCAACGATCTGTCCGGCATCCATAACAATAATTTTGTCTGCTTTTTTAATGGTCGCCAAGCGGTGTGCTATGATAATGGATGTCCTTCCCTCGGTGATTTTGTCCGTGGCCTGTTGAATCAATTGTTCCGAATAGGTGTCTACTGATGAGGTGGCTTCATCCAGAATCAATATGCTTGGGTTGCTTACATAGGCCCGCAAGAATGCAATCAATTGGCGTTGACCACTGGAGAGCATACTTCCACGTTCTTTCACATTGTATTGGTACCCTCCGGGCAAGCTCGAAATAAATTCGTGCACCCCAATCTGTTTGGCGGCGGCCTCTATATCCGATAACGCAACAGATTCATCACGAAGTGATATGTTGTTGGCAATGGAATCGGCAAAAAGGAACACATCTTGCAACACAATGGCAATATGGGAACGCAATGACCTTAAGGAGTAGTCCTGAATATTGTGTTCATCAATCAAAATATTCCTGAATTGATTTCATAAAAACGGTTCAACAGATTGATGATGGTAGATTTTCCTGCTCCGGTTGCCCCCACAATGGCCACGGTCTCACCAGCCTTTACATCAAAAGAAATCCCATGTAATACCTCCTCATTTTCCAAATACCCAAATCGAACATCGGAGAATTGAATGTTGCCTTTTACATCCGTTTTTTCCAAGGTTCCGTTATCGGCAATCTGGCTATCGGTGTCCAAAATCTTGAACACCCGGTTTGCAGCCACCATTCCCATTTGCAGGGTATTGAACTTATCCGCAATCTGTCGAAGTGGACGGAACAATAGATCCATCAAAAAGAAAAAAGCGACAATGGAACCCTTGTTATCCAAATTAATACCGTCAATACTTTGAATTATCCCAAAATATACCACTAGACCAATACCAACAGAGTTTGAAATTTCGGCAATGGGGAAAAAGATGGAATTGTACCAAACTGTTTTTAACCACGCATTCTGATGCTTTTCGTTGATCTTTCGGAATTTTTCCTTTTCAATTTCTTCACGATTGAAAAGCTGTACAATCTTCATTCCCGCAATGCGCTCCTGCACAAACGAATTCAAATTGGCCACCTGTGCACGAACTTCAACAAAAGCTACCTTCATGGCTTGTTGAAACACCCTTGTTGCAACTAGAATTATTGGTAGAATGGCAAATACAATCAAGGCCAATTTCCAATTGATGTATAGCATGACCGCTGCACCGGAAAGCATTTTGAGCAAATCGGCAACAATCACAAAAAATCCCTGACTGAATATTTCACCAATACGTTGCATATCCGCAACCGCCCGTGTGACCAAAACCCCAATGGAAGAATTATCAAAATAGGTCATTTTAAAACCCATCATCTTTTGAAAAAGCCGAACCCGAATATCTTTGATCACCGACTCACCCAACAAGTTTGCATAATAATTGAACAGGAAGCTGACAAATTACCTGCCCCAACAAGGCACCCAACATTATCAACACAACAAACAACAATTGCTCACTATCTTTGTTGGCTAGGGGTTCATCTATTATGAATTTGACCAAAATCGGTGTTAATATACGCAAAAGCAGCGGATAAAATGGCAACCACTGGCCACCACCCAAAAGGTAACTCTGTAGGGTTTGGTATGCGCAAACACTCGCTTGAACAAACCAAAGTCAAATGCTTTTCCTATTTCATCATTTTTGCTCATTAAATATCTTTTTTGGGTAAGAGACCTTTGTCAAATATAATCCTTTTGCAGGGACAGAAACACCGGCTTTGCCCCTATCTTTACTTTCAATAATTGTGTTGATTTCTTCAGGTTCCATTTTGCCAAGTCCCACATCCAACAAAGTACCAACAATGGCCCTGACCATATTCCGAAGGAATCGGTCTGCTGTAATGGTAAAGACCAACTTATCTTCCTTTATTTCCCAATGAGCCTTCTTAACATCGCAAAGAAAGGTTTTAACATCTGTATTGGACTTGGAAAAGCACTCAAAATCTTTGTGTTCCAATAAAAATTGAGCCGATTTGTTCATGCATCAACATCCAATGGCAGTTTTACAAAATGTGCAAAATCGGCATAAAACGGATTTTTCTCTTGAACCACCCAATATTCATAAGTACGTTCCTCTGCATCGAACCGGGCATGGGCCTCAACCTGAACATTTTGAATGCTTTGTACGGCAATATCTTCTGGCAGGAAAGCATTCAATCTGAACGTAAGCTCTTTGGAATCTTCGATTGTATCAAAATCAAAATGCGCAAACATTTCTTTGGCGTGTACTCCGGCATCAGTCCGTCCAGCCCCAACAACATCAATTTTTTGCGCAGCAGTGTGGACAGGGCTTTCTCCAGTACCTCCTGAACAGTTATTGCGTTGGGTTGGTTTTGCCAGCCATGGTAAGCTTTCCCGAAATAAGAAAATTGGATGAAATATCTCAATGGATTCCCTTACTTTTAAGTTGTTAAAGATACTTGAATCCCCCTCAATAGAAATCTTACTATATTTTTTTAGCATATTTTTAGCGTTATGACCAAGATTTTATTGCTTTCCGATACCCACGGACATATGGACGAGTCCATTTTAAAATATGCGGCACAGGCGGATGAAATATGGCATGCAGGGGATATTGGAAATATTGCGGTGACCGATAAATTGAAAGCACTGAAACCGCTTCGAGGGGTTTATGGCAATATTGATGACCATGTCATTCAAATGGAGTTTCCTGAGCACAATCGGTTTTTCTGCGAAGGGGTTGATGTTTGGATTACGCATATTGGAGGCTATCCCAATAAATATAATGTTAGGGTTAGGGACGAAATCAAACGAAATCCCCCAAAATTGTTTATCTCCGGACATTCCCATATTTTAAAGGTCATGAACGATAAAAAATTGAATTTGCTACATATGAATCCGGGTGCCTGCGGAAAACAAGGTTTCCAACATGTAAGGACCATGCTCCGTTTTGTTATTGATGGTGAAAAAATTTCGGATTTAGAAGTCATTGAATTAGGAAAAAACTAATGAAACATTGCCTTTTAATCATCTTACTATTTAGTATAGCCTGCAACAACAAGGTAAAGCAGGAAGAAAAGGTGCTTTCAGAGCCTGACGCCAAGGTCACTCTATATTTATTAGGCACTGTTCAGGATGCAGGCAGCCCTCATATTGATTGTCAAAAAGAGTGCTGTTCAGCTTTGTTCGAAAACCCTGAGTCTGATCGTAAAGTAGTTTCATTGGGTTTGGTGGATCATGAAAATGGAAAATCGTTCCTGTTCGAAGCTACTCCAGATATGCCTGCCCAATTGAGGGATTTGAAGAATTTTTCGGGTAATGACAACGACATTCCTGATGGGATTTTCTTGACCCATGCGCATATTGGTCATTATACCGGATTGATGTACCTGGGGCGTGAAGCTAAAGGAGCAAGCCAGGTTCCAGTATATGCAATGCCCAAAATGAAATCGTTTCTGGAAACCAATGGTCCTTGGAACCAATTGGTATCCTTAAATAATATTACTCTTCAACAAATTCAAGATGAAACACCACTGCAACTGACCTCCAATATTACAGTTGTGCCTTTTTCGGTACCTCATAGAGATGAATATTCTGAAACCGTTGGCTACAAAATTATGGGTCCAAACAAATCGGTTTTGTTTATTCCAGATATTGATAAATGGCACAAATGGGAAAAGAATATTGTTGAAGAAATCAAAAAGGTGGATTTTGCATTTTTAGATGCTTCATTTTTTGACGAAAAGGAAATCAACAATAGGGATATTTCCGAAATACCCCATCCCTTTGTTATTGAAAGTATGAAACTTTTTGATGAACTTTCCGATGAGGAAAAAGGGAAAGTCCATTTCATTCATTTCAATCACACCAACCCTCTCTTGAAACCCAAAAGCACCGAATCCCGATTGGTTCAGATACAAGGTCATAAGGTTGCCAAGTTTCGGGAAAGGTTCGCACTTTAAGGTACTCACAGATTCGTAAGAATTACAATCCTTGCACGTCTAAGCAATCAAACAATCCAAAAACAGATGAAAACACCTAATTTAAAACTTCTCGCGATTACCTGTGCACTATTGTTAAGCTCGTGCGGGCCAAAAGATAATAAGGCCGCCACTGTTGAAACAAAGATGGTTGAAACAGTGGTCAAAGAACCTGTCTATGACACCAATCGTCCAGAGACCATTTTAGCAGCCATTGAATATGCCCATGGTGGCTGGAACGGCCTTTGGAAAAAGGGTGATGTGGAGTACACCTATGATTATAGGTCACCTGAAACAGGAAAGGCCGATGTTTCCCTGGAGCGCTACATATTCGGTTCTGAGATTTCGTACGGCAATTATGGCCAGCATCAAATCAACTTTATGCAGGATAGCAACGATAAAGTAATCCAATATTTTGATGGAAATGAAACCACGGTTTTGGTAAATGGAGACGAAAATCAAAATCCAGAATTGTTAGGGGTGAGTGATTTCCTTAGAAGAACCAATTACTATTGGTTTACCATGCACTACAAGTTGAACGACAAAGGGGCAAAGGCTAAATATTTAGGGCAAGAGGATTATAAGGGAAAAACATATGATAAAATTGAAGTAAGCTATGATGCTGAAGTTACCGGGAAGGAACAAAATGACAGTTATATTATTTTGGTAAACCCAGAGACAAAATTGATTGATAGGTTTTTCTTCTCAATACCTTTTTTAGGTGTAGACGAACCTGTTATTGCGGCCAACTACGAATATGAAAATATTGACGGACAGTTAATATCGACCAAGCGATCCTATTTTATGCCCAGTGAACAGGGATACTCAGAAGAACCCAGCCTTATCCAAACATTAAAAAATATAAAATTTGGAAACGGTTTTACTGCGGAAACCATACAACAATAGATTACAGTCACTATAAAATTAAAAACCCCGGCAATGCCGGGGTTTTTCGCACTAATACTACTAAGATGTTAGGTTTAACGTAAGCGATCAACAGATTTTACAAGATCTTCATCCTTTTTGATGGCTCTGTTGGCCAGAACCAGAAAAACGATAGAAAATACAGGAATCAGCATCCCAATACCCTTCTCAGAAATGGTGTTTTCTCCGGATAAGCTTAGTGATCGATAAACGAAAAATCCTAGTAAAAAAAGATTCAATATCATATTCAATCTGTTCACAACAAATTGATTCTGTCTGTTTTTGTACATAAAAATCGAAATCAAGGCCAATGCCGCGGAACCATAAAAAACGATACTTATCCATAGTTCGTTTTGGGCAAAAAACTCGGCTCCCTCCCCATCAATCCATAAACTCAAAACAAATGGTAGCGCACCTGAGGCGAGTACCACCATTATTAAAAAAAACGTTTGAATTCGTTGAATCATTGTTCAAATTGCTTTCGGAAGGCAAAAATAAGTGTCTTTTCGGTAAATGACAGCTTATTCTTGAAAATAATTTGTATACTTGTGTCGTTATTAGCGAAGCACTTACCCAAGGAAATCTTTCCCGTCGTAGTACCCCAATAACTTTTTACTTCAATTTATTTCGATTAGACAAGTTTAATTTATTCATATTTAATGTTCGAGATTTCAGATCTAAAAGCTAAAAAGCTTCCTGAGTTGCAAGAAATTGCAAAAGGCCTAAATGTTCCCAAATTCAAGACTCTAAAAAAACTGGATTTGGTCTACCAGATACTGGATGTGCAGGCAACCAACCCAAAAGTGGTACAAGAAAGCCCGGCAGTAGCCAAAGAAAAGGCCGCTCCAAAACCTAAAAGGGCAAGAACACCCCGTCCTAAGAAAGAACAAAAAGAAGCTGTTACAGAAACTGTCGAAACTAAGGTAGAAACAGACAAACCCGTTGAAACAAAGGAAGATTCCAAAGGTCAGCCCCAAAAAAGGGAACACCATAAACAAAACGGGCACCAAAAAAATCAACATAAAAAAGGTAACCAGCACCATAGAAACCACGAGAAAAAGAGCAGCAACTTTGACAAAGATTTAAAAAACAGGTACAAAGAACCTGAATTCGAGTTTGATAGCATCATTGAAAGTGAAGGTGTACTGGACATCATGCAGGATGGCTACGGTTTCCTTCGTTCATCGGATTATAATTACCTGTCTTCTCCTGATGACATATACGTTTCACAATCACAGATTAGGTTGTTTGGACTAAAAACTGGGGATACCGTACTAGGAAATGTTAGACCTCCTAAAGAAGGAGAGAAATATTTCCCGCTTATCAAAGTGACCAAAATAAATGGTTTAGACCCTCAAGTGGTACGTGACAGGGTTTCATTTGAACATCTTACCCCATTATTTCCTAAGGAAAAGTTCAAGTTGGCGGAACGACAAAGTACGCTATCCACAAGAATAATGGATTTGTTCTCCCCAATTGGTAAAGGACAACGGGGCATGATTGTTTCGCAACCCAAAACGGGTAAGACCATGTTGCTTAAGGATATTGCCAATGCCATTGCCGCCAATCATCCAGAGGTGTACCAGATTATTCTTTTGATTGATGAACGTCCTGAAGAAGTTACCGATATGCAACGTAACGTTCGCGGCGAGGTGGTTGCTTCCACTTTTGATAAAGAGGCCACTGAACATGTCCGTGTAGCAAACATTGTACTTGAAAAAGCCAAACGTTTGGTAGAGTGCGGTCATGATGTTGTTATTCTTTTGGATTCCATTACACGATTGGCAAGAGCTTACAATACAGTACAGCCAGCCTCTGGTAAAGTATTGAGTGGTGGTGTGGATGCCAATGCATTGCATAAACCAAAACGTTTCTTTGGTGCGGCAAGAAACATTGAAAATGGAGGATCACTTTCCATTATTGCAACCGCCTTAACAGAAACAGGTTCAAAAATGGACGAGGTTATCTTTGAAGAATTCAAGGGTACTGGTAATATGGAATTGCAGTTGGATAGACGAATTTCCAACCGTAGAATTTTCCCTGCCATTGATCTTATTTCTTCCTCTACCCGTAGGGATGACCTGTTATTGGATGAGACCACAATTCAACGTATGTGGATAATGCGTAAGTATTTAGCCGACATGAACCCCGTGGAAGCCATGGAGTTTATGGAACAACGTATTAAACAGACCAAAAACAATGAGGAGTTTTTGCTAACTATGAATGAGTAGTTTTCTTACATAAAAAGTTCTTAAAATTCACAATTTTTAGACCCTTTGATTAATATCAAAGGGTTTTTTTATGGATTCATTTTAAAGAAAAAACATATCTTTAAAACAGTTTCCTCAAAACCCTATAAACTAAAACACTTACGTATGAAAAACACAAGTAAAGTAGCCACCTCTTTTTTAGCATTTATACTTCTTATTTTGGCGGCATGCCAACCAAAACCCAAAAAAGAGGAACCCCATGAGGAACCAAGAGAAAAAGTAAAACCGCCAGAACAAATTATCTCCCTGGAAGAATCTAAGTCTTTGTATGACAATTACACTCGAAATAGAGTGGATATAATACAGCAATTTGAAAAGGAACAGCACGAAGATGACAATTTCCGTGTGGCCAGGTTCAACTCTTTTGACTACAAGACGATAAAACAATACATTGCCTTTATAGAACAAGAGGCGGAAGCGGCCGACGTGGATATTACAACGCTGCGTTTTTATTTTGCCAACTACCCGAACAAAGAAAATTTCCCCGATGGAAGAAAAATAGTTCACCCAAGGCAGAATTCACTTTTTGTGGTTCCCACAATGAACGTTGATGGTGAGGATTATGGTTTTTATATTGGGGAGGATGGTAAAGCAAAGCTTATAAAAGATGCCGTAGGGGCAAAAGGAATAGGGCAGCGTTCCAAACAAAATAACAAATCATATGCCAGCATGGTTCCAATATCCTCTGCACCACCTGCTGTTAATGGTGGGCAAAGTTTAGCCCTAGACAAAGGGAGCAGTGGCCCACCTCCAAATGGAGATTACTAAAAACCTATGTCCCAAGAGCTCTTAAATCTTTTTAAGGAAAATTATTATATCCCACTGTATTTGTTGGCATGGGTAGTAGCAGTAGTGCGTTACAGAAGTTATTTTGACACAGCGTTAAAATACTTTCCCATATTCATCATCTATACATTTTTTACGGAGCTCTTGGGTTACTTTATCAAACATTCCGACGAATTTCAGTTCTTTTCTGATGAAAGATACGCATGGCACAACGTCATAATATATAATATCTACTCTATTGTCTCATTCTCTTTTTTTTACTATATCTATTGGAATGTTCTTAAAAAAGCAGCTCATAAGAAATGGCTTAAATACGGTATTATTATTAGTCTACTGAGCTATGTTGTCAGTCTCTTTTTTCAGAATCCGTTTCATAAGAGCCTATACTATGCTGACCTAGTAGCATCCATTACCTTAATACTTGCCATTATTTTATATTTTAAGGAAAAAGGGATTGAAGAAAGTGCCTTTTCACTAAAGTATAGTCTATTGTTTTGGATAAGTTTGGGACTCCTTATCTTTCATATTTTTTTCCCATTTATTTTTATAGCTGCCTTTGATGCTCCTGTCTTCTATTATGAATATAATCTTCATCAATTATTACTGATTCTCATTGCCATTATGTATCTACTGTTTATTCTTGGTTTTTTAATGGGACAAAGAAGAGCATTTAGATAGTCCATTTTAATCTTTTTTACTTTTTCATAAACCACAGAATTCCCTGCTTTTACAACTTCGCCTTACCGTTTATCGAATAAACATATAGTTTTGTAGTATTTTTCGTTCAATTTACATTGAAATTTATATTGTTTTTTAATCGAAGAAAAAATACCGTTTGTCGACACATCAATGCCATCCATCTGAAATTGAGGCATTGAAAACCTAGTTGCATATATTTTTAATCTAGAATTTGGACATTGGGTCCAAGCAAATATTTAAAAGATGAAAACGTCCCAAATTGTTTTATCTACCTTGTGCTTAGTAATGGCACTTACCTTTACTTCATGCGTCAAAGATAGTTTAGACCCTAATGTTGAACCTGAAACAGAAGGTGAAACTGAAGAGCCTGTTGTTCCGGTTGGAGAACTGGAAATAACAGAATTAAAAATTCCATCAGGTTTTGAGTTCAAAACAGAAAAAGAAGTAACGCTTACCATAAATGATAACACCTCGAATGTAAAGTATGATGTTTATGCATACAATGATGAAGTGTTGACAGGTGAACAGATTACATACTTGAATGAGGAAAATGAGGAAGAAACGGATGTTGAAATTTCAGTAGACAACCTAAATCATGTCATCTTTAGTGGAATGCCTTCCGGTGGTAAAATTGAACACACTTTTGTGGTTCCCAGCTATTATGAAAAACTATATATCAGAAGAAAAGAAGGTTTCTCATACACCTCTTCTATTGTGAACATTACGTCACAAGAAGTTATCTATACGTATTCACCTCAAAGTGGCAAAAGAGCATCAGCTGCCAAGCCCATGGTAGAAGATTATTTATACTGTGTTAATGGAGCTGGTGAGATGTTTCAAATTGATCCCGTTAATGGCGACTATACTTTTATAAGTGATATGCCCATGGGTAGTTGGACAGCAGCCATTGATCAAGAAAACAAGGTTTTATATTCAATAGGCAGGTCCAAACCTAACCCATTAATGAAGTATGATATGGTAAATGACACTTGGACCACTATAGGAGATCTAGGCATTGGTGGGCCACGATTGGATTATAATAAAAATGATGGCCTACTTTATTTTTCAAAAAATAATACGCTGTACACTATAGACCCACAAAATGCCAATATTTTATCTAATTGGAAAATAAACGGCCTGCATAAAAAAAATGGGGGAGATTTAGCCTTTGCGGATGATGGAACCATATTTCTATGCTCCTTTTCAGGCTTATATAAACTTGAGCTAAATGGAAACGGGGAGTATGATACTACGCGTATCAGTGGCGAAGATTTACCTTTTGAACCCACTTCCATGACCTTTGATTCAAATCAAGAGTTATGGCTGGCCAACAATGGGGGAAACAGCAACCTTATTGTCATGGATACAGAAACTGGCGGATGGGAGTATCGTTATGGTCCACTTTCTACCTCAGGAGTATCCTTTGACCGAACCATTAACGATCTTACGACTTTCAGGATTTTTGATGAAGTAACTGTTGACCCAGATACTGATGGAGATGGAATTACCGATAGCAATGATGAATACCCTGACGATCCTGACAAAGCCTTTGAACAGTTCACACCAAGTAAATATGGATGGGGAACAGTAGCCTTTGAAGATCTTTGGCCATTTTTGGGAGATTACGATTTTAACGATACGGCAGTGAACTACAGGTTTGTGGCCATTTTGAATGCCGATAATATGGCAGTTCAGCTGGACATACATTTTGAAGTAAGCTCAGACGGAGCAGCTCTGACCAATGCCTTCGGTATTGAATTTGAAAGTATACCGCCCAGCTTGGTTGAATCAGTAACTGGTACCGTATTGACTGAAGGTTACATAAATGTTGCTGCAAATGGACTGGAACAAGGACAAGATAGAGCTGTGGTCATTTTATTCGATAATAACGAGACCATGTTACACGTACCTACAACGGTTTCCGTAAAATTTACAAATCCAATCACAACAGCTCAGTTGGGTATAGCACCATTTAATCCATTCTTGATTGTTGCCAAGGACAGAAGTAAGGAAATTCACCTGCCTAACAGGTTCAGAACAACTTTAGGTGTAAACGACACCTCCGTTGAAGGTGTAAATAGAGATATCGATGGTAATTACCAAACAGATTCGGGTTTACCATGGGCCATCAACATTATTCACAATTTTAAACCCCCAAAAGAAAGTGTCCCTATAAATCAGGCATACAACTTCTTTAATCAATGGGCCACTTCAGGTGGAAATTCGTACGAAGATTGGTATAAAGATTCAACAGGTTACCGAAATGAAGCAGATCTTAAGGATTAAAATTGAAAATCATATAAACTAAAAAAGCGCCCTAATTAGGGCGCTTTTTTATGTCATTTAAACCAAGTATTACATTGCCGCAACACTGCTCATCAACTTGCTCTTCAAGTTGGCGGCTTTATTGTTATGGATAATATTTCGCTTGGCAAGCTTATCAATCATACCCACTACAGTAGGCAACAAAGCTTCAGCAGCTTTCTTATCTTCCTCATTACGTAATTTTTTAATGGCATTACGCACTGTTTTGTGCTGATACCTGTTACGTAAACGTACCGCTTCGTTTCTTCTGATTCTTTTTAATGCTGACTTATGATTTGCCATTCTCTTAGTTTATACTTTCAAATATTTTTTTCGTAGCCCGTAGGGGAATCGAACCCCTGTTACCAGGATGAAAACCTGGCGTCCTAACCCCTAGACGAACGGGCCATTTAGGTAAAATGTACGATTAAAAATTAATAGTTGATGTTACTCGAACAATAATTCCTAATTCATTAAACCCATTATTTCACTGAACTTCGTAGCCCGTAGGGGAATCGAACCCCTGTTACCAGGATGAAAACCTGGCGTCCTAACCCCTAGACGAACGGGCCGGGTGCATAATTGCGGATGCAAAAATACAACTATTTTTAAGTCTTGCAACAGTAAATAAAATTTTTTACCTGCTTTAGTAAGCCTTGGCAAATAGCACTCTACGGGTAGATGGTTTTCCTGTTACCATACATTTCCCTTCTTCCTCCTCTGCTTTCCAAGGAATACATCGTATTGTTGCTTTGGTTTCTTCTTTAATCTTATCCTCAGTTTCGATACTTCCATCCCAATGAGCTGAAACAAAGCCTCCTTTTTCCGCAATCACCTGTTTGAACTCGTCATAAGTATCAACATGGGTAATGTGAGCAGCTCTATAATCAAGTGCGTTTTGATATATATTCTCTTGAATCTCTTGCAACAAGGATTCTATTTTGCCTACAATATCTTCAGCTTGAACCGACTCTTTTTGAAGGGTATCCCTTCGAGCGACCTCATAGGTGCCATTTTCCAAATCACGCTGTCCAATAGCCAAACGTACCGGCACTCCCTTTAATTCATACTCATTGAATTTAAACCCAGGTTTGTGTGTATCCCTTTTATCATATTTAACCGAAACTCCTTTAGAGCGAAGCTCCTTTACCAAAGGCTCCACCTTTTCAGAAATAGCCTCCAACTGCTCCAATCCTTTATAAATGGGAACAATTACCACTTGAATAGGTGCCAATTTAGGGGGAAGCACCAATCCATTGTCATCGCTATGCGTCATAACAAGTGCCCCCATAAGTCTGGTGGAAACTCCCCAAGAAGTGGCCCAAACATGTTCCTGTTTTCCTTCTCTATTGGCAAATTTCACATCAAACGCCTTGGCAAAATTCTGCCCTAAAAAGTGTGATGTTCCTGCCTGCAATGCCTTTCCATCTTGCATTAAAGCTTCAATACAATAGGTTTCTTCAGCACCTGCAAAACGTTCGCTTTCCGTTTTGGTACCCTTGATTACAGGCACACCCATATAATTTTCAACAAAGTCTGCATATACATGCATCATTTGCTCAGCTTCTTCCAAAGCTTCTTCTCTTGTAGCATGGGCCGTATGCCCTTCTTGCCATAAAAATTCGGCAGTCCGCAAAAACAAGCGTGTACGCATTTCCCAACGCACCACATTGGCCCATTGGTTCACAAGTATGGGTAAATCCCTATAAGATTGTATCCACTTTCTATAGGTATCCCAGATAATAGTTTCCGAAGTCGGACGTACAATCAATTCCTCTTCCAACTTTGCATCCTCATCCACAACAATCCCGCTTCCATCTTCGGCATTTTTAAGACGATAATGGGTCACCACTGCACATTCCTTGGCAAAACCCTCCACATGGCTGGCCTCTTTGCTCAAATAGGATTTTGGTATAAACAGCGGGAAATAAGCATTCTCATGCCCAGTTTCCTTGAACATTTTATCCAATTGAGCCTGCATCTTTTCCCATATGGCAAAACCATAAGGTTTGATTACCATACATCCCCTAACACCTGAATTTTCAGCTAAATTAGCCTTAACAACAAGTTCATTATACCATTTGGAATAATCCTCGCTTCTACTCGTTAATTTTTTACCCATCTACTGTAGTTTGGCACAAAACTTGTGACTTTGTCTTAGAAATAGTTGGGCAAAACTAACTATTTTTAGTATGTTCAACAATAAAAATTGTACAATGAAAAAGTCGATACCCCGCTCCAAATTTCAAATTCTTGCTGCTACTATTGTAGCGGCCATTCTATTGGCCTCCTGTGGCTCATACCAACAGGCTTCTTATTACGACGATGATGGCATCTATTCCAATGGCAATAGAGTGGTCAGCGTTGAAAAAAAATCTGCTGAAGCCGTAAGGATCGAAAAACAGGAGAGTGATATTTATGGTGATTATTTTGGGCAGAAGGCAGATGAATATGATGAAATTTTGGAAGATGAAATTTTCACGGATATCGACAGCTATAATAGTGGTGTTCAAAATGACAGCATTCCGTTGGGCGAACAAACCGATTATTTTGCCAACAACAATACGTATCGTGGGAATCCTGGATGGGGTGATAATCCTTCCAGCGTTTCCATAAATGTTTATGACAATAGCTGGGCTTGGGGTGGCCTTGGTTGGGGATTGGGCTGGAACGACCCTTGGTTATGGAACGGATGGGGCTGGGGAGGCTACTATGGATGGTACAACCCATGGAGATGGAACCGTTGGGGCTACGCCGGATATTATGGTTATGGCTATCCTTATTGGGGTTACGGAGGATACAGATACGGATGGGGCGGATATTATGGTTATGGATACAATAGACCTTATAGAGGATATTACGGCAGTAGAGGGTATGCCTACAACCGAAGTAGAAGAGGTTATTCCAATAATGTTATTCCAGGAACATCCCTTCGTGGAAGATCAAATCTAGCATCCAGAAGAAGTGGTTATTCTTCTAGGTACAGAGCCAATACAGGACGTTCCCGTGTAAGTAGAAGTGCCTCCACAGGTAGAAGTTCAAGAACATACCGAAGCGGAACTACCGCAAGAAGATCCGTGAGCTCAGATGCCATAGCACGAAACAGAATCTACAGAAGTAGTAGAAGTACCCGTACAGCTCCAAATTATAACAGAAGTTCCAGAACATACCGCTCTTACGGTACTTCACCTTCCACAAGAAGTAGTGGCACCTATAGAAGAAGTGGAACGGTCAATAGAAGTTCATCTGGTTATAGAACATCTGGCAGAAGCACAAGAAGTTATCAATCTTCTGGAAGAACAGCTCCCAGGAGCAGCAACTATAGAAGGTCTTCCAGTAGTTCTAGAAGCTCAGGAAGTTATAGAAGCAGTAGCCCTAGCAGAAGTTCTAGAAGCTACAGGAGCAGCAGTCCAAGTAGAAGTTCCAGAAGTTCTGGCAGCTACAGAAGTTCCGGTAGTTCCAGTAGATCATCAGGAGGAGCCTCAAGATCATCATCGTCTGGTAGAAGTAGCAGAAGACATTAAATCCTGCAAAAATTCATTGTAAAAACTAAATCATTGGAAATGAAAAGAATTTCAACTTTCATAATGGTATTCGCATGCGCTTACGCAAGTGCCCAAAACATAAATGATGTGCTACGCTATAGCACAGAGAATACGCTAGGGACGGCCAGATTCCAGGCCATGGGAGGTGCTTTTGGAGCCTTAGGAGGAGACCTATCATCCTTAAATGTGAATCCGGCAGGCTCCGCAGTCTTCAACTATAGCCAGTTTACCGTTTCTGGCTCCAACTATAATGTGAGCAATGATGCCCTTTTTGGCAACAACACTCGAAATACGGATATCAATTCAATTGAACTGAACCAAGTGGGCGGGGTCTTTGTCTTTAAATCTTCCGACAGTCCCTGGAAAAAAATTGCTTTGGCCTTCAACTATGACATGGTACAAAACTTTGATAATGAATTTTCCGTTTCCGGAAACACAACCCAGGGAATAGACAATTACTTTTTAAACTTTGCACAAGGGCAAACCTTAAGCAATCTTAGGGTACAGCAAGGTGAACTCATTGAAGATGCATATTTGGATATAGGATCAAGTCTAGGTTTTGGTGCTCAACAGGCTTTTCTTGGATTTCAAGCTGGATTGATTGAACCCACAGAAGATGTAGACAACAATACATCTTATTTCTCCAATGCAGAATACACCAATGTAAACCAGCAATATTTGCAGAGTGTAACAGGGTATAATAGTAAATTCACATTGAATTTTGCTGGACAATATCAGGAAAACCTATACCTGGGAGCTTCTTTGAACTTTCATTCCTTGGTTTATGATAAATTCACCCGATTGGATGAAAATGGATATAATGCTGATTCTCCCGTACAGTTTACCGATTTCGATAATTTCCTTCACACCGAAGGATACGGTTTCTCATTCAGTCTGGGAGGTATAGCAAAATTGAATGACAATATTAGGGTTGGCGGAAGCTATCAATCTCCAACATGGTATGAACTAACGGATGATACGGCCCAACGCATCAATTCAAACTTGGCAGAACCTGATATCGATTTTATAGACTTTGGTATCCTAAACCTGTTTGAGGAATACAGGATAAAAACACCGGCTAAACTTACAGGAAGTGTTGCCGTTGTTTTTGGCAAGGATGGGCTTTTGAGCTTTGACTACGGATATCAAGATATGTCACAAGCTGAACTTCGCCCTACAACCGACCCAAGTTTTGCATCAGAAAATGAATTTATTGCCAATCAACTAGGTCCAGTGAACACCTATAGATTGGGAGGCGAGTTCCGTATTGACGAGGTTAGTTTGCGAGCTGGATATAAATATGAGGAAAGTCCTTATGAAAATGGGGATATCATTGGAGATTTAACCGGTTTTTCAGGCGGTATTGGCTATAATTTTGGTGGAAGCAGACTGGATTTAGCCTTTAGCAGGTCTGAACAGGATATAAATACATTGCTCTTTGAATCAGGCATCAATAGCACTGCCATGATCAACAGAATAAATACCAATGTTACCTTAGGGTACACCTTAAAATTCTAATTTCTCAGAAAATAGCATTGTTAAAAGGCCGGAAGTATCTGGCCTTTTTTCATTTACCTTACAAGAGAAAAGTGCCTTCTGACTGAGCGGGCCAATACCACTCCTGAGTCATCATAATCCAACCGGAACCAATAATCAGAAGATGGTAACTCCCTGCCATTAAATGTTCCATCCCAAGCGCTACCAACTCCAAGCTGTTTTAACAACTTACCATAACGATCAAAAATAAAAACAACGGGATTTGTTAGTTGTTCAATTCCCAATACATTCCAATTGTCATAGATTCCATCTCCGTTAGGTGTGAAAAATTTTGGGTAACCAACCACAAGAAATTCAATAGGTTCAGAGGTACCACAACCATTTACATCATTAATGACAACCGAGTTCAATCCTGGAGGTACATCTGAAAATACCTGATCGGTCTGAAATTCACCACCGTTAAGCGAGTATTCGTAATTCCCGTTTCCGACTGGAACAAACTCAACATTATAGGGATCTGTTTGATTACTGCTGACTAAATCATCCAAAACCACAATATCAATGTCAGCTGGTGTTGGGGTTGCAAAAAAGGTAATTAAGATATCATCTTGGATTATTGTTGCAAAAGTAGTTTCTATGGTCACCCTATATCGCCCGGAATTTGGACTGGTCACTGTCCATTCTGTTTGTCCCGCACCTGTTGCCAAGGTTGTTTCGTAAGTCCCATCATCATCAGCATCCAATTCCCATGTAATATTGGCAATGTTAGGACCAGCTGGGGAATTCAAAGCGCTCAATACAATATCTGGGTCACCTTCACAGGCAATAATGTCCAATCCCAAAAACTCATCCCGTAAGGTACAGTCCAATGCAGTATTTTGGTCCGCATCCACAGAAGATCCCGTAAAGGTTAATTCAAATGGCTCAGGATCACCATTAAAGTTGGTACGGTAATTATTTATAAATAAATAGTAAATCTCGCCTGCTGTCACATCCAACCATTCATCATATGTGTTCTGACTCTGCTTTACAAAAGGTGCACCTACCCTACCATCTATTGGATTTACCCCTATACCGGTAAAATTTGTGTCATTGGTTTCATAATTGCAACGAATAGGCTGCGCAGTTCCATTTCCAACAATGGTACAGAAATTTTGACCCGTAGTTTGGTCAAAAGGACCGTAAAGCGCAAAATCCAACTCGGAAGTAACTATACCTCCGGGAGTCACAGGAAGAGCCTCTATATCAAAACCAATTTGTCCATCCGTCCCGGCCCTAAAAACGTACCATGAAGAGTTGTTTTCCAAATTGGCGGAATCAACACTTCCCTTTTCCAAACAACCCGATTGTGTTATAACATCAGGGTCAAAATCATCAATATCACCACTACCGTCGGTAAGTGACATTATAGGAGCATCCGCACAAACAGGGATGGCTGTTCTACAATCTGGGGAATTTTGGGCTTTTAGGCCAATGGAAAAAAGAAGAAAACAACAGATAGCGCAAAATAGAGCTCTCATAGAATTTGGGGCTAAAGGTTATTCTAGAATCTAACCTGTATAACTCCCCAAAACCTGGTTTTAGTATTTTTCAACCGAAAAATTATACACTTAATCGATAAAATGCACTTTTAGCTATCTTCTCAATGAAAAATGGTTCTTAAGATGTTTGGCATTGACCCGGTTTCCGTCATTATCCAAATAGGACAATTTAAACCAATAATCGGTAGATGGAAGCGGTTTCCCATTTAAACTACCATCCCATCCCGCGTTAAACTCGGTCAACTGTTTTATCAACTTACCATAACGGTCATAAATAGTAACTATGGGCGAATTTAATATGGAAAGTCCCTCTATTTGCCAACTTTCATTCAGTACATCCCCATTAGGAGAAAAAATGGGAGGAAATCCCACAACCACAAAGCTCTCCGTCACCACGCCACATCCAAAAGCATCCCTAGCACTTATGGTATGCGTTCCACCCGGCACTTCATCAAATACCGGACTGGTTTGATAAGCACCTCCATTCAAACTGTATTCAAAATCTCCGTCCGCTTCATTTGTTACTGTAACCGTGTTGCTTGGACTCAAATCTCTGAATTCAACATCCACCGAGATTACAGGAACTTCAGAGATGGATACATTAATTGTTCTACTAACCGCACAATTTACTCCATTGGAAAAGTGGGTAACCGTTAACTCATAGGTTCCTTCTTGCGACACCACCAAACTTGGCGTTAATTCCCCAGTACTCCACTGATAGGTATATGATGGATTGGGTATGGTCTCTCCAATAGTGATAGTGGCACCGTCACAAACCGTTTCATTCTCCGAAAAGGTCAATTCTGGTGTTTCAATGGCGTCGACAGTAAAGTTTTGCGAAGCATCATAACAATTTGGATTGGCCAAAGAAGCCGTTCTGACGTAAATAACTTCCTGTCCTGAACTTTTTGGATACTGTTTTGGCAAAGGATTGGTTCCAGAATTCGCATCTGTTTGGGAACTGTAATAACTCACCACAAAATCACTGGGGTTTTGGGCTCCAAGTGCTTCCGAATCCTTAGCAGCCAAATTAAAAATCATTCCAGATGTATGGCATAAAGCTTCATCTGCCAACGTTCCAGTTGTCGGTACTGCGTTAAAAGCTACTTGCACATCACTTATGATTGAACCTGTAGTAGTGGTCACAAGAACTCTATAAACCGCTGAACCTGTCACGTTCAACGTGGGATTGATTTCTCCAGAAATTACTTGAAACCCGCTACCTGTATCACTGTACCATGTATAATTGGTCGCCCCTACAGTAGTGGCATCTAGCGGTACCGTATCGCCCTGGCAAGCAGCAATTGGAGAACCTAAAAGATTATTTACTATGGAACAATCCAACGCGTCGGTTGGATTAGTACTGAAAACATTTCCGGTAAATTGAATGGAAAAGCCAGAATTAACATTGCTGAAATTATTTATCAACAAAAAGTAATCCTCTCCCGCGTTTACATCCAGCCAATCTTCATAATGCACCGAATTTTCATCTCCTGTGGGGTCTTCCCCAACTCCAATGAATGATTTGTTTTCGCTATTGTCAAAGAAGTTACATCGTACCGGGTCTCCTAAACTGTTGCAATCACTTGCCCTATATAAAGCAAAATCCCAGTCTTCAGAACTATCATGACCAATATTAAATCCCAATTGACCGGTTGCCATGGTTCTAAACCTGTACCAACCAGAATTGGATTCTATGGCCCCAGAAAGTGACCGTTCCAAACATCCGCTAGAGTTTGCCCCGTTAAAGTCATCGTTCCCAAAACCGTTTGCCCCACCATTAACAGGGGTATTGCTGCATATGGGAACAGCGCTACCGCAATCTGAAGTAACTTGCGCATAGGCCGTTTGGCAGAATAAAACAACCGCTATAACTCTCAATACTCGTTTCACCATAAAGGGTTGTAAGTTTGGGTGTTATAAAAGTAAAGTGGCTTAAGCCTTAACAATAATTTATGTTGTCAAACCAAGCATAGCAGATGTTAAATAGGGTTTTAATGTATATCTTTGCTTCCTTGAAGAAAAAGGAAATGAAATTAGAGCAGGCATTGGAAGAACAGTACGAAGAAAGAGGCAATGACCATATTGGTTCTGCATCAGAAACCCCAATTAGGGATGACGCTTTTATTTTAAGTGATGAAGAAAAGATTGAACGTATACAAAAAAGTGTCCGTGAAATCATGTTGACCCTTGGTTTGGATTTGGATGATGACAGCCTTAACGGTACCCCAAAAAGGGTAGCCAAAATGTACGTTAAAGAGATTTTTGGAGGCTTACATCCCAAAAGAAAGCCAAAATCCTCAACCTTTAAGAACAAATACAAGTATGGGGAGATGTTGGTTGAAAAGAACATCGTCCTATACTCCACTTGTGAGCATCACTTATTGCCCATTATAGGAAGGGCTCACATTGCCTATATCTCCAACGGAACCGTGGTAGGTCTGTCCAAAATGAACCGAGTAGTGGATTATTTTGCCAAACGCCCACAGGTACAGGAAAGATTGAACATCCAAATTGTAAAGGAGCTTCAAAAAGTATTGGGAACCGAAGATGTGGCCTGTGTTATAGATGCAAAACACCTTTGTGTCAATTCAAGGGGAATACGTGATATTGAAAGTAGCACGGTTACTGCCGAGTATGGCGGAAAATTTAAGGATGAGGCCATACGAAGGGAATTTCTGGACTATATTAACCTAGATACCGACTTTTAATCCTAAGTTTTTCAATGCAGCTTTATAAGAATCAGAACCTAAGAGTACATAATTCACTTTCGGGAAAAAAAGAGGTTTTTCAACCTATAAATGAAGGTCACATTGGCATGTATGTTTGCGGACCAACCGTTTACAGTAACGTACACTTGGGAAATTGCCGTACGTTCATGTCTTTTGATATGATTTTCCGTTATTTCAAACATTTAGGTTATAAAGTGCGCTATGTACGGAATATTACGGATGCCGGGCATTTGGAGAACGATGCGGATGAAGGTGAGGATAAAATCGCCAAAAAGGCAAAACTGGAGCAAATTGAACCCATGGAAGTGGTTCAGCGCTATACGGTCGACTTTCATGAAACACTGCAAAAGTTCAACTTTTTGCCCCCAAGTATTGAGCCAACAGCCACAGGGCATATCATTGAGCAAATTGAGATCATAAAAGAAATCCTGGAAAAAGGCTTTGCATACGAAGTAAATGGTTCGGTTTATTTTGATGTTCCCAAGTTTAACGAGAGCCATGAATATGGCAAACTCAGTGGTAGAAAGCTGGAGGATATGATTGCAAATACAAGGGAACTCACAGCACAGGGTGAAAAAAGAAGCCCGCAGGATTTTGCACTTTGGAAAAAAGCAGGACCGCAGCATATAATGCGCTGGCCTTCGCCTTGGGGAGACGGTTTCCCAGGTTGGCATCTGGAGTGCACCGCAATGAGCACAAAATATTTGGGGGAAACCTTTGACATACATGGGGGCGGAATGGACTTAAAATTCCCGCACCATGAATGTGAAATTGCCCAATCCGAAGCAAGTACAGGAAAATCACCGGTCAAATACTGGATGCATGCCAATATGTTGACATTGAATGGCAAAAAAATGTCGAAATCCACGGGCAATAATATTTATCCCTCTGAAATGTTCAGCGGTGAAAACGACATTATGAGCAAAGCATATGCACCTGCCGTAGTTCGATTTTTTATGATGCAGGCACACTATACGAGCATATTGGACCTAAGCGATGATGCATTACAAGCTTCAGAAAAAGGCTATAACCGCCTAATGGATGCCATGGAATGCTTGGACGACCTGAAGACAGGTGAAAAATCTGATTTTGATTACAAAGCGTGGCAGCAAAAATGCTATGATGCCATGAACGATGATTTTAACACTCCTATCCTTATAGCTCATCTCTTTGATGCCGTTAAGCATATTAATCTCATTAAAGAAGGAAGCGAGAATATCTCTCAAGAAGATAAATCCTTGCTCAAAACAACCTTGCATAATTTTGTATACGATATTTTAGGTATAGAAAATCAAAAAGCAGCAAAAAATGATACCAGTGCCCTGGGCGGAGTAATGGAATTGCTTATAGAGTTGCGCAACGAGGCACGCGCCAATAAGGATTTTGCCACCTCGGACAAGATTAGGGACCAACTTACCGCTTTGGGCATTCAACTTAAAGACGGAAAAGACGGAACCACGTTTAGCATAAACTAAAACATAAATTCATTGAAACAAAGGGGAATATCATTCAAAAAAATCCTTATTGCCCCCTTTGTTCTTTTGGTGAGGCTATACCAGCTTTTAATTTCACCACTTACCCCCGCCACTTGCCGCTATTCTCCAACATGTTCTGCATATACTTTAGAAGCCCTCAAAAAACATGGCCTTTTCAAGGGTGGATGGCTCTCTTTGAAGCGAATTTTCAGTTGTCATCCCTGGGGTGGTAAAGGGTATGACCCCGTACCATGAAATTCAAAGCTTCAAAATTTAAGCTTGAACTAGATTTCATATACCAAACATCGAAAACCTCACACTTTCACGAATCAAATCCCAAATTCCAAACATAAAACTATCAAAAGTAATGATCTAAAATTCCAATAATCCAACCATCTAACCGTCCAAAGTAAGTATATTAGTCCAAAATTTTTTTACATGTACTTCCTTGGCTTTAATTGGAATCCTGATGGCACCCTTTTTAAATTAGGTTTCATTCAAATCAAATATTATAACCTACTATGGATTGCTGCTTTTGTAGTGGGGTGGTACATCATCAAAAAAATCTTTTTGAACGAAAAAAAGTCCATGCAACAAGTGGATTCGCTTTTTGTATATGGATTGGTTTCCATTATGTTGGGAGCACGTTTGGGGCATGTCATTTTCTATGACTGGGCCTATTATAAAAATCATTTGCTGGAAATTCTGTTACCCATTCGCGAAAGTGCAGATGAATCTTTATTTGGTTTTATAAATGGATATGAATTTACTGGTTTCACCGGATTGGCCAGCCACGGTGCCACAATTGCTGCTATTATTGGGGTATGGTTGTACTGCAGAAAATGGAAGGATATTAAAATGCTTTGGTTATTGGACAGAATGGTGATTCCATCTGCTATAGGAGCTTGCTTCGTGCGATTGGGTAATTTCTTCAACTCCGAGATCAACGGTAAGGTAGTGGATAAATCCTATGCCATGGCAGTACGTTTTATCCGTGATTCTGATGATATGCCTGCATACAAGGCAATGGCTCTGACCAAGGAAAAAACTGCAAGTGCGGCTTATAAAGCCATTGAACATAATCCAGAATTTTCTGGAGTTTTGGAATCCATTCCATTTCGCCATCCTGCACAACTCTACGAATCCATCTGTTACCTGTTCCTTTTCCTCCTATTGTACAGATTTTATTGGAAAACCAACAAAAAAGACAAAGTGGGGTATTTGTTTGGTCTCTTTATGGTTGGGTTGTGGACCACACGTTTTTTAATTGAGTATTTCAAGAAGAGTCAGGGAGGTTTTGAAGAATCTTTAGGTCTTCTTTCCACGGGGCAATGGCTAAGTATCCCTATGATTTTGGTTGGTCTCTACTTCATGTTCAGACCTTCGTCCAGTGCACAATAAAAAATTTACAATGACCAATTATCAATTACTCCCGTCAAAACATGCCCGTTTCTTTGCCTTGATAATTTTCAGCGCTTTTATAATTGTCAGTTGTAAATCAGAACCAAAAAAAGAAATCAAAACCGAAAGCATAAGCTTTACCAAAGAAGGTGAACTTACCGTTTCAAAATCTGAAACCGATGAAATAGTTGCCAATTTTGATATTGAGATTGCAGAATCTGAATACGAAACACAAACTGGGCTAATGTACCGGGAATCCATGGAAAACAACCAAGGGATGTTGTTTGTTTTTGACGATGTGGCCATGCACTCTTTCTACATGAAGAACACCCAAATCCCACTGGATATCATCTATATAGATGAAAATTTAAAAATTGTCAATTTTCAAAAAAATGCCAAGCCATTTGATGAAACCGGACTATCCTCCGGGGTTCCAATAAAGTATGTGCTGGAAATCAACGCTGGACTTTCCGACCAATTGGGCTTGATGGTTGGTGATAGCGTTTCCTATAACAAACTGTAATGCCTAATTACCTATTAGAAAACCAAACTACGGAACGTTTACTTTTTCGTAAAATACTCCCCTCGGATTTTGATGCGTGGCTTCCTTTTTACCACGAGCCAAAATCCACACAATATTGGGATGGACTTCCCTCAGACCCACATGAAGCATGTAAAATTCAGTTTGATCGTATTTTTGAGCGATATGAACAGGAATCAGGTGGAATGAACGCCCTAATTCTAAAAGAAATGGGGCAATTGGTGGGAATCTGCGGTCTTTTGGTTCAAGTTGTGGATGAAATTGAGGAGTTGGAAATTGGTTATTCTGTTCTACCCCAGTTCTGGCAACAAGGCTTTGCCATTGAAGCAGCCCAAAAGTGCAAGGAATTTGCCTTTACTCATAATTTTGTCCCCTCATTGATTTCAATTATCCATGTAGACAATATCCCCTCTCAAAAAGTTGCTTTAAAAAATGGAATGCATTTGGATAAAACCACAACCTACAAGAACAATCCTGTTCACATTTTTAGGGTAAATCAAGGATAATCTTTATTTTGAACTTTTTGATTCATCAGATGGACCAACCCAAAAACTATGCAATTCTAATTGATAATAAATCCCAGACCAAAACTTTGGTTTCCGATTTATTGAAGGGCATTCCGATCCATGGATTTGAAAAACTAAATAACAAAAACGGACTGTTGTTTTCCCGCTCGGAAATTGAGCGGTTTATGAACGAGGAGGAACGGCACGGCACCAAGATAATTACCAAAGATTCCCCCCAATCCTTAAAATCCATGAGCAGTGGGGAACAAAAAAAAGCATTGCTGGCACATCTATTGGCACAAAAGCCTGATTTTTTGGTGTTAATCAATCCTTATGACAATCTTGATGTTGCCACGCAAGACTACCTAAGGGAAAAATTGCTTTCTACTTCAAGGTCTACCCCATTGGTCCAAGTAGTAAGTAGATTGGATGATATTCTTTCCATTACCACGGATTTTTTTAGATTGGACAGAGGTGAACTGGTTTTATATTCGAACGCCAATGCTTTTTGGAAGGCAAATAAAAGACCGACTGTTCAATTTTCAGAAACCATTCCACCTCCTATTGAAGCAATAACGGTCAATAGCGCTGAATTGGTCAATTTCAAGAATGTATCTGTCAGTTTTGATGGGCGTCAAGTACTGGACAATGTCAATTGGACCATCAAAAAAGGGGAGTTTTGGCAACTCATAGGTCCCAATGGCAGTGGAAAGACCACCATGCTCTCGATGATTACAGGCGATAGTCATAAAGGTTACGGACAAGACCTTACCTTATTTGGACAAAAAAAGGGAAGCGGTGAAAGTGTATGGAACCTAAAAGAAAAAATAGGGTACTTCACCCCTGCCATGACCGACAAATTCAATGGTTACCATACCTTAGAAAACATGGTGATTTCCGGGATATATGATTCCGTTGGACTTTATAAAAAGGCATCTGATCAAGCTAAGCGTCTTGCAGGTTCATGGGTAAAGCTGTTGCATTTGCAGGACAAACGAAAGAAACAATTTCATGAGCTTACTCCTGGTGAAAAAAGATTGGTCATGACGGCCAGGGCAATGATCAAGCATCCTCCATTACTTATTTTGGACGAACCCACCGCTGGATTGGACGATGAGAATGCAGCTCTTTTTGTTTCATTGGTCAATAAAATTGCGCAGGAAAGTGATACCGCTATCATATTTGTGTCACATAGAACAGAAATTGGGCTGGAACCTCAATTTGACTACATTTTGGAGATGAACCCAACGGGCTCCATAGGAAAGGCATCCACTAGAAACCCATAAATAACAAGTGTACGAATAAGGCTTTATTCTGTAATTTTTATTTCGCTGTTCAATTCCAGGATTTTTTTAATAAAGGATTCGTTGGTTTTTGGGCTTATATTTAATAATCCATGAGTGTCATATTTTATGACAAGTCCCTTTCTGGCAGTGGTTGGCCAATTTCCAATCCAAATTGTTTTTTGAACCGCTATTTCCTTAATTCGGTCTAAGCTGATTTTTCTGGCAAAAGGACCACTCCCATAAATCAGCTCGGTATCCGTTAGTTCATAATAGGTACCATACCACATCCAAACCAAAAATCCAACGACTATGAACACTGGTATCAAAACCCAACTTTCATCAACTCCTATTTGCTTGTCAACCACATTAAAAAGTGTGATTCCAGCTAAAAATGCACAGAGTCCCAATATTATGGCATTAAACAAGATTCCCTTTCTGCTCTTAAATCGCATTCTTTCAGTTTATAAAATAACGTACTTAAGGAAACATATCCGACCAAGGTCTTATCCAAAATCCCGTTATTTTGTCTGCTTCATTCAATACAACCCTCACCTCAAGCTTCTTGTTGCTCTTTTCAAAAGTACTTTTGAATCTGTGTGTACGTATTTGTTCGTTTTCTGGTGATATCCAAGTTTCTTCATATTCCAAATCCTTAAAATCGCCAAACTGACTTTTAAGGCTCTCGTAAACTGCCTTTTGATTCTCCGCTGTCAAATAGTTTTTTACCATAGGTATTGCCTCATTATTGAACGTATAGGTCTCTCCCTTTTTTGACTGCTCCAGATATTTGGTTGCAAAGTCTCGGGCGATACGCACATTGCTTTTATCGACTTTTGAGTTTGGCAGTTTTTTGTAATCCTGACCACAGGAGTTCAAACTAAAAACCAGGGCCATGCTGAGTAAAAATGTTATACGTTTCATAGTAAGGGTATTGTATTAAGGATTAATCGGGTAATTATTTCGGATATGACCAAACTGCATATGAACGTTATGGTCAGTGTGGTTCCTCTTAAGTTTGAGGAGACTTTAAAACCATGGAACAACAATACTATTGTCCAGCTAAGCGATAATAGATAAATCAATGTGACAACATACATCGCAACTGATTCAACAACAAAGCTTTTGAAATAAGGAATATACCGAATCAATGGAACTATGATCAATGGTATTCTGGCCAAAAGTGCAGTGCCAAAAACATCTATGATTCTAATTCTCGTCTTTGAAAGCATTAGTCCGGATGCATATAGAAGGAGAGAAATTACAAGCCAACTTATGAGGTGCTCAAGAAAAAAGAATTTGAACCCAGAATCCTTGGCAAAATCGATGTTTGAAAATCCGTAGAAGTGTGTTCCCGATCCAAATGAAAGGTAGGCAACCAAAAGCATGGCCATAAATCCAAGAACCAACGATTTAAATCCTGCTATACGGGTAAATGGATTGATCCAGTAACTACGCTCCATCTACTTCCAATTTGTTGATTTCACTTATGATATCATCAAGCTTGTTCCTGACCGTAGGATAACTCAACTTCATTTGTTGGGCCATGACCTTTAAACTTCCACTTGCTTTAATGAAGTCCAAAACAAATTTTTGGTCATCCATAGATAATTGCGATATTATGGGGAGTGCATACAATCCAGTAACCGTAGTTTCACAATTATCACAATGTAACTGTCTAACATTCAGCACATTTTCACAGCTTGGACACGATAATGGAAGCTTTTTGTTCATTTTTTAAATTTAACTAAATATAGTAAATTTTAAATTATATTAAAGTATTACTCAATTTTATTAAAATTAATATAAATATATTATAATGAGAGAAGCTATTTTAAAAATCTATGATGAAGTAGTAGCAACTAACCCAAATTTTGAACGTAAGGGAAAAACCATGCCCTATACTTCCGCAAATGGGTATATGTTCTCATTGATCAGTAAAGATGATGAGTTGGGCATTCGGCTCTCAAAAGAGGCTACAATTGAATTTGACAAAGCTTTTGGTGCAAAACCATTTAAATCGCACGGAGCCACAATGCGAGAATATGTGTTAATCCCTGAATCTTTATTGGCTGATCAAGAAACCCTTGGCAAGTATCTTCAAAAAGGATACGAACATGTAATGTCTTTACCTCCCAAATAGCATTTATTATGGGGTTTTATGATTTATCAAAACAGGAAAGGAAGAAACTGGTCTATAAAATTGAATCGGAAATTCTATCCGATCTTAAAAAAGGACAGGACAAATCCGTTCTACACTATTTTTCTGATGAAGACACTTATATCAGAAAAACAGGATATTTATCCATAGGCAAAATTCATAAAACCACTAAAATTCCGCTTTCCAATATCACATCTCTTCTTGACAAACTTCTTCAATCTGACAATGAAAAAGTAAGACAAACAACTATTAATGCAGCTGGGGAGTTAGGAAAAACCCATTTTGAAGCGGTTGTCCGTTTTTTTGATATCGGACTATTTGATGAGCATCATTCTGTTAGAAATGCGGTAATAGGTTCCATTAAAAAAATGGGAGAGAAAAACCCTAAACCTGTGTTGGCATGGGCCAACAAATATTTACATCACCCCAACAAAGAGGTTAGACGTGAAATATGTCATGGTATAGAGCTACGAGGCAGAAAATACCCCGAAGACATCCTTCCATTGCTCAAAGAACTGGAACGTGACCCAACGGCAAGGGTAAAAAACACATTGATTCATGTGCTGGGACAAATTGCCTATAAAAAAGGATGTCTTGAAACTGTTGTAAAAGCCTTGAATACTTGGCAGAATAAAGAATTAGTAGAAAAGGCACTGGACGAAATTGTGGATGTACATTACCGCTATAAAAGCTTTGCGGCTCTAAGTCAAAAAGAAGTTGTAGCCTTTATAGATGAACACTATGTTCGAAAATAAAAAAGCCACTCTTTAGAGTGGCTTTTTTAATATATCATCCTAAAATGACTATTCGTTAGCTCCTGCTATTTTCTTTTTCAATGCATCAAACATTATTGGAGTTGCAATAAACACGGAAGAATATGTACCCACAATAACCCCAACGATCATAGCGAACATAAATCCTCTTAAGCTTTCCCCACCAAAAACAAAGATGGCCAAAAGTACTATCAAAGTAGTTAAAGAGGTGTTCAACGTTCGGCTCAATGTGCTATTTAATGCTTGATTAATATTTTCTCCGTTCTTCCAACCTTTTAGGTTTACAATCTCCCTAATACGGTCAAACACAACCACGGTATCGTTCAAAGAGTAACCGATTACCGTTAGAATTGCGGCAATAAAGGCTTGGTCAATTTCCATGTTGAATGGCATAATACTTCCAGTTAAGGAGAAGATACCCAATACAATCAATACATCATGAAACACTGCCATAACCGCACCCAAAGAGAACTGCCATTTTCTAAATCTCAACAAAATATACAAGAACACTACAAACAATGATCCAATAATGGCCAAGAAAGCATTGTTCTTGATATCATCTGCTATAGTAGGTCCTACTTTAACGGACTGTAGAATTCCTATGGATTTTTCAGATGCGCCAACGGTGAAATCTTCAAAAGAAGTACCATCCGGTAAATATTTTTGAAGCGAAGTATAGAGTTTGTTCTGGATTTCATTATCCACTTCAATACCTTCAACATCCACTTTATATGGAGTGGTCACTTTAATCTGATTGGCTTCCCCGAAGGTTTTTACATTTGTTCCACTTCCAAATACTGTATTCAATTCCGATGCAATCTCCGAAGGATTAACCGCTTTTTCAAAACGGATTTGGTACGAACGCCCTCCAACAAAGTCAACACCTTGTTGCAATTTTAAGGTAAACAACGAGAAAATACTTACTCCGATCAAAATGGCAGAAACCACATAAGCTATCTTACGTTTACCCAAGAAGTTGATGTTCATATTCTTGAAAAGGTTCTTGGTCAATCCTGTGGAGAAATCCAAGCTTCTGCCTTTTTTGGAAACATACCAGTCTACCAACAAACGGGTGATAAAGATGGCAGTGAACAATGAGGTAACAATACCGATCAATAAGGTAGTGGCAAATCCTTTAATTGGTCCTGAACCAAAAACAAACAGGATAATCGCTGTAAGACCGGTTGTAATGTTGGCATCCAAAATAGATGACAATGCATTGCTGAAACCATCTGCAACAGCTTGCGCTTTTCCTTTTCCTCTCGCCAATTCTTCTTTGACACGTTCAAATATCAGTACGTTGGCATCGACCGACATACCGATGGTCAACACAATACCCGCAATACCTGGAAGGGTCAATACCGCTCCAAGACTTGTCAACACTCCAAAAATCAAAAGGATGTTTAACACCAAGGCGATATCGGCAAAGATTCCAGCTTTTCCGTAGTAGAATACCATCCATACCAGTACAAATGCCATTGCAATCAAGAAGGACATAAAACCACTATCAATGGCTTCTTGTCCCAAGGATGGCCCAACAACTTCCGATTGAATGATTTCTGCTGATGCAGGTAGTTTACCCGCTCTCAACACATTTGCAATATCCTTTGTTTCGTTAACCGTAAAAGTTCCAGTGATTTCGGAACGTCCACCAGAAATTGGCCCGGTAGAAACACCTGGAGCCGTATAAACTTTGTTATCCAATACAATGGCAATACCAGTTTGGTTGTTAAAGGCATCGCCTGTCAACTTCTCCCATTCCTTGGCGCCACGAGTATTCATGGTCATGCTTACTGCTGGTTTGTTGTATTGATCAAAAGTATCTTGGGCATCAGAAACAACATCACCGCTTATTCTTGGGGTTCCATCCCTATTGGATTTTAGTGCATATAGTTCAGCTATCTCTGAATCTTTAGCCGATCTTTCCCAAAGGAACTTGGTAAACTGAATATCATTCGGCAAAAGTCGCTTAATCTCGCGCATTCTAAGGTATCCCCCTATTTCAGCAGTATCCGTAACCAAAACCCTTGCAATGGCATGACTGCCAGGATTGCCAGGAATCAATTTGCTCAATAATGGATTAGTTTGAGTTGTCAAATCCAAAGAATCTTGCGCAACATCCGATAAAAGCGAATCAATCTCAGATTCTGGTTTGGTTGTTTCCTCTTCTGAAGCCACTGGCTCCAAAATATCCCTTAATTTTTCATTGGCATTTACAAAGAAAGCACCCAAGCTTTGGTTGTTTTGAGAATACGTTTCCCAAAATTCCAACTGTGCTGTACTTGACAACAGTTCTTGTGCTCTGGCAATATCCCTTGCTCCCGGAAGTTCCACCAAAATACGACCTGAATTTCCTTCTCGCTGAATGTTAGGCTGTGTTACCCCAAAACCATCAATACGTTCACGAAGTACCTCAAAAGCTGAAACAATGGATTCATCAATCTTTGTTCTGATGATTGGCTTCACCTCATCATCGGTCATCTGAAAATTGACTACATCGCTTAGACCCTTGTTGGCAAAAATATCAGGCGATGCCAATTTGGTATCACCTTTTACGTTATCAAAAGCGTCAAAAAATAACTCCAAGTACGTGTCAGGACTATTCTTGGAAGCATTATCCGCATCGGCCAAGGCCTTATTGAAAATTGGATTTTTTGTATTGTTGGCCAATCCTTTTAAGATGTCCTTTACAGAAATCTGAAGGGTAACGTTTATCCCTCCTTTAAGGTCAAGACCCTTGTTCAATTCTTTTTTCTTCGCATCATCATAGCTGGTATAGCCCAACACAGGATTGGTGCCGATAGAATCCAAATATGATGCTTCTAAAGCCTCACGCTTTGCTACATAATCTTCCTCTGCTTCCGAAATTTGGCTAATGGCATAGGTTTCAGCATCCTTTTCCAACTTACTCGTTATGAAAGTATAGGATAGCTGATAAATACTTACCAAACCAAAAAGGAGTGCGAAAAGCTTTATAAGTCCTTTATTTTGCATTGATTATTAAATTTTTAGAAGTTTTCTTAAACAGCGTGCAAATATATCATTTCCCGTAAGATTTGCCAATAGAATTTGCGGGAATTGCAAATGGGCAGAGGATTCTGCCCATTTATTTTAAATCGTTATTTGTCCTAAGGATTATACTTCAAGCAATCCATTGGTTTTTTTAACGCCTTCGGCGCTTTCCTGCATTTTGGCTTTTTCGGCATCGCTCAGTTCAATCTCAACAACTTTTTCAATACCATTTCTTCCCAATAATACAGGTACACCTATGCAAATGTCGTTAAGCCCATATTCCCCTTCCAAAAGTGTGGAACACGGGAACATTTTCTTCTGATCACAAGCAATGGCCTGTACCAAACCAGAAACTGCGGCCCCCGGAGCATACCAAGCGCTGGTACCCAAAAGTTTGGTCAATGTTGCACCACCCACTTTGGTTTCCTCTACCACCCATTTCATTTTTTCTTCGGAAAGAAATTCAGAAACTTTTACACTGTTTCTTGTAGCATGACCAATTAAAGGCACCATACCTTTATCACTATGGCCACCTATCACCATTCCATCCACATCTGAAATTGGAGCTTCCAATGCTTCGGCCAATCTATATTTGAAACGGGCACTGTCCAAGGCACCACCCATACCAATGATTCTGTGTTTTGGGAGGCCAGTGGTCTTATGCACCAAATAGGTCATGGTATCCATTGGATTGCTCACCACAATTAAAATTACATTTGGAGAGTGCTCCAAAAGACTGGAAGAAACTGTCTTTACAATTCCGGCATTGATTCCAATGAGTTCCTCACGGGTCATCCCAGGTTTACGAGGGATTCCAGATGTAATCACAGCAATATCGCTACCTGCAGTTTTGGAGTAATCGCTGGTACTTCCTGTTATTTTGGTATCAAAACCATTTAGGGATGCGGTTTGCATCAAATCCATTGCCTTTCCTTCGGCATATCCTTCTTTTATATCCAACAAAACAACCTCAGAGGCAAAATTTTTCATTGCGATATACTCAGCACAGCTAGCACCTACTGCACCTGCTCCAACTACGGTAACTTTCATTTTTTTAGGTTTAAATTTTAATCGATCAAAAATAAGGCATTTAGGTCAGAAAAAACCTGACATTTACCATTTTAGGTCAGATCATTTTTCTTATTGCTTTGTAAGTAAAATAACCGTAATGTTAACAAAATATGTAGTTCAACGAAGAAATGGCCCCTAGGCTTACCGTACGTCGAATTTGCTACAATAGTTCTTCCCTGAACTCCGTTCTAGTAGTCCCAAATCACGATTAACCTACTTTGCCTATGAAAAAATTCTTTTCATTGCTATCGATTGTGTGCATTATTGCTATAAGCAACTGTACCAGTATTCCAGAAAATAATGACCCTATTTTGGGTATCTGGGCCAGAAGTTCTTCTTCAATTGATGGTAAAAGCGGAAACACCACTCGGGAGGAGTGGATTTTCAACGATGTATACTTAGGTAGATACCAAAGCTATTCCGATTCCAAATTGACATTTTATACTGATTTTAAATGGTCTGAGGAAAATGGAGTATATACCATTATTTATGCCGATACAGAGGTTACGGATGTAACCGTTAGTTTGGAAGAAACCAATGACCCTGAAATATTGGCCCTGGAAAATGGTTCTGTCTTCGCCACCAGGGAATAACCAAAGAAGGCACACCATATGAAAATAAAAAGCCCCTGCCCCTAGGGGCTTTTTTAGCGTTTTGAAGGTTTATAGTGTCGTATTTAGCACAATTTCATACCTTTAAGTAACTCCCCCTCACATAATTGTATATTCCTATGAAAACTTTCATGTACCTCTGGGGCTTTTTCCTTCTTTTTCTAATGGCTGCGAATCCAACAGTTAATTCTCTCCCGTATTCTGGGGAGTCTCCAAATATTTTGGATTGTGATGCATTTTATAAGACTGCTATGGACGAAATGGTTGCTGACCAGAACAGTTTCATGGAAAAATACCTTAAAGGCAACGAAGGGGACTATGACAGACATTACGATTTCAAAAACAGTGTCTTAAAAATCAGCAATAAAAAAAATGGTTTTGTGATACTGGAAATTGATTTTATCCATGTGGGATATTTTGATGCGGAAAAAAGTATTTGGCATTGGGGTTGGGAAGATACCGATATTGACCCTAAACATGCTGAAAGTTATCAAAAAGTAAAACAGTATGGGATAGAAAACGGATGTGATAAGCTTACCGTAAAACAATGGCTTGGAAAAGAGCTAAATGCCTGGGAAATGTCTGGAGCGGTCAATCACATTTTAAACGGAAAGGGTGCAGCTAGACACTACACCCCTTCTGAATATAATTATGTTGTTTTCATGGATATTAAACCCATGGTTGACTAAGATTACCTAAATCCAAAGTTCACCCCAAAGGTGAATGTGCTGAACTCGGCAATGTTATAATCTGCATTTAAACGGAAAAAACCAAGCTTCAATTTGGTTCCAATGTTGGCAGAAACACCACTTACCTTATTATTTATCATAAATGGGTCGTTATAAACTATATCCGGACCAGCGGTCTCCACTTCATATCTTCCCAATATATTGGTATCTGATTTTCCAGTAATGTAATTCAATCCTCCATAGAAATTAATTACGGGCAAGCGAGTAGATACAACTGCAGCAAAATTCCAAGAGCTGAACTTGGCATCAATGCGCTGGTTTTCTCCGGATACCGCTCCGGTATCCGTAAAATCGTATTCTCCGCTAAGATTGGTATATCCAATAACCGCTGAGATTGCAACTGGCAGTAATTTATCAGCTGGAAGGTGTTTGGTAAAATCATGTTGGACACCAAACCCATAAAGTCCTATGGAAACATCGTCTGTGTTGATTTTAGGTAAAAACCTTGCCTTTACCTCCGTACCTTTGATCAAACCCACACTAGCTTGAATATATCCAGAGGGAACAAAGTTTAAATCCTCTGAAGATAAACCCGAAGGGAGCTCAAACTGAGCACTTACCTGCTGTCCTTCAATGGTTGCATTAATGGCCACATCCACACCTTCAATATCTCCCAAGGCGGTTGCTACTTCCTTAGAACTGCTACCATCCAAAAACTGTAGGTTTTCGTAATCTGCCGTATTTAGGGTAAAGGATTTTTTATCTGATTTATTCTTGAAACCCGTAATATTTCCAACAATCGATATTTCGAATCCGCCCAAAGGCTTCGCATCTGCGGTGTTGTACCATCCATTTGAAATGCTATAGATTCCTGCTTCCGTGACGGGAGCCAACCAACTCGTTGTATAACGTTCGGCATCATTGAGACCTGCCGCCAAGAGATCATTAAGGTTAGATTGTGCCATTCCGAAGGAAAAACTACACAAAGCGAGCAAAAGAACTATTCTCTTCATCTTGTAAAATTTTTCCTAAAACTAAAAAACTCGCTTTGTTAGAGCGAGTTTTTGTTGTGAAATGGCTTTATCTATGCATCTATGTTAGCATAAACGGCATTTTTCTCAATGAATTCTCGTCTTGGCGGTACCTCATCCCCCATTAACATGGAGAAAATACGATCAGATTCTGTTGCATTATCGATGCTCACTTGGCGAAGTGTTCTAAACTCAGGATTCATTGTAGTATCCCAAAGTTGTTCTGCGTTCATTTCACCAAGACCTTTGTAACGTTGGATGCTAGCACCTCCTTTCATGGATTCCACTATCTCATCACGTTCATTATCGTCCCAAGCATATCTACGCTTAGTACCTTTTTTCACCAAATACAATGGTGGTGTGGCGATGTAAACGTGTCCTCCTTCAATAAGCTCGCGCATGTATCGGAAAAAGAAGGTAAGAATCAAAGTTTCAATGTGACTACCATCAACATCGGCATCACACATGATGACCACTTTATGATAGCGCAGCTTTTCAAGATTCAATGCCTTACTATCTTCCTCGGTACCAATAGTGACTCCAAGAGCAGTATAAATGTTCTTGATTTCCTCATTTTCAAAAACCTTATGTTGCATGGCTTTTTCCACGTTCAGAATCTTACCGCGAAGCGGTAAAATAGCCTGAAAATTTCTATCACGACCCTGTTTTGCGGTTCCACCCGCAGAATCTCCCTCTACCAAGAACACTTCACATTTTGTTGGATCTTGTTCAGAGCAATCGGATAACTTTCCTGGCAATCCCCCAACACTCATTGGGTTTTTACGTTGCACCATTTCACGGGCCTTGGCCGCAGCGTGTCTAGCTTGGGCAGCCAGTTTTACTTTTTCAACTATTTGCTTGGCATCATCTGGATGCTCCTCCAAATAATTGGTCAACATTTCAGAAACTGCCTGACTAACAGCACTGGTCACCTCACGGTTACCCAATTTGGTCTTGGTCTGTCCTTCAAATTGTGGTTCCGCAACCTTTACCGAAACAATAGCTGTAAGTCCTTCACGGAAATCATCTCCGGAAATTTCAAACTTTAGCTTGTCCAACATTCCCGAACCATCTGCATATTTCTTCAAAGTGGATGTCAATCCCCTTCTAAAACCAGATAAATGGGTTCCACCTTCATGGGTGTTGATGTTGTTTACATAAGAATGAAGGTTTTCCGTATATCCGTTGTTATAGATCATGGCAACTTCAACAGGAATTCCATTTTTCTCACCTTCCATGGAAATTACGCTTTGGATAAGCGGTTCACGAGTTCCATCCAAAAACTTGATAAATTCCTTCAATCCTTCTTTGGAATGAAAGGTTTCAGAGATATACTCCCCTTTTTCGTCTTTATTCCGTTTATCGGTAAGGGTTATGGTCACTCCCTTGTTCAAATACGCTAGTTCACGCATTCTATTGGCCAAAGTCTCGTAACTGTACTCAACAGTTTGGGTAAAAATGGTGTCATCGGGCATAAAGGTTACCACTGTTCCGGTATCCTTGCTCTCGCCGGTACTTTTAACCGGGTACAGCGATTTTCCCCTCTCGTATTCTTGTTCCCAAATTTTACCTTCTCGGTGAACCGTAGCCTTTAAATGGCTTGATAGCGCATTTACACAAGAAACCCCAACACCGTGAAGACCACCTGAAACCTTATAGGAGTCCTTATCAAATTTACCTCCAGCACCGATCTTGGTCATCACCACCTCTAGGGCAGAAACTCCTTCTTTCTTGTGAAGGCCCACTGGTATACCCCTACCATTATCCTTTGTGGTAATGGAGTTGTTTTCGTTTATAATGACATCAATGGTATCACAATGACCGCCCATGGCCTCATCTATGGAGTTGTCCACTACTTCATATACCAAATGGTGCAATCCTCTGACCCCAACATCCCCAATATACATGGAAGGTCTCATACGTACGTGCTCCATGCCCTCAAGGGCCTGGATACTATCCGCTGAATATTGATTTTTTTTAGCCTCTTCGCTCATATATTTTCTTTAGTTACCTTGAAAATTTCAAATCTTACAAATATAAAGAATACCCAATGAAATTAGGAGGTTGAAGCACTTTAGAGCACCTAAGTTATCAACAAATAAATGTGGAAAAAATTGAGCCTTTTTCTTACTTCCCTCTCACACTTTTTAAAATCAAAAAGCCCCTTGGTTAAGGGGCTTTTCTGACTAATTCAAATAAAACAAAACTACATCTTCCTACTTCACGTTTTATTTACGGTTAATTACTTTGTATAGGCATCCTCATGGACATTGGCCACAGCCCTACCAGAAGGATCATTCATATTTTTAAACGCTTCATCCCATTCTAGGGCTATTTTGGTGCTACAGGCCACCGAAGGCTCTTGTGGAACACATAAAGCAGCCGCATCCGAAGGAAAATGTCCTTCAAAAATGGAACGATAGTAATATTCTTCCTTGGTGGTCGGTGTTTGAATGGGGAATTTGAAATGGGCATTGGCCAATTGCGCATCACTCACTTCTTCTTCTACCAATTGCTTCAAAGTATCTATCCAGCTGTATCCAACACCATCCGAGAATTGTTCTTTTTGCCTCCAAGCAACACTTTCTGGCAAATAATCTTCAAACGCCTTACGAACCACCCATTTTTCCATACGTTCCCCATTGATCATTTTATCTTTTGGGTTGATTCGCATAGCAACATCCATAAATTCTTTGTCTAGAAATGGAACACGGCCTTCAATCCCCCAAGCTGCCAAAGATTTATTGGCCCTAAGACAATCGTACATGTGCAATTTGTCCAACTTTCTCACGGTTTCTTCATGAAAATCTTTTGGACTGGGTGCTTTATGGAAATAAAGATACCCCCCGAACAACTCATCCGCACCTTCGCCAGACAGCACCATCTTTATCCCCATTGATTTGATAACCCTCGCCATCAAATACATGGGTGTGGACGCCCTAATGGTGGTGATATCATAAGTTTCCAAGTTGTAAATGACATCTTTAATGGCATCAAGTCCTTCTTGGATGGTAAATTTTATCTCGTGATGAATGGTACCGATATGATCTGCCACTTTTTGAGCGGCAGCCAAATCAGGTGAACCTTCAAGTCCAACCGAAAATGAATGCAATTGTGGCCACCAAGCTTCTTTGGTATCGCCAGATTCAATTCGCATTTGCGAATATTTCTTGGCAACCGCAGAGGTAACCGAAGAATCCAATCCCCCAGATAATAGCACTCCATACGGCACATCAGACATTAATTGACGGTGTACTGCAGCTTCCAAAGCATCCTTTATTTCTTGAATGCTGGTCTCGTTCTCCTTAACCGCCTCATAGTCCATCCAATCCCTTTTGTACCATTTTTTGAACTCTCCATCAGCACTGTGCAGATAATGTCCAGGTGGAAACAATTCTATTTTTGAGCATGTTCCTTCCAATGCTTTAAGTTCGGAAGCCACATAAAAGGTTCCGTTTTTATCCCATCCTATATATAATGGAATAATTCCCATATGATCTCTTGCAATGAAGTATTCATCCTTTTCACTATCATAAATGGCAAAACCGAAAATACCGTTCAAGTCGTCAACAAAATCAACTCCTTTTTCTTGGTACAGTGCCAAAATAACCTCGCAATCTGATTGGGTCCTGAATTCATATTTACCCTCAAACTGCTTTCTAAGCTCCCTATGGTTATAGATTTCGCCGTTGGCGGCCAATATCAGTTTACTATCTTCGCTGAGCAAAGGTTGTTTTCCAGAAGCTGGATCAACAATGGCCAATCGCTCATGGGCCAAAATGGCTTTTTCATCTGAATATATACCACTCCAATCCGGACCTCTATGCCTAACTTTTTTAGACATCTCCAAAAGCTGGGGTCTTAATTTTTCCGCACTTTCCTTTATATCAAATGCACATACTATTCCGCACATATCTTTATCTTTATAACAATTTATACTGCAAATATTATTTTAATATTTCAATTAATAAATAGTATTGCTATTTTACATTACAATATGAAACTTTATCGATTCAAATACGGATAAAGTGATATGATTATTATCGAAAAGAGCAGTTTATCGAACACTTTGAAAGGTCTGTTAAATTTTAACGTCTCTTTATAAAAACATCATTTAATTACATCCTAGTTTTGAGGACAACTAAAATCATAATCATGAAAAATGTATTCTTATTTACTTTTTTAACCTTAGCCTTGGTTTTTTCCACTGAAGCAACCGCTCAAAAGTTTAGCGGATTGGACAAAAGCCCTGCTGATATCGCTTCTTACCCCGCCAGTTACAGAGTTTCTGATAAAGCGGTAAGAGTGATTTACAGCAGACCTCAGTTAAAGGGGCGTAGCCTTTCTGAACTTGCTCCTGCCGGTAAGGTTTGGAGAACCGGAGCCAATGAAGCTGCAGAAATCACTTTTTACAAGGATGCCACCGTTGGTGGAAAATCCGTGAAAGCTGGAACTTATTCTTTATTTACTATTCCCGGTGATGACGAGTGGACGGTAATATTGAACAGTAATTTGAACCAATGGGGAGCTTATTCTTATGATAGTGCCGCCGATGTGGCCAGAGTTACTGCTAAAGCCAGTACCGACGGGGAATCTTTGGAAGCGTTTTCAATTGCTTTTACTGACGATGGCGATTTGGTCATGGGTTGGGGAACCACAAGAGCTTCTTTAGCCATAAGCCAATAAAACAATAATTTTAATGTTGAGGAAACGGGCCATATGGCCCGTTTTTATTTCATCTGTTTTCCGCTGATAAAAACCTGTTCTGCTTGTAGATTGGGTATGTCATCCACTGGCATATCCATAATATCATTGCTCAAAACCACAAAATCTGCCAGCTTACCAACCTCAATGCTTCCTTTTTCATTTTCCTCAAAATTGGAATATGCCGCCCAAATGGTCATTCCCCTTAAAGTTTCTTCTCGCGATAAGGCATCTTTCATTTGGAAGCCTTCTTCTGGATACTTTTCCAAATCTTGACGAGCCACTGCGGCATAAAACGTTAAAAACGGACTTACGCGCTCTACAGGAAAATCAGTTCCCAAGGCGACCAATCCAGCTTTATCCAATAGTTTTTTATAGGCATAGGCTCCTTTTACACGTTCCGCACCTAACCGATCTTCGGCCCAATACATGTCGCTAGTGGCATGGGTGGGTTGAATGGAGGGAATAATTCCATTCTCGAAATAATCAAAATCTTGTTCTGAAACCACCTGTGCATGTTCCACCTTCCAACGTCTGTCTTGTTTCCCTTCAAGTGCTTTTTGATAGGCCCTTAGCACCACAACGTTGGCCGAATCCCCAATGGCATGGGTATTCATTTGGTATTCTGAAGCTGCAATACGCTCTGCCAAACTTTCAATTTGGTCCACTGGGGTTACCATGGCTCCAAAATGCCCTTCTTGGTCCGAATATGGTTTTTTCAAAGCCGCACCTCTGGAACCCAAAGCTCCATCGCCATAAACTTTTACAGATCGTACGTGGAGCCCATCCGTTTTGATGATTCCTTTGTCCAAATAGTAATCCAGGTTTTCAGGATTGTTGCTGATCATGGCGTATACCCTAATGGATAGATCATCTGCTTTTTGAAGACTATCTATAAGTTCAATCGTAGATTTGTTCAGTCCAGCATCGTTTACCGTGGTCAGTCCGTAATCCAAGCACAGTTTTTCCGCATTTTTCAAAGCCTGAACCTGCATTTTTCTGCTAGGTTTGGGTATGATTGCATTTATCATCCCCATGGGATTGTCTACCAAAACTCCGGTCAGTTTTCCATCTTTTTTTACTATTTCACCACCTTCGACATCCATTTCCAAGGTTATTCCGGCTAAATCCAATGCTTTTTGGTTGGCCAAATAGGCATGACCATCCACACGTCGTAAAGCAACAGGGGTGTTTGGAAAGAGTTCATCCAATTTTTCCTTTGTTGGGAATTCCTTGATTTCCCAATCGTTTTGGTCCCATCCTCTTCCCCTAACAAAGTTGGAGGGATTACTTTTTTGAAATGCGACCACTTTTTCGAGTATTTCCTCAAAACTGGTCGTCCCTACCAAGTCCACGACTTGTTGATTCAACCCTAATCCATAAAAATGACAATGAGCATCGATAAGTCCTGGAACAACGGTTTTTCCTTGAACATCGAGTTCTTTTTTTGCTTGGTAATTTTGCAGTAGCTGCTCTTTGTCTCCCACCGCCACAAACTTTCCATCTTTGATGGCCATACTGTTGACTATGGAAAATTCCGCATCAACCGTGTAGATATTTGCATTGTGGACAATTAAATCGACCTCTTCCTTGGGATTGCAAGCAGCAAAAAGAAGAAGAACCAAAAGGCTGAAAAGTATTTTTTTCATGTTTTGAGGATTTCCCTCAAAAATAGAAAATGTAACGTTATGGAGTTGTGCTAATTAATTATCATTAAAATCAGTCATCACAAACTCAACCCTGCGGTTGGAAAGATGATCTTCTTTGATTCTCCCGTTTCCTAGTGGTCTTGTGTCACCAACTCCTTCCCATACAATACGGTCATCATCGATACCGAGTTTTTTAAGATAAATGGCAACTGCCCTAGCTCTTAATGAAGATATGAACTTGTTATACCCAGGCTGTCCAACATTATCCGAATGACCGGTAATCTTCATCTGTACCTCCGTGTTTTCTTTAAGGTACTTGAATATCTTTTTGACACTTGCTATGGCTTCAGCATCCAATTCGTATCCTTTTGGTTCAAATGGGTTGCGCTCCAAAACATAAATCTTGTCTTTTTCATAGTTAACCCTTGGCAATTCTTCCAGTGCCAAGTTATCAACATAATAATACGAGTAATCACTTGATATTATGGGCTTTTCTTGCTGCAACAACACTGTATTTGTATTGTTTTTAAAATTCCCCACAATGATATGATTTTCAAAGCCTTTGGCTTCAAATTCCGCAGTCAACGTAACCCAATCATCCGTACTTGCCAACGATTTGTTCGGTTTCAATTTTACCTCATGAAACAATACGCCTTCTTGTAAATCTAGACGGGAATTTGTCAAAGCGGAACCATTGGGAAACTTTACTTTTTTATTGACCAGGACAATTGACATATCCTTTACGGCAAGACTAGAAGCCTCGGCTAGACTCAATTGCACGGAAATTTTATAGGGATGTTTTTCTCGTAGTGTTCTACTGGTGTTTAGCTGAATATATTCGCGATAGTCATTCAATGCGTAGAAATAAAGTCCTGCATAACCTGAACCATCAGTTGCCTCTTGTGAACCCTTAAAATTGGCAGGCACCCCAAAATCACTTGATCCACATTCATTGAAATAGTCTCCCGAACTGGACGACGGCAATGAAACATCCTCAAGAAGAGCATCAAAACTGGTGATGTTCAACGGACAGGATTTATAATTTTCGAAGCTGGGGTTTAGAATTAAATTTTGTCCAAAAAGCGGAGTCCCCACTAAAAAACAAAAACTGAAGAATGAAAAAATACGAGTAACCTTGTAAAGCATAGTTGTGTTGATTTGGGTTCTCGTATCGCCTATATAAACGCAGTTTTCAGGTTCATATTGTTTAGCGCTCTGTTTTTGGGGTATGAAATTTCATTATTCTTATCATACTAACTTTCAATAAAATACGTTACTTATAGTCCAAATCTTATTTCAATGCGGATAGTGACCTATATGCTGGTTTTATCTTTTGTCCCTTACTTTGGACTTTGCCAAAACAAGATTAGTGGTAAAATAGTTGATGAACTGGGATTTCCCGTTTATAGAGCTTCAGTTGAAATAAATGCAACGGACAATATCACTTATACCGACTACGACGGGTCCTTTACACTGATCGGCGAAAAGGATTTTCATTGGAAAATCAATATCAAATCCAAAGGTTATAAACCTGAATCGTTTTTTGTTCTGAATGGTGGCAATACCGGTAATATCATATTAAAATATGATGTAGATATCAATAAACTGCTGGATGGCAGTTCAGGCCTGCATCAAAAGTTTTATTGGGATTCGTGGAACAAAGAAATGTTGTTTCCAAAATTGGAAGATCTCCTGGCCAGTACTTTTAATTGATTGCTTCTTTTGGGGCAGTTCTTAGTGCCTCTGTCATTCATCAACAAACTCGGTCATCACAAACTCCACCCTACGATTTTTCCGTCTGGCTTTATCCGTCAGAGTGCTGTCCAATGGAATCTTGTTCCCATGGCCTTCGGAGGTAATCCTATTTTTCTCCAATCCCAAGCGCATTAAATACCTAGCAACAGTTTTAGCCCTTTGGTTGGACAATACATCATTGTATTCTTCTGATCCTAAATCATCTGTATGCCCGCTAATGGAAACTTTTAAATTGGGATTCTTTTGAAGGTATTCATACACATCTTTTAAGCTTTGCTTAGCCTTGGGCTCCAATTCAAAACGGTCAAAATCAAAGTTTACATGATTAAGCACATAACTCTGGTTGGGCTTGTACTCAGGCCCAAGGTAAACTAGGGAAACATCGTCCAAATAGTAATAGGAATACCCTTCTGTTTTGGCGGCACTATTTTTAAAATCCAAATAAAGGGTTCCGCCGTTACTTTTAAAGTTCCCAAGAACAAGATTGTTTTCAAATCCTTTGGCCACTATATCCAAACTTACTTGCATCCAGTCCTTCTTGTCATCATAAAACCCTGTTGTAGAGAATTGTTTTGCATGAGTGGTTTTAGTTGATTCTGATGACAGAACTGCATTTGAAAGCTGGCGCTTGGTATGAATCGATAACGGTTTTTCCGAGAAAACTGCGCCAATATCCATAACAGCCCCATCTGATTTTTCAGAAAGACTCAAGGAGAGGCTCAGTCTGTATCTATGGCCTTTTTTCAACGTTTCAGATAACTCAACTTGAATGTATTCCCTATAATCTTTTGGAGCAAAAAGATATAATCCGGCATAACCGTTACCCTCATAGGCTTCTTGCTTTCCTTTAAAATTCATGGGAATACCAAGCTTGGTCTTACTGCACTCGTTAAAGTAATCTGTTGTTCCCAATGTAGGAGCATTCCAAAACTCGGTATCTCGATTTAGATTACTCATTTTAACGGGGCATTCCACAAAATCCTCAAATCCACCATTGCGGACAAAATTTTGCGCTATCCCTAACTGCAAAGTCAAGAGTAAAATGGCGTAGGTCGGTATGTTAATGAATCGTAATCGCATGACTTCCAATTCAAATGGAGCAGCCATTCCAACGCAAGTAGATGGAACAGCATTCTAAACATAACGATTTTTCTGACGATTTATTGCAGTTTCCTTACATAAGAGTGAGCCCAGAAAAGGTGCAACAAAGAAAAAGTGTCCAAATTCATGAATTGAGTTGGACACCTTTTTAAAATTTTGATTGGATAGTCCTAATCGACAATGATTCTTGTTCCCTTTATGGGGAAAACACCATCTGTAGATTCCGCCTCACCTTTGATCTCATTTCCATCCCAGGTTAAACTCACAGTTACTTTCTGTCCTTCAACATATATAACAAAATCTATGGCCTTTCCAGCCACCTTTACCTGCTCTGCCTTTAAAGCAGCGTTGTTCACCCTTACGGTAACCTCATAGTTTTCTTCGATTTTTTTTACCACCAATACTCCCTTACTATATTCATAGGAAGTACCTTCTGCCGTATAATTCCATTCACCTACTGGAGAGGTTTCTACAATTACTTTATCGTTTACCGATTTGTTGGCCGAAACAGGCATGGCTTGCAAAGAAGTGCAAAGAAAACAGGCTGCCACAATCACTGAACACATTGATTTTACTGATATCATTTTTTTCATTTTTTGAAATTGTTATTGTTTATACCAAAGAAAGCGTTCCATTTGTAAAATACAATAGCACTATTAACTTTTGTGACCAAAAGCTATTATAGTGTGATAAACAGGGACATATTTTACTGTAAAAACTTAAAAAGCTCCCTGCTAACCAAAGCCTAAAAATCAAATTTATAAGAAACCCCAGCTAAGGCCTGAAAACCTTGAACCCTAAAATTCGCCCACCTTTGATAATCATTGTTGGCAATATTGGAAGCTTTTAGAAAGACCGAAAGTTGTTCGTTAAAGCGATATCCTACGTGTGCATTAGCATCAAAAAAACCATCCAAGGTCACAATGGTGGCCGGGAATTCTGAGGGCAATACATTTTGAACAGCTTGGGACACCAAGTCATCACGTTCCCCAATATAAAAGAGGTTGGCGCCAAAATACCATTGCTTGTTGATTTGATAATCCATGAATAATGATCCCTTTATAGAGGGTAAATTCCATGCCGGGTTGTCCGTTTCGGTGTCATAATCGTAAAATTCGGCGTTGATTCCCAAGGTGAAATTCCGGTTCACATCAACATTTAGCTCTCCAAAAATCCCCAATGTTTTTACATCATCATAAAACACCTGAAAGGAATTTCCATAGAAATACCCTTTTACATCAGTTCTAAACAGGTTCTGCGGATTTAAAAAGAACAAAGGCTTTCTATTTTCCGCAGTATAAGATCCCTTGATATTGTACCCCACATTGGACAACAACTGTCCTTTCAATCCAATATAACCTTCATATTGCCGATCCGTAGGCCTAATGTCCAAGGTTGGAGAAACGTATGGGTTTTCTGAAACAAAATCATAATAGGAATTTTGCTTGAGCTCTCCCTCAACTCCACCATAGGCAATTACAGATTCGTCCAACAAACGATAGGATGCAGTTACCGCTGGATAAATGTAAAAATCAATGTCATCGTTTTCGGTATCCATTCCATAAACAATATTAGCTCCCAAATTTAGGGTAAGGTCATCCCTAAGCACCAGTAAACTTGGATTTAAACTGGCCTGAAACTGACTATAGTTAATTTCACCAGTATTAGTGGTACTGTTCAATGATGCATTTTTAAAATTCCCATTTACATAATCCAGTTTTGTATTTATGGTCACCAACTCTTCGGTGATGGGTAATTCAATGGTTGGGTTAATGACAATGCGGTTCTCTCCAGATTCGGAAGCGTCCCAGAATCTTCGCAACAATACATTTCCCTTCTTAAAAAAAGAATCTTCCAAATTTAAGTGTGCCTTGGCCTCCGCATTAAAATAGTTCTGTTTTTCATCAATTGTGGCAATAGTGGCATCGTCAAACGCATTGTTTTCAATCCCGTACCAATTATATAATTGGTGTTGAAGTCCAATACTAGCTCCCCAATCCATATCCCTATCCTTTTTGGCGTAGGAAGCATCAAACTTGGTATTGTAAAACTCCGTATCTAGTGGTGTGCTTTCAATATCTCCCCGAGAGGAATGGTGACTCAAACCAAAATCCAACAAATCTTCTCCCCTATTAAATTCCCTACTGGTATATAAATCCACCAAGGCATTGTTGAAGTTTCCCAAACCAACAGATGCATAGGAATTGTACAAGGTTGGTGGAGGTGTCTTTTTTACTCGAGATGCCTTTCCTTTTGCTGGGGTAAAGGTAGATGCGACCGGTACTGAAAAAATACTGTAATTGATCTCCTTTTTCTGTAGCACAATGGAATCGTTAAGATTGGGAGCGGATTTTACTTTAAAGGCATCTGAAACGGTGGGGGAATACGGTTTTACAACAGTAACCGTTTCAGTGCCTATATCATCGGTTTCCTGAGCTGAAATAGCTCCCCAAAGGCCCAAAAATAGTACTGAAAATATATGGATGTTCTTTTGCATGCTGTGTCTCGTTTTTTAATTGCCGTTAGGATCAACTGAAGAATTGCTCTGCGCTTCCCTGGATTTGATAATGGATAACTCTCCCTTGGCCTCAGCAACAATATCATTGTATTCCGCAAAATTGGAAATTACACTCTCCAAAATATAGGTGGCCTGAAAAGCATCGCCCAGTGCATAAAAATTCTTGGCCATGATGATCAATCCCTTTCCTCCCCATTCCTTATATGCGGAATAATCCTTGGCCAATTTTTGAACCGCCGTGTTGGAAGCTTCAAAATCTTGGTTTTTATTCTTAAAATAACCATCATAGTACCAGGCCTCCGCAGCTAATTCACCTGTGGCAATCTTCTTTACCTCTTGATATGCCGTTTCCGCCAAGCGTTCATCATTGGTTGCAATGGCAGAGCGCGCAATCATGATTTGGGCATCACTTTTAATACGGTTATCAATTTTTGGTGCTTTCAATACCTTTTCGGCATAAGCAATGGTCTGCGAATAATTTTCCTGCCCGTAGTACCCTTTCATTAAGTTGGATTGTGCAAAGGTCCTGTTTTGGGAAATCTCCGCAGTGTTTTCCAATTGCTTTAAGTACGGAATGGCACTTTGATAATCTTGTTTTCCAACATAAATTTCGCATACCCTGGTAAGAGCCTGCTCTGTATATTCTCCGCTTCCGCTATCGGCAACCGTTTTGTACTTGGGCAATGCAGCTTCTTTATTTCCTTTGGAAAAATACAGTTGTGCCAGATTAAAATTCACCTGTAATGCATGGAGCCCATTTGGAAACTCCTTTAAATAATCTTCATAGCCCTTAATGGCTGCTTCTGATTTTCCTTCCGCTCGTTTTCTATCGGCTGCTTCAAAACTGGCATTGTCCAATTCGGCATCAGTGACTTCAACAAAATCCAAGTTTCTGGCCCATGCTGCATACTCGCTCACCCTACCTTCATCAACATACACCAATTTGGCAGTTGCTACGGCCTGTTTGGCCTCTTGGGTGTTAGGATACTTTTGGACCACACCTTTTAGTTTTGTTAGTGCTTGATCATTCCTGTTGGCATTGTAATGAACCAGTCCTTGTCTTAACATGGCTCTGGGAGCAAATTTGCTCCTTCCATATTCTTCAATCAAACGATCATAGGTTTGGAGTCCCATATTTTCCTTGCCTCCCTTTATGTAGGAATTACCAAGTTCAAAGAATGCATCATCACGAAGTGAGGATTTGGGATATCGGGTAAGAAATTGGTTCAACCCATCAATTTTTGCCGAACTGTTTCCCAAAAATCCACTGCATAATGCTTTTTGGAACGCTGCATAATCGCGTTCAGGCCCATTCATTTTGGAAGATTCATTATAGGCCGATTGTGCTGATTTGTATTTGCTTGTCACAAAATAGCTATCTCCCAATCGCAAGTAGCTATCGGCCAATCGTTCATTGTCTTCCGTTCCAGAGTTGGTCACATTTTTAAAATAGGATATGGCGTTACTGTATTCCTTCAGTTTAAAATGGCAATACCCCAAATTGTAGTCTAAATTGGTATATTCAGGTAATTTCTTCGCCGCAGGAAGCTTTCTAAATTGTGAAAAATCGGAAAGTGCCTCATCAAACCTGTTCAATCGGTATGCTGATTCGGCTTTCCAATATAGCGCCCGGGCTTCAAAATCTTTATTCTCTGCGCTTTTCAAAGACTTGGAAAATCGTTCCAGCGCTGGTTCATAATCCCCATCAATAAACAATTCCACTCCTCTATAAAATGCCACTTTTTGATAAGTCTCCTTGCTGGCATAACCCTTGTTTTTCTCCAAGAGTTCCATGGCGCCCTCAAAATTCTTGGAAGTAATATAAGAATCCACCAATAATTCCTGAATCTCTTGTTGGTGCTCGTCCTTGGGATATTTCTCCAAATAAGTTGCCATTACTTGCGGAACAGGTTCGTACGCATTTCCTATCTCATAGCTCAAACGGGCATAGTTCAACAAAGCGTCTTTTTGGATTTCTGCACTAAAATCCATCTGGGAAGCATTTCTGAACGCATTCAACGCTTCTGGTTTTTTATCCAGTTTTAAATAGCATTCAGCCAAATGATAATAGGCATTCTGCGAAACACTGTTGGTTCCCCCAATAATTTTATTGAAGTATTGGATTGCGCCTTCATAATCACCCTGCTTATAATGACTGTATCCTGTAAGGTAATAATCCGTGTTACTCAATTTCCCCCGTCTACCGCGATATTTTTTTAGATAAGGTATGGCTTCATCGTATTGTTTTAGGTTGAAGTAACTCTCCCCAATAATCTTGTTCAACTCGGAAATTTCCTTGCGGTCAGATTTTGGCAATTGCTTTTTTGCCATGGCAATGGCCTCTTCAAAATTGCCCAATTTAAAATTCAGGTCAGCCTGATAATAAGAAAGCTTTTCATTGAGTAATTCAGGGTCTGTTATTTGGTCGAACCGGGCACTGGCCTCGTCATAATCATCCTGCTCATAAGCTATGTATCCCAAATAATATTTGGCCTGCGATCCATATTTGGGCGAGTTGCTCACCTTGCTCAAATAGCGTTCTGCCTGCTTTGGCCTTTTTGAAGCATAAAGCGCATAGCCATTGTTGAAGTTGAAACGCTCTTTATCGTTATTGGACATGGCGGATTGATCCACTTTTTTATACCATTTAAGGGAATACGGATATTTTCCGGTTTCAAAATAATAGTCGGCCACATCCAAAAAAGCAGAATTCCGTTTGGTAGAAGTGGGATATCTATCCACAAAATCCTCCATTAATTTATCGGCGCCGCGCTGGTTCAATCGAATCGCAGCATTAGCAGAATAGTAAGCACTGTTGGCTTCCGTTTCGTAATCTTTGGTGCTGGTTTTTATTTTATCGAAAATTGACTGTGCCGCTTGGTATTGTTGATTATTATACAAAGCAAGGGCATCTTGATACGCCTTTTTTTCGTGGGAATAAATTTCAGTTTTCTGTGCGGAAAGAATAAAAAACGACCCTAAACAAATTAGGGTTAAAATGAGGTTTCTTCGATTCATAGTGTTCTACGCTGTTCTCGATTGACTGTTACCATAACGTCAAAATTCAGGCCAAAGTATATTTTATAGTTAAGAAGAAGAATTTGCAAATGCTTCAGCTGCTATAATTTTAGAACTTAGTACCTTTAGTTTTTCAATACAAAAATATGCCAGAAACCATCTTAAAATTACAGGACGTCGCTGTTTTTCAAAACGAAAATCTCATCTTAAAGGACATTACCTTGGAAGTGAAAAAAGGGGAATTTGTCTATGTAATTGGAAAAACTGGTAGCGGGAAGAGTAGTTTTATGAAAACCCTGTATGCAGATATCCCGTTAAAACAGGGAGCTGGTAGCGTGGTCGATTTTGATCTAAAAAAACTTCAAGAAAAAGATATTCCGTTTTTACGAAGAAAATTGGGCATTGTATTCCAAGATTTTAAATTACTTCCAGATAGAAATGTGAACAACAATCTTCGGTTTGTGTTAAAAGCCACTGGGTGGACAGATGCCTCAAAAATGGATGGCAAAATTGAAGAAGTATTGGATAAGGTGGGAATGAAAACCAAAGGTTTTAAATTTCCACATGAGCTCTCTGGTGGGGAACAGCAACGAATTGCCATTGCCCGTGCCTTGTTGAACGACCCTGAATTAATTCTGGCGGATGAGCCTACTGGAAATCTGGACCCGCAGACCAGTGTAGAGGTCATGAAAGTGCTACAGGACATCAATCAAAATGGACGTACGATCATTATGGCCACACATGATTATGCACTAATATTGAAATATCCTCACAAAACCTTAAAATGTGATGGCAGTAAAGTTTTTGAAGTCATACAAAAAGCCATGTGATCATGATAATCAAAAAACAAGATTGCGGAAAGAAAAAGAAATCAAGTCCAATTATTGGTATTCTACTCTTTCTAATTTCCATTGTTTTAATGGCGCTTACCGGTCCAATAGGTCTGGTTTTTGGTTTTTTTCATCAACTTTTCGCCAAAGGTTTTAATGGAATTGGGGAATTTGCACTGAAAATTGCGGTTTCCATAGATCAATTGGGTAATGTAATCATGCAACACCTTTTCAACAGCTTGTGGATCACAAAAGATGGATATGAGTTTGGTAACCGGGATGAAACTATTTCAAGCGCCCTGGGCAAGAACAAGCAATTGTGCACCTTAACCACCTTTGGAAAAGCTATCGATAAAATTCTGGATATCATCGACCACAACCATTCCCTGGATTCCATCGACTATTTTATTCAACCCGAGGAATAATTTTAACAAGCCTGTATTGTAGTTAAACAACCTCTTTCAACTGTTATTCCTGTAACACTTTTTAAAAAGTATTGTCTTTTTTGATATCAATCAAAAACGATAATCCATGTTCAACAAAATCAAATGTATTCTATACACCTGTCTTATCCTGATTTTCAGTAATTCATGTGCGCAAAGCACAACCTCTATAAAAGATCTAGAAGGGGAATTTATTTCATTAACCAATGAGTACTTAAAAATAAATGAAGAAGCAAGCGGAGCAATGGTCGCAATTGACCATCCCGATAAACCCCTTTGGAAATTTAGCACTGGCTTTATTGGCCATGCAAAAAAAGACCAACTTATTGGAGAAGAACTTTTTATAGCGGCAAGTATTACAAAAACATTTGTTGCGGTATGTATTTTACAGCTTGAAGAAGAAGGCAAGCTCCATATTACGGACAAGGTAAGCCAGTATTTGGATAGAAAATTGTTAAAAAAGCTAACCGAATATAAAGGCAAATCCTATGAGGACAAACTGACCATAGCTCATTTGTTGAGACACACCAGTGGCATTTTTGATTATTTAAATGAAGGACAGGTTCATTTGGAAGGATATAAAAAATCTCCGGACAGAACCTATGAATTACAAGAAAGAGTGGATTTTGCTTTGGAACTGGGATCGGCCACAAACAAGCTTGGAAAGTATGCATACTCCAACACCAATTATATTTTATTGGGTATGATCCTTGAAAAAGTTGATAAAAAATCAATAGCAGATGTTATTTCCGATAGAATTATCAAACCATTAAATTTAAAGAACACCTCGCTAAATCCCTCCAATGACGTCCTTCCAAAAATGTTCAAGGGTTATTATACAGATTGGGATCTAACATCGTTCACGCTTCATTTCAATAAAATGAATCCAGCGGGAGGTTTGCTTACCACTGCGGATGATCTTTTAGTTTTTGGCAGAAATCTGTTCCAGGGCAGATTGTTCAAATCAAAGAGCACCTTGGAAAAAATGTTGGATTTTGACAAAGGGTATGGTCTTGGCGTAATGCAGTTCGACAAATCAAGAAAAACGGGGAGAATTATGGGCCATAGTGGATTTGATCCAGGGTACACAACTTATCTTGCTCATATTGAAGCATTGAATACCACGGTAGTCACAGTAATCAACCAATCTGAACTGCGAGTAAAAATGCCGGCCTTTTTAGTTGTTAAGACAGTGGAATCCATAAAAAAAACCTTATGATTCGTTCAATCTAGCACAAAATCTACCCGTGTTTTAGGTACGCTCAAAACTTTTTGTTTCTTTGCTAAAATTAAATAACCATCCATTTATGGAAATTCTCGGTATTGATATCGGTGGATCGGGCATTAAAGGTGCCTTGGTAAATGCCGAAACCGGAGAGATGTTGACAAAGAGACATCGTATTCCCACTCCAAGTTCTAGAAAGCCTGAAGATATGGCCCAAGTGGTCAAGCAAATTGTTGATCATTTTGATTATGAAGGACCTGTGGGCTGCGGTTTCCCCACCATTGTAAAAAATGGGATCTGCCAGTCTGCTGGAAATCTTCACTCCAGCTGGGTGGGAATAAATATCGATGAGCTTTTTACCCAGGCTACTGGTCATGAATTTACCGTATTGAACGATGCCGACGCTGCTGGCTATGCTTCCATGAACTACGGAGTTGGTAAAGGAAGGTCTGGGTTGGTGATTATGGTCACCATAGGTACCGGATTGGGAAGCGGAGCATTTTACAATGGTATATTGCTGCCCAATTTTGAGCTTGGCCAGATTCCCTATAAAAAATATCAAAAAATTGAGCAATGGGCTGCGGCATCCGCTAAGGAACGAGAGGAACTCTCCTATGAAAAATGGGGTAAGCGCTTTAACAAGTTCCTAAAATATGTTGAGTTAATTATCTCCCCCGATCTAATAATTGTTGGAGGAGGCACCTCAAAAAAGTGGAAGGAGTTCAGCCATTTGATCACCATTGAAACCGAAGTTGTAAAAGCTGAATTGATGAACAACGCAGGGATAATAGGTCCCGCAGTGGCCTGTTTACGCGAACAACATCACGGTCATTTGACCAAATAAAGGCTAGTCTATCTTATTTCTTTTTCTATCTACTTCCTTTAGGTAGATTTTGCGAAGTCGAAGGTGATTTGGGGTCACCTCAACATACTCATCCTTTTGGATGTACTCCAAAGCTTCTTCCAAGGAGAACTTGATGGCAGGTACAATTTTTGCTTTATCATCAGCGCCAGCCGATCTTACATTGGATAGTTTTTTGGTCTTGGTCACGTTGATGGTCATATCATCCCCGCGAGAATTTTCACCAATAACCTGTCCCTCATAAATATCTTCTCCCGGATCGATGAAAAATTTACCCCTTTCCTGCAGTTTGTCAATAGAATATGGAATTGCGGTTCCGTTTTCCATAGAGACCAATGAGCCATTGATACGTTGGGCAATATCTCCCTTTAAAGGTTGATATTCCAAAAATCTATGTGCCATTATGGCCTCACCAGCTGTTGCCGTGAGCAATTGGTTTCGTAACCCTATAATCCCTCTTGATGGAATCACAAATTCGCAAAGCATTCGGGAACCTTTAGCTTCCATACTGGTCATCTCTCCTTTTCTAATGGATACCATTTCCACAGCTTTTCCTGAAACTTCTTCCGGCAAATCAATGGTCAAATGCTCAACGGGCTCGCATTTTACACCGTCAATCTCTTTGATGATAACCTGTGGTTGGCCAATTTGAAGCTCATAACCTTCCCTACGCATGGTCTCAATCAACACGGAAAGGTGCAAAACTCCACGCCCAAATACCATAAACTTATCCGCACTATCGGTTTCCTCAACACGAAGGGCCAAATTCTTCTCCAATTCCTTTTCCAAACGCTCTTTGATGTGTCTTGAGGTCACAAATTTTCCATCCTTGCCAAAAAATGGACTATCGTTAATAGTGAAGAGCATGCTCATTGTAGGCTCATCAATGGCAATGGTTTTTAATTTCTCAGGATTTTCAAAATCGGCAACGGTATCACCAATTTCAAAACCTTCAACCCCAACAATGGCACAAATATCTCCTGCCTTTACCTCTTCTACCTTCTTACGCCCCAATCCTTCAAACGTAAAAAGCTCCTTCACCTTAGTTTTCACAATTGAACCATCCCTTTTTACCAAAGAAATCTGTTGTCCTTCCTTTAAAGTGCCTCGCTGCAGCCTTCCAATGGCAATACGACCCGTAAAAGATGAAAAATCCAAGGAAGTGATAAGCATTTGTGTTGAACCCTCCTCAGGCTTGAATTCTGGAACGTGGTCAATGACCATATCCAACAAAGGTTCAATATTTTCAGTTGGTTTTTGCCAATCTTCGCTCATCCAATTCTGCTTGGCAGAGCCATAAACGGTTGGAAAATCAAGTTGCCATTCCTCTGCACCCAATTCAAACATCAAATCGAACACTTTTTCGTGCACCTCTTCCGGGGTACAGTTCTCCTTATCAACTTTGTTGATGACAACACAAGGTTTCAGTCCTAAATCAATAGCCTTTTGCAATACAAAACGGGTCTGCGGCATGGGTCCTTCAAAGGCATCCACCAACAACAAAACACCATCGGCCATATTAAGAACGCGTTCCACTTCACCACCAAAATCGGCGTGACCAGGAGTGTCAATAATATTTATCTTAGTGTCTTTGTATACAACGGAAACATTTTTGGAAACGATGGTTATTCCTCGCTCCCGCTCTAGGTCATTGTTATCCAAAATAAGGTCACCCTTGTTTTCATTATCGCGGAATAAACGGCAATGGTACATGATCTTATCAACCAAAGTGGTCTTACCGTGGTCAACATGGGCAATGATGGCAATATTCTTGATTTTGGACATAACCTAATTTTTAAGCCCGCAAAGATACTGCTATTTTCTGCTTGTCAATACAATGATCTGCTATTTTTATCTTATTGATTTTGAGAAGGTTCACTCTTACTTACCCACACACCATCGTTTCTCACTAATTATCCATCCCAAACTTAGGTTAACAACAGGGTAAACGCCTCCCTTAAAAGGTCCTACATAATACCCTGCTCCGGCATCAATGGAAAAACTCAGACCCGAATTATAGCTTCGTTGCACTCCATAAACCAGTCCTCCGTAACCATGAATACCATCGACAACAGTATTTTCCACAGTACGCTCCTCTGGAGAAAACATAGCAATTGTTGGAGCAATGTAGTTTCCCGAATTGCCATAGATAGACCTTCCCCTTCGATCTCTTCCATTAAAGTTGTGATAGTATCGGTTTTGAACCGTTATGGCCGGGAAGAAATCATAATTCTCCAAAGGTGCTTCGCTTGCAGGTTCCAGTGCCATTTGCCATGCCACCCTAAAATCGAGCGTACTGTTAACGCCCAATCCCATTTCATATTCGAGCCCCGGGTTAAATAGATTGATTTTAATCTGTCTTACCTCGCAATTTCTTCCAAATTGGGCATTCATGAAGACACTGCAAAACAACAATGCGAAAAAAAAGATTCTGTCCATCGTAGGTTAATTTGGTACTAGTAGAACATATACTTTTTAAAAAAAGTATTTTTGCTCAAAATTTACATCAGATGCAATTAGACGCAATTCCTAGGTTAAAACATACAAATAGTGATAATTTTTTCTTGTTGGCAGGCCCATGCGCCATTGAAGGTGAGGAAATGGCGCTAAAAATTGCTGAAAAAGCTGTTTCCGTTACCAGTAAATTGAAGATTCCCTATGTGTTCAAGGGGAGTTTTAAAAAAGCAAACCGAAGTAGAATCGATTCATTCACTGGAATTGGAGATGAAAAAGCATTGAAAATCTTAAGAAAAGTTTCCGAAACCTTTGATGTTCCCACGGTTACCGATATCCATGAAATTTCAGATGCTGAAAAAGCTGCAGAATATGTGGATGTCTTGCAAATACCCGCTTTTTTGGTTCGCCAAACGGATTTAGTGGTAGCCGCCGCCAAAACAGGAAAGGTCGTGAATCTGAAAAAAGGACAGTTCATGAGTCCTGAAAGTATGCAGCATGCAGTAAAAAAAGTAACAGATTCAGGTAATGAACAAGCATGGATCACCGATCGGGGTACCATGTTCGGTTACCAGGATATGATTGTTGATTTTCGTGGAATACCCACCATGAAACAATATGCCCCGGTTGTTTTGGATGTGACACATTCTTTACAACAACCCAATCAATCCTCTGGAGTTACCGGGGGAAGGCCAGCACTTATAGGAACCATGGCACGCGCAGGAATTGCCGCAGGTGTAGACGGTCTTTTTATGGAAACACACTTTGATCCAAAAAATGCCAAAAGTGATGGTGCAAACATGCTTGATCTAAGTTTATTGGAGAAGTTACTTACGGACCTGACGTCCATCAGAAAGGTTGTTACACAATTATAATCCTCGAAATTCATTGGAATGAAAAAGTATATCTGCCTTTGGCTGATTGTGAGCTCTTTCTATGCAACTGCCCAGGTTGAATTTGGAAGAATAAGACAATCAGATTTTGAATTAAAACCTACGAGAAAGATACCACAGCCAATGCCGTTGTTCTTTTTGAAAAAGGAAACTACTATTTTGATGTAATCCAAAAGAAGATTCAGTTGGTAAAGGAATACCATGTTCGCATCAAAATTCTGAATGAAAAAGGATTGGATGAAGCCAATATTTCCATTCCCTATTATCGAAATGAACAGTCAAAGGAGTATATCCAGAAAATTGACGCCATAAATCATAATGGCCATACCAAAACTGTAGTTCCAAAGGAAAAGATATACGATATAGATATTAACGAACGGTGGTCTGAAAAGCGTTTTACATTTTCAGATGTCAAAGAACATTCCATAATTGAATATAAATACAAACTAATTTCTCCTTTTCTATTTAACCTTGACGGATGGACATTTCAATCAGACATACCAAAAATTTCCAGTGAATTCAAGGCCAAGATTCCTGGGAATTATGTATACAACCGTTCTCTATATGGTTCTTTAAAACTTACATTGGAAGAAGCTGAAGTGGAAAAGAATTGTTTTTATGTGCCAGGTTATTCACAGGCTGCTGCCTGTGAAGTCATTACCTATGTAATGAAAGATATTCCAGCTATAGAAAAAGACGAGCAATTCATGCTTGCAGAATCAAATTATATTTCCCGTATTGAGTTTGAACTCTCGGAAATGCATAGGTTGGATGGCTCTAAAAAAAGGTTTTCAAAAACTTGGAAAGATGTCGACCGTGAATTTAAATCAGATCGTGATATAGGTAGACAACTCAGAAAAAAGGACTTTTTCGAGAAAAATGTTCCTTCAGATATTTTTATGGAAAAGGATCCTCTGCTACGCGCAAAAAAAATCTATGATTTTGTGAAAAACCACTTTACGTGGAACGAAAAATATGGAATTTATAGAGATGTAAGAGTCAAAGAAGCCTTTCAAAACAAATTGGGTAATATAGGTGAAATTAATATTTCATTGATCAATCTACTTAATGCCGGAGGAATAGATACCGATCTTATGCTACTCTCCACACGGGATAATGGACTTCCAAAAAAAATATATCCGGTAATTACTGATTTCAACTACGTGGTTGCCAAAACCAATATCAATGGTAAAGATTATCTTTTGGATGCAACCTCCAAGCTCAATCCTTTTGGAATGCTTCCGTATCGATGCCTAAATCTTTATGGTAGGGTAATGGATTTTGATAAGGAAAGCTACTGGTTCGATATTGAACCGGAAAAGACAAACAGGGTTCGAATTATGGGTACTGCGGCATTTGATCTTGAAGAAGGCGTTATCAAAGGAAAGTTAAGGGAAACGAATCAAGGCTATAATGCCGTTTCAAAATATAATAAGATCAACTCCAACTCAGAAGAAGATTATCTTAATGGGATAGAGGAAAAATCATCACTTGATTTTTATATTGATGACTATACCTTTCAAGCGGATAAGAGCAACGAAAAATTGACAACGGAAATTTTTGAATTCACTACCGAAGGCATTAATAAAAATGATGTTATTTATTTTAATCCCTTTCTTGTGAGATTCTTTGAACGGAACCCTTTTTTAAAAGATGTACGTTACTTTCCGGTTGATTTTGGTTATCCCAGAAAATACGAGTATAATATTACATACACCATACCGGACGACTATGAAGTACAATCACTACCCGAAGAAAAAATCATTGCCTTACCCAATGGTACCGGCTCAATAAAATTTTCTTGTGCTGCTCAAGGTAAATTTGTGACTTCGAGATACCTTTTAAATATTAATCATTCCCATTTTGATTCAGAATCTTATCCCTATTTAAAGAGGTTTTTTGAAATCGCCGTGAATATTGAGGAAAATTCAATTATTAAAATGGAGAAAAAATAAAATATTCTACCAACGAAAACCCATAATAATCCAAAAACGCCAAAAGTGATGGTGCAAACATGCTTGATCTAAGTTTATTGGAAAAATTACTTTCGGATTTAATCGCTATTCGAAAAACAGTAAACGGTTTAGGATAGGTTTATTTTCTGCTAAAAACCCAAGGCCTTTCCATAAATGGCTAAATTAACGGCATCAAATAAAGGCCAATGTATTGGATGCGATTTTTTTTAGCACTCTCCCTTTTATGCTTTTGCTCGTGTAAGCAATCTCTTAAACCTGATAATTCCAGTCATCAAAAACCCAACATTATTCTCATAATGGCCGATGACTTGGGGTATGAGACTTTAGAAGCTTATGGTGGCACCAGCAATAAAACACCCCATCTAAATGAACTTGCCAAAAATGGAATGCTTTTTAAGCATTGCTATTCCACCCCCCTCTGCACTCCTTCTCGCGTACAAATCATGACGGGAAAGTATAATTTCAGAAACTATATTGGATTTGGATTGTTGGATGCTTCAGAGAAGACTTTTGGCCATTACATGAAGGAGGTGGGGTATGCAACCTTTATTGCCGGAAAATGGCAGCTTCTTGGCAACCAGCACCAGCAAGAATTGGCTGGTGGCAAAAAAGGCACTACCCCAGAAAAAGCCGGTTTTGATGATTACTGCCTATGGCAAATTGATGAGAGGGGTTCTCGTTACAAAAATCCTCTTTTAACGGACAAAAATGGTTCTACGGAATACCCAGATCGTTTTGGACCGGACATTTTTGTAGAACGTATTGAATCTTTTATGGATCAAAACAAGGAAACTCCTATGTTTATATACTATCCCATGGTATTAACCCATGATCCTTTTGTTCCCACGCCTTCCAATGCCAATTTCAAGGAATTCGACCCCAAATCAAAAGTGAACGACACCTTATATTTTGGTGAAATGGTAAGTTATATGGACAAGCTTGTAGGCCAGATTGTAAAAAAGACAGAGGCGATTGGAATTCAAAACAATACCCTGATACTCTTTGTAGGTGATAATGGAACCGATCGCGATGTTACTTCACATATAGGTGGTACAACCTTAAAAGGCCATAAGGGCTATACCACCAATGCAGGCACGCATGTCCCTTTAATCGCTTATTGGAACGGGAGAATTCAAAAAGGAAGCGTCAACGAGAGTTTGATTGATTTCACTGATTTTTTGCCAACCATGATTGAGGCAGCCACCCAAAAAAAACTTGACCCCTCTTTGACTGATGGTATCAGTTTTTATCCTCAACTTTTTGGAAACAACGATACAGCACGAGAATGGATTTTTTGCCATTATGACCCAAATTGGGGAAACTTCACCCCAAGAAGATATGTACAAAACCAGAAATGGAAACTGTATGAAAATGGTGAATGTTATGATTTAGAAAACGATGACCTGGAAAAACATCCTTTGGATTTGGCCCAAATTCCAGATTCAATCCAGCCTTATATAGCTGAATTTAAAGAAATCCTCTTGAGATATAAAAAATAGCTTTTTCACTTCCAAAAACCTTTATGATTTACATTTTGGGCATCTAAAAGTATGGCAGTCAACACCTCGGCATCAATATCATCCAAAGTATTATAACGTAAAGATTTCATCACTTTGCGTCCTTCGGTGACCATTTTATCCAGATGCACCGATAAATGGGCAGAACTCCAAAAACCTACATCCACATAGGCTTTCTTTTTGGGAACGTTTAAATAGCAAAAAGGTTTCCCTTCCAAATAATAAAATGGTATTCGGTACTTGTATTTCAATTCAAGATTAGGGATCGTAGATTCAATAAGCACCTGTAACTGAAGTAAAATACTTTTGAAGGGTTCAGGTTGGTCCAAAATATAGCTTTCTGCAGGATTCATATCTTTATAAGATGCATTCCATGTCCAAAATAGCATTTTTCTTTTTTATATTTTTTTCGGCCCTTGCCATGGCCCAGGAATATGACCATGTGGATGAGAATGTTAGGAATTATCCCAATTTTGAGAGCATTGAGGATTTAGCCGTTCAAATACAAAGCGATTTTGATTCAGATATTGAGCGTGTTAGAGCGGCATTTGTTTGGCTGACCCATAACATTACCTACGGAAAAACTTTGGATCAGTTTTTTAAATCCAGAACACGGATTATCTACTACTCAGAAAGGGGCAAGGAACAACAATTGAAAAAAGTACTTGATGAGAGGTTAAAAAACACTTTTAAATCTAAAAGAGGGGTTTGCTACGACTATTCGATCATGTTGAAAAACTTATGTGATGCCTTTAAGGTAGAATCGGAAATTGTACATGGGGTAATCAAAGAAGATGTTAGAGCATTGAATGGTGAAAAAATATATAAAAACCATGTATGGAACGTTGTTAAACTGGATGCTGAATGGAAATTAATAGATCCTACATGGGCATCCGGATACTGGGATTCATCTACCGATAGATTTGTCCGGGAATTTTGTGACCATTACTTTGCAACAAACCCCAAGGAATTTATCAAAAATCATTTCCCTGCGGAAACAAAATGGCAGCTAATAGATAATCCTGTCACCTTAAATTCCTTTTTTACCGCTCCACTTTTTTTTAGCAAATATTTTGAAAATGAAATTAAGCTCTCACCCCAGATAAGCGGATTACTTACCCAATCAGAAAACTTGGAATTAGTGCTGGCTTTTGAAAAAATCCCATTTAGAAGCCAGTTGAAATACAGCATAGATTCAAACAATCAGACAGGAAAATTAAGGGTTATGCCTATTAAAAAAAGGCATAGTAGTTTATTTATTTCAAAATTGAAACTCAAAAAACTATTGAGACCTGATGATCTACTTACCATATACATTGATAAAAGACCGGTTTTGAAATTCGCGGTAAATCAGTAAGCATCGAACATCATAAAAATTGCTAAAAATATTTGTTGGTTTAGAAAATATGTTAACTTTGAATTTCAAAGTACTTTAAAATGGAATCAAAAAAATATTTGGAAGATATTTCCCAAATCAAAGATTTGATGAGCCGTTCATCACGTTTTATCTCCCTCAGCGGACTTTCAGGCATTCTTGCCGGTATTTATGCTATTACGGGAGCTGTCATTGCCTATATCTTTTTGCTACCAGACACCTATAGCGAAGTCGTATTGCACAGTTGGAATTTTAGAATGATTGTTGGAATATTGATTGCAGTAGCAGTTCTAAGCTTTGTTACGGCATATTTATTGACCTCAAGAAAAGCCAAAAAGAACAACGAAAAAGTATGGGACGATACCACCAAAAGGCTACTTATCAATTTTTTGATTCCCTTGGTTACCGGAGGTATTTATATTCTCATCAAACTAAATAGCCAGCATTATGGACTCACTGGATCATTAATGCTCATTTTTTATGGTCTTGCCCTGGTGAACGCATCAAAATACACCATTGGCAATATCAAATATTTAGGCTATGCTGAGATTGTCATTGGGTTGATCTGTGCAGCTTTCCCTGGCTATGGATTTTGGTTTTGGGTCATAGGTTTTGGTCTATTGCACATAATCTATGGTAGTTTGATGTACTTTACGGAACAAAAAGGGTAGGATGGGGCTTATTGACAACATCAACAAATTATTTGACCATCGCATTCGGCTGGGCATCATGTCCATTCTTATGGTAAACGAGGAGGTTGACTTCAACAGATTGAAGGAATTACTTGATGTTACCGATGGTAATTTGGCAAGCCATACCAAAACCCTTGAAAAAGCAGAATATATCAAGATTGAAAAATCATTCATTGGTAAAAAGCCCAACACCCGTTATTCAGCTACCAAATTGGGAAAATTATCTTTCAAAAAACATATTGAGGCATTGGAACATATCATTAAAAATCAAACATAATTTTTTTTATCAATTCACTTTGAATTACAAAGTACTTTAAACAATATATTATGACATCACAAAAACAAAAAATTGGAAACTGGTTCAGAAATTCAATCTCGGCCAAAATGCTCAGTGTAGGGTTCTTGATTCTAATTCTTCTTATTCCCCTTGGTTTTGTAAAAGACCTGATCAGGGAAAGAGGATTCAGGCAAACCGAGGTCATTCAGGAAATAAACACCAAATGGGGTAACCAAGTAGTGCTCAATGGACCAATTCTTAAAGTTCCCTATACCATTTACATTGAGGAAAAGGTGTTTGACGAAAAAACAAAGACCTTTTTAACCTCCCAAAAACCAGAAAGACATTATGCCTATTTCTTTCCGCGGAAACTTGACATCAACTCCCAAGTGCAGACCAAACCTTTGGAACGCGGTATTTATGAATCCGTGGTATTTTCTTCCGAAAACCAAATCAAAGGGGAATTTGCCCAGCTTGACTTCTCCATAAAGGAAATTGAAGATGAAAACATACTTTGGGACAAGGCCACCCTTTTGTTCAAGACCAGTAACCTAAAAGGAATCCGAAATACGGTCAAGGTAACATTAGGGGAAAAAGACTATGATCTTAAGCCCAAATTCGACAATACCTACATGAACACATTGGAATCTGGCTATCTCTCTGATTTACAAGATATACAGGAGCACCCCATGTCATTTGAATCCAAAATAGCCATAAATGGAAGCAGTACTTTGCAATTTATTCCTATTGGTAAGGAGACCAATGTTGCCATGAAATCCAACTGGCACTCACCAAGTTTCAATGGTAACTTCCTACCTGACACAGAAGGCAAAAAGATTTCCAACAAAGGTTTTGAGGCCCAATGGAAGGTTTTGGAAACCAATAGAAGATTTGGGCAGTACTTTTTTGACAACCTCCCCGATTTATCCGACTTTTCCTTTGGAACCGAATTCATGGTTCCCATTGACGATTACCAAAAAACTGAGCGCACGAGCAAATATGGGTTAATGATCATTGGACTCACCCTTTTGGTCTTCCTTTTGATTCAAATCAGTAGTAAAATTGCCATCCATCCTTTCCAACATCTCATGATCGGATTGGCCTTGGTGATGTTCTACACACTTTTGATCTCCATTTCTGAGCACCAAAACTTTCTGATTGCCTATTTAATATCAGGAATCTCGGTGGTAGGGTTGATTACCGTTTATTCCCGTTCCATTTTAAAAAATTCGAAATTCACTCTTTTGATTCTGGGATCCATGTTTAGTTTGTATGCCTTCATTTTTGTTATTATTCAGCTGGAAGACTATGCTTTGTTGGTAGGTAGTATAGGGTTATTCATAATCCTGGGCATTATTATGTTCACCTCCCGAAGAATAGATTGGTCTGGTGGACAGGAATAACACCACAAACAGAAAAGCCATCCCGAAACTCTGGGATGGTTTTTTGGATTTTTAACATTTCATTGTTTTAATATTAAAACAATGTTTTCGTTAACAATCAAGCGGTTTGTTTCCTATTTTTGATAAAACCGTAGTCATGAAAATTCCAACCATCCTCTTAGCTCTTCTTTTTTCCGTAGCTTTTTATGCACAGGAGCATTCGCATCATAGTACAAAAGCCCTATCGTTTCCAGATGTACCGGGTTATAAAACCTTGAAAACCGACTTTCACCAACATACTGTTTTCTCGGATGGGAGTGTTTGGCCCAATATTAGGATTATGGAAGCCTTGCGTGACAATTTGGATGCTGTTTCGCTAACCGAGCATTTGGAATATCAACCACACTCTAAAGATATTCCACATCCAGACCGAAACCGAGCTTATGAAATTGCCATGAACGAGGCAAAAAATCATGATCTTTTGGTCATTGCAGGTTCAGAAATCACAAGAGATGCACCTGCTGGGCATAGTAATGCCATTTTTATTACCGATGCCAATCCATTATTGCAAGATAAAGCCGAAGATGCCTTTGCTGCTGCAAAAAAACAGAAAGCCTTTGTTTTTTGGAACCATCCTGCATGGCATCCACAAAATCCTACGGGAAATCCAAATTTGAGTGATTTTCAGAAAGCACGTATAAAAAATGGAGAACTGCACGGAATTGAAGTCATTAATGATGGGGATTATGCGGAGGAATCACTTGCCCTGGCCTTGGAACAAAACCTGACCATTATGGGAACCAGTGATATTCATGGGCTCATTGATTGGCATTTTAAAGAAAAAGGACATTCCAGACCTATTACCTTGGTTTTTGCCAAAGAACGAACAAAAGAAAGTTTAAAAGAAGCCTTGTTTGCAGGAAGAACCGTTGCCGTTTTTGATGATCTAATGGTCGGGAAGCAAGAGAACCTGCTGCCCTTACTCAATGCCTGTATCCAAGTTAAAGGAGCAAAGTACATTGGTAAAACTTCCGTTTTGAGAGTAACTCTTGAGAATGTATCAAGTACCGATCTATTGTTTGAAAATTTGATGCCTTATACGTTTTATTCAAATCCGGCGGTTTTTACCGTTCCGGCTAAAGGTACCAAAACGCTTCAAATCAAAACCTTGGAACGCATGGATAGCATTGAATTGAAATTAAGCGCTATTAGAACTTATATAGCACCAAGGGAGCATGCTGTATTGAGCAGAAACATTACTGTTGAGGAATAACAAACCCGTTGTTTATTTGGAAAGTAAAAATTGATAGTCCGTCAATTCGAGTTTTTTTCAAGGGAAAAAGTATCGAGAATGCGGGGCTAGCCCAATAGAATTCTTGTTTTCGATACTATTTTTTGACTTCGACTCCGCTCAGCCAACAAAAAATCACTCAAACTGACGAATTTCTTTCAAAATGTGGGATAGGTAAGAATAAATGTTTCCTGAAATTTATTTGGATTCCCGCCACTGCGAGAATGATATTTTACCATTATGCAACAGAAAAGAGGTGCGAGCCATTAATTTCCCTGTCAAAATCGACCTTGATCTTTTCAATAATGTCATAAGGTGTTTTTTCTGAAATCCAGATCCACTGATTTTTGATATCTACATCAAAATAAAAGTTGGAAAAATTGATGGGATGGTCACCATCAAACTGTGATAGCAGGAATTTGGTGATTCTAGGCCTTAACCGATATTCTAAATCGATACGGGCCTTCTTTAATGAAGGATTGTCATCACCGGAAATTATCCAATTGAATGTCACGCTTTTACTATAAGGACAAACAATATAGCAAAAAATAATGCTCTACCGACAAACCTGCGCCCTACTCCTAGACCAAGAGCGGTTATTCCCGTCCATCCACATAATCCTGAAGGTAGCTGTACCGTTCGGTGAGTTTTCCGTTTTGGGTCATTCGGGCGCGCTCCAAAATGCCATCTTCGTCATTATTGAAAAAGGCCGGTATCACATATTTTGAAAACGCTCCGCCAAAACCATTACTGGCGTCCCTTGGCAGTTCGCATGGGAGATTGTCCACTGCCATTACAGCAACTGCGTTTGGGTCTTTAAAATCCACTTCTTTTTCAGATTCTGGATCATAACCATAAATAGGGTCTGCAATGGTGCTTGGCTTAATGGTTGTGGCCACAGGGCCATCAATATCGCAGCTTACATCGGCCACCACCTTGATCTTAAAATCAGGATGTTTGGCATCTTCACGAGTGTACAAATAGGGTGCGCCATCTCCGTAGAAATGACCTGCAATGTAGAAATCCGTTACTTTGGCAAAACGGAAGAAATTGGATCTGTACTCTTCTGGATTTGCAAAGAAATCAGCCTTGTTTCCACGAACTCCATCTTTACGCTTGTTGTATTCCGAAGCATCTATTTGGCAATACACCGGCTCGTTGAACGATTCATTCAGGAATTCGGCCACAGTTACTTTTTTGAGCTCCATAGCATCCAACATTTCCCGGGAACCGTTACCTACCCTTCCCCTACCCGTAAGCAAGATCTTGATGTTGGGTAGTTTTACTTTTCGCAGTTCCGAAATCAATGCATCTTGATCTCTGAGTGTTTCCGCTTTGGGTAAATTGAACATATCGAATTTTAATCCGTACGCCCGGACTCCATTGTAAGCTCCAACAATTCCTGCATAGCGTCCGAAGGCTACCAAACGTTGTCCTTTAGTGTTGGTAATCACTTCGTGATCATACAGCTCAATGTTTTTGTCCAAAATAGCTTGAAGCAGTTTACGATTATAGGGCTGTTTTTTTATGGTATGGGAAAAGAAGAAATATTTTTTGTTCGGAATTAAAGCTTCAATAGGTACTTCTTTTACGCCCAGCATAACATCGCAGTCTTCTACATTTTGTGCCACGGAAATTCCCATATCCTTATATTCTTGGTCCTTGAACACACGAATAGGTGAAGATTCTACACTTATTTGTGCCTCTGGAAAGTTGGAAAGGACATTTTGACACTCTGTTGGGGACAGTACCACCCTGCGGTCTGGTGGGTTCTTTCGTTCTCTTATGATTCCGAATTTCATTAATTATATAACTTTTTGGTTAGTTATTGTTACAAACATAACTTTTAAGGTTTGGTCCTCAAAACTTTTTTTTTGGAATAGTTTTTGGAATACCTTTGCAAGCTTGCCTACCGAAACAATTGTAGGTAGGCCGCGTTAGGGATAGAGGCAAATACCCCGCCTTGGCACTGCTTTAGCAGGGCAAGCTTGTATAGCCGATAGCCCGGTGCTCCGAAACCCAAGGTCTTTGAAACCATTTGGTGAAAAAGACTGGTGAAGGAGCAAACGCCCACAAAAATAACATTGTTCTTTGATAAAAAAATGAGAAAGATTCCCGCCTTCGCGGGAATGACAGTTCTCATTATGGGGCCGACTGGTTTTGACAGCGAGACCAATTGGATTGTAAGCATGCCGAGCGCTGGGATATAGCTCGTTAATATCATTTTCCAAACTTTTAATTGGCGATAATAATTACGCTCTTGCCGCTTAATCTGAATTATAGTAAGATTAGCCTCGTCCTTACTAGGTAGGGAAGCGAGATGTTCCTGGATAGCCCTTGTTGACGGCGATCTGTTTAGGAGCACCAAAAAAGTCAACATAAGGGTGCCATGGCTTTGATGGTATCACCAAAATCTTAAGAAGCTAAGTGTACAATAGGCGGTCTTTGGTCGGTTGTGCATCGAAAATTGAACAGGGACTAAGCATGTAGAAAGCAGTGCGATTGCTTGTTTGGACGAGGGTTCGAATCCCTCCGGCTCCACTTTTAGAATACTAAATTAGAACAAAATCCTGTAAATCAATGATTTACAGGATTTTTTAATTTTATTCAATTTCATTTATACCTAAATAATATCAAATTTTAGGTGAGTTATTCGGTGAGTAATCAAAGTGAATTAATTACTCACCGATTTCCTTGTAATTTACTGATTTAATGCTAATTATGAAAATTATATTTTTATTTTTCGTATCTTCAATCCTGTTAAAAAAGGACTGAAAAATGAAAGATTCATTCTCACAGTTATTTTACCTAAAGGGCAAACACTTTGAAAAACACGTGAAAGTCCCAATATACTTGCGATTAACTGTAACTGGCAAGCGTTGCGAACTAAGTATTTCTCGCAAAGTTGATCCCGAAAAGTGGAATGCCAAGACTGGAAGAATGCGAGGTTCCGGGATGGAGGCTGTTCAACTAAACCAGTACCTGGACATGGTTCGGGCCAAAGTAAATAAAATTCATTTCCAGTTGGTTGAGGAAGGAAATCCATTCTCGGCATTGGATATCAAGAATATTTACAAAGGTAAGGATAGAGAGGTTAAAATGCTTTTGACAGTGTTTGACGAACATAACCGCCAAATGAAAAAACTGGTTGATAAAGAATTTGCCAGGGGTACCTGGAAACGCTATTTCACCACCAGAAATCATATTGCAGAATTCATTCGCCATGAATACAAACGGGAAGATTTGCCTGTCAAGGATGTTGATTTAAAGTTTATCACCCGATTTGAGTATTTCATGAAGTCGGTCAAAGACTGTAACCACAATAGTGCTTTGAAATATATCAACAATTTCAAAAAGATAATCCGCATGGCTGTGGCCAATGGGTGGCTAACAAAAGACCCGTTTTACAACTATAAGGTAAAATTCAAATGGGTTAATCGAGAATTCCTCTCTTCTGAAGAGTTACAAAACTTGGTTGATTTAGAAATCAAGTGGCCTCGAATCGATATTGTAAGAGACATGTTTGTATTCTGCTGTTATACGGGACTAGCCTATGTTGATGTTCAGAAATTGAATCAAGATAATCTTGTAAAAAACATAGATGGCAACTTATGGATTGAAGCCAAACGCACTAAAACAGATGCAAAGTTCAGTATACCCCTTCTTCCTACTGCTCTTGCCATCATTGAAAAATATCAAAACCACCCCAAAGTGGTCAATGGAGAATGCATCCTTCCTGTTTTAAGCAATCAAAAGTCAAATGCCTATTTAAAAGAGATAGCAGATCTCTGTGGAATTAAAAAGAATCTCACCACCCATTTAGCCAGACACACTTTTGCAACTACTGTAACACTTTCCAACGGTGTACCTATTGAAACAGTTGGAAAGATGTTGGGACATAAAAATCTAAGGGCTACTCAGCACTATGCAAAAATTGTCAATAAGAAGGTGGGTGATGATATGGCAATTTTGAAAGAGAAGTTGGTAGGTATGGAAAATAACAAGCAGACTAGAGAAGTTTAAAATAAATATATGTCAAAAGGCAAATCTTGGTTAAGAACCCTTATAGATCTCGTTGAAGTCTTTTTTAATAGCGCTCAGCGCGGTAAACGAGGCCGAACCTGGCACCAACATGTAGTACCCTACAAGGAAGGTTGGGCAGTACGTCGCGAAGGGAACCAACGTATTACCAGTAAACATCGAAAACAGAGCACGGCACTGCGTAAAGCCAAAAGTTTAGCTCGTAAATACAAAGCGGATGTCATTATTCACCGCGAAAGTGGCGGTATTCGAGACCGGATTAGTTATAGGGAGTAAACACAAAAGCGCCCGACATAAACAATTTAGAATAGTAATTGAATTTAGATTTTTCTTTACAAACTCTAATTTATATTTAGCCTAGCAACCATAGGCCCGATTGTTACTTTGAGTAATCAGATACAACAAACTCTTTACGAAAGGTGCAATTTGGAAAGAGTTAACTTTCATGAATATCAAATTCTAATTATACATAAGAAAAATTATAGTACAAATGTATTATTTAGTTAATAAGAGTGGTTTATCCATTTGATAGCTATAATGTAGTATTATATAAAATATCCCAGAAGCATTCGTTTTCATAAGAGTAATTGGAACTTGGGTCACTAAACTAATTAAGCAGTTTGCTTCGTAGAGTTTAAAAACATTTGTATCTATAATTAGCCGTTATGTAGAATAGCCACTCGGCCAACAACACATTGCTTTCATAAAAAATAAATGCTCTTGCATTTATTTTTATACGCAATTCTCAGCCGCTTGGCCAGCGCCATTAAAAGCTCAGCTTTTCGTTCTTATTGAATCGTTTAGTTTACTTGAAAATTTGGAGAAGAAAAATTTCAGGGGCTTTTCGTCAACTTGCCGCAAAAGCTTAAAATTTCTCTGCGAGTAAATTTCTAAGCACTTGCTCACATCCTCCTCCGAACCAGCCTCTTTTAAGAGCAATCTTAACATTATGTCAAATAGAATTGAAACTCTTTGTTGTTCTCTCCTTTCTTTTTTCTTGATAAAAAAGAAATAAAAAATCAAGAAGAAAATATGCTTCCGCCTGCCCTTTGTGTCTTAATCACTTCGCTATTTGGGCGTTTTACGCTCTAACACAAAGCCGTGGGCAATCGTTCTTTGTGTTAGCCACAAATTCACTCCCCTACCGGCCCGCATTTTCTTCCTTCCTATTATTTATTTCAAATATTTGAAGTTGTTTTTGCTTTAATTACTTCAAAGTACATTGTAACATAAAAGCTTTTCGATTTCATTTTCAATTTTTTAAATCTTTAATTTGATTTGTATAATATGTTTATGAATAATTTAAGTTTTGAGGATTTAAAACTATTGGTGATTGGGGATTTAATTTTAGATGAATACTTCTCAGGAAGTTCTTTGGATACAACCATCGAACTAACATCCCCAATAATCAAGGTAAAAGAAGTTAAGCAGATTATGGGTGGTGCTGCTAACGTTGCAAATAATATTAAAAGCATGGGGGGCGATGTTGTTTTGATAGGAGCCCTAGGCAATGATAAACACGGTGATTCCCTTAGAGAATTATTGATTGAAAAAAATATCGAAAATATTATTTTCAATTCTACTAGTTGCACAACATTTAAAGCCAGAGTACATGATTCCCACACTCAAATCGTAAGATTTGATATTGAAGAAAAATGCAAAATAGAAAAAGATATTTCTCAAGTCCAATCGATTATTGAAGGAGTAATCTCTGAGGTAGATGGAATAATTATTTCAGATTACAATAAGGGTTTCATGACTGAGCAACTAATTCACTATATCATGAGAATTTCTAAAACCAAAAACAAAAGAGTCTTTATTGATACGAAAAAAATTGATTTTGAACCATATAGAGGGGCGTATTTTATAACTCCTAATTTAAATGAGTTATCAAAAGTTTGTAAGACGTCCATACAGGATATTAAAAAGGAATTGATTTTTTATTCTGAATTAGTTTTAAAAAAATATGGAATTGAAAACATTTTAGTAACTCAAGGTTCTCATGGAATAACATATGTGACCAAGGGTGCTCATCAACAACATAGAGGAATATATGTCAAAGCTAAAAATACAATTGGAGCTGGCGACACTGTAATTGCGATTTTAGCAATGTGCTTGCTTAAGGGGTTTGAAATGTCTTTGTCCGTTAGGCTTTCTAATTTAGCTGCAAGTATTGTAATAAGTAGTATGTATGATTCTACAATTTCAATAAAGACATTGTTGTCAAAGGTTCAGAGTTCTTAGTTTATTGTTATTTTCAGTCTTTTGTTTAAATATACAAGTCGCAGCTTTTTTAAATAGTTGGTGGAGACTGAGACATCTCATAATTTACGAATGTTTAAAGATTAATTTCAGTTTAAAATTTATGAAATCAATAAATGATATTATCGTCAAATCAGCAAAAGAGCACCAGGAAGTTTTAGAAGTATTTTTAAAAGATAACATCAGTAAAATCGAACAATTATGTGAATTAATAGTTAATAATATTAGTATTGGGGGTAAAATTCTATTAATTGGAAATGGAGGCAGTGCAGCAGACGCAGAACACATAGCGGCTGAATTTGTTGGTAGATTTAAAAAAAAGAGAAAGGGATTTACTGCTTATGCCTTAACCAGCAGTGGTGCACTATTAACAGCACTAGGAAATGATTTTAATTTTGATAATATATTTAAAAGACAAATAAATGCTCTCGCTAGAAATAATGATCTTTTATTGGCTTTTACTTCAAGTGGTAAAAGTACAAACATTATTAAAGGTTTGGAAAGTGGCAAACAAATAGGATGTATTACTATTGGATTTTGTGGACAAAACTCTAGCTCGGTAGAAGAGTTTTGTGATGTCTTAATTAAAATTCCGTCATCGAATACTCAAAGAATACAAGAGACGTATATGTTTATATGCCATGTTATTATTGATTTGGTTGAATCAGTTTTTTTAAGTTCAGATAATGAAGATTAAATTAGATTATCTGTTTACCAACAAGACTGGAGATTAGCTGTTCCAATGCCTTAGTTTCTTTTCTCTTATCAATAATTTCAACTACTTTTTTTATTTTTTTATCCTTCCATTTGTATGAATAATATTCCTCAACAAAAAACTCTTTAATAGAACTTCTTTCATCTCGCTTAATGGTCTTTTTCAGTCTAGAAACTAAACTGTCATACACGTAATAAGCAACAACTTGAAAATCCCTATCTATTAAAAGATTTATTTCCTCTACGTGTCTAATTCCTGAAATCACAATTCTATCGTTTTTAATCTCTTCTATATTTTGGATTAAATGTGCCATTAAAAAAGATTTTCCAAGTAACTTATGTTTATTACTTACGTAATTCCTCAACCTTAAATTACTACAACCATCTTGGTTTCTTAACTCCTTAGCTATAAAACTCATTTCGTAATGAGTGAAATCATATTTCATTGCTAACTGTCGAGCTAGGTATGATTTTCCTGAGCATCTTCTCCCGCTTATTAGGACAAAAGTTTTCAAACCAAAAAGACTGCTATTGACTTAGTTAATAAATCAGAATTCCAACATCTTCGCTGAAAATACTCATAGCAAAATATTAAAAAAACTATTAGAAGTATTATAGATGTTGACCAAAGAGAAAATAAGCTGGGATAGAATTTTTCGCCATAAACCGGGAATATTTTAACCCAAATTGAAAGGAGAAATAGAATTAAGAAATTCATAGAATTTATTCTGGAAACTTTTTCTCTAGCGTATCTTTTCATTAAATCAGTTCCTACATCTTTGTTTTTGCTTAAAATGAAATATAGTAGCGTCCATTTATTATTTTTCTTTGAGTTTGGCACCAGACTTGAAGTGTCAATTTTAGCCACTATTTTATCGTACTTTCCTTTAAAATCAGGATGTTTAATAATTTTTTTGTTTATCCACTTAAGAGGTTTGCCAATTACTTTTTCTGACAATGCACTAACAGTTTGCCCATAAATATGAGATATCATCAAAAAAATAAATATTACTAGAACAGATATTCCTGTTGTTAGTTTCGTTTTATCCATTAGAAAAAATAATTCACCATCAGTGGAATCATATTGAGATAAACCTATCATAAGAAGAACGGAAAACAACATTGAAGATGCTACAAATGTTATATATTCATAAAAAGAGGTTTGTTGAAATGTACTTAATTGATCCATTATTCTAATATTTTTTCAATCACAGTCATAGAAGGTGAGCTCGTGTCTATTTCACACAATGCTCCAATAGGAAATATTGGATTTTCCCTATTCCCATGACCAAAAGATTCAGTTTGTATTATTGGAATGTTATATTTTTTCAGAATATCTGAAATAATTTCAAATGGACTTCTGTAATTCCATTTCTCATCAACACAAAACTCCATTGTTCCAACGACCATTCCACTTAACTTGCTTAGGAAACCACAATTATCTAACAAAGTCAGGTATTGATCTAGAATTTGCGGGGAAGCACTTCCAGATTCCCAAAAGAATATCATATTCTCAATATTGGGCATGTATTTGGTACCCACTAGCCCTAATGTAAATGTGCTTAGATTACCTCCTACTAATCTTCCCTTAGCTTTTCCATGTGAGATAATTTTGTCAATATTGTTTTTATTTAAAATTTTGACCATATACATGCCTCTTTGTAGATGCTTTAAGTCCGACCATTTCGATTCATCTAATTTTCCAACTACATTAGGGCCGACAAAGGAGATTAATCCTGTTTGTGAAAAGATTGCATTTAATATCAAGGTGCCGTCACTAAAAGCAGTAATGGGTTTTCTTTTCTTTCTGATTAGATTATAATCTATATGTTTTATTAATTGCGAAGAACTTTTCCCGCCCCATGATGCCATAAGTATATGAACATTATCATCATTTAGTAGGCTAGAAATATCTTTAACTCTTTGATCTACCGTGCCAGACATATAAAAATATGTGCTCTTGTAATTTTTGCTGGTTTTTACTTGAAACCCGCAAGATTTTAGGTAATTAATATTACGAATTAGCCTTTCTTCTCTTTTAGGGGTTATGGGTTCTGATGGTGTAAAAACACCTATAGTAGAGTTTTTGTTGATTTTATAAGGAAGAGTTATTTTCATCTATATAAAGGATTTTTGTTTTCTAAATAGATTCTACTTTTTTTATCTACCAAAAGTGTTTTAGGATGTGAGTACCATAATTCAGAAGAATTGAAATAAAAACTGGCAAAATCGCCCCACATTTCCTTTGCCTTTTCTTTAACTAGATTATTGATTTTGTTTTTTGAATAATCGAATTTTTCCGTAAAACACTTCACCAAAGGTTCGATAACATATTTACCTAACTTAAAATCGTAACTGAAGCTATGTCTCTTAAAATACAAGGGGTCTTTTTTCGATATGCATTTGTATTTTTTAGAATCAAAATTATTCTTCAAGCCTATATTCTGTCTAACGGTTAAGTCTTTTTCGACCCCCATTAAATCCCTAAAAACTATTCTATGAATATTAAAATCATTATCAATCTCCAAAAGCAGATTTTGAGCATTTATTTCTGGAATTAATCCATTGTATTTAACTAAGTTAATATAGTTCTCTATTATTGGATAGATTATCTTTTCAAGGAAAACTTCTTTTGGATTAGAATTAAAATTTAGAAGCTGGATTAGTATTTTGGAAGCATCAAGGTCATTAATGTCTTGAGAAAAAAGTGCGAAAAAGGGGATGAGATATTTTTTCAGGTCCAAGTGTGGATATGGTTCATACTCGCGTATGATAGCACTAAATTGTTCAGCTTCCTCTTCGGTGCAGTATGTATTGCAAAAAGGGCTTTTTAAAAAAGCAAAATTCCTAACATTATTCTTATCAATGTAGAATTCAAAATGTTTTGAAATTTCAACTTCAGCTATAGCTTTCCTGTATGGGAGTTTTCTTTTAACCCTGCACAAAACTCCATCATAATGAAGTTTGGAATAAAACTTGTTTTCATTTTTTACGGACAATAATGTTCTTGGGCTTGCGGTTGGGTAATTATAAAAAGAAGACAATTCGTAGTTCGGAAAACTATTCTTTATTTTTTTATAAAAGTCAGGGTGAACCGGGATACCATCAATTAGCTCTTTTAGATTTATCATGGTAGTGCCATAGGAATATTTTTTTACGCTATTTGGAAATATGATTGGTATTTTGAATTTTTCCTTACCAAAACGTGGAGAATAATCCTTAGAAGTGCTATATTTAAACGTAAAGCCACTTGGTGAACCGTCATTAACATACCTTTCCATATAAATCAGTGATTTTGATGGTGGGAGGTCTAAAATCAGTTCTAAATTCATATTAAAAGGATTACTTAGATTAATTAAATCCGCTTATTAAACTTACTTCTTATTTTTTACTTTAAAGAATTGATTCTATCATTAATATTTTTTCAAACCTCAAAATGATAGAAACCGATGCCATTCCACACACATTTTGCTCCACTGTTCTACCCTATTGGCAAAAAGAGTGTTGCATTACCTTTTTTGAAAGAGCTTTATAGTAGAAATTTTTCAGGAAGTACTGTGCCTACTTTCGCTTTTAACCAAAGTTCAAGTTACATAAAGCGGCACATTATAGTACAAATGCCTTTGTCGGGTTTTTAGCGGTTGGCTGTTGCTGATAATTTAAAAAAGCACAGTGAATAATTTAAAATGTGTAAGTGACAATTTAAAAAGTACAATCTGACATTTTAAAAAAATGTACAATTAACATCATTTTCAAACAAGTATGAAGCTTTTGGATTAACTATATGAAGTAAAATTCCATTCTCATATAGAATTTGTTTTTTTATGCCAATTTTGATTTCGAACTTACACTAGGCTCAATAAAGTTACTTTTTACACTAAATTATTCATTACCAATAACATAAAAAGAAGCTTTACTTATTAAACTTAAGTATGATTCAGTTGCCGCAAAAAGACGGCTTATTTCATTTTTTTTCTGTTCAGTTTGTGCCAGATATATAGTTTTTGAAAAACCTGGTTGAACGCATGAGACGTTAATATTGGATGTATAGTAAGTGTTTATTTTTTTTGCAGCTATTTCCAAATCTTTGATAGTTCCCTTACGCATTCTGGTTGGACTCCCTTGATTTATGCAGCGTCTTTCACGAGACATAAGAGTTTTAAAGAAGCTATCCCGATTATCAAGCCATCTAATATTTTTTTGTGCTTGACCACAAACCACAAGAAGATCTTCAAGTCTACACCCAGGGTTCTTTTCTTTTGAAGCTTTCAAATGAAATAAATCGATGGTAATATGCTCTTTTTCATCATCAATTTTGATAGCAACAATATCTGCAGTCTCACCACTGGCATCGTCATTAATCACTATATCATAATCTTTCTCTAATAGTTCATTTATATAATAATATTGAATAGACTCTTTGTGAGTTCGGCCTAAACCTTCAGACTCTTTTTTTATGTTAACTCCAACAAATTTGTCAGTGCTTATTTTATCAATTTCATATTGAATTTCATGCTCAAAAGCCTGAGCGTAATCTACTCCATCAAGCTGTGACCCGTCTATAAAAAACATTAAAGGTGGATGAGAATTAAGATAATCTACAAAACTCTGATAATCAGACTTAATTCTTATCGATACATCTTTGCCACTTGTCTGACTAATTTCAAATTTCCCTTTTTTAAGTATTTTGAAGGAATACGTATTAATGAATGTAGGAAGGTGTAGACTGAAAGTTAGTTCGGACTTATTTTGACTTTTAAACCTTAATTCAGAATCTAATAAATCAAAAGAGGTATTGTCATTTTCATGTAGAGTTACCTTTTCTGCGGAATAAAAATCTTCTGGCCATGCTATGGAAAAACATCGTGTATTGGGTATCTCGTTGGCCTCAATAGCTATAACCACACCTTTTAGCACATGTTCTGTATTTAATGAATCATCTAAAACATCGGTTGCGACCTCAATTGCCCATTCAATCATTTCTGGTATGAAAGTTCTCTTTCTTGCCCAAATACGTCCCTTAGATGAAACACCTATGTAAGACTTAATTCCATCAGAATAGGCTGTCCCTTGTATCTTTTTCTTAGTTTTTTTTATCAAATCAACCTTAGTAACTGCTTTGCCCGGGTTTTTGCCCATGTGGCTTACATAGGTCCTATCATTTCCTGCCAGTTCGGAAAGTCCAATGTCTTTTAAAATTATATTTTCATATCTGTTGAAAACTCTAAAGACCTTTTCTCCTCTGATTAGCTTAGGTTCTTCGCCTAAAACGGCTTTTGCTAGGGCCTTATAGTAATTGTTCCCAGTTTTGGAACTATGTATTATCAGCAGTTTTTTATCCTTTATCCATTTTAAAACATAAATATGACTTTCTGTGTCTTGGTAAGATTCTGAAATAATCCAATCAAGATTTTTCTTGTTACTTGTTACAATAACCAACGTATCCTTTTCTTGGTTTAAGTATTCTTCCATATGCTCTGGTTCCGGTCTAAAACCATCGATATAAAACTCAGGATACCATTCAGAATCAGTGCTCTGATACATAATAATGCTAAAAGATGATCTTACATTTTGAAAAGGAAAAGGGCTTTCCTTATCGAAAGATTGCGTGAACTCATATAAACTCTTTTGAGCATTAATTTTGCTTTCACTTATGTTAGGTATTAAGCTATTCCAGTTTCTATCTCCACTTAGCAATTGTTGTACCTCCTGATTATTGGATGTCTTTGCCGCGTTATAAACAAATGATGCCGGACCCAACTTGCTAGCTGTACGAGTATATCGTCCAATCAATTGAAGGGCAGTAGTTATATTGTTTCTGAAGTCATGGAAAGCCCCAATTTTAAGTTGCGGAAGATCAAACCCTTCCCCTAACATATCTACGCAAACTATAATTCTGTTCTTACCTGCAAGTATATTTTTAAGTGCTTCTTCTCTCTTTGTTTTTGACAACTTAGAGGTAATTAATATTGGATTTAAGTCAGCAAAATGTTTTTCATAAATCTCAAATACGTACTCGGCACGTGGGATTGTAAGCGTTCTTGCCATCAAAATATGTGGATGTTTTTGCAAGTCCGTTTTAAGTATTTCTACCGCCTTGGTCGCTATTGAAATATCATGGTTATTGTCATCCCACTCATATATGGGTACACTTTCTATTGTAGCAAAGTAACCTTCTTCTTGTGCCTTGGAAAGTGGATAATTATAGATTATTGGACTATGTATAAGTTTATGGTCATTACGATACGGAGTCGCCGTGAATAGGACAGCAGGTTTTTCCTGGAAGGCTACTTGAACTTTTTTCCATGTTTTCTGTGCCTCTGTATGATGTGCTTCATCAAAAAAAACATGTGAACAATAATCCACAATCTTATGTATAAATTCCTCGGGGATGTTCCTGAATTTAGCAGCAGTAGAAATAATTACATTACTGTTTTTAAATACTTTGTCGACATCCGAGCTCTTTTCCAGTTTAGTACTTCTATGTAAATATGAAAGTATTGGGTTCTGAGCTTTATTCGTAACTAATGATGGCGTGAGCTTTCTCAGAACCCCTAAGGTTTCAAATCTTTCACCTATCTGGTACCTTAGAGCATCTGTTGGCACAATAATTAATAATCTTTGTATCAGTCCGCCTACGAGTAGACTAATCATCGTATCAGTTTTACCTGTACCCGTCGGCATTACTACGAGAGCATGTTCATTTGACTCTGACCAATGGGATAATACCCGGTGATAAGCCCCCCACTGAGGAGTTCTCAACCCCTCAGTTTTTATTTTTCCTTTATTGTCAATTTCTTCCTTTCGAGGATAAAAATTTTGACGCCAGCTAGAAATAATATCAGTTCTATTCATGAAATATCCTTAATGATCAATTTTAACAAAGCAGGTCGATATTGAACTGCGATAATTTTGGGAGAAAAACAAAAGAAGTAGGTGGATAAATCGGAGTACTGAAATATATAAATAGATTGCCAGAAACTGTTGTATAAAAACCTTATAAATTCTACGGATTTTCTACAATTCCATGAATGATTTAAGGCTATTCTCAAATCTTTTACTCTCAACCCTAGTGTAATGTGCAGTATGCTTAGGGTCTCGATGACCTAAATAATCTTGAATTAATCTTAAATCATACCCCTATTAGCTAAATAAAATCCACAGGAGTGTCTAAGCTTATGGGGATGTACATTTTGAAGATTAGCTTTCTCCCCTACTCTATTGATTATGTAGTTAACCGCCTGCCTAGTCAAGGGAAGCCCTCTTTCATTGACAAACAACCAGGGTAGATTATCATCCCTTGAACTCAGATGCCTTTTGATTGCCCGCAGTTCGTCGCCTGCAATTGGCTGCTCTACCGAAAGGCCGCTTTTAAGTCGGTTTACACAAAGCCTGGACTATTTTAGATTAATGTCGGATTTCTTCAGGGAAACGGCCTCACTTACCCTTAATCCATGCCTGTACATCATGAATAAAAGAAGATAGTTTCTTTTTGGATATCGGGTCTTTTTGGAAGCCTCCAGAAGAGATTTAATCTCATCTGGCTCAAGTAGTCCTTACCCCTTTCATGGGCGTTTGTGGTCCTTTTTTTATCACTCTTTACATTTTGATTTCTTCTTAGTTTATGAGGTCTTTGAAAGGTACTCCAAAAAATCAACACTCTTTACAAAATCCGCTTTATGTAAAGAGTCTAATTAGAATATGGAGTCATTTTCATAAATGGTCCAAAGGTCCCATCAAACAGCCAATCTTTTTTTTGCAGAAAGAGTAGTCCCCAAATCTTACCCTTAAACTTTGCGCATGGACCCTGTTTCGATTTTATAGTGTGCAGATAGCTAAGCGTTAATTAAAATCGAAATAGGGCGCACTTGCCATGGAGTCAATTAATATTTCCTTTTCAAAACCCTCTTCCACCATCTTCTTCAAATAGAAACAAACAATATCAAACTAAATCCGCGAAAAAAGGTGGGTCAAAAAGAAACTAATTGCAACAAATAATATTTTTTACAGCAAAATTTTTCAGTGTTTATAAGGCCTACCAAGGTTTTTGCTGTAAAAAATTTTTGAGTTAAAATTTCAAAATCGCATAATCAATTGATTTTCAATTAATTAAAAAACGTAACATCGCGTTAGCGTGTTACCCTCTTGCTTTACATTCTTCGTCCTGCAAGCAGGACAAAAAACGTAAACACTACGTGCTTTAAGCACCTATTATATGAACACAGAATCCATCAAATTTTATGGAAACTTAGAGTTGAATGTTTCCGCCCATTCCTTAGTTATAAATGGATTCAATTGAATAGAAAATCTAATGTCAATAGCTTTTCTAGTAGGTTTTTTTGAATTCTCAGATTTTGGTGAGTTATTCGGTGAGCTGTAAAAATGATACCTTGAGAAACCAATGGTAAAGGTAATTCCAAAATTAGGTTCGGGAGTTTATACGAATGGGTTTTTAGCTCTAGTTGACAATCTTGGTTAGAAATAATTTAATCACTTTCTATTTTAGAATTATATAAGGTTATCAAGTTGCGAATAGAATAATGTAAGATAAGAACAGTAGGTTCAGAAAAATGAATCTCTCGTAACCCCTTCCTTCAATTTCATGGTCAATAAACCCATGAATGAGAATTAGCCCGAAGAAAGTGAAAAAAGTGAAAATAAAAAGATTCGGAAGTGTGTCTTCACTTTCGCCCCAATTATCTAAGAAAGTTCTAAATGTTATTGGTTCATATCTATTAATCTGTAAGTCTAATAACCGGTAGGTATGATATATTCCTAAACCAAAGAAATGTGGGATTATTAGTATTGGCAAAGCTAAAAGGATTTTAATGATCATTACGAAGGTGTTGCCCTTTATAAGAAAATTATCAAAATGTCGATACTTTGTATTATTTATAAGGTAATTGACAAAATCACTAATTTTTTCATCAACTGTCGAAAAAATTTTAGGGAATTTTATTTTAGTAAGCTTCTCTATCACGGAAGGCTTTGTGTTAACGATTAGATAAATCAATGTTCCCACAAAAAAAAATATGATTATGGCTTTGTTGATTCCTTTTAATTCTATCGACAAAGCATAAACATCTAATAAGAAGAAAGAAATCGAGATTATGGTCACCATTAAAAGGAGCCATCGAAACAAATTTTCGATTGTCAAAGAAAAATTCTCAATTACAAAACCACAGGTCAGTCCAAAACTGACAATTGGTATCCCCATCCCCAAAACGAATTGAACTAGTGAACTAATCATAAGATTATCGATTTTCGAATCGATTTTAACTTTGCATAGGAATTAATTCCAAGTACAAGGACTATAAGCCCTGGAAATACGGAACCAATTGTCGACAAAATAAATCTATAAAAAATAAGCGTGGTAGTAGCAGCTGGAAGCAGTACAATACTAATAAAGCAGAACATGGAAGCAATACCAGAGTGCATTAGTCCAATCCATAATATACTCTGATTTGGCTGTGGAGGATTTACTGCTACATACCGGTACAACTCCTTGAGATACAAATTGAGGTATAAAAGTGTAACAATTATTATTAAACTACCGAATATCCCAATGTGTTCACCTTCTATTTGAACACCCAGCAAATTGATGGGTGATGATTTTGGGGTTTTCTGTTTTATATCAGCTCCCATTCTCGATTTGGCTACCTGTATCAAATCTTTGATACTATACATCCATAACTCATTTTTGAACTTCATCAATTCATCGTAATTGCTATTAAAATATTCATAAGAAAAAGAGATAATCTCCCGTTTTGTAGTAAAAGGTACGTTAAATTCATATTCAACAATACTTGAGCCTTCTGGTGTTTTCACAAATACTTCTGAGGTAAATTTCACATTCACAAAGTCTTCATTTAACCATGTCGCTTTGGCCTTTTTGAGTGGAATACTACTTGAATCTGTTGTTGGCCAATCAACTTGTTGGTCTGATACCGGTTTATCAAGAAGGAGTACTTCGATTTGAAAATCTTCTAATCTGGTATATACATCTTCAATCGGTAAAATCTCATAGTTTACTATTTGTTTTGCATCAACAAAACAATATATGTCTTGAAGGATAAAATCTCTAACTACCATACTATCCCTATATCCATTGTTCGCATTTAATTGTTCCGATACGTAATTATGATAGGAAAGATTTGCGGGTTCATTAATCAACCTTAGACTAGGTTGCTCCTTATCGTTCATTGGACGATTATTCAGTTGTGATAGGTAGTAATCCAGGTGATTTAGCTGAGCAACCAGAATGGAATATTGTGTCCCTGCGATTGAACCTAAATAGAAAAGGGTTCCGCAAATAATTACAAGAAAATAATGTATAGTTCTGATATGTTTTAACAAATCCAACATTACAACACTCTGAGTAAAGGATGTTATTTATATCAATTAAGGCACTGCGTTCAACAGAAAATTACGAAAATAAATTATGGACAACACAAAACGATTAGTTATCCTTTATTGATTGTTTCTTCGCGTTTTCCTAATCCTCCCCTTCCAAAAATCAGTGTTAGGGCTTCCCTTATTACCTAGATCGTGTATAAAAATTCAGTAAGGGAATGTCAACAGCCACAAAGGCCTTAACCGAAAATGATAAATTGGAATCCACGTCAGTGGATACATCGGTAATACCGCGCAACTGCGGTCCCAGTTGCCCTCCCAATCCAATGGACACCGGCCATTTTGCAAGTCCCCACACATGATATACTCCTGGAGCAAAAATGTTCTCAAGTTTAATTTCTGGAAGTTTCTCGGTCTCACTGTCGCCAAACCTAAAACTTGTCACGGCTCCTAAATCGATTAGTGTAAAATACCATGTTGTTGAACCTTTCTCCGCATAGGTATTGGTACTTGCTTCGTAATCAAACCTTCCCTTACTGAATGCGACACCAATAGGAGCATTTACCCCAAGACTAAATCCATATGCATCCGTTTCACCATAATATTCTAGTCCGGGAGAAAGTCCAACATAGGCGTTTAGCGCGATATTTTGTTCTGTTCTTTTCTTTATGGTGGCACTGCCAGCTGGTAAGGCCACGGCTTCAATGGCCGCTTGTACCTGATCCGAATTTTCCGCTTCGGCCACGGTTGCCATAAAAGACCCGTACTTCAGGAATTCCTTTAAAAATGCACCATTGGTAACACCGACATCTTCCAGGAACACTCTTAGATCTGCTACTGCCGCCGAATAATTCCGCGAGGACAGATTATGGTACGTGTTTCCTGCACTGCTCGCTAAGCGCATAAACTCATCTATTTCTTTCTGATGCGAAATAGTAATTCCTAAAAGATTCAATTTTGAAGCATTTGAGAGGAACGAAACGATACTGGAATAAAAGGTGAAATAATCTGAATTATCCGGCTTGCCACCCGATATTTTGAGCGCTCTAATATTGGATACAGCTGAATTTACCTTATCTAATTCAAAGGCCATGCTTTTCAGGTAACTCTCAATAGGAAGAAGGTTGCTTGCTAAACCCCCAAGTAGTTGCCGCAGGGATTGCGGAACGCCCGCTGCTGTTTGAAATACAATTTTAGAAGATTCGTCCGACTGATAAAGGAGGCCCAGATATATTTTGAGGGTAGTTGGGTCACTAATGAGATTTCGAATTTCATTTCCCGAAATCCAAATTTTGTTTTCATCAGTGCTTAGCAGGTTATTTGAGATGAATGCCGTCAAATCTAGGACACTTTTGACTTCCCTAAAATTTGGGTTGCCTATTTTGTTTAAATCGGAACTTTGAGAGAGCATGGTTATTATTTCCGCCGGATTGGTCCCCCTTTTCAGTTCTTCCACCAGTGATAGGGCAGTTTTCAGCAGATAGCCGTTATCACTTGTAAAAAAGCTGGAATAAAACCCTATCCTGGCCCTGCAATTGGCATCTGCAGCTAAACAATTTACATTCTTCAGACCCTCGAGATTGGGAATATTGATGTGCAAATTGTCTAAATCCTTTAAAAAAGCCTGTCGTATTGTATTTAGATACGCAGAGAAGTTAAAACTATCGATAACACCAAAAGTTCTGATTGTATTTGGAAATACTATTTGAAGTTCTGGGAACTTTACAAATACTTCTTTGAACCGATCAAAAAATGCCACCGTTAATTCTTCTTTGGTTCTTTTTACCAAAAATTTGGCTAACCCATCAGCCACGGTGGTAATGCTGAGACCATCGGCTCCAACAGATGATACCCCTAAACCCTCTTGTATTACGCTTTTATCCAACACACTGGAACTGCCGCCAGCGTTGAAATACGTTTTTAAGAATGGGTTGTTTAATATATCAGTAGGTAAACTTGCTTTGCTAGGGAAATAAAACTTTAAAATCCTCCATGTTTCGTTATCCAAGGGCACCCCAGTTGCGCTATTATTTTCATACAACTTTGAAATTGTAAGCGCATCATAATATGCAGTTCTTACTTCATTTTGCGCAATGGCCTGGGTGGAAAAAAGGGATATTGCCAATAAAAAGGTTTTCAGAATTACCAGTAAGTGACGTTTCATAATTGCTAGAATATTGATTCAAAAATCGCTTTTGGTTGTATTAGTTTATATTGATTATTCGTCTTTAACGGAGCTGCAGTGCTCTTCAACAGATTTTTAATGCTATCACATGATATTGGTTGGTTTTTCTTTTTCAATGCTGAAATAATCAGTGCGCATATCCCGGATACTATTGCGGTGGCCTGACTTGTCCCACTAAGAGGAATTGGGTAATTTTCTTCTGTATACGATTTTATATTTGTCCCATAACAAAAAACATCGACAGCCGATGGAAAACAGGTATAGTTGGATAAACTATTATCGCTTTCACAAGACCCAACGGAAATTGGCACTTCATAGAATCCAGGATATTTTTTTGTGTTTAAATTTTCTTTAAAACCATCATTTCCAATTGCTGTGACTACTACTCTGTTCTTTGCTATATGTTTCTTAATTAGCTCTTCCATTGTGTTATCAGATAAGCCAAGGCTTTGACTTATTGATATCAAATCAATTTTATTATCATACTCTGCCTTTAAAAACTCTGTAAGCGCAGCGTTTATGGAAGCGGCATCTTTTAACCAACCGTGTTCATTAATTTTCCCGACAATCAGTTTTGACTGAGGTGCAATCCCGACCTCAAAATCGATAGGACGAGAAGCTATGAGACCTGCGCAATGGGTCCCGTGTCTTAGCTTATCGATGCTCTTGGTTGTTTTTGAACTTGCAACGAAATTCAAAGGGGCTTGATTCAAAGCATCTTTAAAAACATTAAGGTTGTCGTTAATGCCCGTATCCAGTATTAAAACATTACATCTATCCCCTTGTTCTTCGTACATACTCCAAATATGGCCTATGTCTAGCTTTTCAAACCAAAAATCAGATGAACTGGGTTCAGTTGGAATTGCATCTTTAGCATCTATACCACCACTCCAATAAAAATTTCCGGCTGTATCCTTATACCAGGTAGTAACGCCGTCGTAGAGATCTCCTTCATACTGGTTGCCGTCAATTTCCAAGATAGTCCCCGGGGCCAGGTACTGATAGTTAGGCGCATTGACACTTGGCTTGCCTACCCGGACATTTAAGTATTTTGTAACCGTTACCTTCACTACCCTACACGATTATTAATGGACACACTTCCTCTTTTTTGTGTTGCTTCTTGTGCCGATGCACTTTTTGGCGTTTTCTGTAAAGAACCTCGCATTCGAATTATCTTGTTGAGCACGTCGAACCAAAAAGGAGCGCCCAGAGAAATAGCTAGGGCAGTGATCAGATACCCCCAAAAACTATAAAAGAAGTAACCCAAGCCTTTAAATTCCGCATAATACAGGGTATCATTACTTTGATCACCACAACCTTCTTGTATAATTTCATAATAGCTCCCCGTATTTTCAGCCAGATAAGCACTCGGGAACGCTACTACGAACCGGTTATCATATAAGACCTGTTTTGAGGTTAATTTCTGCTTTACAACGACCACCTCCGCATCGGCAAGTTCTCGTTCAAAGTCCTTTTGTATCGGTAAGCTATCAATTGGCCGAAAGCCCAATATTTTAGTTACATCTTCAATATCGGATTCCAGTTTCCCTTTTATGGCCAAAAGACTGTCTAATTTGGCATCAAAAGCTGATTTGATGGAATCCTGCTGCACCTCCAACTTTTGGGCAACGGCTTTGTTGTCAGATGCCGTAGTGTCCTGAACTTGTGAGGGACGGTCCAATTCATTTATACGGTCAATCGCCGATAAATCCTTGGATTTGTTCATTTTATTTTTTCGATACGCGTCTATCAACTCCTTATTTTCTTCCACATAGGAGGAAGCCAGTGCTACGATATTTTCCCTAGCTTCTTTATCATTCGACAACAATTTGGCTATTGCGATAGAGTTGACGTTAAAGGTGGCGGCTATAACAAAACCTATTATAATCAGGATGATTTGCACTGTTCTTTTGTACCATCCTGTTACACGTTCCATAGTATTGTTAAACCAATCCTCCAGATTGACCTTAAATCTTACAAGGTCGTTTTGGGCATCATCCAAAAGCGATTGCAAGAATTCTCTGGTTTCTTTATCGATAAAGCCATTTTCCTGCAACAAGGTTTGTTGTATTCGTTCAAGATTGGACAAGTTGCCCCCCCCTTTCTCTTTGAGAATATCCAATAAAGCCTTGGAAAAATCAGATTCGCTGATATAGGAAGGTTTGGAGAAATATTGTCCGGAAGCCAGATACTTAATTACAGGCTGCTGATAGAATTCCTTAAGTAAGCCCTCTTTATCTTTTAAAAAATTACGTTTTAACCTTTGCAAGGAATCGGATCCCGCACGGTGAAATATGGTTACCGTTTTCTTTTTTACATCGCCCTCTCCCTCAGTACCGTTCTTTGGTTTCGGTTCATCTTGAAGCATTCTACTAATACCATGTCGTAAATTACGCGCCCGTAACCCCAAAAGGTTTGCTACAATTTCCTGGATAATTGAAGCTAATAAGCTGTAGAGCATATATATGAATGCCAACCCTATTACAACATCCAATGCAACACTTCCTGTCATCTTATTTATATTAAAATTACGTTTCTCCTTCCTGTCCTATATTATACCCCTAGTAGGCTATTAGTGGTACTTTCGTATTTCATAAATTGTTTCCAACCTTGTACCGACCAAGATTTCTTGCGTGTGTAGGAACATTCATATTAGACGGTTTCATGATTAGCTTGATATCATGAACTTAACCTAAAAACCTGTTAAAACGAACTGGGGTAAGATACTAAACCATAGCTCTATGAAGTTACCAAAAAACAACGTCATCCAAATTGTAATCGACTAAAAACCAATAATATGGATAAACGACAGGCGCAAAACAAGAACCATCCATCTATTATGCTTTTTGTTTAGTCTTTACTATGAAAAACCTCAAAAAAACTGTGGTTTTTAATCCTCATATTTGAACAAAAGTCTTAAGAATTAACAAGGTAATTTTCATTTTAAAAAATTGTTGGCTTTTGTTGATTTCTTTACCTATTTTCATGGTATTAGTTTGACTATAAGGATTGTACAAATACTAAACAATTTAGTTCCTAGCACAAAAAAAGACATGCAGCTAACAAAAAACTTTTACAAAACGGAATTCGAAAGCAATGATGGCGCGACAATGCCCGATGGTGTATTTGAGAACATCAAAGAACTCGCAAACAACCTTCAAATCATTAGGGATTACATTGAAGAACCCTTGACAGTAACAAGCGGGTATCGAAGTCCAGAACACAATTTAAAGGTAGGTGGTGTTCCAAACTCGCAGCACCTGTTAGGAAAGGCAGCCGACCTAATTGCCAAAGATCTCACCTCCAAACAACTTTCTCGAATTATTGAAAAACTAACCGTGCAAGGGCAAATCGCAGAAGGTGGAATTGGTTTGTACAATGGCTTTGTTCATTATGACATTCGGGGAGCTCGTAAGCGTTGGAATTATTCTACTAGGTATCGCGACTTTTACAAATAACTTAAAAACTTTCCGCAATTTTATGTGAGAATTAGAACATAAAAGCTGTTTTAATCATTCTATGGACTGCTCCAATCATTCTATGGACTGCTCCAATCATCGAGATAATTATGAAAATATCGAAACGTAACTAACCAAATAGGGATTTTGTTTTGTAAAGCATTAAAGAAACTACTGATTATTTGAGTAACTAGAAATTTAACCTACCTATTACATCCTTCGGAGCCCCATAAGGGAAATTCTTGACTGTATATTCTTGTATGGATTTGATTTTGGAAGAATCGTTAAAATATTCCTTATTATCTTTAAGGTATCTAGAGATTTCATAGGCCTGATGATAGGTAGGATAGATAGAATCTACTTTTCTAAAGGCCCGCTCAGCCTGCTTTAGGTCTCCCTGAACCAAATATCCAAATGCCTCACGCTCTTTTTCCTTCGCCCTTTTAGTACGTTCGATTACTTGTGAAACTTGTTGGTCTGATTTCAGTTTTTCTTTTAAAGAATCTTTTTGAGTCGAGACCTTTTCCAGAGCATCGACCACCTCGCTTACTTCGTTTGGCGTTCCTGTCAATATCTTTGACCTCATATGTTCCTCTATCAAAAAACCCAACTCATTTGCCAGTTTGTCATTATCAAGTACCTCGTATAAAATTCTTTTCATAACAACAGCTCTTTGATAAATGGTATCTTGATAAATATTGCTGATGATATTCTGGGTTACCTTCAATTGCTCTATCCTATTTTCTGGTTGCTTTAAAATTCCTTGAAAATAGAACCCTATTGCTCCAATAATCAACGGAAAAAACAGAAATTGAAGCCATGTATTTCTTGTTCCTTTCTTTTCAATTTTTTTTAAACTTGTCTTAATTTCTTCAATTTCTTTTTGCATCTCATAAGTTTTTTGATTGTATCAACTATTTGATTTGTTGCCTTTTGCTATAAAAGATGTTAAATCCAATACCAAAAAAAACTAAAATATAGAACAGCAATATGGTAAGGGTCATTAGCATAAACGGAATTACGATTCCCCACTTCAGCCTGACTGACAAAAAGAGCATTTTAAAACTAAAAGAGTCCTGATTTTCCAAAACATTTAACATTGAAAGATTTTCAACCACATCGAAAATTCCAGGTAACAGGCAAAGCAGATAATATGTACGTTTCAAATCAGTTTGCAGCGATAAAATAACTACTTTTAGTGACATCCAAAACAGTATGGTATAGGCTAGAATGAATACAAAATCAACTAGGGTATTGTGACGAACATTTGATTCTTGCCCTTTTACCAGATTTAGAAAAGATTCTGTAGAGTCACTGAACTCTATCTCCAAAATATTGCAGACCCTCAAATCTTTATTGACCACCATCAATAAGATAACGGTGATGACGCCAAGTAGTGAAACCAACCATAGTCTGCTGTATTTGCCCAGCACTTCTTTCATTTTTGTTTCAAAATAAAACTGTCTGTTTTTTCTCTCTCTTGCCGATATTCTTGCCAATCAAATTTTTCGAACTGTTCAATAGCGGCTTCTACCCCTTTTAAGAAAAGTTCTTTTTTGGTGTCTTCATCCATCCAGAAATCAAGCCAGTTGTAATCTTGGGTATCGACTGTCACAACCCTTTTTGCTATTTCATCACTACCGAAAACAAATTCGTAATCGTAAAAATTTCTGAAGGTTTTGAAATATGACTTGATGTAATCAATGAATTTAAGGTCGGGAAGTTTTCTTGCATCTATCGATCGTATACGCTCTGTCTTGTTTCGTCCTTGTTTTAATCCGATATCGCTCAGTAAAACACCAAATGTGGGAAATCGGGGAGGGTGACCGTCCAATCGATGAAACTCACGAATAGGAAAGTTTGATAGCATTCCACCATCAACAAATCTGGCCTTCTTGATAACGAAATCACTACCATTTCTTTGATAGTAATGTTTTACATCAGGAATAAATGTTCTAAAAATAAAAGGAAGCGACATGGTAGCCCTTAAATAAGCCGCAGGTTTTACCTTATGGGCATTATTCCAATAGTCGGATGCTCGTTCTGGAAATTTGACAATTCTATTGTGCGTGAGATTTGATGATACCATCACCAATCGGGCCTTGTCATCTGGCTGCTGATCTGAAAGCTTATTCGCATTTATTCGATTGAACAGGTTTTGTGTATGTTGAATGCCCAATATTTCAAATAGGCAATCAGACCATTCATAAAACCTGTTACCTGAATTAATTCCAAAATCTTTTCTGAACAGTTTGACCAGCAGAATATATATCAAAATGAGTAGAGCAACAAAGCTGCAGGTACCTATGATAAAATCGAAAAACCTTATCTCGGCACCTTTCAATCCATTGCGAATGCTGAAGATTCCAGCAAACGTACCAAAACAAGTAAGCAAAAACGCCAAAGCAAAGAGAACAAATCCTCTTAAAAGCCATTTCGATTTATACTTTTTAAACAAAAACTGCTGTAACCGACCAATTATTCCAGCGGCATCCATGAAGCTGCTAAAATCTGTATTGGTAATTATGTGTGCCAGCAATTCAGATTTAGTGGCATTTGTATTTTTATCCTCGACAAAAATAGATTTGGTTGTGTAGATACTGAGTGGGATGCTTGCCAAAAAAGATGCATTAATTCCTCCGGCGCTTGTCCCGCCATGACTGTGAAATCGTATTCCCACCTTTTCCATTATGTAGGTATAGCCCACCAGCGCAATACCATACATGCCACCACCCTGTTGCACCAAATCAATAACAGGCTTTAGAGATGCAGTTCCGTCATCGATGTAGCCCGAAGAAATGTACTCCGGTTTGATGAACCCATTTTCGAACTTCTGAGACAGTTTTTTGTTCTCGACAATGGCTTTTTTTAGCATTTTGTCTGCGGCTGATAAGAATGATTTCGTTGTATTCATCTTATCTGCAGTCAATGCATCTTCGGCAATAACCTTTGTGCCGATGGCGGCCTCAAAAAAAGAATTGATATCCAATGTTCCTGATATTAAATTGACGAGTATCCGAAAACAGGAATTCCCGTTTTTGATTTGATTACCAAAAAGTTCTTTGGGGGAGATGTCTAAATTTAAGTCAAAGATGTTAAAGTCAATTGTACGAAAACCTTAAAAAAACTGGGGTTTTTCTGCAATTTCACTTAGAATTTGCAAAGAAGTCACCTATTCGGTGAGTGAAATTTCTGATGTGGTCGGAATATCATCATAACATGAGTTTTCAAGCAATAGGATTAGACGCTCTAACATGCTTAAAACTACGTCAACTTTGTGGTTTTTTGTTTTCGAGAAATTCAATAGAAGTTATATGGGCAACTTAGCGTGCCTACCCCCTATTATACTGTCTTTGCCCTGCTATACTGAAGGAAAATAAAACCCATGAAGGACTTAAAAATTCAAATTAACTTAAATTATAAATATTTTGAGGTCAATAGAATTAGGAAAAAGAAACAGTAACTTAACTACAAACAAATATAATTCAAAGAAAATTGACTTTGAAAATTGCGAAACAATTACAGAAAGAGGCGTTGATAATGAAATGCTGTCATATGAGGCTAATTTAGAGTATTCGTTTATTTTACTAATTAAATCCTTGCGATGTTGTGATTTAGAAAAACAAGAACAAAAACAAGAAAAATTGTAGCTTGAATCATTACTAATATCCTTCCAATATCATTAGAAACTGCCAAATCTCCATAACCAATAGTGGAAACTGTAACAAAACTGAAGTAAATGTATTCAAGTGCATTTGGAACTCTTTCTTGGAATTCAGATTGAGTGAACTTTAAAGCATCAAAATACATGTAGAGATAGGAAAAAGAAAAAACAAATTCAAAATAGTTTAAAAAGCCATTAATTGTAGCTCTCAAGTATGACATGGAGTTATTTAATTGATTTTCAGAGACCTTTAGGGCCACATCTAGAAATGATTCTATTATAGTGTAAACTACCCAAACCACGAATACTTTTGTCCAATCATAATAACCTATACTAATTGATAGAAGTAGCGCTAGGCCAGTTTTTGTCAACACATATCTGTCAACATAGAGATTTTGATAGTATTTTGATTCATCTTTTTTGTCTTTTTCATCTTTTGTTGCTCCCATGTTTTTTACGTAAAGACCAAAAGATAAACTTTGTCCTTTTTTCAAAGTGGATATAAGCGGACCATAAAAACCATTTGACTTTTTCAATAGACTTCTTTATTAAGTTTAACCATATTGTTATAGAAGCAAAGACCTAAACTTTCAGTTTAAGCTGTTTTAACTTGCTCTTGAGATGTTCGCACCTTTTATTAAGAGCGTTTTTCCCAAGTTCCTTGCACCTTTGCGCAGCAATATCAATATCTCTTAGTGCACTTGACAGTTTGACTGTAAAACTGTCATTATCCATACCTATGGTTTTTTCCAGTTTCAACAACTCGTAGTACTCCAGATAAACCTCGGTGTGTAGATAGGAGGGATAATCATTCCAAGAACTAGTTCTTTTTGTTTCGGATTCGTCACTATTCCAAGAGACATAAACGGATTTCATTGTGTTGATCAAGTCTCTGGCTTCTGTTAAAATCTCCATGGGATTATCATCCGCTCTCTTTTTCTCGAGGTTAAGTTTGTACTTGATGATGTTCGTAAAAGCAGTTAAATTTAGGAGAGATATATAATTGTCTACCAAATAATTAAGTTCTTTATTTTTAGTGACTCCTATTTCCTCGTACTTCTCTTTAGCCTTTCTACAATGCCCCAATACCGATTTTTCTCCATCGCTTTCGAAGTAATTCTCATAAGACCACTCGTATTGGTTTGTGGTGTCATACTCATACTTCCAGCAAAAGCCTATAAGGGCCATTGAATGGTTAAATCTTGGATCATCCGAAAATTTGTTGAGTGCTTTATCACTTAGATCATAAGCGTATTTATAATGTCTTGACCTTCTTGCCGCCCAACAACCAATAGCATAAAGATCTTTTACAAGCTCATAATCTTTCTCAAACCTGAAACTCTGAGGAGATTTCTCCATATTTTCTTCATAGTCTTTTATGAGCTTCTTGATGTTCTCATAGACGATAAAATTGTTCTTATAGTTTCGGGTCTCGTAGCGATATTTTATCATTAACAACAGATAAATGACGAAAACGTAAAAGCGGTGCAATACCTCTTCCGGTCTAATGATGGCTAAGATTTCATCGGAACTGATTTTGGTTTTCTCCACCTTTTTTAACAAAGCGAAGAGACTTTGTTTATAAAAAGGATAGGTAAACAAGGGAGGGAACGAATTGAAAACCCCCTCTATAGGATCTTCGCCCCGATCGAATTCGAGCTCCGAGCCCTTCAGTTTTTCAATAAAACCTCTGATGATTTCCATTTCAAACTCTGTGAGCTCCAGATACCTCTTAATCATCTCATATTCTGACAACATATCAATAGGGCCAAATTCAACTTTCAGCAGCCCATTAGCCTTTTGGATTAGACCTTTGAGTTTATTCCGTAACTCATTACCATACACTCCATACTTAGAAAGAAAGTATTTGAATTTTTCGTAATCCAACGCATCGACTTTCCCCTGACTAAGAGCTCCTTCATTTTTTTTATGGTAAATCACCAGGTTTTCTATAAGCTCAATATTTAAATCTCCCCTTTGTTTTAATCTTTTGAATAGGTCCTTATATTCTTTATTTGAATCCCATTTCTTTATCAGCTGTCGTATCCGTTTACTGAAATCTGTAAAATCTATGGGATTTTCATCTTTATCTTTAGGGTGAAGTGTGCTGTATATGAGTAATGCAAAAATTTGGCTTTTACTTCGTATTAAAGTGGCCTTATTGTTCTTGAGTACCCCAAAGCAAAACTTATCATCACTGAGTTCATTTTTTAAAATAGAATTTTTTAATGTCTGGATATCCTTAGTAGAAGAAGAGACAAAGTAAAAAATTCTATTTTTTATTTCCTCCTGCTCAGTTCTTTCAGGTTCTTGAGTAGCTTCTTCCCAATAAGATCTCGTAAGGTGATACGTTTTGAGTATGGCGTTGACATCATCTGCCTTGGACCTCTCTTTGCGTTCAAAACTATCAAAAATTGCTTTGTTAAAGGCATAGTCCATCTCATAGGAACCCAGGTACTTGCTTAGTTGTGGGTCTTTAATCCACCCCTCCACACGGATTTCTCCTCCCATTATGTGATTGAGGTCAGAAAGTTCTACTTTATAAGTGTCGGTTGAGATGAGCAATAAAAAGGAATAGGCCTTAAGAACATCTTTTAAATAAGCATCATCATCCTCTTTTTTCTCATATTTATGCAAGCCTTGTAGAAAATCAACAAGTGTCTGTTTATATTTTTCAATGGATTCCCTGTCTTTTTCCCTCTTTAGAGTACTGAGTATAAAACCTCGAAGTCGGGTAATTTCATCAAAGTAGTCTTCCAGAATGATTGCCTTATTCTCTTTATTTCTGAACAGATATTCCATTACGAATTTTTCATCCGCCACTACCCCTAAGTCCTTATTAGGTTTTTTGGTAAAGGGGTGACAATAATCGTGGATTTCATCCGCATCAATAACATAATGGAACGTATAGCCTTGACATTCTCTCAAATAATCAAAATATAACTCCTGAATGTGGAAATCTTCCAATTCATTGAGTATGGATTTACTTATATCTATATTTTTCAGTTCCCAGTTCCTCATGACGGTTGTAAATCAAAGGTTGCTGCAAACTCTTCTCTTTTGATTTCCTTGTCTTCTTCCTCTCCCTCTTCCGGGGTGGCCTCTCCTCGAATATCTTTTATCAAACCATCCACAGATTTCAAATAAGGGCTATCTTTCAGCGTAAGCTTCAACGAAATAATATCACTTTTCTCAAAGTCCGCAAAAAAATCAGACTCTCCATATAAACCAAACTCGACTCCTTCTTTAATGAATTTTAAAAAGTTCTTTTTATGAGGAGAAAGTAGCTTATGTGTATCCAAAAGAGCCAAGAGCAATGCCATACGTTCTTCTTTCGGAAAATGCTTGAGGTAATGGCGGTTCATATAGTAATTGTCGTTATTTTTCACCATAAAACGAACCAATAAATAATCTTTGTCATACGAGCGTACCTCATCAAAATTATGCGTATCGAAGAGCGCTTTCAAAAGTTCTGAAGTGGTACCGTAAATTAGCTTTTCGCCTATCTTTAACATAAACATGGGTTCACGGGGAGTAGTGCCCTCGGACTTATGAGGGTTTATAATTTTCTCGATATCATACTGCACTTCATCAACATAATCGGCTTCAAGGGGAATAAATTCAGGAATCGTTTTATTGTCATTTCTGTGGAAGTTTAACCAGCATTTGGCATCCTTCTTCCCATCCTTATCGCCGTAAATCGGTTTTATAAAATTCAGCTGTTTGTGGTCTTCGGGATAAGGGTTGATATATCCCTTGAGCACTGATTCCTTTATTTTTCCAGTATTTTCCAATGTGAATTTTCTAGTTTATTTTTTCTTGTAATGTTTCTGTATGAACTCAATAGCCAATTTCATACCCAGAAATATGATTTCATGAATATCATCATCCGTGTGAACATCATAGTCCTTTACCGCCTTTTCACCAAGACCAAAGGATTTCATAGTAAATTCTTTCCCGTTATTGGGTACATAGCAGAATATTGGTTTTATTTCTCCAAGTTCTATAGCAGAACTGCTATGGCCTTCAATCAGTTTAATTCTTCTATCCAGCCCTTTGAAATTTAAGGTATTACGCACAAAATGTTGACTTGACTTAACTTGAAATAGTCTTTTAATTACATTTACATTTTCATTATAGGACTTACCCTTTAAGTTTTCAATTGTAAAGGAACCGCTGAGGTAACTCTCGGTGGTATCAAAAAACAGTTTTAAATGTTGCTTTAAATACTCAAGATTCTTTTTGTTTGGATTGCCTGAGAGAATAAATTCATCTTTAAAGGTTTCTTCATCTATATACTCACTTCGAAATTCCTCAGATATCGAATCTTTTATTAAAATGTTAAGGGCTCCCGAATCCGTGGGAGACCAGCGTAATTTTTCAAAAAACGTATCCTCAGCCTCAAAAAGAACAATAGAGGGTGAAAACATATTATCTCTCCAATAGGCAGGAACTCCATAATAAAAGAAAAGCAGAGGAGTATCGAAAACCGGGGCATTGGTTTTTGGAAGCGGCATTGTACTTGAACCTATAAGATACTCCAGTTCTTTATAACGTAGATTATGGCATACCGGAAGAGTATAAAGCTTGCTAATATCTAAGTCAAAACTTCCGTTTTCAAAATTTTTCCAATAACTAAATGTAGACATTAAAATTTCTTTAATTCTAGGTTTATAGATGCAATTTGCCAATGGCTTTTGTACAATATCAATGTTATAATATTGCTTCCGTCTTATTCTTGATTTGGAAGCTATTTTTATTAATTTTTTAATCTTATCTGCCTTAGAATATCAATTAGCAACACAATACATCTGTACTTATGAGGACAAAACCATAGTAACAAATTCGCACTTTAACAATAAAATAGGGGAGATAATCGCATGCATTTTACAAATTATTTGTCAGATTTGATTACACAAAAACCTTAGAAAAACTGGGGTTTTTCTGCAATTTTGATATAAAATTGATCAAAAGCGACCTATTCGGTGAGTATCATTTATCAAATGACTGAAAACACCCTATTAATTGGGGTTTTGAAAGAAAGGTTCTGGTTCCTCCGGTTTTCTCTAAATTTTAAACCATCTAGTAACCATAACGTCAAAACACCTTGTTTATCGACCAAAAAACTAGCTGAAAAACTGCATTTTTCGACAAAAACAACCTCACTTGCCATTTATCTGAACCTTCTTTGTCTTTATCGAGTGATTTATGGGAAAACTCTCCGTTTTTAAAACTTTGTCCCAAACAAATTCCCCATGAAAACAATAGTTTACAATCTTAAAAAAGAGTTTTCCATACCTGCTAATGTAACAGCTGCCATTTGTTGTTTGATCCTTTCCATATCCATTTTCTTCATTATGGGGGTCATCAACAGAGAGGTTCTTTTATAATTGCCCTACTCCATATTTAAAGCCATTATTGCTGGTTTTTTCAACCCTTAAATGTTTCTGGAATAACATTAAATTATCCTTATCAATCCGTTAGGATATTTGTCATTTTTCGATGATAATGACATTTTTTATACATTTATCGTATGAAAATTTCATTTAATCAAGCATTAGATTGAAATGTCAGTTACAGAACCAAAAACTAACAAGCTACTCTTAACGGAATTCAAAAAGGGCAATAAAAAAGCTTTTCGAAAGCTATTTGAGCTTTTTTGGGAACCCATGTTCATTAATGCCAAATCCATAGTTCTTGATGAGGATATTGCCAAGGATATTGTACAGGATATTTGGTTGAACCTATGGCAAAAAAGAGAAAATTGGGACATTAAAAACTTTGAAGCCTATATTTTCAGATCTGTTAGCTATGGCTGTTTTAAATATTTGCGTGACAATAAACTTAAAACCACACATCTTCAAGTTATAGATTCGCTGGAGTTGCTATCAGAATCCAATGTTGAAAACCAACACAATCTAGATCAGACACGATTTATCATAGAAAAATCCTTGACCGAATTACCTCCAAGATGTCAACAGATTTTTAGATTGAGCCGTATGGAAGCGGCCAGTAATGAAGAAATTGCCCAACGTTTGGGTATTTCCAAGCGGTCCGTAGAAAATCAGATGTCCATCGCCCTAAAGTCCATTCGGCAAAATTTAAGGGTTGCACAAAGTTCACTGACCTCCCTTTTTATTCTTATTCTCCTCCTTTGATTTCCCTCCTACCGATCAATCCTGCGTCCTATCTTGTTCCATTCAAAAGTGTTAATGAAATGTTAATTTTATAAAAAACGTGTGAGTTCCCACCCATCTCCGGTTCATAGTTATATAGCGCAAGAAATATGCAAGAGCAAGAATTTAAAAAACTACTGGACAAATACCTCAACGGATCCATTTCTGATCACGAGCTGCAGATTTTAGAAAAGTTCAAAGAAGAACTTAAGTCGTCCAACAAAGAACCTTACTTTAGTGATGAGGCCCATAAAAATGCCCTCAAAGAATCCTTATGGGCATCTATCAATAATCAAACCCTAACTTCCAAAAGGAAAAAATCCCTTGTTTGGAAAATATCAACAGCGGCTGCAATATTCATTGGTCTGTTGGCCACTGGATACCTTTATCTGCAGAACACCAGAGCGAACACCGATTTCATGATTCCAAAAAATGCCATTACTCTTCAACTTGAAAGTGGGGAGGTAAAAATCATCAATGAAGATGGCCAAGTAGAAATTTTTGACAACAAAGGCAATGTAGTTGGACAGCAGGAAGGAAAAAGCTTGAAATACGCCAACACAGTTTCCAAAAACGAACTAGCGTTCAACACCCTTAACGTCCCTAACGGAAAAACCTTTCAACTTCAGCTCTCCGATGGTACAATTGCCCATCTGAATGCAGGATCTTCCATTAAATATCCTGTTCAATTTATTGAAGGTGTTAATCGACAAATATTTGTGACTGGAGAGGCCTATTTGGATGTGGCCAAAGATCCTGAGCATCCTTTTATTGTGAATACCAATGGGTTGAACGTTAGGGTTCTGGGTACACAGTTCAACGTTTCTGCCTACCCAGAGGATGAAACCACCGAAGTTGTGCTTGTTGAAGGTTCCGTAAGTCTATACACAGAGACCGAAGAATATGGAACGGACAACAATGTATACCTGAAACCCGGATTTAAAGGAAGTTTTGATAGGACAAAAAACAATATCGACACCTCAGAAGTAATAACCAGCCTATACACCTCTTGGATCAATGGTAAACTAGTATTTAGGAATATGACCTTCAAAAATATTATGAAGAAACTGGAACGTCACTATGATGTGACCATCATTAACAATAACACGGATCTGACCCATGAAGAATTCAATGCAAATTTTGGAAAAGAGCCCATAGAAAATGTTCTTAAAGAACTAAAAGCCAATTACGGAATTGAATATGAAATCCAAAGCGATAGCATAATTATTGAATAACAACCAAACAGCTAAACTTAAAAAAACACCGCCTATGACATAAACCCATTAAAGATGTAACCAATTACCAAAATGATTACTTCTTATTAGGGTCAAAATTGGCCATAAAAAAATCGGAAAATGCTGCGAACATCTTCCGATTGGTCGAAGTGATCAAACTAAAAAAGATTAACCACAATTAACACTATAAAAGTATGAAAAAACTTCTTAAGCCTAAAAGAAGCCCATTTCCAGTATTTAAATATGATTTAAAAATGAAACTCAGTACGTTGTTCATCTTGGCCGCTCTCTTTTCCATGCAGGCCAATGACGCCTACGGACAACGTGCAAAGGTCACACTGGATTTGAACAACGTCACTGTCGGACAACTGATCGACGAAATTGAAAGCAAAACCGAATTTGAATTCGTTTATAAGATCAAGGATGTAGACCTAAACCGAACCGTTTCCATAAAAGTAAATAGAGAACGGATAGCCAAGGTGCTGAACCAGGTTTTTCAAAACACCCAAACCACATTCAACCTCAACGACCGTCGAGTCTATTTGGTAAAACGAACCGAACCTGATACCCAGGACCCGCCGGAGGAATCCAAACAGGAAAACGATATGCAATTTTCCGTCAGCGGTGCGGTCACCGATGAAAATGGACAGCCATTGCCCGGTGCCAGTATCATTGAAAAAGGCACCACAAATGGAGTCAGTTCCGATTTTGATGGGAATTACACTATACAAGTCTCCAGTTCCGATGCTTTACTGGAAGTTTCTTATTTAGGGTATTCAACCCAGGAAATTTCGATAAGTGGACAAAGTACCATCAATGTACAATTACAGCCCGATGCCGGTAAACTGGAAGAGGTAGTGATTATTGGTTACGGTTCCACGACTAAAGAAAAGTTCAACGGAGCCGTCTCCAAAGTGGACAGTGAAGAGTTGAACAACTATTCTTCGGCCAACTTTGAACAGGCACTTTCCGGTAATGTTTCCGGAATCCAGATTCTTGGAAATGGGAAAAACCCAGGTGAGAACTCCGTAATTCAGATTCGTGGACTCAACACGCTTACTGCGGGGACAAATCCTTTGATTGTTATTGATGGAAATCCACTATCGGAAGGTTCTTCCTTTAGTTCCATAAATACTCAAGATATCGAATCCGTCAATATTTTAAAAGATGCAGCATCGGCAGCAATTTATGGATCTAGAGCTTCCAATGGGGTAATCTTGATCACTACCAAAAAAGGAAGACAAGGAAGTTTAAAGGTTACTTATGATACCTATTATGGTTTTCAAAGCCGAATCGACAATTTTCAATTGGTAGATGCCTATGACGCCGCCTTATTTGATTCGGATTCCAGAAACTTTGGATATGTTTCAGGAGGTCCGGGAAGAAGTATTTCCGATGACAATGCCACACGTGATGCCAACGGTGGAGGGAAACGAAGTAGGGTTCCAGGATATTTGCAAGGGTATTTGGATGGACAGGCAGGTCTGACCAATACGAACTGGACAGATGCTGTATTCAGAACAGCTTCTCAGCAGAACCATTATCTAAACCTCAGCGGAGGAACAGAAAAAACCGATTATTCGGTTTCCTTCGGGTATTTAGATCAAGAAAACATCATCATGGATTCTGATTACAAGCGCTACACGGCCAATATGCAGTTGAATTCACAAGTAAGCGATCGTATCCGTTTTGGCATTACTTCAAATGTTTCTTTGGTCAATTCCAACCCAACTGGAGAAGCTGGTTGGTCTAATTATGGTTTGGGTGATAAAGCCCAGCCGGACCCAAGTTTTTCCATTATTTTGATGCAACCTTATTATCCAATCCGTAATTCGGATGGAACTTTCGCCATTGCCAATCAAATAGATGACAATAACGATAATTGGGATGGCCCTATCTCAGAAAATACGGTTGCTCAAACTGAGTTAACCGACTTTTTTGAACGTCGCCTCCGTGTTTTTGGAAATGCATATGTGGAAGTAGAACCTTGGAATGGTTTAAAATTCAAAACTTCCCTTGGAGGCGATTTCAATTCTATCTTCACCGAGTTCTTTGCTCCATCCAACATAGGAAACTATAGAACCCCGGTGGCAAACAATCGCACCCAAGCTTTTGAAAACAACGTAAGAAGGGAAAACTTTATCACTGAAAACCTTTTAACCTATACCAAAACTTTGGATAAGCATACTTTTGATGCTCTGCTCGGTTTTAGTTATCAGGAAGAGAGTCGTTTCAGAACAAAACTGGAGAGCAACAACTTTGCAGATGACAACCTGCGAAATATTGCCGGTGCTACTGGTCCTTCATCCATAGTAGAAAGAAGTAAATGGGCGCTTGAATCCTATTTCACTCGTCTGCAATATGACTATGATGGAAGATATTCGCTTTCTGGTTCTTTTAGAAGGGACGGTTCATCACGTTTTGGGGCCAATACCAAATATGGAAACTTTGCATCCGTTTCGGCAGGATGGACATTGAGCAACGAAGCCTTTTTCCCTGAAGATGGATTGGTAAGCTTTGCCAAATTAAGGGCAAGTTGGGGACAAACGGGAAATAACCAAATAGGTGACTTCGGTTCCATTGCCCTAATTGAACCTGACAATTATGTTGTTGACGGGCAATTGGTCCCAGGTGCGTATACCAATACTTCCCCAAATCCAGATCTGTCCTGGGAAACCAACACTGCACTGAACTTTGGTGTAGATTTGGGTATTTTGGACAATAAGCTATTGTTTACTGCAGAGTACTACAAATCCAATACTACAGATCTTTTATTGGAAGTCCCTGTACCTCAACAATCAGGTTTCTCAGAATCACTACAGAATATTGGTGAATTGGAAAACAAAGGTTTTGAGTTTGAAGTTCGCGGAAATAATTTTGAGATTGGCGATGTAAGATTAGGTTTCAACGCCAATATCACTAGCAGTCAAAATGAAGTGCTAGCCTTAGGGGAAGGTCAAGAGCAGATTATTCAAAGTAATGGAGGTATGGGCTTCCTTACCAAAGTAGGTGGAAGTATTGCAGAGTTCTACGCCTATGACATTCAAGGGGTGTTCAGAACCCAAGCCGAAATAGACGCTGCAACGGTTACTCCTTTGGCCGGTACAGAAGTTGGGGACTACATAGTTAGGGATGCTGATGGAGATGGTCAGATAACTCCAGATGACAGGGTTACGCTTGGCGATTACAATCCAGATTTTACGTACGGTTTTGGCTTTAACCTAAACTACAAAGGTTTTGACCTAAGTGCACAATTTACAGGTATAGAAGGTAGAAAAGTCTCTGATCGTATGGTCTATTTTGCGGAAAGTGGTGAAGGATTCTTTGTTCCAACACAGCACTATTTTGATAATTACTACTCAGATCGTAACGCTGATGGCTTTTTCAGAAGACCTGATTTTTCCAGCTTTTCATCTGCAGGTAGACTCACTAGGTCATCCAGCCTTTCTGTCTATGACGCAGATTATTTCCGTTTAAGAAGCTTACAACTGGGGTATAACTTTCATGACAGTGTAACTGATTATTTGGGCATTGATTTCCTTAGAATTTACCTCACTGGAAATAACATTTTCAACAGCACCAGCTTCAGAGGGTATAATCCCGATGCGCTTGATACAAGAACCAACAACAACCAACAGACCCTGACAAGAGGTTGGATTCAATCGGCCAGCCCATTGACCCGCTTTGTTGCGCTTGGATTAAACGTTAAATTTTAAACCAAAAATTGAAGAAAATGAACTTTAATAAATATATATTCTTAATAGTTGTTGCCTTTCTTGGATTGTTTTCCTGCGAAGATGAATTGGATATTGTACCCATCACGGAAAAGGCATCCAATAGCTTTTACTCTAACGAACAAGAACTGGAAAGTGCCATAGCCGGGGTTTATGCCCAATTGCAGAACGGAGGCCTTTACGAGTTGGATTTAATTGGCGTAGGTGAAATTTCGGGTGAGGACTCTTTTGAAGAAATTGCAGCAAATGATGGTGGTCGATTTGGTCAATTAGACGATTTTTCCACAAATGCTGGAAATGATTTGGTAGGCGATATCTGGCGGGAATCCTATAGAGGTATTCAGCGAGCCAATACCGTTTTAAATCGGATAACGGATATTGAGTATGCAAACGCTTCGGTAAAAACCAACCGAATAGGTGAAATGAAATTTATTCGGGCCCTGTTGTATTTTAATCTGGTACGCTTATACGGTGATGTACCTTTGGTTATCATAGAAACGGAGAGCCCTTTTGATTTCTTTGGTCAAGGAAGAACGCCTGCGGCTGAAGTTTATACTCAAATTGAAACTGACCTCAATGATGCCATTTCTGACCTTCCTGTGGACAAAACAGCCGGAAAACCTGCTCGTGGAGCCGCTCAGGCCCTTTTGGGAGATGTGTTATTGACCCAGGGTAATTTCGGTGGGGCACTCACAAACTTTGAGGCCGTTATCAATTCAAACGAATATTCACTGGCCGCTTCCACCTCAGAAATTTTTGGTGAGGCCAATGAAGGAAATTCCGAAATTTTATTTGAGGTACAGTTTGCCAGTGGTTTCTTGGTTGATGGAGAAAATGAAGGCAGTCGTGCAGGCTCACAATTTCGTCCATCCGGAACAACGGCAAGTGCCAAAGGACATAATCTGCCCACACAGGCATTTATAGATTCCTTCGAGGCTGGTGATACCCGACTCAATGATTATGTAGCCGTGGACCCAGTGGCCAACCCCTTCTACTTTTCCACAAAGTATGAAATTTCTCCTACTGGAGCAGATGATGGTGGAAGTGATCACCTCATTATCCGATATGCTGATGTAATCTTGAAATATGCCGAGGTACTTAATGAGAACAACCAAACAGCGGATGCCATCACACAACTGAATGCAGTACGGGCAAGAGCAGGTTTGGTGGCCACTGCTGCAACAACCCAAACCGAAGTTCGGGATGCTATCCGTCAGGAGCGTCGTTTCGAATTTATTGGCGAAGGTCATCGTTGGTTCGATTTAAAGAGGTACGGCAATGCAGTAGCGGTTATGAATGCATTCTTTAACAGCACTGGAAGCAACGTGACCATAGATGAGACCAAATTGGTACTTCCAATACCTCAAAGTCAGTTGGATACCGATTCATCCATAGCCCAGAATCCGGGATATTAAACGAAAAACCAAAAATCGGGCAAGCGTACAATGCTTGTCCATAGCATAACAATAGTTAGTTTGAGTTGGTTTATTTTAATTCAATTGGGGGGATACGTCCCCCCTTTTATTTCTTTTAAAAATCATAATATGAAACGCTTTTTCTTTCTTGCAATCCTACTGATATGGGGAAGTTGTAAAGAACAAAAAACAACAGAAAAAACAGTTACTGCCGCTGCAGAAACCCAAATGTCCTCCATTGAGGACAAAATTGCCAATCTCAAAAACCCAAAGAATAAAGAAGTTATAGTGGTTGCACACAGAGGAGACTGGCGCAATGCACCCGAAAACTCATTACAGGCCATACAAAACTGTATTGATATGGGGGTTGATATGGTAGAAATAGATATTCGAGAAACCAAAGATGGGCATTTGGTGCTTATGCACGATGAAACCATTGACCGAACCACCAACGGAAAGGGGTTTGTTAAAGACTGGACCTTGGATTCGTTAAGAACATTGAAACTAAAAGACGGATTGGGAGTTCCCACTCCGCACAAAATCCCTACCCTTGAAGAAGCACTTTTGACTACCAAAGACAAGATATTGGTGAATTTGGACAAAAGCTATAACATTTTTGACAAGTGTTTTCAAATTGTGAGACAGACAGGTACTTTGAATCAGGTCATCATTAAAGGAACAAAAACAAGGGAACAAGTAGAGCGAGAATTCGGAACGTATTTGGACAAAGTTTACTTTATGCCCATCGTTAGACTTGGTCCTGACAGTAAACCAATTGTGGATGATTACATTAACAATCGTAAGCCGGTCGCATTCGAGTTCATAGTACCCAATGACACCACTGGATTAAACACATATTTCAATGAAATCAGAACCAAAGGATCCGGTGTATGGGTAAACTCGTTGTGGCCCCGCCTCAGTGGCGGTCATGATGATGAAAAAGCCGCAATTGACATCAACACCTATCAATGGTATGTGGACAATAATGTAGATATCATTCAAACCGATCGCCCTGAACTGTTATTGGAATTTCTACGAAGCAAAAACCTACACAATTGAAAATACCATGATTTCAGATTCTGAATTAATTTTAAATCCAGATGGAAGTGTTTTCCATCTTCATCTTAAACCTGGTCAAATTGCCGATACCATAATCCTAGTGGGAGACCCCAACCGCGTAGATGTCATTAGATCAATGCTTACCGATATTGAATACCAAATTGCCAACAGGGAATACGTAAGCACTACCGGTAAATTCAATGGTAAAAGAATCACCGTAGTTTCTACAGGTGTGGGCATTGGCAACATCGATATTGTAATGAATGAATTGGACGCCCTGGTCAACATCAATTTTGAAACGAGGGAAATAAAAAAAGAAAAGAAAAAGTTGGAGTTTATAAGAATTGGCACCTCGGGAAGTCTTCAAAAAGATATTCCCGTTAATTCCTATGTTATTTCTGAAAAATCCGCCGGGTTTGATAATCTTCTGTATTTCTACGAAGATGAAGAAAAGGTGGTCAATGAGGAGTTCCGTAGATTGCTCCGGATTTTGGTAGGGGGACATTCCATATCCCTTAACCCCTATGTGGTTGATGCTTCTGAAAAGTTGTTGGACCAGTTGATGAGCAAAGAAACCTTCTCAGGGATTACCATTACCTCTCCTGGTTTTTATGTTCCCCAAGGCCGGGAACTACGCCTTTCAAAAAAACTAAAAGATATCAACCAAAAACTCTCCGACTTTGAGTATCACGGTTATAAAATCACCAACTATGAAATGGAAAGTTCTGCGCTTTATGGTCTGGCAAAAATGCTGGGACATGAAGCGATTGCCATCTGTTTGGTCATAGCGAACAGATTGAATAACCAAGCCAACGAAAATTATCGTGACAATGTGAAAGAACTCATCGCATATGTCTTACATAAAATCACAAACCATGACCAGTAAAATCAACCTAATTCTTGCAATTACAATCCTTTTATTTCAGGTAGGTTGTAATTCCAAACTGGAAAACACCAATACCGAACAACAAAAGTCAGAATTGACCCAATCTCAAAACAAACTGAAGGATTGGCAGGAAGGCTATTTGGACATTCACCATATCAATACCGGTAGCGGTGATGCGACTTTCTTTGTTCTACCCGATGGCACCACTATGCTTTTTGATGCTGGGAGCATGGACAAAGAAGGTTTTGAAGAAAAATATGCCCCTTTAAAAGCAACTTCTCCCGTTCCGGATGATAGCAAATCAACTGCTGAATGGATATCGGCCTATATCAAAAATGTTACCCCTAAAAAACATCAAGATACAATCGACTATGCTTTGATCTCCCATTTTCACTCGGATCATTACGGGAGTTTGATGGATTTGGGGAAAAATATTCCATTGGGTAAGATCATAGATCGGAATTCTCCAAAACTGGATTTTCCGTTCGACCTTAAAACATATTTAAAGGATGATAAGATTTTTCAGGAATACCTCTCATTTATCTCAGAGGAGAAAGTACCAGCTGAAGCTTTGGAAGTAGGCAGTGCCACACAAATACAGCTGGTGAACAATCAAAATGAATATCCCAATTTTTCCATTCGGAACATTAAATCCAACGCAACCCTGTGGACAGGTATCGATAACAATACGGAAGAGTATTTTTCCGCAGAAGACATGACTGTCTTTTACAAAGGAGGCTATAATGAAAATCCTTTAAGCCTTGCCTTAAAGCTATCCTATGGAGATTTTGACTATTTCACCGGTGGTGATAATACCGGATTGCAAGGTTTTGGCCTGCCTAAATGGTTTGATGTGGAAACTCCAATGGCTAAAGTTGTTGGACAAGTAGAAGTGACAACCTTAAACCATCATGGAAACCGTGATGCCACCAACGAATTCTTTGTCCAAGCCCTAAACCCCAATGTGGTTATTCAGCAACTATGGTGCTCCGACCATCCTGGACAAGAAGTATATCAACGCCTTATCCATCAAGATGAGGAGACCATGGAACGGGATATCTTTTCAACCAATATGCATCCAGAGACCTTGGTTACCTACGGACCCTGGTTCAGGGACAACTATAAAAGCCTACAAGGTCATATTGTGGTCAGGATTGCCCCAAAAGGGGACAATTATAAGGTCTATATTTTGGATGAAGCCACTATGAATGTAAAAGAAGAACATGGTCCCTATAGAAGCAAATAAGATGAAGGTTAGCGTATTTATTGCAATTGCATGTTTTATCCAATTGACTTTTGGACAAATCAACGATAAACCAAAATTGATTGTGGGCATAGTGGTGGACCAGATGCGGGCAGAGTATTTGTACCGCTTTCAGGACAACTATACCGAAAATGGTTTTAAAAGGTTAATGCGAGAAGGGTTTAATGTAAAGAATATGCATTACAACTATATGCCAACTGCGACAGGTCCGGGCCATGCTTCCATCTATACGGGTACCACCCCTGCTAATCATGGAATAGTGGCCAATGACTGGTATAGCAAAACCAAAGAAGCTAAAATGTACTGCGCGGTGGATGAAACTGTGTTTTTGACTGATGGCAGTAAAGCATCACCAAAAGAAATTGATAAATACTCCCGTTCGCCCAAAAACCTGCTGGGTTCCACTATTACGGATGAGCTAAAGCTTTTCACCAATGACCGTTCCAAGATTGTTGGGATATCGCTAAAAGATAGAGGTGCTATTTTCCCTACCGGACATTTGGCCAATTATGCCTTTTGGTACCATGACCAGACCGGAAATTTCATTACCAGTTCATATTACTCTGAAAATCTCCCAGATTGGTTATTGAAATTCAACAACAGAAAACTTGCCGATTCTTTGCTCAATCTCACTTGGGATACCTTAAAACCGATGGAAACATACAAAAACAGTGGCCCGGATCATGCCCCAATGGAAAAAATATTTAACGGACGGACGGATGCCACATTTCCATACGATTTGAAAAAACTCAGGAAAGCGAATGAAAATTTTGCCATGATTCCCAATGTTCCCTTTGGGAATACCATTTTGACCCAATTGGCCAAAGCGACAATTCAAGGGGAAGGTTTGGGACAAAAAGACGAAACCGATTTCTTGACCATTAGCTATTCCAGCACAGATTACATTGGTCATGGTTTTGGTATAAGATCAAAAGAATTGGAGGATACCTATGTCCGTATGGATCGTGAAATTGCCGAGCTTTTATCCTTTCTTGATTCAGAGATTGGCAAGGATAATTATCTGCTGTTCATGACCGCAGATCACGCCGCAAGTGACCATCCTGATTTTCTTAAAAACTCCAAGTTGCCGGGGAAATATTTTGAGGAAGCATCCATAAAACAACTATTGAATTCAAAGCTTTCCGAACTTTATGGAAACGAAGACTATGTTGCGTACATTGACAAGACGCAGGTTTATCTCAATCCAGTAAAAACTTCAAGGGAAGAAGTGCTCAAAGCTACCGTATCAATTTTAAAAACCGTGGATGGAATACAAGAAGTATATGTGCCCAGTCTACATTCAAACAGGAATCTAGCTATTGATGCTTTTTTCAGAAAAAGTCATAATCCAGATAACTCCGGAGATATCCTATTACACTTTAAACCTGGTTGGATGCCCAAAAGAATGGAAGGAACAACCCATGGTGCCCTTTACAACAATGATACCCATGTTCCCATGCTGTGGTTTGGGTGGCAAATAAAACAAGGAGAGACAGTAAAGAAAAAAACAATTGACCAGATAGCCCCTACCCTTTCATTTTTATTGAACATTCCCTTGCCCAACCTTTCCAGTATCCAACCCATTACCGAAATCTTTATGGAAGAATAGTCTGCGTTTTTTAGTATTGATTCAAAGGCCACCGTTTGGTGGCTTTTTACATTATCCATAAATTCAATCTAAATTTGTTTTACTGGATTTGTACACCATTATAGACATAGAGACCACTGGCAATGGGATCAAGGGCAACAAAATTACCGAGATCTCCATTTTTAAGTATGACGGACATCAAATTGTGGACGAGTTCACCTCTTTGGTGAACCCCAAATGTCCTATTCCTTATTTTATCACTGGCCTTACCGGTATTGATGACCAAATGGTGCAAAACGCCCCAACCTTCTCCGAAATTTCAGAGACCATACTAGAGATTACCAAGGACTGTATTTTTAT
>NZ_CBDCUG010000002.1:0-220880 GCF_965222555.1 Flagellimonas sp. | reverse complement strand
AATGTCGGCCCCATGTGAGGTGTCCTGCACCCTTGAGCCCTCCCATTTGGAAGACCAGGTATATGCTGTTGGGAAATTGGGGTTGCTCTTCAACTTGTTCCTTAGGCTTGCTCCCGGATAAATGGGCAGGCCGGCAAAGGATATGTTGTCAAAGACCTCTTTGTATATGTTTTCCCCCGTGATGATATGGAGTTCCATGGCAATCCTTGCCCAGTGCGAGGTCATGTGGGCGTTAACACGGTAAATATCACTTTGGTTACTGGACTTTGTGTACCATTTTTCCCAAATATGTTTTTTGGTGAACTCAAGAATGGCCTCGTACCTTTCTTGGTATCTTTCAGTGTCCCTCAGGTTTGGGGATTGGTACATCACCCTCAACAGTGTGGCAACATACCTGAAAAGGTAAGATTCGTAGAGAACAGCACCGTTTCTTGCATAGTCGTTGTTGTCTAAATCTGTAACAGGCCAGCCTTTGTAATTTCCTCCTCGTACATTAACTGCCTTCCCAATACAAGTCTCTATGATGGTCAGTGCATCTTCAAGATATTCGTTGTCGCCCGTGGCCTGCCATATCTGGATGACCCCATCCAATTGCCAGGCCAGATAGTAATATTCTTGGCTGTTTCCGCCAGATTCAGCATAGAACATGGCCCTGGCCATACCAAAAGCATTTATCGCAGTACTGGGGTTGTCCCAGGCAGAGTCGAACTGTTCCTTCCAAAAACTGACATCTTCACCAATGACCTTTTCTTGAATGGTCACCGTAATGGTCCCAGTCTGTGGGGTGGCATTACCATCGGTACTTTCTGTAGTATAGCTAAATTGATCTACTCCTTCAGCATCTTCGTCAGGCGTATAGGATATTGAATTTCCATCATTGATTGTAACCGACCCCATAGAGGGTTCGGAGACCTCAACGATAACCTCTCCATCTTCAAGATTTAATTGGGGTGCATCAATTACTACAGGTCCGTTTTCCGATACAAGGATTTCTATTTCTCCTACAGCGATAGGGTCTTCTTTAGAGGATGAAGGGTCTGACAGTAGATCTGAATCCTTACTACATGAGAACAAACAAACAATAAAAACAAGAAATGAAAAGGTTGTGGTGGTTTTGGGAAAATTAAATTTCATAAGCGAGGTTAAGTATTGCGGGTTATATTTCACCATTTGGGAAAATAAAATTACTTTTAAATTGTCAAAGTCCGATGAAAAGAATGAAATTTTCGATGAACTGCACTATTTCAATAAAACGAGGGTAAATACGGCAGGAATGTTTTTTTTGGATTTCGGGATTTCAAATATTCGATGAACTGCATCAAATTTTAAGAAATATCCTAAATATGTGACCCTTTTGCTAAAAGGTACAGCTAAGTGATTCTGCACCCAATCAACAAGTTTTTTTTCTAACTAACTCGCTTTTAATGATATATATTCGCATATAACCTGGAAATGGAGCTTTTGATTTGGAAAAAGAAAAATTACTTCCATGTACTGAATTTTGTGGATGATATGGTCGACCTTAAGTTTTCAGAAAGAGTATATGTCCCAAAGTGAACATGTTGAAAAAAGTTACTCCGAACTGTTTTTATATTTTAAATGTCTTAACAACCTTTGATTGTAATGTAGAACTACAAATGGGAAATAGGGAGTTACTATATGGGAATCCTTGAATTTGAAAGATAACTTTAGTATTCAAAAAATCCCGCTACTATGCGCAATGTTATCTTAGATTGCGTATGGCATCGGGATACTGTAATAAATAATCCTAGTAAGTAATTATTGGAATAGTTTAGAGTTGTCTATTGGCTTTATCCTTTAAAATACCCTTGACGTCGTAAATCACACCATTTTGGTTCAACATACTCTGCAAATCCAACGACTTAAAAGAATCATGAGCTACCGCTAATACAATGGCGTCAAACTTTGTTTTTGGCAAACTCTTGGTAGCAACCAATCCATATTCTTCCTTAATCTCCTCTGGAGAGGCCCATGGATCATAAATGGTAAGGTTTGCATCATAGTTCATTAAATTGTGGATTACATCCACTGCCTTTGTATTTCGTACATCTGGACAATTTTCTTTAAAAGTAATGCCAAGAATCAAGATAGAGCTACCCTTAACTTTGATATCACTTTTTATCATCAGTTTAACTATTTCTGAACTGACATATTCACCCATGCTATCATTTAATCTCCTACCAGCTAAAATAATTTCAGGATGATAGCCATACTCCTGTGCTTTCTGGGCCAAATAATATGGGTCAACTCCAATACAATGTCCTCCTACCAGGCCCGGTTTAAATGGAAGAAAGTTCCACTTGGTTCCAGCGGCTTCCAATACATCATGTGTGTCAATATCCATTAAGTTAAAGATCTTGGCCAGTTCATTCACAAAAGCAATATTAATGTCACGTTGGGAATTCTCGATAACTTTTGCTGCTTCTGCAACTTTAATACTTGGCGCCAAATGAGTGCCAGCGGGTATTACTGAAGCATAAATTTGATCTACCTTTTTTCCTATTTCAAGAGTAGAACCAGATGTTACTTTCAGAATTTTATCCACGGTGTGTTTTTTATCTCCTGGATTAATACGCTCCGGGGAGTATCCCACATAAAAATCTTGATTGAAGATTAAACCACTGACCTTCTCCAAAATGGGAACACACTCCTCTTCCGTGGCTCCAGGATATACAGTGGACTCATATATTACGATATCTCCCTTTTTTAGCACATGACCAACTGATTGACTTGATTTTTGCAATGGTCGGAGGTCTGGTCGATTGTTTTTGTCCACTGGCGTAGGAACTGTTACTACATAATAATTACAATCCCTGATATCTTCCAATTCGGAAGAACAATAAAGACCGTTCTCGTCATCAGGTTGCTCTTTAAGTACTTCTTTTAATATTTCATCCTCAACTTCCAATGTTGAATCCGTACCTTTTTTTAACTCGGCAACTCTTTGCTGATTAATGTCAAATCCGATGACGGGGTATTTGGTCCCGAACAAACGAGCTAAGGGCAACCCAACATATCCCAATCCAACAACCGCTATTTTTGTATGATGCATTTCTTTATTTTAAATTTTTCCAATACCAATTTATGGCCTCTTTTAAACCGGAATCTATATTAAACCTTGGATCGTAACCCAGTAAATCTTTTGCTTTTTGAATAGATGCCAAAGAATGCGGAACATCACCTTGTCTAGGTGGACCATAGATAATGTTGACATCATTTATTCTGGAATCAAAAGAGCCCAAATGCTTTTTTAGCAGGGCTACCAGCTCGTTTAAGTCTGTTCTTTCCCCAAAAGCTACATTATATACTGTGTTAAGGGCTTTTTTGTTTGTTGTGGTAAGTGCTAATATGTTCATTTCAACTACATTGTCAATATAGGTGAAATCCCTAGAATAGGACCCATCTCCATTTATAACGGGTGAATCATATTTCATTAATAGGCTAACAAATTTTGGTATTACGGCTGCATAAGCCCCATCTGGACTTTGCTTTCTTCCAAATACATTAAAGTATCTAAGTCCAATTGAATCCAAACCATATGTTTTGTTGAAAATATCAGCATACAACTCGTTAACATATTTAGTTATTGCATATGGTGAAAGTGGTTTGCCAATGATATCTTCTTCTTTGGGTAGGTTTTTGGAATCACCATAAGTGGAAGAACTGGCCGCATAAACAAAACGTTTAACTCCTTGGTCTCTAGAAGCAACCAACATGTTAAGAAATCCACTAACATTGACTTCATTTGAAGTGATTGGGTCGTTTATAGATCTGGGAACCGAACCTAATGCAGCTTCGTGAAGCACAAAATCTTGACCTTTACAAGCTTCCATACAGGTATCAATATCCCGAATGTCGCCTTCAATAAGTTTGAAATCTGGGTCATTCAGGATAGATTTTAAATTTATTTTTTTTCCTGTAGAAAAATTGTCCAGACATGTTACTTTGTTTCCAAGTTCTAACAACTTTTCACAAAGGTTGGAGCCAATAAAACCGGCACCTCCAGTAACTAATATTTTAGAATCCTTGAGCATTATGGAAATTGAGGTTGTATTAATTAATAATAAATATCACAAAAAATAACCCTATGTCTTTTAATTGAAAGATACTGTGACTTTTACAAAATGTTAATGTAAAACCTTTACAAAATAAGACTATTTATATGTGCGGAGCATGGACAGAACAATGATCAGTCCATTTCTCCTATACTGTACATTTTAAAACCAATGCCTTGCAATTCTTGTTTATCTAAGATTCGTCTTCCATCAAAGATGAATGCAGGCTTGATCATTTGTTGATATATTTCCTTCCAATCATATGTTTTAAATTCATCCCATTCTGTTAAAATGGCAACTGCATGAGCATTTTTGGAAGCTTCCAATGGATTTTTTACCACAGTCAGATTTTTTCGATTTTCTTCCTCGCTCCTTGTGTTTAAAGCATCAAGATCCGCATAGATTTTTTCTTCGGGAACCTTTGGGTCATATACAACTACTTCGGCTTGTTCATTCAATAATGCGTCGGCGATATAGATAGCCGCCGATTCCCGGGTATCATTTGTATCCTTTTTAAATGCCCATCCATATAATACAATCTTCTTGCCCGAGACGGTATTGTAAAGCGTGCTGATTATATTATCAGCGAACCTTCTTTTTTGATAATCATTCATGATTATGACCTGTTCCCAATAATCCGAAACTTCTTGAAGCCCGTAAGATTTTGAAATATATACAAGATTTAAAATATCTTTTTGAAAGCATGAACCACCGAAACCAACGGATGCATTCAAAAATTTTGAACCGATTCTGGAATCCATTCCAATGGCCCTTGAGACTTCTGCAATGTTTGCATTTGTTGCTTCACATAGGGCAGACATTGAATTTATTGATGAAATACGTTGGGCCAGAAAAGCATTTGCAACCAATTTTGATAATTCAGAGGACCAAACGTTCGTCTGAAGAATTCGGTCTTTTGGCAGCCAGTTTTGATATATTTCACTGAGTAAGTCCTTCGCTTTTTGTCCAGAAGGACTTTCTTCTCCACCAATTAGAACTCGGTCGGCATGAAGCAGGTCTTGAATGGCTGTTCCTTCAGCAAGAAATTCAGGGTTTGAAAGTATTTCAAAGTTAACTCCCTCGTTTCCTGTATTATCCAAAATATTTTTGATGGCCTGAGCTGTTCTTACGGGTAATGTTGATTTTTCCACAACAATTTTATCCGTTTTTGCCACCTTGGCTATATTACGGGCACAAAGTTCCACATATTTTAGATCTGCTGCCTGTCCTTTCCCTTTCCCAAAGGTTTTGGTAGGTGTATTTACAGAAATAAAAACCATTTCTGCCTCGGCAATTGATTCATCGACCTTGGTGGAGAAAAATAAATTTACCCCCCTTGTCTCAGCCACAATCTCTTTTAAACCTGGCTCATAAATTGGTAAATTATCAAGGTTGTCATCATTCCATGCATCAATTCTTTTTTGATTGATATCTACCACGGTTACTTTTATATGCGGACATTTTTTTGCAATAACCGACATGGTAGGACCGCCTACATAACCAGCTCCTATGCAGCAAATACTTGAGATTTTTTTCATTAATTTTTTGATTTTTGTGGATCCTCTTGAAAGTTTGGGAGGAGAATAGTCACTTTTTTGGTTTAACTTTAATTTTGTTGCTCTTTAAGTTGTTATTCCTAGTTGGATTAAAGATGTTAACCGTTATAATTGATGGTACTTTATATACCACTCAACAAAAGATTTAACACCTTGTGAAATAGGAGTGTTAGGAGAATAGTCATAGTCCTTGATTAATTCATCAACATTGGCCCAGGTTCTTTCAACATCGCCGGGTTGCATTGGTAAAAAAACTTTTTCTGCCTTTTTGTTCAAATTTACCTCAATTTCTTTGATGAAATCCATAAGCTTAACGCTGTTACTGTTGCCAATATTATATAACTTAAAATATTGGGTTTCATCTCTATTCTTTTTAACGTCCTTTTCAATGATTCGAACCAACCCTTCTACAATATCTCCAATAAAAGTAAAATCCCTTTCTAGTTTACCTTGGTTAAAAACATTGATAGGTTTTTTGTTGGCAATAGCGTCGGCAAAGATATAGATTGCCATGTCTGGTCGGCCCCAAGGTCCATAAACGGTAAAAAAACGTAGACCAGTGGTAGGTATTTTGTATAAATGGCTATAAGTGAACGCCATTAACTCGTTACTTTTCTTACTTGCGGCATAAAGACTTATAGGCTGGTCGGTTCTGTCCGAGGTCTCAAATGGAATTTTTTTGTTTAGGCCATAAACACTGGAACTGCTTGCATATAGCAGGTGTTTTATACTAAACTTTTTGCAACACTCCAGAATGTTTAAAAAACCAACAACATTACTGTCTATATAGGATTCAGGATTTTCCAAACTGTACCGGACGCCCGCCTGAGCGGCAAGATTGCAAACAATGCCAAAGTTTTCGTTTTTAAAAAGCGCGGGAAGCTTATCTCTGTCTTCTAAATTCATTCTAATGAATTGAAATTGCTCACCGTGAATGCTACTTTTACTTATCTGATGGAACTTTCCGGCCTCTTCTGTTACAATGCCAAGCTGCTTTAATCTGTCATACTTCAAGTCAACAGAATAATAATCATTAATGTTGTCCAAACCAACGACAGAATGATTCAATTTTATAAGTGCCTCGCAAAGATGGTATCCTATAAAACCTGCAGCTCCCGTAACTAAAATTTTCATGAAAACTATTTACCGATACAAATATTATAAAATTATTCAAATAAGGGCTCTGGGATACTACAGATTCAATCTTCTGTTGGCTTTAACCCAGCTATATACAATGGCATTTTAAATGAAATTTGCCCGTTAACCGATTTTTTTTGTGTTAAAACGAAAATCGAAAAATTTTGGGATGGGATGGGACTAAGATGTTTAATTTCGGAATCCGAATTGAACCTTAAAACTTGCATTTTGATTACACAGACAAAAATTTGGTTATCATCTCCACACATGGGAGAAAATGAACAAAGATATGTTGCAGAAGCATTTGATACCAATTGGATTGCTCCTTTGGGTCCAAATGTTAAGTATTTTGAGGAATCCATAGAAGAATATTTAGAGAATGACGTTCACGTTGCGGCACTTAGCTCTGGTACAGGAGCTTTGCATTTGGCTTTAGAACTGCTAGGTGTTTCCACTGGAGATGAGGTGATTTGTCAGAGTTTTACGTTTTCGGCATCTGCTAACCCAATAATGTATTTGGGGGCAACACCAATTTTTGTTGATAGCGAGAGGCATACTTGGAACATTTCTCCCGAACTTCTAGAAAAAGCAATTTTACAAAGGATCTCAAAAGGAAAAAGACCAAAGTGCATAATAGCTGTCCACTTATATGGAATGCCCTATATGGCATTGGAAGTTAGAGAGATCGCAGATAAGTACGGTATACCCATTGTTGAGGATAGTGCTGAAGCCTTGGGAAGTTCTTTGCACGGTGTAAAATGTTGCAGTTTTGGTGACATTGGCATCCTATCTTTTAATGGGAATAAAATAATTACCACTTCGGGTGGAGGAGCGTTGGTCACGAAAGACAAAAAAGTTAAGGAAAAAGCTATTTTTCTGGCCACACAAGCTAGGGACAATGCTCCTCATTATCAACATTCACATGTTGGATACAATTATAGAATGAGTAATGTACTGGCAGGGATTGGCAGAGGTCAAATGGAGGTTTTGGATCAAAGAGTATCTGCTCGTAGGGCCAATTTTGACTATTATGTACAAAAATTGTCAGATGTTGCTGGATTTGAATTTTTGTTTGAACCTGAAGGGTATTTTTCAAATCGCTGGCTAACCTGTTTGCTTACACCTTCCTATGATGTAAGAGAAAGAATCCGATTAGGTCTTTTAGAAGAGGATATTGAGACTAGACCGCTATGGAAACCATTACATCTACAGCCAATTTTTGAGAAATATCCAAAATATACTGATGGTACTTCCGAGGACTTATTTGAGAGGGGATTGTGCTTACCAAGCGGATCCAACCTAAGTACCGAAGACTTGGAAAGAATTACGACCCTAATCTTGCAAAACATTTAAAAATGATTAAAAATTATCTTATCAGCAATGTTCAAAGATATGCTTCAAAATGGTTGGTGTTGACCATCGATGTTATTTTGATTTCTATGTCTTTTGTGTTGTCATATCTTATTCGTTTTAATTTAACCTTCGATTTTGATACCACCAAACTTTTTGGGCAATTACCTATAGTTGCATCAATCTCTCTTTTTGCATTTATGGTAACAGGGTCATATAAAGGTGTTGTAAGGCACACGGGCGTAAGGGATGTTTACCATATTTTTAATGCCATATGTTTGTCAAGTATCGCTATGATAGCGGTGGTTATTTTCAATCGTGTGTTTGAGATATACAGTGGTTTCACCATTCCACTCTCCATCATTATCATCCATAGCCTTCTTGGATTTTTAGCATTGACCGTATCTAGGTATTTGTTTAAAGCACTCTATAACAATTTGCTTAGCATGGATTTTAAGACATACAAGAATGTATTGATTTATGGTGCTGGTGAATCTGGTATTCTAACTCAAAATGCAATTACCAACCATTCCAAAAGTAAGGTAAGGGTAGTGGGTTATGTGGACAGGGATAACAAAAAAACAGGAAAAAAGATCAATGGTGTCCAGGTATACCATTCGGAAATTCTGACTAAAGATTTTTTTGTTAAGAACAATATATCCGAGGTTATTTTTTCAATTCAAAATATAAAACCTCAAAAGTTAAAAGGATTGGTGGAAGGACTAATGGATTTTCCTGTACAGGTAAAAATTGTCCCTCCAGTTGAAAAATGGATCAATGGCGAACTCAAAGTTTCACAAATAAAGCAAGTACAGATTGAAGATTTGCTGAATAGGGTTCCAATAGACATTAAGAAGTCCAAGGTTTCAGACGAGTTAAAAGACCAAACTATTTTGGTGACAGGCGGAGCTGGCTCAATTGGTAGTGAAATTGTAAGGCAAATTTCTAAATATGGATACAAATCCTTAATCGTACTAGATCAAGCTGAATCAGCATTATATGATCTTCAACAGGAACTTAAACAGAATGGGTGTCATAACTTTATTCCTATTGTTGCCGATATTAGGGATAAGAACAGGATGAACTGTTTTTTCCAGGAGCATAAACCAACAATGGTATTTCATGCCGCGGCATATAAACATGTACCATTAATGGAGTATAATGCATATGAGGCAATAAAGATTAATGTAGCCGGTACCAAGGTGCTTGCCGATCTATCCTTGAATTATGGAGTGGAAAAGTTCGTATTTGTATCTACTGACAAAGCGGTGAACCCTACCAATGTTATGGGAGCAACCAAGCGAATTGCTGAAATGTATGTCAGTTGTGCCCAACAGGACAATAAGACTAAGTTTATTACGACCAGATTCGGTAATGTACTGGGCTCCAATGGTTCCGTTATTCCTTTGTTTAGAAAACAAATTGAAAATGGTGGGCCATTAACCGTAACCCATAAGGATATTACGAGATATTTTATGACAATTCCAGAGGCCTCTATGTTGGTTTTGGAAGCTGCTGCAATGGGCAAGGGAGGTGAAATATTTGTTTTTGACATGGGAGAATCGGTTAAGATTTTTGATTTGGCCAAGAATATGATCAAGCTTTCAGGATTGAGATATCCAGAGGATATTGATATAAAGATTACCGGTTTGAGGCCTGGCGAAAAACTTTATGAAGAACTTCTTGCCAATGGTGAAAATACCTTACCTACATATAACAAGAAAATAATGATTGGGAAATCAAGGGAATATGATTATGTGTACATGAGAAACAAGATTGATGAATTGTGTGTTTCCAATTTGTTCCTTCAGAACGATATAGTAAAAATAATGAAGGAAATCGTACCGGAATATGTTTCCAAAAATTCAAGATTTTGCAAACTTGATGATGATGACAAATCAGTAGAAGAGAAAAAGGAAAGTTTAAAAACCTTGCTTAATTAAAAATTGCAGAATCCTATTTTTTCTTTAATCTTGTAAAATCAACTATTCAAATAGCAAAACATGTTTATTAAAAAGAATAACACGGTTAAACTTAAGTTTATGTATTTGGCTATTACTGCCATACTACTAAGTTCTTGTGCAAACAAAAAAGATGTAGTGTATTTTCAAGATACACTTCCTTACGAATCTTTGGTCAATACCATTGAATCATCTCCAAAGTTTAAGGTGGATGACCTGGTAAGTATTTTTGTTTCCACACTCAACCCGGAAGCGAGCGCACCATTTAACCCGGTTAGAGGTGCCGAAGAAGGAGGAATTAGAGGTGAACAGGTTGACTATTTGGTTGATAAAGAAGGTGAAATCGACTTTCCGGTAATAGGAAAGGTCAAAATAGCGGGACTTTCCCAAGAAGAAGCGAAAATCCTTTTAAAGGATAGACTTTCGGAATACTTAAAAAACCCTATAATCAACATAAGGCTTAGAAATTTTACAGTTACGGTTTTAGGGGAGGTAAATAGACCTGGTACTTATCCTGTGAACGGAGAACAGATTACTATTATGGAGGCTTTGGGACTGGCAGGTGATTTAACCATTAAAGGTATACGGAAAAATGTTATGGTAATAAGGGAGTTTAATGGAGCAAAAGTGTATTATAAAATTGACCTTACCAGTAAAAAAGCCTTTCAATCACCAGTTTATTATCTAACCCAAAATGATGTTGTTTACGTTGAGCCCAACCAGTCTGCGGTTTCGTCATCTAGTTTAGATCAGCGAACCAACATTGGTATTACAATTGCCTCTACCCTTATTACTACAACCGTTCTATTGATTACACGACTTAGCAATTAAAAAGGAACCAGATCTTATTATGGAAAGTAAATTGGAAAAATTCTCTATCCAGGGAAATACATTGGCAGATGCTTTAAGACCATACACCAGAAACTGGAAGTGGTTTGTGTTTTGTGGGGCTATGGCAATTGTTGGTGCCTTTTTGTATGTGAGGTATGTAGTACCCAAATATAAGGCACAGGCCAAGATTCAAATACTGGATGAACAAGGCTCATCATCCGATTTGAGCTTATTTCAAGATCTGGAAATTTTTACCGGGGCAACAAGGCAGGTTGAAGATGAAATCGAAATTATAAATTCTCGATCCAATCACATCGAGGTGGTAAAAAAATTAAAGCTTAATGAAAAAATCATTCTTTTAGGGAATATAAAGAATACAGAGTTATATGAATCCAGACCCTTCAACATAAGCTTTATTGAAGTTGATTCACTAATTAGTGAATCCAGCTATGAATTCTATGTTACCGTCTCCACGAACACAACACTCAGTTTATCGGAACAAGAAGATGGTCCAGAAAGACAATATGCATTTGGGCAAAATATAAAAACAACCCTTGGTGACATTGTAATTATTCCAAATCCGGATCAGCTGGGAAAATACATTGGGAAGCGATGTAAAATTGTAATCTCTCCAGTTTCATTTGTTGCTGAGTTGAATCAAGATAATTTAATCGTATCAGGAGTTGGTGAACAATCAAATATTGTAAATCTTTCTTTTGAAGATCCCATATCAAAAAGAGGAGTGGATATTATAAGCTCTTTAATACTGACCTATAATAGAAATGCCGTAACAGATAAGAAGGAGATAGCGGATAGAACTTCGGATTTTATAAACGAAAGAATAACTTCCATTTCTTCCAGTTTAACTTCGGTAGACCAATCTGCTGAGGAGTTTAAAGCGGGGAGAGGTATCACTGATATTGCTTCGGAGGCCAATATTAACTTGAATATTGGAGCTAACAATAGACAGGAACTACAAAATGCCAATGTACAGCTGAACATAGCATCATCTATGAAAGATTTGGTAGATGGTCAGGATGGATATGAAGTACTTCCTGTAAATATTGGATTAACAGATGCTTCTATAGCGAACACTACGGCAAGATATAATGAACTTGCTTTAGAAAGAAAGCGATTGCTGAAAAGTTCAAACGAGAAAAACCCTATAATAGTTAACCTTGACCAACAGTTGGATGGATTGAGACGTTCTCTACAATCTAGTTTGAATGGAGTTACAAACAACCTTGGACTGACTGTAAATAGCTTAAGTAAACAGCAATCCCAGATTAACTCAAGGATTTATGCGGTTCCAGAGAATGAAAGGGCCCTGCGTGATATAACTAGAAGGCAGCAAACTACGGAAGGACTCTATCTATATCTTCTGCAAAAAAGAGAGGAATCGCAAATAGCTTACGCCTCTGCAGCTCCAAAATCTAAAATAGTGGATAGGGCCTATGCGTCGTCCATTCCTGTGAGTCCTAAAATCCCCATTGTTTACATGGCATCTCTGGTTTTGGGCTTTTTAGTTCCGTTTTCTGTCATATATGTAAAGGATTTGCTGGATAATAAAATTCATAATAAGGCAGGACTGGAAAAAACCATCAAAGATACTCCTGTACTAGCTGAGCTTCCAAAGGTTGGCAGAAAACAAAATATGTACGTTGTAAAGAATGATAGGTCGGTTCTGGCTGAATCTTTAAGGATTTTGAGAACTAATTTGGATTATCTCATGAAATCTAAAAAGAACGGCAAAAAGGGTAATGTGATTTTTGTTACCTCTAGTGTTCCGGGAGAAGGAAAAACATTTGTTTCTTCCAATTTGGCCATGATTTTAAGTAGTACAAATAAGAAAGTGATATTAATTGGGGCGGATATAAGAAACCCCAAGCTCCACAATTTTTTTGCTGACGGAAATACGAAACGTTCAACGACAGAACAGAGTTTGCGAAGAAATTTTGGTCTAACGGAATATTTGTATGATAATACTTTAGATTCGACACAGATTATCAGTTCAGAGGTTGTAAACGACAATTATATCGATGTGATTTATTCTGGGAAGACACCACCTAATCCTGCGGAATTATTATTGAGTGAAAGATTAAGTGACTTAATTTCGGAAGTGTCTCAGAAATATGATTATGTAATTGTTGATACTGCCCCTGTTATGGTGGTTACGGATACCTTGCTGATTAGCCATAATGCCAACCAAATTATCTACGTAACCCGAGCAGGTGTTACGGAGACCAAGGCCCTTGAATTTCCTTTAAAACTTAAAGAAGAAGGAAAACTTAAAGGACTTTCCTTTGTAGTCAATGATGTTAAGGAAACTAACTTGGGATATGGCGGAAAGTATGGATATGGATATGGAAAGGCTTCAAAAAAATGGTGGAGGTTTTAGGCAATAAATGTAATTGCCCCATTCGTATTGCCTAATATGGAAATATTGGTTTTCTGTCTGTTTTTATTATGTGGATCAGGCAGTTGATTTGGGCAACCTACACAGGATTTCTTAGTTTCTTTACATGGTAGATTTTGCAAATTATGGAGTGGGGTAAAGATTACCGTGTTCTTTTAAAAATTCTGACTTGAATCTTGGATATTTGAAGTTAATTAAGTGTGTCATGTTTCTAGGTTCGAATTGAAGGGTATAGGCTTTAGTCCCAAGTGAAAACTGGAAAGCTATGGATGTGCTAACCAAATATGGCTAATTAATAAGAATGAGTGAACAATATGATGCGGTAATCATTGGTTCCGGCCCAAATGGATTGAGTGCGGGAATAATGCTTGCAAAAGAAGGTCTAAAAGTATTGATAGTTGAAGGCTCTGATTCTCCGGGAGGAGGCATGCGAACCTCCGAAATGACACTTTCTGGATTCAGACATGATATTTGCTCAGCCGTACATCCAATGGCCTATGTATCTCCATACTTTAAGACACTTCCGTTGGAAAAATTCGGTTTGGAATGGATTGTTCCTGAAGCTTCAGCAGCTCACCCTTTGGATGGTGAAGAAGCTGTTATTCTAACAAAATCCATTGAGGAAACTGCGGCTGGATTAGGCCTTGATGAGCAAAAATATTTGGATTTGATGTCACCTCTTTTAAGTAAAGCGGATGAGCTAATTATGGAAAGTTTAAAACCCTTGGGTTTACCTAAGCATCCTTTGCTCATGTTGAACTTTGGACTAAAAGCAATCCAACCCGCTACCTTTTTCGCCAATCGAAAATTTAATGGAGAACGCGCAAAGGCTTTGTTTGCTGGCTGTGCCGCACATAGCGTTTTACCGTTGAGCAATTTGTTTACGGCAGCGATTGGACTGATTTTCTTAACAACAGGACATGTTGAAAATTGGGTCGTTCCCAAAGGTGGTTCCATGAGCATAACAAATGCATTGGTCAGGTATTTTGAAAGCTTAGGAGGTGAAATGCTCTTTTCAACCAAAATCAAGAATTTCAAAGAACTGCCCTCTGCTAAAAAATATATTTTTGATACCGATCCCATTCAACTGGCAAAAATAGCCGAAGATCAACTTCCGGCCTTGTATAAAAAAAGATTAAATCGCTATCGATTTGGTCCTGGAGTTTTTAAAATTGATTTTGCCCTTGATGGCCCCATACCTTGGTATGATGATAATTGCCTAAAAGCATCCACGGTCCATGTCGGTGGAACGTTAAAGGAAATTGCACAAAGTGAAAAGGATGCATGGAATGGAAGACATAACGATAAACCTTTTGTGATGATGGCACAACAAAGCCAGTTTGATGATAGTAGAGCACCTTATGGTAAGCATACGGGGTGGGCATATTGCCATGTTCCAAACGGATCACAGAAAGATATGACCTCCCAAATTGAGAATCAAATTGAACGATTTGCGCCTGGATTCAAGGATATCGTTCTTGATAGGAAAATTATGAGCACTCATGATTTTTATAATTATAACCCTAACTATTTTGGTGGAGCGGTAACAGGGGGCGCTGCCGACATTTTTCAATTATTTTCCAGACCTATCGCCAAACTAGACCCTTATAAAACTGCAAATCCGGATATTTTCATTTGTTCTGCTTCTTCCCCGCCTGGTGGAGGTGTACATGGCATGTGTGGATTTTATGCAGCCAAAAGCGTGTTGGAGTCATTATAATATTGGTCCAAGCTCCGCTTTTGTGACTAATGAAATGTATAGATTGTATTATCAATTAAACCAAGAAGCATTTTCAATTGTTTAGTTGATATTTTAACTTCTTTTAGGTGATTCAACTGATTCATGTTGTGAATATCTGAAGCTACAAAATCAATAAGATTATTTTCCAGTAACTTCTGAGCGGTTTGTTGAGCTTCGCTACCGTAAAAATTGCTTAGTGAAAGCAAGTTTAGTTGATACAGAATACCTTGACTTTTATATTTCTTATGTTTATCAAGTTTTTTTTGGAGAAAAACGTACCTCTCTGGATGGGCTAGAATGGGAAAGTATTTGTGAGAGGCAATTTCATGTATGGCGGGATTAAAATTGATTGATGCCTGTAAATAGGACATTTCAATTAACAAATAATTTTTTTTCAATCCCAAGACCTCTCCCTTTTCCAGAATGTTTTCAAAATTATCGTCAATCATATGTTCAGCGGCAAAATCTACAGTTGTATTCCCAATCTTCATATGTTCCAATTCCTTTTTTAATAAGTCATATGAGTTCTTAATGGTCTCGGGGTTATTTGGGTAATAGTTGTTCATGATATGGGGGGTACAAACAAAGTTTGTCACTCCAATTTCTGAAAACCCCTTAATTAGACTTATGGATTCCTCGACGGTTTTAGCCCCGTCATCAATACCAGGTAGGATATGATTATGGATGTCCACCAAGCCATGAAGATAGTCTACCAAAAACACTTTCTTTTGGAAAAAACTGAACATGCTTAAAATTTGGAAAACAAAGATAAGGCATTAATGTTTGTGGCCTTTTGATTGAAATAGTAAATCCAATACGGAATTATGCTATTATTTCCCGATGCAAAAATTAGAAAAAATGTTGCCCAATAAATCATCCGTGGTAACACTTCCAGTAATCTCTCCCAAATGGTAGAGTGCTTGTCTAATGTCTATGGCCATTAAATCACCTGATAGTCCCGTATCCAACCCTTCTTTTACTTTTTGAATCTCTTCCAGAGCCTTCAAAAGTGAATCATAATGCCTACTATTGGTTACAATGGTTTCACCACTGCTCAATTTTCCAGAATCTACCAATGAAAGTAACTTTTGTTCCAAATTGGATATCCCAGTCCCCATTTTGGCAGAAAGAAATAAGGTTTCTGGTAGTTTTTGCTTAATGGAATCGGTTTTCGAATCATCCAACATATCTACCTTATTGCAAATGGGCAAGATCTCTTTATTTGGATATTTATGTTTTATGGCTTGATATTGAGAGGTATCATTAGTTGACCCATCGAAAAGATAGATAATCAATCTGGCCTTTTCAACTTTATCAAAAGTACGTTCAATGCCAATTTTTTCTACAGCATCTGTAGTTTTACGAATCCCAGCCGTATCAATAAACCTAAAATTAATTCCATTGATGCTTATCTGGTCTTCAACGGTATCACGTGTAGTACCAGCAATATCACTTACAATGGCTCTTTCTTCATTCAACAATGCGTTCAGAAGTGTAGATTTGCCCACATTGGGTTCTCCAACAATGGCTACGGGAATTCCATTCTTTATAACATTGCCCAAGGCAAAAGAGTCAATGAGTTTTTTCAAGACCTCACTGATTTTGTTCAAAAGTTGGTTAAACTGCTCCCGATTAGCAAACTCTACATCCTCTTCGGAAAAATCAAGCTCCAATTCAATAAGGGATGCAAAATTCAATAGCTCTTCCCGGAGCTGTTGGATTTCATTACTAAAACCACCACGCATCTGCTGCATGGCAATTTCGTGGGAAGCTTCGCTATCACTGGCAATAAGATCTGCAACCGCTTCAGCCTGACTTAAATCCATTTTTCCGTTCAAAAAAGCACGGAGCGTAAATTCCCCAGCGGAAGCCATTCGACATCCTTTCCGTAAAAAAAGTTGTATGAGCTGCTGTTGAATGTAAGGGGATCCATGGCAGGATATTTCCACAACATTTTCACCGGTGTACGAATTTGGATTTTTAAAAATGGACACTAACACTTTGTCCAATGTTTTGCCATCATCAATTATATGACCTAAGTGTATGGTATGACTTTTTTGTTCGTTCAATTTTTTGCCAGCAATGGATTTGAAGTACGAATCCACGACGGTTATGGAATCTGGTCCTGAAACCCTTATTACGGCTATTGCACCTGCACCGGAGGGAGTGGCTAAGGCAATTATGTTGTCTTGGTCATGCATGTTGGCAAAAATACGAATTCGTTGAATGGTGTAACATTAGACGGAATTTATATACTGATATAGTACAATCATTAAATCAATCAAAAATGGAAGTCATCAATCAAAATGCAATTAGAAAGGACAACACGCTCTTATCCATTGCGCATCTCACACAATTATTGCATTATATAACTGGTTTTGGAGGCTTTATTGTGCCTCTGGTCATTTGGCTCACCTCTCGAAGAAGTGTAGAGGGAATGGATGAGCATGGCAAATCAATAATCAATTTTCAACTTAGCCTTTTGTTGTACATTATTATTAGTATTCCGGCTATTTTATTATTTGGATTAGGAATCCTTGGGCTGATCGGCGTTGGAATTTTAGGATTTGTTTTGCCTATAGTAAATGCTGTTAAAGCATCTAATGGGGAATTGCCATCTTATTTTTTGACTATCAAATTTATTTAGCCAATACATAAACGAAAGAAAATGCTGTTCTAGAAAAAAGGGGCAGGATTTCCTGCCCCTTTTTCAAGGTCAAATAATTGTTGCTAATATATTACTAGTTGCCCACTGTAAAATATGTGGCCCAACTTCCGCCAGGGAAATCGCAACCATCAGCCCATGCTGTTTCTTCACATTCGGAGCATTCTAAAGGATAAGGGATAATTACTGGCTGTTTTCCTTCAGGAACCAAAATTATACCGATGTAATCACCACATTCTGGTTGGAATGATCCATTTTCCATTGAGGCGGCCATAAGCTCGTTGACCCTATCTTCATCCCAGTTGGATAATGCACCACCCTGTGCCAATGCATCCAAATCGGTTAGGTCATCTATCAATAACCATATTACCATTTGAAGATCATCGCCAGTATATAGAGAGCCATTTTCGCTAGGTTGCCCAATAATATTTTGGTTCAGCAACCAGTTTACGGCACCGAAGTTCTCGGGCATTTCAAAGGCCTCATCGGGTAAATCCCCTAAAGAGGAGTGTACAGATGCTGCTTCAATACATTCAATTCTTAATCTTTGATCTACATCAACACACCAAGCTCCATAGTCACCCGACAAGAATCCATCTTCAATAGTCAGTGAAAAATAACCATCATCACCATTGTTGGGACGGAAGGCCGTAGTACAAAAATCTATAACGTCGGGTAAGTTGGCAACTATGTTTTCAACCGAACTGGATACACATTCTACTACGGCATGGGCCGCTATATATGGCCCTTTTTCAATGGGTACTTCGTAGGTTACGGTTTTTTCACATTCATGGTCCCCTTTATACTCAAAGTTTCCAATTTTTGGATTACCTCCATTGTTCATTGGAAAATCCTCCGGAGTATTTACTACTGATAAATGGGTTTCGGTAATGCACCATTCACTATTGGTAATTTCATACGTAACAATGTAGTTTCCTCCAGATTCTGTTACACTGACCTTGCCAACCTCTGTATGCTGCCCCGCAAAAAGCGTGGATTCGTTCATCGTGCAATCTTCAGATAAATCAAACTGAACGGAACTATTTTTTTGGTTCTTTTTCCCTTTTCCTTCAATGTTCTCCAGTGCTTGTTCTCCCACTGGCTCTGTCTCACAAGAATACAGGCCAATAATAAATACAGCCGAAATGGCGAAAAGTAATTTTTTCATGTTTTTCGATAATTTAGTTAATGTTTAATTGGGGAATAGTGTTAAATGTAGAAATAGTGGGCCAACACCCTTAAAAATGACGTTAAAGTGTTAAGAAAATCGCCAAAACGCGGAGAGAATCTCTAAAGGACTATAGATTCAATCAACAAGTTCAACAAGATACAGGAAGTGGCTTACTTGTAGTGAGTTAGCCATTCAACATTACAGGCATTACCAGCATGGTAACTAGTTCGCCTTCGTCCAATCCATCAACTGGCGTCAAGATTCCAGCTCTGTTGGGCAAACTCATCTCCAAGGACACATCATCTGAAGATAAATTATTAAGCATTTCAACCAAGAACCTTGAATTGAAACCTATCTGCATATCGTCACCCTGGTAGGAACAAGAAAGGCGCTCCTCTGCCTTGTTACTGTAATCCACATCCTCTGCAGAAATATTTAATTCGGCACCGGCAATCTTTAATCGGATTTGATGAGTGGTCTTGTTGGAGAATATGGAAACCCTACGTACCGAACTCAGAAATTGATTTCTGGAGATAGACAGTTTATTTGGGTTTTCTTTTGGAATAACAGCTTCGTAGTTAGGATATTTCCCATCGATTAGCCTACAGATCAATTCTGAATTATCAAAAATGAACTTGGCATTACTGTCATTATATTCAATGGTAACTTCAGATTCAGAACCCGCCAAAATCCCCTTCAATAGATTCAAAGGTTTTTTCGGCATGATAAATTCCGCAACTTCTGAGGCAGAAACATCATTACGCTGGTATTTTACCAATTTATGTGCATCTGTGGCAACAAACGTTAGGTTTTCAGTTGAAAACTGGAAGAAAACACCGCTCATTACCGGACGAAGGTCGTCATTGCCAGCTGCAAAGATGGTCTTGTTGATGGCAGTTGCCAAAATATCGCCCAAAAGGGTAGTGGAACTCGGATTTGAAACTTCCACGGCTTTTGGAAACTCTGCACCATCAGCATAGGCCAAGGCATATTTACCGTGGTTGGAACTTATCTCAACCGTATTATTATCCTCAACAACAAAGGTCAAAGGTTGTTCTGGGAAAGTCTTTAACGTATCCAACAGCAATCTGGCAGGAACGGCAATTGTGCCTTCAGCATCAGAATCAACTTCCAAGACCGAGCTCATCGTGGTTTCCAAATCGGAGGCGGAAACCGTTAGTTTGGTCTGCTTGAGATCAAAAAGAAAATTGTCCAAAATGGGCAGCGTGTTGCTATTATTGATAACACCTCCCAAAACCTGCAATTGTTTTAATAAATATGTACTGGATACGATAAACTTCATTAAAGAAATTCTTTTAGAATTGATTTCCGTTCAACAAACGGAGCTATTAAAAACGATAAAAACAAATATATTCCAAAACGTCTTAGCAACGAAACAAATTTATCAACACTTATAAGCTATATTTTCGTTTACGGTAGTAGCTAAAGAAAATGCCAATAACTATAGTTAAAAGTACGGGAACCCCAATATTTATAAGTTGCCATTTGGTTTTTTGTGAAGCAATTTTTTCAACATCCAACAATGGGATTGTAACTCTTTTGTTTCTAATGTTTATAAGTCCGGTATCATCTAGAAGATAATTGATGCAATTCACCAAAAATTCTTTGTTGCCATAGGAGCTACTGGTCCATTTATCGTAACCCAATTCCAATGGTCTTCCGTTACGTAACTGGTTTTTGATGACATCACCATCCGAAATCACGATCATTTTATTTTCAGGCCCTTCTTCCAAGGTGTTTTTCAGGTTAAGGGGTTTAATCCGATTTTTAAATGTTGAGCTGAAATTGCCTTCTACCAAAACAGCTAAAGGTTGATTTCCGTCAGTGTACAACTCCTTGTTAGGTGGATTATTCAATATATCCAATCCTATTTGTTTGGGAGTACCTTCGGTTTTTGACAATGGAGAACTTTGTAGCAGCACTGTCTTGTCGTAATCATTTTCCAACACATCCATTGGGCTGGTAAATTGGTAACGTACTGCCTCAATATTGGTGTTTATAGGATGATTGTTTCTTGAAAAAACCATGGGATTGTAATACCAGGGAACAGGATTGTACTGTGAATCATTCCCTTCACCGGAAGCCAAGACAATTTGCGTAAAATATAGATCATTGACGAGAACGGGATTGATCCGTAGACCAAACTTGAAAAAGAAATCTTTTAAGTTCAAATCACGTGGAATGGCCATTGCACTACCGCCTCCGCTAAAAATACTGTCCACCTCCATGGCCACCTGGTCCAACAGCCAAATTGACCTTCCACCATTAACCACAAACTGATCCATCACGTATTTCTCTTCATCAGAAAAGGCTTCGGTTGGTTTTGCAATCAAAGCAAGATCAAATTCGTTCAGTTGATCCAACACTTTTTGCGGGTTTGAAGCCACTGAATCCAAAGTAATGGCACCTATGTTGTAATAATCACGAATGGTGGTCAGATAATCCGCAATATAAATGTCTTCCAGTTCGCCATTCCCTTTGATGACTGCTACGCGTTTCTTTTCAGTGATGTTCAATTTGGTGAACGCATCTGCAAAGGCATACTCCAATTGTTGTACGGAGTTATTGATGCGATCTTCCATGGAAGAACCCAATTTGTTTTTGAGCAAGGATACCTTAACCGTTTGGTGATTATAGTTGACCATGGCCCAGGGAAAAACTAGTTCCTGTGACACTTTCCCATTTTCCTCTATAGTCACCTCGGCAGGTTTTAGGCCTATTCGCTGTAAGTCGGCAATAGTTTGTTGGGTTTGGGTTTCATCCGCTAACGGATTTACCAAGTTGTATTGAATATTATTGTTTTTAGCTGCAAAAGATTGGAGTAATTGGAGTGTCTCAACTTTTAGTTTGGCAAACTCAGGCGGAATATTTCCGTCCAACAGCACATCAACAATTACGGGTGCATCAAACTTTTCGGCTGTTTCAATAGAAGCTTGGGACAATGTAAATCGTTTGTCCTCCGTTAAGTCGAACCTACCATAGAAAAAGTTTCCAGCCACGTTTAAAGCAATGACAGCGGCAAGGACTTTTAAGGTTGAAATCAGGAATTTTCCCATTAGCGCGGCAATTGTTTTAAGCGTTGAAAAGTCAGGTATAAAAAGAGCAGCGAAACGGAAACGAAAAATATAAGGTCCCGGGTATCCACAATACCTCTGGCAATACTGTCAAAATGGGCTTTTGCTCCCAAACTTTGCACAAACTGCTGGGTTTCCCCACTAGAAAATAGGGAAGAAATGGCGTCAAACCCGTTGAACATCAAAAAACAAATGAGAATGCCAATGATGAAAGAAATGATCTGGTTATCAGATATTGTTGATGCAAAAATCCCTATGGCCGTGTATGCCGCAATCAGGAAGAAGAGTCCAAAATAGGAACCCAACATAACCCCTGAATCAAAATTTCCTTCAACCATTCCCAAATTGGAAATTGCAAAGACATAAATAATGGTAGGGATTACGGCAATAACGCAAAGGAGAAAGGCACCCCAAAATTTGCCCAATACCAATTTCCAAATGGATATAGGTTTTATCAACAGTAATTCCAATGTACCCACTTTTCGTTCTTCTGAAAAACTTTTCATTGTAATTGCAGGAACCAGAAAGATAAAAATCCATGGAGCCAGCAAAAATAGATTGCCTAGATCGGCAAAGCCGTAGTCAAAAACGTTATAATCTCCTTTAAAAACCCATAAGAACAGTCCGTTGAGCAGTAAAAACAATCCCACAATCAAATAGCCGATTGGCGATGTAAAAAAGGACCGTACCTCTCGTTTAAAAATTGCAAACATTAAAGTGGGGTTGAAGATTGTAATTTGGTTACACTCCAAGCTTCGGGTTTTTCAGCAAACAATAGTTTGGTTTTGCCCCAAACCTCTTTAAAAAAATCTGATGTCCTGTAATTCTCCAAATCCGATTCGTTATCCCAAAAGCTATACGTAAAAAAGATGCATGGATTCTTAAGATCTTGGTACAATTCTACCATATTGCAACCTTCAAAATCCGTAATCCCTGATTTTGTTGTTTCAAAGATTTGTTCAAAACTAGGAATATTTTCGGGTTTAAAAGTGAGTTTAACGATACGTATCAGCATTTATAAAAAATTTATGGTCACAGTATCCCTATAATTCAATCCAAGTAGGGTAGAGGCACCACCTACAGTATTTAGGTCACTTTTATAAATGGCCAATTCAACATATCCGGCCGAGTTAAAAAGCGCCAGGGCATCACCTGGGCCTTTACGTTGGCCCTTTTGTAGATTAAAATTGATAATGCCATTATAGCTGTTGTGAATAGCAGTTATTTTATTGGTTCGTGCAATTACCTCAAAGTCTCTACCATTACGGTAGGCTTCAAAAAGATTTTTTTGGATATTGGTAATGACATTGCCATAATTATCGATGTACACTACGTTGCCCGTAATGGTCTTTCCATTGTTGGAAATACGTGGCTCAAACTCACGAAGTTCCTTTAAGCTTTCAAAAGGTTTTCCGATGACCTCCAAAGTTCCGCCCCGGGCAATGTGGCAAGCAACTTGTATAAAGACATTCATGACCGGAAATGAACTCGGGCTAAAATCCGGAATACTTATTTCCACAATTTTCTCTGGGTTTATTTCTGAAGTGATCAACGAAATAACCCCATTGTTCGCACTAATGAAATAGTGTCCATCAACCTGAACCGCAATATGTTGATTTTCCGGTGACTGCTCAGAGTCGACCCCAACAACATGGACAGTTCCTTCTGGGAAAGAACGATATGCATTTTTAAGGATATAAGCGCACTCCTGAATGTTGAACGGGCTTATCTCATGTGAAATATCAACAATCCTAACATCTGGTAAGTTATTGAGAATGGTCCCTTTTATTGCACCAACAAAGTGGTCTTTATGGCCAAAATCAGTAGTTAAGGTTATTATAGCCATGCAATACTGTTGATATGTTTTTCCCCGTTCAAATCGATTTTTGGTTAAGTTTGTGGGGTAAAATTAAGTAAAAAGAAAGAATAAAAATTCTTCAAAATAACCTTTAAACATCCCATTTTTATTGAACGAACTTATTATTGAACTCACGGAGATAAGCCCACAGGAATTCTTTGGGCAGCAGAATGAGAATATTGAGCTACTGAAAAAGTACTTCCCCAAGCTTAAAATTGTGGCCCGGGGCAGTAAAATCAAGGTATACGGAGATGAAGCGTTACTGGAGGAGTTCGACAGGCGTTTTGATATGCTCACTGCCCATTTTGCCAAATACAACAAGTTGGATGAAAATTCCATAGAACGTGTATTGACCAGTAATGGCCAGGAAGATTACAGTTCATCCAAAAGTAGTGGAGATGTTTTGGTACATGGGGTCAGTGGAAGATTGATCAAGGCGCAAACTGTTAACCAACGCAAACTGGTGGACGCCTGTAAAAAAGACGATATGGTCTTTGCCATCGGCCCTGCAGGAACAGGTAAAACCTATACTGGTGTTGCTTTGGCGGTAAAAGCTTTAAAAGAAAAACAGGTGAGACGGATTATTTTGACCCGTCCGGCAGTAGAGGCAGGTGAAAATTTGGGATTCCTTCCAGGAGATTTAAAAGAAAAGTTGGATCCTTATATGCAACCACTCTATGACGCACTTCGAGATATGATTGCTCCAGAAAAATTGGAGAAATATATTGAGGATGGAACAATCCAAATAGCGCCGATGGCCTTTATGCGTGGAAGAACGCTGGACAATGCCTTTGTAATTTTGGATGAGGCCCAAAATACCACCCATGCCCAAATGAAGATGTTCCTGACACGTATGGGAAAGAATGCCAAGTTTTTATTGACTGGGGATCCTGGCCAAATAGATTTACCTCGTAGAGTGATTTCAGGTCTTAAAGAAGCCCTTTTGATTCTTAAAAACGTACAGGGCATCAGCATAATTTATTTGGATGACAAGGATGTGATTCGACATAAACTGGTCAAAAAAGTCATTGACGCTTACAAAAATATTGAGCACACAAACTAGCTTAGCATGCCAAACACATTGATGGATACCAATTTCCATTTCTCCGGACAAAAATCGGTTTACAAAGGAAAAGTAAGGGAAGTCTACACCTTGGAAAATGATATTTTGGTGATGATCGCCACAGACCGTTTGTCAGCTTTTGATGTGGTCATGCCCAAAGGAATTCCATATAAAGGACAAATCCTGAACCAGATTGCCACCAAAATGATGCAGGCCACAGCGGATATTGTTCCCAATTGGCTAATGGCCACTCCAGATGCCAATGTTGCTGTTGGGAAAGCGTGTGAACCTTTTAAAGTCGAGATGGTTATCAGGGGCTATATGTCTGGTCATGCGGCGCGTGAATACAAGGCTGGAAAAAGAGTTTTATGCGGAGTGCCCATGCCCGAAGGTATGCAGGAAAACGATAAATTTCCAGAGCCTATCATTACCCCAGCAACAAAGGCGGAGCAAGGGGATCACGATGAGGATATTTCCAGAGAAGAGATTTTGCAAAGGGGAATCGTGTCGGAAGAAGATTATGCAGTTTTGGAAAAATACACCAAAGCCCTTTTTCAAAGAGGAACTGAATTGGCAGCCAAAAGAGGTTTGATTCTCGTTGATACCAAATACGAGTTTGGAAAGACCAAGGATGGGGAGATTGTTTTGATTGATGAAATCCATACCCCAGATTCTTCCCGGTATTTTTATGCGGATGGATATGAAGAACGACAGGCAAAAGGAGAGCCTCAAAAACAATTGTCCAAGGAATTCGTACGGCAATGGCTCATTTCAAATGGTTTTCAAGGACTGGAAGGTCAAACCTTGCCAGAAATGAGTGATGAATACATTGAAACCGTTTCTGACCGCTACATTGAGTTATATGAAAGTATCACTGGAGAAACTTTTGAGAAGGCCGATGTTTCAAACATTCAAGAACGGATAGGGGAAAATGTATCTTCATATTTGAGTTCAATTCATTAAAATTGTCCCCTGAAGGGGACTTTAGGGGTGTTTTTCATATATTTCAAGAATAAACCAACCTTGAAATGGACGCATCACAACGCAAAAAATACTGGCGGGAAAATCTAAAATACCTCGCCATACTTCTCTGTATATGGTTTTTGGTCTCATATGGATTCGGAATTCTTCTGGTGGATGAGTTGAACACTATTCGGTTGGGCGGCTTTAAACTGGGCTTTTGGTTTGCCCAACAAGGCTCAATTTATGTTTTTGTACTCCTCATATTTGTTTACGTTCGGTTGATGAACAAATTGGATAAAAAATACAAGGTAAACGAATAAGATATGGGAATTCAAACTTGGACGTTTATCATCGTCGGAATCACTTTTGCATTATATATAGGTATTGCTATTTGGTCCAGGGCCAGTTCAACAAAAGAGTTTTATGTGGCTGGCGGAGGAGTTTCTCCTTTGGCCAACGGCTTGGCCACAGCAGCCGATTGGATGTCGGCTGCATCCTTTTTAGGGATGGCGGGAATCATTGCCTTTTCAGGTTATGATGGTTCGGTTTACCTTATGGGCTGGACGGGAGGTTATGTACTTTTGGCCCTTTTACTAGCTCCATACTTAAGAAAATTTGGAAAATTTACCGTCCCGGATTTTATTGGGGACCGCTACTATAGTAATGTGGCACGCACCGTTGCGGTGATTGCTGCCCTTTTTGTGTCATTCACTTACGTAGCTGGACAAATGCGAGGAGTTGGTGTAGTTTTTTCACGATTTCTTGATGTTGAGGTCAATACAGGAGTTTATATTGGAATGGCGGTGGTTTTGTTCTATGCCTTTTTGGGCGGGATGAAGGGAATCACCTATACCCAAGTGGCACAATATTGTGTGTTGATTTTTGCCTTTATGGTTCCGGCCATTTTTATTTCGATAATGGCAACGGGGAATCCAATTCCGCAATTGGGTTTTGGTTCTGCAGGTGAAGATGGAATCTATTTATTGGATAAGTTGGATGGATTGATGACCGATCTTGGTTTTACAGCCTATACTGATGGTACCAAATCAACAACCGATGTCTTTTTTATCACAGCTGCCTTGATGTTGGGCACTGCTGGCTTGCCTCATGTTATCATCCGTTTCTTTACCGTACCTAAGGTAAGGGATGCCCGTAAGTCAGCCGGCTATGCATTATTGTTTATTGCCATTTTGTATACCACAGCTCCTGCAATTGCTGTTTTTGCACGTACCAACCTGATGGAAACGGTTGAGGATACGCCATATCAAGAAATTCCATCTTGGTTTACCAAATGGGAAGATACAGGGCTCATAGCCTGGACCGATAAAAATGGTGATGGGAAGATTCAATACCTGCCTGGTTCTGCAATAGAGGGTAAAAAACCTTTGTTTGTGCAAGGAAAAGGAACCCATGGACAGCGAAAAATATCGAATGCTAGCAGTACAGCCAATGAACTGTATGTAGACCGTGATATTACCGTGTTGGCCAATCCGGAAATTGCCGGTTTACCCAATTGGATTATTGCTTTGGTGGCCGCAGGTGGATTGGCCGCAGCGCTTTCAACCGCAGCGGGATTGCTTTTGGTGATTTCCACATCCATTTCGCATGACTTGATCAAAAAGCAATTTGCTCCGGACATTTCCGATAAGAAAGAACTGTTGATTGCCCGTCTTTCTGCAGTTCTTGCGGTGATTGTTGCAGGTTACTTTGGAATAAATCCTCCGGGCTTTGTAGCCTCTGTGGTGGCTTTGGCCTTTGGTTTGGCGGCATCTTCATTTTTCCCAGCCATTGTGATGGGAATCTTTAGCAAACGAATGAATAGGGAAGGAGCTATCACGGGAATGATTGCAGGTTTGGCCATTACGACGTACTATATTGCAAGATTCAAATTGGGCTGGATTGGAGATCCAGAAACCAGTACTGCAAACGATTGGTGGTTCGGAATTTCCCCCGAAGGTTTTGGAACCGTGGGAATGTTGGTCAACTTTGCCATAGCGCTAGTAGTATCAAGATTTTATGCCGCTCCGCCAGAATCGGTTCAGGAAATTGTGGAGAACATAAGAATTCCAAGTGGAGCGGGGGAGGCTATAGATCATTGATTCTTTATGGGTATTTAAGGTTGATTACAACTTAATATCAAAATCGAATCGGATACGTTGACCATTTTCAGTAGCTGCCCCCATAGGAACCAATTGCTGGACCCAATAATACTTCATTTTTAACGACATGTTCTTGCCAATCATATGGCCCAAAACAAATTCCAAGCCTTTGAGATTGGTCAATCTACCATCGGGGGAGTCAAAAGAAGAATAATCCCACCGGGCCCAATCATTTTGAGCAAGAAAATCAACAGCGGCATATCTTTCAAGATGGGTATAAGTTGCTTTTACCAACCAATCTTTTCTCTTTTTTAGACTTCCATAACCAACAGCTAGTGACCAGCCCGTTTTTTGATTTCTAAAGTCTGTGGGAATTGAATTGTTGTTATCGTAGTCTTCAAGATTTTGGTAATAATCTATTTCAACATTGATGGGAGTTGATTTAAAAGGTTTGAGCGAAGTTCCCAAATGAACAATGGAATAATCAAAAAGGAATGTAGCTGCCCCATCTGGAATATTCTGAATGTTTTTGAACAAATAAATGCCAGGGTATAGCCGCCATCTTTTACCCCATAGATTAGAGATAACTTGAAACCCTTGAAAATAACTGTCCTCATCAAATGAAGTACCGCGGGCATTAATGATAAAATGACCTCCACTTATAGAAACCTCATCAACAATGCCGGATGCTAATGGAAACTCTTTCTTTAGAAAAACTCCTTCGGGGTATACATTGTCGCTCCAAAAAAGTTCGTTCTTTTTTTCATAGGGAAATGTATTCTTGCCAAACCATGCAGTGAATCCATCCTTTTGAGCTTTAAAATAGGCCTTTTCAAGGGCAATAGGCAGAGTTCCGAACTCGTTAAAGCCATCTCCCAAAGTCAATTGAGGGTCCTGTTGTTTTTTGGGATCCCCAGTGCGAATTCTTGCCCCTACACTGGCCCAATCATTGTGTTGATATCTAACCCCTGCCCTGAGTCTGTATCTTAAACGGGAACGATCTTCCCTAAATGTTCCATCTGATTTTCTAGAGTTCCAATCCTGTTCAACTCGAAATCGGAAATCACCTTCAATGCTAAATTTTTTGGTTTTGGATTCTTCTTGTGCCATTCCTAAAGCCGGATAAAGCAGTAGGATATGAATGAGTTTTTTGGGTATAAGTTTCAAAATTAGGTTGATTGCATTGTTCAATTATTGCTATGTAATCGTCAGGAAGAAGTAGATAAGCTTCAATCCTAGTACAATGCTAATGTAGGTCATCTTTGGTACTGTCCCAAACAATAAGATTCTAAATTATTTTGGATTTTATTTGGTTATTCATCAGAATTTGGTGAATGAAAATATGAGATGCGCAATTTTGTTAAGATTAGTTTGAAGAGCGTTCGGCCAGTATCACTTTTTTGCTATTTTTAGTTCTTCATAAATTTTGGAGCAGATACTATGAGTAATTATCACATTAAACATTTAGAAGAGTATTTTCAGGTTTACCGAAAATCAGTAAGAAATCCAGAGGCATTTTGGGAAGAAATTGCAGAAGAACATTTTGTTTGGCGCAAGCGATGGGATTCTGTGTTGGAATGGGATTTTACCAAACCCGAAGTTAAATGGTTTAATGGTGCAAAGCTCAACATTACGGAAAATTGTATCGACCGACATTTGCAGATACGAGGAGATAAGACAGCTATACTTTTTGAACCGAACAATCCTGATGAGGAAGCGGAGCACATCACCTACAAACAGCTTCATGAGCGTGTTTGCAAATTTGCCAATGTTTTAAGGGACAATGGAGTTGAAAAAGGGGATAGGGTGGTAATTTACCTGCCCATGATTCCTGAACTGGCGGTTTCTGTTTTGGCCTGTGCTAGAATTGGCGCCGTTCACTCCGTGGTCTTTGCAGGATTCTCATCTACAGCCCTGGCCACTCGTATAAATGATTGCGGAGCAAAAATGGTGTTGACTTCAGATGGTTCTTATAGGGGAGGAAAAACCATTGATTTAAAAGGTATAGTAGATGATGCTCTAGAACAATGCCCTGATGTAAAAACGGTTTTGGTCGCTAAGCGTATCAATTCCGATATTTCCATGAAGAGTGGACGTGACCATTGGTTACAGCCATTGTTGGATAAGGCATACGCAGATTGTCCCCCTGAGATTATGGATGCCGAAGACCCTTTGTTTATTCTATATACTTCGGGGTCTACAGGTCGCCCTAAGGGAATGATGCACACCACGGCGGGTTATATGATTTATACTGCCTATACGTTCAAAAATGTATTCCAATACCGCGAAGATGATGTGTATTGGTGTACAGCTGATATTGGTTGGATTACAGGACACTCCTATATCGTTTACGGACCGTTGGCCAATGGTGCTACTACGGTAATGTTTGAAGGGGTACCTTCTTATCCTGATTTTGGAAGGTTCTGGGACATTGTTGAAAAACATAAAGTTACCCAGTTTTATACCGCCCCAACTGCAATTAGAGCGTTGGCAAAGGAAAATTTGGATTTTGTGACCAATCACGACCTTTCTAGTCTTAAAGTATTGGGAACGGTTGGAGAACCTATTAATGAAGAAGCATGGCACTGGTACAATGATCATGTTGGGGAAAAGAAATGCCCCATTGTGGATACATGGTGGCAAACGGAAACTGGTGGAATATTAATTTCGCCGGTACCTTTTTCAACACCAACCAAACCCACTTACGCTACCTTGCCCATGCCAGGAGTTCAGCCCGCATTGATGGATGAAAATGGAAAAGAAATCCATGGAAACCAAGTGGATGGGCGACTTTGTATTAAATTCCCTTGGCCATCCATGGCCAGAACCATTTGGGGAGACCACCAACGCTATAAAGACACATATTTCTCAGCGTTTGAGGGGAAGTATTTTACCGGAGATGGTGCTTTACGAGATGAGGTGGGATACTATCGTATCACCGGTAGAGTGGATGATGTAATCATAGTTTCTGGACATAATTTGGGTACAGCACCTATTGAAGATGCCATTAACGAACATCCAGCGGTGGCGGAATCTGCTATTGTTGGCTTCCCTCATGACATTAAAGGAAATGCCCTTTATGGATATGTAATCTTAAAGGAAACAGGTGAATCTAGGGATAGGGATAATCTAAAAAAGGAAATCAACCAAGTGATCACAGAACATATTGGACCCATAGCCAAATTGGATAAAATTCAATTTGTCCCCGGACTCCCAAAAACGCGTAGCGGTAAGATCATGAGACGAATCCTAAGAAAAATAGCTTCAAAGGATACTAAAAACCTTGGAGATATTTCTACTTTGTTGAATCCAGAAGTGGTAGAGAAAATAATGGAGGAGAGTCTATAAACGGATTTCAAAGAAATTGTAAAACCTGGAACTCTCAGATGATTTGTGAGATATCTAAAAATAAAAAGGACCATTAGTTGATGGTAACTTTAGGAATAAAAATATTTGCAACCAAAGCTATAATCAATGTGTAAACTATTGATTAATATAAAACCATAATAATCCGATCCTTCTGGAAATAGCGGAACCTTATAAGACCATTATAGAAATTGCTTCCGCGGTTCTAATCCTTATAGCTTTTGAACTCATTAATCGAAGGAGCATTAAAGGGTTTGTTACCATGGCGGTAGGCCAATTGTTAGCTGCCGTTATTTGTGTCTTTACCCAATTGTGGTTTTTGGCAATCATGCACTTTACCAACTTTGTACTAATGGTAAGGGGGTATTTGAAGTGGCGGAAAGTTTAAAAAATACTGATTTACTATATGGGGCTAACATTAGTTTTGCTTATGATGATTTTGGAGCCTCAGATCATCTATATACCATCATGTGGATAGTGAGGATTTTATCTTAATTGATTATTTCATGGTATATTGGAAGTAAGAGTAATCCTGAATTACCTTAATGGCGTATTGTTCAATTTTTTGGTGATCTGGGTGGTTTTGATAACTTTTTAAAATTGTCTTGGATGAGAATGTCATATCAATTAAAATGTCGTGGCGATCTAAAGAGTTTTCGAGCTTTACAATGTGTACATTTTCCAAACCCTTGATTGCCGAAGGCAAATTTTCAAAGATTTCGAGAAATGCTCCCTTGTTTTGGTCCGCTGCGTCTTCTGACCATGAGTAGAGCAAAACATGGTGGAACTCACCAGTTTTTTTGCAACCGATTACGCAGCAAAAAATAAAGAAAATGTAGATAAGAGCTTTATTCTTAAGCATTGGGAAGATATTGAGAGAACCTTTAATTTTTTGGTTTTGAATATGATATATTGGACATCGTATTTAGTAGCTTATAATCCACCATGGTTACGCTCCACTGACCTCCGGGTTCAAAAGCTTCTTTCCACAACCGAACTGGGCCATACGCCATCATTTCACCTAGAAAATGGGTTTCGGCATGGTTGTTAGACCGCCCATATGCGACTGGATTCCCCTCTAGATCGGTGGCTATCCAAACTGCAAATTCCCCATCAATATAAAAATTGATTCTATCTTCTTCCATAGTATAGCTGAGACCGGGATTATTGGAAGCAATGAGTTGGAAAATTCGTGTGGGTATTCCTGGCCAAAAAGAACGGAAACCATCAACTGTTCGCTCTTCCCATTCTGTTATTTCATCATTTTCCAAGGTCCAACCTTGGTCAATGTTTAAGACTCTTTCTTGGTTTTGTACCGCATTTCGGTTTGTCATTTTGATTCGCGGTTGTTCAAAATCAATCCAGAATTCCCTGACCAAAGGCAATTTATATCCACCTATATGGGCAATTTCCAGCATATGAAAACCTTTGGCCATGCGCCAAGAGTTCTCATCACCAACAGCCTTCATAAGCTTATCAATATATCCTGGTCTTTGGGTATTTGTTTCCTGACTATTTCCATACCAGCACATAGCGGTTGAAAGGAAAAGAATCAAAATTTTCTTCATAACGTTCTATTTCAGTATTAATGATTTTCTGGCTCAAAGGAGATTTTGGGTGCGGTTTTGAACCCTTTCACCTCAACATATTCAAATTGCCAATGACCATCTAGGGAAGTACTCCATCTAGGTAAACTGTACCTTCCAAAAGTGCCCAAGGGTCCATGTATTGTCACTTCCTCCCCATATCTACTTTTCATGTTCCACTTTATGGGGATATTGTTTGCATTAAGCTCAACAATGCACAACAGTTTGTTGGTGTCTTCATAAATTTCTAAGATGTTGTTTGGACTAAGATTAAAGGTCAGTTCATCTTTGTCTACAGCAATTCTTCTACAAATTGCATATATGTTTCGTTTCCAGTTAGCTATCTCTTGTTTTAACCGCAACGAATCAAATTCATATTGTCTGCCATTTTCAAGCTTTCCCCAACCTCTATGGGAAGTAAATGCCCTCACTCGGTCAAAGGTTTCATTTTTTAGTTTGATTTTTGATTTTGGAGTGGTTAGGTCCAGCCACACCTCCATATCTATTGCGTCTGTTTGCTTGTTCCACATTTTCTCTTTCAAATAGATGAAATTGGTGGTGCTCCAAAGTTCTTCTCCACCCATGTTTTCAATGAATTCCTGTACCACGGTCTCCACCGATTTTTCTTGGGAACAAATATGGTGTGAAGACGTTAGCAGAAACCACAGAAATATAAACAGGGATTGTTTCATGATTTTATTTGTAATGAGTCAAATTTGATGATTTTAGAGCTCTTCCTCCTCCTGATTTGCAAATCATGAAATAGAATTTCAAAATGGGTGATTACTTTTGTAGAAACCATCCATATGGACTATACACATTTAATGGTTATGGCCAGTTCCCTTTTGCTGGGACTTTCCGTTTTTTTTGCCCTGTATCTATTTATGGATAAAAGAAATCGGAAGTACAGGACTATTAGATATGTTCTGGCCTTTATCTTATTGGCCTTTGCCTTGCGAATTGCAAAGTCGGTAATTTATATCCTCTTTCCCGAGTACTCCAGCACATTAACATCAATGGGGATTGTTGGGATGTTGGCCATTGGACCACTATATTGGTTTTACGTAAATGCCATTTTGGTAAGGGTAAAAATCAACTATTGGCATTTGGGCCCAATGTTTTTGGTCCTAATGATTTTGCCGTGGCTTGCCCATAACGGTCCATTTACCATGGGGCATCGAGTTCTGTTTTTTATATATCTGTTTAGCCTAGCGCATATGTTGGTTTATTTTGTTATGGGTATTTGGACAATGCGCAAAACCAACATGTCAAGCCCTAATGGACAGCACAGGAAGGTAAAATGGGTTTCCAAATTAACGGTTTCAATGATTTTTATCTGGATAGGATTTGTGCTTCAGGCAGTGCTAAAGGATAAATTGCTCTATGTCATTATCACTTTCGAGGAGGCACTTGTGTTTTTTGGTATTGCATGGATTGCTATGCGAGATTATGGTTTTATTGTAAAATCAGCTAACACACTATTGCTGGGGAATTCAGAGTTAAAAAATCTAGCAAGAAATGCGATTATCATTTTAAAAAAAGACAAGCTATATACCAAAAATGACCTTTCCATATCTATTCTTGCCAACAAAATGGGAACCAATAGGCATACTCTTTCCATGGCCCTAAACAATTTTGAAAACAAGAGTTTTCCAGAACTGCTAAACCATTTTAGAATTGAATATTCGCTACTATTGCTTAAAGACATGAACAGCCATAATTTAAGTATAGAGGCTATCGCCTTTGAGAGCGGTTTCAATAGCCTTTCCGTTTTTTACAGTAATTTCAAAAAATACAACAAGCTTACGCCTGCAGAGTATAGGAAAAAATATAGTATGATTAACTAACTTGGTGATGCAATGAAAATGAACAAAGGATGTATTCAAGTATCTTTTTACAAATTATAGTGAAGAGGTAGTTAAGGTGATTAATTCAACCGAAGAGTATGAGCAGAATTTGTTTGAATTACTCTCTTCAGCTAAAGAGAATGGAGTAATAACTAATGAGGAATATAGAGAATTTCTCAAAGACACAAAATTGACTGAGATTGAAAAATCTTCAAAGGAAAAGAAGAAAGTTGGAACATAAATTTAAGTCTTGGAAAGAGATTGATTTGTTGTACAGAAACAAAAAACCCAAGACTTAAATCTTGGGTTTTCCTTTGTAGCGAGAGGGGGACTTGAACCCCCGACCTCAGGGTTATGAATCCTGCGCTCTAACCACCTGAGCTACCTCGCCATGGTGCGGTTAAGCGGGTGCAAATATATAGCTTAATTTTTGCTCAATCAAAATTCAAATTAATTTATTATTTGATATTTATTTTTATATCTTCCCGAATAATATAAATGTCGAAAGGAAAAACCAATCATTAGAATGAGTGATAAGATTAAATTTGAAATAGAATTTGTGATTCAAGCTTCTCCACAGTTGCTTTATCAATATATATCCACCCCATCTGGCCTATCTGAATGGTATGCTGACAACGTTAACTCTCGAAGTGAGTTATTTACATTTATTTGGGATGGTGCGGAAGAGAATGCCAAAATGCTAAAGCGAAAGAGCGATGAATTTGTGAAGTTTGCTTGGGAGGAAAATGATGATGATAGTTATTTTGAAATGCGCATTATTGTAGATGAAATCACAAAAGATGTCTCTCTGTTCATTACCGATTTTGCGGATGAGGATGAAGTGGATGAAGCTAAAATGCTCTGGGAAAACCAAGTATCGGATTTAAAACAAGTACTTGGTTCAAAATAGAAGGATTCTGAACTAAAACGTATATTTGGCCTTGATTTTTCAAGGCTTTTTTTATGGTCAATTTTAATGGTAATTTTTTTTCCAGGGATACAAATATTGTTAATCATACCAACCGAGGTCTAAAATATGGAGATGCCCTTTTTGAAACATTACGTTGCGTAAATGGAACCATATTCTTTTGGGAGGACCATTATTTTAGATTGATGGCCTCTATGCGTATTCTTCGTATGGAAATTCCAATGGAATTTACCTTGGAATTTTTGGAGGAAGAGATTGTGAGAACCATTAGGGAAAACAATATGGGGAAAGATGGGGTACGTGTTAGGTTGACCGTTTTTAGAAATGATGGTGGCTTATATAATCCAGAAACCAACAAGGTGTCTTACCTTATTGAAACAAGTAAACTGGAATCTCCTTTCTATCTTATTGATGACCAGGATTATGAAGTTGAGCTTTTCAAAGATTACTATGTAAACAAGGACATGCTTTCCAATCTTAAGACTACCAATAAAATTTTGAATGTGGTGGCCAGTGTGTATGCTGAGGAAAACGGATACCAGAATTGTCTTTTGATCAATAACGATAAAAATGTAGTGGAGACCATCAACGGAAACCTCTTTTTGGTTAAGGATGGAGTGGTAAAAACTCCACCGTTAAGTGATGGTTGCTTAAATGGGGTTATTAGAATGAAGTTGATGGAAATCATAACTTCATCTGAAGGGCTTGAGCTCTTGGAAGAATCAATTTCTCCATTTGAACTTCAAAAAGCGGACGAACTTTTTACTACGAACAGTATCCGGGGAATAATTCCAATATCAAAATATAGAAAAAAAGAATACGAAAATACCGTTGCTAAAAGCTTGTTGGGTAAATTGAATGCCAAGGCAAGAATAGGATAGCCCTAGTTAGTTTAGGGAAGGATTTTCAGGAGCGTTGGACCATAACAAATAATCTCCGCCCAATTCAACCATCTTTTCTTTCCAAAAAGCATTAGAGGATTTTTCCAGAATACTGCTTTCATATTCATTTTGTACAACCACCCAAGATTTGGAAGAAAGCTCCTGATCTAATTGGCTTGAATCCCAACCGGAATAGCCAAGGAAGAAACGGATATCTTGTTCGGTAATGGTTCCGTTGTTTATAAGCTCTACGGTCTTCTCAAAATTGCCACCCCAAAAAATACCATCGGAAATTTCGATGCTATCATCAATTAAGTGTGGAACTTTATGAATAAAATATAGATTGTCCTGTTCCACGGGGCCACCGTTAAAAACTTTAAAGGGAATGGTGATTTCAGAAATAAGGTCATCTATAGTATAGTCCAATGGTTTGTTAAGGATAAAACCAACGGAACCCTCATGGTTATGCTCTGCCAACAAGACCACGGAACGGTTAAAGGAAACATCACCCGTAAGTGTTGGTTCCGCTACCAATAACTTTCCTTTTTTTGGCTTGTCGCTAACCATAATGCATGATTCTTATTACTAAATGTAACATATTATATGTTAATTACAAAAACCTTCTAGAATTCCCCAAAATAAAAAAGCGCCCCTTTTAAAGGGACGCTTCGGTATATTTTAAAAACCTAATTGATTAGTTTACTGAACCGCTCAATTCTGCTCCTGCTTTGAACTTTACAACGTTCTTAGCTGCAATCTTGATAGTTTGTCCAGTTTGTGGATTTCTACCTTCTCTTGCATTTCTCCTGGATACTGACCAAGAACCAAAACCTACCAAAGAAACTCTGTTTCCTTTTTTAAGTGATCCCTCAACATTTCCTAAGAAAGACTCCAATGCTTTTTTAGCCGCTGCTTTAGTGATGCCTGCATCAGCTGCCATAGCATCGATTAACTCTGTTTTGTTCATAATGGAATTAAATTAATTGTTGTTAAAATAATTTTAATGCTGAACAAATTTATACGGATTTGCGTGCAACGCAAGTAAAACCAAGGGAAATCCAGCTTTTTGTTGATAACTTGAAACGTTTGTTGATAAAGTTGGATGAAAATAGCGCCTTTTGTTAGCCTAGTGGTAGTAAGGGTTTAGCGCAGATGGGCATTTTCATCAAGATTTAAACCATTCAAAATCTCTCTCACGGTCATTTTTCGTTTGCCTGGTAATTGTATTTCCAATAACTCCAAATACCCCCCATCTACCGCAACTTTCAAACTCTTTTTATCATGTATCAATTTTCCATAAGAAAGATCATGATTTGTAACCTCTGTTTTGGTTTTATAGATTTTGATGCTTTCCTCTTTCCCATTATTTATAAAATAGGTCCAAGCCGCTGGATAGGGACTCAACCCTCTTATGTGATCATGGATTTGTTTCAAGGGAGCTTCCCAATCTATTTTGCAGGTTTCTTTATGGATTTTATAGGCGGGCCTTAAGTTTTGAAAATGTTTTTGTGGCGCGCTTGAAACATTTCCACTTTCAATCTGTTCACAGGTTTCAACCACGAGCTCAGCACCCAAGCTCATTAATCTGTCGTGTAAGGTCCCTACATTGTCTTCAGGTAATATGGGCTCCGTTTTTTGCAGGATAATGTTTCCTGTGTCAATTTTATCATCAATAAAAAATGTGGTCACACCGGTTTCCGTATCTCCATTTATAATGGCCCAGTTTATAGGAGCCGCACCACGGTATTGGGGAAGGAGGGAGGCATGAAGATTAAAGGTACCATATTTCGGCATTTGCCATACAGCTTGGGGTAACATCCTAAAAGCCACTACAACCTGCAAGTTGGCTTTTAAACTTTCCAAGTCACGCAAAAAGCCCTCATCCTTCAAGTTTGTGGGCTGTAGTATTTTAAGGTTATTTTCTTCAGCAAATTGCTTTATCGCCGATTTTTGAATTTTCCGTCCGCGGCCTGCAGGTCTATCTGGAGCTGTGATAACTCCCACAACATTAAATCCCGCATCTAGGATACTTTGTAGGCTTCCCACTGCAAAGTCGGGAGTACCCATAAAAACAATGCGAAGCTTTTCTTTATTTGATTTTGTACTCATTCCTTTGATTAAGTTGTATTATTTCGTCTTCCAGCAATCTTTGCAAAATTTCCAATACAATTTCTTCTTTATTCGCTGTTGATTGTATCAACTGCCTTGAAGTAAGTGGTGATTTTTTCAGAAGCGAAACTATTTTACCCTCTAAGCTACTTGGTTCTATATCATCCTTTGAGGTACAAATATCGCATGTGCCACATTTATCTTTGGTATTTTCTCCAAAATAATTGAGCAAAAAGACACTTCTGCATGTAATGGTCGAATCAATATAGTCCAACATGGATTGCAAGTTGGTATACTTTACCTTGTTGAAGTCTTTTATCTTTTTTGCAAAGAGATTTATGGTACGGTCATCCTCTCTTGGGACCAAGAAAGTGATTTCTATATCGCTCTCAGCATTTTTATACGTCGCAATGCCATCATTATGTAATTGCTGAAGAAGTTGCTTTATACGATTTTCACTTTCACCAGTTTTTTTGGAGAGTAGGAGGGTGTTTATTTTGGTGTCATGGTCTGTAATTCCACCATAAGTCCGCAATATGGTTTGAATTATAGATGCTGAATTACTTTGTTTTCTTAAATACTCAAAGATTTCGACTTTGGAAGCAACAAATTTTAAAGTGGTCTTCTCGTTATAATTTTCAGATAGCGAGATTACCGAATTCTGATCCAAAATCCGAAGACCATGATAGGTCATGTTCGGGTTCAATTCGTAGCGCTTGCAAAATGTATTGAATTCAAACTCCAATGTTTCCTGAACAAATTCTCCATATGGAATCTGAAAATAATTGTTCAGTTGGACATAGAGTTTTTTTATAAAGCTAACGTCTGGCAGGGTGGATAAGAATTGTTGTTTTGCCCGTTCCTTGTCCTCGTTATTGGTCAACAGAACGGCTGTTGAAGTTTTTCCATCCCTTCCCGCTCTTCCAGCTTCTTGAAAATAGCTTTCCAAGCTGTCGGGAATTTGGTAGTGTACCACCAGTCTAACATTGGGCTTGTCCACTCCCATACCGAAGGCATTTGTGGCCACCATAATATTTACCTTTCCAGTTAGCCAGAGATCCAATTTTTCTTTTTTATCGGTTTTGGAAATACCTCCATGGAAAAAAGAAGCTTTAAAACCGTTCTTGTTCAAAAACTCTGCTATGGATAGCGTCATTCTACGGGAGCGCACATAAACGATGCTGCTCCCAGGGTTTTCTTGAATTAACTTTTTTAACTGATAAAGCTTATCCTCGGTTTTCTTTACTTTGAAAATAATGTTTGCACGGGAGAAAGAGTCTTTAAAGACTTTTACTTTATCTAACTTCAGGTTTCCAATAATATCTTCAACCACTTTTGGAGTGGCCGTAGCCGTTAGAGCTATCATCGGAACATTTGGTGCCAAATCTTTAAGAATGGCACAATCAAGATAAGCTGGTCTAAAATCGTTACCCCAATGGGAGATGCAGTGGGCCTCATCAATGGCTAGAAGGTTTACATTCATTTCCCGTATTCTTTCCTGAACCAGGGATTGGTGCAAACGCTCAGGGGAGAGGTACAGGAATTTGTAATTGCCGTAAATGCAGTTGTCCAATAGGTTGGTAACCTCCTCAAAAGAAATTCCACCAGTAAGTGCAATTGCTTTAATGTCTCTTTCCCTTAATTGGTTTACTTGATCTTGAATTAAGGCAACCAAAGGAGACACCACAATACAAATTCCCTCTTGTGCCAATGCAGGAACTTGATAGCAAATAGATTTTCCCCCTCCAGTGGGCATTAAGGCAAGGACATCTTCACCTTTAACAATGGCATTGATGATTTTTTCTTGAGAGCCCCTAAAATCTTCATGACCCCAGAATTTCCTTAATATAACTTTGGTTTGTTGCACTAAACTTTGTTAAGTGTTTCTAGGATAAAGGTTACTCTATCTGCCACCGGTTTTTTGGGAATAAGAATAGGGTCATACCCAAACCTGGTGTAGGTGCCCATTAAAGCGTGGTGTATTTCTTGGGCTTCTTTATAGGTTTCCAATCGCTCATTGTCCGAAACGTAAATTTCTTCCCATGGCGGTGCTATAAAAATAATGTTATAGCGATTGTCTTGACAGGCAGTGATGAATTCCTCTCCATACTCCTGATTAAAAAAATCCATATAGGCCAATACATCCGGGATTCCCCGATCAAAAATATTGACAGGAGCTGCTGAAGTCAATGATTGCTTAAAATGTGCTGCCCTACCATATAATAGGTCTTTATTGAATTGTAATGCATCATCAACGAAGACCAAGGGGTTTGAAACCAAAATATCCGGGTTGCCTTCTTTTTTTGCTTTGGAGGTCATATCCCTGATGATCTCATGATAGCAATGAAATCCTTTATCCTCCAACCCATTCACAATGGAGGTTTTTCCAGTTCCTGGAGCACCCGTGATAACTACTTTGGTATTGTTCAAACACAAATATTTACGACCGCAAAGTAATGAAATAGGAGGAAGGAAAAAAAATTGGATACTTACCCATATATTTGTAAAAAATAGCAACATGGAGAAGGAGAAATCCGATGAGTTTTATGCTAGATTGAAGGAGCAGCTTTTGGAAAACACCAGATGGCCCTCCAATTACCTATATAAATTCATTGTTCCAACAGATGAAGGGAAAATAGGACAAATCAATGATATTTTTGACAATACCGGAGCGGTCATTGAATCCAAGAAATCAAAGAAAGGTACCTATACCAGTATTTCCATAACGGTACACCTGGATAATCCAGATGAAGTAATAGCAAAATATAAAGAAGTTTCTTCCGTAGAAGGGGTAATTTCCTTGTAAGATGGCTGATTGCCATAATTTTATTAATTTGCAGACGTTATTGGATATACTTCCCGATAATTTAATTTCATTAAATACTTTAATTTGAATCTAGTAGAAAACTTAGAATATAATACAGAGCGTCCTAAGCTCTTCATTCCAGAGTATGGACGTCATTTTCAAAAAATGGTGGATCATGCCGTTTCCATTGCTGACAGGGAGGAACGAAACAAGGTGGCGAAGTCCATTATTAGTGTAATGGGCAATCTTCAGCCTCACTTGCGTGATGTCCCTGACTTTCAGCATAAACTATGGGATCAACTCTTTATCATGTCCGATTTTAAATTGGATGTTGATTCTCCATTTCCAATTACTCCAAAAGAGGTCTTACAACAAAGGCCTGAACCTTTGGAATACCCTCAAAATTTTCCCAAATACAGATTTTACGGTAACAATATCAAAAGAATGATAGATGTTGCCATAAAATGGGAGAAGGGGGATATGCGCTCTGGTTTGGAATACGCCATTGCAAACCACATGAAAAAATGTTATCTGAACTGGAACAAGGATACTGTGGAAGATTCTGCAATTTTTGCCCATCTAAAGGAGTTGAGTGATGGAGAAATTGATTTGGCACCTGCTGGTGAGAATTTGACGGATAGTGGTCAGTTCCTTAAAAACCGAGTTGCTAAATCCAATAGGAATGGTGGAGGTCATAAAAAGGGACAACGAAACAATAGAGGCAAAAAAAGGTATTAAATTCCAAAGGAATTCATGGGAACATTTCGAATAGAGGGTGGACACCAACTGCATGGTGAAATTACACCTCAGGGTGCAAAGAACGAAGCATTACAGATTCTTTGTGCGGTACTACTTTCCGCGGAGAAAATAACAATCAACAATATTCCAGATATAATTGATGTCAATAAGCTAATTGCTTTATTGGAAGATTTGGGGGTGAAAATCCAAAAAAAAGGAAAAGGTTCCTACACTTTTAAGGCGGATGATATCAACCTGGATTATCTACAATCCGATCAGTTTAAACAAGATGGTCGTGGGTTACGGGGCTCCATTATGTTGGTGGGGCCGTTATTGTCCCGATTTGGAAAGGGGTACATTCCCAAGCCTGGCGGCGATAAAATTGGAAGAAGGCGTTTGGATACCCATTTTGAAGGCTTTATTAACTTGGGTGCCAAGTTCAGATATAACAGAGAAGAGCATTTCTACGGGGTAGAGGCGGAAAAGTTGAAAGGCACTTATATGCTTTTGGACGAAGCTTCTGTAACAGGAACTGCAAATATTGTAATGGCTTCTGTGTTAGCTGAAGGAACCACCACTATCTATAATGCTGCCTGTGAACCTTATTTACAACAACTGTGTAAGATGTTGAACAGGATGGGCGCAAAGATATCAGGTATTGGTTCCAATCTTTTAACCATTGAAGGAGTTGAATCTCTTGGGGGAACGGAGCATACCATGTTACCCGACATGATCGAGATTGGTAGTTGGATTGGATTGGCGGCCATGACAAAGAGCGAACTGACCATTAAAAATGTGAGTTGGGATGACTTGGGGCAAATCCCCAATGCCTTTCAAAAATTGGGCATCCAGTTAGAACGTAAGGGAGATGATATATTTATTCCCAAACATAAAGAAGGGTACGAAGTACAAAATTATATAGATGGATCTATCCTTACCATTGCTGATGCTCCATGGCCGGGATTGACTCCGGATTTGTTAAGCATTCTATTGGTAGTTGCCATTCAGGCTAAAGGCGAAGTGGTTATTCACCAAAAAATGTTCGAAAGTCGACTTTTCTTTGTGGATAAGCTAATAGATATGGGTGCAAAGATTATTTTATGTGACCCTCACCGTGCTACAGTTATTGGCCATGATTTTAAATCAACTTTAAAGGCCACAACCATGGTGTCTCCCGATATTAGAGCAGGGGTTTCATTGTTGATAGCGGCATTATCGGCCAAAGGAACTTCAATTATCAATAATATTGAGCAGATAGACCGTGGTTACGAAAATATTGATGAACGCTTAAGGGCGATTGGAGCCAAAATTGATAGGGTTTAGCCGGCAGCGTTGCCTGTTACTTTTCCAATATCCCTCCAAGTAACCAATTTTACATTGCTCTTTTTGAGTTCGGATTTAAGATAGGTACCTGTAAAAGCGTCAAAATCAACTTGCCTCCATTCAGAACCAAAGCTGGGATGGTTGATTGTGACTCCTTTCATCTCGGCATCGTCAAAAGCTGGATGAATCAAAATAATATTTAGTCCCTCAACCAATTCTCCAAAGATTCCATTATAATAATTCTGAAGCGCTTCTTTTCCAAAGAAATCTTTCCCCATATGGACCTTATCAACCAAAAGGTCATTCTTTTCTATATTCGGATTCCCTTGCATACCTGCCATTTCTATCAATTGGTGGCTTAGTAAAATTGGCAGGTCATATTTTTTTCCCAGCTCCTTGTAAATTTGAAGAAATTCAGGTTTGGAACCGGCACTGTACATATGGGAATCCAGATGGGTGGGTATTAAACCAAATTTAAGCGCTTTCTCTATTTGCGCTGTAAGTTCTTTTTTCACATCATCAGGACGAGCGTTATTTCTAACTCCTTCTCTGCTTCTGAAGAAGTGACCGTTTTCATCTACTAGGCTGGGAACTTCGGAAATGGGTAAAACGGGCCCAAATTTATAGTTTTCCCATTCACAGGTAAGGGTGAGGTGGATACCATTGTCAAACTCCGGATTGTTTTTCGCAAAAAGTGAAATTTCATAGAACCAAGGACAGGGAACCATGATGCTGTAGGAATTCACTATTCCATTTTGGAGCGACTGGATAGTAGCTCGATTTTCGGAATGTGACAATCCGGCATCATCTGCATGAATCATCAACAGTTTTGTGTTTTCAGGATACCCTAGTTCTTTAGCTAGATGCATTTAATCAACCCTTTTCTATCAAATTACCATCTGGGTATAAGGCAAAACGCCCTTTTTCTTTGTCATGCACGTTATCAGGGTAGGGCCAGGGCCATCCTCCAAATTGGGTTAAACGATATTCCTCCATAGCCTGTTGTATCTCCTCTTCCGTATTCATTACAAAGGGGCCATATTTGGCAACCGGCTCATCAATGGGTTTGCCCTGTAATAGTAACAAATGGGCTTTTTCATTTCCCGTCTGAATGTTCACATCTTGAAATGGATCAAGGGCAATCCCAAAATTTGAACTTACTTTTTTATCACCAATCTGGATTTCATCGCCTTCATAAAAATAAAGGGTACGGGTCACGAGTGTATCTGATTTGGGCAAAGTAAAAGTACTGCTGGCATCTATATGAATGTTCCAAATGGCTACTTCATTTTCGGCCTTGGCAGCCCAGGAATTGGGGGCTGGTTCATTAGCTTGAGCGCCTCTGTAGTTTCCTGCAATTACTTTTATTTTGGCATTTTCCTCCTCAATTATCGGAATATCCTCATGCCATAACATTTTAAAGTGGGGCTCTACAAACTTGTCGGCCTTTGGAAGGTTCAACCAAATTTGAAATAGCTCTAGTGGATTGTCTTGGTCAGTATTGAGCAGAGGAAACATTTCCGAATGCTGTACTCCTCTGCCTGCCGTCATCCATTGCACATCACCTTCTCCAAATCTACCAGCAGCTCCCAGGGAATCGGAATGGTCACAATATCCTTTGTTGACAATAGTTATGGTTTCAAAACCGCGATGTGGATGATAAGGAAATCCGGGAATGGTTTGTCCATGGTACATGCGCCAACCATCTTTTATGGTAAAGTCATTTCCAATGTTACGTCCTTTTAGCATGGAAGGGTCAGGTCCCATTTCGTCATTTCCTTTTGGATAGTGATCCAAATGATACACACAGAACAAAAACGGATCTTGGGTTTGCCACGGAAAACCTAACGGAAATGTTTGAAGTATAGCATTGTTCATAGTTAATGTTTTGCGGTGTTGATTTCAACCCAGTAACCTTCTGGATCTTTAATGTAGATTTGTTTTACCCCATCTGCGCGATCCGTTACGGAGCCTTTATTACCGGGCCAATCATAAAATTCAATGTTTTTTGAAACCAATCTTTCTATAAAACTCTCCAAATCATTTACCGCTAAACACAAATGCATACTCTTGTTTTTCTCGAATTCGGTAAAATCCTTTTTGATCAAATGCAATTGTGAATTCCCATACATATTGAACCACCGGAAACCGGGCTTGTTTTCGGGGTGTGGAATTTCCTCAAAACCAAAGACTTCTTTATAAAAATCGCCGGTTTTCATCAAGTTGGTAACAACCAATGATTGATGGTCAAAAACAAAATTGGATTTTGATTTATTTTCCGCCTTAAACTGGGTTTTAAGATAGACTTGTTTCCACTCTCCATCAGCATAACTACCAACGGTTAAGTTATAGGTGTTGTCATCCACAAACTCCCAATAATCGGTAACAACTGATTCTCCATAGGCATATGTATAAATTATATCCTTACCATTAGCCTTGACCGTACCTTCTGTAACGCCTCCAAAAACATCGAACTCCCAAAATTTGATGGTATTACTTTCTTTGTCAAATTTTCGGATTCCATGGTTTCTGGGACCATAGCTTGTTTGTTCTTGGTTGGTAAAGCCTTTTGCATTGGAAATGATTAAAGTTCCTCCCAAATCGTATTCAAATTCAATTTCCTGCTTGAACTTTGTATTGTTTCCCCAATCCCCTTCGGCGAACCAGGTTTTCTCCATCAAATTTTCAAAAACGGACAATGGTTCTTGTCCTTGACCTTGGATGAAACTACCCAAGACCAGTAGCAGCATTAATTTTCTTATCATTTTCAATTATTATTCAAGAATCTGTTTTTGTCCGTTTTGTTTGATTTAAATATCAGCTATTTAGTTACTTCCAATAGGTGGAGGACCATCTATCATGGCCTCATATTTTTCACTTCTCCTTTCCTAGTTTTGAATTCTTCCTTGACCTTGGTGACCAATTTTGGATTTTCAAAAAGGTCTGTCATGGTCATGGCCATTGCCTTCGAGGCATATATCATTCCTTTGTGTCCAATGCTCATCCCCCCACAGGCTACAACGGCCCAAGAATGCCAAGGGGTGTCCTTAGGAGCTACCGTAACGCTTAGGTTGATGTTGGGAACATTCCAACTTACATCACCTACATCGGTTGAGCCTCCACCAGGGATTCTTTTCCGTTTCCCGTAAAGGCTTCAATTTTGCTATCCATACCCACCTCAGGTTTTCCAGTGGCTTTTTGAATGGCTTTTCCGAAAGCGGTTTCCTCTTCGGTATAGGTAATTGGACCTAAAAGTTCCAAGTTTTTCTGCATGATTTCACCTCCGGCTCTGTTCACCAATACTTCGTAAATTCCGGATACCAGTGAAATTTTATAATCCACATTGGCCATTATGGCCGCACCTTCTGCCATTTTTTTCACTCGCTCGTAAGTAGGGAAGCATTATTTTTCGTTTTGGGTCACGTACGCGAACCCAAATTTTGGAATAATCAGGAACCACATTGACCACTTGGCCGCCATCTTGTATGTGATAATGTATACGCGAGGTGGGTTTAATATGCTCTCTGTAATAGTTGATACCAGTGGTATACAATTCCAGTGCATCTGAAGCACTACGCCCGTTCCATGGGTCTGCGGATGCATGTGCTGCCTGCCCATAGAATTCAACAATAAAATCGATCAATGATAAGTCCACTTTGCACATCGGCCTCAATATTGGCCCCAGGATGCCAGCTTACGTTTACATCAACATCATCCCAAAGACCAGCTTCGACCATCCAAACCTTGGCAAAATATTTTTCTTCGGCAGGAGTGCCCAGGAATTTGACCGTTCCTTTTAGTTTTCCAGCTTCAATTTGCTCTTTTATGGCAATGGCGGCTCCCAAACTTGCTGCCCCAAACATATTATGCCCACACCCATGGCCTGGTGCTCCATCTATCCTTGGGTTTTTGGTAGGTTCTGTTTTTTGGGAAAGGCCGGGTAGCGCATCAAATTCTCCCAAAACACTGATCACCGGTTTTCCAGAACCGTATGTGGCAGTAAATGCAGTTGGGATATCGGCAACGCCTCTAGTTACCTTTAACCCATTTTTTTCTGCATAATCCGCCAACACTTCAGCTGATTTTGACTCATTGAATGCCGTTTCAGCCAAAGCCCAAATAGAATCGCTTATTTGAATCAGGTTTTCTTTGTGGGCCTCAACGGAGGCAATGATCGCTTTTTTGTTAGAGCTCATTTTTTGCGCCGTCAGGTTGAATGAAACCATACATAGCAGTACTAGGGTTGTGAAATACTTCATTTTATATAATTTGAATTAGTCCGAATTGTGGAGGTAAGTATTCTTTTAGGCTCTAACTTCATTAGTTCTCCAAACTGCCCTAAAAATAAAACCGAGTATTAAAAATACTGAAAAAGCATCAACCAACGGCGGCTTTATAAACTTTTAGGCAGCGCTCACGGGCCATTTTATGATCCACCATTGGCAATGGATAGGTAAGCCCTTGAAGTTCAGGCACCCATTTATGAATATATGCTTTTTGAGTATCAAATTTATTTAGTTGGGTGGTGGGATTGAAAATCCTAAAGTATGGAGCGGCATCAACACCACTACCGGCCGCCCATTGCCAATTACCGATGTTGCTTGCCAGTTCAAAATCCAATAATTTTTCTGCAAAATATGCCTCGCCCCATCGCCAATCAATAAGAAGGTGCTTGCAAAGAAAGCTGGCCACGATCATTCTAACACGATTGTGCATATGTCCAGCTGCATTGAGTTCACGCATTCCGGCATCCACAAATGGATATCCGGTTTTTCCTTTCTTCCAGAGTTCAAATTCCTTTTCATTGTTTCGCCAAGCTATACGGTCATATTTGGGTTTAAAGGACTTGTTGATAGTATGTGGAAAATGCCATAGAATCTGCATGAAGAATTCTCTCCAGATGAGTTCGTTCCAAAAAACTTCATTTTTTTCTGCAATGGCCTTCTTCATAATTTTTCTGATGGAAACAGTACCAAATCGAAGATGAGGGCCCAAACGCGAGGTACCTGATTCTTTTTCAGGAAAGTTTCGGGTTTCCTCATAGTTTTCGATTAAATTGGAAGTGAGGTTATATTCAGAAACCGAAATAGAAGAGCGCGTAAAACCAATATCGCCAAGGCCGAGGTATGGAATATCCCTGGATTTATGCAAGTTTTGAAGGTAGGAATGTGTATCGAAATAGTGAAGATGGGTGCGTGGGTCAAATTTTGCTTTCCACCTTTTTTTGTAGGGGGTATAAACTACGTAAGGATTGCCATCATCTTTGACCACTTCATCCTTTTCAAAAACCACCTGATCTTTGAAGGACTTAAAGGGTATACCATTCTTGGCCAAAAGTTGTTCAATTTCTGCATCGCGCTTGCTTGCATACGGCTCATAATCGTGATTGGTAAAAACAGAATGGATTTTATATTGATTCAATAATCGAGCGAAAACTGAAATGGGATTACCCAAATACATTGCTATGCCACTTTGGAACTGAGATTGTAATTCACCATTCATTCTTAGAAGCTTCGTATGAATAAAAGACACCCTAGCATCATTAATCGGAAGTTTTTCAAGAATTTCGCTATCGAAAATAAATATGGGAAGCACAGGGTGGCCACTTTGAAGGGCATGATATAGACCAACATTGTCATCTAGCCGAAGATCCCGGCGAAACCAAAAAATGGATATTGGGTCCTTCATATTGCTTTTATTTCCAAGAAGCTGTGAATTCCTTCGACTTTGCCAAAAAGCTCGACCAATTTTTGCTCACGGTACTTGAATATTTTTATCAATTGTTTTTTTACCAGGATGGGGTGAACCATTCTACCCAAGATACCAAAAGGTAATTTATAATCAATTATGTCTTCCATTTGAACACCCCCATCAACGGCTTCAATAAAATGTTTATGATGCCATAAAGTATAAGGACCAAAGCGTTGCTCGTCAACAAAGTAGCGTCCTTCCAACACATGTGTAATTTCGGTAACCCATTTTGTACTAACACCGGGAAATGGGTTGACTTTATATTGGATAATCTGACCTGGAAATATCGGTTTATCAACTTCCGATAAGATATGAAACCCCATATGATCTGGTGTTATCTGCTTTAAGTTTTTGGGATTTTTTAAAAAATCCCAAGCCTCTTGTTTTGATATTGGCAGAGTCTGCACAGCATGGAGTTGATATAAGCGCATAAGGTGTTTTTACAAAAATAACCCAAAAGTGTTTAATATTTATCTTAAAATGTTAAACAAAAATCAATTTATCCTTTTTTATGATAATAAAGCCACACTCAGGTGCAGGTACATATTGATTTTTAAGCCTTCTTTTAAGGGTTTGTTAACAAGCCAACCCTAGCTTTATATTTAGCTTTGTTTCACTAACAAATCTAAAATTCTTACAAATGAAAAAACTAGCACTATTTGCGTTTGCCGCTTTACTAGCAGTATCTGTTGAAGCACAGATGCAGACGCCACAACCCAGTCCCTCTGCCATGTTGAAACAAACAGTTGGCCTTACAGACGTAGAGGTTGAATATTCAAGACCTTCCATGCGGGAAAGAGCAATTTTTGGAAATCTGGTTCCTTATGACAAACTATGGAGAACGGGAGCGAACAAAAACACCACAATTACCTTTAGTGATAATGTGACCATAGATGGACAAGAGGTTAAAGCGGGTTCTTATGCCATTTTCACCAAACCTGGACAGTCTAATTGGGAAGTTATTTTCTATGCTGACACCAATAATTGGGGAACTCCTCAAGAATGGGATGATAGTAAAGTAGCTGCTAAAACTACAGCTCAGGTATATCCATTGCCTGTGGATATTGAGACCTTTACCATAACCATTGATGATCTTCATAACAATGGCGCTTCCCTTGGAATTATGTGGGAAAAGGCATATGTGGGGGTGAAGTTTGAAGTACCAACATTGACCAAGGCACAAAAGAGTATTGAAACTGTTATGGCTGGCCCAGGTGCTGGAGACTATTACTCTGCTGCTTCTTACTACTACGAGGAAGGTAAAGATTTAAACAAGGCCAAAGAGTGGATTGACAAAGCTGTTGAAATGCGCCCTGATGCTTATTGGGTAATGCGCAGACAATCACTTATCTATGCAAAACTTGGGGATAAGAAAGGAGCTATTACAGCTGCCAAAAAATCCATGGAAGTTGCAGAAAAAGCGGGGAACGCTGATTATGTGAAATTGAACAAGGATTCCATAAAAGAATGGGGAGGACAATAAGTCTTTAATCCCATAAGAATTAATTGAGCCCACTTAACCGTGGGCTTTTTTATGCTTTTAACGGAGGTTTTCGAAGGAAACTATCAAAACTTTCTATTAGCATCGCAAGGAAAATCACCAATAGGCAGCCAAAGGCGTTCAACCACAAATAGGACATCCAATCCATATACCAGCCAATTATCACAATTACCTGAGTCACCAGCGCAGCGATAAACACAGCATTGCCCTTTACAAACTTAAAGAAGAACGCCAAAAGGAAAATACCCAAAACATTGCCATAAAAGATGGAGCCTATGATGTTGACCAGTTGAATGAGGTTGTCAAAAAGATTTGCCACACAAGCAATGAGAATTGCAATAATGCCCCAAAGTAGAGTGAAACCCTTTGTTGCCATAACATAGTGCTTCTCATCCTTTTCCTTCTTCTGGTTTCTTTTGTAAAGGTCAAGAGCGGTAATGGTTCCCAATGCATTTAGTTCCGAAGCGGTAGAGGACATGGCCGCAGAAAGAATTACGGCCAAAAGCAGTCCAATGAGTCCGGTCGGCAAATTGTTCAGAATAAAATGAATGAAGACATAGTCCTTATCATTGGTCTCTACAGTGTCATTGGCTTGGGCAATCAAAGTTTTAGCCGTATCCCTATTTGCTTTTTCCTTTTCGTTGATTTTGATAATGTCCTGTTTGGCTTGTTGAATTGCGTTATATTCTTTCAACGCCAGAGCAGCGGAAAATGAACTTTGCGCCATTTTCTTTTCTTGCTCCAATTCCAAATGGCCCTGTTCCAAAGCTTTATAGTCTTCCACATATTCCGATTCCATCACAGCTTGGGTAGCCGCCGGGTTGAAATTAAGAGGAGACGGGTTGTACTGGTAAAAAACAAAAACCATAGCTCCTACCAACAAAATGAAAAATTGCATGGGAATTTTAAAGATTCCATTGAAAATCAATCCAAGTTGACTTTCCCTTACAGATTTCCCCGACAAGTAACGTTGCACCTGACTTTGGTCCGTACCAAAATATGCCAGGGCAAGAAAGAAACCACCGGTAATACCGCTCCAAAACGTATATCGGTTATTGGTGTCAAAGCTGAAATCCAAAATTTGCAGTTTGTTGTTGGCACCAGCTATCTTGAGAGCTTCTCCAAAGGATACTCCTGTAGGAAGAGAACCCAAAATAAAAAAGAATGCAAAGAACATGCCCACCATTATAATGAACATTTGTTGTTTTTGGGTAACACTTACTGCTTTGGTGCCTCCAGAAACCGTATAAATGATAACCAAAATACCTATGATGATGTTCAAAGTGCGCAAATCCCATCCCAAGACTGCAGAAAGGATAATGGAAGGTGCAAAAATGGTAATTCCAGCTGCCAATCCACGTTGAATCAGGAATAAAATTGCGGTCAGGCTGCGGGTTTTTAAATCAAATCGACCTTCTAACATCTCATATGCCGTGAAAACTTTAAGTTTTCTGTAAATAGGGATGAAAACCAAACAAATGAAAATCATGGCCAACGGCAATCCAAAGTAGAATTGGACAAACCCCATTCCATCATGAAAAGCCTGCCCTGGAGTGGATAAAAAAGTAATGGCACTGGCCTGTGTTGCCATAACCGACAAACCAATGGTCCACCATTTGGCATCATTGCCGCCCATTACATAATCAGTAACATTTTTACTTCCGCGAGTTTTCCATACCCCGAAACCAACTATAAAGAGCAGCGTACTGCTCAAAACAATCCAATCTAATGTACCCATTAAATCATTAGTTATTTTGTGTCATTATGAAGTAGAAAATCAGAATATAAATGATATTCAAGAGGAGGACAATAGTGTATTCCTTCTTCCAGACCATCTTATTTTCCATATTATCCTTTGACATTGCTTTCTGATTTTACCTCACTCTTTCCTACGGAAAGCATGTTGGCGAATAGTTTGTAGGCTCCCGATACTCCAGCAGGCAATTCTCTGAAAAAACTCAAACCTGTATAAATGTAATGGCCATCACCGTAAGGTGCTACCAGCAGACTTCCCTCTGTTTGTGCTTCCCCTTCATCTCCCATGGAGAGTATGGGTGTAAACTCTGGACTCCATTCTTTGGGAAAGTAGAGTCCTCTTTCCTGCACCCATCCATCAAAATCAGATTCTTTTATAGTATTTGGAAAATTGACCAGGGAATGATCATTGGCAACAATGCTCACTTTGGCAGTTTCATCTGTTACACGATCCCGGGACAAAGTAAGGTCATATGGAGCAATATTTTCAAATTGCTTGGCCCATCTCCCAGAAGTATTGTACTGTACGATCATGTTTCCGCCATTTTCAACATAGTCAAATAAAACAGGTTGCTTAAACTTCAAATCTTCCACTACATTGTAGGCTCTTATTCCAACCACAATGGCATCATACTTGTCCAAGGAACCAGCTTTAATATCAGCGGGATCAATGGTATGCACTTGATATCCAATTTGTTTTAAGCTTTCAGGAACTTTGTCACCAGCACCCATGATATATCCAATATGTTCTCCGGATTTTTGAATGTTCATTCGAACAACCTTAGCTTCCGACGGAAGTAAAATGGACTGTTTGGGAATATGATCATAGGCAATTTCAACCAACTCTTTATCATGGGTTTCATTACCAATATGAATTGAGACGGAAATTTTACCTTCGCTATCATGTTCAGGGGGAGTGACCATAAAGGTCACTGATTGTTCCTGTCCTTTTTGTGCAATGGAAAAGGGAATTTTTGCAGGTGAAACAGTCCACCCTGCTGGATGTACCAATGCAACTTCTCCTGAGACATCATTTTTCCCAGCTTTCACATTTACCAATACTTCCTTGGTATTTGAATCCGAGAAAATCAGTACTTTTTCAGAAATTGAGGATGTTACCTCGGGTAGTACAACAAAGGGTTCGTACAACTCTCCTTTATCTGGTTTTGAATGGCGACGGATTACTGGTTTTTCAAATCCAATTTCAATTCCATTAAAACTCAGGATGAATTCAGCAAAAAAAGCGCTTGGCGTTTCCGGTTTACCAATCATATTCTGATTATCCACAGTATACATGCCCAGACTTCCAGTACGGTTCAGCCAATATGGGCCAGAGTTTGAAGTTGACTGTGGCACGGTAAATTCTAATTCGATATTTTCTTTGCCATTGTTGCCCAATACTTTGTTTGGACTAAGTTTCGTATTGCCCCCAATTAAATTTATTTCTTTTAGAGTAATGGACTGCGAACTTCTATTTAAGGCCTCGACATTTATTTTGACACTTCCCCCTGCAGTTGTTGAAGAAGCATCGGCATTGGCCTCAAGATAAAGACCGGCACAATCCATAATAATTGACTGGAGTTCCTTGGATTTTAAGGTTTTCCAATGCTCATCTTCAATATTTTGAAGCAATTGATAGGCTTTTACCAAGTCAGGAATATGTGTGGATGGGTTGGTGAAGTCAAAATTCTTCTCTATTCGATATAAAATATCACCAACAGCTTTTCCGCGTTTAACACGGGACCATGTGGTGTCTATGCCATCAAATAGATTATTACTGGAAGGAAGGTCACCTTTTAATAATTCCACATATTCATCCTGTGACCCCCGGGTTGTTATACGTCCAAAACCTTGACATAAATGCTGACTGCTCGCTATAGATGCTATCTCATTATTGGAAAGTCCCAACTCCGGATAATAAACACCAACATCCAACTTCAACATTTTAGACTTATCTGCTTTCTCAAAATTCTCACGGCTTCCATAAAACCACCATGATGTATTGAAAAAGACCCTTCTAGGTTGCCAAGTATCCGTAAGTTGTAATTGCTGTGGATATGCATTGGGATTATTGGCCATATCAAAGGCTTCTACGCTCAACATAGCCGATGAGGTATGATGACCGTGGGTAGAGCCTGGAGTCCTGTGATCAAACCGATTAATGATCACATCAGGCTTTAGGTTTCGGATGGCCCAGACCACATCTCCCAAAACTTTTTCCTTGTCCCAAATTTTAAGAGTTTCCTTTGGATGCTTGGAATACCCAAAATCGTTGGCTCGGGTAAACCATTGTTCACCTCCATCTACCCTTCGGGCCGCTAAGAGTTCCTGTGTACGAAGTACACCTAACAGTTCTCTTAGTTCCGAACCGATTAAATTTTGCCCCCCATCACCTCTGGTAATGGATAAATATGCCGTTCTTGCCTTGTCGTGGTTAGACAAGTACGAAATCAATCTTGTATTTTCATCATCAGGGTGGGCCGCAATATAAAGTGCAGTGCCCAAAAAGTTTAATTTTTGTAGGTTGTGATGAATTTCAGTGGACGAAGGTTTATTTGGCCTTTGGGCTAAGGAATTTGAAACAACTGTAGCTATAGTCAGAATACTGACCCAAAAGTTTCGCATACAACGATTTTTAGTGGTTGCACCAAATATAGAAAGATTCAAACCAGGCAGGATGTTTTTTAGAACATCTTTAACAGGATAAGTTAATCGTAACTCCCGACCTATTTTAACCCTAAACTGTCACGAAGGATCATATCTTCGTTTCCATTCTGCCCCCAATATGCAGTTTTCAGCGACTTCAACTTGGTAGCTTTTGTGGTCAACATTTTTGCCTTAGGTCCAAAACCACTTTTAAACTCCTCTGTCCAATTTTCGATGGTATATGGAAATTCAGAAGTAAAATTAATGGTCAAGGTTCTTTCAAGGTTTGGATAGGTTATGGTGTAACTACTTACCCCATTGTGAGTGGAAAAATTTGCTGTCGCGTTATATGCTTTAAGCTCTTTATGACGCAATCGAATATACTCCAGCGAAGGAATTATTTTGAGGTTTCCCGTGGGTAGGTCAGAAGGGTCTATTCTGATTTTAGTCCAGATTTCATTTTCAAGTAAATCTTTTTCCAATGACAAGTTTTGGTCTGCCTCACTTTCAAAATAGGAATGTGAGGTAAATTCAAACTGGTCCCTGTTGTTAATTTGGGAATACACATGCCCACACCATTCTTGCATAGACAGACTGGTTTTTATGGCATGTTGGTTGTCATAAACGGGATAAAAAGTACTGCTCATAACAGAGTAAGGGTATATCCCAGTCAAAAACTTCTTTGTTGCGTTTAATTTTAGAACATTCACATTATCAGCATTTTTACCATCCGCTTTTACCTGCTTTTTGGGCAAAAATGGCTCTGTAACATAAATAAGTACGGAATGTCCTTCCCTTAGCTGTCCATATCTGGCTTGTTCCAATGTATATGAAGTTATTTCGGCCTTACCGTTGTACCAATATTTTTTGAAATCCTCAGATAGTGGTTTCTTGGAGGGTTTTTCTTTTATGGTATTTGACGTATCTAGCGTATTTATTGCCAGTTCTTTGGAGTTCTGCTCAGCTGAGTTCTCTTTACATCCAAAAAACAAAGCGGTGGAAACAAGGCAAGGGAACAATAAAATTTTGGTAAGGAAAGTCTTCATCTTAACAATTTTAGTTAAAGTTAATCAAGTAAATAGGAACGACAATAGACCTTAACATTTTGTAAAGCAAGGTAATTGCGTAGTTTTGCAGAAAATTTGTTGAAGTAAAAGTTAGGTATGCAGCGAATAGAGTTAATGGCTCCTGCAGGGAATTTTGAATCCTTACAGGCAGCGTTGGATAGTGGGGCTGACTCCATTTATTTTGGAGTGGAGCAATTGAATATGAGGGCAAGGGCTACCATGAACTTCACCCTGGATGATTTACCGGAGATTGCCAAAAGGTGTAATGCCAAAAATGTAAGAACCTATCTTACATTGAATACCATAATATATGATCATGACCTTTCAATTGTCAAAACGCTCTTGAAAAAAGCAAAGGAAGTCGGTCTTACGGCGGTTATTGCCATGGATCAGGCCGTTATTGCCGCAGCTCGGGAATTGGGATTGGAAGTGCATATTTCCACACAGATCAATGTGACCAATATTGAAACTGTAAAGTTTTATACCATGTTTGCGGATACCATGGTATTGAGTCGCGAACTAAGTTTAAGACAGGTCAAAAAAATCACTGAACAGATTGAGAAGGAACAGGTGAAAGGACCGTCTGGAAAATTGGTGGAGATTGAGGTTTTTGGTCATGGAGCTTTATGCATGGCCGTTTCGGGCAAGTGTTATATGAGCTTACATTCATACAACTCATCAGCCAATAGAGGGGCTTGTAAACAAAATTGCAGAAAAAAATACACCGTTATAGATCAGGAGACCGGTTTTGAAATGGAACTGGACAATGAATACATCATGTCGCCCAAAGATTTGTGTACCATAGACTTTTTGGACCAAGTGGCAGATGCGGGAATCAAGGTGTTGAAGATTGAGGGCAGGGGAAGGGCTCCGGAATATGTGGCAAAGGTCATTAAATGCTATCGAGAGGCTATTGATAGCCTTTATGAGGGGACTTATGACAAGGAAAAAGTAATTTCCTGGATGCAAGAGTTGGAAAAAGTATACAATCGTGGTTTTTGGAGCGGATATTATTTAGGCCAGAAATTAGGGGAATGGAGCACTATTCCTGGATCATCGGCTACGCAAAAGAAAATTTATATTGGAAAGGGCGTACATTATTTTCCAAAGGCGAATATTGGAGAGTTTAAAATTGAGGCTTACGATATTTCCCTGGGCGACAATATTTTAATTACTGGCCCCACAACTGGTGCAAAGGAGATGGAGGTTACTGAAATGCTGGTAAATGATGACAAATTGCCCAAAGGACAAAAAGGAGATTCGGTCACCATTCCTTTGGAATTTAGAATACGACCCTCTGACAAGCTGTACAAAATAGTGGAAAACAAGGTCGAAGCGTAATGGTAGTGGTTACCTTACAGCGCGACAAGTGTATTGGATGCAATTATTGCGTAGAAATGGCACCTGAGCAGTTCGCCATGTCCAAAAAAGATGGGAAATCCGTTTTATTGAGGTCACAGGACAAAAAGGGGTTCCATACAATCAAATCTCATGATGATGTTATTTATGATAATTGTGAAAAAGCCTCAAAAGCCTGCCCGGTAAAGATTATTGATGTGAAACAGGTATAACACGATGCAATTATCAATCTGACACCAGTTCCGTTAAAGTCTGGTAGACCAAATGGGTAGGTAGCCCCACAACATTAGTGTATGAACCCTGTATTTCGGAAATACCTATCATCCCAATCCATTCCTGAATGCCATAGGCACCGGCTTTGTCAAACGGTTGGCATTGATCGATATAAAAGTTGATTTCCTCATCTGTGAAATCCTTGAATTTGACACGGGTAACGGAGCTGACCGTTTTTTGAGTTTTTGTTGAAGTCAAACAGACTGATGTAATCACTTCATGCCAATCACCAGATAGGGTGCGTAGCATTTCAAAAGCTTCTTCCTTATTTGAGGCCTTTGCCAATGAAGTTTCTTTGTACCAAACTACGGTGTCGGAAGTAAGCACGATTTCATTTTCCTGCAATTCTTCTTTGAAAGGTTCGGCCTTCAATTTGGCCAGATAACTTGAAATTTCCTCTCCTTTTAAGTTTTCTGGATAGATTTCTTCTACAGATTTTGGTCTAACCTCAAAATCCAACCCCATTTCTTCCAAGAACATTTTGCGCCGTGGTGAACCTGAGCCTAAAATGAGTTTATACCCTTTAAGCTTTTGATAGAGAGGACTCTTAATCATTCTTAGCACTGAAATTATCGTTCCAATCTCCACGAACTTTCAACACTTGCTCAATAATATCCCTGACACATCCATCTCCGCCATTTTTGTGGGAAACATAGTCGGAAATGGCTTTTACTTCTGCCACTGCATTTTGTGGGGATGTGGCCAATGCTACCATTTTCATTGGAGGAATATCAGGAAGGTCATCACCCATGTAAAGTACATTTTCAGGGTCAATATTATAGATATCCAAATACTCTTCCAGTGGATCTTGTTTATGATGGGCTCCCAAATAAATATCTGTAACCCCAAGTCCTTTTAGACGTTCTTTTACGCCTTCATTGGTGCCCCCAGAAATAATACAGACATTATACCCCTTTTGTAGAGCGGTTTTAAGGGCATACCCATCCTTTACATTCATTTTGCGGAGCATTTCTCCTTGAGTGGTTATCAAAATTGAACCATCTGTAAATACACCATCCACATCAAATACAAATGTGGTAATGTTGGCTAACAGCTCTTTATAGTTCTTCTTCATAGGTTTTGGTTATGGCTTCACTGAACAAGGTGTAAAGGTCGGTTTGTTTTTTGGTTTTTAATAACTTCAAATGATTTTCCATACTTTTTTTATCCCCTCTTCTAGCCGGACCGGTTTGGGCATCTTTTGGAGACATGGATTGTATTTTCTCCGCGGTTTCCTTGATCAACGGATGTAAAAGGGAAAAGGGGAGTTCAGAATCTTTGCAAAGGTCTTCACTTATCTGATATAGATGATTGGTAAAATTATTGGCAAAGACAGCAGCTAGATGAAGCTTTTTTCTTTGGTCAGAGGTAATTTCATGAACATTGTTTGAAATACTTTGTGCCAATTTATCAAGCTCATTAAGTGCGGACTTTTGTTTGGCCTCAATGCAAATGGGTATGGATTTGAAATCAAGGGTTTTACCTTCGGTAAAGGTTTGCAGTGGGTAAAAAACTCCAGCATTTTCAAAAGTTAGGGTATCAATGCCCATGGCTCCCGATGTATGTGTGACAATTCCTTTTTTATTGGATAGCAATTTAGAAACATCCGCTATTGCCATATCAGTTACTGCAATAATATAAATAGTGGCCTCTTTGATTGCTTTTGGGTCAGAGCATGTCTCGGTGTACGCATTGAACTTTTTTAGGGATTCAACATTTCTTCCATACACCTGTGTCACATTGACTGAATTTTTGAAAGAAAAGGCTTTGCATAAATGTTCCGCAACATTTCCAGTCCCTAATATGATGACATCCTGCATGCTGCAAAAATAACGAATGCCCTATAATATGAACAATAAAAAAGCCGCCAAGTATGGACGGCTTTTTCTCAAGATATAATTTAAATCCAGCACCGGTCTTTGTAAGTTCTTAAAAACTTTTGGTTATGGGCTCCTAAATAATCAAGCAGGCTCAATTTGGTATAATTTGGCCAATGAAAATGCGCCCACGGCCATTACAAGGTCTCTTACCGCAACGTCAACATAATTGCCACTAAGCACCAGAACAACCGCAATTGCTGTCAACCAGCCCATTACTATTAAAGCACCAATTTTTGGTTTGAGCAACACAAGAACCCCAGCTACGATTTCTATGACCCCTACCACCATCATAAAACTTCCGGCCTCTAATGGAATCATATCTGACAACCCTGAAGAGACATACTGGCTCCAGTCTGTCAATAGGTTGGTAAACTTGTCCAGACCTGCTACAATGGGTACTATACCATAGGTATACCTTAATACTGATTTTACTAATTGAATGTTTGAATCCATCTTACTTTTGGTTTAGTATTTTTAGCTTTAGATAGGGGATGGCCAAAATGGTTACAAAATTTTGTAACTATTTAATTAAAAAAGCATCTAAAGGCAAAGGGTGGAATGATGGAAACAATCAAGATCAACGATTTAAACTACCAAAAACTGTCAGAATCTGAAATCGTAAAACGCATTCTTTCTGGAGAGAAGGAGCTATATGAAATACTCTTGAGAAGAAACAATCAAAAGTTGTTTCGGGTAATCCGTAGTTATATTAAGGATGGTTCTGAGATTGAGGATATCATGCAGAACACCTATCTCAAGGCGTTTGAAAAACTGTATCAGTTCAAGCACTCCTCGTCATATGGGACATGGCTTATCAGAATAGGGATCAATGAGGTTTTGGCACGATTGAGGGAGAAGGATAAAGTAGTTAACTTGTATCAAAGGACATCAGAAGTAAAACAGAATATTATTTTGGAAATACCGGATAAAAATCAGTTGAATCCTGAAAAAAGAATCATCAGGAATGAAGCAAAACAACTTTTGGAAGATGCCATTGATTCTTTGAACATTAAATATCGCACAGTGTATATGCTCAGGGAAATTGAGGAAATGAGTATCAGTGAAATCTCCGAGTGCCTGGATGTTTCCAAATCCAATGTTAAAGTGCGTCTGCATAGGGCTAAAAACATGCTCAAGGAGAGGCTTTATGAGCTAACCACCAATAAGGAAGATGTATTTGGGTTTGGGTTTAGCAGGTGTGATAATATTACAGATAGTGTAATGCGTATTCTAATGGAACAAACAAATTAATCTTCCCTTACATCAAAATCATTTAATTCTTGTAACCTTTTTTCGAATTTTTCATCAAAAGATAATAGCAAAGAACTTTAGTTCTTTACGTGTCCATACCTAGTTAAAAGGTTCGACATGATATACTCCAAAACCTCAAAAGCTATCTGTTATGAAATCGAAAAAAGTATTACCGTTATTCCTATCGTTGATTGTTTTATTCCTATTTGTTCGCTGTTTTAAAGGAGACGACGGCCCGGATATACGGGAATTGATCATCCCACCACCAGTTGTACTGGATTTAAACCCTGTATTGGTTGAAGAGGGAAAAGCGATTTTCAGGTTTGACACCTTTGGTGATGAATCTTTCTGGAGTGGGGCATTAAAACTCGATAAGGCGGTTTTAGGAGAAAATAATGGTGGGTTTGGACCAGGTGTGAGCCCAAATACTGCATTGACTGTTGGATTGAAAGTAGATATTGATGCTTTGCCCCAAGAAATCATTGATGCCATTGCCGCGGGAAATGTGGATTTGGATGACCCGGCTGTAACCTTGGCACTTTTGAGCTTGGACGCCGTGGTGGGGGTAAAAGGAAATTTTGATAGGGATGGTAACCTGGAGTCCATGGGAATTACCTGTGCACTTTGCCATTCCACCGTGGATGATTCGTTTACTCAGGGAATTGGGAAAAGATTGGATGGATGGCCCAATAGAGACCTTAATGTAGGAGCGATCATTGGGATTACCGACAATGCCCCAATAGCGGAACTCTTGGAGGTAGATGTGGCTACATTGAACACTGTATTGAATGCATGGGAGCCAGGGCGGTTTCCAGCAGCTCTTTTAATAGATGGGAAAGCTACCAAACCAGATGGCTCTATTGTTGCCAACCTGATTCCACCTGCCCATGGGCTTCAAGGATTGGAAAAAGCCACCTATACAGGTTGGGGAGACATATCATACTGGAACAGATTTGTGGCAGTTTTGGAAATGGGAGGCCAAGGAAATTTTGTTGATCCAAGATTGAACGATCCTGTCAAGTTTCCAATAGCGGTAAAAAGGGGAGCCTTTAACGTAATGGTCGATGAGGATTTGGTGGGACCAAAATTGGAAGCTTTACGTGAATATCAATTATCCCTTTTGGCACCGGAACCGGAAGCGGGAAGTTTTAATGTAAAAGCTGCCATTAGAGGCAAGAAAATTTTCAAATACAAGGCCAAATGTGCTACTTGCCATCCTGCCCCTGTTTATAGTGATGACAAATTACACTCACCTGAAGACATCGGTATTGATGGCTTTGAGGCCAACAGATCTCCTACTGGAAAATATAGGACGCCTCCACTTCGTGGATTGTTTGCGAAATCTAAAGGAGGGTTCTACCATGATGGACGATTTGAGGATTTGGACGCTGTAATTGATCATTACAATAATCATTTTGAACTACATCTAAATGATAGGCAACAAAGAGATTTAAAGGAATATCTAAAAGCATTGTAAATTTTATTGGGAACAGTATGGCTATGAAGTAGAAAATGCAATATCCCAATTTGCCCATATTTGATTATCACAATATAAAAGTTGAGGTAGTTGTTATATGGGCAAAATTTTTCATGTGCGTTCTTCAAAGCTTATAGAGTTTTAAGATTTTTTTCTCTTTAAATAGCTTATTTTTGCAAGCTGAAAACACATCTTCAACCTAGATGATAGACACCCTTAAAAAGACCCTTTTTTCTACAAGACTTATGGCCGTCCTTTTTTTGGTTTTTGCAGCTGCAATGGCCATGGGAACTTTTGTGGAAAGCTGGTACAGCACGGAAACGGCTCGAATTTATATTTACAATGCCACTTGGTTTGAAGCCATAATGGTCTTTTTTATGATCAATTTTATAGGAAATGTTTTTAGGTACAACCTGTTGAGTTGGAAAAAGTGGCCGGTTCTTTTGCTACACCTGTCTTGGATCCTGATTATTTTGGGAGCTTTTGTAACAAGATATATCAGCTATGAAGGCATAATGCCTATTCGAGAGGGAACTTCGGAGAACCGTTTTTTTTCTGATAAAACTTATTTGACCGCCTTTGTTGATGGTGAAATTAATGGAGAGGTAAAACGCAAGGTCCTGGAAGACGATTTGATCGTTACTCCTGAGGGAATGAAATCTACCTTACCATGGAAATCCGATTTTAATGGTCAACCCTTTACCATTTCTTATGTAGATTTTATCGGCGGGGCAGAAGAAGGATTGATTCCTGATGAGAACGGGCAAGAATATTTGAAGATTGTTGAAGCAGGGGATGGACAACGCCATGAACACTATTTGGAGAATGGCAAGGTAGCAAGCATCCATAACGTTCTGTTTTCATTGAACAAAGAAACCAACGGCGCCATTAATATATTTTCTGATGGAGACAACTATCAGATAAAATCACCCTTTGAAGGTAATTTTATGCGTATGGCTGACCAATTTCAGGGAGAAGTCGTCAGCGATAGTATACAAACATTGCAATTACGCTCACTTTACAATATGGCGGGAATGCAGTTTGTGATTCCTGAGCCATTAATCAAAGGCAGTTACGGAATTGTAAAAGTACCTGAAAATCAGGTTACCGACGTGACCCAGGATGCGTTAGTGGTTTCCATATCGGCAAATGGCGAAACTGTGGAGCAAAAATTATTGGGAAGTAAAGGTACTTCCAATTTCTCTGATAAGATTAAAGTTGGCGGACTGGACTTTTCCCTTAGTTATGGATCCAAAGTGTACGAACTTCCATTTTCCATCAAATTAAATGATTTTATAGCTGAAAAATACCCTGGAACAGAATCGGGATATAAATCGTTTATGAGCAAAGTGACCATTGAAGATGAACGTCCGTTTGATTATGACATTTACATGAACCATATTCTGGATCACAGAGGATATCGCTTTTTCCAATCCAGTTTTCATCCAGACGAGAAAGGAACCGTGTTATCTGTTAACCATGATTTTTGGGGGACATGGATAACCTATATTGGATATTTTTTACTGTATTTGGGGCTGATGGGCATCATGTTTTTTGGAAAAACACGATTTAGGGATCTACAGCAGGCCCTGGAAAAAGTGAAGAAGAAAAAGGCAGCCTTAGGAGTAATGGCATTTTTAATGGCAACCTCATTGGTTACAGCACAACAAAATGATACTGATGGTCATGAACATGCAAATCTACCAACTCAACAACAGGTAGATTCTATCATTAGGTCTACCATTGTTGCGGAGGAACATGCTGAAAAGTTTGGTGCACTTGTCATTCAGGATGAAGGAGGTAGGATGAAACCTATTCACACCTTTGCTTCTGAAGTTCTTAGGAAACTGAGTGGAGAAAATAACTATGAAGGCTTAACTGCAAATCAAGTATTTCTTTCTATGATGATGAACCCTGGGGTTTGGTACAATACGGAGTTCATTAAACTGGCTAAAAAAGAGAATGACAGTATTCGCAAAATTATTGGTGTCCCTAAAAGAACAGAATTTGTAAAGGCAACCGATTTTTTTGATGCGCAGGGTAATTTTAAGTTGAGGTCTTATATAGAGAAGGCTACTTCTACTAACAACCCATCCAACTTTGAAAAGGATTTTAAAAAGGTTTTTGAGCGACTGAATTTGTTGGATATTGCTTTGAGCGGACAGATCATAAAGATTTTTCCATTATTAAATGATGAAAACAACAAATGGATATCAGCCGTTGAGTACCGTTCTGGACAGTATCAGGTTTCAGATTCATTGTATTCCAATTTCATCAAAAATGCAATGCCCTATTATTTGGGAACCTTGAAAAGTGCGATTACATCCAATGATTATTCACAGCCCGATAAATTGTTGGAAGCTTTCAAACAAAATCAAAAAAATCACGGAGCGGAGGTTCTTCCGGAGGAACACAAGATACAAGCAGAAATTTTGTACAACAAACTTGACATTTTTAACCGTTTGTATCGGTACTACGGTTTGGTTGGGTTACTGTTATTTTTTATTCTAATACTCCAAATATTTAAAGAAAGAAGGCTATTGGATGCAGCGGTCTATCTCTTGAAAGGAACCATAATATTATTGTTTATATGGCACACGGCAGGTTTGATTATGAGATGGTATATTTCCGGTCATGCCCCATGGAGTGATGCTTATGAAAGTATTTTATATGTTGCTTGGGCTACCGTTGGCATTAGTTTGGCCTTTGTGAAGAAAAGCGAGTTTGCGGTTGCCTGTGGGGCCTTTGGGGCTTCGTTACTTTTAGCGGTGGCTCACCAAAGCTGGGTAGACCCAGCGGTGGCAAATCTTGTTCCTGTTTTGGACAGTTATTGGTTGATGATTCATGTTGCAGTCATTGTGGGCAGTTATGGACCCTTGACCGTCGGGATGATTCTAGGTGTAATCTCTTTACTTCTCATCATTTTGACAACAGAAAAGAACAAACAACGGATGGAAATTAACTTGAGGGAGTTGACAATCATCAATGAATTGGCCTTGACTGCGGGTCTAGTGATGTTGACCATCGGTAATTTTCTTGGGGGTCAATGGGCCAATGAAAGTTGGGGTCGTTATTGGGGTTGGGATCCCAAGGAAACCTGGGCGTTGATTTCCATTATGGTGTATGCTTTTGTTTTGCACATGCGTTTGGTTCCCGGACTAAGGGGTAAATGGACATTTAGTTTTGCCAGTGTCATTGCCTTCGCCAGTATTATGATGACTTATTTTGGAGTGAATTTTTATTTGGTAGGACTGCATAGCTATGCCAGTGGTGATCAAGTAATAACTCCCAATTTTATATGGTACACGGTACTTGGCGTCTTTATTCTGGGAGGTATCAGTTTATGGAGATATCGGGTCAACTATAGCAAATAAAGCATTGATGCCAATTCAATAACGAGTTTTGAATCCTTCTTTTTCGTAAGAATAATGTAGGCAAAGCTCCGAAATTCAGTAGCGGAGCAACGCGGAGTTTGTCAAATGGTTTTCAGCAAAGCTGAAAAATTCCTATCGAAAAAGTGTCCTTTTCTTTGGTTCATTTCTTTTGGACAAGCAAAAGAAATGAATAGTGAATCCAAGGACGGGAATTTAGTTTATGGATGACAGATGATATATGTTTATGTCAAACTATATGTTAAATAATTTACTTCTGTCAAGAATACTTCAAAAAAAAGTCCCATATTTGTGCCATCATGAAGTTATAAGAATTATGTACGCAATAGATGTCACCATTGGCTTTAAGCCAAAAATGTAACCGAAATACTTTTTCGGTTCTGTGACATTTACACTCTTTTTTCACACATAATTTTTATAAAATGACGAATTTCAATATACCTTCTTTTAAACAATTACTTAATTATTTCTGGATAGCTGTTACTGGCAAAGAAACTGAGTTTACTTCTGGCAGCATCCGCAAAGCGATTTTCATGCTTTCCATTCCCATGATATTGGAAATGCTGATGGAATCCATTTTTGCCCTAGTGGATATTGCCTATGTTTCACAGGTCAGTGTTAATGCTGTGGCAACCATAGGGTTAACAGAATCGGTTATTACCTTAATATATGCCTTGGCCATTGGTTTAAGTATGGCGGCAACTGCGGTAGTAGCACGTAGAATAGGGGAGAAGGATGTTGATGGAGCTAGAATCGCTGCCGTACAAGCCATAGGTTTGGGAATATTGATTTCCATTCTCCTTGGAATAGTTGGAATTCTTTATGCCAAAGAAATATTGGCTTTAATGGGCGGTGAACCTGATTTGATTGCCGAAGGATATGGCTATACCAAGCTTTTGATTGGAGGCAATATCACCATCATGCTGTTATTCCTGATTAATGCTATTTTCCGTGGCGCAGGAGATGCTTCTATCGCAATGTGGGCATTGGTGCTGTCCAATGGGTTAAATATTATCCTTGATCCCATTTTTATATTTGGTTGGGGTCCAATTCCAGAATACGGGGTTATGGGAGCAGCCATTGCCACCAATATTGGGCGTGGAACAGCAGTGTTGTTTCAATTGGGAATTCTATTCTTTGGTTGGAGCAAGATAAAACTGACTGCCAAGAATTTGGTGGTTGACCTAAAGGTCATGCTCAATTTGGTAAGGGTATCCTTGGGTGGAATTGCCCAATTTTTAATTGGAACCTCAAGCTGGGTGTTTTTAATGCGAATCATGTCGGAGTTTGGCAGCGAAGTATTGGCCGGTTATACCATAGCCATTAGGGTTATTATGTTCACTTTGATGCCCTCCTGGGGTATGAGCAATGCCGCTGCAACATTGGTTGGCCAGAATTTGGGCGCACAAAAACCGGATAGAGCAGAAACATCTGTATGGAAAACCGGAAAGTACAACGCTTATTTTATGGGTTTGGTTTCTCTGGTTTATTTAATATTCGCTAAGGACATCATTTCCCTGTTCAATGCCACGCCAAGTGTTGTTGAAAACGGAGCGCTTTGCCTGCAGATTATTGCAGTGGGGTATGTGTTTTATGCTTATGGAATGGTAGTTACCCAAGCTTTTAACGGAGCTGGAGATACCAAAACACCAACTAAGATCAACTTCTTCTCTTTTTGGATGTTTCAACTACCTATAGCATATGTAGCGGCATTGGTTTTGGACTGGGGAGCCAAAGGGGTTTTTATTGCAATTACAGCAGCAGAAGTTCTATTGGCGGTAATGGCGATAATCTGGTTCAAAAAAGGAAACTGGAAGCAAGTTCAAGTATAAGTGGTTTCGTATCTTTAGGCTAAATTTTTTGTTATGAAAACCTCTAAAAAAGGCGTGAATACTATTTGTACGCACGTTGGCGAATTAAAGGACAAAGAGTTCAAAGGTACAGTTTCACCTTTGTACATGAGTACTTCCTATGAATTTGAGGATGTTGACGTTAAACGCTACCCAAGATACTTTAATACGCCCAATCAAGAAGCATTGGGTAAAAAACTGGCAGCTTTGGAAAATACCGAGGCTGCCATGATTTTTGGAAGTGGAATGGCTGCAATCAGTACAGCACTAATGGCTTTTCTTCAGGCTGGTGATCACATTGTGTTTCAGCAAACACTATATGGCGGAACCTATAATTTTGCGGTTACCCAGTTGGAAAAATATGGAATCTCCTTTTCATTTACCGATGGGTGGAGCGTTGCGGATTTTGAAAAAGAGATAAGATCAAATACAAAGATTATTTTCATTGAAACTCCATCCAACCCTTTGTTGACCATTACGGATTTGAAGGGTATTGCCCGGTTGGCCAAGTCACATGGACTTTTGACAATGATTGATAATACCTTTGCAAGCCCCATAAATCAAAACCCCGGCAATTTTGGAATTGATGTGGTGCTCCATAGCGCTACCAAATATATGGGTGGACATTCTGATATCTGTGCGGGAGTTATTGCTACTTCTAAAGAGAACATGGAGAAGGTTTATCAAACGGCCATCTGTTTTGGAGGTAGTTTAAGCGATTATACTGTTTGGCTTTTGGAACGTAGTATCAAAACCATGGGAATCAGGGTAAAGGCCCAAAATGAGAATGCGTTGAAAATGGCAAAATATCTATCCAAAAGTGATGATGTGGAAAATGTATATTACCCTGGATTGGAAACACATCCTGATCATGATGTGGCCAAATCCCAAATGAAAGGTTTTGGGGGAATGCTTTCTTTTGAATTAAATCCGAATATTGATGCTTCTCATTTTTTTAAGCATCTAAAACTTATAAAACCATCCATGAGTCTTGCAGGAATAGAAAGTACAGTACTTTCGCCTACAAAGACATCGCACGCCTTAATGAGTCCTGAGGATAGGGAAAAACAAGGGATTAAAGACTCCCTGATCAGATTCTCATTGGGAATTGAGGAAATGGATGATTTGGTTCAGGATATTGAACAGGCCATCAATCAAGTTAAATCCATGGAAGTGCCTGTATAAAAAATAGTAAATGAAATTAGACATTTTAGTATTTGGGGCCCATCCTGACGATGCCGAATTAGGTGCGGGTGGCACAATAGCCAAAGAAGTTTCCAGAGGAAAAAAAGTTGGGATAATAGATTTAACCCGTGGCGAACTTGGTACAAGGGGCTCTGCAGAAATTCGAGATAAGGAAGCTGCAAAGGCTGCCAAAATTTTGGGCATAGCGGTCCGGGAGAATATGGAATTTGCCGATGGTTTTTTTGTAAACGACAAGACTCATCAACTTGAACTTATCAAAATCATTAGAAAATATAGACCGGAGATTGTACTCTGCAACGCCATTGATGACCGGCATATTGATCATCCAAAGGGAAGTAAGCTCGTAAGTGATGCCTGCTTTTTGAGTGGATTGGTTAAAATTGACACCAAAATGGATGAAGACGGTTATTGGCAAGACCCCTGGAGGCCCAAAGTGGTATACCATTTTATACAATGGAAAAATCTTGAACCCGATTTTGTGGTCGATGTTTCTGGATTTGTAGAGAAAAAGACCGAAGCTATTCTTGCTTACGGTTCACAATTTTTTGATCCCAATAGTGACGAGCCAGAGACACCTATTAGTAGCAAAAACTTTATTGATAGTGTAATTTATAGGGCTAGGGATTTAGGAAGACTTGTCGGAGTGGAGCATGCTGAAGGATTTACTGTGGAAAGATTTGTTGCCGTTGACAACTTGGATAATTTAATCTAACTTGCTTTTTGGTACCTTTTTTCCGCCTTGGGAACGGTAAAATAAAAGGAAGTCCCTTTGCGGAGAACACTTTCTACCCAAATTTCACCTTTGTTTTTCAAGACCATTTCCTTGCAGAGCGAGAGACCTAATCCGGTTCCACGCTCGTTGTTCGTGCCGTAAGTGGTAATATTGGAGGCATCTTCAAAGATTTTTTTCTGGATTTCCGTGTTCATTCCAATACCGGTATCACGAATCATAATTTGCCACATGTTCCTTTTCTCCTCGGCTTCAATGGTGATGAGTCCATTTTCTGGAGTAAATTTGATGGCATTGCTCAGCAAATTTCTGACCACAATATCTATTTGGTTCTGGTCTGCCCAGATCAAAGGATTTTCAGGAAGCTGGTTAATTATTTTGATGGACTTTCCAGAGGCAACTTCCGACAATAATTTTACGTTAACGCTCACTATCTTATCCAAGGAAACCCTTTTGGGTTTGGTAACAACACCATTGAGCTGGGATTGCCCCCAAGACAATAGATTGTTAAGAGCGAACGAAATATTCTCGACATCAGATTTTAATTTGGGAATGAATGACAGGAATTCATCTTTTCCTATTTCGCCATCAGTGAACAACTTTAGGATGCCTTGCAAAGCTCCTATCGGCCCTCTTAAGTCATGTCCAATAATGGAGAATAGTTTTGTTTTGGTTTTATTGATTTCGTTCAATTGGGCTTCCCGTTCAATAACTACCACAGACTTTTCATGTAATTCCTTATTCAGTTTTTTCTGAATTTGGCCACTGCGACGCACTAAAAATGTAATGACACTTAAAATCAACAAGATTATTATGGCAAAATAGATGTAGTTACGTTGTTTCGCTAAAGCGGCTTCATTATTTTTTATGAGCTCTGTTTTCTCTTGCTCGTATTGAAGTTTTGTTTTTAGCAAGGACAAACTTTGTTTGTTCTTATCCTTAAAAAGGGAGTCTGAAAGTTTCTTAAAGGTTTCAAGATAACCAAGCGCAGCTATATGGTTTTCCTTTTTTTTGTGAAGTTCGTATAAGGTTTCAGAACAATCTATTTGGCCTTGTAATGATTTGATTTTTTTTGACAGACTGAGACCTTCGTTGGCATAGTTCATTGAAATACTATCTCGGTCCAGTCCAAGATACACTTTGGCCATACCATTAAGTAATTGGATTTTTTCCCTGTCATCATCCAATTCTTGGTTATGTAGCATTATACTCTGATCATACCAATATAAAGCCCATTGATATTTTTTTTGTTCTAAATAAATACTTCCCTTTACTTCATAAGCGTATGCCAGCCATTCATATATTTTATGCTTTTCAAAAGCGGTAATACTTTTATTGATATTGAACATGGCATACTCAAAGTTTTTGGCATCCTTGTACAACGAAGCCATATTACTTTGTGTTTCGGCATTTATAATCTCATTTCCTAATTCCCGGTTTATAGCTTGGACCGTGTCATAAAAAATGAGAGCATTGTCAAAGTCCTTTTGATCTGCATATAAAGTAGCAATGTTCTCATTCAAAATAGACAACATTTGTTTGCTGCCAACTTGCTTGGCAACATCTATTCCTTTAAGGTAAAGATTTAGCGCTTCTGCATGATTGCCATTATAGCTATACCCAAGTGCCAGGCTATTAATGATATTTAATTCGCATTCTTTGTCCTCAGTTTTTCTAGCTTGCTTAAGGGCTTTTTTTAATACCTGAACTGATTTTTCAATATTTCCCTCATCAGCGTAGAACCTACCTAAGTTTATGAGCGAGTTTATTTCACCATGATCAAAATTAACGGCTTTACTGAGAGCCAACGTTCTTTGGGAAATGGAAAATAAACTGTCATTATTGATGAACCTATAGGAAGATGCCAGATTAGCAAGCAAATCTATATGGGTGGTATCCTTTGGATTAAACCGATTGGTGGATTCCAATCGCTTGATTTTATATAAAATACTGTCCCTTTTGTTGACCTGTGACTGTATCGATTGAACAAAAAAGAGAAAACAGAAGACCATTACTACTTTTCCAAGTAGATTTTGGAGTTTCAAGGGGTGCATTTTTTGGGACATGAGATTTCTGAAATCTATAGAAGTAAAAATATGCTCACACCTCGTTTTAAGGAATTAAATGTTGTGAAAGGCCAAAAAATGTGTGTTTTGACTTACAAAGCGTGCATTTCGTCGAGTTTTTGATGGAAAAATGTGCTTTGATAAATGAAACCCCTGCCATCCTAAACAACAATATGTTATAAAAGAATATTGCATTTAGGACAAGTTGTTAGGTTTGTTTGCCCTATTGATTTTCATAGAGAAGTGTTTTTTCTTTGAATGTTATACCCAAATTATTTTGACTGAATTGATAAAAAAAGGTATTTTTGCCTCCGCTTTAAATGGTGGTTGTAGCTCAGCTGGTTAGAGCGCTGGATTGTGGTTCCAGAGGTCGCCGGTTCGAACCCGGTCTTCCACCCAAAAAAAGCCCCCTTTTTAAAGGGGGCTTTTTTGTTTTTAGTAAGGAATCTAAATCCTATTTAGATACTTTGTCAACGACCACCTTATTTTCCCTGTTGGCAACTTCCCAAGCAGTATGGAATACAAGTCGGGTCCTATTTTCCAGTAGATCATAATTGATTTTGTCCGGTGTATCCCCTGGTCTATGGTAATCGGCATGGGTACCATTGAAATAAAATATTATGGGAATGTTGTTTTTGGCAAAATTGTAATGATCACTCCTATAATAAAATCTATTGGGATCATTTTCATCATTGTATTTGTAGTCCAATTCAATATTGGCATATTTTTCATTTATTTCCTCCGAAAGATTGTGCAATTCCGTGCTCAACTTGTCAGAACCAATAAGATAAATGTAATTTCTATCTCCCTTTCTTTTTGGATCAATTCTACCGATCATATCAATATTTAAGTTGGCCACAGTTTGTGACAAGGGTAAAATGGGATCATAATCTGTATAATATTTGGATCCTAAAAGACCTTTTTCCTCCCCAGTAACATGCAAAAACACGATGGAACGTTTTGGGCCATGACCATCCTCAGCAGCTTTTTTAAAAGCTTCCGCTATTTCCAATAAGGCCACGCTTCCAGAACCATCATCATCGGCACCATTGTTTATTTGGCCGTCAGCCGTAACTCCAATATGATCTAAGTGTGAGGACACAACTACATACTCGTTTGGTTTTTCAGACCCCTTAAGAACGGCTACAACATTTTCAGAATTTACCGGCTCGTTCCCACTTTTTACATTGAGGCCAACATTTGAGGTAACAACTTTTGGCGTAGAATTATTTGCTATATCCGTTAATAAGGCTGTGGCAGACTTTTCATTAAGTAAAACAACAAAATTGTCTGAAACCTCTTCTTTGAGCGACATTTTACCTCCGTTGTTGTTTTTCATGAACTCGAAATAGTTCTTATACCTTGGAAAGTTTTGAGCATCAAAGTACAAAATGCCCTTGACTCCTTTTTCCGCAGCCAAACTTGTCTTCTTGCCCATGGCTTCTGACATATTGCTCCAAACGGATTTTTTGTCGGTTCCAGAAAGAACATAGGTTCCATCTTGATTTGTGGGCTCTCCCGCTTTCATTAAAACGAGTTTTCCATTTACATCCAAACCATTGTAATCGGAATACTCTCCTTCCTCAACACCATAACCCACATATACAAAATCATCATAATTACCCATGGCCGAAGCAAATGTCAATGCATCCACCCCAAGCTCAAATTCAGAACCGTTAAGTACTATGTTCCCACTTGGAACATTTGCTATTTCCAAGGGAACTTTTTGAAAATAATCACCATCTTTTTTTGCTGCAGGAATTTTCAGCGCTTCATACTGGGATTTTAAATACTCCACCGCCTTTTTCTGTCCAGGTTTTCCCGTTTCCCTTCCTTCAAACTCATCTGAAGCATAAACATAGAGATGTTCTTTTAGCTCATCCTGTGTAATGGTTTGCGCGTAGGTGACAGGATCAACAGAACTTTTTGAAGTGGTTGATTGCCCATTTACGGTTTTTTGTGAAGAGTTGCATGAAAATGCGAATGCTGCAACAATGAGGAGTATTTTTTTCATTTATGTTTATTTGTTCGATAATTTGCCAAAAATAGCGAAACAATTATTATTGGTATGCTCTTTATCAACCATTTAATTTAGTTGTTTTGCAAACTTCAAGGGATTTATCCCTTTTATTTCTTTAAACTTCCTGTTGAAATTTGAAATGGAATTAAACCCAGAGAGATTTGCAACATCCACTACCGATAAATCTTTATTATGTAGAAGCAATTGACAGGAATGCTCCACACGTACTTCAATCAAAAATTTAAAAAAGGTCTTGTTTGTTCGTTGTTTAAAAAAGCGGCAAAATGCATTAGGAGTCATATGGGCCAGTTCGGAAACCGTATCCAACTCTATTTTTTGACTGAAGTTTTTCATAACAAAATCAAATACTGAACGAAGTCTTTCTCCATGATCATTTGATATTTCTTTTGGATGTACAAAATTGGAAAGCTTAATTTTCTTGAGAGTGTTAACTTCTTTCAGTAGTTGCAAAAAACAGATGAATTTTGAAAAATCATCCATGGAAATAATGTCTTCCATATAATTCTGTACCATACTATTTTTAGATACCAATTTGAACCCAGCTTCTGAAAGGGTAAAAAAACTTCTGAGCTCGTACATTTCCTGATTTTCAAAAAAAGATGGGCCAAAGGAGTTTTTGGTGAAAAAGAGAGAGACCATATGAGAATCCCCGTCTCCTTCTATACTTTTGAACAGATGGGGAATTCCTCCTCCAATGACAAAAAAATCTCCATTTTCAAAAGAATGAATACTATCGCCCACAATTAATTTACCCTTTCCATTTATTATCTGGCTTATCTGTATTTCTTCATGCTGATGGAGTTTGTCAAAAAACACAGGCCCCTTGTCACGTTGCACAACAATATTTTCCTTTGGCTTTTTGGGGATTTTAAAAGCATATACCTTCATATGGTTCAAAATTACCCAAAAAATAATGTATAATGTTATTAATAAGGTAAAATAGTATCGTTATTGGATAATTTTCAGGAATTTCTACCGAAAAGGATGCTTTACTTTTGGACCAAAGTAAAAATATTATGATGCAATTTGATTGGAAGGGTGTGATGCCCGCGGTTACCACAAAATTCACCAATGAAGATACATTGGACCTAGAAATGTTTTCCACAAACATTAATGCGCAGTTAGATGCTGGTGTTAGTGGTATTATTTTGGGAGGCACCTTGGGAGAGGCCAGCACATTGGAAGAAGATGAAAAAAAGACACTCATTGAATGTACGGTTGACTTGGTTGATGGAAAAGTTCCCGTGGTTATGAATATAGCGGAACAGACCACTAAAAGAGCCATCAAGGCAGCTGAAAACGCGGAAAAGTATGGTGCAAGCGGATTGATGATGCTTCCACCCATGCGATATAACTCCACAGATTATGAAACTATGGCCTATTTTGAAGCGGTGGCCAAGAGTACATCACTTCCAATTATGGTTTACAACAACCCTGTAGATTACAAGATAGAAGTTACTTTGGACATGTTTGAAGAGTTGTTGAAGAACGATAATATACAGGCGGTAAAAGAATCTACACGAGATATAACAAATATCACCAGGATAAGAAACAGATTTGGTGACCGACTAAAAATATTGAGTGGGGTCGATACGCTGGCCATGGAAAGCCTTTTGATGGGTGCAGATGGCTGGGTTGCTGGCTTGGTATGCGCTTTTCCAAGAGAGACCGTAGCCATTTGCGAATTGGTAAAGGCGGGTAGAGTAGCAGAGGCAACTGCAATTTATCGCTGGTTTATGCCACTTTTGGAGCTTGATATCAACCCTCAATTGGTACAGAATATTAAATTAGCCGAAGTTGCCACTGGAATTGGTACAGAAAATGTCCGTTTGCCTAGACTTCCCCTGCAAGGAGAAGAGCGTAAAAGAGTATTGTCAATTATTGAAGAAGGTGTAAAAACAAGACCAGAAATCCCAGCTTTGTAAATGAGTATACATACGTTTAAATGTATTGATGCACATACCTGCGGAAACCCCGTTAGACTGGTAATGGAAGGTGGTCCCAAGTTAAAAGGGGCTTCTATGGAGGAGAAACGCCAGCATTTCATGAAAGAGTTCGATTGGATTCGGACAGGGCTTATGTTTGAACCACGGGGCCACGACATGATGAGTGGGAGCATTCTCTATCCTCCGCATAATCCTGAAAATGACGTAGCCGTCCTTTTTATTGAAACAAGTGGATGTCTACCCATGTGTGGTCATGGAACAATTGGAACCATGACCATAGCATTGGAAGAAGGGCTGATCAAACCCAAAGTGCCCGGAAAAGTTAGGATGGAGGCCCCGGCCGGATTAGTGGAAATTGATTATCACCAACCTAATGAAAAGGTAGAATGGGTGAAGCTTACGAACGTTAAAAGTTATTTAGCTTCCGAAAACCTGACAGTGGAAAGTTCTGCGTTGGGTGAGTTAAGCTTTGATGTTGCCTTTGGTGGAAATTTTTATGCCATTGTAGATCCTCAACAGAATTTTTCTGGGGTCCATGATTTTATCGCAAGTCAATTGGTTCAATTTTCCCAGGAAATCAGAAAACGAATCAATGACAAATACCCTTCAACGTTTATCCATCCAGAAAACTCAAATATTGATGGGGTATCCCATATGCTTTGGACGGGAAATCCCATCCATGAAGGTTCTTCGGGAAGAAATGCAGTCTTTTATGGGGATAAGGCAATAGATCGTTCACCATGTGGAACAGGCACTTCTGCCCGAATGGCACAATTACATGCAAAAGGAATGCTAAAATTAGGTGAAGAATACGTGCATGAAAGCTATATAGGATCTAAATTTGTGGGAAAGATAGAACAAGAGACCACGCTTAACGGCAAAAAGGCGATTGTTCCCAGTGTTCAGGGATGGGCAAAAATTTATGGTAGAAATACAATTACAATTGATACCGAAGATGATCCCTATGCACATGGATTCCAAGTGATATAGCATGAGCAGAAACAAAAATGTGATTATAGTAGGAGGAGGGATCATTGGTCTTTCCTCTGCTTATTTTTTACAAAAAGAAGGTCATAACGTAACCGTCCTGGATAAATCCAATATGGATGGAGGCGCATCCCACGTCAATGCCGGTTATATTACCCCAAGCCATATTATTCCCTTGGCTTCTCCTGGGATGATTTCCAAAGGAATCAAATACATGTTCAACTCTGCTAGTCCATTTTACATGAAACCTAGATTGGACATGGACTTCATGAAATGGGCATGGTACTTTAAAAAATCCTCAACGACAAGCAAGGTAAAACAAGCAATGCCGATCATCAAGGATATAAATTTGTTGAGTCGGGAGCTTTTTGAGGGAATAAAAGCCTCTGGTGATTTGGGAGACTTTCATTTAGAGCGCAAAGGACTTTTGATGGTATACCAAACCCAAAAAGAAGGAGACCATGAAATGGAAGTTGCCAGAATAGCTGGTGATATGGGGCTGGAAGTAAACACTCTGGACAGTGAAGGATTGGGCAAGGTAGAGCCAAATATCAAACTTAATGCCTTGGGGGCCGTGCACTACGAATGTGATGGTCATACCACACCTACCCAGTTTATGGAACGTATGATTGATTATTTGCCCAAGTGTGGTGTGAAAATCAATAAAAACGAAGAGGTTTTGGATGTTGTGGTCAGCGGCGATAAGATTACAGAGGTAAAAACAAATAAAGACAATTATAAAGCGGATGAAGTTGTTTTTGCAGCTGGCTCATGGACCTCACAACTTTCCAAAAAACTAAATTTAAATATGCCATTGCAAGCAGGAAAAGGCTATCGGATAAATGTTGAAAGCCCAACAAATATTTCTATGCCAGCTATTTTAATGGAGGCAAAGATGGCCGTTACGCCCATGCAGGGATACACCCGTTTTGCCGGCACCATGGAATTTTCCGGAATCAACCATGACATCAGGAGGGAACGTGTTGAGGCAATTGCAAGAGGTGCAGAGCGCTACTATGAAGGCCTTAAAATCTCTGAAGAGGATAAAAGCAATGCCCAATGTGGATTACGTCCTGTTACTCCTGATGGACTGCCTTACATTGGTGCATCCAAACAATTTGGGAATTTGACTCTGGCTACAGGGCATGCTATGATGGGATGGAGTTTGGGACCGGCAACTGGTAAATTGGTGACAGAATTGATCTCGGATAAAAAGTTGTCCATGAATATTAATCCTTTTGCTCCCGAGCGTAAATTTTGATTGATTACGCAGCCTTTGGCACTCCTTTTGTTTAATTTTATGGCATGAAGAAAAACTACGCTCTATTTTTTCTCTTGTTGTTCACTTTAAACTCATGGTCCCAAGAGATTCAGATATTTAACGTCCAAGATTTTGATTTGAAGGGCAAGGTTAAATCATGCTTGGTAATCACGGATTATGGCAGAGAGCTTTATGAGTTTAATGAAGAAGGTTTTTTGACCAAGACCATTACCCAATACAACGAAACCGACCAGGATATTACCTATTATAAATATGATGGTGGAGAGCTTGTGGAAAAAAGAATGGAAAGCTATAAGGATAATCTGCTCGATGAAGCCACCTCAATGGCCAATTTTTATACGATGGACACCGTACCGCAAAGAAAGATTATTGAAAAGATCATTTCTTATGACAAAGAATTCCTGGAGCAACAGGAATATACATTTGACGCCGAAAATAAACTGACTAAAATAACAACTTCAAATGAAGGTGGTGTAGATGAAACCACATTGGAATATGCCACATATAAAGATGAAGTCACCACAAGCGTTTTGGTAAATGGAGTGATGGAAAAATCGATTCGCAAATCCATAATTAAACAGGGAAAAAACACGGGAGAAAAGATACTGACCAAAGAATACATTGATGGAGAACCCAATGAGGCGGTAGAAAAAGTTTTTAATTCAGATGGGAAACTTGCTTCTGAAGAGGTTTTCATATATGATGTTGCCAAAAAGAAATTTGTTTCAGAAAAGAAGTTGTTCTATGCTTATGACCTTAATGGAGTATTAAGCAAGGTCACAACCAAAACATCTAATTCAGAGTTTGTGAAAGAATATATTTTTCAGTTTGACAGCAGCCCGGAAAGGAATTGGATCAAGCAAATCATCACTCCAGATAATACCTATACCACGCGCAGAATAACGTATTACCCTTTAGAGAAAATTGAGGAAACACCAAATTAGCAAGGTTATTTCAATTGCAACAAATCCCATAAATTTCCGTAGAGGTCTTCAAAAACTACAACAGTACCATAACTTTCTTCTCTTGGAGTTTCTTTAAAAACAACACCTTTTTCCTTCATGGATTGGTAGTCTTTCCAAAAATCATTGGTATGCAAAAAGAGAAAGACCCTACCTCCAGTCTGGTTTCCAATAGTAGCTTCTTGTTCTTTCCCAACAGCTTTTCCCAATAAGATGCTGGCTTGAGAGTTCTTTGGTGCAACCAACACCCATCTTTTACCATTTCCTAAATCAATGTCGTCAACAAGCGAAAAACCAAGCTTTTGGGTATAAAATGCTATAGCTTCATCATAATCCCTGACCACTAAGGTTACATGTGAAATATGCCGCTTTGAGTTTTCCATTGGTCAAATTAAATTTTGGATGATTTCAGGTTTCATTTCGTGGCCACCATCAAAAGGGATGATTTCTACCCTGTTGCCAAAAAGATGGTCAATTTTATTCTTTTCAGAGTTCAATCGTTCTGCATTAAGGTATCCATCATGAACTCCATAAACCAACTTTATTTTGATGGACTCCTGATTCAAGAATTCAAAATCTTCAGGTGTTAACTCTTTTGGTATGCCTCCAGCGTAAAGAATCAAGGTATGGCATCTTAGTTTTCTTTTTGCCATCCATCGCATGGCAACCGATACCCCTTGTGAAAACCCAAGAAGAATTAGGTTTATGTTAGAGGGTATCTGTTCAGCCTCAAAAACAGCATCGATATAGTTAAGAACATTATCTGTTTCGGCAAGAGTGTTTTCCTTGGTCAACCAACTAGCGCCAACATATTTATATTCATTTTTTAGATAATACTTGGAAGGGGCCTGAGGTGCAATAATGTAATTTTCTTTAGCATCTAACCCCATAAAGTATTTTATAAAATACTTGCTTAAATACCCAATGCCGTGAAAAACCATCCAAACATTTTTTGTTTCGGAAGTAAGTGCATTTAATGAGACATATGTGTTTTTAGCAGTATAGGTTACCGTTTTTTCCTTTGATTCCATAAACTAATATTGCCTTAGCTTTACGTAATTTTACAAAAATTAGAAGGATGAACGAGCATAAAGAGAAAATTCTGTCCGTTTGCAACAGTATTTGCAAGAACACATTGATGGAGACGTTGGAAATTAGCTATGTAGATGTTGGAGAGAATTTTTTGGTGGCAAAAATGCCGGTTACTCCAAAAGTCCATCAACCTGATGGTGTCCTGCATGGAGGGGCTTCAGTAGCTTTGGCAGAGAGTGTAGGTAGTGCTGCTTCCTACGTGTTTTTAGATGGACAGGAATTTTTTGTGCGCGGCATCGAGATAGCCGCAAACCATGTTAAAGGAATCCGAGAGGGGTATGTATATGCCAGGGCTACCATTGTTCACAAAGGCAGGACCACCCAGCTATGGGAAATAAAGATTACCAATGAAGAAGGAGATTTAATTTCCAACTGTAAACTCACCACCATTGCCCTACCAAGAAAATAAAGATTTCCATGAGTTGCTGAAGAAGGTGGATTCGTGTTTTAATGGCGAACTTCCTTTTTCCTTATATCGCAAACCATTGGAAAATCAAGTAAACTGTATTTTTCAATCTGACAATAGCTTACATACCATTTCAGATTTTGAAGATAAGGGGTTTGTTTTTGCTCCTTTTGATTTGAACAATAATGCTATTGTGGTAAAACCGGATGAAGTTCATTCCGTTGTTTTTCAAAAGGAAAAAACAAGAAACCGATCTGAAAATTTCACCCTTAGCCAAGACAAAGATGTTCATTTGAAGCTTGTTGAAAAAGGAATTGCAGCAATTGGGAAAGGAGCATTGAAAAAGGTGGTTTTATCTAGAAAGGTAAAGGTGAAATTGTCAAAAAGTCCCATCGAAATTTTTATAACCCTTTTAAACAGTTACCCCAATGCTTTCTGTTATTTGTTTTTTCACCCAAAAGTGGGCACATGGTGCGGAGCCACTCCAGAAACTTTAATGCGCATCGAAAATGGGATACTGAGCACTATGTCCTTGGCGGCGACGCTACCTTTTAAAGAAGGGGTGGAGCCAAAATGGGGAACTAAGGAAATTGAAGAACAGGAAATGGTTTCAAGTTATATCGAGGAAAGATTATCTGGAAGCATGGAAGAATTGAATTTGGGTAGAGCTGAATCCGTTAGAGCAGGAAATCTTTGGCACCTAAAATCAGAAATAAAAGGAAAGTTACTGGCTAAAGCCAAGATAGGGGATATTGTTGGCGCCTTGCACCCCACACCGGCAGTTTGTGGAATCCCAATGCAAGCGGCCAAGACTTTTATCATGGACAATGAAAATTATAAACGGACATATTATACTGGTTTTTTGGGAGAATTAAATATGAGAGATAACAAAGAAACCCATCTCTTTGTGAATCTCAGATGTATGGAGCTTACAGATGAAAAGGCAACCATTTTTGTGGGCGGTGGAATCACAGCTGCATCCGATCCAGAAAGTGAGTGGACTGAAACACAGAACAAAAGCATGACGATGCTCAATATCATTTAATTTCATGGAGCAGAAATTTAGGGAATACGTTTTTGGAACGTATTTTTGTGACCAATGATATATTCGGATATTCCCTCTGCGCAAACTCTGGTTCTTTATTTTCAATCTGTGGGAATCAAAAATATTGTGATTTCTCCGGGCTCTAGAAATGCCCCATTAACCCTGAGCTTTACAAAAAATCCTTTTTTCAAGTGCTTTAGCATTGTGGATGAACGTTGCGCTGGTTTTTTTGCCTTGGGCATGGCCCAACAGTTAAATGAACCGGTTGCTGTAGTTTGTACCTCAGGGAGCGCACTTTTAAACTACTATCCGGCCGTGGCAGAGTCATTCTACAGCGACATTCCTCTGATTGTGGTGTCCGCAGACAGACCTAGCCACAAAATTGATATTGGAGATGGTCAAACTATAAGGCAGGACAATGTTTTTAAAAGGCATATTGGCTATTCGGCCAACTTAAAGCAGGATGTTGATCATGCTCGGGATGCTATTTTGAACAATGGAGATACACAAGACATAATTCAACAATACAATGAAAAAGAAATTGAACTGGCTTTGAATATTGCCATTATGGAAAAAACACCGGTTCATGTCAATATTCCATTTGAAGAACCTTTATATGGAGTTGTTGAAACTCCAAAAGTGGAGATAGCATCCGCAAGGAAACCTGTTGTGGAAGATGCCGAGATTGAAAACCTGGAGGAGTTGAAATCTATATGGAATGCCAGCAACCGAAAAATGGTTTTGGTAGGGGTGAATTCACCAAATACAGTTTCGGATGATATCTTGGACAGGTTTGCAAATGATGACAGTGTTTTGGTGTTTACGGAGACAACTTCCAATCTGCATCACCCCAATTTTTTCCCAAGTATTGACAGCATTATAGCACCCATTGAAAAATCAGACAACAGCGATGAGCTTTTCAAAGCTTTACAACCTGATTTGTTGGTGACTTTTGGAGGTTTGATCGTTTCAAAAAAAATAAAGGCATTTTTACGAAAATATCAACCCAAACAACATTGGCATATAGATCCCCAAAAGGCGTATGATACTTTTTTCTGTCTTTCTAGGCATATCAAACAGGAGCCAAATAAGTTTTTCCGGACATTACTTGCTGAAACAAGTCCTTCGGAAAACGGCTATCTAACAAAGTGGAGCAAGGTAAAGGAAAGCTATCAGCAAAAAAGGGTAGCTTACCTAGAGAAGGTTGGTTTTTCGGATTTTACAGTTTTTGACCAAGTACAGCAAAGTATACCCAAAGGGTATCAGGTTCATTTGGCAAATAGTTCAACAGTACGGTACACCCAATTATTCCCAATGGATCCATCATTAAAAATATATTGCAATAGGGGTACAAGTGGAATTGACGGAAGTACTTCTACCGCTCTTGGAGGATCCATTTATTCGAAAACCCCAACCTTATTGATCACTGGGGATTTAAGTTTCTTCTATGATAGTAATGGGCTTTGGAACAATTATATAAGACCTGATTTTAGAGTAACCATAATTAATAATTCTGGAGGTGGAATCTTCAGGATTCTGCCCGGCAAAGAAAATACGGAAGAATTTGATGCGTTTTTTGAAACCACCCATCAATTTACTGCTGGCCATCTTGCTAAAATGTACGGGTTTTCATATCAGAAAGCAACAAGTGAAGAAGAGCTAAAAACTTGCCTGACTGACTTTTATGCAACGTCTGAAAACCCTAAAATTTTGGAAGTACGCACACCTCGTTTGGAGAACAACAAGATTTTGCTCGATTACTTTGATTTTATATCTTAGAACCATACCAATTTTGACATAAAATAATACCAACCAAATGAGTAGAAGAGACGAATTGATTGAAAAATACGCAGCTGATATTAAGGCTAAATTTGGCGAAACCCCGAATATGGATTTGCTCACCAAAGTCACCGTTGGGCTTGGCCCCTCTATCTATAATTTGGATTCTTCCAAAGTATCAGGTTCAAGTGAGAAGGAATTGGAAACGGTTAAAAACAACTTTCTAATGGGCAAGCTGGGACTTGCAGATGGGCCAGAGCTGTTGGATGCGGTCAATAAGGTCATAGACATTTATGGAAGATCGGATAAGAACAAGTACAGAGCGGTTATTTATTATATGTTGGCCAGACATTTCGGGAAAGAATCTGTTTATAATTAATAGAAAATATACAACCAAGAAAAGGCTGCTTTAAAGCAGCCTTTTTTATACCCGTTTTTCAATCTACCTTTGCGCTATGATAGAGTTGGGAAATTACAATACATTAAAGGTGCTTCGTAGTACCAGCGTTGGTCTTTTTTTAGGTGATGGTGATGGCACGGAGGTATTGCTTCCCAATAAATATGTCCCCGAGGATTTTGAGATTGATGCTGATTTGGAAGTGTTTTGTTATCTGGATAACAATGAGCGACCCATAGCCACTACCTTAAAGCCAGATATAGTGCGTAATAGTTTTGCATATTTAAGAGTAGTTGAGGTTGGGAGCTATGGCGCGTTTTTGGATTGGGGATTGGAAAAACATCTGCTGGTTCCGTTCAGGGAGCAGGCAAATAAGATGGAAGATGGTAAAAAGTATGTTGTACACTGTTATTTGGATGAAGAAACGTTCCGATTGACAGGCTCCAGTAGGTTAAACAGATTTTTGTCTAATGAAGGGTTTGATTTGCAGGTGAACAATGAGGTAAATCTATTGGTCAGCAGAAGAACTCCTCTTGGCTGGGAGGTAATTATTGAGGACAAATACAAAGGATTGGTTTTTGAGAGCGATGTTTTTAAACCAATTGCCATTGGTGATCAATTGAGAGGATATATTAAAAGTATAAGGCCAGACAATAAGATTGATGTTTCCCTACAGCCCATTGGTATTCAGATGTTGGAACCGACCGCAGAAATGATTTTCAAAAAACTTCAGCAAAATGGAGGCTATCTGGCGCTACACGATAAATCTTCGCCGGAGGAGATCAAAGCCCAGCTACACCTGAGTAAAAAATCATTCAAAAAAGCTATTGGGGCGCTATATAAAGAGAGGAAAATAAACATTAAGGAAGACGGAATTTATTTGTTGTAGATGTGCCTTTTCATGAAGTCTTGAAAAACCGCCCAATTAAATAGATACCGTTAAGTTTTTTTCTTCACACAAAAATTTTACATTTGTAAAAGCACAGATTAACTTGTTGACATCTATGCTTTTAGCATAATCTCAGAAATAATACCCACCTAATATGCCCTTTATTGAAGAAAGCGATTTGTTGGACCTCCACAAGGATCTGGATAAGGCCCAAATAATCAACGAAAGACTTTTAGATCAGATAAAATTTAAGAACAAAGACCTGAAAAAGATTAGGTTACAGCGAAATATTCTATTGGGTTTTACTGCCCTTTTTGTCGTGGGAACGTTGGCCATAACTTCTTTTACGGCAGGTCTGAGCAGCAAAAACTCGTTTGAAAATCAGAATAACCTATTGGTTTCCATAGATAGTTTGGATGTGATCAAGGCAAGGATTGATAACCTAAAAGAACAAAATGAAGAATTAAGTCTTGTTAAGGAATTTTATCTGGCCAAAGCTTTTTTGGATAAAGAGAAAATCTACTCGGTTCAAGTAAAATCCTTTGTTGACAATAATGTGACCTTGGCTTCGGAAGCTTTGACAAATACATTGTTTGTAAAGACAAACCCATTCTATGCTTACTCCCTTGGAAATTTTGAAACCTTAAATGAGGCCCAATCCTTCAGAAAGCAATTGGTGAACATGGGCTTTAAAGACGCTTTTGTTGCTTCATACCAAGATGGCAAAAGGGTTAAAATAGAAGATCCGTATTAATTTGGGAAAAGTTAAGGCTTGGGTACAAGCTGCTAGGTTAAGAACGCTTCCATTGTCCTTATCAGGGATAATAATGGGTACTGCATTGGCGGGCAAGCAAGGTTTTTTTGATATTTCCATTTTCATTCTAGCGCTTTTTACCACGATAGGTTTTCAAGTTACTTCCAATTTTGCGAATGATTATGGCGATGGCGTAAAAGGTACCGATAATGAAGATAGAATTGGACCTGCCAGGGCATTGCAGAGCGGGTTACTTACAAAATCCTCCCTAAAGAAAGGAATTATTGTCTCCGTTATAATAAGTATGATTCTTGCTATGTACTTGATTTATATAGCATTCGGAAAGGAAAACCTTCAACTTATTCTTTTGTTTTTTGTTCTCGGAGTTCTATCCATATGGGCCGCAATTAAATATACCATGGGGTCAAAACCCTATGGTTATATGGGATTGGGAGACGTTTTTGTGTTTTTATTTTTTGGATTACTTGGGGTTTTGGGAAGCATGTTTCTCTATACAAAAACGTTGAATTGGGTATCTGTGCTACCTTCAATTACGATGGGGTTACTTTGTGTTGGGGTTCTCAACCTTAACAATTTAAGGGATGTGGTATCAGACCAGAAACACGGAAAAAACACCTTGGTGGTTAAAATGGGATTTAAGAATGGTAAGATTTACCATTTACTTTTGCTCACTATTGCGTTTATATGCATTATGATCTTTACATGGATGGAAAAAATAGCAGTTTTACATTCATTTTACCTCCTGGCATTTCTACCCATTTTTATCCATTTGCGTAAAGTAATGTTGACACAGGAACCCGTAAAATTGGATAAAGAACTAAAAAAACTGGCTCTAAGCACATTTTTACTCTCTGTTCTGTTCTACATGGCAGTTAATATTTTTTTGTAATTTTGAGTAACAACTCACTAAACTTGAAGGAATTTGGAACACCCCATTAAAATACTAATCGTAGAGGACAATGTGATTATTGCAGACGATATGCAATCCATGCTTGAGGAAATCGGCTATGAGATTGTTGACAATGTAATAGTTTACGAACAAGCTGTTGACGTTTTAAAGAACAATCATGTTGATTTAGTATTGATTGACATTATTTTGGCTTCTGATAAAACGGGCATAGATTTAGGAAAGCATATTAGGGATGCATATAACATTCCGTTTATTTTTGTTACCTCCAACTCGGACAGGGCTACTGTGGAGAATGCTAAAACAGTTAAGCCAGATGGTTATTTGGTCAAACCTTTTGAACAGCAAGATCTTTATACATCCATAGAGATAGCACTTTCCAATTTTAATTATGCAAGAAAGGAAAATAGCAAGGAGATCACTGGTAATGAAGGTGACACTTTCACCTCCAATTCAGTTTTAAAAGATTCCATCTTTGTTAAAAAGCAACATCTGTACTACCGAATCCAGTTTGGAGACATTCAGTTTATAAAAGCAGATAATGTGTATTTGGAAGTAAATACTGTGGATAAAAAATTTCTGGTCCGCTCACCTTTAAAAGATTATTTAGAGAAGTTGCCCAAGAACAAGTTTTATAGAGCGCACAAATCCTATATTGTAAATGTGGATCACATAGATGCCATCAATTCAAAGGATATAATGATAAACAACAACCTTATTCCAATTTCAAAGGACTTTAAGGAATTCATTATTTCCTCCATGAACAGTTAAGGAAGAAATATTTTGTTGGATAATATAAAAGTGCCTTTTGGCACTTTTTTTATGCCACAATCCAATTTTATCAACTTACCACAACTTTTGACGTGTTCACAACAATAGTTTTCCATTCGTTGGCAACGCCCATACTTTAGCAGTGTTATTAATTCAGAAAAGTAATTTTTTCATTTTCATATAGTGTTCTCGTAAAAGGGTCTTGTCCAAAATGGCAAGGCCTTTTTTGTTTGGGGTATTTCTTATCTCCATAAAATGCACAAAACATCGATAAACGGAGTTTTACATACAATCAAACACTTTTCACAACAGAAAATCACACTTTCACAACAATACTGGACAAGTCTTTTAGATTGGATTTAATTTAGCTGATAAATCAACGTTCTTTATATATAAAATATAAGGAAAGCAAACAGGGAGTTTTAAATTTCCCATTAAGCACTACGGATTAAATTAATGGCACATTACCTCAGAAAGTTATTTTCAGGATTGTTTTTTGTTCTTCTATTGAATGTATCGGCACAATCAATTGAAAATGAAGATCGCAGTGTTTTGAAAGAATTTCAGGATGCCAATTTACCTGAAAGTAGGTTTGAGGTTTTCTTTAATTCCATAAATAGATACAATCAAAATTCTGCCTACGATTGGTTGGATACCGTTAAAGTTTATCTGTCCAATGCCCAAAAGACAAATGATACGGTGGCGGTACGCTTGTACAGTGTTATGCAGACCCAATTGTACAATGACCTTGGTGAGTACGACAAAAGTACCGCTTTGGCAAAAGAGCTTTTTGAGTCCAAAGATTCTTTGAATTATGATTTAAGAAAAATTGTGTTGAATGTTTTGGACGACAACTATGCCAATTTGCAGTTGTATGACAAACAAATTGAAATAAGAAAGAAAAAACGGGAATTGGGATTTACTGATGATATAGCTTTTTACGATATATACAGTAATCTTGGGTTACACACCAAGGCAAGAAACCAGTACATTATGGAGGTCAAACCTACCATAGCCGACAATGAGAACTTTAAACTGGCCAAGTACCATAATAAAGTGGGCAACTACTTAAGGTTGGACAATTCTGCGCCGACTGCTATTAGTGAGTTTAAAAAAGCCAACGGATATCTTGTAGTTTTTGTAAATGATATTTCTGTTCAAAAAACCGAGGAACAGCTTTTTGAAAGTGATTTTCTGAAAGCAGAGATTGAAGGTAATATTGGGAAATGCCACGTACTGCTTCATGAATATGAGGAGGCCATTCCACTTTTGGAAAGTAGTATCGAAGTCTTGAAAACCTCACCCAATAATAACCATAAGAGCGAGGTCATTGAGAATACACTTAATTTGGCGGATGCCAATTTACGATTGGAGAAATTTTCTGCGGCAAAAAAGAATTTAGACCTTGATTTTGATAGCATAAGTATGTTGCAAAGTATCAAACGCAATAGCTTGTTGGCTGCCTACTATGACCGCATAGAGAATTTTAAAAATGCTGCTACCTATTACAAGCGAAACGAACGAATCAAAGATTCCTTGGCCCAAAAACAGTCTTCAATTATCAAACAACAATTGGTGACCATTGTAGCCAATGAGGATATGGAAAATTCTCGACTTTTGATAGAAGAACAAAAAAGAATAAACGAGCAAGCTCGTGATGAAATGAAGGCAAAGGATGAGCGAATCAACCTGGTATTTATTTCTTTGATTTTTACACTTCTTGGTTTTGCCGGATTGGTGTATGCCTACCTTAAGAGTATTAAAAATCAGCGTTTGATAGCTGAACAAAAGCACATTATTGAAAATGCGTTGGTAGAAAAGGATTCTTTGCTGAAAGAAATCCATCACAGGGTAAAGAACAACCTACAAATGGTTTCCAGTCTGTTGAGTCTACAGACCAAGAATACAAGAAGCAAATCTGCCATAGAAGCTTTGGAAGAGGGAAAGAGCAGGGTGAAGGCCATGGCATTGATTCATCAAAAACTCTATCAAAACGATGATCTTTCGGTCATAGAAATGCAGGGTTACATTGAAAGCCTGATCAACAGTGTACAATCCGTTTATAAAAAAGGTGGACACAATATTAGTATTACCATTGATGCCGAAGGCACAGAACTTGATATTGACCGGGCCATTCCATTTGGTTTGATCTTGAACGAACTGGTATCCAACTCCTTTAAATATGCGTTTCCTGAAAACGATGAAAATGGGAAAATCTATATTCACTTACGTAAAAATGGTGAGCAGGGCTATTTTGAATACACCGACAATGGTGTAGGTTTACCAGAAGACACCGAAGAACGCACCCATTCTTCTATGGGGATTAGGTTAATGAACAGGTTAGTCAACCAGTTGCAATCCAAATTGAACATAGACAAGGCCGATGAAGGGGTCAGATTCTGGTTCAACTTTAATTGATTCTCTTTGTTCCCTATATTTTAGGTTAGGCAATGTCACACTGAGCCTGTCGAAGTGTAATTATATCTATTTCTAGTAGTACCATCCAATAATGAGTCATTTTAGATTTAAAATATGACTAAATTTGGAGCAACTGCATGAAAGCTACCTACAAAAAGTACATACTCAATTTTAAAATTCCAGGTGGTACATCACGAGGGGTTTTAACGGAAAAGGAAACATGGTTCATCATCCTAGAAAACGATGGAAAGTACGGTATTGGAGAATGTGGAATTTTAAGAGGGTTGAGTATTGATGATGTTCCGGATTATGAGTCAAAACTTAAATGGTCCTGCGAGAATATCCATTTGGGGCAGGATACATTATTGAAACAGTTGGTAGAATTTCCTTCCATTCAGTTTGGTTTGGAACAGGCATTCCTATCCATTCAATCCAAAAACCCTTTTGAACTGTTCCCTTCCGCTTTCACAAAAAGTGAAGCTCCAATTTCAATTAATGGTTTAATATGGATGGGGGATGAAAGCTTTATGTTAACCCAACTGGAACAAAAACTAAAAGGGGGTTTTCAATGCATCAAAATGAAAATCGGGGCCATAGATTTTGATAAGGAACTCTCCATTCTAAAAGCTATCCGGAAAAGATTCTCTGTTGATCAGATAGAATTACGTGTAGATGCCAATGGTGCATTCTCTAAAGAGAATGCCATGGAAAAACTGGAACACTTATCAGAATATCAAATCCATTCCATAGAACAGCCCATTAAACCCAATCAATGGAACACTATGGCAACGTTATGCAAAAAAACTCCGTTGCCCATTGCATTGGATGAAGAATTAATTGGCATTTTTGATGTAACGGAAAAACAAAGATTGCTACAAACCATAAAACCACAGTACATTATTTTAAAACCAAGTTTGGTAGGTGGTTTTGGAGGGTGCAAAGAATGGATAGATTTGGCAGAACAAAATAACATAGGTTGGTGGATTACCAGTGCATTGGAGAGCAATATCGGACTTAATGCCATTGCACAGTGGACCTATTCCCTGAACACTAAAATGCTGCAAGGCCTGGGAACCGGAAGCCTGTTCACCAATAATTTTGAAAGTCCATTGGAGGTTGCAGAAGGCAAGCTTTTTTATAGAAACACGAAAACTTGGAAGACAAATTTAATTGAACATTTATGTATATAGAAGAAGGATATAAAGGTGATATTGGACTTTGGAAGTATTTTATCATCCCTTTGATGTTTATTGGTTTTATGGGGCTGAATTATTTGGCAACAGTTACTTCACCTATTAGTGTTGAAGATGCCATGCAACAAATGATTGACCAATTGGGTTCCAATGTAGTTTTGATTATCCTTTTGGCACCTTTGGCCGCAGGCTTGTTTGTGGTATTGGGGTGGACATATCTGGTGCACAGGCAGTCCATTACTTCTTTGACCACTTCCAGAAAGAAGATTGATTGGAGACGTATTTTTTATGCCTTTGCTCTCTGGGGTGGTCTAACGGTATTGCTTACGGCTATTGATATTTACCTTTCACCTGACGACTATGTGCTGAACTTCAATATGTCCAAATTTATACCTCTGGCCATTATTGCCATTCTTTTGATTCCTTTACAAACCAGTTTTGAAGAATATTTGTTTAGGGGACATATGATGCAGGGATTGGGTATTCTTGCAAAAAATCGTTGGGTACCATTGGTAGTAACCTCTGTTTTATTTGGTGTGATGCATATCGCAAACCCTGAAGTGGAAAAACTGGGCATTGGGATTATGATCTATTATATAGGAACCGGATTTTTCTTGGGGATATTGACCCTAATGGATGAAGGATTGGAGCTGGCTCTTGGATTCCATGCCGCCAATAATTTGATTACGGCACTTTTGGTTACTGCTGATTGGACCGCTTTTCAAACTGATTCCATTTATAGAGATGTTTCCGAACCTGTACTTGGATGGGATGTTTTGATTCCAGTTTTTGTGATATTTCCCATTTTACTGTTCATCTTCGGGAAAAAGTATGGATGGAAAAACTGGAAGGAGAAATTATTTGGAAAGGTACTGACCAAGGAAGAATTTGTAGCCCTGAATGAAAGCGAATCCAACGTGGCATAAGATTCATCCTCAGTTTAAGCTGAATGGCACTCATTATAATTTTAATGAGTTGGAAGAGTTGGGCTATAGCTTTGTAAGGGAAGGAACGCCCTTTGAAGCTTCTATGGGAGTATTCCTTTTGGATTGGGTCAATTCTAAACCCTTACTGGAAGTTCAGACTTCAGGCTCTACCGGAAAACCAAAAAACATCAGTCTTAAAAAGGAGCATATGGTGAATTCAGCCATAGCTACAGGAGAATATTTCCAATTACATTCAGGGAACAAAGCATTACTTTGTCTTCCCTGTTCCGGTATAGCAGGTAAGATGATGTTGGTACGAGCTATGGTACTGGGATTGGCTTTGGATTATGTGGACCCATCATCCACACCCTTGAAAGATACTGCTGCTACATTTGATTTTGTTGCCATGGTACCGCTTCAGGTTAAGAACTCTTTGGAACAACTGCATCAAATTAAAACATTGTTGATTGGTGGAGCTTCTATACCAAAGGGCTTACGGGAAAAGTTGGGTTCAGTTCCAACTCAGATGTTTGAGACCTATGGGATGACAGAAACCATCACCCATATAGCGGTAAAGAAAATTGGCAAAAAAGGGAATGATCATTTTGAAATATTGCCCAATATCAAAATTTCCGTAGATAACAGAAATTGCTTGGTCATAACCGCTCCTAAGGTTTCGGATGGTAAAGTAATCACCAATGATATTGTAGAACTTTTGGGAGAAGGCAAGTTTAAATGGCTGGGGAGGTATGATTCGATTATAAATTCTGGAGGGGTAAAATTGATTCCAGAGCAAATAGAACAAAAATTGTCTGCAATACTCCATTCCCGTTTTTTTGTGACGGGTATTCCAGATGAGTCCCTTGGGCAAAAGTTGATATTGATTGTTGAAGGTTCCCGAATTTCCACTGAAGAACTTTTGGAACAAATCAAAAACTTGGAGGATTTGCATAAATATGAAGTCCCGAAGGCAATCTATACCTTGGAATCTTTCACCCAAACCGAAACGGGCAAAATCCAACGAAAAAAAACTTTACAACAACTAAGCGGAGTTTTGTAAATTCAGGGGATAAATAACACCCATGAAAAGAATTTCGTTTTTCCTATTTCTTATTTTCTCGACTTTTATGCATGCGCAGCAGGTTCTACCGGAAGTGGAGCGGGCTAAAGTCGTTGACGAAATTTTAGAAGAACGCTTCAATACTCTCCTTCCGGAACTAATGGACAAAACAGGAATCGATATGTGGGTATTGATTTCAAGGGAATACAATGAAGACCCGGTACTAAAAACAATGCTACCGGCAACCTGGTTGAATGCAAGACGAAGAACCATTCTTCTTTTCTACAGAAGCCAAGCGAAAGGGACCATAGAAAAATTGGCTGTTGCAAGGTACAATGTCGGTAAAAGTATTCAATCGGCTTGGGACAAAGAAAAAGAGCCTGACCAGTGGAAAAGACTTGTTGAGCTCATTGAGGAGCGAAACCCGAATACCATCGCCCTGAATTTTTCAAAGGACCATAACATTGCGGATGGATTGGACAAAACAGATTATGATGAGTTTATGACCAATCTACCCAAAAAATACCATTCCAGGGTAAGTTCAGCAGAGCAATTGGCTGTACGCTGGATAGAGACTCGTACCCCAAGAGAGATGTTCATCTACAACCAACTGGTTGATATTACCCATGATATTATTGCTGAAGCCTTTTCTGAAAAAGTCATAACTCCTGGAGTTACCACAACCACAGAAGTTGAATGGTGGATGCGGCAAAAGGTAACCGATTTGGGATTGGAAACATGGTTTCACCCTACCGTGGATGTACAGCGGACGAGCGAGGAACTGGTGGGTCATTTGTATTCGTTTTCAGGAAGGCCGGACGATTTGGTCATTCAACCTGGTAATTTGTTGCATTGCGATTTTGGGATTACCTATTTGAGACTAAATACAGATTGCCAGGAATTGGCATATGTGCTAAAGCCAAATGAAGAGAAAGCTCCCAAGTTTTTGAGAGAAGCGCTAAAAGATGGGAACAGGGTTCAGGATTTTTTGACAAAAAATATGATTACTGGTAGAACGGGAAATGAAATTTTGGCCAAATCATTACAAGAAGCGAAGGTGGCAGGTTTGCGCCCAGCTATCTATACACATCCTCTGGGCACATATGGTCATTCCGCCGGTACCACTATTGGTATGTGGGATTCTCAGGGTGGTGTAATGAAGGATGATGGAGAAAACTATCCGTTAAACCCCAATACCGTTTATGCAATAGAATTGAACACAACCGTAAATATTCCGGAATGGAAACGGGATATCCGGATCATGTTGGAAGAAGCTGGATTTTATGGAGAGGATGGTTTTAGATATGTAAATGGGAGGCAAACGGAGCTTCTGCTTATTCCCAGAATTAAGGAATATTTAGGAGACTAAAATTGCTGCTCAATTTTTCTTTCAGTAATTTACAGGGAGTAATAGTCACTATATCAGCTAATTGATGTAGTTCTTAAATTAAAGGCCATGAAAAGTAATCTCATTTTTATTGCATCTTTTTTAATGATTTTCTCTGGTTTTGCAAAAGAACGCTTAATCAAAGGAAAGGTTACAAATGGGGAAACACCCATGGCGAATGTTAGGATTCAGGTGGTCAACCAAGGTGTTACGTCCAGTTCAAATACAGATGGAAGTTATAATATTGTTGCAAGTACTGGAGACATGTTGTTTTACAATGCCGATGGGATGGAACCACTACAAATACGTGTTGAAGATGTTACAAAAACTTTAAATGTTGTAATGTTTCCAAGAGTGGAGAAGTTGGAAAATGTAACAGTTACCAGAAACAAGCGTAATGGACAGAAAGAATTGGAAATGGATTATCCTTACAATCCAAATATTATAAAAACTGCTTTTGGGTTTTTGGACAAAACAAGAACTTCCTATTCTGTAAGAATGTTGTTGGCAGATGACTTTTTACCTGGGGAGTACAATTTGGAAAATATAATAAGAGGAAGATTTGCAGGGGTTAGAGTGTCCGCGGGAAGTGGGTTTGGCAGAGGTAATACAATAGGGACTAGGGCAGTTTTTTTTAGAAGCAATTGGCCCGTAGTATTCGATATTGACGGACAAGTATTTACTGATTTCCCAGATTTTATTGATGTTCAAAACATTGACCGCATTGCCGTAATTCCTTCCGCAGTTGGAACGGTGCGTTATGGTAATTTAGCCAAGGGAGGAGTGATGATTATTAACACCAAGACAGGAACAAGGATTCCAAAGGATAAAAATGGTTTGTATTTGGATAGAATGAGACTTCGTAATAACCATTATGATGGTACAGCACTTGCTTCAGGAGAGGTAATGAAAAATGCACCTATCTATTTACAAGAATTAGAAGGTTCCAACAGTTTTGAAAATGCCAAAAAATTGTTTGAAACCCACTCAAAAAAATATGCAAGTTCGCCTTATTTTTTATTGGATTCCTACCAATATTTCTACGAAAAATGGAATCAAAAGGAGTATGCGAATGAAATCATTGAAAATGGATATGGGCTTTTTCAAAACAATGCCGTTCTTCTAAAGGCGTTGGCCTATATTTATGAATCACAGGGAAGATATGATATGGCCCACGAGGCATTCAGAGAAGCTTTTATGCTAAGACCTCAATACAGACAATCTTATTTGGATTTGGCCAATAGCAATAGAAATCTTAAAAATTCGAAAAGAGCGGCGGTCTTGTATGCGCGTTATTTTCATTTAGTGGATAAAGGCTTGATGCAGATGGATTCAAGTAATTTTTCAAAAATTATCAATAGAGAGTTCAGTAACCTAGTTGCTTTGGAGAAAACGGGAATGACGAATACCACTTCAAGTATATCGGTGGACGAGGATGATTTCAACAATACCAGATTAAAACTGGAATGGAATGATGGCGAAGCTGAGTTTGAACTACAATTTGTAAATCCGGAGAATCAATATTATACATGGAAACACAGCCTCAAGGAAAATGCAGATTCCATTCGTCGAGAAAAAGATTTTGGATATTCCTGTGTAGAATATTTGATAGATGATTCGTTTTCAGGTCATTGGAGAGTCAATATAAAATATTTGGGAAATAAAAGCTTAACTCCAACTTACTTGAAGGCCGTAGTATATCATAATTATGGTTCAAAATCCCAACGAAAAGAGGTAAAAGTCTTTAAATTGGGAACCAAAAACGTAAACCAAACGCTGTTTCATATCAGTAAGAGAGCGTCGACGCCATTAAATTAAAATGAAAAACCTGAGATTACTGTGTTTTCTGTTTGTGGTATGTCTTTATCATACAGGATTTACACAAGAACAGAAAAATGTTACCATTTGTTGGGATGTATCGCTTTCAATGATGGATAGAGACATAGAAAAAGAATATTATTTTCTAGATGCTTATTTTAAAACGGTCCAGAAGGCGCAGGTAAGTTTACTCGCATTCAGTAACAGGATTATTTCAAAGAACGATTTTACAGTGACCAAAGGAAATTGGTCAGAAATAAAAACAAAGCTTGGAACATTCAGCTATGATGGCGCGACCAATTTTAAAGCACTTGACGATTATGCCGAGAAGGGAGATATTCTCATGTTTACGGATGGAAAGCAAAACATAAGTACGGGTACCCCAAATTTTGATGGAGAGCTGTACATTGTAAATAGCAGTAAGGATTTTGATAGAGCCAGCATTAATCTTCTTTCCATTATTAATAATGGAAATCTTGTAAACCTTTTGGAAAAGGAAGATCCAAATACATCTAAAACTAATCTCAAAGAATATAAGGGAACCATATATAATGGAACCAGCGGTCTGGCCGCTGCTGATGTGTACGTGAAAGGATTTGAAGAAAGGCGTATTAAATCAGATGAAAAGGGAGCTTTTGCAGTGGAAGGTATGAAAGGAGACACATTGGTCATTGTTTATGGAAATAGAAAGGCGGAGCATGTCCTGGATGATAACCAAACAATTGACTTTTTGTTTACGGAGGACAGTATACAACTTCAGGAAGTTGTTGTAAGTGAACAAGGCATTGAACAATCGGAAGAAATAACCACAGCATACGGCAAAGAAAATAAGGATAAAGTAGGGTACGCGGTGCAATCCATATCCGATGAGGACATTGCTCCTGTCTCTACAACGGTCAACAATGCTGTACAGGGAAAGTTCTCTGGGGTTAGCCTTGGACAAAATGAAGATTTAAGCGAGGTAAAAATGCGACCTAGCAATTCGGTTCTTGGGAATAACTACGGATTAATTGTTATTGACGGTGTGCCCATGGAAAGGTCCAATTCTTTTACTGGGGAAATTGCAAGCACTGGTTTTATCGATCCACAAAATATTGCAGATATCACGGTGTTGAAAGGTTTGGCGGCTACCAATCGTTTTGGGAGTATGGGAGCCAACGGAGTTCTCTTAATTACAACCAAAACAGCCACAGTAGATAAAGCGGTTGGTGGTGAAAAAAGGGATTTAGCCAGACTAAAGAACAATATTTATGAAGGGAAAATAAAGGTGAACAACAAAACTTTGGTAACCCCTTATCTCAAAGAGCTTAAAAAAGGAAAGAACCTTCAAGAAGCTTATAACATTTATCTGTCGCAGCGAGAGAAGTACTGGGATAATTCTGAATATCTGATAGATATCTACAACTTCTTTTATGGCGCAAATGTAGATATAGCCGAGCAAATCCTGTCCAATATTCTCGAAAAAGAAAGAGCAGGGTATGAAGAATTGAGGGGTATGTACCTCAAGTGTCTAGAGAATAATAATACCAAACTGGCCCTTTTGACGGCAAACAGAATTTTAGAAACTTTCCCTAATAAGATTCAGTCGTATTTTGATGTGGGCATGGCTCATAAAAAAGGAGGAAATTTTCAAGAAGCTTTGAATATGTTCAATGCTATGGTGAATGGCTCTGCCAATGAGCAGTTGAATTTTACTGGCATGGAAAAAGTAGTGGGTGCAGAAATCAGGAATTTGGTCAATAAGGAGCGCAGGAATTTGGACATCTCAAAAGTGGATAAAAAATACCAGAACAACCTTACCTACAATGCTAGATTGGTAATGGACTGGAACAATCAAGATGCCGAGTTTGTGGTGCAATTTGTAAATCCACAAAAACGGTTCTTTAACTGGGAACATACGGATGTTGGTGATAGAAAAAGAATTTTGGAGGAGTTACAGCATGGATTTAGCACGGAACAGTTTGAAATTGTAGGTGCAGATACAAAGGGCGATTGGATATTGAATGTTACCTATCTGGGCAATCGTACCCAAGGCAACAAAGCCCCTACATTCTTAAAATGTACGGTACAATATAATTTTGGAAAGCCAAACCAACGAAGTGAAGAGCATGCAATACGCCTTCAAGAAGTGGATGAAGAGCAACAATTGGCAAAATTCACGGTGCAGTAACTATACCTGTAATACTCCCATATTGAATTGCTTTTCCAAAGGAGAGTGATTTGCCGCCTCTATGCCCATGGAAATCCATTTTCGAGTGTCCATTGGGTTTATAATGGCATCGGTCCATAGTCGAGATGCAGCATAATAGGGCGAAATCTGATGATCGTATCGTTTCTTTATTTTATCAAATAGCGCTTTCTCTTTTTCGGCATTCAAGGCCTCACCACTTTTCTCCAAAGAGGCTTTTTCAATCTGCAGTAAGACTTTTGCAGCAGAATTCCCGCTCATAACGGCAAGTTCCGCACTGGGCCAGGCAGCAATGAGCCTTGGGTCATATGCCTTACCGCACATGGCATAATTGCCTGCACCATAGCTGTTTCCGACAACTATTGTGAATTTGGGCACTACAGAATTGCTTACGGCATTCACCATTTTGGCTCCATCCTTAATGATTCCACCATGTTCACTTTTGCTGCCCACCATAAATCCGGTTACATCCTGTAAAAACACTAGTGGTATTTTCTTTTGATTGCAGTTGGCAATGAAACGAGTGGCTTTATCCGCAGAATCAGAATAAATGACCCCGCCAAATTGCATTTCACCTTTTTTGGTTTTTACCACTTTACGTTGATTGGCCACAATGCCCACGGCCCAACCATCAATTCGGGCATATCCGGTTAGGATTGTTTTTCCATAGCCTTCCTTGTACTGTTCAAAATCTGAATTGTCCACCAATCGTTTGATGATTTCTAGCATATCATACTGGTCTCCTCTAGAAGCGGGAAGGATTCCGTAAATATCTTCTGGATTCTCTGTTGGACTTTTGGGTTCGATTCGATTAAAACCTGCTTTGTCAAAATCTCCGATTTTACCAATAATTTTCTTTATTTTATCAAGGGCATCTTTGTCATTTTTCGCCTTGTAGTCTGTCACCCCACTGATTTCTGAATGCGTAGTAGCTCCGCCCAGGGTTTCATTATCAATACTTTCTCCAATGGCCGCTTTTACCAGATAGCTTCCAGCCAAAAAAATGCTTCCGGTTTTATCAACGATCAGTGCTTCGTCACTCATGATAGGTAAATACGCCCCTCCGGCAACACAACTTCCCATAACAGCAGAAATTTGGGTAATGCCCATACTGCTCATTACCGCATTATTTCTAAAAATCCGACCAAAATGCTCCTTATCGGGAAAGATTTCATCCTGCATGGGCAAATACACCCCAGCACTATCCACTAAATAGATAATGGGCAGTTTGTTTTCAATGGAAATCTCCTGTGCCCGTAAATTCTTTTTTCCAGTGATGGGAAACCATGCCCCAGCTTTTACCGTGGCATCGTTAGCAACCACAACGCATTGTTTGCCTTGTATATAACCTATTTTAACCACTACTCCAGCAGAAGGACATCCGCCATGTTCTTTGTACATACCATCCCCTGCAAAGGCTCCTATTTCAATGGAATCGGAATTGGAATCCAGAAGATAATCGATACGTTCTCGAGCGGTCATTTTGCCCTTTGCATGATGTTTTTCTATCCGTTTTTTACCTCCACCCAACTTTACTTCGTTCAATCTTTTGCGGAGTTCTGCAAGCTTTAATTTATTATGATCTTCGTTTTTATTGAAGTTAATATCCATAGTTTATGATCCTATTTCGTCTTGTTGGCTAAAGATAAGGAGTTATAATCATTACTTTTGACTCCATATGAAAAGTAAAATTAAATGGGGCATCATTGGCCCAGGGAATATAGCCCGGAAGTTTACATCAGACCTCCAGCTTATTGAAGAAGCACAGATTTCGGCAGTGGCATCAAGGTCATTGGACAAGGCAAAGCGTTTTGCGGACGAGTACGGAGCTGAACACGTATACGGGAGTTACGATGAACTTTTTGCAGCGGACACCACGGATATTGTTTACATAGCTACACCTCATAATTTTCATAAGGATTTGGCCATTACGGCCATGCAAGCAGGTAAGCATGTACTTTGCGAAAAACCATTGGGGATAAACAGAACCGAAGTAGAAGAACTTGTCAAAGTTGCAAAACAAAATAAGGTCTTTATGATGGAAGGGCTTTGGTCAAGGTTCAACCCATCTATCCAAAAGGCAAAACAATTAATTGAACAAGATGTTATTGGAAAGGTCTCTTATATACATGCCGATTTTGCCTTTTACGGTTTGGATAGGGATGAAGAATCTCGTGTGCTGAACCTCAATCTTGCATCCGGTTCCTTGTTGGATATAGGAATCTATCCGGTATTTTTGGCCTATTTGCTGTTGGGTAAACCTGAGGAGATAAGTGCACATTCCAATTTTCATTCCAACGGAACGGAATTGCAAACCTCAATGATTTTTCAATATCCCTCGGCTCAGGCCATATTGTATAGCGGAATCACAAGCAATTCAAAGATGCATGCTGAAATCTCTGGAACAAAAGGTGAGTTGTTCTTTGAACCCAGATGGCACGAGGCTAGAGGGTATTCTTTGATGAAAGATGGAGAGACTCAAAATTTTGCACTCCCAATACAGGGAAACGGTTTTGTATACGAAATAGAAGAAGTGCATAAATGCCTTATGTCCAATAAATTGGAAAGCGATTTATGGTCACATCAAAATAGCTTGGATTTAGCTGAATTGTTGGACACCATTCGTGAAAAGGCAGGGATAAAATTTCCATTTGAAATATAAACCACGGGAAAGCTATTACGGTTTTATCAATTTTTACGATATTTGATTTCTTACCAAACCAACAACTAATATGGGAATGAATAAAAATACGGTGCTCGCCTGGGCCACATGGATCATGATTTTTGTGGGACTGGGAATGATTGCGCTTGGAGCTTTTAAATATGATGAAGTGGCCGGATATGGGTTTGCTGCAGTAGGTATTGGTTTCTTTGCAATTGCCTGGGTCTTCAACGCATTGAAAGGCCGCGTTTAATTTTCCATTTACATAACTTAAAACTAACAAATGTCAGACGATAAGAAAGTCATTTTTTCTATGTCTGGGGTGACGAAAACGTTTAAAACTGCCAACACTCCAGTCCTTAAAAATATTTACCTAAGCTTTTTTTACGGAGCTAAAATTGGGATTTTAGGCCTTAATGGTTCTGGTAAATCCACCTTGCTGAAGATTATCGCAGGGGTGGATAAAAATTATCAGGGCGATGTGGTTTTCTCTCCCGGCTATTCTGTGGGCTATCTGGAGCAAGAGCCCCAACTGGATGAAGAAAAAACAGTGCTTGAAGTGGTAAAGGAGGGAGTGGCCGAGACAGTAGCCATTTTAGATGAGTACAACAAAATCAATGACATGTTTGGCTTGCCCGAAGTATATGAGGATGCGGACAAGATGCAGAAGTTGATGGACAAACAAGCTGCGTTACAGGACAAAATTGATGCTTCCAATGCCTGGGAATTGGATACCAAACTTGAAATAGCCATGGACGCACTCCGTACTCCGGAATCGGATAAGAAAATAGGAGTATTGTCCGGGGGAGAACGAAGAAGGGTTGCGCTATGCAGATTATTGCTCCAAGAGCCCGATGTTTTGCTTTTGGATGAGCCTACAAACCATTTGGATGCGGAATCAGTACATTGGCTGGAACATCATTTGGCCCAATACAAAGGAACAGTAATCGCCGTAACGCACGACCGTTATTTCTTGGATAATGTGGCTGGATGGATTTTGGAATTGGATAGGGGAGAAGGCATCCCTTGGAAGGGCAATTACTCTAGTTGGTTGGATCAAAAATCCAAACGATTGGCACAAGAAAGCAAGCAGGCCTCTAAACGTCAAAAGACATTGGAGCGAGAGCTGGAATGGGTCAGACAAGGAGCAAAAGGAAGACAGACCAAACAAAAAGCCCGTTTAAAAAATTACGATAAACTCTTAAGCCAAGACCAGAAACAACTGGAGGAGAAACTGGAAATATATATTCCCAATGGACCACGATTGGGAACCAATGTCATTGAATCCAAAGGGGTAAGCAAAGCTTATGGAGACAAACTTTTGTATGAGGATTTAAACTTTAATCTTCCGCAGGCCGGTATTGTTGGCATTATAGGTCCAAACGGAGCTGGTAAGACCACTATTTTTAGAATGATCATGGGAGAGGAGACCCCCGATAAAGGAGAATTTGTTGTAGGTGATACGGCAAAATTGGCTTATGTAGACCAAAGTCATTCCAATATTGATCCAAACAAAACCATTTGGGAAAATTTTAGTGATGGACAAGAATTGGTGATGATGGGAGGAAAGCAAGTCAATTCAAGAGCATACCTAAGTCGTTTTAATTTTTCTGGGAGTGAGCAGAACAAGAAAGTGAACATGCTTTCAGGAGGTGAGCGTAACCGTCTTCATTTAGCAATGACCTTAAAGGAAGAAGGAAATGTTTTGCTCTTGGATGAACCGACCAATGATTTGGACGTGAACACGCTTCGAGCACTGGAAGAAGGTCTGGAGAATTTTGCCGGCTGTGCCGTAATCATTTCACACGATAGATGGTTCCTTGACCGAATTTGCACCCATATTTTAGCTTTTGAGGGGGATTCGCAAGTATATTTCTTTGAAGGTTCTTTCTCTGACTATGAGGAAAACAAGAAGAAACGATTGGGAGCTGATATTATGCCCAAACGTATTAAGTACAAGAAGTTGATACGTTAATAAAGGAGCGTTACTCTTGTTGATTTAACGCCTCCAAACCTTCTTCAAGAAGTTTCTTTGCTTCTTGCAAATATGCTTTTTGGTGAGATTCCAGGCTGTCTGGGTCATTTTCCTTTTCAGAAGTCCCGTGATTAAAAGATTTTGAGAGTAAAATGAGCTGTGTAATTGCTTTTTCGGTCGATTTCAATCGCTCGGTGGAGTGCTTTTCAAAAACTTTTATCATTTCCATCTCCATGGATTCTTGCTCGTTTTCCACATCGGTGTACGCTTCATTTTCCAAAGTGGTCTCGGCGCTATCTTCTACCACAACTGTTGCAGATACTCCCAAAGTGCATTCATCCAAAACGGTAATGAGTTCGTTGATGATGCCAATTGACTTTTTTGAGAAATAGCGACCCGCGTCCCAATCTACAGGATCAATCGCCTTGTTTAAACTCTCAATAGCATCCAAGGTTTTATCCTCGGATTTGGCACAACCACATTCCGCCATAAAGGATTTTGATTTTTCCAGAGCTGTCAAAGCCCTTTCCGCGTAATACATTTGATGTTCAAAATTGGTCGCGCTCAATGCTTTTTTAGAATGACTTAGACCATAAGTCACTTTGGCATAGAAATTATCACATTGATTGGAAAAAGAAAGGTTGATGGCAAGAGTGAATGCAAAAGCAAACAAAACGTAGGATTTGGGAGCCATGGTTCGGTATCGATTTGGTTAAGTCTCTATGTTTAACGTTGATAACCTGATATTATTTTACTTTTCTAAAAATCATCATTGGGGTACCAATCCAATTGGACCACTTTTATATCAGAGTTCCCTTGGTGGATTAGCATTTTAAATTTGTTTACATCACCAACGTTTGGTCTACCTCTATAGTGATAAGGATAGATTTCCTTGGGTTTAAACTCCAAAACGGCATCAGCGGCACTCTCAACCGTCATGGTGTAGGGTAGATTCATACATACAAATGCTTTATCAATGTTCTTTAAAGCCCTCATCTCCGGTATATCCTCAGTGTCACCCGAAAAATAAATCCGTTCTCCATCCATATTTAAAATATATCCGTTTCCTCTCCCTTTTTTATGAAACTTTAAAGCTTCTTCCCTTAAATTATACATGGGAACGGCCTCAACGGTAATTCCATAGCGTTCTTTGGAATCGCCATTGTTCAGTATGTCAATTTGAGGAGTGAATTCCTCCGGAATACCATTAGCTACGGCCTGGGGCACCATTATTTTAGCTTTCTGGGTATTTAATTCTTGTAATGTTTCTAAACTGAAATGATCTCCGTGAATATCGGTTATTAAGATGAGGTCAGGCTGTTTTTGATTCTTAAAAGCTTTTTTTCCACCTATGGGATCTATATATATGGTAATGTCTTTCCATTCCAATACGGCTGTGGCATGTTCAATGGGGATAATTTTTAGGGCTCCTGTTTCTTCCGAAGTTGTTGAGCTAACATCCTTTTGCCCTTTGTTTTCTTTACATCCGAGGATAAGAAATAGGCTGAAAATAAACGCAGTATATTTTTTTTTCATAATTAAGAGGCTTTGAAACTATCAATAAAATTAAGCCCTAAAGTATATTGTCCGCTATTTTTTTAACATTATTTAATCCACAATAATCCAAATCAAAAAGTTGAGCGTATATAAACAGAACACAATTGATTAAATACACTTTAAACGAAGATCAATTAATTAAAAAGTTATGACTGAAACAAAAAGTAACAACGGATTAAAGGTAATAGCTGGTTTGCTTGGGGTAGTTCTTTTAGGAACAATTATCTACACCGTAAGCCTTTACCAAGATAAGAAAAAGACCACTACCGCACTTACTCAAGAAAAAGAGTTGGTTGTTGAGGATTTGAACAACTTGAAGTCTGAGTACGACAAAGCTATTTTGGAAAGCAACGCTACAAATGAAGAATTGGTTGCTGCAAGAGACAACATCGCAAAGTATATTGATTCTGTACAGGGAATGAAAGCAGATATTGCTTCATTATCAAGATATAGAAGACAAGTAAGCGTTCTTAAAGCCGAAAGAGAAAAATTATTAAAGCAAGTTGATTCTTTGACAAGTTCAAACACTTTGTTGGCCATGCAAAGGGACAGCACATTTGTTGAGTTGGAAAAACAAACTGTTTTCAACGACTCTTTGGTTGTTCAGAACACACAATTGGCCGATGCTGTTGAAAGAGGTTCTGCACTAAGCCTTTCTACCTTTACTGTTGATGCAGTTAAAGAAAGAAGTAGCGGAAAATTGGTATCTACTTCAAGAGCTAAAGCAACTGACAAATTCAAAGTTTGTTTTACCGTTGCTGATAACGTAATTGCAGATGCTGGAGATAGAGAGTTCTTTATTGAGGTTTTAGACCCTCAAGGTAATGTATTGGGAGATAGTTTCTCTAAATCTACTGAGGAAGGTGCTTCAATCACTTATAGCAAAGGAACAAACTTTTACTATGAGAACAGCTCTTTGGATGTTTGCGACTACATAAACAAGCCTGCCTCCGATTTCCAAAAAGGAAACTACATGGTAAATGTTTATGACAACAAACTAAAATTATTGGGAACTTCCAAGTTCGCTTTAAAATAGTATAACACTATCCATATTTAATAAAAAAGCCCGATTCATTATGAGTCGGGCTTTTTTTCTTTCACAAGTTTTTATTTTTCTTTTATAATATTTAGTACATAGTTCAATTGTGCATCCTTATTATTTAAGATATCCAGTGCACTTTTATAAACATAATGATCGGGTAGAACCCCTCTGTCCCTTGGCAAATTTGTTGCAGAGGTAAAATATGTTTCGCTGGCTATCATATATGTGACAGCTGTATGAGTTCCCATATGACTTACCATTCCTCCATTTGAATAATAACTGGAACCAGCTTCTTCACCTACTAAAATTGCCATATTATTTTCCTTGACCACGGATAAAAGATGTCCAGAAGTCGAAGCATTTAACCCATCTATCAAAATATATGTATTTCCAGTGAAACTATTTTTTAAAGGCTTTTTTTCTTCCCCTTCGTTAGGATCGCCGGGTAATGGGGATAGCTCGTCAAAATAAGTAAATGGTTGTTTTGCTATATGTTGTAACAAATAAATAGCACCACAGGAACATCCCCCGCCATTGCCTCTCAAATCTATAATTAGATTCCCAACCTTTGCTTGTTTGAGTTCCTCAAAACTTGAACGTATAAATTTTTGGTACTTTTTTAGTTTATCGCCACCATACGCACCAAAATATGGAATCCTCAAAGTGCCATAATTTTGAGTTTCAAATATTTCAAGGCCAATATCATCTTGTATATATGGGTATTCAAACTCTTTAAGTTGTGTAAGTTTTATAGTTTGATTTTGCCCTTCCAAGGTAATCTCATATGACTCTGGAAACCCAAAATAGTAGGCTATATAGGAGGTGAAATATGCACTAAATATGCTTTTCTTCAACCCCTTACTATGTCCATTTGATGAAATATGTTTAAAAACATCTTTTGTAATTTCATTGATAGCCTTCCCATTTATGGTTTTGATTGAGCTTCCCGCGGTAACCTTATTACGGTTAATTCTTGGATTGGTGACCAATAATTCGGAATCCAATAAATCTGCTTCAAGGGGAAACCGTAACGATACCGGTAACATTTCATCTTCTTGATTGAAACCACCCAAACGGGTATGCTCGCAGCCAACACTTGCAATAATGGGACTCAATTCCCAAATAAACTCACCATATGTCATCCCTTCTTTAACTTTTGCTTTTTGGTTTTCAACCAATTCCCCAAAATCTTCCCTGGTAATAAACTCAAAAGGGTTTGGATGTTTTTCTGCGATTCGTTTAGCCATTTCATCCATATCTTCTAAATATTCCTGTTTGCTAAAGACCTGATGGAACTTTGGCCTATCTCGCTGATCATAGTTTATATTGAAAATCATCCTTTCCGCATTAGTGTTCTTGGGATTTAATGCTAAAGAATTTCTATAATTGATTAAAGACAATTCGTAATTTCCATTCTTGTAATATGCCTCACCTAAACTATCATAAGGATTATAAGAATCTGGAAACTCATCTACCAAAAGTTTAAATATTTCAATGGCCTCTTTTACCTTTCCATTGGTCAAATATTGATAGCCTAGTGTGTTAAGCTCGTTTTCGTCTTCAAAATTATAACTGATGGGCTGTTCTTTCTTGAGTTTGTGATAATAGGATATGGTCTCTTCAATAGAAGCATTTGGTAAAACGGAAATGGCTTGAGCTATTGATTTCTTGGCACTATTGTTTACTTCCTTCTTGTTTTGGTATTTACAACTAATTACACATGCCAAAATTAGTAATGGAAGCAACCCTTTTATTAAGTCTTTCACTTTCATGATTTTAAAAATTATGAAACAAAAAAACAGTGATTCTGCGGAAAACAAGGGGTGTTATCAATTCATTTTTGTCCGAAATTATAATTTCAAACTTAAAACTTGTTCTCTGTATTTTGATGGTGTTACCCCAACAAGTTGTTTAAAGGAAGTATAAAATGATGATTTAGAGTTAAAACCGGATTCTTTGCCAATGGCATCCAATGTATATTTGGTATTGGATTGAATTAGTTGTTTTGCTTCGTCAATTCTATATTCATTTACAAAAGTCGAAAAACTTTTTCCCAAATTATCGTTCAGTAATTGTGAAAATTGATGTGAAGGTATTCCCAACTCCTGTGCCAAGTCGGTTAATTTTAGTTTAGGGTTTCTATGGAGTTTTTGCCTTAACATTATGGCACGTAGCTGCTGTACCAGCGGAGCAATTTCATAACTATCCATTTTTTTACTTTGATACTTTTCTTCAAGTCCGAAAATCTGAAAACGAACTTTCTTATTAAGTAAAAAGTAGATGTAGAAAGCGTAAAATACCAGCGAAAAAATAATAGACCCAATCACAAAATAGGTAAAGCTAACAAAGAAGTAAATTAACCATAGAGCCAAGGTCGCTGTCAACAAAGCGTTTATCCATGTAATTTTCGGTATATAACTTGTCTTTTTTGTGGAATCGCTTTTTAAACAAGTAAAAGATACCCAGACAGACATCAAAATATATATCAACCATTGAAAATTGATTCCTTTCATAATATATGCCTTATAAAATATAGGGTCAATTTTAAAAGGGAATACAAAATGTAATACAACGGCAGCAATCACCCAAAATAGAATATGATACTTCCAAGAAGAAAGAGCTTTGTGGTGAGGTGCAACAACAGATAGTGTATATAAAAATAGAAATGGGCCAATAAACAAGAAGGTAACCGGCCCAAATTTGGTATAAGCATTTGGAGCTACATCACTGAAAAAATAAATTAATCCCCGTAAAGCTCGCTCACTTAAAAACAAAAGAAACAGCCCAAACAAAATATTTGGCATCTGTTTCGACTTTTTAGATAGAATAAAATATAAGCCTAGCAAAAAACTATTGAATACCCCAATAGCCCCAAAAAAGAATAAAAAAACTGAAGAATAGGACATAAATGTGCCTTTATCTATTAGGTTCTTTGATAATACAAATTAACCCATTTTGAAATATAGATAAAAGCACATGTCTTTTTTGAATAGGCTATTGTGGTTATAAATAAGCGTTTATTTCAAACTCCCCACCATATCCTCAGGTTTTACCCATTCATCATATTCTTCAGGGGTAACATAGCCTAAATTAATAGCCTCTTCTCTAAGGGTAGTTCCATTTTTATGTGCTGTGTTCGCAATTTCCGCAGCTTTATAATAGCCAATTTTTGTGTTCAAGGCTGTGACGAGCATCAAGGAATTGTTCAGCAACGTTTTAATTACCTCATGATTAGGCTCTATACCAACAGCACAGTTCACATCAAAACTTACGCAGGCATCTCCAATAAGCTGGGCGGATTGTAGAATGTTTGCCGCCATAACGGGCTTAAAAACGTTGAGCTCATAATGTCCTTGCGTACCTCCCACTGAAATTGCCACGTCATTACCCATGACCTGTGCGCAAACCATGGTCATAGCTTCACACTGGGTAGGGTTTACTTTTCCGGGCATTATGGAACTTCCAGGTTCATTGGCCGGAATAATGATCTCTCCTATTCCAGAACGTGGTCCGGAGGCCATCATCCGAATATCATTGGCAATTTTGTTCAGAGAAACCGCCAATTGCTTTAATGCTCCATGACTTTCCACAATGGCATCATGTGCAGCAAGGGCCTCAAACTTATTCTCCGCGGTAATAAAAGGCAAACCGGTAAATTCAGCAATATGCTTGGCAACCGACACATCATAGCCTTTTGGAGTGTTCAATCCGGTACCTACTGCGGTGCCACCCAAAGCCAATTCACTCAAATGAGGTAAGGTATTTTTTAAGGCCTTAAGACCATGGTTTAACTGGGAAACATACCCAGAGAATTCCTGTCCCAAGGTTAGGGGAGTGGCATCCATAAGATGGGTACGACCAATCTTTACCACATCTCTAAACTCCTTGGATTTCTTATCCAGGGTGTCACGTAATTGCTCAACCCCGGGAATGGTGACCTCTACAATCTTTTTATATGCAGCAATGTGCATTCCCGTTGGAAAGGTATCATTGGAAGATTGACTTTTATTTACATCATCGTTGGGTTGAATGGTTTTTTCACCCTCTCCAATCTTGTTTCCAGCTATTTCATGGGCCCTATTGGCAATAACTTCATTTACATTCATATTGCTTTGGGTACCGGAACCGGTCTGCCAAATCACCAGAGGGAATTGGTTATCATGCTGGCCTGAAAGTATCTCATCACATACTTTAGCGATTAAATCTCTTTTTTCAACAGGCAGAACACCCAACTCATGGTTGGTATATGCAGCAGCTTTTTTTAAATAGGCAAATCCATAAACCACATCCAAAGGCATTGATGCGGGTGCCCCAATTTTAAAATTGTTACGGGATCGTTCAGTTTGTGCTCCCCAATATTTATCAGCGGGTACCTTAACCTCGCCCATGGTGTCTTTTTCTATTCTAAAACCCATTTCTTATTTTTTTTGATATGCAAATTTAGGTCTTCGGACTTTCATATTTAATGAAAGATGTCAGCAATTAAAGATTTTTTGCAAGGAGATTTGTTTTTTTTGACCAAATGAAGGTATCTTTGCACAACAAAAGGAATAAATCATGTTCGACTTTGACCAATATTTAGGTTTTTTAGCTTTTTTGACCATCCTTACCATAGGTTTCTGGTTAATGATTTTTCTACTGACTTTTGTAGTGCCTTACTGGTTGTTTGGTAACTTAATGGAGATGTACAAAGAAAGACGCGAAGCTAAACGAGCTAAGCGAAACGAATAAAAGAAAAAAGAGGCTTTAAGCCTCTTTTTTTATTCTTTGGATTTCTTTTTCTTCTTCTTTTTCTTCTTGGTTTTGAACCTGTTTTTCTGAAGCTCCTGGAAAGCCTCGTACTTATCCTCAGGAAGTCCCGCTTTTAATTCTTCATTCTGTCGGTTCCGTATTTTTTCAACAGCTTCTTGCATTTTGGTAGCTTCCAATTCAAGTATTTGAAGCTCGATACGTTGTTGTACTGATTTTATAAGCGTGGTGCGTACAACGGCCTCTTCAAAGGCATCCAACCCCAAGGCTTCGGTTATTGAAGGCAATTGTTCATCAACAATTTGTTCGGCTGTTAACTTCTCTGGCTCCTTTGGTGGTGCCTGGGCCTGTGGTATTGAACTTCGCTGTCTTCCATATCTATTGCCATATCCATAAGGATTTCCATAACCGTATTGTGCAATCAAGGAATCCGTGGCAAATATGGCAAGCAGCACAAATAAAATTGTCCGTATCTTCTTCATAACGTTAAAAGTACAATTTCAAAATTAAAATTTATTGGCAAAGCGTTGACAAATAGCCATCAAACACGGCTTTGCTAAGGAAAAAAGGCACTTAAAAACCGCTTTAATTGGCCATAAACTATAATAATGATGCTATGTTATCGGCTGGTCGACCTATAACTGCTTTATTGTCTTTAATAATAATAGGCCTTTCTATTAGTTTAGGGTTTTCAACCATGGCGCTAATAATCTCATCATCCGATAACTCCTTTCCCTTATAATTTTCTTTCCAAACCGCTTCATTTTTACGAACCAATTCCGCAGGAGTAATGCCAAGGTATGAGATAATGTTTTTCAGTTCTTCTTTCGTGGGAACGTTATCCAAATACCGTACCACTTCAAACTCAGCACCTGATTTTTCAAGATATTCTACCCCTTGTCTGGACTTACTACATCTTGGATTGTGATAAATTTTAATCATAAATATTCAATTATCAGTTGTCAATGTACAATAATCGATGGACAGTTAGTAATGCACAATTATCAGTGAGTAGTTAATGATTTTCAATTGCATAGTTTCTAACCTCTAATCTCCTCATTCTTCCTTTTGTCCCATCATCATCAAAAATGCCTTCAAAAATTGGTTGATTTCCCCATCCATTACCGCATCAACATTACCCGTCTCTTCCGCTGTTCTTACATCCTTGACCAATTTATAAGGATGCATCACATAATTTCGAATTTGGGAACCCCATTCAATCTTCATTTTTGAGGATTCAATTTCTGCCCTAGCTTCCTGTTTTTTCCGAAGCTCTATTTCATAGAGCTGTGATTTCAACATTTTCATGGCCGTGGCCCTATTATCGTGCTGCGATCTAGAATCTGAACAGGAAATTTGTATACCAGTAGGTTTGTGCACCAATTGCACTTTGGTTTCCACCTTGTTCACATTTTGTCCGCCAGCACCGCTGGAACGCGCTGTGGTAATTTCAATATCAGCAGGGTTCACCTCAATTTCAATCGTATCATCAACCAGAGGATAAACATAGACCGAGGCAAAAGAAGTGTGCCGCTTAGCATTACTGTCAAATGGAGAAATACGCACCAAACGATGTACCCCGTTTTCTCCCTTCAACCAGCCAAAGGCAAATTCGCCCTCAATTTGAAGGGTTACGGTTTTAATTCCAGCGACATCACCCTCCTGATAATTAAGCTCTTTGACTTTGTAACCGTTCTTTTCACTCCACATCAAATACATACGCATAAGCATGGAAGCCCAGTCACAACTTTCCGTGCCTCCGGCACCCGCAGTTATTTGGAGTACGGCCGTAAGTTCATCCCCTTCCTCGGAAAGCATGTTTTTGAATTCCAAATTTTCTATGGCCAATTTGGAGTTTTCAAAATGCGAATTCACTTCGTCCTCAGGCACTTCACCAGCTTGTTGGAATTCCAACAAAACTTCAAGGTCACCCACCAAAGATTCGGCGGAGTTGTATTCTTCAACCCACTTTTTCTTCGATTTTAACGTTTGCATTTGAACTTGGGCCTTTTGGGGATCGTCCCAAAAGCCCGGAGCAGCAGTTTTCTCCTCTTCGTTCTCTATTTCTATAAGTTTGGCATCAATGTCAAAGATACCTCCTTAACGCACCAAGGCGCTCAATAAGATCTTTATGTTGATCTGTGGTAACCATAAAAATTATTTCAGGCAAAAATACTATTTCAGTATAGTCGGGCAACGAAAATTATATAATTTTAGCAAGAACTCTATGTAACATGAAAAACCTTCTTTCCTATTTGCTTGCAATTGTGGGCTCAATCACATTTTTAAACGCCCAAAATTTTGATAAGACCAAGAACTTCCAAAAATTCAATGGCTTTTATAATTTTTATTTTGATGATGCCACTGACAAGATTTTTTTAGAGGTGGATGAACTGGAAAAAGAATTCCTATATGTGTATTCTTTGAGTAGCGGTATTGGTAGCAATGATATTGGATTGGATAGGGGACAGCTGGGCAATGAACAGGTGGTTTTTTTTAAGAAGGCCGGGAACAAATTATTGTTGATTCAACCCAATTTGAAATTTAGGGCAATTACCCAAAATGAATTGGAAAAAAAGTCAGTTGAACAAGCTTTTGCAAAATCGGTCTTACATGGTTTCAAGATTGAAGAAGAATCCAAAGGGAATTATTTAATAGATATCACGGAATTTTTAATGCGCGATGCCCATGGAGTGTCGGCTAGGTTGAAGAATACAAAACAAGGATCTTACAGTTTGGATGTATCCAAGAGCGCCTTGGCTTTTGAGCGTACCAAAGCTTTTCCAAAAAATGTGGAATTTGATGTTACCCTTACCTTTAAAGGTAACCCTGAGGGCGGCTGGATTCGTTCAGTGACTCCTGATCCTTCCCTGGTGACGGTAGCCCAACACCACTCTTTGATAGCACTACCCGATGACGGTTATGAAAAAAGAGTGTTCGACCCACGTAGTGGCTCCAATGTTTTCTCTTACTACGATTATGCCACTCCGGTTCAAGAACCCATTCTAAAACGATATATCACAAGACACCGCCTAAAGAAGAAAAATCCAAATGCGGAAGTAAGCGAAGCAGTTGAACCCATAATCTATTATCTGGACAATGGGACTCCTGAACCTGTGCGTTCAGCTTTACTGGAAGGTGGGAGATGGTGGAACCAGGCGTTTGAGTCCATTGGATATAAAGATGCTTTTCAGCTTAAGATTTTACCTGACAATGCCGACCCAATGGATGTTCGGTACAATGTGATTCAATGGGTACACAGGTCAACGCGTGGCTGGAGTTACGGAATGAGCATCAAAGACCCACGAACGGGAGAAATCATTAAGGGACATGTGAGTCTGGGGAGCCTACGTATCCGTCAGGACTTTTTGATAGCCCAGGCCTTGATGAACAAACCTTTTGCCGAACGCGATGATAACTATCAACCCATGTTGGAAATGGCCCTGGCTAGAATCCGTCAGCTTTCTGCCCATGAAATTGGACATACCCTAGGTTTTGCCCACAATTTTGCGGCAAGCACAAATGGCAGAGCATCGGTAATGGATTATCCGCACCCTCAATTTGAATTGAATGGTGGTGTCATTGATTTTTCCAATGCCTATGATACTGGAATTGGTGAATGGGATAAAGTTACGGTAGCTTATTCCTATTCAGATTTCCCGAAGGGAGCCAATGAAAAGGAAAGCCTGAATGCTATTCTACAACAAGCCCAAACAGACGGTCTGCGATACATTTCGGATCAGGATGCAAGACCAAGGGGAGGAGCTCATGTACTGGCACATTTGTGGGACAATGGTAGAAATGCCTCCCAGGAGCTTGAAAATGTCTTGAAAATCAGAAAAACGGCTATTGATAATTTTTCTATGGACAATATTAGGGCTGGAGAGCCTAATTCGGTATTGGAAGATGTATTTGCGCCTTTATATTTTTTCCACAGATACCAAACCGAAGCGGTTTCCAAACTTATTGGTGGATTGGATTATAATTATAGTGTAAAAGGTGATGGACAGCGAACAGTGTATCCTATTAGTTTGGCAAGCCAGGAAAATGCACTAAAAACTATTTTAAAGACATTGGATGCTAGCACCATTGCCATTCCCAAAGAGAAATTGGAGCTTTTTCCTCCCAGAGCTATTGGTTATGGAAAATCCAGGGAGTCTTTTAATGGAAGGATAGGAGTAGCTTTTGATGCATTATCAGCTTCGGAAACTGCTGCGGACATGACCTTGGGACTTTTACTTCACCCAGAACGTGCCTCACGGTTGATTCAACAAAAAAGCTTGGACAAAGACCAAATGGGTCTAAAACAATTATTGGACGAATTGATAAAAAACACAATAGAAATGAGCCATAGGGATGATTATGTGAATGAAGTTCAGAATACCATCAATTTTAGGACGCTTTATCATATCATGAATTTGGCAGCCCATAAGGATGTTCATCCGCAGGTGAATGCGATTGCCAACGAAACCTTGAGATCACTTAAAGTTTCGCTGTTGAGTAACGGCAGGAATCCAATTGCTGCTGAGATGGTCCGTAGAATAGATGCTTTTGCCAAAGCTCCAAACAATTTCAAGGTGATTCCAGCTCCAAAAATACCTGATGGATCTCCTATTGGAATGGACTGTTTTCATTAGACAATTTACAAAGGGCAATTAGCAATGAACAATATAGCATCATCCAAATTCCAATAATCGAATTATCCAACAATCCAATTTTCTAAATGGAAATAAACCTGATTAGCGATACTGTTACCAAACCCACGCCTGGCATGATGGAGGCTATTACGACTGCGAAAGTGGGAGACGATGTGTTTAAAAATGACCCCAGTGTCAATGGCTTGGAAGAAAAAGTGAGCGATTACTTTGGCATGGAGGCGGCCTTGTTTTTTCCTAGTGGTACCATGGCCAACCAAACCGCCATTAAATTACATACCAACCCTGGTGAGCAGTTAATATGTGATAAATATGCACATGTGTACAATTACGAAGGTGGCGGGGTAAGTTTTAATAGTGGGGTGTCGTGCAAGTTGGTGGATGGAAATAGGGGTATGATGACAGCGAAACAGGTTGAGGAATCCATAAATCCCCCTGATTTTTACCATAGTCCGTTGACCTCGCTGGTTTGTATTGAAAATACGACCAATAAAGGCGGAGGTGCTTGTTGGGATTTTGCAGAGCTCCAAAAAATCAAAAAGATTTGCACAAATAATAACCTTAAATACCATTTGGATGGAGCGCGTTTATGGAACGCCTTGGTTGCTAAGCAAGAAAACCCTAAGGATTATGGAAAACTTTTCGATTCCATTAGTGTGTGTTTGAGCAAGGGCCTTGGTTGCCCGGTGGGTTCCGTTTTGGTGGGCGACAAAGAGCTTATTGACAATGCTCTCCGTGTTCGCAAAGTATTGGGAGGGGGAATGCGGCAATCGGGATTTTTGGCGGCAGCTGGAATCTATGCCATGGACTATCATATTGATAGACTTTCCGAAGACCATCAACGTGCAAAAGATATTGGGAAAGTTTTAATGGGGTTAGAGTTCATTCAAAAAGTGGAACCCATTGAGACCAACATCATCATTTTTGAATTGGATGAAGCTAAAATATCCTCTGATAACTTCTTGAAAATATTGGAAGAAAACAACATTTCCATTATAGGCATGGGGCAAGGCAAACTGCGTATTGTTACGCATTTGGATTATACGCAAGAAATGCATTCGCACCTTTTAAAAGTACTGAAGGGGATTGGTTAGACTACTTAAACAATGAATCCATTCCAGGAATATTGGGCATACCCTCTTTGGCCACAGCCGCCAGTTCTGTCTCATTGACATTGGTTGCTTTTTCAATGGCCTTGTTCAAGGTCAAAACCAGATAATCCTCAAGCTGTTCCTTATCCTGTAAAAGCGCATCATCTATGGCTATGGATTTAATTTCCCTGTTTGCGGTTATCGTCACTTTAATTTGCCCATCCGAAGAGCTTTCATCAATCAAAACCGAATTCAATCGCTCTTTGGTGGCCTTAACTTTTTCCTGGGTCTCCTTCAATTTGCCCATCATTCCCATTAAATCTCCAAACATGTCCCTATTTATTATGTTTTTCAGGTTCAAAAGTAATAATTTGGCACAAATCAAAATCCATGAAACTACTCGTTCTTAGAAATTGTTTTTTCATATTATGCCTTATTTTTGCAGGCTCTTGTCAAAACAGTAAAGAAAAGCCGATGCGTATCACACCTCCTATTGCAAAAAAGAAACCCACCAAGCTTGAAAAACATGGAGATATAAGGGTAGACGACTACTATTGGATGAATGATAGGGAGGACCAAGAAGTTTTGGATTATCTAAATGCAGAGAATGCCTACTATCAGGAGATGACCTCCCATACCAAGGAATTCCAAGATTCACTTTTCCAGGAGATGAAATCACGAATTAAGGAGGATGATTCTTCGGTTCCCTATAAATACAATGGCTATTGGTACATTACCAAGTATGAAACAGGTCAAGAATACCCCATTTACTTGAGGCGGAAAGATAGCATGGAATCAAAGGATGAACCCATGTTTGATTGCAACCAAATGGCAAAAGACCACGAATACTTCAAATTAAGGGGAATTGCAATTACTCCAGATAATACATTAGCCTCTTTTGCCACAGATACTGTTTCTAGAAGGCAGTACACCATTCAGGTAAAGAATTTGGAAACGGGAAAAATATATGACGATAAGGTAGAAAACACTACCGGAAGTTCGGTTTGGGGGAATGATGGAAAAACCTTGTTCTATGCCAAAAAAGACCCAGTTACTTTGCGTTCCGATAAAATATACAGGCATACCTTGGGGACCTCTGCAGAGGAGGATGTTCTGGTCTTTCATGAAAAAGATTCTACCTTCAACACCTTTGTTTACAAAACCAAATCCAGAAAGTACTTGGTTATCGGCTCTGTAAGTACATTGACTTCGGAATATCAGATTTTGGATGCAAATGACCCTGAGGGCGATTTTAAGATATTTTCTCCACGGGAAAGGGGAGTGGAATACTCCATTGCACATTATAATGGTAACTTTTTTGTACTTACAAACAAGGATTCCGCTACCAATTTTAAACTGATGCGAGCTACGGATGAAAAAACCGATGCAAAATTTTGGGAGGAATTTATTCCGCATCGGGATGATGTGCTTTTGGAGGATGTCGACATTTTTAAGGACTATTATGTGCTTTCAGAGCGAGAAAATGGGTTGAACAAGCTTAAAATCGTTCGTTGGGACGGGTCGGATAATTATTATTTGCCCTTTGAGAGTGAAACCTATGTGGCAGGGACGTCCGTAAACCTTGATTTTGATACCCAGGAGCTCCGCTACTACTATAACGAAATGGGCGCTCCCTATGCCGTTATCGATTTTAATATGGCAAAAAAGACCAAAAAAACCCTGAAGGAGCAAGAAGTTTTGGGGGGTAAGTTCGATAAAGCAAACTATCGCACAGAACGGTTATGGGCCACTGCCAGGGATGGGGCAAAAGTTCCCATCTCATTGGTTTATCATAAGGACACAAAGTTTGATGGTACCAGCCCATTGTTGCAATATGCCTATGGTTCCTATGGGAGTACAATTGACCCTTACTTCTCATCAATTAGATTGAGTTTGTTGGACAGGGGCTTTATATATGCCATTGCCCATATTCGTGGTGGGGAATATTTGGGAAGACCTTGGTACGAAGATGGAAAACTTCTAAAAAAGAAAAATACTTTTACCGATTTCATTGATTGCTCTAAATTTTTAATAGAAAAGAAGTATACCAGCGCTGAGCATTTGTATGCCAGTGGTGGCTCTGCGGGTGGACTTTTAATGGGGGCAGTGGTCAATATGGCACCAGAGCTCTACAAAGGAGTGATTGCTGCGGTTCCTTTTGTGGATGTGGTCACCACAATGCTGGATTCATCCATCCCCTTGACTACTGGTGAATATGATGAGTGGGGCAATCCCAATGAAAAAGAGTTTTACGATTATATGAAGTCGTATTCACCATATGATAACGTAGAAGCGATGAATTACCCAAATATGTATGTCTCCACAGGTTTGCACGATTCCCAAGTACAGTATTGGGAACCCGCCAAATGGGTGGCAAAGCTTCGGGAGCACAAAACTGATCATAACCTGCTATTTCTGGATACCAATATGGATGCAGGACATGGAGGAGCTTCAGGTCGATTTGAATCCTTAAAGGAGACTGCGAAAGAATATGCTTTTATACTTGATTTGGAAGGAAAAGCTCCTTAAAATAAAAAATACTATTTTTGTCCCTGATAAATCGAGAAGAAATTCAAGATTTGTCCCTTACCTAAACCCAGTTATGAGAAAACAGATAGATGCGCACAGCAATATTCTTGATTTAATTGGAAATACTCCCCTTGTTAAGCTTAATGAAATAGCCGCCCCCCTTACCGGAAACTTTTATGCAAAAGTTGAAGCGTTTAATCCTGGACATTCGTCTAAGGATAGGATTGCGGTTTATATTATAGAAGAAGCCGAACGTAAAGGACTACTTAAGCCTGGAAGCACAATCATAGAGACTACCTCTGGTAATACAGGATTCAGTTTGGCTATGGTGAGCATTGTTAAAGGTTATAAATGCATTTTGGCGGTAAGCTCAAAATCATCTCCAGATAAAATAGACATGCTTCGTTCCATGGGTGCCAAGGTATATGTATGCCCGGCCCATGTTAGCGCTGATGATCCAAGATCATACTACGAAGTGGCCAAACGTTTGCATAAAGAAACCAAGGATTCCATTTATATCAACCAGTATTTCAATGAGCTAAATATTGAAGCACATTACCATACTACAGGTCCGGAAATTTGGAAGCAGACAAATGGCGCCATTACTCATTTGGTAGCATGTAGCGGCACAGGTGGAACCATTTCTGGTATTGCTCGCTATTTAAAGGAACAAAATCCAGAAGTTAAGGTACTGGGAGTGGACGCCTATGGCTCCGTGCTCAAAAAATACCATGAAACTGGAGAGTTTGACCATAACGAGGTATACCCATACAGAATTGAAGGATTAGGAAAGAACCTGATTCCAGATGCCACCGATTTCAATTGCATAGATCGCTATGTAAAGGTAACCGATGGGGAGAGTGCCCATATGGCCAGAAAAATAGCCCATACCGAGGGTATGTTTGTTGGTTATACCAGTGGTGCGGCAATGCAGGCTCTATATCAGTTGAATACCGAAGGCGAATTTTCCAAGGACAGCAATGTTGTGGTTATTTTTCCTGACCATGGTTCAAGGTATATGAGCAAGGTATATAGTAATGAGTGGATGGAAAACCAAGGGTTTTTTGATATTCAGAATGCTGAGGCACCAGAAAAAATAGAATATATAAAGTAAACTACTAACTCTTTTTATATATATCAGAACGACAGCGGTTTACGTTGTCGTTTTTTTATATAGGGATATTAGTTATGTGAGCTTGGCAAAAATATATATTTTTGCAGTTGAATCAATTTTAAGGTAGATGAGAGATTTATTTGATAGAATCATTGAGAACAAGGGGCCGTTGGGAAAATGGGCGTCGCAGGCGGAAGGTTATTTTGTGTTCCCAAAATTGGAAGGTCCTATCTCCAACAGAATGAAGTTCCAGGGAAAGGAAGTCATTACATGGAGTATCAATGATTACTTGGGGTTGGCCAATCTACCGGAAATCAAAAAAGTTGATGGAGATGCTGCATATGAACATGGTGCAGCTTTCCCAATGGGAGCTCGTATGATGAGTGGCCATACCGATTATCATGAGCAATTGGAGCAGGAACTGGCTGCATTTGTGAATAAGGAGGCTTCCTATTTACTGAATTTTGGATATCAGGGCTTCATGTCTGTTATAGACGCCTTGGTCTCCAAGGATGATATTATTGTGTACGATGTGGACTGCCATGCTTGTATTATTGATGGCGTTCGTTTACATATGGGCAAACGATTCACTTTCAAACACAATAATGTAGAAAGTCTGGAGAAAAACTTGGAACGTGCTACCAAATTGGCCACCGAAACAGGTGGAGGGATATTGGTGATTTCGGAAGGTGTTTTTGGAATGCGTGGTGAGCAAGGTATCTTGAAGGAAATAGTTGAGCTTAAACAAAAATTCAAGTTTAGATTGCTTGTTGATGATGCCCATGGCTTTGGTACCTTGGGAAAAACCGGTGCTGGAGCGGGTGAGGAGCAAGGAATTCAAGACGATATTGATGTATACTTGGCCACCTTTGCCAAGTCTATGGCTGGAATTGGAGCCTTTGTAGCAGCTGATCAAGAGATTATCGAGTACTTGAAATATAATTTACGATCACAAATGTTCGCGAAGTCGTTACCTATGGTGTATGTAAAAGGCGCATTGAAGCGTTTGGATATGTTGCGTACCATGCCAGAACTCAAAGCGAAGCTTTGGGAGAATGTAAATGCACTTCAAAACGGACTTAAAGAGCGTGGATTTGATATAGGAACCACTTCAAGCTGTGTTACTCCGGTTTATTTAAACGGTAGTATCCCCGAAGCCATGGCCTTGGTAAAAGATCTTCGAGAAAATTATGGAATCTTCTGTTCCATAGTAGTTTACCCGGTAATACCTAAAGGATTGATTTTACTTCGAATGATTCCAACCGCCACACATACCATGCAGGATATCGTGGAAACTTTGGATGCTTTCTCTGCTATTAGAGAGCGATTGCAAAATGGAACTTATAAAAGGTTATCTGCGGCAGTAGCGGCAGCAATGGGAGAATAAAAAGTCTTTCTACCAACCTATTTTTATAAATTTCCGACCTTAAGATTCTAGATTTTTCCGGTAGGTTCTACGTCTTTTGTAGATAACGGGGTCAAAATGTTTCCATAGTTGTCTAATGGCCACATTTTCCTCCAATTCAGGGGTGCGAATACAGTTTACAATTTCCTTCTCTTGAAAAGTCTTGTAATATTCGTTAAATATGATTGCGGTGACTCCTTTGTTTTGATACTCGGGATGAATACCTATCAAATAAAAAATAACGTCTTTACTGCTCTTTTTGGCTTTTAGAAGATGAAATACACCGGTTGGAAACAATTTTCCTTTTGCCTTTTGTAGCGCCTTTGAAAAAGAGGGCATCACAATGGCAAAGGCCACCAATTCATCTTTGGAGTCAACAACAAACTTGATATACTCCGGATTTATGAAGCTGATATACTTCTTTTTAAAATATTCCTTTTGTATGTCGGTGATCTTTACAAAAGAGGAAAGTGCAGAGTAGGTTTCGTTGAACAAATCAAACATTTTATCAACCCATGGCATTATGTCCTTACTACTGGTGAAATTAAGCGCTTTTAAACCATATCTCTTTTTTATAAGAAGATTGGCCTTATAAAATATCTTAGGATCAGCATTGGCAAACAAAAATTTGTTCTCCAAGTACTCTTTTTCCTTTTTAAAACCGTGTTGCTCATAATGCGACTGGTAATACGGATGATTGTACCAGGTAATCATATTGCCGGTATGGTCAAAACCTTCGGTAAGAACCCCAACTTTATCCAAATTGGAAAAACCTACAGGACCTTCCATATATTGCAACTGATGTTGTTGGCCAATTTCAGAAACTTTATCCAATAAAGCTTTGGAAACTTCGAGATCATCAATAAAATCGAACCAGCCAAACCTCATTTTTTGCAACTGCTGTTCGTTAACTTCAATCCAATTTATAATAGCGGCAATGCGCCCAACTATTTGCCCTTCTTTATATGCCAAAAAGAAAGTGGCCTCCGCACTTTTAAATACCGGATTCTTCTCAGGATTAAAGGATTCCAGTTCGTCTTTGATAATGGGAGGAACCCAATACGGGGAATCTTTATATAGGCTGAAAGGGAATTTTACGAATTTTTTTAAATCGGTCTTGGATTGAACCTGCTTTATAGTGACCATACATGATTTTTTGCAAGGTCAATATTAGCAATATTCTCTACAGCAGAAAAATGTTATTTGTGAAACTTAGAAATCTAGTTTATCCTTTTTCTTTTTGCCTTTTTTCTTTCGCTTTTTCTTTGCTGCGTTTTTCTTGATTTTTCCGTTTTGACCAGATTTCTGACTATCGATGGGTACAAGTGTATCTTTATGAAAATCCAAACGGTACGAAAAACCGAGAACGGCAAAAATACGTGATGGCGAGTTTTTAAACCCTGAGCCTAAATGAAAATCGGCCTGGAAATCCGGACTGATTAGGTAAGCAACACCTGTGCGAAGCAAAATATCGGAATATCGATCACTCTTTATGCCCTGATTCTCTATAAAAACACTCCATTTAGGGTCTCTAAACGCATGGGTGACAGAAACAGCGTAGCTCCATTCGGGAAAATCGGTGCCAATACGGTCATAGGCAATATTGGAAATTAGGACAAACCTTGGGGAAAGCCTGCTCTGGGTGGCAACAGCTCCGCGATACGAAATGGTGGGGTCGCCCACGTAAAATGGATTCTCCCCCAAATTAAAAGTGGCTCCCGCATAAAGCGATACCGCCGGAATCAGGTTTTTCCATTGAAAAACATTGTTGGCCCTCCAACTATACAGATTTGGCTTATTGTTTTCAGGATTTTTAAAGGGATCAAAAACCAAGTATTTAAGACCGGCCCTGCTTCTTGAAAAATCGGTTAGTCTATCATCCGTTCCTGTCTGGGTATATGTTATGCCCTGACTTATATAGGATCCCTCCACGTTAACTTCCAGAGATTCAAAAAGTAATCCGTATCTAAAAGCAAAATCGACCCCAAAAATATTGGAATCGGTATTCAATGTAGCATTGTCTTGTTGCTCATAAAGCAAACCCATTTCCATCTGTGCTACATTCTTACCCACAGCGTAGGCACTTACTGCTCTACCTGGTCTATTAGAATTAATGACATCGGTATATTGTGCATTGGATAAAAAAGGAACTAAACAGAGTGAAAAAAGCGTCTTTTTAAAAAAGCGGAGATCCATATAACTTATTTTAATACTATTTTATGATACTTTAGGGTCTAATAAGAGACTTACAATGTAATTTTGACTCAATAACTCTGTTATATGGTTTTATTACAAACGATTTTAATAGTCATATTAGTATACTATGGGCTTAAATTGCTACTAAAATGGTTGGCGCCCAAGCTAATGAACTATGCCGTCAAGAAAACCCAAGAACGGTTTGGACAGCAATTTGGCAATTATCAGGATTTTAGGAGCAATACACCTAATGAAGGAGAAACTACAGTTTCCAAAAAACCTTTTAGAAAATCCAATCCATCAAAAAAAGTTGGAGAATATATAGATTTTGAAGAAATTGACTAATATTTGTCTTTTCAAAATCAATCCATGAAACTTTCCCTAAAAGCCGTTATCACCAGTGTTTGTGTAATTGCTTTCTTCATTGTTGCCTCACTATTATACTTTTATCCTGTCCTTCAGGGTAAGGCTATTTATCAATCGGATATTGCCCAGTATAAGGGAATGGCCAAGGAGCGTAATGATTACAAGGAATTAACTGGGGAGGAATCATACTGGACCAATAGTGCCTTTGGGGGAATGCCCACTTATCAATTGGGCGCTAATTATCCGCACGATTATATAAAAAAACTGGATAGGTTGATTCGTTTTTTACCAAGACCAGCGGATTATCTTTTTCTTTATTTTATTGGGTTCTACATTTTGATGCTCTGCTTGAGGGTCGATTATCGTTTGGGTATTTTGGGAGCATTGGCGTTTGGATTTTCAACCTATCTTATCATCATTCTGGGGGTAGGACATAATGCAAAAGCACATGCTTTGGGCTATATCCCTATGGTTTTAGGTGGAATTGTCCTGGTATTCCGAAAAAAGTATTTGCTGGGATTTGTATTGACCGCTCTGGCGATGGCATTGGAAATCAGTGCCAACCATTATCAAATGACCTATTACTTTATGCTTTTGGTGTTGATTTTGGGTCTGGTACGCCTTGTTTATGCGATAAAGGAGAAAGAACTGAAACATTTTTTTGCCTCTGTTGGTATCTTGGTCTTGGCCGTGGCGCTTTCCATTGCAACCAATGCCACTGGACTTTTGGCAACCAAGCAATATGCTGATTGGAGTACACGTGGTAAATCGGAATTGACAATCAACCCGGATGGAACGCCCAAAGCTGTTCAAACAGGACTGGATAGGGATTATATCACATATTATAGTTATGGTATAGCAGAATCCTTGGATTTGTTTGTTCCAAGGATGTTTGGCGGTTCTGGCAAGGAAGATTTGGGAAAAAGCTCTAAAGTTTATGAATATTTGACAGGGCAGGGATTATCTCCCACCAGAGCTAAAGAAGTCTCAGGACTCTATTTGTATTGGGGACCGCATCCAATGTCTGGACCTGCTGGTCCTGCGTACATTGGGGCAATAGTTATTTTTCTGTTTGTGATTGGGTTGTTTTTGGTGGATGGAAGAAGAAAATGGTGGCTGTTGGGAGGAGCTTTATTGGCATTGCTGCTATCATGGGGGAAAAACTTTCCGGCGCTGACCAATTTTATGATTGATTATTTTCCACTTTATAATAAATTCCGTGCCGTTTCCTCCATTCAAGTAGTGTTGGAACTGTGTATACCAGTTTTGGGAATTTTAGGTGTTCGAGAGCTTTTTAAGTCCAACTTGAAAAAGTCTAAAAAACTTAAGGCATTAAAGCTAAGTTTTTTTGTAACCCTTGGACTAGGGATTTTTATCTTTTTAATCAAAGGCTTTTTTGATTTTGAGGGTGCAAATGATGATACCTACCGCCAATATTTTGGAGACGCGGTTTTGGATATTCTTAGACGCGACCGTGAGGCGGTTTACATTAATGATACCATTCGTTCGTTGATTTATGTTACTTTGGCAGCTGTTGCACTTTGGTTTTTTATTAAAGATAAGATTGGAAAAAATCTTGTTGCCATTGCACTGGGCATATTGATTTTGTTTGATTTGGTGGGAGTGGCCCTTCGATATGTGAATAAAGATGATTTTGTTCGTCAACGAAATGTAAACACCCCGTTTCAGGCAAGTCAAATAGATCAGTTAATTCAACAAGACGATTCCATTTTTAGGGTTTTTGATCCGCAAGAGGGCTTGAATGGAGCCAGGACATCTTATTTTCATAAGTCAATAGGGGGCTATCACGCCGCTAAACCTAGACAATTACAAGATTTGGTTGAACATCATCTGTATCAAAATAATTTGGAGGTCCTCAACATGTTGAATGTAAAGTATATTATTCAACAAGATGATGAGGGCAACAGTTTTCCGGCGGTAAACGACGATGCCAATGGAAATGCATGGTTTGTAAAAGAGATTGTACCAGTTACATCCGCAAATGAAGAGATTCAAGCACTTAAGGAATTTGATTCGAAGTTTGGAGCAGTGGTTAATACCAAGGCATATCCAACAGTCACCAAATTAGGTTATGAAGTAGATTCTTTGGCTTCCATTAATTTGGTCGATTATAGACCCAATTACTTGAAATATCAATCCAGCAATGCGAATGCAGGTTTTGCCGTATTCTCAGAAATGCACTATCCCTTTGGTTGGCAAGCTTATATTGATGGGAAGCCTGAGCAACAATACAAAGTAAATTATGCACTCCGGGGGATGAAGGTTCCGGCTGGAGACCACGAAATTGAGTTTAAGTTTGAGCCTGAAGTGGTAAAAACCGGAAGTCAAATAGCTTTGGGCAGCAACATTTTGCTTGGCCTTATTATTCTTGGGGGAATTGCCTATGCCGCCCGACCCAAAAAATCCAAAGAGGAATAATGCGCAAGGTTTTGGTCATAACATACTATTGGCCTCCTGCTGGAGGGCCGGGTGTACAGCGTTGGCTAAAATTTGTAAAATACCTTCCAGACTTTGATATTGAACCGTGGGTATACATCCCTGAAAATCCGACCTATCCCATTATTGATGAAAACCTGGGCAAAGAGGTTTACGAGGAAATCAAAATCTTGAAACAGCCCATTAAAGAACCGTATGCCTGGGCAGGATTGCTTTCCAAAAAGAAAACCAAGACCATCAGTTCGGGAATTATTCAGGAAAAGGACCCTTCGGTTTTGGAGAAGTTATTGTTGTGGGTTCGCGGTAACTTTTTTATACCTGATGCCCGCAAGCTCTGGGTAAAACCTTCTTTGAAATTTCTTTCTAAAATTATTGAAGAGGAAAATATAGATACTATCATCACTACGGGACCGCCACACAGTGTGCATTTGATAGGGCTTGGGCTTAAAAAGAAATTTTCCCTTCAGTGGATCACCGATTTCCGTGACCCATGGACCTCCATTGGTTACCATAAAAAATTACGTTTGACCAGTGCTTCACAAAAAAAGCACGAGCGGATGGAATTGGAAGTACTGAACAATGCCGATAAGATTGTGGTTACCAGTAATACCACAAAAGAAGAATTCGGCCAGCTCACCAACAAACCCATCAAAACCATTACGAATGGGTTTGACGATGCCTATGTCGCCAAGGAATCGGATTCTGAGTTTACCATTTCACATATTGGATCGTTGTTAACTGGCAGAAATCCAAGAGTTTTGTGGGAAGCTTTAAAAGAATTGGTGAATGAAAACGAATCGTTCAGAAAGAGTTTGCAAATCCAGTTGGCTGGAGTAGTGGGGGAAGAAGTGTTGGAATCTATTCGTGAGAATCAATTGGAGCCTTATGTGTCAAGCTTGGGCTACCTTTCGCATGATCAAGTGTTGGAAGTGCAGCAGAAATCACAAGTTCTTTTGTTGTTGGAGATTGATTCGGAAGAAACCAAGGGGATAATCCCAGGAAAATTGTTTGAATACCTCAATGCCAGAAGACCAATTTTGGCAGTAGGCCCAGAAGGATGGGAGGCTGGACAAATTGTAGAAGCCAGTAAGGCGGGTGTATTTTGTGCTAAGAAAACCAAATCGGAACTTAAAAATGTACTTTTAGATTGGTTTGGGGCTTATCAAAATGGTAGCCTTACATGCCACTCTAAAGGCATTGAACAATATCATAGAAGGGAACTGACCCAACAATTGGCTAATTTTATCTCATGGGAATCATCTTAAAGCAATCCTTTAAAAACACTATTGTCACTTTTATTGGGTTTGGATTTGGCGCCCTAAACACCCTCTTTCTTTATACCAATATCATGGAACCAACCTACTATGGGTTGGTCACTTTTATATTGGCAACCGGAGCTATTTTAATGCCGGTAATGTCTGCAGGAGCACATAATAGCTTGGTAAAATATTATAGTGCACAAAAAGAAGATTCAAAGAATGGTTTTTTAACCTTGATGATGATTTCTCCACTTTTGATCATTTTGCCTTTAACATTACTTGTTTGGTTGGGATATGATGCTATTGGAGAATTTCTATCCATAAAAAATGTATTGGTCAAAAATTATTTATGGTATTTGTTTTTGGTTGGTATTGCTATGGCCTATTTTGAAGTGTTTTATGCTTGGAGCAAGGTCCACCTTAAATCGGTTTTTGGTAATTTTTTAAAAGAGGTTTTTGCCAGAATCTGCGCCTCTGTATTATTGGCGCTATTGTACTTTGAAGTGCTTGACTTGGATTTCTTTTTGAAGGCAATTGTTGGGGTATACGTGCTTCGAACCCTATTGATGACGTTATATGCGTACAGTCTTCATAGACCTGTTTTGAGTTTTAAGTTTCCAAAAAACACAAAACCTATTGTGGGTTATGGGATGCTAATGGTCCTTGGTGGTTCTGTTGCCCTTATCCTTTTGGAGATCGATAAATTCATGATCAATCAGTTTATGGCATTGGATAATGTGGCTTTTTATGGCGTTGCAATTTATATAGCCACCAGTATCATTGTTCCTGCACGGGCCATGCACCAAATTACCTACCCCATGACGGCCAACTATTTGAATGAGGGTAATTTTTTTGAATTGGAAAGTCTGTATAAAAAAACTTCCCTTACTTCTTTTATAGCATCGGGTATTTTGTTTGTGTTGATTATTATGAACATCGATGATTTGTTTCTGATGCTTCCAGAGGAATATCGAGGAGGTTTTAGCATTATAGCTTTAATTGGTCTGGCTAAGGTATTTGATTCACTCTTGGGCAACATCAACGCCATTTTGTATTATTCTGAATATTACAGATGGGTATTGGTAATGGGTATTTGTTTTGCTGTTGTGACCATTGTCCTCAACCTTTGGTTGATTCCACTTTACGGTATAGAAGGTGCTGCACTGGCCAGTTTTATGGCTATTTTTCTGTTCAATCTTTCCAAATTAATTTTTGTGAAGCTCAAATTTGGATTTTTGCCTTTTTCCGGAGCTACCTTTAAGGTTTTTGCAACTTTGCTATTGATAGGGGCATTGTTTTATATGTTGCAATTTCCATTTCATCCCATTATTAACATCGTTCTAAAATCGATTTTAATAGGAGCCATGTATTTGGGCATATTGTTTCGTTTTGAAATTTCAGAAGATGTTTCCGGGGTATTGTCAAAATGGTTGAAAAGGAGGGAAGAGTAGTTCATCAACGGCGCATGGCGAACTCAGCACGACAAAATTGAATTAAAAAAGAAACCCCGTAGCGGATAAATCCAACTACGGGGTAAACAACTAACCAACCTAAAAACTATCTTTATTGCACTCGTCTAGAGCTTCTTGATCTAGTACCCGAGTTGCTACTTCTTCTATAATTCGTGTTTCCTGAGCTTCTCTTAACCGTTGTTTTTGAGCTTCTGGAAACTGTTCTTTTTGGGGCACTGCTTCTGCTTGCTACCGACCTACCTGTACTTTTTCTAGCCTGTGGCTTTCTGTAGGTACTGGTGGTACTTCTGGTAACCGTTCTACTTCTTGGAGTAGAAGTTACCTCTCGTTTAGTAACCGTACGACTATTTGGTCTTTTGGTCACCTGTCTTTGGGTAACGGTCCTACCTTTATTGTTACTTCGCGAAGCTGTACTTCCCCTTCTATAATCACTTTGTTTAACTGTTCTACTGTTTGGTTTACGCGTAACCGCTCTACCACTGTTATTACTTCGGGAAGCTGTACTTCCTCTTCTGTAATCACTTTGTTTTACAGTTCTACTCGTTCCATTATTTCTCCTCACTTTGTTGTTGGAACGACTTACTGCATTTCCTTTTCTATAATCGTTATGTCCAACACTTCTGTTACTTCTTCCATAATCGCTACCATCTCTTCTAACACTATGGTTACGTCTGGTTACTCTTTTGTCATTTCTATAAATATTGTCCCTTCTATAGTGTCTGTCGTTTCTATATGTTTTGCCAACAGAAGCATAACTTCTTCTATAATTGTTTCTGTAAGGTCTATAGTAGGTATATCTAATAGGTCTGTAATACCTCCTGTATGGTCTCGTATATACATTACAATATGATATTGCAGGTCTTACAAAATACCTGTGGAAAGGTCTGTATACATAGTGTCTGTTATAAATATTGATATATCCCGTACAGTGACTAAAAATCCCACCGTTATAATAGACATTTAGTCCACCAACTCTACGCACACGACCATTTCTGTACCAAACGTCAACACCCCCTATTTGAGAAACACGTCCATAATAGTCGTAGTATACGGGAATATTTTCCACTTGGATTATGGCCCCGTAATCATCATACTGTACATAAGGGTTATAGTTGTATCCTGAGTTGAAAGTAATTCCAACGTTACCAATTCGGGCTCCGATACCAACATTTACTTGATTGTCAATGTAAAAATCGAACTCTCCATCTGGGTATACCGAAAAAGTTACCCCATTTTCTACAAAAATGAATGAGTTCCCATATCGATAAGCATTAGTAACAAATGACTTATCCTCTATTTTGGCTGCATGGATGCTTGGAACACCCAACAGAACTGCTGCTATAATGAGTACTAACTTTTTCATACTATTCGATTTAAATTCTGAATGCAACTATTTACATTCCGAAAACTAAATACCAAACAGCGTGCCAAAAAAAGCTAAATCAGTATAGATGTCTGTTTATCAATGAATTAAAATATTAATCTTTGATTATGAACATTGACCTTCGGTTAAGTTGGTGCTCGTCTTCAGAACACTCTTCACCATTTGAACACTTGTTCAACAGTTGTGTTTCTCCGTATCCTTTAGCAGAAAGTCTACCACGATCGATTCCTTGGTTCACAAGCCATTCCATGGTAGATTTTGCTCGTCTATCGGACAAAGCTTCATTGTAGGCATCATTACCTCTTGAATCGGTATGTGTTTCAATGTGGATTTTCATCTGTGGGTACTCTTTCATGGCCATTTCAATTTTTGCCAATTCCAATGCCGCATCAGGTCTGATATTAGATTTGTCAAAATCAAAATAAATAGGTTCAAGACCTACTCTGCAACCAAGGTCGTCAACCGGGCAATCTGGTGGAACCAGGGATAGATCAACAGTAAGAGACACATTTCCGTATGGTGTAGTAGTGATTTTTTCGTTTGGCTGATATTCTTTTTGATCGTAAGTCCCTCTAATAGTGTAGCTATTATCGCAAGTTGCAATACCTTCAAAGCTATAGGTGCCGTCCGAATCAATTGTGGCCTGTGATACAATTTTGTTTTCTTCATCCAACAATAAAACCTGTGCACCGGATAATACATCTCCTGTTTCTCTATCGGTAATAAGACCATTGATTACAATATTGCAACTTTCTCTTACCAGATAAATGTCGTCTGATAAACTTCCTTCAGTTCCATCTCGGTTCGAAGATAAATACCCCATTTTTTTACTCTCATGAATAATGAAACCAAAATCATCTTGATTTGTATTTATAGGTTGTTTTAAATTAATTATCATGCCAATCCCACCGTTTTTATCCAAAGAAGTCATAAAAATATCCAACCCTCCGAGTCCAAGATGCCCATCACTTGAAAAGTAGAGATTGTTGCTTTTACTTATGTATGGAAAGGTTTCCCGTGCCTCAGTGTTAACCTTGGTTCCTAGGTTAATGGGCTTTCCATACCCATTTTCAAGAATATCTACGTACCAGATATCCGACATACCAATGGTACCTGGCATATTAGAAGAAAAGTACAGGCGGTTTTCATCTTTGCTCAATGCAGGGTGGGCAGTGGAATAAGTATCGCTGTTAAAGGGAAGTTCCACTACGTTATTCCAAGCTCCATAGGTGTCTTTTGTTGCCTTATAGATTTTTAGGCTAACCAATTTATCCTTACCTCTTTTCTTTTTTCCGTTGATGTAGTTGTTTCTGGTAAAGTAAATGGTGTTACCATCTTTTGTAAATGCCGCAGATGATTCATGGTAAGGTGTGTTTATTTCTCCTTTAAGCGGCATAGGATTGGACAATTGCCCTTGCTCATCTATCTCAGCTTCGTATAGGTCCAAATAGGGTTGGCCTGTCCAATTATGGATTTTATCTCCATTTGTAACCATGGAAGACGAAGCAAAGACCAATTTGTTCCCGAAAAAGGAAGGCCCAAAATCTGACCCCGTCATATTATTGGAAACTTTATGAACCACATGTTTTTCGGAATTGAAGTTTAACAGACTATCCATGACAATTGAGCTGTTTCCATTGTTTTTGGTAATGGAACTGTTCGCTTTTGCCTGTTTGTATAAACTCATAAGCCTATCTGAATCTTTATAGCTCCCAATACTTTTTAATGATTGTGCAGCTCTATAATAATAATCTGGTTCTGATTCTTGTGGGTAGTTTGTAATTAGCTTTTGATACCATTTTGCGGCCTCTTTATACTCACTGTTAAAATAATAGGTGTCCCCTAACTTTTTGAATACTTGTGCAGATTCATAACCGTCGGCAACAACTTTCAGATAAATTTTTCTTGCATCGATATAGGCATAGCTGTCAAATTCTTCATCCGCTTTTTTTATGATGTTCTTTTGGGCGAAACAATTACCGCCGATTAAAATTGTGAAAAGAACCAATATCACTTTTGCCATTTGATTTGTTTTCATAAGACTGGTCATTGTTTAGAAGAATCTTGGAGTTACCACTTTATCAGATTTTTTGAAAATATCGAACCGTAAAAACACTTCATAGGATCCATCGCTATAGTTTTCAATATTGGTAGATTGATAGTCATAGGCCACTCCTGCAAAAAAAGAATCCGTGATTTGGAATCCTGCCAGTGCACTCAATGAGGCACTCCAACGGTATGAGGCTCCAACGGTAAATTTTTCATTGATAAGGAAGTTTGTGGAAAAATCCCATTGTAATGGTGATCCACTGACCATTTTCAATAAAGTTGCCGGCTTAAACTTCAGGTTTTCATTCAAATCAAAAACATACCCGGTTATAAGAAAGTAATGGAGCCGTTCTACAGCTATACTTTCACTAGTTACGTTCTGAACATCACTTTCATCAAAATGTTTGGAATTCAAAAAATTGGGGACAGAAAGTCCTACATAAAATTTATCTGTATTGTAATAAACTCCGGTACCTACTTGAGGTTGTAGCTTAGAATCAACATTGTTCTGGAAAAAAGGGTCACTGGGCTCGAATATGTTCAACTGGGCAAAATCCACATCTAGAATGTCAAGTCCTGCTTTTAATCCAAAAGATAGCTTTCCTGTAAGTCCAGTATTGATGGAGTAGGAGTAGTCCACTACTATATTCGATTCTGTTGCCGGCCCAATCTGATCATATAATATGGACAAGCCCAATCCCATATTGTTGTACAATCCTATGGGGGAGTTTATGGTGAAAGTGCCGGTTTGTGGAGAGCCATCCAAGTTTACCCATTGTGTTCTCCCTAGCACTCCAAAACTCAATGTTTCCCTTGAACCTGCATAAGCAGGGTTTACCACTTGTGTATTGTACATGTATTGGGTGTACTGGGCATCTTGCTGACCAAAGCAGGCATAGCTAAAGAGGGCAAAGAATGCCAAGGCCAAAAAATTATTTTTTTGCATAATTGGTTTATTCGAATGTTTTGGAATGGTTTTTCTGAAGGTTGGCTAATCTCGATTTATATATATGTATCCTGAATAATTGGCTTGACCAGGATTGTCTTCTTGGAATTCCAAAATGTAGAAGTAGGTTCCACTAGGTAATTCCCTTTCTTCAGATATGGTGGCCCTGGCCTGGGAAATGCCATAGAAAAGATTGGTGCCTTGTCCGTAACCATCCACTTTATATACTTCCACGCCCCATCTGTTGAATATTTTTACAGTGTTGTTTGGGTAGTTTTCTATTCCCTCAATATGGAAATAGTCATTTACGCCATCTCCGTTGGGAGTAATACCATTAAAAATCTCAAAATTGGAACCATCTACACATGCACCAACGACGGAAGTGATGGTAGGTTGACCTTCACTAAAACTGTTATTATCTGACAAATCAAGAACCTGATTGTCTGTATTGACAGGTTCGGCCGTTACCGTAGCTTGATTTTCTACTGTACCAATTTGTAAATCAGCTTGAACTATGGTATAAAAACCAGTGTAGGTCCATTCCTCATCTATGGAAAGCACACCGTCATTGCCCACATCACTATCTCCAGGGCCTGAGATGTTGTCTAAAAGCTCATCGCTCAGTACAACGGCATCCAAGTTTGATGTTCCAGTGTTCCTTACGGTAAATGTATACGAAATGGTCTCATTGCACCCATCGTTATTTTGATCTATCAATTCTCCTTCTTTAATGAGACCCAAACCACTTGAGGCATTCTTACATGTTTCTGAATCAATGATGGTTGTGGTAGGGTCATCTTCAAGATAACTATCATCATCAGAAATGTCAGAGACTTCAATATTGAACCCTGTAAGGTTGGCAGTTACCATAGCTTGATTAACTACTTCTTCTGCATCAACATCATTTTGGGTAATTCCATAGAAAGCAACAAATGTCCATACTTCGTCCGTGGACAAAATCCCATCTTCATTGGTATCCCCAGATGTTGGATTGGACAAATCATTTTCTAAAAGGTCATCGGTCAATACTAAAGAAGCCAAGTCAATAGGCCCTACGTTTGTTACGGTAAAGGTGTATTGTATGGTATCATCGCATCCATCTCCTCCTTGATCTAGAAGCTGCCCCTGTTTTATGATTCCAATAGGTGAACCATGATTGTCACAGCTTCCATCCACAGGAGTAATGGTTGGCTGGTTTTCAGAAAAACTATCATCATCGGACAAGTCTTGTATTTGATTGTTGTTCGGTCGGAAAGCTTTTACAATTGCTTGGTTCTGTACTTGCCCCTGATCTATATCATTTTGAGTGATATCGTAAAGCGCATTGTAAATCCATTCCTCATCTGGGGATAGGACATCATCGTTACCCAAATCACCGGAATCTGGCCCAGGCACCGCTCCACCCAAAAGGTTATCTTCAAAGGTCACCTGCGTTAGATTTACATCACTCAAGTTTTTAATGGTGAAAGTATAGTGAATGTGATCATCACAGCCATTGTTGTCAATGTCCAAAAGCTGAGCTGTTTTAACTAGCCCCAAAGGTAATTCATAATCATCACAGACATCTTCCTCCAAATCAATTGTGGTGCCATTGTCTTCAAAATAACTATCGTCGTCCGATTCGTCATCTATTTGGGTATTGGGATCGTTGATTAGGATTGCTTTTACTTCGGCTTGATTGTCGACATTACCATTGTCAATATCCTGTTGGGTAATGTCATAGAAAGCAATATAGGTCCATTCTTCATTTGGAGACAGAATGCCATCGTTCCCAATGTCCCCTGAAAATGGCCCGGACACCTCACCACCCAAAAGGGTATCTTCAAGGGTTACTTCTTCCAAATCTACATTACCGATATTTTTAACGACAAAGGTGTATTCAATGTGATCATCACAGTTGTTTCCATCAAGGTCGAATAATGCAGCGGTTTTAATGAGCCCAATGTCAATATTTTGACAGGAACTGATATCGGTTACGGTTGGACGATCTTCTACAAAGTCCGTATGATCGGAAAGATCACTAACCGGACTGTTTGGAAATCCTTCTACGTTTGAGGTTATAGTGGCTTGGTTCTCAACAAACCCTTGGTTCAAATCATTATGGGTGACGTTGTACACCGCTTCATAGAACCAGACCTCGGCTAAATCCAGATTTCCATCGTTGTTGTCATCACCTGAATCGGGGCCAGCTATTGGGGCGTTGAACAAAGGATCGGTCAACACCAAATTGGTCAAGACTTGTGGTCCTTGATTGCGAACTTCAAAAGTATAGGTAATCTCATCGCAGAAGTCATTTATCATTGCTGTTTTCCTTAAGGCAATCCTTGGTTGGCAAATACTAAGATCAGTTATGGTAGGATCATTCTCTAAGATGCTATTGTCATCTGAGAGGTCTGTGCCCACTAAATTGGGTAAGCCCGGGAGATTGGCGGTAACAGTGGCCTGATTTTTGACTTCTCCGGCATTTCTGTCTGATTGTGTGATTTTATAGACTATTTCATATTCCCATGTTTCCCCAATTTCCAATAGTTCATCACCATCATCACCCACTATTACTGCAGGGAACATAATTGGATTAGGACCGAAAAGGGGGTCAACTATCTCCACGTTTTCCAGCGGTAAGCCTGAAATATTATGGTTGGAAACATAAAATCTGTAAACAATATCCTCGCAGTTATCAATCAAATTCCCTTCTTTCACCAGTGCAATAAAAGGTTGGCAAGAAGTAAGGTCGGTCAACGTAGGATCATCCTGCAGATAATTATCATCATCGGAAAGGTCACTGAATTCTTCATTAGGGAAACCTACTACGTTGGTGGTGACTGTAGCTTGGTTTATTATCTGTCCTGATAATATTTCGGTTTCGTCTACATCATACACTACGGTATAAGTCCATGTTTCAATAAATGGTTGCATAAGACCATCACCATTATCACCAACGGGTAGTACAGCAATAGGGTTTGGCCCCAAAAGAGGATCAATAATCTCAATATTTTCAAGTTCATCACCACCGGGACTTCGGTTTTGGACATCAAAAGTGTAAACAATGCCCAAACAATTGTCCAACATCATGGAAGTTTTTATCATTCCAATGCGAGGTTGGCAATCCATTAAATCAGTTGTGGTTTCTGTGGATGAGTCGTTTACGCTTATTCCCTGTCCTTGAACATCGGCTTCTACCAAGACTTGCTCATTAAGAATTTGACCATTAATCCTATCCTGAGTCGTTATATTGTATGTTTCATAATATTCCCAAACTTCTCCAGGCCCCATTATGTTGTCATTTCCCGCGTCGCCAGAGTCAGGGCCATTAATAACTCCTCCTAACTGTGGATCGGTAAGCACTACATTTAACAAAACTTCTGCAGCCGTACTCGTGTTGGATACGGTATAGACATAATCGAATTTTGTACAAGGTTCTTCTCCATTAGGGTTTCCGACCTTTGTAATTTCAATACTGGGAACGTAGAGACCCATTTTACTGGTGGAACTTTTACCTCTTTCATTTTCAGCAATGGTAGATGGTATGGTATAATTTTCAACAAGCTCTTGTTGCTGAGAAGTGTCGGTGAGTAATACATGACATAATGAAAAAAGCGCCAGTAGACATAGAAAAAGTAAAGCGAGATTCCTTTTTTGTTTTGTTTTTTTGACAGTAGGGTAGGAAGACATGGTTTAAAGTTTGCGAGTGGTTTACGTTTTGGTAATTTCTCACAAGAATATGCGCTTTTAGCGTATTTATGCGTTAGTGATTGATAGATACAGGGAGAGGTTTGATGAATGTAGGATATGAATTGACACACGTTTTTTGCTGATTGATGAGTTCATTGTAACTCAAATACAGAGATAGCGGTGATTGCTTGGAAATATCAAGGTAATTTCCTACAAATTGATCAATAGGAAAAAGAAAGTTACCCATTGGTGAAAATCACTCGTCAACAAAAATTGGGGTAATGTACTTTCCAAAAAAGTGCATTTTTTCCATCAAATACCAAGCTGTATGCGATTTCTTGCTTTGGGTCAACTCCCTTAGGGTGTCTTCAGCAATTGGATGGCCGTTTACCTCCTGCAGAATCGGGACTAATAATATAGTCTGCATATTTGATGAGCTATGAACAATTAAGGAATAAAGGTGATAGAGTGTATGTTCTAGCTTAAATGCATCAACGTATGATTATTTTTTTGGACTGCGATGTGCCATTTTTATTATAGATCATCATTAGATAAGTCCCTGTGGGAACATCACTGACATCGTATCTATTTTGATCAGGAAGAAAAGCCTTTATAACATTTCCAGAAAAATCAAATAAATGGATACCCATTAACTCCGTTTTGGACTGAACCACGTGAAAATGTGTATCACTAGGGTTGGGATAGATGGTTATCTTATTGGATGGACCTTCCTCCGACATAAAATTTTCAGCCTCCTCTTCCTCTTCTGTTAATTCAAAACACAGGTTTTCATCAATAAGGATAGTATTGTTGGCTATATAATGATATGGAGGTGGGGCGTCTTCGCTAGGTAATATTTCCTCGAGGTTACAAACATTAAGTTGCTCCAAAAGGCTGTGGCCATATACATATAGATAATCGACTGCTGTTGTCAGGTTTGGGGCATTTATGGCCTTAAGGTCTAGATTCTGGTGGAAGTACACATAACCTCCGGTGGTTTCCAGCAGTGGAAAATCGACCTCTACCAGATTATCGTTTTGATGGAAGTAAATATAACCCTCCACCGAGGTTAGGTTTGTAAACACCAACTTGGTAGGCTCTTGGAAATCTTCTTGATGGTAGAAGATGTTTTCGAGCGACTGGTCGGTAATTTCAATAATGTTCAATTGATCTTCTTCTAGGCAGTAAGGTGGCCCTGCGTTCAGGCCAGGATTGTTATTGTTCACTGTTAAATCTTCATCCACCACTAGGCTGCACAAGTTTAGTTTTTTAAGCTGTGGATTATTAGTGATAGTTACAAAATCAACCTTCCCTAGATTTGGAGCATCAACAATCTCTAAATTATCATTGTTGAAAATATGAAGGAAGGCCCCAGCATGTTCGTTGCAAAAATGACCAATACTAATCAAGTTGGGCAAGTTAAGGGACAACATGGAGTGATTAAGGTGAAACCCAAAACCCCCACAAATTTTTTGTAACTGGGAAGTATCCAAAGTGATCAAATTAGGATTCGCATAAATATGAAGATCACCACCTGTGCGTTGTAACTCTGGTACAAGTATATGTTCCAATTGTGGATTTTCCACAATTACCGCATTTGCGCTAACGTGCCGTAACTTGGGGAATGTGACTTCCAACAGGTCTGGATTTTCATCAATATATAATGTGCCACCTACATCTTCCAATAATGGAGCCTCTATCACAATCAGATTTGTATTTCTGCGAATATCCAAGGAGGCTCTGACTGAAACTAAATTGGGAAATATCAGTTTTGTTGGTACGAGGTAATTTGCGTCTAAATAAAAGGCTGGATCATCAATGGTTACATCTGGGATTATTAATTCATCAGGAACATTCTCAATTTCCGAAAGGGGACATGATTTACCAATTGCTAGATTGCAGAAGAGCACAAGTAAAATAAGTGTAATTTTTTTCATGGGACATTTTTTTTGGAGCGTTTATAAAACAGGTCAAGTAGAAATAACTACGTTTCCATAATAATACTCTAAAGATAAATGTCAGGACCTATTTGATTGATTGTCAATTGATGAATGGCTACTTTGAGTTGACGGATATCAAAAGAGATACGAATTTTGGCTGTGTTAGGTAAAAAGGAAATGGTAGAGAACCCACTTATAATTTTGATGCCAAATAAGTAGCTGTATATGATTTCTTATTTTGAACCAACTCTTCTGGGGTACCCTCAGCAACCAGATAACCTCCATTTTCGCCACCTTCCGGACCAAGGTCTATGATGTAGTCTGCACATTTAATCAATTCAATATTGTGCTCAATAACAATTACAGAGTGGCCCTTGGCTATGAGTTCATCAAAAGATTTCAATAGTTTTTTAATGTCATGGAAGTGCAGTCCGGTTGTGGGTTCATCAAAGATGAACAATGCTTTTTCCTTGGTATTTCCCTTAACAAGAAATGAAGCTAACTTTATTCGTTGTGCCTCTCCGCCGGAAAGGGTGGAGGAGGACTGCCCCAAAGTAACATAGCCCAAACCCACATCCTGTAGGGGCTGTAATTTGTTTACAACCTTGGTTTGATCAAAGTTTTTGAAATGATCTATGGCCTCATCAATGGTTAAATTGAGGATGTCGTCAATGCTTTTGCCTTCAAACTGCACTTCCAGGATTTCTTTTTTAAAGCGTTTACCATTGCAGACATCACATTCCAGATGCACATCGGCCATAAACTGCATTTCTACGGTAATCTCACCTTCTCCTTTGCATTTTTCACAACGGCCTCCATCAACATTAAAGGAAAAGTGCTTGGCTTGATAGCCACGCAGCTTGCTCAACTTTTGTGAGGCAAAAAGTGCCCGTATGTCATCGTAAGCCTTAATGTAAGTAACGGGGTTAGAGCGAGAGGAACGCCCAATGGGGTTCTGGTCTACAAATTCAACATGTTTTATATGTGCATATTTGCCCTCTACTTTAGTGAATTGTCCGGCTTTTTCACCATAACCACCCACTTCTTTTAATATGGAAGGATACAATATTTTTTTGACCAAGGTACTTTTTCCGCTCCCAGATACCCCCGTTACCACGGTTAGCATGTTCAATGGAAAGGTAGCATTGATGTTTTTGAGATTATTTTCCCTTGCCCCAATAATCTGAATATGGTTTTTGGAAATACGCCTTTCAGAGGGAACTGCTATTTCTTTGTTTCCATTTAAATAATCGGCTGTTAGGGAATTGGCCTTTAATATTTGGTCCAAACTTCCGGTTGCGACCACTTCCCCGCCCAAGGTTCCGGCCTCCGGGCCAATATCGATGACTTCATCAGCGGCTTTCATAATATCCTCATCATGTTCCACAACAATCACGGTATTGCCCAAATCCCGAAGGGATAACAGTACTTCAATCAAGTTTTCGGTATCCTTGGGGTGAAGACCAATACTTGGCTCGTCCAAAATATACATGGAGCCCACGAGACTACTCCCCAGAGAAGTGGCGAGATTAATGCGCTGACTTTCCCCACCAGAAAGGGTATTGGATTTTCGATTTAAGGTAAGGTAGCTCAACCCAACCTTGCTCAAAAAATCCAGTCGTGTGGTTATTTCTTTTAGCAATCGCTTTGCAATGGTGTTATCGTGTTCTGATAATTGCAATTCTTCAAAAAAGGGAATCAGTTTTTTGATGGGTAGTTCAATCAAATCAGAAATGGAATGACCGCCCACTTTTACATAATTGGCTTCTTTTCGTAATCGTTTTCCTTTACATACCGTACACTTGGTTTTTCCGCGGTAGCGCGATAGCATGACCCTATTTTGGATTTTATAGCTCTTTTCTTCCAGCTGTTGAAAAAAAGCATGGATACCAGTAAAGTGTTCATTGCCATCCCAGACCAATTGCTTTTGCTCATCGGTCAGCTCAAACCAAGGTTTGTGGATGGGAAAACCAAATTTGTAAGCGGAGTTGACCAGTTGATCTCGGTACCAACCCATACTTTCTCCCCGCCAAGGAAAAACAGCATTCTCAAAAACTGACAAGGCTGTATTTGGAACCACCAAATCTTCGTCTATACCTATAACATCTCCGTAGCCCTCACATTTGGGACACGCTCCATAAGGGTTATTAAAACTGAACAAGTGTACATTGGGTTCTAAAAACTTCAGCCCATCCAACTCAAATTGGTTGCTGAAAGTCTTGATTTCCTCATTTTCCAAATTCTCAAGGGCGCACTGTCCTTTCCCTTCAAAAAAGGCATTGTCCACCGCATTGGCCAAGCGGTTGTAAAAATCCTCATCATCTTTTATCACAATTCTATCCACGACCAAATCAAACTCCTTACCTATATCTTTAGGTGCTTTGTCAATTCTGAGGACTTCTCCTTTATATTTGATTCGTGCATAGCCCTGCTTGGAAAAAAGCTCCAAAGATTTTAAGGAATCCCTATCTTCCTTTATGGTTATGGGGGCCAATAACAGAAGCTTGGTTCCCTCTTGCAGCGGTTTTATATAATTAATGACATCGGTGACCGTATTTTTTTTGACCTCGTTCCCAGAAATAGGGGATAGAGTTTTACCGATGCGCGCGTAGAGCAACTTTAAATAGTCATAAATTTCTGTTGTTGTACCCACAGTTGATCTTGGGTTGGTTGAATTTACTTTTTGTTCTATGGCAATGGCCGGAGCTATACCTTTTATATAATCAACCTTTGGTTTGTCCAATTTCCCCAAAAACTGCCTTGCGTAAGATGAAAGACTCTCTACATATCGCCTTTGACCTTCTGCATACAGGGTGTCAAAAGCAAGACTTGACTTCCCAGAACCGGAAAGTCCGGTAATGACCACCAACTTATTCCTTGGGATTACAACATCTATGTTCTTCAGATTGTGAAGCTTAGCACCCTTAATGATAATATTTTGCTTGGGATCTACGTTCTTGATAGTGGTCATATGTTAAAATTTGCGTTTCAAAGATACGCTACACCGCACTTAATACGTATATTGTATCAGTTAACATCGGAAAATGCCCAAATCACAACATTGTTTTTTTACGGGCATGCTGTTTTTCTATATTTGATGTGTAATTAAAAAGCTGATAGGCCTATACAGAAATAATTACTTTTTTAAAATTAAGCTTACAACTCTAGCCCTTCTTGGTAAAGGATGGCTACTAATTTTAACCAAAAAAGTAATTTGTATGGAACTACAGATTGACGACTCGATATTAGTAAAGAATTACATTGCCGGAGATGAGAAATCCTTAGAGGCACTTATCAACAGGCATAACCAAAGAATTTCCAGTTTTATTTATTCTAAAGTAATGGACAGGGATGTTGCAGAGGACATCTTCCAAGATACTTTTATTAAAGTAATTAAAACATTAAAAAGGGGTTCTTATAGTGAGGAAGGCAAGTTTTTGCCATGGGTAATGCGAATAGCGCACAACCTTATTATAGACCATTTCCGTAAAAACAAGAGGATGCCCAAGTTTGAGGGTAGCGATGACTTCAACATCTTCTCTGTTATCAAGGATGAAAAGCTAAATGCTGAAAAACAGATCATAAAAAATCAGATTGATAGCGATTTAACACTTTTGATCGAGGAATTACCTGAAGATCAAAAAGAAGTATTGATCATGCGAATCTATAAGGATATGAGTTTTAAGGAAATATCCGAAAACACTGGGGTTAGCATCAATACGGCATTGGGAAGAATGCGTTACGCGCTCATTAACCTTAGAAAAATAGTGGAACGTAATAATATCGTTTTAACGAATTAATCGGTATTCCATCGAACACAGCAATATTTCCATTTTAGCGGCGTTATCTAATTGTAACATTAATGCTAGAATATGGAAAACATTTACTCTGAAGAACAAGAAACCGTAAAAACGGTAAAAGCTAGACGAGAAACCATTGATTTCTTGCTTAGCTACTCTAAATCGATTCAAGTAGTTGATTACAAACGACACAAATTTGAAGTTACCTTAAATTAAGAGCTTCAAGAAAACACGAAAAAGAGCCGCTAATTGCGGCTCTTTTTGTTTTTATGATATTCGTTCAGAACTGTTTTTCTTCCAATAGTTTGGGTTATAATGTCCTTTTCCAGGTTCCAGCCCCTCGCTGGTGAATATTCCCTCCCGTACCAAATAATCTGTAAATGCAATTTGTTCCAAACCTCTTTTGGGAAAAGACGTTTGGCATCTTTTTCGGTCTGAACCACATTTTTGCCATTACTGAATCCCCAACGGTACATGAGCCTATGGATGTGCGTGTCCACAGGAAAAGCAGGAATGCCAAAAGCTTGGGACACCACAACACTAGCCGTTTTATGGCCTACAGCTGGTAATTCTTCCAACAGTTCAATCTCCTTTGGGACTTCTCCATTATATTTTTCAATCAAAATTTTGGATAGCCCATATATTCCCTTCGATTTCATTGGTGATAGACCAACGGGCTTTATGACCTCCCTAATTTCATCCACACTGAGTTTGACCATATCATAGGGATTATCAGCCTTTGCAAATAGGAGCGGAGTTATTTGGTTGACCCTGACATCCGTACTTTGTGCCGATAATAATACCGCAATCAACAAGGTATAGGGGTCTTTATGGTCCAAGGGAATTGGAATTGTGGGATAAATTTCATCCAATGTCTTCAGTGTGAAATTTACCTTGTCTTGTTTCGTCATATTAAGTTAGCTTTGAATAAATTTTTTAAAAGCTTGAAAATACATGAATACGCTAAAAGTAGGTGATAAAGTACCTGAATTTTCTTCAATAGACCAAGATGGGAATGCTATAAATCTTAGTGATTACAAAGGAAAAAAGCTGGTGGTCTTTTTCTATCCGAGGGCAAATACGCCCGGTTGCACCGTTGAGGCATGTAATTTAAGGGACAATTATGAAGTATTGCAAGAGCAGGGATATGAACTTTTGGGCGTGAGCGCCGATTCTCCAAAAAAACAGACAAACTTTAGAAACAAATATAATTTTCAATTTCCGTTACTGGCCGATGAAGACCATACTGTTATTGAGACATTTGGCGTTTGGGGACCAAAGAAATTTATGGGTCGCGTGTTTGATGGCATCCACCGTAAAACCTTTATTATTGATGAAGATGGTGTAGTGGAGAAGGTAATAGACAAAGTAAAGACCAAAGATCATGCGCAACAAATTTTGGACGAAGCTTAATGAGTATTGGTTTTGCTCAACATATTGAAGTATGATAAACTTGTAGCATTACCATGAAAAACATAGTTCTTTATATTATAGCAACAGTTTCCAGTTTTTGTTTTTTTGAAAGTAAAATGAGTGATGATATGAAAACCTATACCGTTTTAAAAACCCAAATGGATGAGGGTGAAACGATAGTGCCTTTGACTGAAGAGCAATGGGAAAAAGCAATTCCGCTAACAGATTTCTCACAGCCATGGAGAACGGAGCCAATGCAGGAAACAAGTTTTAAGGCCTTGCATTCTGATAAATATCTATACCTGAGATATGACGTAAAGGACACCAATCTAATTATTTACGATGATTATAAGAGAAAACGGGATATTGTTAGATCTGATAGGGTTGAAATTTTTTTAAGAAAGGATGTTGGCCTTAAAAATTATTATTGCTTGGAGGTAGACCCTAATGGAGCTATATTGGATTTCTCCGCTACCCATTATAGACAATTTGATGATGATTGGACATGGCCTAAGGGCCACCTGTTTACCAAAGGAACTATTTTGGATGGTGGATATAGATTGGATATGATGATCAGTAAAGAATCTTTGGAAGATTTAGGGCTGATTGTCAACAACGTATTGGAAGCAGGAATTTTTCGAGCAGATACAGATTTGTTACCGGATGCTGAAAACCCAGATGGGGATTTTAAATGGATTACCTGGGTAGACCCAAAAACAGAAGACCCAGATTTTCACGTCCCAACATCTTTTGGTAAACTATTATTGGCAGAATAACCAGGTTTTTTAGGAATGGAATACCGGTTTACCCTTTAACCTCTTCCTCTTTTTTTGGCTGTGCTTTTTTGGCGAACAACTGTTTTTCTTTGATCATTCCAGCAATCCCTTCAGGCAACATTTCTTCCCAACCATCTTCACCTTTGGTAATCTTTTTTAGAACATCCCTTGAGAAAATGTTCATGACATCTGGATCGTAATCAATAATATCCATCACCTTGCCATTGTATTTAAAGAACTTGTACAATTCCTTCATACGTGGGTGCACCTTCACATTGTTGCTGGTCATGATTTGTCCAGTAGCCGCATCTTTCATTGGGTACAGGTAAACTTTTAAATCCTTGAAGAACAATTTTCCAAAGGCTTCCAAGATGCCTCCACTTAAATCCCGGTAGTACTTTTCATCAAAAATGTCAACCAAATTGTTGACTCCCATGGTCAATCCAATTTTGGCCTTGGTGTAATTATTGAAATACTCTACCAATTTGTAATATTCCTGAAAATTGGAAATCAATACCGTATGTCCCAGAGAACACAGAAGTTCAGCCCGATCCATAAAATCCCGCTCATCAATTTCACCGGCAGCCTTTAAGTTGGAGAGCGTAATTTCAAAAACAACTATGGTATTTTCGTATTCAACCGTCTGTTCCCGTATAAAAATGTCATACGATTTTTGGAACATGTCCATGTTTACCTTGGTCACTGGCCTAAAACTACCTCGCAATGCCAAAATGTTCTTTTTGTAAAGCACTGCGGCTGGTAATAGATTGTTCCCATCAGGACCAAACATCACCGCATCGGTCATGTCATTTCTAATAAGCTGAAGGCTCATCAGTCTATTATCAACATCCTTGAAATTAGGTCCCGTAAAATTGATCATATCAATTTCAATGGTATCCTTGTCAATGTGATCGTATAAATATTTTAGGAGCTTTTTTGGTTTATGATATTTGAAAAACGCTCCATAGATAAGGTTTACCCCAAGCGTTCCAAGGGTTTCCTGCTGTAAACGAGCTTCATTCTGCTTAAAGCGAACATGGAGTACAATTTCATCATACTCTTTTTGCTCGGGATCTAACTGGAACCGAATACCAATCCAGCCATGCCCTTTGTATCGCTTAGAAAAATCTATCGTGGCCACTGTATTGGCATAAGAAAAAAACAGGTAGTCAGGATTGTTTTTACGGCTTATCCGCTCCTCCACCAAGCGCATTTCATGCTCCAACATGGTTTTTAATCTGGCCTGGGTTACATATCTACCATCTTTTTCAGAACCATAAATAGCATCACTAAAGGATTTATCATAGGCGCTCATAGCCTTAGCAATGGTGCCAGAAGCACCACCAGCTCTAAAAAATTGTCTGGCTGTTTCTTGACCTGCACCTATTTCGGCGAAGGTTCCATAGATATTTGGATTAAGATTTATTCTTAGCGTTTTTGCCTTTATTGAAGGAATATTTTCAAAAGCATTTTTATTGCTGGATGCAGTGGACATAGCCTGAATTTTATAAAGACAAAGTTACACTCTTCATCAAATCTATTAAATAAATAAGTTATAATTTTGAATTTAATGGATGATGTGATGACCATTACTTTTCTGGGAACCGGAACCTCACAGGGTATTCCTGTAATTGGCAGCGATCATCCAGTCTGCTTAAGCAGTGACCCAAAAGATAAGCGGCTTCGTGTTTCTGTTTTAATATCTTGGAAAGATTATAATTACGTCATAGACTGTGGCCCTGATTTTAGGCAGCAAATGCTTGCCAACCCAATATCAAGATTGGACGGAATACTGTTCACGCATGAGCATACAGACCATACCATAGGATTGGATGATATTCGTCCCTTTTTCTTTAGGCAGGGCAATATTCCCATATATGCCAGTGAAAAAGTAATAGATTCCCTTAAACAACGCTTTGATTACGTTTTTGCAAACGAAAATAGATATCCAGGTGCTCCTGCTGTGGAAGTGAATACAGTTGAAAAGGACAAGTCCATTGTGCTAGGTGATATTGAAGTGGTTCCCATTGAGGCACACCATGACAAAGTACGGGTATTCGGATATCGTTTTGGTGATTTTGTATATCTGACAGATGTAAAACGTGTGGATGAAGACCAGATAAAAAAAATCATGGGAGCAAAGATATTGGTGGTCAATGCGCTACGTCAGCAACCGCACCAATCACATTTTAATTTGGAAGAAGCCATTACCTTTGCACAAAAAATAGGGGCGGAGAAGACCTATTTTACACATATAAGCTATTTGTTGGGTTTTCATGAAGAAGTGGAAAAAGAACTTCCGGATAACATCTTTTTGGCCTATGATAATTTGCAACTGAAAATTTAATAACATGAAAAGTAAAATTTTCCTTTATCTATTTGTTTTTGCCGCGTTGATTGTTTTGTACCAATTTATAAGTGCGAACAATATGCAAAATAGTTTGAATACCAATGTTGAAAAACTAGAAAAAGAGATAACAGGTTTAAAGGACTCTTTGCAGCAGTCGCAATTGAAAATATTGGATATCCAATATTTCTCCCTGGAGAACAATGATGATGCCTTGGCGTATTATGATCACCTAAATCTAAAGGACCCGGTTAGATATATTGAGGATAAACTTTTGGAAACCAACGAAAAAAAAGGAAACAACCCATTGGTGCCTTATGATGGTATGGAAAGCGATTTTAAAATCAACAAAATCAAAATACTAAACCATAAATGGTTGTTGGCCGATTTTTCCGATGGCAAATATTGGGGAGACCTGGTCATTAAATACGAGCTTAAGGATGATTTGGGAGTGGATTTCACCCTAATGGATCACCTTTTATATACACGGAGCAATTAAATATGCTTGATCAACCATTCTTTAAAAGAATAGAAGTTTTGAGGGGACACGCCATGCCCAACGGGAAACTCCTCATAAACATGTTGGACATTTAGTTTTTTTAGAAAGTCGGGTGTTTTTTGAGCCCATTCCACGGGAATGACCTGATCAACCTGACCATGTGAAGTATAAATACTCAGTTGACCAAAGTCCTTACTTTCATATCCTTTTTGAAGAATGTTCTCGTTGATATACCCACTGAGCGCGATTACATTTTTTATTTTTTCCGGAAATGAAAGTGCTACGGCATAACTGAGTATGGTCCCTTGGCTAAAGCCCAAAAGTGTTATGTTTTCCTCATCCAAATCGTGTGCCGTGCAAGCTTCTCCAATGAAGTGTTTTATCTTATCCCGGGATTCGATTGCCTGTTTATCATCACTCCATTTTCCATATTCAGCATCAAAATTTATGGCATACCACGCATGACCGAAGGGGTCTAAATCATAGGGAGCCCTAACTGAGATCACTACCAACTCCTCTGGAAGCTCTGAAGCAAACGAAAACAAATCTTCCTCATTGCTTCCGTAGCCGTGGAACATGAAAACTACTGGTTTTTTACCAGATTGTATTGTAGACGGACGTATTAAATATTCAAGGGATAATGGGGTGGGGGACATCGTTCTAAATTATGGAATAAAGGTAAACCATTTTTGAAAATAAGGTCCCAAGATAGGCAGCAATTGCTTTTTTTGCCTGATGGCTCCTTGCAACCCATATATTAAACAGAACAGGTATACCGCATAAAGGACCATCCACCCTGAATCTACTGCTGAATAGTTCAGGAAAAAGGCAAAGGAATGGTACAGCAAATGAATTCCAAATGCCTGACGGATATGAAAACGTGCAAAAGCACTTTTGGGTTCAATATTCATGGTAATAGCTATCAAACATCCAACAATGGTAATGTATGAAACTATTGCGGTTGTTTTTCCTGATTTTGATTCACTCAAAACTTAAATTGAAATTTGATCGTTATTGATGATCCCAAAAACTTTTCCTTTTAATTGGGATTCTAAAAACATGCTGTTCTTGGATGTGGATAAAATGGAATCCATAGTAAATGTCATTTCTTCAGAAGGGTCAAATAGTGTTAAACAAGCTTTTTCACCCTCTTTAAAAATAGGAGATTCCAATCCAAAGCGTTCACGACCCTTGGTCAATAAAGCAATGGTATCTTCTAAACCAAAAATCTGGTTTAAACTTCCAAAGGCCGATTCCAATCCGATGGTCCCATCAACGGCATTATCAAATTCAACCCTTTTTTCTTCAATATCAATGGGCAAATGATCGGTTGTAACAAAATCCACAGTTCCATCCTTTAATCCTTTAATAAGGGCCTTGGTATCGGATTTGCCACGCAAAGGCGGCGAAACCTTAAAGTTGCTGTCAAAACCTTTTAAATTTTCATCCGTAAAGATTAAATTATGTATCGCTACACTACAGCTTACGTTCAGTCCTTTCTTTTTGGCGGCGGCAATCAATTTTACGGAATTAGCTGTTGAAACCGTTGGAATATGCAATTTCCCTTCTGTATATTCCAAAATGAACAGATCTCGTGATATTTGAAGTTCTTCCGCCAAAGCTGGTATTCCCTTTAATCCCATTAAAGTAGAAACCTCTCCTTCATGAACGATACCTTTCCCCTGTATTTGACCATCTTGAGGATACGAAAAGACCAAACCATCAAAATTTTGAGCATATAACAATGCTATTTTTAACAGGTTTGGATTGGAAATCTGCTTTTTAAAATCATAGAAAGCTACGGCTCCTGCATTTTTCATATCGAAAAGTTCTGCAAGATCTTTTCCTTCGGAATTCACGGTCAAACTTCCCAGCGGATGCAAATTGGTGCTATTTCCTTTGGCTCTGTCCTTTAAAAAGACAACATCGGAACTGGTATCAGGTAGTGGATTGGTATTTGGATTTAGAACAACATCCGTAAAACCGCTGTTACTGGCTACATGCAATCCGTTGGCAATGGTTTCCCTTTCTTCAAATCCAGGCTCCCCAAAACTCACGCCACTATCAAACCAGCCTAAAGAAACATGGAGGTTTTTATGATTTACCAATTTAGTGTTGGAAGGTAGGTCAACGGATGAGGCAATCTTTTCAATAATCCCCTTTTTTATGAGAATATCCCGCTTTTTTAGATGTAACGCTTTATTTTCCGAGCATACTATTTTTGCGGACTTCAGCAGAATGTTCATGTAACGAATTTTTGAATGATTACTTCCACAAGAATCAGAAACAGTGCTAAAATAACAAACCATTTCCAATAAGCAGTAATACTGCGCTCCTCTTCCAAATGTTCAAAAAGTAAAGCAATGGTATCCTGTGAGTTGACATTGGGTATATTTTCAATATCCATATAGCTGAGTTTGCTCTCGTCCCTTGGAAAATTAAAACTGATATTACCAAGTCTTTCATCACCATTATTAATACCATAAATACCATCCATAGTAGGATTTTCATCAAAAGTAAGCCTTACTTTGTTCGGAAAATTTTGTTGCAATGGTATAAACTCATACTCTTCTTTGGATAGATTAAGAATAGCATTGTTACCAAGCGTAATGGGAATATCAACAGTAGTGGGTTTGCCCAATATATGATAAGCATCGGATGCCTTAAGACCGAAAGCCGCCATATTATAGAATGTGGGCACAATCAAAGGTGAATTTTTAAAATTGGAGTTTTCTGTCTCCAGAGATGTGGTAAAAAAGTAAAACCCATCAATACCGCACAAAAAGGGATCATTTCCATCCAAAGAAAGTAATATGGGTGCTCTTGATCGTATTTTGAAGTACTCATTGACGGTTGGATATTGGAAATTGGAAACCTCTTTTTCAAAAACATTGCTATATATAGGATGCTGAAAGGCTATAGAGGTCACTTTTTTGCTAACGCTGCTTTTTTCCAAGTAACCCGAAGCAAAGAATCCTGATAAAAATTGATTGTACGACACCAAATCACTTTCCATGGACGGAACAATAATTACCGTCCCTCCATTTTGTTTAAAGGTGCGAAGCACTTTTTGCAAGCTGTTGGGAATGGATTTCAAATTATTAAGAATCACGACATTCTGCTTGTCCAGGGCACTATAATCAAGTTGTGACGGGGTATAGCTATTGAAAATGAACTCGTCCGGAGTAAACAAGCGTTTCAGGTAATCACCGTTGGAATCGCTCACCGCCAAAACCTTTATTTTTTCCTTTTTGTTGATGTTGAAAAAGAACTGGTTATCATACGCCAAACCATTATCAACAATATGCAAGCGGCCGTTTATTTCTTGATTGGAAGGAACAGAGAACACTACTTCCGAAGAACCGCTTACTTTAAAACTTGCCGAACTTTTGGCAATCAGCGTTTCATCATTGTATAATGATATGGGCAAATTCCCTGCATTAGCTTCACCTGAAAGAAACACGGAAAGTTTGGATTGTTCCGTTGGGTTGACTTGAAGGCTCACCGAATCAATGGAAACATTTTCCGCTGTCTTAGGATGTAGGGGAACAAAATATGTATTGACTATTGAATCCCTTTCATAATTGGAAGAAGCTATTCTTTCTTGAAAATCAGAAACTAAGATCAAGTTCTTGTTGCTATTACCCGTTCTGGAAAACAGGGAAGCTGCCTTTAATTGAATTTCATCAAGATTCAATTGTTTGTGGGAATAGGGCAGTGACAATAGATCATTTTGAATATCCTTGATTGTTACGTTCAGAAAAGTTTTCTCATTGGTAAAAAGGCTAAAAACACTTTCAGGGTCAATATTTTTTATCAGCTCTTGGGTAGATTTCTCTAACAATGACAATCCATTGCTTTTCGCCTGCATGCTGAAAGAATCATCTAGGTATACAACGGTTTCCTTCTCTTGCAAAGCTGTTGTTGAAGCAGAAAAAGGCTGAGCAAATGCAACTATAATGCAGGCCAATAGTGCCAATCTTGTTAGGAGTAACAGCCATTTTTTAAGTGTATTGCTTTTTCTGGATTCAGCAATCACTTTTTGTAGCATTGCCACATTGGTGAACGGTGTTTTTTTAAACCTGCGAAGTTGAAAAAGATGTATTAAAATGGGAATGATAAGAAGTGCTAAGGCCCAAAGGATTTCCGGATGTTTGAATTGCATTCCCAACTTTGATTGGACAAATATAGGGATTAAAACAGTTTTGTTATTAGATTTTGGCTGTTAAGACTTTGATAATTTAGTTGACAGCAATTAGGGATTGATTATTGTCCATTGAATTCAACAAAAGAAAAAATAATCCAGCATGGGCTCTTGTTCCAATCCAGAAAAGAAAGCTCTGATTTCTTGTTGGGCAATTTCATTCGCTACCGTAACAATACTCTGCGGATTTTCTATACTTTCCAATGCAGTAAAGTGAATCAATTCCTTACCATATATCTTCTTGCCAATCTTTTGGGGGTTATCACATAGCCAGTTGAAATCAATGTTCTTGGAAACAAGACTTTTAGCAATGGTTTTTCCTTTGAATCCAGCTCCCCAAATGACCAATGGGCGACTTTCATCATAATCCAATTTTAAAAAATAATGAAGTTTTATATCCAAAAAGTAATTTTGGGCATAGTGCTCATGCGTTCGTGAAGTACGACTGTCATAATCACGCCATAAATGCAAGATTTCCGAACATGGAATTATCTTTAAGCCCTTTTCATAAAACCGAAAGGTAAGATCATAATCTTCAGGATATCTGTTTGGCTTAAATGCACCACAAAACTCAAAATCCTCTCGATAGGTCATCCAGCATGGAGAGGGGATTACGCATTCTTTATAGATTTCCGAATAATTTTTACCGGTTGAAGTCAATTCATTTAACCAAGCCTCATATCGTTCATATCCATTGCTGATACCTCTGTCCGAAAAATATTTTACCTGACCTACGGCTACATGTCCCTTACCATTTTTAATAAGTACATCCCACATGAATTGTAATCGATTGGGTTCCATTATGTCATCAGAATCCATGCGGGTAACAAAATTTCCTGTGGAATTGGCATAGGCAGTGCGAAGAGCGGGAATGATACCTTCACCTTCATTGGTGAACACTTTTATTCTTGAATCTTTTTGGGAATACGCTGAAAGTAGTTCAAAACTTTCGTCATCTGAATGGTCATTAACGGCCAACACTTCCCAATGGACATAACTCTGATTCAATATGGAATCTAAACACTCTGGAAGAAAATGAGCAGTGTTCTTAAATGGAATAAGGATGCTGACCTTGGGGTTTTGCATTGTGCAAAGTAAACAAAATCCCAAGGTATACATCCAAATTAATCAAAAGGCTGGATATCGGGTTCCATATAACTGGTTCTTGCCCTTTCGTTGGAAAATATGTCAAAGGCATAATGTTGGTCCAATAACGCCTTAAACGCATGCTTCAACCGTGGAAATTCTTTGATGAACCCATAAAAATCATCTGCATTTGATTTTTTCATAAAATGCTGAACCGTTTTGACCGCGGCTATGGTCACTGTTGTGTTGAACTTGGTTCCATCGCCATGTAGTTTATCAAACTGCCTAATTTCTGAACAAGATTTGTCCACAGCACCTTTTTCTCCATATTTAGTGATATACAACCAAGCCAATCTTAAATGCGCTTCATGATCAAAAAGCGAAGGGGGGAGGTCTCCTTTTTCAAACAAGTTTTCAAATTGGACATCGCTCAATTCTGAATGATTGGTGATTGGTTTTTTATACCATTGATTTGGATTGGAACAGGACATTTGTACAGCTTGTTTTATGCAGTTTCTTTTTTGTTGATATCCTTAAAAGTTAGCATATCCCAGACCTTAGCCGATGCTCCATGATAGAATCCGGTCTCATTTTCATAACCTTTTGGGTTTTTAAAGGTTCCAAAGATGATATCAAAAAGTGGAATATCGGAGTAATTGTAGGCATGGACTCCCTTGGCATGATGCACTGTATGTGCTTCTGGTCTTTGGATAATATATCCGATCCAAGCCGGGGTCTTGATGTTACTGTGCTGGAAGATTCCCAGAAAAGTGGTAATCAAGATAAACAAAGTACTCGCTTCAGGAGTGAAACCGGCAACAACAACCAAACATAGACTCCCCAAAAAGGTAAACCCGATCATGTCCATGGGGCTAAAATAAAATGCTCCATAACTGTCCATGCGCTCTGCACTGTGGTGCATCTGGTGGAATATCTTCCAAAGTCTATCATTCTTGTGCATACTCCTATGCCAGATGTAAAGGCCAAATTCATAGATCATGACACCCACAAAAGCACCCCATCCGGCACCCAAGGCGGTTAGATCAAAAATTTGGTACTCCACTAGGTACGTATCCCAAATAAGTGGGAAATAAGTGGATAAATAAAAGAAAACTGCAAAGGAGGTAAGTCCTCTTAGTTTCCAAAATTTCATTTTTGGGAGCTTTCTGGCCGGAAAAACGGCCTCCCATACCATTAATACCCCGTACATGCCCAATACAATAAGTGATATTGGGTCAATAAGTACCTCCCAAGGGTTTGGTAAATTCTGTAAAATAGTTTCCATTTTTACTTTTTAAAATGTTAGATCATGTTTTCACTTATATAGGCAAAAGTTTTTGCCTTACAATGTGAGGGAGCTTTGTAAGTTGTTAAATGCTCCACGCATGGGGCGACTCCGGAACATAACTGCAAAAAGTCCCTGTTTTTATGGAATTTGTCAGGTGTTTGGCCAATTTGGGGTGTACTTTCTCAATTTTTTTTATTGAACTACGTATTCTCCAGGTAACCGCCGATCTGGCTTTTTCCAATGAGGAACCTGTTTTTCTGGTTTTATTTGACATCCCCGTAACCTGTGAGAGATGGTTGAGCAGCGTTTCGTATGCTGTCCTAAATTCTTCAGCTTTGGAAGTATGCCCCATTTCTTCCGCATCAAGAATATCTGATTGTAGCGCCTGAATTTTGGATTTATAGTCCTTCATGGCCTTACCATCTATCACGTCGGCACCCTCACTTTCCAAAACTGAACCCATTAATTCGGCACAATGAATTTGCTTTTCCGGCTGTTCCAATAATTTGGCAATATCATGAAGGCCTTTCGAGTCTTTAAGTAATGCAGATTCCCCTGAATAATCCAGTTCCCATAATTCTCCCGTGTTCACAAAACTTCCCTTAGTGCTTATGGAAGCGTTTGTAGACGTAATTGTATCAAGGGATAATGTTTTTTTTCTGCCCATATATTCCCAAAAGGGTTCCAAATGGGATTTCACCTTATAGGGGTTGACGGTTATTTGCCATTCAAGCGCCTCTTGGTTGTTGGGTTCTTTTCCTTTGTTGATATTCCTTTGGAAGAGTTCCAAGTATTTCTTCCAGTAGCTATTCATCTTATCCGGTTCGGAAAGATGGTAATAGGCAGCAGCTACATATGCCGAAAAATCCGTCCAAACAGAAGCATCCGAGACTTTTTCAGCAAACTCCACCGATTTTTGATAATCCCCTAACTCAAAATAAATAAAAGAAGCATGCGGAAAATATACATCGGGGTGCAAGGGGTTTAGATTCTTGGCTTTAAGGTAGAGTGCTTCTGCTTCTTTGGCATGGCCCAAATAAACCAAACAAAATGCGATGAGAATAAGATTGTCGGCATCGTTAGGATTCATTCTAAGCGATTTTCTCAAGAAATGCTCCGATTTATCATAATCTCCCAAATACAAAAATGTTCTTCCTAATACGGCTAGGGATATATAGTCGTTTTCATCCAGTTCAATGGCCTTAAGTGCATATTCATGTGCCCCTTTTTGACTTATTTCCCAACGGTCCCATAGTTGACAGCTCCATTCATTAAAGTAGGATAGCGAAATCCCGGAGTAGGCTCGAGCATATTGAGGATCTATTCGCAAAGCAGCCTCAAAATGTGCTCTGGCCCTAAGATCACTTTCCACAGAACCTTTTTTTAAAAGATTCATGCCCAATAGCCAGTTTTCATACGCCGCAAGATCAACAGATTCCTTTTTATAGGAATAGGAGAGCAAATCATGATTGATTTGCTGTTGTAATACATTTACTATTTGTTGGGTAACAGTATCTTGTGTGTGTAAGATTGTTTCGAGGTTTTCATCATGATTACCCGCAAAAACGACTTTATTGTCCCGGGTTCTAATCAGTTTTATCCCAATTCTAAAACCCTTTTCCAATGACCTAAAACTCCCTGTTATGATATAGTCCGTTCCTAATTGGGAAATGGAAGATGTATCTGAAATACTGGAAATGCCCAATGAAGAATATTGAGAGATGACCGAAAGTCCTATAAATTTTGAGAAATTTACAATAAGGTCCTCCGTAAACCCTAGGATAACAGGGCTTAATTTATCTGCTTCACCTAAAATTTGAAAAGGCAAAACAGCAACTGTAGTTTCTTTGTTGCTTACCAACTCCACTTTGAATCACTTTGCGGGGACCTTTATGCTTGGTATTCAAATATACGGAAATGCTCTTATTTCACTCTCAAGGTAAAAGTACCTTACTATTTTGACAATGCCTTGGCAATAGCTTTTACTACAAGGCTTTCCATAATTTTATATCCTTTTTTGGTAGGGTGCACACCATCTTCTGCCAGTTCTTTTGGAAGCCCGTTACGCTCATCTGTCATAGCCGAGAAATAATCCAGATAAACTATTTCTTGTTTCTCTGCTGTTTTTTTTAGCATGGCATTAAGCTTGGGAATTTTCAGGTTGGGTTCTAGGCCAGGGCGCCATGGATAGTCAAAAGCAGGCACTACGGAGCAGATAATTGGGTGGATACCATTGGCTTTGGCAAGATCCACCATGGAAAGAATATTATCATGGATTTGTTCAAGGGACATAGGACCTGTATTTCCAGCTATGTCGTTGGTACCGGCTAGAATCAATACAACCTTCGGCTGTAGGTCAATGACATCCTGGCGAAACCGTAAAAGCATTTGAGGTGTGGTCTGCCCACTAATCCCTCGATTGACATAAGGTTTACCTTCAAAAAACTCTGGATTTGCCACGGACCAGCCTTCCGTTATGGAGTTTCCCATAAACACCACCCTATTTTCACCATCTTTTGGCGCATCCATCATTGAATTGGACTCCTGATATTTTTGCAAGTTGGGCCAATCCTGTGCCTGAATGTCAATAGTAGTCATTATACCTGATGTCAAAATGACCATTAGTAAAACCCTCATATTGTTTTTGTTTTGAAGATATGTTTTTTGAATAGCCCAAGCTAATTGCTTTGTTCTAGTTTGGCAATTGACTTGCACATTGCCTTAAAGGTATCGACTGCACTGATGTGTTCTTCACCTTCATTTTTGGGAGGGTTTTTAAGCTCTTCCATAAATCTTTCAGCTGAAGACCAGTAGGTGTGCATGGTTCCCAAAAAATGGGATGCCATTTTTTTTGTGGAATTTACCTTAAAATCGGCCATCATCCTCACTTGTTCCTGAGCTACTCCCGGTTTGCGCCATGGACATGCAATTACGTCAAACCCCTTCATGGCAAATAACGCCGGGGTGGGGTATGCTTTTTCATAGTGCCAATCACAGATAACCACTGATTTGGGAATCATGTCTATTGCTCTAGCGGTGTTATTCATGCTCGCTTCCCACATCCCGATACCAGTCTCAGCTCCATCAATAAGCCTGTCTCCCCAAATCCACAGGCGCTTGTTCTGTTTCTGTAGATGGTCATTTATTTTACGGACTTCGTTGGCAAAAAGCACAGCAGGATCATGACCGTTACACCTAGGGCAATCTTCATGGGCAAGGTAAAAAACCTCATCCATTCCCGCGTGAAAGGCCTTGGCCTCAAAAACTTCGGTTATTTCATCTACCAAATCGAATACAACGGCATGTACATCTGGATGCAAAGGACAATAGCTTTTGCAGTAAAGCCCATCATCATTGGGCCATTCATATTTTTCGGGTAATTGAATATTTGGGGTTTCATCAAATTCTGGATACACCTCTATCAATTTGGTAGCTTTGCTATGCCAGCTTTGATGTCCTAAAAGATTCACCTGGGGAATAATTTCAATACCCAGACTTTTACATGCATTTACCAGTTTCTTTACCTGTGCTTTACTTAAAGGGTTTTCTCCACGGAGTTCAGGTCTTGATTCGTAGGCATACCTATAGTCTACGCGCAGGACTAAAGTGTTTATGCCATTCGGAGCCAATTGATTCTTGGCAAAATCAATGAAATTATCCAGAGATTCAGGTTGGGGAGCCGCTACGCAAAAGCCCTTGACCGCAAAGGTCTCTTGGGCATAAGTGGCCAGTTGAACTGTAGATAGGAGAACGAATAGAATTTTTGTTAGCCGTTTCATATCAATTACTTTTTGGTGGAGTTATCATAATATGAGCTCTGTGCGTACCCGGATTCATTATCCAAGCGTGACCTGGTGGAGTAGGGGTTGTGGGCAATCCAGTGGATTCACCTGTGGCATAAGGAATATAGAAAACATAGCGAACATATGGGTTTTCAATTTCTTTGCTTTCTGGATCAACCGTTCCGGTAAATACACATAAGGTTGTTTTATCCGGCATTTTTAGCTTTCCAGATTTCACCTCTTCCTCACGGATATCGAAGATTTCCTGACCATCTTTTCCTTGCTTTCGCAATTCCCTTCCCCTGGCCATAAAGGGCTCCAAATCTTTGTGGTACGCTGCAGTTGAAAATTTTTCCCTTTTGGGGTCAGATGCGATGGCAATATAATCGTTGGTACCTTCTTTTAAAGTTGTAAATTTTCCTTCGGAGTTATAGCCGTATACTTTAGCCCCTTCCTTATAATCTTGGGGAACAGCCATTAAAGCGGTTTTTATCTGCCATTCCTTGGATGGGACTTCTTGGGAAATCATAGATTGAAAGCCCAACATCAAGACGATATTAAGAACGATTATTTTTTTCATGGTCTTAAGGATATTTGTTTAATCTCCTTGATGGTCAAGGGGATAGTACAATTTACTGTTTTCAATGAAAAATTCTTTATTTGCATTGTTAAAAGGTACCAACCAGAAGGTATATTTATGTTCCTTATCTCCTTTTAGCATATATTTTTCCTGAGGTTTGGCATACCAGCTGTCATCACCACCAACGCCCCGTTGGGTTAAATCTATATTTAGTTGTACCAAATCTTGTTCTTTGATGTCCGTAGTATGCTTACTTATGTTGATTTCAGGGATGCCATCTATTTGGTATTCGTCGTCTACTTTTTGATTACCTCCGTAAGCCAAACCAGCAGTGGCGTCAAAATCTTCATTGGGCATGTGTAGTGCACCAATACCAAGATTTTTTTCATTTTTCAAGGATGATACAACCAACAGACCATTCGAATTTTTATCGGAAAATGCTGCCCAACGCACTTCAGTTTTATAACCGTTTTCCTGTGGACGGATATAAGAAACGAACTGATCTTTTACCGAGCTTTCATATAAATCCACAAAAGTTGAAGCATTTCTATCTTGATAATTTTCCCATGGACCTTTGCCAAAATAGGTCATATTGCCATACTTTTTGGGCAATTGCATACGCATTCCAATTCTGGGAATATCAGCTTCATAAGTTGTGGTGCCCAATGTGTTATCAATTCTGACTACGCCTGAATTATATAAAGTATAGACCGAGGTAAATTGGGTTTCAACCCCAGGCAGTTCATATTCAATGAGTACTTGGAAGCAACCATCTTTGGGTGCTTCCACATCAAATGACTTTACCTTGGCAAAAAGCGAAGCTTTTTTCCATTCAATATTCTTTCTGGGCATCTGATTTCCAAAATCATTGTCCGTAGGCGGTCTCCAAAAATTAGGTCTTGGCCCTTTTCCATCCTTTATGAGTTCATTGCCTTCAAAAATGTAAGATGTGATTCGCCCCTCTTTTTTATCAAACACCAAGGTCATTTTTTCATTGGAAAAGGTCACACCACCTACAGTTTCCTTGAATGTTAGCTTGCCTTTGCTTTCTATTGGATTTGATTTCCATTCCGTGTTGTTCAGCTTTATTTGCTCACGCGCCACTTCAAATCCTTTTTTAAGAATGCCCCAATCTTCTTTCAAGGTTGCAGAAAACTGTACAAAATATTCTGTATTGGGTGAGACAGTGATTTTGTCCAAAGGAATTCGAATCAATTTTCCCGTATGGGGTTCCACGCTGATTTCCTCAACATCCATTTTTTGGATTAAGTTTCCATCGGCTTTGATGCTTGCGGTGATCGTGAACTGGTCAAGATTGGTGAAATCGTAAAGGTTCTCCACCAAAACCCGTAATTCATTTGTCCTGTTAACACCTTTGGGCTTAAAGTTGATGAATTCATGAGCTTTCTTTACTTCGTAAAGGGCAGGCTGTGGAGACCGATCAGGGAAAACAATCCCGTTGTTAAGAAAGGTGTTGTCGGTAGGCATATTTTCGCCATAATCTCCGCCATAAGCATAAAAGCGCTCTCCTTTTTCATTGGTTTTCCAAACGGATTGGTCTACCCAGTCCCAGATAAAGCCTCCTTGAAGATTATCGTATTTTTCAATAATATCCCAATAATCCTGAAAATTCCCGGTACTGTTCCCCATGGCATGTGCATACTCGCTTGGAATAAAAGGTCTGTCCGTTTTGTTGGACCCGATCCATTCAAAAGTTGCTGGTGAGGGATATTGCGGAACAATGATGTCCGTATTGGAATCCATATCGAGGAGATTTCCGTCAGTTTCTTTATAGCTACGCTCATACTGCACGGGCCTTTTGGATTTGTCCAGTGCTTTTATAGCTTTATAGCCCGCATAAAAATTGACGCCGCTTCCCGCCTCGTTCCCCATGGACCAAATGATTACTGAGGGATAATTTTTATGGCGACCCACCATTTCCGTCATACGAGCCAAATGTGCCTTTTCCCACTCTGGTTTTTTGGCAAGCGAGTGTTTACCGTAATACATTCCGTGCGATTCAATATTGGCTTCGTCAACCACATAGATTCCATATTCATCACATAGCTCATAAAAGCGGTCTATACGGGGATAATGGCTTAACCGTACAGCGTTGATGTTGTTCTCTTTCCAAAGTTGGACATCTTTGAGCATGAGCTCCTCGCTCATAACATGGCCGGTTTCTGGGTCGGCCTCTTGGGTATTTACACCCTTAAGGGTGATTCGTTGGCCATTGACCAACAACAATCCGTTTTTTATCTCCACGGTTCTAAACCCGATTTTTTGAGATATGGATTCCAAGGTATTTCCCTTATGATCTTTGGAAGTGATCAGCAGTGTGTAAAGGTTGGGGTGCTCTGCTGACCAAGGCAAAACATTTGGAACTTGGGTTGAAAATGTACTTTTTGATACCAAATCGGTTTGAGAGATTTCCTTTTCTTGTTGTGCAACTTCCCGGCCATCGGAATCGAGTAGGCGGAAGGAAACCTTGGATTTTTTCTTTTTGTTGGTATGGTTTTGAAGTTGAACGGAAACCTCAAGATTTCCGTTTTTATAGGATTCATCCAAAAGGCTTACTACTTCAAAGTCTTTGATGCGGACTTTGGGTTGGGCATACAGGAACACACTTCTTTCAATTCCGCTTATTCTCCAGAAATCCTGACATTCCAAATAAGAGCCATCTGTCCACCTGAAAATTTGAAGTGCTATGGTATTCTTGCCAGGTTTAAGATAATCAGAGATGTTAAATTCGGCAGGAAGTTTACTTCCTTGGGAATAGCCCACATATTTTCCGTTTACCCAGACAAATCCTCCAGATTTCATGGCTCCAATGTGCAAGAACACTTCTCTTTCAGTCCAGGAATCCTCGATGGTAAATTCTTTTCGGTACGAACCCACAGGGTTGTAATCATAAGGGACTTTTCCCGGATTTTTAGGATAGATTCTGTCCACAAATTCCATTTCAGGGGAAACAGGTGCTTTGTAATCCGCAAATTCATACTGATGGTTCACATAAATGGGAACTCCATACCCTTCAATTTCCCAGTTGGCGGGTACTTTGATATTATCCCAATTATTTACATCAATTTCAGGCTTGAAAAAATCCAAGGGCCTATCTTCTGGTTTTCTAACCCATTTGAATTTCCATTGCCCATCAAGTGAGAGGTAGTTTTTGGAAGCTTCAATATTGTTTTCCATTGCCAATGCATCCGAAGTAAATGCATGAAAACCGGCATGCGCTTCTTCTTTATTTTCAGAAATCACCTGTGGATTTTCAATATAATGGGATATGTCTTTGGTGAGTTCCTGGGCGTATAGGAAAGGAGCAAGGATAATGGCAAAAATGGTCGGTAAAACTGGTTTGGTGGTTAAGGGAATCATCGGAAATTTGTATTGTTTCAATATTAAAATTCAGTGAACGGAAAAAGAGCTACTAATATACGGCATGTAAACGTAATTTTTACGTTTATAAGAACTCAAACAATACGCGAAAACAGATTTTAGGGACCTTTACGGTCTACAGTTTTAATTTGAATCCTTTGCGTTCCATCCATCCAACAAAAAAGACCACTAAAAGTGCGAAGGCAAAAGATGTTATCAACCCTAAACTTCCCGAATTGAGCAGTTGTGGAAACCTAATTTCGGTCATATTATGAAGTGGATAAACAAAATAGGGAATCATATAGCAGGTCAGGGCAGCTGTACCGGCAGGTGCAATCGGAATGGCCCAACGAGTCAGTTTTAAAACATCGGTCACATAATGCAGCAATACAAAGGATAAAAAGCCCATACCAGTGCATATGGCCAACCACGAGGGAGTTCCTTGGATTTTTGAAATGCCCCAGAGCGGTCTTGTTAAAAAACCAAAGGTTAGACAAAGCACGCCTAACACAATGAGAATAACATAGGACCACTTAAAATTGGATTTGCTCAGTCTTTTGAACAGTAAGGTTGCCACAACACCAGCTGACGTGAATGCAGGAATCGTTCCAGAGTACAAAGGTGAAATATGGCTCAAAACCCCTTCAAACTGTAGTAAACCAGTGGATGTGGACAAAACAGACAGCACATTGAACAGAAGCCATAAAAACAACATGGCGTATAAATTGCCTTTGGTAAACAAATACACCAATGCATTGGCCAGATAAGCCCACCCAATTAAACCTAGTATGCCCCACCATTGGGGTTTCATACCTACTTCCCCGGAATCACCTCCTTTATATGCAATGGCGAGATAGATAAAAATGAATAGTCCAGCAAGTTGAAACACAATATGCCATTTTTTGGGAACAGGACTTTTTTTCCAATTCATCCATACCAAAACCACTGCTAGGGCCATTAAAAAGCACCATAGATATCTACCCAGGCCCAATGTTTCGTTATGTGTCTCATAATTAACCATGAAAAAGCCAATCAACAATAGTGATGCGGATCGGATTAAAATGTGTTTTCCGATGGAAGCGGTCCCCTCATTTTTGCTGAGTCGATGTTGTATGGCATATGGAATACTAAGTCCAACAATAAAAAGGAATAAAGGAAAAATCACATCGGAAAAGCCCAAATAATCCTCCGTTGCAGACGCATGCTGTAGCCATTTGGGTACATTGGTCAAAGTCCAGAAATCGTTTACCCAGATCATTAAGACCATGGTCAATGCCCGAAGGATATCAATGGAAGCAATTCTCATATCGTTCAATTATGGTTCCAATTGTTGGGGTCGTCACTATCGTTTGGGGAAAGCCCCAAAATGTCTCCTTCCGTGTTCACCCCAAGTCCAACAACTGTACGGTTAACATAGTTAAAATAACTGGCCACTTGGTTTATCTCCAAGATTTCTCCATCACTAAAACCTTGGGATTTTAGATGAACAATATCCTCTTTGGTAATGGTATGATGTTCCAATGTCAATTGTTTGGCATAACCCATTCCGGCTAAATGCTTTTCATCAAAAAAGGTTTCTAACTCATCATTTTTGATGGTTTCCATAAAGTTTTGGGCTTTTTCCTCATCATTCAGCAACCTTTTAAACCCTTCAAAATGGTGCTGTACACAGTAATCACATTGATTTAAGTGACTCACATAAACTCCAATGGCCTCCAAATACCACTTTGGAAGTTCGTTATTGGAGTTATGCAACACATTTTTGTACAACGCCATATGACCAACAAGGGAATGCGGCCTTAAACTGTGAATGGAAAGGACATTGTCTATGTTGTTGTTTGGACCTTTGACCCTGTCATAGATTTTTTTAAGCCGTGAATCGGCATTTTCATAGTCGACTACTTTTATCCAACTCATCGCGAAATTTTATCTGGCAATTGGATTAGTATTTGGCACTTTTTCCTTTTGAGGTGGTCCTCAGAATGAAGGCCCTAAGGTCGTCATTAGCTTTTTTAAGATCCTCTCGCCGTAAATACATCATATGACCAGAACGGTAGCCCTTAAATTCGAATCGGTCTTTCATCCGTCCACTTGGGTCCACCTGCCACATGGTATATTTGGCGTTGAAGTACGTTGTAGCGCCATCATAATAGCCAGATTGTACAAGAACATTCAAATAAGGGTTTTGAGCCATGGCCTGCCTCAGGTTGTCCCGGGTATTGTCATCTTCGTTATTCCACGGGTGTACGGGGCCAAACATATTGTATTTGATATCCGTTTTGAACTTTAACTCTTCCTGCAGGTAATAGTTAATGGCAGGGGTGAAGCTATGTAGCCAAGAGGTAAGCTCTGCGGAATAATCGGGACCGGCCCCAAAAAGCTGTCTGTCAATACCAAGGTAGCGACTATCCAACCTTCCTACGTTGTACCCACCATTGTCTTTCAGTAGGTTTTTCCAGAAAAATTGGGTAGGTACGTCCAAATTATGATCTAGAATGTCTTTTTCCTTCAATCCGGAGTAATAGGCCATTTTTTTGGCAACACTATTACGCTCTGTATCCGAAATGAATCCACCTTTGGCAATGGCAGGAATCAGCGTGTTGACGGTATACGCTTCAGATTCTGGAAGTACTTCCAGAAGGTCTTTGCTTTGCAATTCGGCTGGTAATGCTTTGTGATGCCAAGCCGCAGCCGTATAATAAGGTAAATTCAACGCACTTGAAACAGGTCCACCAACACGGATTACTTTGTAATCGGCAGGAGATACCATGATTACGCCATTCAAGTACATCCATTGTTGGTTTTGCAAGGCCAAGGAAAGTCCCATAACACGAGTGCCACCGTAACTTTCTCCAATAATATATTTTGGCGAACGCCAACGGTTATTTCGGGTTACGAAGGTATTCAGCCATTCGGCCAAATATTTTACGTCGGCATTGATTCCGAAGAATTTATCCCGGTCCACTTCGTCACCTGTTTCAGGAATGGTCCGTGAATATCCTGTATTGGCAGGATTTACATAAACAATATCGGTAACATCCAAAACAGAATATGGGTTGTGTTTTACACCATATGGTTGTACAGGGTAACCTTCATCATCTATTTTAAGGATTCTTGGTCCTGTGTAGGCCAAGTGCATCCAAACCGAGCCAGAACCCGGCCCTCCGTTAAAAGAGATCAGCAAGGGACGGTCCGCTCTATTTTTTACATTGTTTCTAGTGTAATAGGTATAGTGTAGTGCCGCAATAGGCTCTCCCATTTCATCCCAAACAGGTTGGGTGCCCGTTGTGGCCGTATAACTAATGCTTGTACCGTTGATGTTGACACTATGTTGGGTGGTTATCGTAGTATCGACAGGTATTTTTCTACTTTGCGCAAGGGCAATGGAGCTGCACAATACTACGCACAGCAAAAACTGGATTTTTTTCATTTTATGTTGAATTAGTCAGGTTCTTATAGTTTTGGTTCTTCGCTATTTTAAAATTGCTTCTATTTCTTCAAGCTCTCCTTTGGTAAAGGCGAGATTGTCCAAAGCTTTTATATTATCCAATAATTGCCCTGTTCGGCTGGCTCCAATCAATACCGTGGTGATCCGTTCATCCTTTAACACCCAGGCCAAAGCCATTTGGGCCAAACTTTGATTTCTGGAACTAGCGATTGCGTCCAATTTTTGAACTTTCTCCAAGACCTCAGGCGTAATTTGGTCGGATTTTAGATAACGAGCATCTTTTGCCGCTCTGGAATCTTTTGGAATCCCTTTTAAATATTTATTGGTCAATATCCCCTGTTCCAAGGGAGAAAAAGGGATGGAACCAATACCCTTTTCACCCAACACGTCCAAAAGGCCATCTTCTACCCATCTGTCCATCATATTATACCTTGGCTGGTGGATGAGAAGGGGAGTACCCAAATCTTTTAGAATGCCATAGGCTTTTGCAGTGTCTTCGGCACTGTACTGTGATATACCCACGTACAAGGCTTTGCCTTGTTGTACAATGTGATGCAAAGCCCCCATGGTTTCTTCCAATGGGGTATCCGGATCAGGGCGGTGGTGGTAAAAAATATCAACATAATCCAACCCCATCCTTTTTAAACTCTGGTCTAAGCTTGCTATTAGGTATTTTCTTGAGCCGAAGTTGCCATAGGGTCCCGGCCACATGTCCCACCCAGCTTTTGTGGAAATTATCAGTTCGTCCCTGTATTTTTTGAAATCCTTGTTGAAGAGTCGTCCAAAGTTATCTTCTGCGGCTCCATAAGGAGGACCATAGTTGTTTGCCAAATCAAAATGGGTTATTCCATGATCAAAGGCGGTCCGTAAAATTTGACGTGCATTATGAAAATCGTTTGTATGTCCAAAATTATGCCATAAGCCTAGGGATACCATTGGAAGCAAAAGCCCAGAGTTACCACAGCGTCTGTACTGCATTTTTTCATATCGATTTTCATTGGGAACGTAGTTTTCCACCCCAAAGGAGTCATTTAAGGCCATATGTTAAGGTATAGTTGTTTTTTAAGCGAACTAAATTTATCACATTTCAATATAGATATTCCGATTTTGAGGATTTTAACTTAAATTTTTGATAAAGAGAGGTTATGAAATGTATCTTCAATAGCATCCTTTAGGGTATGAAATAGCCAACTATAATGAACTTTTCAAAAATCAACAAACATGGACAAGCTTTCAAGACGCGATTTTAATTCCACACTTGCAAAAGGTACAGGAGCCGCTGCATTAATGTCTATATCACCATTAGCCTGCGCTATGGGGACACCTAAAACTAAAAAGAAATTGGGTGTGGCGCTTGTGGGTTTGGGAAGTTACAGTACCTATCAGTTGGCTCCGGCACTCAGGGACACGGAACATTGTTATTTAGCTGGAATTGTAACCGGAACTCCTAATAAAGAACAGATCTGGGCCAATAAATATGGTATTCCGAAGGAGAACATTTATAACTATCAGAATTTTGATGACATTGTCAAAAATGAATCCATTGATATTGTCTATGTAGTGTTACCAAACAGTATGCATGCCGATTTTTCGATTAGAGCGGCTAAAGCTGGTAAGCATGTAATTTGTGAAAAACCTATGGCAATGAATGTAGAGGAGTGCGATACCATAATCAAAGCTTGCAAGCAGAATAAGGTAAAACTTGGGATAGGTTACAGATTACATTCCGAACCGTATACGCAAGAGATAAAACGATTTGTAAGGGAGAAAACCTTTGGAAACATCAATTACATTTCGGCAGATGCAGGCTACAGGTCCATGTCCAATCCGGAACAATGGCGACTGAACAAGAAGTTATCTGGTGGAGGAGCTTTGATGAACATGGGAGTATATGCAATACAGAGTGTTATTTATGGTACAGGAGAAAATCCGATTTCTGTATCGGCGCAGGAGTATAGCACCCGTCCAGACTATTTTAAGGGAACTGATGAAACCATTACCGCACAATTTGAATTTAAAAGCGGGGTAGTGGGGAGCATTATGACATCACACAATATACGGGCCAATCGACTTTTTGCCTCATGTGAACAAGGTTGGTTTGAGTTGGACCCCGCCAGCACTTATATTCCATTGGCTGGGAGAACATCGAATGGTAAATTGAACTTTCCGCAGGAGAGCCAGCAAAAATTGCAAATGGATGATTTTGCTAAGCATATCTTATTTAATCAGCCGAACAAGGCTCCAGGCGAAATGGGAAAGAGAGATATGATTATCGTAGAGGCCATATACAAGTCGATTGTAGAAGGGGGAGAAAAAGTGGACTTAAATTTTTCGACTAATTATGGATTTGGAGGTTAATTGTTTGATTTTTAGTAAGATGTGAAATTTTAACTAAAAAGAAGGCTTTTTTAAATATTAGTATTACCCAAATTTTACATTCTAACCTTTATTTAAAGTCTATTTAATTTAATCAACATATTGGACTAACGCACTCCTAAAGATCACTAAATAGTTTTGGGCTATCAAAAACCTATAAACTATTTATTTATGAATCTGAAGAAATTATTATTTGGAACCTTACTACTTTCCGTTGTAGGCGTAGTTGTATATAGCTGTGATGGAGAAGATGGTTTGAACGGAGCACAAGGTCCCCAAGGAGAACAGGGACCCGCTGGCGAGGATGGAGAGGACTTAACAGTGGATGAGTTGGTACCTTTGACCAGTTCTGCTACTCCAAATTCCGTATTTGCGTTAAAAGGTGAGTTTGCTGGCTCTGCCAATCTTAATATGATCATGTCTTCAGAAGACATATTAGAATCGGACCCCAACTTTATTTTTGGTTCATATACTGACGGTTCAGCCCTTTATCCTAATGAAGATGGCACCTATTCCTTTATCAATAATTTGGAAGCCGATTATTCCATTGCAAGAATTCGATTAAATGAGGATTTGCAACCTCTTGAAGGAGATTACATTGTAAACGCGACAGCTACAGCGTTTACTGCCCAATGTTCCAGTTCGTCAATAACAATGAAAGAACATGGGTTTGGGCCACTATACCTTTCGGGGGGTGAATGGGGTGGAAATGCCAAAGGTGTATATAAAATAAATCCATTTCGTTCACCTGAGGATAGGGTAGAAGCAGAAAGATTACCTGCCTTGGGAGAATGGTCCACGGAGAACGCGGTTGCCATAGGAAAAAATGCATTCCCTGGTAAAACTGTGGTTTTTATGGGAGATGATGATAGTAATAATGAGTATCCGGAAGCACATTTTGCTATGTATGTAGGAGGTTTGGGAGACCTTGGTTCAGGTGATTTGTATGTGCTAAGAGGAAAGGATACTTCAGAAACTGCAATTGGATTGGGCGGGCAAAAATTTGAAATGGGAATGGCCGAAAATACTACCTACGATGTAGAGTGGGTAAAAGTGACTGAAAGAACTATTTCGGAGTTGAATCAAGAGGCCATTGATTCGGTTGCAATTGGATTCCAAAGAATAGAGGATATTGACTGGAGAAGGGGATCCGCTGAAAACAATAGAACAGTTTTATTTACCGCTACGGGAAGATTGCGAGGAGACAACCCAGATTTGGCAAATAGGGGAACTACTTTTGGCAGAATCTATAAATTGGATTTGAACAGTGATGACCCAACCGGCGATGCCAAATTAACCGTTGTGGTCGATGGAGACAAAGAAGGAGGAATTGGAGATGGTATGCACTCACCGGATAATATTCTTGTTACGGAAAATTATGCCTACATCCAAGAGGATCCAAATGGGTATGCCGATGCCAATTCAGACATTACTGGTTTTGCCAAATTGTGGCAGTATGATATTGTCAACAATACCTTTAAGGAAGTTATGGAGTGTAATCAGACCGAAGCGGAAGATTTGGGATATGGAATTGCATCTAAATATTGGGAAATTACTGGTTTGATTGATGTAACCGATATTATTGGTGCATCAGAATCCACTTTCATTGGGGGTGCACAGGTACATGGATGGAACTTTGAGACAACTCCAGAAACAGCGGTTAGGGCAGACGGAAAGAAATTTGTAGACCCAACGGCCATTGATGAGAGCTTGGCGCGATTGGAAGGATCTTTTGTGTTCAAAATCACAGGACTTCCAAGATAATAAGTTCAATTAAATATTTAAAAGGTTCCCATTTATGGGAACCTTTTTGTGCTTAACAAGTAAACCCTTTAACTGCAAATGAAAACACAATACCTTATTTACATCTGTTCTTGCCTATTTTTCCTATTCACTTCTTGTGACCATAAATCACCCAAAATAAAGCTATTTCCAGATAAAGAATCCATATTCAATAATGACATAAGGCAATATTACTTTCTAACATTGGATAGTGCCGCCTACTATATTCATAAAGTTGACACCTTGAGGTCTTTGGAAGAAAACAAATCCAATTTTTTAAAAAGCAGGGAATGGTACAAAAGGGCAGAACCTATGTTGATCGCTTACGACTATGAAAATTACCTCACCTTAAATGCTCCCAATCTCCTTAAGGTAGAGATGGAGGATTTTACGGATATAAAAAAACGGAATCCCAAAAGCTATCAGGTACTGGAGGAAGTATTATATGGGGAAGAGGAGATTCAAAACTTGGAATTACATCAGGTAGCGGAGTTTCTTAAAACCAGAATTCCTTTTGTAAGAAAGAATCACATCATCTATAGTCAAAGGGATCGACATCATTTAAAAATGATCAGAGATGCCATTGTAAATGTGGCCACAAAAGGAATAACGGGTTTTGATTCACCCATGCTGGCCAATTCACTTCAGGAGGCAATTTATAACTATCAAACTATTAAAGAGGTTATTGGAATTTATGAAAACGTTTTTACTGATGGCATTCTTTACAAAAAATGGAACGAAGAGATAGACAGGACCATTGAGATATTAAAAAATGGAAGTTTTGATGACTTTGACCGCTATGCTTTTATAAAACACTATACAAACAAACAATTGGAACTGGTTAATTATACTGCCAACGATTGGGGAATTGAACTGAATGGGTCTAGACCTTTGAATCCTACTTCTACGAACATCTTTTCCAAGGATTTCTTTAACATAAAAATGTTCGCTGTGCAGGGTTCACCAAAAATAACCCCAGAGAGGATTATACTTGGAGAACAGCTGTTTAATGACTCCGATTTGTCCAGTTCAAAAAACATAAGCTGCGCTACTTGTCATATAAAGGAAAAGGCTTTTACGGATGGCCATAAAAAAGCTGTGGGTAAAAATGGAATCGAACTTTTGCGCAATACGCCTACCTTATCATATGCTGTGTACCAAAAGACCTTTTTCTATGATGGTAGAGGGGATGGCCTTGAAGGACAAATCGTAGGTGTGGTGAACAATGAAAATGAATTTCACCTGGATTTGAATACCATGGAACAGAGAGTAAAGGAAAAACAAATATATAAATCACAATTCGATAGCCTTTATGGGGGAAAGATCACGAATTTGAATGTTAGAAATGCCATTGCAACTTATATTCGGAACTTAGCTCCCTTCAATTCAAAATTTGACCAAAACATGCAGGGATTGGAAGTATCACTTTCTAAGGAGGAAATAAAAGGGTTTAATTTGTTCATGGGAAAAGCGGCCTGCGCTACTTGTCATTTTCCGCCTACTTTTTTTGGAACTGTTCCTCCTAAATATGATGAAACCGAATTTGAAAATTTGGGAGTGCCGAAAAATGCGGATTTTGAAAACCCAATACTCGATAGTGACCCTGGATTGTTCTTCCCATACAAAGTAGAGGAGAAGCGGCATTTTTTTAAGACCTCCACTGTTAGGAATGTAGATTTAACGGGACCATACATGCATAATGGGGTGTATACAACTCTTGAAGAGGTAATGGATTTTTATAATGCCGGAGGAGGGCAAGGTTTGGGTCTTGATGTGCCTCATCAAACCTTACCAACTGATTCACTAAATCTGGACGAAAAGGAAATTAACGCCATTATTTCGTTTTTAAAAACGCTAACAGACAAGGAATTTGAGGTTCAACAATAGCCTTCTTGAAGGCATGATTAAACCCACCTATTCAAGGATTTCACTAATTTGAACTATGGGTTGAGTATTGGTATAGTTAGGGATGTCACCCACAATTTTTTTTGCATTTGGACCAAATGAGTTTTGGTAATCTTCAAGCTTATCAAAATACAAATACCCGATGGCTAAATATGGAATGGGCTCATCGGGAGTTCTGCCGCTTATACCTTTATCAATGCTGTAATGCTTCATAGCATCGCCCAATAAACTTGCTACCATGGGCATGTGGTTGTTGGAGTAGTAGTCCATATCAAAGGTCTTTCCCTCGCTGTTCGGATATAGTATGGTCACCTTGACCATGCCCTTTTCACTTTTGGATGTTGGTTTCTGACAACTGGCAAAGACGAGTACTGCAATTAGGATTGTAATGATTTTAACCTTCATTTTGTTTGGATTTGCGAATTTTAAAGTTAGTGTTTTTTCATTTCCGCAAAATGAAGTATCATAAGCAAGATATTTTGTTGGTCAGTATAGCGGATATCTGAACGGTATAAGAATTCTAAATGGACCTTAAAAACTTCTTTTATTCCTTGAGGCAGGGATATCATGAATCTCAATTTCTTCAAAATATCGTCTTCCATTTTTTCGAGAATCAAATTCCAACTTGATATTTTTCCTAACAGTAGAGTTGGATAGGTAGTCAAGAGTGGTAAATGTGATTGTTTTTATGGCATGAATAATGGCTTCCTGCGCATATTCACTATTCCCAAAAGCTGCTGCCTCCCAATTTCGCATTGAAAGACCTGATGGCAAACAACTAATAACAAACGAAATCAGCGGCACCTTCCAGCTAACGTCAGCAATATCACTTGCATAACCATATGGCCCGTCGGACCTTTCTTTTTTAAAGGGCAAAGGATCTGTTAAAAACGAGCCTTTTTCTTTTGAGGCAAGTTGATAAATAAGATTTGCAAGCTCTTCATCTTTTGGCGTGACTTTCCTTTTTTCTAAACCTGAAATATAGTGATACGCCAATTCGTTCCCAATCAATGAGGGAATAAACTCATGTAATGCCCTAAAAACCTTCCATTCCACATGGCCGTGTCTTTTCTGATTTTCAAGATGTTCTATTATACCATTATATATGGAAATGGCTTTTGCCTGCTTAGGATGTTCAATTCTCAGTTGGAGTTTTATACTATCATCCGGAATAGCCAAATTGTATACAGTGTTTTGAATCTTGGCTCTTAGAATTGCGTTGGAACCATGCTCTTTCTTGAGTTGTTCAACGTAATCAATAATGGTCATAGCATTTTTCAATGCATTCGCACCCGCATAGGTTAATTCTAAATCAATAAGAGCATCCCATTTGGAGAGACTTGCAGATGTGACCGGAGCTGGATGCCAAAAGAATGCAAGATCCACATCATCAAAACATCCTTTTTTCACCATGGGAACCCGACCACCCAGGTTACCTTCTCCCGAACTGAAAAAAAACTTTATTTGTGCATCAATTTTTCCATTTTCCACCAATTTCTTGAGTACTAAAGCTGCTCCAAGACTCCCGGTGCCAAGTAAATGATGTCCTGCTCCATGTCCGAAATCGGAATTTGGCAAATCCAACTGTTTTATGGGATTCAATGGATTATCTGCATCCGCTTCGGCAAGAATCCCAATTGCTGGACCTTTGTTTCCAAACGAGGCAATAAACATTGTGGAATAACCCCCAATATTTTCCTCAATGGTAAATCCTTCCTTTAGCAATACAGTTTTAAACAGCTTTGATGTCCGATATTCCATAAAAGAAGGTTCGGAATAATTCCAAACGGTTTCACTGATGTTAAAAAGTGAAGGTTGAAGTGCCGTGAGATGGTCCTCTGTACGAATCTTGAGGGTATTCAGGTTTTGAGCAAGTGTGCAATAGCTTATTAGATAAAGTAACAGAGTAAGGTTTTTCATTTCAAGGAGATTTTTGCAAAATATGGGTTGAAAATACCATCTGGCGCGGCGGACCACATTATATATAATTCGCCAGATTCACTAGGAACCATGCCACAATAATCACCACCCTGGGGCCAAGCCCTGATTACCCATCCGTTGCGTTGGTCCGGCCTACTCAAAGCCCCTAATCTAATACGATTTAAAGTTTCCATTTCTTGATTCATACTCCATACATATTTTTGAAAACTCCCTTCGGATTCTTCATCTGTAAAAACAACCACGACTTGGTCTTTAAGCCATGTAGCAGCATCAAGATTTAGTAAATGTGCACTTTTGGCAACTAACTTGGAGTAGCCCCAGCTTTTCCCAAGGTCTGAACTTGCAACTACTTTCAGTTCTTTTCTTTCCACATCGGTATAGAAATAAAAGAGTTTATCATTTCCTTTTACCAGGATATGGTGCTTTGCACCTGAAAGGTTTGTTATCAATGATGGAGTTGATGCGCTCAGGCTTTGTTTATCGAGCATTAAAAGCCAACTGGTCATCTGATTGAAATACGTGCTGGATTTCCCATCCCAACTTCCCCTCAACACCACGGGAATGGCAATCTGGTCATTTACAAGGACAGGTTTTTTAAAACTTATATCCGCTCCGTTAAACACTTCAATGGACTGGCTTATTGAAGCTCCGTTCTCAGTTTTGTGCACGTAAAGAACCATATTGGGACCTACTTTCTGGGTAGAAAAAATATAATGACTTCCAGAGTCCGACAAGGAAGTTGCGTAATCATGTCCCAATCCATGTGAAATGGGTGGCTGCCACTTTCCATTAATGTTTGCGAAGCTTTTTAAATGAAAACGGTTACCTTCACTGATATCAGTGAAAATAAATTGGTCGTCATCCAGCATTGTAACCCAAGGGTCGGCAGCCTCTTCTGCGAGTATCTCATTCCTAATGCTCCAACTATTTCCAAGATTATCTGATTCCATTATAATGGTTCGATAAGTTGGCTTGGCTGCATTTGGGTTTACGGAAAGAATTGATGCCACAAGATGGTTGTTATGAAGGCTCATTGTCAACTCACTGCTGACAATGCTATCTGGAAAGGGCAGTTTTTTAACAAATTCAATTTTTTGTGCACTTCCAATAATAAAGGACAGTGAAATTGCTGCAAACAAGATTTTTCTCATGCATCAATATTATCGGAATTGTTGTGAATATTGATAGGAATTATTTAATTCGAACCATACTTTTTTATCATTTAAGGACATTTGAGCATGATTGAGTTACTTTGGATTAAAAGCCTATTAAATTTCTTGGTTCTCTGCCTGTCCGGACTTGTCCTTGGCATTCTGGTGAATCAGAAGGAGAAAATAACAACAAGGGTTTGGGTACCCTCCATTTTGATCATTCTTATGATCAACTTATGGGGTTTGCTCTGGAGTGTTTTAAAGTTTACGGGCTGGTTGTCCGGACACTCAGGGTTCATAGCTTCCCTGCAGCCCTTATATATATTCTTTAACTTTCTTTTAGGTCCTGTTTTTTTATTGAGTTTAAAATATGGGCATTTCCGCAGGAAAATGTGGATACATGCTATTCCTTCCCTTTGCTGTCTTTTATTGCTCTTGCCAAAGCTTGTTGATGAACAGCTAATGACGATTTTTGCTTTTACCCATTTTATGGTTTACGTAATTTACATATTGGGCAAGTTTGAAAATAAAATTTTCCCCAGGTTTGGTTGGTCTGTGATCAAAACGATATTAGGGTTGTGGCTGCTCAGTTACGTAGTCCATACTATGGAAATGGTTCTATGGTCTCAGTTTAACCTTATCTCGGAAACTATGGCTTGGGTCTTATATGTAGTGTCCCAACTTATTTTGGGATTTTCTTTGCTCTATCTAGTTTATTCCTTGGCATCAAAGAAATCAAAGTTTAGTTTAAGAGATCAATCGGACTTGCCAAGGGATATTTTAGAAAAGCTTCAAAAAGAGTTTTTAGATTATATCACCAACCCGCAGGTCTTTACAGACCCCTTGATCAGTCAGCAGAAAGTTGCAAAAGGCTTGCGTGTGTCTTCATATCATGTGTCCCGTTATCTCAATCATCATCATGGGGATACTTTCTTAAACATCATCAATGGTTTACGCATAAAAGCTTCTCTTGAATTAATAGAAAACCCGGAGAATCAAGAAAAAACTATAAAGGACATTTTCTATCAGGTTGGGTTTAACACTAGATCCACCTTTAATTCGGCATTCAAGAATTATACAGGACTTACCCCATCAGAATATCGCACAAAACTTAAAGGGTGATACTGGCAAGAAATATTGGATCACCCCATTTTTTTAATCTTTTCAAGATAATTCTCTGGAAACCCTTTTTGCTTGGCCAATATGTAGAGAGATTCTGCATATGCAGTATTGGTTCCAGTTAATAGTTCTGAAGGTAGATTGTAGCCTGTTGCCTGAACTGTACCATTGGGCTCAGTAATCACTTCTACTTGCTCAGGAATATAATCGGCCACACTGGCTTCAGAATAAAGTTTCCGAATTGTATCAGCATCACAGCTCAGCACAATGCCATAAGATTGTTCTCCCTTGGAAGGAATCAGGGAGGCTCGATTTCCAATTTTCAGAGCATAATTGTTAAGATGTCCTTTTCTAGGATTCGAAGGGACAATTCCATTTTTTGATAAAATGGTTTGATCCATAAACAGGCCGTAAAAAAATACTTCTATTGTCATTTTTGAATTATAACCGTCAAGTATTGCTGTATTTAGTTATATGTTTCTCTATGGCTTGTTGCAGTTCGTCATAATTGGTCTGAATCAGCCAATGCCCACCTTCCAACTCCAAGAAGGTATAATCTCCTTTCATATATTTTGCATTTCCTTTGGCAGCCATTTCACCCACAGCCAAGTCTTTTTTGCCCCAGATGAACAGGGTAGGGGTTTCAATGTGCCCAATGGGTTGCATTTTTTTTCGTCCTAGATTAGCCCGGTAGTAGTTGAGTGTCGCCGTCAAAGAAGATTTTCTTCGAAAAACGGATAGATAGTTTTCCACTTCCTCCGAAGAACTATTTTTCCATAACCATCTAAAACCCTTAAAGTCGTTCTTCCTGATTTTATATTCTGGAATAAAAGGGAGTAGAAAGAGCTTGACATACTTACTTTTCTTTTTCTGAACGGGATCCGTTTTATACGCTTTTATAAAGGCCTTGGTATGTGGAACGGATAGTGCTACCCAGCTAATGATTTTTTCTGGATTATTATAAACAATGTTCCAACCAATAATAGCTCCCCAGTCATGGCCTATCAAATGAAATTTATTTAACCCTAAACTGTCCGCGATATTCAATATATCTGCACTAAGCTTTTCCATGGCGTAGTTTTTTACACCTCTGGGACATGCACCTTGGCTGTACCCGCGCATATCGGGAGCGATACAATAAAATCCCATGGTGGCAAGATGATCCATTAAACCTGTCCACATAATGGATGTCTCTGGAAAACCATGAAGTAAAATAATGGGCTCATTGGTTTCCTCTCCAGAAAAATGACAGTCAAATACCAAATTTCCTATGCTAAGTTTTTTTCGTTGTGCCATAACACTTATATATGTTGTTGAATAGTTTGGATTTTATGGGGAATTGAAAAACAAATTTTACTGATTGGGATTATTTGGGGGTATGATTTTTGTTCAACAGAGGGGATAGGTATGATAAATTTACAAGATAATTTAATCAAAATCAGATATCGGTTTCGGAACTTATCTTTTTGCGATTTCCCTATCAAAAAAATCGATTATTGGATTATAGTATTGCTCGGTTGCAACTTTACCGTCAACTCTTAGTCCGTGTCCAGCATTTTCAATGATTAACAGATTGGAATTCACTCCATTTTTCAATAAGAGCTGGTGAAATTCTGAAGATTCATCTGGATGTGTAACTTTTTCATTTGTCCCATGAATCAAAAAGAATGCAGCGTCATCATTTGTCACATGCTCTGTTGGTGAGGCATTGGCATACAAATCAAATTCATATTGCTTGGGAGCATTTTTACCTCTCCAAGTTGGTAAATGCGTACCGATATAGGAGGCAACCGCTCCAATGTCACCAAACCCGCTTGTAGCAAATTTAGTTAGGTTATATACGCCTGCTAAGCCTACAACTGCTTCAACTTTACTGCTCTCGCGTTCTATCGGATTTTCTGAATCCGTATTTTGAATATCATTCAAGGTTCCAAGCATGCTTACAAGATGAGCACCTGAGGAATGCCCAATTGCGCCCAACCGCTCTTTTTCAATCTGATACTTTTCGGCATTATGCCTTATGAATTGCACTGCTCTTTGCGCGTCTTCCACATGGGCTGGATAACGAAATAGAGGAGATGACCTATGGTTGATAACAAACAACACATACCCATTTTTGAGCAAATTGTTGGTTCCGATAATATTTTCCAGGTACCAAGAATTTTTATTTAGAGGTTCGGCATCGTAACTCATAAGCTGATGAAAACCACTTCCGGGAATTACAATAATTCCATATCCATTTGGGTTTGAAGGACGGTATACGTCCATGAGCAAAGCCAGTCCGCTGTGCATTCCATAGATAACATTGGTTTCTGATGCTTTTTTTGTGAAATCTTGAGCGATTACTGTGAAATTCCCCAACATCAGAAGCCCAGTAAGGAGAATTAGATATGTTTTTTTCATGTCAACGGTGGTTTAGTTGGTAATTTATTATTTGAAGTCTAAAAAACTTCAGCAGAGGACTTAATTCAAACAATTTCCTAGAGCTGGGGGAGTGATTTATGTTGGCAGAATTACTGCGTCAATAAATCATCCAATAATTTAAGGAATTATTTTGTGAAGACATGAAAATAGACCAAAGCAAGGTCAATGTAGACCTATTTTTTATAAAAAAAGGATATGGAAAATGGCTCAAAACTTCTCAAAAACACCCAATCCAAACAAGGCAAAATCATACTTTACAGGATCGTTTGCATCCAACTTCCTCAGATTTTTATCTAATTCTGAAAGAGCTTTGGCATCATTCTGCTTACGTTTCAGCAATTTGAGTTTTCTAGCCACATTTCCAGAATGCACATCTAAAGGACAGGAAAGCTGGCTTGGGTTTAAACTTTTCCACAGGCCAAAATCAACACCGGTGCTATTGTCCCTCACCATCCAACGCAAAAACATATTGATGCGTTTAGCTGCCGAACCTTTTAAAGGGTCAGAGACATGTTTTTGAGTTCTTGGCAAATGCGGAAGTTCAAAAAAGACTTCCTTGAATTTAGATATGGACGATTGGAGGGAATCTTTTTCTTGATGTTTTGTAAATACAGATTCCAACCCATCGTGATTTAGGTATATATTTTTTAAGCTTTGAATAAAATAGTGCAGATCAATGCCTTTGAAGGTTCTGTGTACAAAGGGGCTTAATTTTTCTAAGTCATTTTCTGTATGATTCAATACAAAATCATAAGGGGAATTATCCAAGAGTTCCATTAACCGAATGGAATTGTTGATAATACTCTTGCGGTTCCCCCAAGCAATTGTGGCCGTTAAAAAGCCACTGATTTCTATACCCTCTTTTCTTGAAAAGCGATGCGGAACTTGTATTGGGTCATCCTCTAAAAACTTTGGGTGATTATACTGCGCCACCTTTTCATCCAGAAAATCTTTTAGTTCGGACTGATTCACATCAAGGAATTAAGAAACTATTTGTCCATCCACCATGGTCAGTTTACGGTCGGCCATATTGGCCAGTTCCATGTTGTGGGTCACCAAAACAAAAGTTTGCCCAAACTCATCACGAAGTTTAAAAAACAACTGGTGTAGGTTGTCGGCACTCTCCGAATCCAAATTTCCACTGGGTTCGTCGGCTAAAATCACAGATGGATTGTTGATTAAGGAACGTGCTACGGCTACTCGTTGCTGCTCACCTCCAGATAGTGCATTCGGTTTATGATCATAACGATTCTTCAATCCTAAAAAACCCAATAATTCTTTAGCCCTTTTCTCTGCCTCGACCTTTGATGTCTTTTTGATAAAAGCTGGAATACAGACATTTTCCAGAGCCGTAAATTCAGGTAATAACTGGTGAAACTGAAAGATGAATCCAATATGTTCATTTCTAAAACGGGCAAGAGCTTTATCCTTGAGTTGCATTACATTGATATCGTTCACCAATAAAGAACAGTCATTGGGGTTGGAAGGAGCATCCAAAGTGCCCAAAATCTGCAATAAGGTAGTTTTACCTGCCCCAGAAGCTCCGACAATGGAAACTACTTCCCTCTTTTTTATTTCTAGATCAACACCTTTGAGTACCTGGAGTTGTCCGTAACTTTTTTGAATGTTGACAGCTTTGATCATTAAAGTTGCTTTACGGTGTGAAAGTAAGGATTACTGTTCAGCATGCAAAAATCGAGATTATAAATAAAGTTTTCTTCTTGTATTACGACTTTTAATTGGATATAATTAAAACCAATGGTTGTACAATCAACATCTTTGGTTTACTTTACATTTACAAATGGATAATCAAAACAATACAAACTTGGAAACCGCCATTTTTGCTGGTGGCTGTTTTTGGTGCACTGAGGCTGTTTTTCAACGCCTTAATGGAGTTCTTGAGGTGAAATCTGGATATACCGGGGGCACCATCAAAAATCCGGCCTATCGTGAAATATGCACAGGACGTACTGGACATGCTGAGGCCATTCAAATTACATTTGATTACGAAAAAATCTCATATAACGAACTGCTCGAAGTATTTTTTGCCACACACGACCCTACAACATTAAACCGACAGGGAAATGATGTGGGCACACAGTACCGGAGCGAAATTTTCTATACATCTACCGTGCAAAAAGAACTGGCAGAACAGTTTATCGCATTGTTGGAAAAGGAAAAGATTTTTCCTTCGCCCATTGTCACCGCTGTGTCTGAGGCAGAACCTTTTTATCTAGCAGAAGAAGAGCATCACAATTATTATAATGATCATAAGTCGCAACCATACTGTCAGTTCATTATAGATCCAAAAATTAAAAAACTGAACAAACATTTTTCGCAAAAGCTAAATACCGTAAAATAATTTATGGCACCATATAAAAATTTAGAGGAGTATAATATCAACATCACTAATGAGGTCAAGGACCGTTTTTCCAAGATTATTGATGAAATAGGGGAGGATGTCAATCGAGATGGATTGATAAAGACACCAGAACGGGCAGCTAAGGCCATGTTGTTCTTGACACAGGGTTATAAACAAGATGCAGAGGAAATTCTTAAGGGAGCAATGTTCAAGGAGGATTATGATGATATGGTGATCATCAAGGACATTGAAGTGTATTCGCTGTGCGAGCACCATATGCTTCCTTTTTTTGGCAAGGCCCATATTGCCTACATTCCCAATGGATATATCGTAGGATTGAGCAAAATACCACGTATTGTGGATGTTTTTGCACGTAGGTTACAGGTGCAGGAACGATTAACGCATGATATTTTGGAGTGTATCAATGAAACGCTAAAGCCCCAGGGAGTTGCTGTGGTCATAGAAGCTTCACATATGTGCATGATGATGCGCGGGGTGCAAAAACAGAACTCGGTAACAACCACTTCGGGTTTCAGGGGTCAGTTTGAAAAAATAGAGACCCGTAACGAATTCTTGAAGCTGATCAGTTCCGATTTGTCGTAGATGATTTTTTCATCTCGTTCGTATTTCCTATTTTTCGTCAATGGCAAAAGAAAACAATCCAAAATACAAGTATCTTCTTTTAGGACTTCTGTTTGATGGCATAGGGATGTTGTCTTTTGCCATTCCAGGTATAGGTGAGTTTTCTGATGTCATCTGGGCACCGTTGGCCGGGTGGCTCATGACCCGCATGTACAAAGGAAAAATTGGTCAGGCTGCAGGGGTATTTACCTTCGTTGAGGAACTTGTGCCAGGTTTGGACATTATTCCATCTTTCACCATAATGTGGTTATACACCTATGTGTTGAACGCAAAAAAAAGCATTGAAGCCTAGTCTCTATGGAATTCCAGCTTTGCGCTAAACATCAATGCTTTTTTCAACGAGCACAACATGTTTCTTTTTGGCATTTACAATACTTCCTATTGTATAAATGAAAAAGGATTAGGCTTATTGAAGGAATATATATTGCTTCTTCAACCAACAGGAATAGGGAAAGTTTTTCATTAAGTATTACCAATACCAAAAGTGACCAACTGATCCAGAGACTCCATCGGAGCCATGGTTTTGAAGTGGTCCTTCCAGACCGCCAAACAGCAAAAAACGAAATCACCAAAAAAATCGAATCAAGAAGGTTCCACCATTGGAGATGTGGTTCTTGATGAATACGTATTTCAGCATGAACTGCAAATAGGAATGGAGTTGCAAGACAATGTGTCAAGCATAGACCGCTTGATGCCATCCCTATTAGATCATGAGGGAATTCAATTTTTAATTGCTTCATTTTTATATTAGAATTGCTTTAAAAGGGTAATCTTGCTGATGAACTGTTTGGTATTTCTTGTTGGGTCGAAAATATCGGTTTGGGTGTCGTTAAAAACCAGATAAACAAAAGAAAGTGGCATATATTCCCAACTAAAACGAGCGTTCCATCTGCCTTGTTTGTTAAAACTATTGTACTGATAGAAGGTTGATAATTGGAGCCTCGGGTTCAATGCAAACCGAAGATTTGCTGAATAGAGGTTTGTTGTCAAATTGGAGTCATTTATCCCCACACTTTTAATGATATTGTGTTCATAGTCCAAAGTAAGAGTGGCGTGTGGAATTGGAGCAAAACGCGCAGCTGCGCTTATTGTATTTCGCGTTCCGTTGTAAAAGTCACCAAAATTATATCCAATATCCCCGGACCATTTTTTGGATTGGTCCGTGTTATACTGAATTAGATATCGAGTGTAATAATAATTGTCTTGCTCTATTTCCAGCCCTAATGGGGCAAAGTCAAAATTGATGTTTTGCCAAGTAGGAGTGAAAGAAACCTCCATAAAACTATTATCCTTAAACCAAGTAAACACTGGAAAAACATAAAGACTTGCCTGTTGAAATTGGGAGGGGTCAATGGCATCATGGTTAAAATTGACGAACATTCCGGGATCCCATCTTCTTATCCATTCAATGTTCTTTGGTCTCCATATAAAATAGCCACCGGGATTATGACGGATTACATTGTTTTGCCTAACAAATCCCATTCTGGGGTTGTAGTTGGCATCGGTATATTCCGTTACCCATCCATAATAGTGCTTGTTGGTGGTACTTCCTACAAAAATACGTCCGGCATACCCGGTTTTTCCGGTGGATTCGTCAATAGAGCTGGATACTAGATATTGTATATCCAACTCGCTTGTAGGCCTTATTTGCCCATCAATGGTAATTGTGGTATTGTTATTACTTTCAAGATTCATCTCAGAATAACTATCGTCCATTCTGTGTGTGACCATTACACCAATGTTGTTTTCCCTTCCATAGTTTTTAAGATATCGAAGGACCCCGAAATTCGCTCCTGCTGAATTATCAGTTTCCCTTTGCCGTACAAAAAGACCAGCAATTGCATTTTTCTCTGTGCGCTGTGTAAAACGGGCACCTACATCTATAGGCGCTGTAGTGGCATTGAACTCCCCTTGTAGGCCCATCCTTCTGCTAAAAAAGGGACGAATGGATTGTTGTAGTCCCCCTGCCCAAATACCAGAATTTTCTAGAAAGAATTGACGTCGCTCGGGAAAGAAAATATTGAACCGCTCTAAGTTGTTCACGGCACGGTCAACATCGGCTTGGGCAAAATCAGTGTTTATGGTCAAATCCAAAACCGTTTTGGGGTCTATGGCCCATTTGGCGTCCATGCCAACTTTTGGGTCACTGGATTTATTCGTGAGCGATTTTCCCTCTTTGCTTTCGTCGTATTGATAAAGCATGTAGGGCTCAACTCGAATATTGGCCGATGGAGGAGGGACTTCAATGCCTGTTAACTTGGCTGCATAGGTCATTCGGTATGGCGTAAATGATTGCGGAATAGCAGGAAAGGTGGATACTTCGACCTCCCTTCGAGCATAACGGACCAAAGTCATTCCCCATTCTATGGTGTTCCCATTTTCAGGGAGGTTATATCGTAATGATTTAAAAGGAATTGCCATTTCCACAGTAAAACCCTCCTTTGTACGTTGGGTCCTAACCCGCCAAAGCGTATTCCATCCAGTATCAAAACTGTTTCCATTGAAATTCTGAAAATCCCGTTGATTGCCATACGGGGTAGTCTGAAATCCTTGGGCATATTGCTTTAAATTTTGAGGGTCCAAGGCGATGCCAAAAATGTCGTTTTCTCCCCAACTGAAATCTCTCCGCAGATCTTGTATACGAACGCCCTTGATTCCCACGGAGTCCTTGCAAAATGCTCCTATGTAAAGGTTTTTATCATCATACAGAAATTTCACTTCTGTAGGATAAAGGAGTTTTCCACCTTGCCTGGGTTCCCTTCTGAAGAAATCTTTGATTAGTTCCACATTTTGCCAATCACGTTCATCCAAGAACCCATCAACACGAATATCCTGTTGTGCTTTGGAAACCTTTATTTCTTGAGGATTGTCAGGTGGTGGGAAATTATCAGTGCCCTTTTCCTGGGATTGGACAGGAAAAACCACTAAAAGAACAAATATCAGTAATATGGAGATTCTCAAAACAACAGAGTTTTAGCGGATTTTACTTTTGGACTGAAAACTATGCCAAGAATCCCAAGGGTAATTGAAATCAAAAGTAGGACCAAGGGCATTATAACAGTATTTCCGGACATTAACGGCTTATATTCAAACAAGGGAAGATTTTTATAATCCTTACTTGTAAAAGGTTGATTGTTGTACAAAAAAGGAATCAGGTGTTGCCTCCATTCTTCTGCAAACTGAATCACTTGGCTTCTGTAGTTTTCATAATCTTTGGTAGAAGACCCAGAAATTTGATTAAGTGCCTGTTGCATTATGATTGCTGGGGATACCCATTTCAACTTAGCAATCCAAGCCTGCTGTTTTTGCAATTGCTTTTCAAATTGGGAAACCACGGGCTCAAGTTCCTTTTTCACCAAGTTTTGGGAAGCCATGTAACGATGATAAAATTGTCTATTTTGGCTTGGATCATTGATGGCGTATTCTGGATGGTCTCTCAGAAAATTATCCAAGATTTCATCTTGTTTTTTTGTAGCCTCGGCTTTGATCACACGCATTTGGTTGATCATCAATGTTCGTGAGGGCATGGGATAGAGTGTGTTTCCCAATTGATTCATCATTGAAGGGGCCAGTAACACAAAAACCAACCAAAGCCCCAAAATGGTTATTGCATTTTTTGCGGAATTTCCAGTCCGTAAGTTTATGACGAACGCCAGTGCAAACCAGAACGAAATGTACGCTACCACCAATAAAATAAAAGATAGCATGCTTCCTAGATCAATGGAATCACTAAATACCGCAAAAGTGGCAATCAGTAAAATTACAGTGAGGGTTGTAATCCAGAGAAAACGAATTACAATTTTTTGTAACACCCACATAGGAATGGAAATGGGCTGTGATGCCAAAATCTTCAAAGACCCATTTTCTCTTTCTGCCGAAAGCACGTTATAAGAAAATGCAATGATGATAAGAGGCATGAGATAGATGATCACGAAGGATAGGTCAAAACTTCCAAAAAGTTGTTGTACAGGGCTAATGATTTCTGTAAAATTCAAGGTGAAATCATCTCCGGCCATTGTTGGTTTTATATAGTGCGTGAATAGGTCACTTTGTCCAGATGCAATGAATGCCAATGCAGATGGAGGCATAGCCGCAACCCTTGGGTGGTAGTTACCCACAGCTGTAGGCCTGGAGGGGATGGTCCAGGGTGATGCATTCACATTGAACCCTTGCTCAATGGAATCCAACAGAATCAACATTTTTTGATCCGACTCGTCAACCTCTTTTTTAATGGTGGCAACATCAAGTTTTCTTTTTTCAACTTTCTTGCTACCGTTGAATGCTGCAAAACCAAAAAGAACCAACAAAAGCAAACTGAGCAGCTGAATCCAGCCGTTTCGTAGCAGAGTTTTCAACTCATAGATAAAATTATACTTGTACATGATTATATTTTTTTGGTTGTAATGAACAGGAAGCTAAAGGATGCAAGCAACCAAACCGAAATTATCAGAAGATTGGAAACATTATGGGAGAGGATTTCACCCAATTGGGAAGGTTCATATTCGAACTGGGGTATTTTTTTCCATGTGTCAGCGTCCGCCCTATAGCTCCAATCCCCATATGAAGAGTTTTGGGCAAAATTGTTGTTCAAAAAAGCCTGTGTCTTAATTCGATAGTCCTCGGCAGCATCCGCAAAGTTCCAATGAGTGGTGTAATCCGTTTTGGCAATCGCCATACTAAGGAAGCGAGTGGGAAGAAAGGGTGAAAATGCAGCTAGACCACGATACACCTTCGATTGTTCTATAAATTGGTTTTTTAAATACTTGTAGTGCTTGAAGTATACCTCCGCCTCATGTTCCTCTCCCTTTTGCATACGATAAGCATCAAAATTAAAGGGGAGTTGATGCAAGCTATCCACTTCATATTCTTCCAAAACCTGTTTTTCCAATTGCTTGGACTGTTTACTCCAAGGGTCATGTCCATCCAGTCCTTCAAGTTTGTCCTTTAAAACATTGGCCGCAAATTCTTGGCGGGTAGGATAGGGATATTGCGTTTCAGCTATATTGCTCGAGATTTTTGGAACCAATAAGCTGGCAGTTATCCATATTGAAAGGGAAAGGACCAGGGAAATTCCTGATTTTTTTACTATTGAGGAAGTAATAAGCACCAAATTGATGAAAATTGCATAATAGCTGAGAAACACCAGATAAAGCATTCCAAGGGAACCCCAAGAAAACGCCCCAAAATCGTCAAGGTTGGATAGTATTGTGCCAGCTATTAGAAACAAGACGGTTGTAATCAAAAAAATGGGAGACATTAGGGCCAACCATTTTCCAAGAGTCAATTTCTGGGCCGAAGTACCTTGGCTTTTCAACAAAGCCAAAGTTCCCATTTCGTGTTCTTTAGTAAAGGAATTGTAGCCCAATAAAACAATCAGTAATGGAATAATGAAGAGGAGGATAAAATCGGGAGTTAAATCCCCAAATCTTGCTAGACCGGTTTGGTCGGCTGCCATACTAAATTGGGCTTCGTTCCGTTTATGAGCTTCCAGAAAAATGGATGTTCCTGCATATTTGTCAATTCCTTGATCAAGAAGTGAAAGCGGGTATTTGGGTTTAAACGCATAGGTGCCATAATGTGCCGCAGAGTGAGGGTTTTTTTCGCCTTGATTGTCCCAGATGGCTCTTTCTGCGGATTTTGCGTCACGATACTCTTGGTTAATGGAACTGTATTTTTCGCTGCTGATCCAAATAGCCATTGCGAGTAGACCAAGTACGATAAAAAAGGCTGTTGCAACACGTCCATCCCTTGTAAGCTGCTTGATTTCCTTAACAAATGTTTTTTTGATCATGATACTAGTTCTTTATAGTCCATGGTATCCAAATATGCCCGCTCCAGTTCAGAAAGTGAAAGGTCGTTTGCCACAAACTCTTGTCTTAGGCGCCCATTTTTCATAATCCCAATGTGGGTAGCCACTTCTTTTGCACGAAATAGATCATGGGTAGCCATCAGAATGGCGACACCTTGACCTCTCAATTTTTCCAAGAGCTGTCCAAATTCATTGCTTGCCTTTGGGTCCAATCCTGATGTAGGCTCATCAAGTAATAAGGATTTTGCGTTTTTGGCCAGGGCAATGGCAATCCCCACTTTTTGTCGCATTCCTTTAGAAAAGTTGGAGATGCGTTGGTGAAAAGCACTTTTTTGAAGACCGGCTTCATGTAAAAATTCCTCGAGTTGGACTTTCTTAAGGTTTCTTCCCCCAATACCGGAAAAATAATCCAGGTTTTCCACTGCTGTCAAAGACGGGTAGAGCATTAGGTTTTCAGGGATGTAGGCCAAAAACCGTTTTGTTTTTTTAGAGTTTTCAGCCACATTCAGCCCATTAATGAACGCACAGCCCTTTGTAGGTTTAAGGAAACCCAAAAGCAAATTAATGGTTGTTGTTTTGCCCGCTCCATTAGCTCCTAGTAGACAATAAATTTCTCCAGCTTTAATATTGAGATTTAATTGGTCCAATACTACGATATCACCATATTGCTTGGTGAGATTATCTGTTATGATCATTGAAAATGTATTTAGGTTTGGATAATATAGTTACTCTTCAAAATCGATGATGACTTTGAAGTACAGCGTACTATGTCTCTCCATTGTGGGAGAGCCAAAAATAGGGATGGGAAATTTTAAAGGACGTGCGGTGGTCCCCTTTGGGGATTAAAGTGGAGTAGTGGTGTGAAAACCACAAAATCATTCCAAGTGATTGCTACATGATTTGTAATAATGATAAATGCGATTTTCGGTGCAAAAAAGAGCACGACAGGCTTGGTGTTCAACTTCGCACAAAAGTCACAGTCATAATCTGCACCGTAAACCGCCTCATTACTATTATCAACCTTATTTTGGGAATGAAATTCCGTATGCGATGTGAAAACATGAAAAGCAGCAAAGCCCATTTGAAACAACAATATTGCCGTTAGCAGGGAGCTCAACCAAATATGTATGTTACGTGTTTTCACTTTTTTAAATTGTACAGCGACAATTTTTCTTGTTTAATTAAACAAGTCTATTCAATGGTCAGATTAAAAGTTTGAGTAATATCAGTTTCTCCACCAGCATCTGCAAGGGTGCCATTATTAGGCTTTTTGGGCTCATGTCGCAAAGTAACCGTCAAAGTCCCGGTACTGGCATCTGTGGTCGTTAAGGTGAATTCTATTCCAACCGGATTAGTGGTTGTAAAGTTCTCTCCTGTTTCATCAGACACATAATCCGACTCTTGATCGTCATAAGCAGTGGTTGCGTTCAGATTGCCTCCAACTGCAAAAAAGAACTGATGTTCCGCTGCTTCCCCTTCGATTTCCTCGTTTACCTCTTCAGCGGGTGTTTCAGTTTCATTCAATAAGACAACCGTACCTGAATAAGTGGTATTTTCAGCAAGGCTTCCAGAAACTTGGATTACCGGGGCGTTTGGACCATCCCCATCCAGGTCTCTGGAGGATAAAGTCACGGTTGTGCCACTTGTGGGAACCAAGGCAACGGTCATAGTGGTGATGGTTTCCTCTTCGTTTACTTCCTCAGGGGTGTCGTCATCGTTTGAGCATGAGACAAATAGTTGTCCGGCGATAAGTGCTAATGATAAAAATTTGATTGTTTTCATTTTTAATAAAGGTTTAATAGTTAAATTTTAATTGTATAATAAAGTTCCTGCCCAAATCATCAGCAAAGAAGCGCTGACGATTCAGATAGTCCCTGTAATTTGTATCCAAAAGATTGTTCACCACAAGCGAGGTGGTCAATTTTGTGCCATTTCCAAATGGAAACTCGATTTTTGAAGTCAAACCCAATAAGTGATAAGCCTCAGGAGCGCTATTGATTTCCAAGAGCACATCTTGTTGCTGTTCTGGTGAAAAGACCATGATGTTTTCTGGAACTTCATTTTGTTGAAAAACGTATTGACTTTCCAGCGAAATCTCTAAATTTTTCCATTCGGGCTTGGTAAAGGTCACTTTGTTACGCAAGTTGGCGGCTGGAATATTTATTAATGGGGAATCATTTTCCACATCTCGTCCCTTAACCAATGAGAATCTGTGGTTGGTTCTTAGGTGTTTTGACCAGTCCACATAGGTTGAAGCATCCAACCCTATTAATCTTGCATTGGTTTGACGATACTCCCAAACGGGGAAGGCTCCTCGAATAGTAAATTCCACACCTGAGGGCTCAAGCAATATGAAATTATGAACCCAGTTTGCGTAGGGTTCAAACACAATGCCCCAATGGTCAAAGTTTTGTTGAAACGAAGCAGTGATCTTATGCGATGTCTCACTATCCACTCTTAAATCACCCAACTCAATTCGAGCAGCGGAGTGATGTAGTCCATCACTAAACAACTCTGAAGGATTGGGCGCCCGCTGGGAAAGTGAGTAATTAAGTTTTAGGTTAGAACCATTGTTGAACTCTAATCTACTTCCAAACGTACCGGATATATTGTGATAATCAAAAACTGGATTGACCAGTAATTGTGTACCGCGATCGTCTATAATCAAATTTTGGAACTCTGTGTCATAACCGCGTTCTTCCCAGCGCGAAGTTTGATAGAATTTTTTGGCATCAACACGATTAAAATCATATCGTAGACCACCTTCCAGTAGCAATTGATCATTCATCTGATATTCACCAATTACAAAACCTCCAAAATCAAACTTTTCATAATCAGGAATTAACCGTCTTACACCGGTATCAGGGTTGGCAAAGTTCTTCTGATATCTACCTAACAGGCCTACATGTACCTGATATTTCTCCTTGGCATCCCATTTAAAATCCGTGGATAGGGTATGCGTTGTGAGCTCAAGGTCTATGGAAGCCGTATTGTCCCTTTCCCCTCTACGAACATCGAATTCGAATCGACGGTTCTTTTGAAAATCATACTGCAGACTCCATTTTCCAAGACCTTCAAAACGCTTATAAAAATTAAGCTTTCCAAGATGATGGGTAACTTCTTGCCTTGGGTTTTGAAGATCGTGGGTAAATGACCTAATAATTTCGGGTTGTCCACTGTTGATACTTCGAATCAAATCGTCCACATTACCAATATGGGAAGCTCTTAAAACGGCGATTTCTGAGTTGAAATAGGAGTATCTGGCATCCCAGCCCCAAGTAAATTTCCGTTTTCCAAATTGAAGGGAGGCTCCCATTTCCTGTACTCCAGTATTGGACAGAACATAATCAGGAGCTTCATGATCTCCCAAGCGCTTGAACGACCCTTGGCCTTTAGCGAACCAGCCATTTTCAAAGGTTCTGGTAAGTTCGGAAGTAATATTTCCTCCTCTACCATTGGAAACACCGTTTAGCAGTGTTTTGCCATATAATGTATCCTTGACTGGAATTCTTGCTTGCTCCATAACAATTACTCCACCAATGGCATCTCCTCCATATTGCAAAGCTGAGGCACCTTTTATCACAGAAACGGAACCTGAGGCATTGATATCGACATTGGGTGCATGTTCATCCCCCCATTCCATATCTTGCATACGTACCCCATCATTCAAGATTAACACCCGACTTCCGTTTAATCCATGAATGGTAGGTTTTACAATATTGGCCCCGGTATTAAGGGATGAAACACCTCCCAATTCTTTCAATGCATCACCCAAATTGCCAGAGCTATGAAGTTCCAACGTTTCTAACTTCAGTTTTTCTTCTTGGGCAGAATTGGTTTTATCCCTTATGGCATCTCCAACAACGTTGACTTCATCCAGTTCTTCCAAATGGTGTTCCAGTTTAATATCAAGCCTAGTAACTCCTTGGACATTAACATCTACCAGTGTAGTCGTACACTCCGGATGGGAAATCTCAAGTTGATATTTGCCAGGGCATAAGTTTGAAATTTTGAATTTCCCTTCTTTATCGGTTTTAACCTCTGGAAAATTGCCGATTATCAGCACGCTCGCATTTTTCAATGGAATTTTGCTATGATAATCAGTGACCTGTCCAGTAAGGACATCTTTGCATTCTTGTGATTTACCCTCAAACAGAGTAATAATTAAAAGAATGCTAAAAAGCAATGCTTTCATTTTTAATTCAATAAATTAATAAGTGATAGGTGTGTTTCCTTAATGAAACATAAGAATCTGGGTTGTCTAAGACACAGAGGAAGGAGGGGGCCTAGAAAAAAGAAAGAAGTTAAAGCGCATAGGCTTTAATTGTTGCTCAGTTCCAATTGTTAATGTTCCCTTGGCTATCTCCTGAACGGGAACTTCAACTATGTTAGCCTGCAACTGGACATCAGAACTTTGATTTTCAAGAGCGATATCGCAAGTAGTACAGTTTTCTATTGAATCGACGTCTGTATCATCATGTGTATATACATGAAGTGCCGATACCTTGATGAGCATCAAGGCAGCAAACAAGAAAAACCCAAAAAACTTCTTAAATCCGGGCATATTCTAGCAAAGGTATATTTTTTGAAAGGAAGAAATATGTTAACAAAAACATAATTTATGGTAATAGAAAACCTAATCCCATCCGTTTCAGCATTTTTTTCTCAAAACTCCAAAAGAAACTGAACTGTCCAAATAGCCATCCAAACAATACCAGCAACACTTGATAAAGCGGAAAAATCAATAGGATTCTAATGGGCCAATAAACCCAGCCGCTTACCATTTCCTGATGAATGCCCAACCATTCGGTGACAGGTCCTGCCAGTTTTCCCGAGATACTTCCGGTAATGGCAAATACAATAAAAATGGCAATCATTTCCCATCGTTGGGCAACAGGCCACTTATTGGCCAGTTTTTTAAAGCACCACAGAAAAAATCGAATCATTAAAAAATATAACATTAGGCCAATTCCCAATGTGAACACCCATTCCAAAATGGTATTGTTAAGGTTGAAAAGATGTAAGAGGCGTCTTGCAATGATGTATGCGGTGAGCGCAACAAGAAGCGAACCAAAAATTGGAAAGAAGAACTGCCAATTTTTAGTAATGTCCCAACGCTTTTTTAATTTTTCCATCCAATAAAATTCGATGGCAAAAATAACACAATAAAAAATTTCATGAAATTTTGATATTAGATTCCGAAGCGAGTTCGGAATGACAATTTAACGGTACCCGACATGCCATGTCGGGGAATTTTTTCAATTAAATTCTAGGAATAAAAGGGCCCAACCGTTGATTGTACTTTCTTTGGAAGTAAATAAAATAGTTGTAAAGCTTATAGTTCACTTCATACCCATAATCAATTCCTGGGTCATAGTTGATTTGAAGCTCATATAGTCCTGGATCAAATCTTGTGGGCTGCAGCACCCTTTGATTCCAATTAATAACCATTATTTGATTCCTGTTTTCCAAAAAGCTTTGGGAATAATAACCCTCTGGTCTGGCAATACTCTGTAACCAAACATAGAATCCAGGTTCAATTATAATGATTTCATACTCAGATTCTTCATCCTTGATTTCTACTTCTTCCTCATCCTGGGAATTGAAGACTTCTTTTTCTTCATCTGTAACGGAAATGGCCTCTTTTTGCGCAGTACATGATGTAAATAACCCCAGAACAAGGGTTAAGGCGATAAAACTTTGTAAAATTCTCTTTTTCATAACCTTAAAATACAAAAAATGCCATTTGAATATTCAAATGGCATTGTTAAATATAGTTAAGATGTAATTCTATTTTCCGAAAAGACCTCCTAAAAGCCCGCCAAGACCGCTCTTTTTCTGTCCACCACTATTTAATACCATACCGGCAAGGTCATCTATAACGCTGCCATCTCCATCAGAATCCAAAAAGGTCTCTATCAAAGATTGTTGTTTGTTGGCAGAACTACCACCTCCCATGAGTCCACCTAATAATCCGGTCAATGCATCTGGACTGCTTACTTTTTGCTGTCTTGTCTGTTTACCCAAATAGCCTAATAAAATTGGTGCTGCTATTTTTAATATTTGTGAAATTGCACCAGCATCAATTCCCGATTTGCTGCTTAATGCATTTTCTACCTGAGGTTGTTTGGAGCCAAAAACATGACCAAGAATACCAGCGCCATCATCCATCACTCCTTGATCTACGCCACCTCCAAAAAGACCTCCCAGGTCATCCAGAATACTTCCATCATGCTTGGAAGAAAGCGCATTCATCAATCCTTCTGCTCCGCTGGAACTGGAGGCATTTTTCTTCATGGCACCCATCAAAAGTGGCATGGCCATACTCAATACATCTGCCGTCTTATTTTCAGGCTGACCAGTTTGACCTGCAACTCCGCTAATCAACTGTTTGCCCATTGGGCTATTCAATAAATCTAATAATCCTGACATTTTATAGTGTTTAGTTTAGAAGGACAATGTACAAAAAAGAAGAAAGCGGTAGGACTACTTTAATAATTTGATGATTTGATTAGCTAATTCCAACCCTATTCTGTCTTGGGCTTCTTTTGTAGCAGCTCCAATATGAGGTGATAGCGAAATTTTTGGATGCATCAATATTTTAATTTCGGGATTGGGTTCAGATTCGAAAACATCCAATCCAGCAAAGGCAATTTTCTCACTCTCTAAAGCATCAACCAAAGCAACTTCATCCAGAACACCTCCCCGGGAAGCATTGACAACCGCAGCTCCGGGTTTCATTATTTCAAATTCTTTTGCTCCCAAAACATAGTTTTTCTGTGCTGGAACATGAATACTGATAAAATCAGAAGTTTTTAGCACTTCTTCAAATGGACTGCTCTTTAAATCAAATGTAACCGATTGGCCGTCAAAAAAAGGCACCTCCAATGAAGCCTCAGTAATCAGCGGATCGTTAAATACAACCTTCATTCCCACCCCAAGCGCTATTTTGGCAGTGGCTTGACCAATTCGTCCAAATCCTATCAGGCCCAAAGTCTTTCCGCGTAATTCCGTGCCACCCGCATAGCTCTTTTTTAGCTGTTTGAACTTGCTGTCACCATCTAATGGCATATTGCGGTTAGAGTCGTACAAGAAGCGAACCCCACCAAATAAATGTGCAAAAACCAATTCAGCAACAGATTCCGAAGACGCTGCGGGAGTATTTATAACATGTACCCCTTTTGATTTGGCATAATCAACATCTATATTGTCCATGCCAACACCTCCGCGACCTATGAGCTCTAAATCCGGACAGGCATCTATCAATGATTTCCGAGCTTCAGTTGCACTTCGAACCAGTAAGGCCTTGATGTTGTTCCCATTAATGAAGTTAACCAATTGTTCTTGTGCCACTTTGGTGGTAACAACTTCAAAACCTTCAGATTCAAGTTTGTCGATGCCAGACTGTGCAATCCCATCGTTGGCTAGTATAGCTTTCATAAATTTTAAATTGTTAGTGCTAAGTGTTAAATAGATTCTTGACTTGTTTTGACAATCTTGGTTAAAATCTTAATGATTTGGTTTATTTCGTTGAGATGATCAGAAGTGTCAAGACTGAACAGGTCACTTTTATTTATTAACCGCAGCCAATATCTGGTTTCCCTTGCTTCTTTGGAAGCTATGGCCATTTTGGCTATAAAATCTTTTTTTGACTGTCCAGCACCAGCTTCTGCAACATTTGCTCCAATACTAGTTGCTGATTTTAATAATTGGTCTGCAAAGACGTATTCCTTAAGCTTTCTAAGTTCTTTGACCAGTTTAATTATGCTTAGTGAAAACTCAAAACTTCTTTCTTCAATCAATATTTAACATTTAGCACTTAAAAATTAGGAACTAATTATCCTTTCTTTTCCATTTCACTCATAATATCTACCAATACTCCAACACTTTCCAAAGAAAGCGCGTTGTACATGGAAGCTCGATATCCACCCACAGATCTATGGCCATTGATTCCGCTAATGCCCGCTTCTTTGCATTTCTCATCAAAAATTTCCTTGAGCGTATCATCGGTAATATTGAAGGTGGCGTTCATTATGGAACGATTCTCCTTTGCGGCAAATCCAGAGAAAACAGGATTCAGTTCAATTTCAGAATAGATAAGGTTAGCTTTCCGTTCATTGATCTCCTCAATGGCTTCAATTCCTCCAAGATCTTTTAACCACTGCATGGTCAGCATGGAAACATAAACGGCAAACACAGGAGGGGTGTTGAACATACTGTCTTTACCCACATGGACTGCATAATCCAACATGGAAGGGATTTTTCGGGAAACTTTCCCCAAAATATCTTCTTTCACCACAACAAGTGTGGTTCCTGCTGGCCCCATGTTTTTTTGAGCCCCGGCATAGATTAAATCAAACTTGGAAAAATCCATTTGTCTGGAAAAAATATCAGAACTCATATCGCAAACCAATGGAATATTTGTTTTTGGAAATTCCTTTATCTGCGTTCCAAAAATGGTATTGTTGGAAGTCAGATGTAAATAATCCAGATCTTTTGGAATGTTATACCCTTTGGGTATATAATTGAAATTTTGATCTTGCGAGGAGGCCACTTCAACAATGTCACCAAATAGACGAGCTTCTTTTATGGCTTTTAGGCTCCATGTTCCCGTATTTACATATCCAGCTTTTTTTTCCAATAGGTTATAGGCTGCCATTAAAAATTGGGTGCTTGCTCCACCCTGCAGAAACAGGGCCTGATATCCTTTTCCTTCCAGCCCTAAAAGCTCCAAGGCCAAAGAACGTGCCTTTTCCATAATGGCCACAAATTCCTTGCTACGGTGAGAGATTTCTATAAGGGAAAGACCAATGCCATCAAGTTCCATTACGGCTTCAGATGCTTTCAACATCACTTCTTTGGGTAAAATACAAGGGCCTGCGCTAAAATTGTGCTTTTTCATGTGTTAGTTGTAAGAGAGTCAATATTGCCGGATCATGATAAGAAATCCTTCAAAGTTGTTTTTGAATTAAGCGATAAAGGTCTTAAAAAAACTTGGATCAAAAAACAGTCCTTTTGTGCTATAGTTCCAAAAGAAATTTTAGGGTGTCCATACCATCTGCATAGTCGCTCAACTTTGGTTTTTGGGTTTCACCAAAAGCAACTTCTTCAGCAAACATTCCTTTAGAGACAATACATTGAATGTCTTCTTTCCGCTCTTTTAGCTGTTGCCTTAATGTTTTGGCGGAATCGTATTGCTCGTAGAACAAAGAGGCAATTGGGGAGGCAAAACTGCTATCTTCCTTCAAAATGAGGAATCCATTATCCAAAATTTTGAATTCGCTCATTAAATACACTGCTTTATTGTAATCATAATTATTGGCGTATTTATTTTGATGGATAATATCTTGGTATTTAAAAATTGCATTGAAGAATTGGTTAAAATCATAATTCGAAGGCACGTAGATTTTTGAGACATTTCTGCAGCCCAATCCAAAATATTTGAAAATATCCCCACCAAGGGCCTGTAATTCGTCATCGGACTCTTCTCCTGTAATAATGGCTATGGCATTTCTATTCTTTCGAATGATATTGGGTTTCTTGCCAAAATAATATTCAAAATAACGACTGGTGTTATTGCTGCCCGTAGCTATCACGGCATCAAAATGCTCAAATTTACCTTCTACGAACTGTATTTTATCGGCAAGACTTGGTTCATATTGCATTAGGCAATCGGCCAAAAAAGGCAGCAATACGGTATCATTTGAGGACAACTTTGCCAAAACCTTATTCCCGGTCAATAACACGCATAAAAAATCATGAAAGCCCACCATAGGTATATTGCCGGCCATGACAATACCAACGACTTTTGGAGGTTTTTCATGATCTATCGAATAATTGGATACCCAATCCGTAAGGTTTTTATTGGTGAGTTGGTTTGCCCATTGTTCCAAGGAAAAAATTAGGTTCTCGTAGGTAAACCACCCGTTTTGTTGTTCCGCCCTAATTAGTATGTCCTTGAGCTTGTTGTATTTATCAGAAGTATTATCATTATGATTTTCGCAAAAATCACGAAGAAAACTTCCAAGTTTAACAAAAGCTTCTAATGTTGAGATATACCTGCTCATTATATTTGTACACTAAATTAGTAGGGTTTATTTTTGCGCAAAATTAAGCATGCTGAATTGATTCAGCTATAAGGAAAAGAAAATTATGGCAATTATTATAACAGACGAATGTATTAATTGTGGAGCTTGCGAGCCTGAGTGCCCAAATACAGCAATCTATGAAGGAGCGGATGAGTGGCGGTATAGTGATGGTACTTCTTTGACTGGGGATGTTGTGCTTCCTGATGGGAAGGCGGTGAATGCCGATGAAGTTCAGGTTCCCGTAAGCGATGAAATTTATTACATAGCTCCTGATAAGTGTACCGAATGCATGGGCTTTCATGAAGAGCCCCAATGTGCAGCGGTATGTCCTGTAGACTGTTGCGTGCCTGATGAAGATAGGGTAGAATCCGAGGAGGAACTTCTTGGAAAACAGAAATTCATGCACCCAGACGGATAGTCTTACATCATTTTTGACACCATTTCCTTGAACAATTTTGCGCAGACCATGGCGGTCATGTCGTTAATGTCTCTTGTTGGATTATATTCAACTATATCTGCACCAACTAGAGGAACATCTATTTTTTGAATGATTTCAATAAGTTGTCGGGTACTTAACCCCCCAGGTTCATGATGTGAAACTCCAGGTGCAAAAGCAGGATCCAATGCATCCATATCAACGGAAAGGTAAAGCGGATTTTCAAATCTGGGCATTGTAAAAGACTGAAAATCTTTCATTTCATTGATTGTTACGCCGAACTTTTTTGCATTAACCCGTTGCTCTTCATTCAATGTTCGGATACCTACTTGGTATAAATTTTCCGCAAGCCCATTTTCCATGATGTTGTAAAAAGGGCATGCATGGGAGAACCTATCACCTTCAAAATCCTTATAAAGGTCGCTGTGCGCATCAATATGCAAAATATCCACCTTTCCATACACAGCATGAAACACCTGGATAACAGGGAAAGTTATGGAATGATCCCCGCCCAAGGTTAATAGAGGTTTTCCGGCTTCTAAATTTTTGAGAGTTACCTTGTTTATTTCAAAATACTCTTCAATTTCGTGATCTCCCTTTTCCAGAAACAATTCAGGAGTTATCAAAACTCCATTCTCTGCATAATAATTGGCAGAATTGCTGTGATATGCTTTTCTAATTAGGGGAGGAGCCAAACTTGGCCCCTTTAGGTAAGAAGACTTTTCATCAAACAGAATACCTTGGATTACTACTTTCGTCATTTATCAAAGCTATAAACTTCTCACCGATTTTTGTTTTATTCCATTTTGAAAAATTAACTACCTGCCCATTTCTTTTTACTTTTGGCGAATCAAGACAATTTCAAATTTTATGGAAGAAAAAGAGAAGGAATACAATGGTTTTTGGAAGCAGATAGGGTGTATTCTTTCGGTTATCGCCATTTTAGGAATTGTATCCGTGGTGGTTTTGGGAATCTATATGCTCCTAAAAGGTTTTTAGTACCATCAAACATATACTCCCATACAAAACTTCAACTTATATTTGCAGCCTGAAAAAAACATGAATAGATGAAAGCTGGTATTGTAGGATTGCCAAACGTGGGAAAATCAACATTGTTCAATTGTTTATCCAATGCTAAGGCGCAGAGCGCCAATTTTCCGTTTTGTACCATTGAGCCCAACATTGGTGTTGTGAACGTACCGGATACCAGATTGGAAAAATTGGAAGAACTGGTAAACCCTGAACGTGTGATTCCGGCCACTGTGGAGATTGTGGATATTGCAGGATTGGTAAAAGGGGCCAGCAAGGGAGAAGGATTGGGAAACCAGTTTTTGGGGAATATTCGTGAAACAGATGCAATTCTTCATGTATTACGTTGCTTTGACAATGACAATATTGTACATGTAGATGGTTCAATTGACCCAATTAGGGACAAGGAAACCATTGATATGGAACTCCAGTTAAAAGATTTGGAGAGTGTTGAAAAGAAGCTTGACAAAGTAAAGCGCGCCGCCAAAACAGGAAATAAAGATGCTCAAAAAGAAGCAGCGGTTCTAAGCACGTTAAAAGAAGGTCTGGAAGCTGGGAAATCAGTGAGAGCAATTGAAGTAGGTAAGGATGACCATGCTGAATTTGTAAAACCTTTGCAGTTGATCACGGACAAACCTGTAATGTATGTCTGTAATGTGGATGAAGAAGCTGCAACGGAAGGAAATACCTATGTGGAAAAAGTAAAAGCAGCCGTGGCCAATGAAAATGCGGAGGTGATTTTCTTGGCGGTTGGTACCGAAGCAGATATTACCGAACTGGAAACTTATGAAGAGCGTCAACTGTTCCTTGAGGATTTAGGGTTGTCGGAACCAGGTTCGGCCAAATTGATTCGTGGTGCGTACAAATTACTGGATTTGGAAACCTATTTCACAGCGGGAGAAAAAGAGGTAAGGGCCTGGACCATTCCCGTTGGGGCAACTGCTCCGCAGGCAGCTGGCGTTATCCATACTGATTTTGAAAAAGGATTTATTCGTGCCGAAGTCATTTCCTTTGATGATTATGTGCAGTACGGTAATGAGGCTAAAGTCAAAGAAGCCGGAAAGATGCGCGTTGAAGGCAAGGAATATGTGGTTAAAGATGGTGATGTAATGCATTTCAGGTTTAATGTTTAGGCCTGAACCTCAGCACATCTAGGTATATCAACAGCTTTTGTTGATTACTTTCTGCTCGCTTCACTTTTATTTTTGCGGCTAAATTTTATATTAGCGAGGATTAACCCTTTTCTTATGGCAGAAACCCAGTATACAGAGGATAACATTCGTTCACTGGATTGGAAGGAGCATATTCGTATGCGTCCCGGAATGTATATTGGTAAATTGGGTGACGGCTCTTCCGCAGATGATGGTATCTACATTCTTCTTAAGGAGGTCATCGATAACTGTATCGATGAGTTTGTCATGGGTGCAGGTAAGACCATCGAAATCAGCATCAAGGAAAATACCGTGAATGTTCGGGATTATGGAAGGGGCATACCGCTGGGGAAAGTGGTGGATGTGGTTTCCAAAATGAACACTGGAGGTAAATACGATACCCGTGCATTTAAGAAATCAGTTGGATTGAATGGGGTAGGGACCAAGGCGGTGAATGCACTTTCTACATATTTCAAAGTAGAATCAACCAGAGATGGAAAATCGAAATCTGCAGAGTTTCAAACGGGGGATTTGGTCAATGAGGAACTTTTGGAAGAAACCTCCCGTAGAAGAGGGACCAAGGTTAGTTTTGTCCCCGACGAATCAATTTTCAAAAAGTTCAAATATCGCAATGAGTATGTGGAACGCATGCTCAAAAACTACGTTTACCTAAACCCTGGACTAACTATAGTCTTTAATGGTGAAAAGTTCCATTCAGAGAATGGATTAAAGGATTTATTGGAGGACAATAACAATGAAGAAGATTTTCTGTATCCAATAATTCACTTAAAAGGTGATGATATTGAAGTGGCTTTGACCCACAGTAAAACGCAGTACAGCGAAGAATACCATTCTTTTGTCAACGGACAGCATACTACTCAAGGGGGTACGCATCAGGCGGCTTTTAGGGAAGCCATTGTTAAGACCGTTAGGGATTATTATGGGAAGAATTATGACGCTTCAGATATCAGAAAATCAATAATTTCAGCCATTTCCATTAAAGTAATGGAACCGGTATTTGAGAGTCAGACCAAGACCAAACTGGGTTCCACGGATATGGGTGGAAAACTTCCCACGGTTAGGACATACATCAATGATTTTATTGGGAAATATCTTGATAATTATCTGCACAAAAACCAAGAGACTGCCGATGCACTCCAACGTAAAATTGTTCAGGCTGAGAAAGAACGCAAGGAACTCTCTGGGATTCGGAAGTTAGCACGCGACCGTGCCAAAAAAGCAAGCTTGCACAATAAAAAACTGCGTGATTGCCGAGTTCACCTTCAGGATATGAAGAAGGACAGGAGATTGGAATCCACACTGTTTATAACAGAAGGGGATTCAGCCTCAGGATCTATCACCAAATCTAGGGATGTAAATACCCAAGCAGTGTTCAGTTTGCGCGGTAAGCCTTTGAATTCTTACGGAATGTCCAAAAAGATTGTGTATGAAAATGAGGAATTCAATCTTTTGCAAGCAGCCTTGAACATAGAAGAATCCATGGAAGATCTGCGATACAATAACATTGTAATTGCAACAGACGCCGATGTGGATGGGATGCATATACGGTTGTTGCTGATTACATTCTTTTTGCAGTTTTTCCCTGAACTGATAAAAGAAAATCATCTTTACATCCTTCAAACCCCACTTTTTAGAGTTCGGAATAAAAAGGAAACCATTTACTGTTATAGTGAAGAGGAAAGAAGAAATGCGATTCAAAAACTTACGGGAAAACCAGAAATAACAAGATTTAAGGGATTGGGTGAAATTTCTCCGGATGAGTTTAAGCATTTTATTGGGGATGACATTCGATTGGAGCCGGTGATGTTGGATAAAGCCATGAGTATTGATAGTTTACTGAAGTTTTATATGGGGAAAAACACTCCAGACCGTCAGGAATTTATAATAAAAAACCTTAAAGTAGAACTTGATTTAGTAGAAGAAAACTAACTATAAACCAACTAAATGAATCCCTTCTAGATGGAAGAGAACGAAGCATTGAATGATGAAGGTTTAGAAAACCAAGACAGTTCCCAAGATAGCCTTACCAAGGTTACGGGAATGTATAAGGATTGGTTTTTAGACTATGCCTCTTATGTTATTTTAGAACGTGCAGTTCCTGCAATTGAAGATGGTTTTAAGCCCGTGCAGCGCAGAATAATGCATGCGCTCAAGGAATTGGACGATGGCAGGTACAATAAAGTGGCCAATGTTGTTGGACATACCATGCAGTACCATCCTCACGGCGACGCAAGTATTGCTGATGCCATGGTGCAGATAGGGCAGAAGGACCTTCTTATTGATACCCAAGGTAACTGGGGAAATATTCTTACCGGTGATAGTGCTGCTGCTTCAAGATATATAGAGGCAAGACTTTCAAAATTTGGGCTAGAGGTTGTTTATAGTCCAAAAATTACGGAATGGCAGCTATCCTATGATGGACGTAAAAAAGAACCTGTCAATCTTCCTGTTAAGTTCCCTTTACTGCTAGCTCAAGGGGCTGAAGGAATCGCTGTTGGTCTATCCACGAAGATTTTGCCCCATAATTTTAATGAATTAATAGATGCTTCCATAAAGCATTTGAAAGGGCAGCGTTTTAAATTGTTTCCAGATTTTCCAACTGCGGGAATTATAGATGTGACCAACTATAATGAGGGTATGCGTGGCGGTAAGGTCAGGGTGCGCGCAAAGATTTCAACCTTGGACAAAAACACCTTGGTAATTAATGAAATACCCTACGGAACCAATACTTCTTCTTTAATAGATTCTATTCTTAAAGCCAACGATAAGGGTAAAATAAAGATCAAGAAGATTGAGGACAATACCGCAGCAGATGTTGAAATTTTGGTGCATTTACCAAGTGGCATTTCTCCAGATAAAACGATAGATGCATTATATGCCTTTACGGCATGCGAATCATCCATATCTCCTTTGGGCTGTATCATTGAGGACAACAAGCCATTGTTCATTGGAGTGCGTGAAATGCTGGAACGTTCCACGGATTATACGGTTGAACTGCTAAAAGCAGAACTTGAAATACAACTGGGGGAACTGGAAGAACAGTGGCACTTTGCTTCTTTGGAGCGCATTTTTATCGAAAATCGAATTTATCGGGATATTGAGGAGGAGGAAACTTGGGAAGGTGTAATTGCTGCTATAGACAAAGGACTTAAGCCGCACACACAAAACTTAAAAAGAGCGGTTACCGAAGAAGATATAGTTCGTTTGACTGAAATCCGGATTAAGCGGATTTCCAAATTCGATTTGGAAAAAGCTCAACAGCTTATTGAAAGTTTGGATGAGCGTATTGCACAGACCAAACATCATCTGGCACATTTGGTGGATTATGCCATAGATTACTTTAAGGAACTTAAAAAGAAATACGGTAAAGGTCGGGAACGGAAATCTGAGATTAAAATCTTTGATGATATTGAGGCCACTAAAGTGGTTATCCGAAATACCAAGCTCTATGTAAATCGGGAAGAAGGCTTTATTGGAACTTCTTTACGAAGGGATGAGTATGTTACGGATTGCAGCGATATAGATGACATTATTGTTTTTACCCAAAAAGGGGAGATGATGGTCACCAAGGTGGATTCCAAAATCTTTATTGGCAAGAATATCACGCATGTAGCGGTCTTTAAAAAGAAGGACAATCGTACCACTTATAATATGATCTATAAAGATGGTAGAGGTGGTCCAAGCTACATCAAAAGGTTTAATGTAACCAGTATAACTCGAGACAAAATATATCATTTAGCAGGCGGGAAACCTTCTGCGGATGTACTCTACTTTTCAGCGAACCCGAATGGGGAAGCGGAAGTCATAACAGTTTTGTTGAGGCAATCAGGAAGTATCAAGAAGTTGAAATGGGATTTGGACTTTGCCGATGTTTTGATCAAGGGTAGAGCTTCCAAAGGGAATTTGGTCACCAAATATGCGGTGAAGCGCATCGAACTGAAAGAGAAAGGCGTATCCACACTTAAACCCAGAAAAATTTGGTTTGACGATATTGTGAGCCGATTAAATGTAGATGGAAGAGGGGAGCTCTTGGGTGATTTTAAGGGAGAAGATCTTTTGTTGGTCATAGATCAGAAGGGAAAAGTGAAAACCATTCCGCCAGATCTTCTTACCCGTTTTAATGATGACATGATCGTATTGGAAAAATGGAATCCGAAGAAGCCTATTTCCGTGGTTCATTACGAAGGTGAAAAAGAACGATACTATATCAAGCGGTTTTTGATTGAGAATCCTGGTAAAGAGGAATTGGTCATCTCTGAACATCCAAAATCCCATCTTGAATTGGTGTCTACAGATTGGAGACCGGTCATCGAAATTGAGTTTCCAAAGCCAAGGGGGAAGGACGCAAAACCGAATCAACAGGTTGATATTGAAAATTTTATATCAGTAAAAGGAATTAGGGCTGTAGGAAATCAGCTCACTTCTGAAAAAGTCAAAAATATTAACGTATTGGAACCTCTGCCTTTTGAAGAGCCTAAAGAGCCCGTCCCAGAAGAGATAGAAGTGGTTGACGAAGAAAGGATAGATGTTTTAGGGGATAATCAGGACTCAAAAGATGAAGGTTCTGATCAACCTACTTTGTTTTAATGCATTATTCTGCCTATTTTGGCGAAATAAGTTACACCGAACCAACAAGCTAATTCCCTCGTATGGATTTTACTAACCCGCTGGTATATGGCGTACCAGTTTTTATTGCCTTTATTTTAGTTGAACTTACTTATAGTAAAACACACGGGGACGACCATCTGTACAATTGGAAGGATTTAGCGGCCAGTGGTTTTATGGGGGTAGGCTCTGCACTTTTAGGGCCTTTGTTCAAGGTAATATTTGCAATTGTACTTTTCGAATCGGTTTATGAGCTCTGCAATCCCTTGGTGAATGGGGTTAGGCAAAACCTTTTGGGTTATGAGTCTTTTGGTTATGCCTGGTATGTATGGCTGTTATGTCAGCTAGCAGATGATTTCACCTACTATTGGTTCCATAGGGCCAATCATGAGATACGGATTTTGTGGGCTGCCCATATCGTACATCACTCTTCGGACAATTATAATTTAGGTACTGCCGTGCGCAACGGCTGGTTTACCATTTTGTACAAACCTTTATTTTATATGTGGCTGCCTGCTATTGGTTTCCCACCAGAAATGGTAGTTGTATGTCTGGGCATAGAAGCGCTCTGGCAATTCCAATTACATTCTGTTTACATTCCAAAAATGGGGTTCATCGAAAAAATATTCAATACCCATACAATGCATCAGGTGCACCACGCCCAGAATGTGGAATATCTGGACAAAAACCATGGAGGCTTCTTAAACATTTTTGATAAAATGTTTGGGACCTGGAAAGAGTTGGATGATGATATCGAGGTCAAATACGGGGTGATTCACTCGCCAGAATCGTACAATCCGGTTGTAATTCTTACCCATGAGTTCAAGGATATATGGAAGGATGTGAAAAAATCCAAAAAGCTATCCCATAAACTTATGTACATTTTTGGTCCTCCGGGATGGAGCCATGATGGCAGTACTCTTACTGTTAAACAACAGCAGAGACTTAGCCGAGAGCATAAGGAGCATCATCCTGAGCTATTGTACCAGCGACCTAACTAAAGCTTATTCTTCTGTAATTTCCTGACCTTTTTTCTTGTTCTTTTGCATTCTGAGGTCAAAAAATTCGACCATCAACGAGAATGAAATAGCAAAGTAGAGATACCCTTTTGGAATTGCTCCCACTTCATTATCAAACACTATCAAGTGGGATAGATGTGCTGCTTCGGCAATCAACATAAACCCAATTAGTATAAGAAATGACAATCCCAGTACTTGTACTGAGGGGTGCCGGTTCACGAATTCCCCTACAGGGTTTGCGAACAACATCATGATGACAACGGAAATCACTACAGCAGTAATCATTAAAATAAGGGCGTCCGTTGGGTTGGGAGAAATTCCGTTGGTCATCCCAATGGCAGTCAAAATGGAGTCAAAAGAAAAGACAATGTTGATTACGGTAATTTGAACAATGGCGTTGGTCAATGAAGAAGAGCGTGATTTGGTCACCTCTCTTTCATCATGCCCCCTGTCCTCAATTTTTTCATGGATTTCCTTGGTGCTTTTATATAAAAGAAACAAGCCGCCCAAGAACAGAATAACAGCTTGCCAGCTGATTCCTCCAGTTATCCATGATTCGTCCAACACCAAAAATGGTTTTTTCATTTTGGTGAGCCATGTTATTCCAAAGAGAAGCAGAATCCGCATGGCCATTGCAAGCACCAAACCTAAGTTTGTTGCCTTTTTTCTATCTTTCTTTTCAAGCTTTCCCGCAGCAATAGATATAAAGATGATATTGTCTATCCCTAAAATAATTTCTAAAAATGTGAGGGTCAGTAATGCCATCCAGGCATCTGGGCTGGTAAAAATTTCAAACATGGTTAGTGTATTTTGAAAGCGGTTCCTTTAAATTTACGTTTATCGCCAATGGCGTTATATTCAAATGTATAAGAAGAATCCGTTGTTGTCAATATTTTTATATGAATTGATTTTTCCTCGGCCTTATTTTTAGGATTTCTGTTCCTTAAAATGTATTCGCAATCATTGATCCATCGTATGGAAGAGGTGTCACGCTTTCCTTCAAAAAAATCCACTTCCATTTCCGTAGTTCGTTTGAAGGTGGTTGTTTTTTCTTCTCCATCAATAACCGAGGTAAATGAAAACTCTCCAGTTTTAAAGTTTCCACAATCACGTTGCGGAGGTTCTGCACATGCAAAAAAAACTGATACAGGAATCGTAAAAAATAATCGTTTCAACATGATTGCAAAGTAAAGGGAAAGTAATGAGGTAACTAAGTAGCTTTCTGTTTTTTTGCGTCGAAAGAGTCAAAAGTCCCATCCGCATAAAAAATTACGATTCTGACAGGTTCACCTTTTGCAGAAGAATTAATCGGGTGATGTGGGGCATTGGAAGAAGAAGTATGTGTTTCCTGAATATCAATATTTGTGTTAATAGGGGTGGGACCTGCCTTTTCAATTGATGGGAATTCTCCCTTACCGTTCAACAGCCAATAAAGATTTACTTCTGGGTAAGTCTGAATCACTTTAAGTACAAAATCCAAACTTGGTTTGTTTCTTCCGTTTAGCAAGTGGGAGATGCTGGAACGCTGTACGCCAATCTTATCGGCAAAGGAGGATACGCTAAGTCCATAATGGCTTATAATGGTGCGGATTCGTTGTATCACATCTTCGTTCACAATTGTGCTTAATGGTGTTTAAAGGTAGTACTTGTGCTTCTATGAAACAAAACAATATATTGACACATGATTATTAAAATGTAAATCTATAAGTTAGATAACTGTATTTAAAATATTGATTAATAGTATTTTAATGTGTAATTATAAATTTTATAAATAGGATATGACATAAAACGGGATATTTGTGAACATAAGCATTGGAATTGATTACAGATGTACCAGTTTGAGTATATTTTCTGTTTACAAATGTAACGTTTGGATGATTTACTTTTGTAACCTTGAATTCTAGATTGTACAATCGTGATTGATTATTCTGTAGTAAAAGAGGAATCTGTTTTTGGCAGATATGTTACCTGTGAAACTCTAAAAAAGGAGTGGTTGAAAAAGATTTCGAATTTTAATCTTCAGGATATTGGTGAATCTGTAAATGGTGAAACAGTTTTTGCTATTACCGCCGGAAGTGGTGAAAAACGTGTTTTGATGTGGTCCCAGATGCACGGGAACGAATCCACTACAACAAAAGCAGTTGCGGATTTGGTCAACTTCTTAAACTCTGATGATTCGCTGACTACTGCAATTCTTGAAAGCTGTACGCTTTTGATTGTTCCGATCCTAAATCCGGATGGTGCAAAAAACTATACCAGGGTAAATGCGAATGATATTGATTTAAATAGAGATGCCAAACAACTTACCCAACCAGAAAGTAAAATTCTTAGAAAGCTTTTTGAGGAGTTCAGGCCCAATTTTTGTTTTAATCTCCATGATCAACGCACTCTTTTTAGCGTTGGACAAACAGATAAACCTGCCACAGTTTCGTTTTTATCCCCGGCAAGTGATGAAAATCGTGAGCTAACCCCAACTCGGGAAACAGCGATGAAGTTGATAGTTTCCATGAACCAAAAGCTACAGACTTTGATTCCAAATCAAGTTGGGAGGTACGATGATGGCTTTAACGATAATTGTGTTGGAGATTCCTTTCAAATGGCTGGTGTTCCCACCATACTTTTTGAAGCAGGACATTATCCGGACGATTATGAAAGGGAAAGGACCAGGGAGTTTATTTTTCATGCGCTTGTAGAGAGTCTGAGGGTCATCACACAAAATCAAATTGAAGATTTCAGAACAGAGGATTATTTTGAAATTCCAGAGAACCAGAAACTCTTCTATGATATATTGATAAGAAACCCGCAAATTTTGAATCCGAAACTGAACCCACAGCGTAATATTGGAATCCGATTTAAAGAGGTACTGAAAGACAATTCAATTTTGTTTCAACCTGAGGTTGCGGATATAGGTTTACTAAAAGACAGTTACGGACACAAGCTTTATGATTGCTCTAAACAGGAGGACTTTAAGTTTTTATCTACCCAAAAGGAAATTCTCCAACAAGTGAACAATATCAAAGAATAAAAAGGTGTTTTTATGAAATTGTTACATTTTATTTAAAAAAAATGCTTTTTTATTACATATAATTTCTTAATTAACTAATTTTGCTGAAAATATCAGTACAATGAGCAAAGTAAAATTAGATGAAATCGACCACCAGATATTAGATATGTTAATTGACAATACCCGTACACCGTTCACGGATATTGCTAAAAAATTATTGATTTCTGCCGGTACAGTTCATGTTAGGGTAAAAAAAATGGAAGAATCCGGTATTATCAAAGGTTCTTCGCTAACGTTGGACTATGTTAAATTAGGATACTCCTTCATCGCTTATGTAGGTATCTTTTTGGAAAAAACGCATCAGACCAAGTTTGTTTTGGAGCGGTTAAATCAGATTCCATATGTTACCGTTGCTCATATTACTACGGGTAAGTTCAATATTTTTTGTAAAATCAGGGCCCGAGATACTACGCATGCCAAGAACATCATTTTCAAAATAGATGACATTGATGGTATAAGCAGAACGGAAACTATGATATCTTTGGAGGAGAGCATCAATGACAAAAAACGTCTGATGCATACTATTTTCAACGAGCTCTAATATATAATCTTATTTCATTATGCTGGTTTCTGACCTCCTTACTTCGGAGTATGCTCCCTTTTACCATAACTACATCCTTTCCGTTGGAAAAAATAACTTGATTACAGAACTGGAAAATGGAAGAGATGAATTCGTTTCCTTTCTGGAAGATGTACCAGATAACAAATTGACCTATTCATATGCCGAAGGTAAATGGACTTTGGCGGAACTGGTTTTGCATGTCATTGATGCGGAAAGGGTATTCCAATATAGAGCGTTACGGTTTGGAAGAAACGACAAGACAGCTTTAGCTGGGTTTGATCAGGACATCTATGTTCCACAGTCCAATGCTGGAGCAAGAAAAAAACAAGATATTATTGAAGAATATAAAACCGTAAGGGAATCTACGCTAAGCCTGTTTAGATCATTTGGTGATGAAGCTCTAAAGCGGGTTGGTATGGCCAGCGGCGCAAACATGAGTGCAAGGGCAATGGGATTCATTATATGTGGGCATCAGGCCCATCATCTAAGAATTGTGCGTGAACGTTACCTGTAATAGATTGAATATAGTAATTATTTAGTATAGGCTATCGGTTTCAGTTTCTGTGTCAGATTCCATTTCTGGATTGATAGGTTGTTCACCTTCAACGCTTGAAATGGCTTCATTAACCGCATTTTTATCCAGTTCCTTCTCAATATTTTCTTCGAAATTGGAAATAAACCTCGAAAGACTCTTGCTGATTTTTACCAGGTAAACGGTATCATCCGTTTTAACTTCCACGGCTTCAACAATTTCCCCGTTTGGTTTTTTTAGGGTTATGATATCTTCATCCCCATAGCCGTACGGATAGGAATCAATCAAAACTGCAGCAACTTTGTGGTCCAGTTTTTTGTAATCTATTAATATTCTTTTCATGGTGGATAGGTTTTTGGTTTCCTATCCTAAGCTATACATTTTTGAATCTGATAAATGGAAAGAGTTGTAAACTGTAAAATTTAGTATACGTATTTGTCATTCTTTGTAGTAAGCAAACGCTTTATGAAAAAGATTCTCGGGAACTTTTACATCGGCAATGGCCTTACCAATAGCCTGGAGCAATACAAAATTCACATTTCCGTGCGAATTCTTTTTGTCATACTTTAAAAGTTCAAGAATGGCATTGATGTCTTCCTGGCTAAAATCTACAGGAGCAAAATATTTTAGGAACGTGCGCTTTATCTCTTCCAGAGATAATTTGGACAAACCTTTTAGTTCATGGGAAAGGTAGCCCTCCAAAATCATACCTATGGCTATGGCTTCACCATGAAGCAAAGTAGGTCTTTCTTCATGCTCTAAGCAGTACGATTCAATCGCATGCCCAAGCGTATGTCCAAAATTTAATATTTTTCTTAGACCTTGTTCAGTTGGGTCCTGGGTTACCACATCGTTTTTAATGGCAATTGATTTTTTAATGCATTGGGCATTAGCATAATCATCCGAATCTTTTAAAGCTTTCCAGTAGTCAGCATCTTGGATAAGCCCGTGCTTCAACATTTCAGCAAAACCGCTTTTAATTTGTCTATCCTCCAAGGTTTTTAAATATTCAGGAAATATAAGTACCATTTGCGGTTGATTAATGACCCCGATTTGATTTTTCAAAGCGCCCAGATCAACACCTGTTTTACCTCCAATGGACGCGTCTACCATGGATAGGAGTGTAGTGGGGATGTTTATGAAATCAATACCGCGTTTAAAAGTAGAAGCAACAAAACCACCCAAATCGGTAAGGACTCCACCCCCAAGATTTATTAAAAGACTTTTACGGTCACCATCGTGATCAGATAACAACTGCCATACTTGAGAGCATGTATTAATGTTTTTATGCTCTTCACCCGATATGATCTCAAATATATTGTCAATGGGATGTCCCAGTTTGTTTTTAAACGAGGGTAAGCAGTATTTCTTGGTGTTCTCATCTACCAAAACAAACACTTTGGAATAGTTACTTTTTGCAATGTGCTGTTTAAGAGCAGCTTCTGCCAATTCTTCCAAGTGTACTTCGTAAGATTGTGATTTTATGGACTCCATAGTCTCAATTTGCACTGCAAAATAAAGACTATTTTTATAGATATTGTTCTAGATTACCTACTTATATTTGAATCGTTAATAGATTCATAATAATGAACCCGGATTTTGAGAATACTGCAATTGCATTTCAACTTAAAACAGATTCTGAGCTAGAGCGTGCTTACTTTCTTTTCAAACTTATCGCCAACGAGCCGCTGGTCAAAATTGGCACCGCTGTAACCAATTTTGCAATTAAGGCACATTTACCCATTGAAGGTTTGATCAGGGCTACGGTATTTGATCACTTTTGTGGCGGTGTAAATGAGGAAGACTGTATACCCATTATTGATAAAATGTATGAAAAGAGGGTATGTTCCATTTTAGATTATTCCGTGGAAGGTAAAGAGGTAGAGGACCAATTTGATTTTGCTTTGCAAAAAACATTGGAGGTGTTGGATTTTGTGAAAGAAAAGGATGCCATTCCATTTGCTGTGTTCAAGCCAACAGGATTTGGCCGTTTTGAACTCTATGAAAAAGTAACTGCCGGCAAAAACTTGGATAAAGTGGAGTCTGAAGAATGGCAACGGATAGTGAATCGGTATGACCAGGTTTGCAAAAAAGCACACGATCTTGGCGTAGCCTTACTCATAGATGCTGAAGAAAGTTGGATGCAGGATGCAGCAGATAATATTGTGCTGGACATGATGCGCAAATACAATAGGAAAAAACCTGTTGTCTTCAACACCTTGCAAATGTATCGTTGGGACCGCTTGGATTATCTTAAGAACTTAAATGAGATTGCTGCTTTGGAAAACTTCAAGATAGGGTTAAAGGTTGTACGGGGCGCGTACATGGAAAAAGAAAATGAAAGAGCCAAAGAGCATGGGTATAAAAGCCCAATATGTGTATCAAAAAAAGCTACGGATGAAAATTTTGATGCTGCTATCAGTTTTATGATGGAAAACTTGGAAAGGATGTCCATTTTTGCCGGCACCCATAATGAAGCAAGTACTTTAAAGCTAATCGCTCTAATGAAAAAAAACAAACTCAATCCTTCAGACTCCAATATCTGGTTTGGACAACTATATGGCATGAGCGACCATATTACTTTTAACCTTACGGCCCAAGAATACAATGCAGCTAAGTATGTTCCATATGGTCCTGTGAAAGATGTAATGCCTTATCTTATTCGTCGTGCTGAAGAAAACACTTCGGTGGCAGGACAAACCACGCGTGAACTTTTATTGTTGAAGAAAGAAAAGGAAAGAAGGAAGTTGGACCTTTAGTTTTCTTTCAAGGATAGTATTACAATTTTATCAGTACAATTTTGGGCATTTAAAACCAATTCCTTGTTTTTGATCGCATGGTTGATTAGGTATGTTTTACAAGGCTCGGACTTGGTGTTGCTATTACCAAAGTCGATATCACCATCATTCAAAAAGGACTTTATCAAAAGTGTATCTTTTTCTTGATTGAATTCTTCAGAGAAAACTATAGGCTTGGAGCGCATGTCCTTTAAAACCCTACAATTAGGAAAGTAGCAAAACTCAATTCCGTTTTCACCGGATTTCTTTTTAAGAAAAAATACTAGAAACACAATTCCAATGGATAGTCCAACAAGATACCATCCCAAGCGTCGTAAAAATGCCATTTGCTGTTAAAAAATAAGAAAGTTAATATCGTTGTAAGTAAGCCCAAACCAATCCCCAACCGATTTGTTGGTCAAAATACCATGGTACATATATAGTCCGTTCCGAAGTCCTTTGTCAAAACGTAGTGAATGTTCCAGACCACCATCTTCTCCCAGTTTTAAAAGGTAAGGAGTGAAAATATTACTAATGGAAATGGAAGAGGTACGTGGATACCGTGATGGGATATTGGGTACTCCATAATGGATAACCTCAAACTTTTCTATAGTGGGTTTGTCATGGCTGGTCACCTCTGAAGTTTCAAAGCAGCCCCCCATATCAATACTGACATCTATGATTACAGCTCCTTTTTTCATGTTCTCTACCATAGTACTGGAGACTACAATTGGAGAACGATCTTTTCCACGTGTTGCGCCAATGGCCACATCACATCGTTTGAGTGCTTTCAATAAATTTTTGGGTTGTATGGTAGAGGTGTATACTGTTTGGTTTAGATTCGTCTGAATGTTTCGCAACTTTGTAATGGAATTGTCGAATACTTTAATGTTGGCCCCAAGTCCCAATGCGGAACGTGCGGCAAATTCGCCAACCGTTCCAGCTCCAATAATTACCACTTCTACTGGGGGAACTCCACTAATATTGCCGAACATCAATCCGTTTCCTTTGTTGGTTGTTGCCATCAATTCAGAAGCGATAAGTATGGAAGAAATCCCGGCAATTTCACTTAGAGAACGTACGGCAGGGTATTTTCCATCTTCATCCCGGATATATTCAAAAGCTATTGCGGTCAACCTTTTTTTCGCCATGGCCTCAAAGTATTCCTTACTCTGGGTTTTAATCTGCAATGCCGATATAATCGTGGTCTGCGGATTAAGTAAATCAATTTCAGATAGGGTGGGGGGCTCCACTTTAAGAATTAGTGGACAAGAAAATACTTTTTTAGTATCTCGGGTTATTTCTCCACCTGCATCGATATAATCTTTATCTGAAAAATTAGCCCCTTCACCAGCTCCTGACTCAATGAGAACTCTGTGGCCATGAGCAGTAATGGCATTCACCGCATCTGGAGTAAGGCAGATACGTTTTTCTTGATATTGATTTTCCTTGGGAAGACCAATGAAAAGTTCTCCTTTTTGCTTTAGGATTTCTAAAGTTTCTTCTTGAGGTAAAAGCTGTTGTTTACTAAAAGGAGAGGATGGTTGATTCATACAATGTACATCTGTTGGTTACCTCTAAGGTATGGCAACAAATTTACATTTTTTTTGCAAGGGTCTGCTGGCGTTGTTCCAGTTTCTCACGCTCTTTACGGAGTTCTTCTTTTTCCTTTAGGATGCGAAGTTCAGTGTCCATAGCATCTAAATCTATTCCATGTACATGCTTATCCACCAATTTGACCCTAATGAAATACACAATGGGTACTACAACCATTGTAACAGCAACAACATAAAAGATTTCATTTTCATCTACATTACCAGACTCATAAGTAATAACACTGTACAACTGAAAACTGTACATAGCTATAGGTATTAATATTGCATGGTACCACCATTGTTTGTTGGTCACGAACCAAACAATCAATAAAGCAAGTGGTACAAATTTTGATAAAAAATACCAATAAAAAGTCCTCGCATCATCAAATCCGTTAGAATCTATTTCGAACAAAAGAAAATCGAGGGTTTTGGTTTCGTTTGGACTATATTTATAAGAATAAAATAGAATGGGTGATACAGCAATAAATAAAGTGATTAATCCTTCGATGACTAATCGTTTCCTTATTTTTAATTTAGCTTTCATATTAGTCTTAACTCCTAAGACCGAAATTTATTGCATAAAAAAAACCCCCTTTTAGTAGGGGGTGTCAAAAACAAAGTGTTTTTAAATTTGGGCTTTAAGCTTTTTTTTCTCGATGCTTACCGTTTGGTCCTCATCAAAGTCAACAACATTGGTAGAAACCGCAGTCATTGCCAAGAAAGCAACAGCCAATACTCCAAAAAATAGTCTTTTAGTGTTCATCGTAAAAGAGTTTTTGGTTAATAAATGAATTCATTTCAATAACAAATGTAGGAAAAATTACGCACCTACAATGCATTTCATCGACAAAATTTGCATTTCATCCTAAAATAAAAGCTTTTTGTCGAGTAATTTGCAGTTCATCGAAACTTCTAAAAAGATAGATGTAATTAAATTCATTCAGCACTAAACTCGATTGAACGAGTGTTTTCATCGATAAAGTGTAAGTAAACGGAGACAGCTTCTTGGGGCAGCAGCGATTCTATTTTCTCAGGCCATTCTATAAATTTCCAGGTGTTGGAATAAAGATAATCTTCCAATCCAATATCCAAAGCCTGCATTTCATTTTCAATCCTGTAAAAATCAAAATGATAGGCCAGAAGTTTTCCATTTTGGTCATGATATTCGTTGACCAATCCAAAAGTTGGACTGCTTCCTTGGTCGGTTCCTCCCAATTCTTTTACGAGTGCTTTGATCAAAGTAGTCTTACCGGCTCCCATTTGCCCATAAAAGCAAATGGTTTTTTCTGGGCCGACAAATTCAAGAATCCTGTCGACAGCCTTATTGAGTTCATTAAGCTGAAAAGTCATTTCAAGTATTACTTATTTTGCATCCAACACTACAAATGGAACAATCATTTCTTCAAGCGATACCCCTCCATGTTGATAAGTGTTCCTATAGTAGCCAACATAGTGGTTGTAATTATTGGGGTAGGCGAAGAAGAGGTCATTCTTTGCAAAAATAAAACAGCTGCTTAAATTAATATTGGGCAAATGTATGCTTTGTGGGTTTTTGGTAGCCAACACATCTTTGTTTTCATAAGTGAGGCTTCTTCCTGTTTTATACCTGAGGTTAAGGCTTGTCTCACGATCCCCAATGACTTTAGAGGGTTGTTTTACGTTAATGGTACCATGGTCTGTGGTCAAAATCAATTTCATGCCTAAGTTCTGAGCTTGCTGGATGATGTCCAGCAAGGGTGAATTTTTAAACCAACTTAGCGTGAGAGATCGGTACGCCTTATCATTAGCAGCCAATTCCTTTATTACTTCCATCTCGGTTTTGGAATGTGATAACATGTCTACAAAATTGTAGACCAAAACCGTAAGGTCATTTTCCTTTTGTGATTTAAAATTTTGTGCCAGTTGTTTGCCCTGTCTTAGGTTACTTATTTTATGGTATTCCCATTTTAAATTCAATCCCAACCTTTTTAACTGTGCTCCAAGAAATTCGGCTTCAAAAAGATTCTTCCCGCCTTCATCGGTATCGTTTTTCCACCAATCTGGATATTGTTTTTCCATATCCAAAGGTGTTAAGCCTGAAAAAATGGCATTCCTTGCATATTGAGTAGCAGTAGGAAGGATGCTATAATATGAGGATTCTTGTTTTTTCTTATAGTGCACGGATAAGGTCTCCTCGAATGCCAACCACTGATCATACCTTAAATTATCAATAACTACCAATAAAGTTTTGTTTCCCTCCAGCTCGGGTTGGATTTTATTTCTGAACAAGGTATGGGACATAATTGGGCCATCATCGTCTTGAAACCAATCGCTGTAATTTTTGTCCACAAACTTGCTGAATTGGGAATTGGCCTCCACCTTTTGCGATTCCAAAATCTCAAACATTCCGGAATCTTCAATTTCTTCTAACTGTAGTTCCCAATAAATAAGTTTTTTATACAACTCTGCCCATTCATCACAGCTATTGACCATGGATAGATCCATGGCAATTTTTCGAAACTCCTGCTGGTAGTTGGAAGTGGTTTTCTCAGAAACCAAACGAGAGTTGTCAAGACTCTTTTTTAAAGACAACAAGATTTGGTTTGGATTTACTGGCTTGATCAAATAATCGGCAATTTTGGAACCAATCGCCTCATCCATAATATACTCCTCTTCACTTTTGGTGATCATGACAACGGGAATGGAAGCATCATGTTTCTTTATTTCGTTCAATGTTTCCAGACCAGAAATACCGGGCATGTTCTCATCTAAAAAAACAATATCGAAAAAGGTATTCTTGATTTCCTCTAAAGCATCTTGGCCACTTTGACTGGTAACTACTTTATAGTCTTTTTTTTCTAGGAATAGGATGTGAGGTTTTAAAAGGTCGATTTCATCATCGACCCACAGAATTGTGATCTTGTTCATATAGTAGTTATCTTTGCAGAATTAAAACAAACTTCCTTGGCGCAAACCAATAAGCTCAAAGTCTTTAACGATCCAATTTACGGTTTTATTGGAACTCCAAATGAACTTATTTTTAACCTGATAGCCCATCCCTATTTTCAAAGGTTAAGAAGAATCTCCCAAATGGGTATGTCCTTTTTGGTGTATCCTGGCGCCCATCATACAAGATTCCACCATGCGCTTGGCGCAATGCATCTGATGACCAAGGCCATACAGATTCTTAGATGGAAAAATGTGGATATTAGCCAAGAGGAAGAAACTGGCTTACTTTGTTCAATTTTGTTGCATGATATAGGGCATGGACCATTTTCACATGCACTCGAGGGCTTTATTATCCCTGATTTAAATCACGAATATCTTTCCTTGGAAATTATGAACCATTTGAACAAAGAGTTCAATGGTCAAATGAGTACGGCTATTTCTATTTTTAAAGGGGAATATCCGCGACCTTTTATGAATCAACTGGTTTCAAGCCAGTTGGATATGGATCGGCTGGATTATTTAAAAAGGGACAGTTTCTATTCTGGTGTTACTGAAGGAAACATCAATTCCGAAAGACTAATTTCTATGCTTAATGTTGTTGATGGGCATTTGGTAGTTGAGGAGAAAGGTATATATGCGGTTGAAAAATTTCTGATGGCGCGAAGATTTATGTATTGGCAAGTGTACCTACATAAAACGGGATTGGTCGCTGAGCAGTTACTTATCCGAGCCATGACACGAGCTCGTGAACTCTTATTGTCTGGATTTGAATTACCGGGAAGTCAAGCATTGTTGTTCTTCCTTGAGCAAAACAAGGCAATGTCTTTTGATTCTGGGATTTTGCAAAAATTTGTAAGATTGGATGATATTGATGTGTTGGGTGCACTGAAATCATGGCAATATCAAGATGATTTTGTGCTTTCAAACATATGTAAGATGCTACTGAACCGGGAATTGCTGCATGTAAAAATCAAGAACAAACCGATTACTGCCCAAAAGCTTGAGGAAAAACGGAGTAGCTTTATGCAACAACATAATATTTCGCAGGCTGAAGCTTCGTATTTTGTATTCCATGGAACAATTTCCAATAAGGCTTATGATAATGAACGTCAAGCACTAAGTATCCTTAAAAAGAACGGCAAAGTCACCGATGTCCTCAAAGAATCTGACCAACTCAGCCTAAAGGCACTCTCCAAAACTGTCACCAAATATTATAGCTGTTACCCTAAAGAACCTGTTTAACAAATTTTGTTACTTTTGCAGCAATGAAATTTACAGCCACCCAAATTGCCGGAATTTTAGAGGGAGAAGTTGAGGGAAATCCTCAAATTGCTGTGCATAAATTGTCTAAAATTGAAGAGGGCGAAAAAGGTTCCCTTACCTTTTTGGCAAACCCTAAATACACCTCGTACATATATTCTACAAAAGCTTCCATCACTATAGTGAACAAGGATTTCACTCCAGAACAGACCTTGTCTACGACCTTGATAAAAGTTGATGATGCCTATAAGTCCTTTTCCAAGTTACTGGAATATTACAATCAGGTAAAGAACAATAAGGTAGGTATAGAAAGCCCTTCTTTTGTTGCAGAAAGTGCGGAATACGGTGAAGGATTTTACCTTGGGGCATTTTCATATTTGGGAGATAATGTACGGATTGGAAAAGATGTCAAGGTATATCCTAATGTATATATAGGAGATAATGTAACCATTGGCGACAATGTGCTCATTTTTGCAGGAGCTAAAATTTATTCTGAATCCATCATAGGAAATGGCTGTGTCATCCATAGCGGAGCCATAATAGGAGCAGATGGTTTTGGATTTACACCAAACTCCAATGGGGAATACAGTAAGGTGCCGCAAACAGGGAATGTGATTTTGGAGGAAAATGTTGATGTTGGTGCTGGCACCACAATTGACAGGGCAACCCTGGGATCAACGGTACTAAGAAAGGGTGTGAAACTGGATAATCAGATTCAAATAGCCCATAACGTTGAGATTGGAGAGCATACCGCCATTGCGGCCCAAACTGGAATTGCAGGCTCAACCAAAATAGGTAAGCATTGCCTTATTGGAGGACAAGTGGGGATTGTAGGCCACATTACCATTGGGGACAGGGTTAGGATCCAGGCGCAATCTGGAATAGGAAGGAATGTAAAGGACGATGAAGTCCTTCAAGGGTCACCAGCTTTAAACTATGGTGACTATAATAAATCTTACGTACATTTTAAAAATTTACCAAAACTGGTAAATACAATCACCAACATAGAAAAAAAAGTTGAAGGTGAACAAAACTAGCACTAAGCAACGCACCATAAAAGAAAAAGTAACGCTAGAAGGAGTAGGGTTACATACAGGTGAGAACGTAACCATGACATTCGTTCCTGCAAAAGAAAATCACGGATTTGCTTTTAAAAGAGTAGATCTTGAAGGCGAGCCCATTATAGAGGCCGACGCCAACTATGTGATAAATACCCAAAGAGGTACAAATCTGGAGAAGAATGGAGTGAAAATCCAAACTTCTGAGCATGTTCTTGCTGCTTTGGTTGGTTTGGACATTGATAACGTTCTTATAGAATTGAACTCTCCAGAGCCTCCAATTATGGACGGTTCTTCCAAGTTCTTTGTGGAAGCTCTAGAAAAGGCAGGTATCCTGGAGCAAGAACAGGAGCGTGAGGAATATGTGGTTAAAGATGTGATATCATATAAGGATGAGGCCACAGGAAGTGAAATCACCGTGATTCCATCGGATCATTATCAGATTACCACTATGGTGGATTTTGGCACCAAGGTTTTGGGAACACAAAATGCCACTTTGGAAAAAATATCCGATTTCAAAACAGAAATAGCTGATGCTCGAACCTTTAGTTTCTTACATGAACTTGAAATGTTGTTGGAGCACGGATTGATTAAAGGAGGTGACCTAAATAACGCTATCGTATATGTGGACAAGGAAATATCCGAATCCACAATGAAAAAATTGGAAAAAGCCTTTAAAAAGGAAAAGCTATCGGTTAAGCCTAATGGAATATTGGATAACCTTACGCTCCATTATCCAAATGAAGCAGCACGACATAAACTGCTAGATGTTGTTGGCGATTTAGCACTTGCAGGTACCAGGATAAGGGGGAAGGTAATCGCCAATAAGCCAGGGCATTATGTAAATACACAGTTTGCGAAGAAGCTTTCCAAAATCATTAAAATAGAAAAGCGCAACAAGGTTCCCAGTTATGATTTGCACCAAACACCGTTAATGGATGTTACGCAAATCATGAAAATGTTACCACATAGATCACCCTTTTTATTGGTCGATAAGATATTGGAGCTTTCCGATACTCATGTAGTAGGGGTGAAGAATGTTACCATGAACGAACCATTTTTTGTTGGTCACTTTCCTGGTGCACCTGTAATGCCCGGTGTGCTTCAGGTTGAAGCAATGGCCCAGACAGGAGGCATCTTGGTTTTGAGCACAGTTCCTGACCCGGAAAATTACCTCACCTTCTTTATGAAGATTGATAACGTGAAGTTTAAGCAGCAAGTGGTTCCTGGGGACACCTTAATATTTAAATGTGATTTAATTTCGCCCATAAGACGTGGAATTTGTCATATGCAGGCCTATGCTTATGCCAATGGTAAATTGGTGTCTGAGGCTGAACTCATGGCACAGATAGTAAAAACAAAAAACACGGAGTCTAAATGAATCAGCCATTAGCATATGTGCACCCAGGTGCTAAAATTGCCAAAAATGTGGTGATAGAGCCTTTTACCACCATACATAATAATGTAACCATTGGTGAGGGTACATGGATTGGTTCCAATGTAACTATTATGGAAGGTGCACGCATTGGTAAAAATTGTAATATTTTCCCTGGTGCTGTTATTTCTGCCATGCCTCAAGATTTAAAATACCAAGGAGAAGAAACTACGGTCCATATTGGCAACAATACTACTATTAGAGAATGTGCTACCATTAATAAAGGTACAGCAGATCGTATGAAAACGGTTATAGGAAACAACTGTTTGATCATGGCCTATTGCCATGTCGCCCATGATTGTTTTATTGGCGATGGCTGCATTTTCAGTAACAATTCAACCTTAGCGGGCCATGTAACTATTGGAGAAAATGTGGTGTTGGCCGGTATGGTAGCGGTACATCAATTTGTATCCATAGGAAACCATGCCTTTGTAACTGGGGGGTCTTTGGTAAGAAAAGATGTACCACCTTATGTGAAAGCTGCACGTGAGCCCCTTTCCTATGTTGGAATTAATTCTGTAGGCCTGAGACGAAGAGGTTTTGCTGCTGAAAAAATTAGAGAGGTCCAGAATATTTATCGAATACTTTATCAAAAAAACTACAATAACTCTCAGGCAGCTTCCATAATAGAAGCAGAAATGGAGGC
>NZ_CBDCUG010000001.1:337500-549339 GCF_965222555.1 Flagellimonas sp. | reverse complement strand
TGGATGAGCTGTTGCACCAGATTCTGGAAAAGCTGAAATCTAATTTTACTGGCATAGAACAGAAAACGGTTGTCCAAATGTTGCCGGCATATGAAGAACTCCTTTTTCGCAAGGATAAACCTTCAACCTTTAAAGGTGCGAAAGGTGAAATTTATATGGGTTTTATCCGAGGAGTGTCACCCAATGGAAAACTCCTTATAGAGTTGGAGGATAAAATATTTAAAGAATTTGGATTGAAGGAGGTATCGCTCCTGTATTAGCTTATTTTGTCCATGTTGGACGACAAAGTTTCCATGAAATTGGTGATGGGAGATTTGATCATCATGGCCATCATAGCGTTGAATTCCCCTTCAAAGCTCAATCCTATTTCACTTTCATTATCTCCCAAAGCTTCAATGTTTCCAGTCAAAGTAAAAGGCAATTTGTCACTAGCTGCACCTAAAACCACTTTTTCATTGGGAATATGCTCCTTAAGCCGAAGAATGATTTCGGGCATACCTTTTAAGGCAAACTTGAAGGTTTTCTCATCTAAAACCTCAAATTTGTCAATGTTGTCAGGCATAAGTGTTTCAAAATTTTTGATGTCAGTTAAAAAATCAAAAACCTCTTTGTCACTTTTTGCTACTTTCTTTTTAGGAGTTTCAATGTGCATATTGTTCTATTGTTTCCATTGTTGCGGATTGGTTTTCCACTCCAATAATGTTTGTTGATGTGATTCTTTGATGTAATTGGTTTCAGAGGCTTGCTCGATTAAATGATTATAGTCTGAAAGCGTGTGCAAGCTTATATTTTCACCTTCAAAATTGGAAGTAGCCACAGAAAACCCATAGGTAAAAATGGCAATCATGCCCATTACATTCACTTGTTGCTCTTTTAAGGCCTTGACAGCATTTAAGCTACTTTTTCCAGTACTTATCAAGTCCTCGATTACCACAACATTTTGACCAGATTCTAAATAACCTTCTATTTGGTTCTGCCTTCCGTGCGATTTTGGTTCAGGTCTTACATATACAAATGGAAGGCCTAACGCTTCTGCCACTAAAATTCCAATTCCTATGGCACCGGTAGCTACTCCGGCAATAACATCAGGTTTTCCGTAAAGTTTCTCCACTTGTTTTGCCATTGCTTCCCGGACAAAGTTTCGTACTTCAGGGTAAGAAAGCATAATTCTATTATCACAATAAATGGGAGATTTCCAACCTGAAGCCCATGTAAAAGGATTTTCAGGTTCCAACTTAATTGCATTAATTTGCAGCAACAGTTCGGCAGTTTTTTTTGCAGTGTCCTTGTCTAAAACCATTGCGCAAATGTATAAAGTTTTTGTTAATGAGTCTCCACTGATTTTAACAAATGAGCGCCAGGATAATTCCAACGGAAACCTCTTTACGTTAGATGGTGATTCTATATTGATGGCCATAGATTCTTTGGCCAAAGGCCGGCTGAAAGAAGCTTATGTTTATCACCCAGACGAGGAAAAAATGCTTGATGTTTTCATGCATAAAATTCCTGTTGTAGTTGCTGGAGGTGGATTTGTGACCAATGCCAAAGGCAAAGTGCTGTTTATTTACAGAAATGACAAATGGGACTTGCCTAAAGGAAAGGTGGACAAGGGGGAATCCATTGAAAAGGCGGCAATTAGGGAAGTAGAAGAAGAAACAGGGGTGAAAGGTTTGCTGATAGATAAATTTCTTCAGACCACATATCATATTTTTCGAAGAAATGGCGAGTATAGATTGAAGCAAGTTCACTGGTTTGCCATGTCAACCACTTATGATGGTAAATTGGTAGGGCAGAAAGATGAGGGGATTATGAAAGTGAAGTGGAAAGGCCGCAAAAAAATCAAGAAGGCCCTGAAAAATTCATATCACAATATTAAAATCCTTTTTAAGGACTGGCCTAATCCTGGGGCAGAATAGCAACCGCTCCGCTCCCTTTGGCAATTCGATAAACAGGATACCTTAAATAAGGCTCTTCCCTATGCTTTGAACGTTGGTAGATCCAATCCAATTGCGCATACCAATCTTGGGAAAAATCCGTGTCCGTAGCCTTTTTCAACAAGAAACTTTCACGTAGCAGGGAATCCTTTTTTAACATGTCCAAAGCTACATCTTCGAAAACATAAGGAGAGAACCCTTCTTTTTGTTGAAGTACAGTGTCGAAGAAATTCCAGTTAAAGAACGAATCTGCCCCTTGGGGTTCCAAAGTTTCCAATAGATATCTTATTCCCGGTTGATTGGTCGGCACTACATAATCCCCCTCCCTAAAAGCTACTTTTGAAAAACTCTTATCCACAGTTGTGTTAAAATGGGGGTAGTGTCCTTCGTATGGAGTCTTTCTGGTATCATAATCTAAAACTTCATAAGATTCCACAGTTAGAACGGTGTCCTTTTCCAGCTCAAAATAATGGATGTCATTTGCATGTAACCTGTCCATGACGTCATCCCAGCTTTGTTTTACAATGTATGCCGCGGGAACCTTGATGGTATCAGCAGGAAAATAATGGTTGTAATAGGCGGTCTCTTTTGTAAATGGTTTGTCCCTGTTATATTTTAATCGGGTCAGACCTGTTACTTCACTAGTGATATGGTCGGCTTCGTATCCTTTAAAATTTAATGTGGAGGTTTTTGTGGTATCCAATTGCCAATTAAAATAATACTCCTTAATATTTTGATTTTCCACCAAAGCCTCTTTCCGAAGTGACAAGATGGTATCGTGTTCCTTGTCAACAATGTCCATCATACTTTTCATGAGTTCATATGTACCCCTAACCCTTTTTTTATAAGGTTTGAGCATATGGGTTTCCACCATTAAACCCAAAGTATTCCATAGTGTGGTATAACCGGTGGAGTATCGTGGATGGTCCATAAATTGACTAAAACCAAACTCTGGGGGTCTATTGAATACATTCACATATGGGGTAATATCCCAATTACTGTCCGATAAGGATTCTTCCAAACTGGGCATAAGTTGTTCATGCAGATACTTACCCATTTTACCTCCCATTTTATTGTGTTGAGTAAAAAGATGGGTTAGGATATATTGATAATCTGCCCCATTGCTCACATGATTATCTATAAATATGTCGGGCTTTACCAAATGAAAAATCTGGGTAAAGGTTTTTGCATTTTTGGTATCCATTTTCACAAAATCCCTGTTGAGGTCATAGTTTAGGGCGTTACCTCTAAAACCATATTCCAAGGGTCCATTTTGATTGGCCCTGGTATTGGAATTTCGATATAAGGCTCCTCCAACATTATAAATGGGAATGGTAACCAAAACTGTTTTTGCGGAAGCGGGCAGTTTTTTCGTGGCCAAGTCCCGATAAAGAAGCATCGTGGCATCAATACCATCACTTTCTCCAGGATGTATGCCATTATTTATTAGAATAATGGCTTTTTCATTTCGTAAACGATCAAAGTTGAAATCCCCATCTGGGTTGAATGTGACCATATGCAAAGGATATCCGCTGTCTGTTTCTCCAATGGTCTGAATATTGATTTCTGGAAAATCTTTGGCCAACTTTATGTAGAAAGCTATAGTTTCCTCATACGTTGCTGTTTCTTTACCTTGGGAAACCTCATAAAAGGTTTGGTAAGAGGCTACTTCATCTTCGGTTTTGGTCTCACAGGATAAACAAAATATCCCTATTGCAATAAGAACTGAGTACTTCAAGGTTGTGGGATGCTATTTAAAAGTAAAAATAAGAAAATCAATTTCTTATGATAAAAATAGACAATATTACCATTATGAAGCTATGTTGATTCTTTTAAGATCGCTGGCGTCAATTTTGTAAATGGGTTTATTTTTGAAATTAAGATAATGCAGACATTTTAATCTAAAGTGATTCCACTTTTGGTAATCCGAAGGATCAATGGAAGAAGTAATCACGTTAATGATTATTTTTTTCTTTACATCGAGGTTTACAAACTCCTCCAAAAACTCCCATCCATCCATAATGGGCATATTAATGTCCAAGAAAATAACCTCAGGAACAGATTCTTCATTCTCCATTCTTGCCAGTAGGTCATCCAATGCCAATTTTCCATTTTCAAAAGCGGCAATATCTTCACAATCAGCTATTGTTTTTAGCATTTTTTTGATACCGAAAATAGCAATTGGATCATCATCTATAATATATATGCTATTGATTTTCTTCATTGAAATAAACATTGAATGTGGTTCCCTTGTTCACTTCACTGCTCACGGTTATATTTCCACCCATAGCCTCAATTTGATTCTTGATGATATATAACCCTAATCCCCTGGCATCCTTATTATTGTGGAAGGTTTTGTACATGCCGAAGATTTTTCCACCATATCTGTCCAAATCAATGCCCAATCCGTTATCCGATATGCTAAAAATAACGGTCCTGTCCTGCTTTTTAGCGTTTAGTTCTATAAACGGACTTTTGTTGGGGTCGCTATATTTTACTGCATTGGTTATAAGGTTTAGGATAATACTCTCCAAGTAGGCCGGAACACTCGATACGGTGAGATCCGATGGAACTGTATTCCTGAATTCTACTTTGTTTTTTTCTAAGAAAGCGGACAAGTTTTGCCTTACCCTTGTAATATTCTCGGAGAGATTTAAAGATTTCTTGTCTAAATTGACGTTGGTGCTTATATCAACTACCTCGTTCAAATTTTCTAAAGTGTCTAGTAAGTTGTCCGAAGCATGAGTTAACATGTTCATAATTCGGTCTTTCTCTTTTTCATCTTTTTCCTTGACCAGAAAATCCAACAGCATAGAAAAGTTGGCAGTATGGGATCTAAGGTTATGGGAAACTATATGTGCAAAATTGATAAGTTTTTTGTTTTGTATTGCCGTTACGTTGATGAGATTCCTTAGTTCATCTTCTTTTTGTTTTAAATTGGTAATGTCCATGCTCATTCCAATGAGACCATAAGCCTTGCCCTCTGTATCCAAAAGGGGGATTTTGGATGTCAAAAAATTGGTGGACCTGCCATCTTTTCTCACATTTATGGTTTCTCGCCCCAGCATGGGTTTAAGCGTACGCATTACCTCTAGGTCTTCATCCCTGGAAATTTGAGCGATTTCCTGATCATAGAGGTCAAAGTCTGTTTTTCCAATAAGGTTTTCCGGGGTGGTGCCCAAATAATCACATTCCGATTTGTTTACCAGTATTTTTCGGGAATCAAGATCCTTGACAAAAACATTTAGTGGCAGATTATTGATCAAAGTGGTCATGAGCTGTTCACTTTCCTTTGTTTTAGCTTCTGCCATTACCTGATCATGAACATCTTGAAAAGTTCCAAAAAGCTTCTCTATTTTATTGTTCTTTTTAATTGCCCTTCCTCCGGCTATGATCCAGCGTTCCTCTCCTTTTTGGGTGACAATGGTCAAACGCTCGTTAAATGGGGTGCCATCTTCCAAAGCCTTGTGGAACAACATTGATATTTTATTTCGGCAATAGCCACTTTTGTAAAAGTCTATGGCTTCAGTCACAGTGGGTTCGTAATCTGAGGGAACTTCATGAATTGCTTTGGTTACATTGGACCAGGTGAGTTTTTCTGAAGCAATATCGTATTCCCAACTACCAACTTTAGCTACCTCTGATTTTGTTTTTAGTAGATTTTTTGTGTGTTCCAGCTCTTTTTCCTTTTCAACTTCTTGGCAAATGTTTTCAGTCTGTATAATAGTGCCGACCATATTTTCGGTTTCGTCGAACCAAGGGACAAAGGTGCTTTTATACCATTTCGTATTTGCTCCATCAATTTTTTTATGTCGAATGGAATATCTTTTGGTTTTGGATAAACATTTTTCCAATTCTTTGCGATTTACACTGTTGTGCTTTAAAAAGAAATCGAGAATGTTTGTGCCCAAACCGTTGTTTGTGCCCAGCTCAAAATGAGCAATCCAAGAGTCCGAAGCATCAACCAAAATGTTGTTGCTATCTACCAGTGCGGTTGGACTAGGCAATTGTTTTAGTAGGTAATGTCGGGGGATGGTTTCAACTATTTTCAAAATGTGAGGTTAGATTTGGGTTTTGAAATTATAAGAAATTTCTTACTAAAATAGTGCTATTGCAGAAGAGAGGTCACAGAATGTTGTGAATCGTTAGAATTCTGTTGTTTCTTCGATGAATGGTAGGGTTGGCCAGTTGGATCTTCCATTGATCTAGACTGGTGCAACAAATGATTGGGTCAGGGGGAATTATGGTTTTACCACCACGGTATCAGGAACCAAACCGGTATAATCACCTCCGTTTCTGATTACATCCCTAACAATTGATGAGCTGATAAAGGATTTGCCCGAAGAAGTAAGTAAAAAAACAGTTTCAATTTCCGAAAGCTTTCTGTTGGTATGGGCTATGGCCTTTTCAAATTCAAAATCTCCTGGGTTTCTTAGACCTCGTAAAATAAAATCAGCATTTACCTTTTTACAAAAATCAACCGTAAGCCCTTCGTAAGTTACCACCTTAATTTTGGGTTCATCTTTAAAAGCTTCTTCAATGAACCTTGTTCTTTCCTCAAGGGAAAACATATATTTTTTGTCAGCATTTACACCTATGGCTATCAACAATTCATCAAACAGGGTTATGCCTCTTTTAATAATATCATAATGCCCCAATGTAAGGGGATCAAATGAACCGGGGAAAATAGCGCGTCTCATGCTTGGAAAGTTTGTTTAAAAATACTGTTTTCTATCGTAATGCCTCTTCAATGGCACTGCCAAACAGCTTTTCGAGTGATATGCTCGCTTCCATGGCTTGTTGTGGTAAAATACTTTCTTCCGTTAGCCCGGGGGTGGTGTTGACCTCCAATAAATACGGAATGTCTCCAATAAATATAAACTCACTACGTGAATACCCTTTTAACCCTAAAATTTTATAAATGGATGCTGCTAATTTGGTGACATTGGTTTCTTGTACCTTGGAAATTCTGGCAGGTGTTATTTCTTGCGATTTTCCTTGATATTTCGCTTCATAATCGAAGAAATCGTTTTCAGAAACTATCTCGGTAATTGGCAACACCTTAACCTCATTTTCATAATTTATTACCCCGACGGACACCTCGGTTCCATCCAAAAAAGATTCTATGATAACTTCATTGTCCTCTGAAAAAGCAATATCAATGGCTGCCTTTATTTTTTCCTTTTTATACACTTTGGAAATGCCATAACTGCTACCTGCACGGTTGGCTTTTACAAAGCATGGTAGTCCAACTTTTTCCACAATGGCCTTTTCGTCTATGGTATCACCAAGGTTTAAATAGTATGAAGTGGCACAATGGATTCCATAGGGTTTCAAGACGCTTAATAAATCCCTTTTGTTAAAGGTAAGTGCAGCTTGATAATGGTTGCATGACGTTTGCGGAATGCCTATTAATTCAAAATAGGCCTGTAAAATACCATCTTCCCCCGGGGTGCCGTGTATGGCATTAAAAACGCAATCAAAATGTACTTTTCCTTGGGATGTGTCAATGCTAAAATCAGATTTGTTTACCGGTGATTCTTTGTTGTCATCATCCAAATAGACCCATTTTTCCGTAGTAATTATGATACGGTATGGATTATACCGAGACTTGTTCAAATGTTGATAAACCACGTTGCCGCTTTTTATCGAAATTTCATATTCACTGGAGTAGCCACCCATGATGATGGCGATGTTTTTTTTCATCAGCTTGTCGAATATCACTATGTCAAAGTAAAGAAAAAAGGACTGGCTTTCCTATATTTGTTCCGATAAGGTAGTATGCATGAAACATTTTTTGAGCTTTCTAAAAAGTAGAGTTTTCCTGATTCAATTAGGTTTGGCATTGGTAGTGCTTATCCTTTTCGTTTTCTTGGCATTGAAATGGTTGAAGAGTTCAACAAACCATGGAGAGTTTGTTGAGGTTCCCGATTTTTCGAAGATGTCCGTAATGGATATGCGCAAGGCGGTAGAGAATGTAGGATTGCGCTATCAGGTATTGGATTCATCCAACTACAACCCGGACTATCCCAGATTTTCAATTCTTGATCAGAATCCACCTGCTGGTAATAAAGTAAAAGCCAACAGGAAGATTTATTTTACAGTGAACCCATCTGGATATAAAAAAGTTACTGTACCAGATATCATTCAAGTAACACAACGAAATGCATCATCCATGCTCAGGGCGGTAGGTTTGGATGTACAGAGGGTGACTTACAGGGATGAACTAGGTAAGGATATGGTTTATGGAATGAAGTATAAAGGGAAGTATATAAAACCTGGCGATAAATTACCAAAAACATCAAAAATTGAATTGATCTGCGGTAATGGCAAAATACCTGGCAGTGCCCGTGTACAGGCTGATTCTGAATAATCATGAGTGCTTTGGAAAACCAAGAGCCATCCCAAGACGAACTTTTTGAACACCATAAGTTTGTAGCTTCCAAGGGTCAAGAACCGCTGAGGGTGGATAAATTTTTGATGAACTTTATTGAAAATGCCACTCGAAACAAAATTCAACAAGCGGCAAAACAGGGTCATATTTGGGTAAATGAGAACATTGTAAAGCAAAATTATAAGGTGAAAGCCGGAGATGAGGTCAAAGTGATGTTTGAACATCCTCCATACGAGTTTTTACTGACCCCAGAGGATATTCCACTTGATATAGTTTACGAAGATGACACCTTGTTGGTGGTAAATAAACCGGCAGGAATGGTAGTGCACCCTGGCCATGGCAATTATTCAGGTACACTGATCAATGCTTTGGTGCATCATTTTGACAATTTGCCAAAGAACAGTTCTGAACGACCGGGATTGGTCCACAGAATAGACAAAGATACCTCTGGACTTTTGGTCATTGCAAAAACAGAAGCTGCAATGACCCATTTGGCCAAGCAGTTTTTTGACAAGAGCAGCGAACGGGAATATTTGGCCTTGGTTTGGGGCAATGTTACTGATGATGAAGGAACGATAGAAGGGCACATTGCCAGAAATCCGAAGAACAGATTGCAAATGATGGTCTTTTCTGATGGTGAACAGGGCAAGGAAGCTGTAACCCATTATAAAGTAGTGGAACGGTTGGGCTATGTGACTTTGGTATCATGCAAGCTGGAAACCGGTAGGACCCATCAGATACGGGTGCACATGAAATACATTGGGCACACATTGTTCAACGATGAACGCTATGGTGGAGATAAGATTCTTAAGGGCACCACATTTACCAAATACAAACAGTTTGTGGAAAATGCCTGTAAAATACTGCCGAGGCAAGCACTTCACGCCAAAACTTTGGGATTTGAGCATCCCGTTACCCGAAAGCTAATGCAGTTTGATTCAGAGTTGCCTGAAGACATGGTCAATTGCATAGAAAAATGGCGAAACTATGCAAAGCATAGTGAACAATAGTTTTCTTCAATTGTAAGATTGATAACACCTTTTGGCTTAATTGCCCAAAATCCAATTACATCGTTATTTTTACTAAAAATTAAATTGATGAAAATTGTTATCTCTCCGGCCAAGTCACTCGATTTTGAAACAACCTTGCCCACAGCACAATATAGCCAACCTGAATTTTTGGAACAATCCGTGAAACTCAATGCAGTTTTGGTGAAGAAAAAACCGAAGGCTTTGTCCAAATTAATGTCTATTTCTGATAAGCTTGCGGAACTTAATTGGCAAAGAAACCAACAATTTTCACCACCATTCACGCCAGAAAATGCAAGACCGGCTGTGTATTCCTTCAATGGCGATGTGTACCAAGGTCTTGATGCCTATTCCATTTCGGAAGATAAACTGGAGCAACTTCAAAATACCCTCCGAATCTTGTCGGGATTATACGGGATTTTGAAACCTTTGGACTTGATTCAACCCTATCGGTTGGAAATGGGTACACAATTGAAAGTGGCCCGGAAGAAAAATCTTTATGAATTTTGGAAAAAACAGCTGACGGAGTACCTAAATGCTGAGTTGGAAGATGAAGAATTATTTATCAATCTTGCCAGTAACGAATATTTTGGTGCAATTGATGAGAAAAAACTAAAAGTCCCCGTCATAACCCCCATTTTTAAAGATTGGAAAAATGACAAGCTTAAGGTTATCAGTTTTTTTGCAAAAAAAGCACGTGGTTCTATGGTCAGGTATATTCTTGATAAAGATGCCCAAACCTTAGATGACATTAAGGGATTCAATTATGATGGATATATGTTCAGTGCTGAGCATACCTTAAAAGAGGACCAGCCGGTGTTTGTGCGTTAGAATTCAATTTTCGATAGACTAAAGGTGTTAGGGAAGAAGACTACATGGCATTAAATTGTGATGGAGCTAAAATATCTATGGCAGTTCCGCATTTATCACGATCTTTGAAGGTTCAATAAGTAACACAACACACTAACCGAAAAATCCATGCAGCAGTCTAGACGTCTTGAAGAGTTTAAAAAATCGGTAACCAACAAGTTCAACATCTATAACAGCCTTTTTTTAAACCTACCTTATAGAAATATTGAAAATGTGGGGATGCTTATTCCTCTTTTGTTTGAGCAATGTGAAAAAGGGCTTAATGAAGGGAAAAATCCCCAGGAAATCCTGGAACACTTTTTCACCCATTTTGTTGAGATCAAGGATGAACGTGAGCGGTTGGATTTTATGTTCAGGATCATACAATATGTAGAGCGTCAGGTGGTACTTTATGATAGTGTTGAAGATTCAGCTTTTCCAAAATTGCAGGAATACACCAATTCACTATCCATTAAAGATTATTTTGAACTGGTAAATCGTACCAAAAACTGGGAAAATATTTCCAAAAAACTGTCCACTTTTAGCGCAAGGATTGTACTTACGGCGCACCCTACGCAGTTTTATACTCCTGCAGTACTGGACATTATTGCGGAACTGAGGTCACTAATTGATGACGATAGAATCCATGATATAGATTTGACCTTGCAGCAGTTGGGACTTACCTCTTTGGTGAATGCTAAGAAACCAACACCCTTGGATGAGGCCAAAAACATCATCTACATATTAAGAAATACGTATTACGATGCTGTGGGCGAGCTTTTTCAGTATGTGAAAAGTAATATTAGGGATGAAAATTTTGACAATTACAACATTTTAAAACTGGGTTTTTGGCCTGGTGGAGACCGTGATGGAAACCCATTCGTGACTGCGGATATTACCAAAGAGGTTGCCGATGAGCTTAGGCAAACCTTGATGAAATGCTATTATAATGAGCTCAAGGAATTGCGAAAGAAACTGACTTTTAAAAATCTTCAGGACGATTTAAATGGTTTGAGCAATAGATTGTACAAAGCCATGTTCGATGTGACCGCAAGCATTGGCTATGAAGAAATTATTGAACGTCTGAACGGAATTCGTGAGAAATTGATTTCCGATTACCATGAGTTGTATTTGAACAAACTGGACCAGTTTATTGATAAGGTTCATATTTTCAAGACCCATTTTGCAACCTTGGATATTAGACAGGATCATAGCAAACATGCATTGGTGGTTGAAACAATTCTGAAGCAGCAAGGGGCCATTAAGGAAAACGTTGAAGAACTGAATCAAAAGGAGCTTTTGCAATGGTTGTTGGATAAAGATGTGGAGCTTGATGCTTCCAATTTTAGTGAGGAAATTGTAAAAGATACAATAACCAACATTCAGCAATTAAAAGAGATTCAGACCAAAAATGGAGAGCAGGGATGCAACCGATATATCATCAGCAATTCCGAAGATATTTATGCGGTATTGTTTGTTTTTGGACTGTTTAGGTGGTGTGGATGGAAAGCTGATGAGATTACTTTTGATATCATCCCACTTTTTGAGACCATGAAAGGGATGGACGCCTCAGAAGAGGTGATGCAAACATTGTTCAATACACCTGTTTATCGCGAGCATTTAGAGCGAAGGAACAATACGCATACTATAATGTTGGGCTTTTCTGACGGAACAAAGGATGGAGGCTATCTAAAGGCCAATTGGTCCATACTTAAAACCAAAGAAACCTTGAGTAGAGTGTGCAAGGAGAATGATATTAAAGCCATTTTCTTTGATGGTAGGGGAGGACCACCAGCAAGAGGGGGAGGAAAAACCCACCGCTTTTATGCAGCGCAGACCAACGATGTGGCCAATCATGAGATTCAGTTGACCATACAAGGGCAGACCATTACCAGTACCTACGGTACCAAGGAACAGTTCATGCATAATTCAGAGCAGTTGCTCACTGCCGGACTTAGCAATAATCTGTTTGGGGAAGAACACGTAATTTCCGATAGCCAGCGAATCTTGATTGAGGAGCTTTCGGAATTGAGTTATGACACGTACAATGATTTAAAGCAGCACGAAAAATTCATCCCATATTTGGAGCACCGTAGTACATTAAAATATTACACAAAAGCCAATATTGGTAGTAGACCGGGCAAACGTGGGAATAAAAAGCAATTGGAACTTTCCGATCTAAGAGCCATATCGTTTGTAGGTTCGTGGAGTCAGTTAAAACAAAATGTCCCAGGTTATTTTGGATTGGGAACCGCTTTGCAAAAACTAAAGGATGAAGGAAGACTGATGGAAGTCAAAAAATTGTACAATGATGTTCCTTTTTTTAAGGCTTTAATGCTGAACAGTATGATGTCTTTGGCCAAGACCAACTTTAACCTGACCGGTTATATGAAGGATGACAAGGAGTTTGGTGAATTTTGGAACATATTGCATGAAGAATACCAATTGTCCAAAAAGATGCTTCTCCAAATTTCCGGACTCAAAATTTTGATGGAAGATGAAGCCGTTTCTAGGGAATCGGTTAAGATTAGGGAAAAGATTGTACTTCCCTTGCTGGTCATACAACAAAATGCCTTGTATTACATCACCCAAAATTCTGAATACAAAGAGCTTTACGAAAAAATTGTAACAAGGTCCTTGTACGGTAATATTAATGCGAGCAGGAATTCAGCTTAGGGTTTTGTTTTATTTTTGAATTTTAAGCCAAATTCAAAACCTTGAGCTCAAAGCCTTTTCTTCATACGCATCCGTACGAACCATTTTTGTTTTCGGAAGCCACAAAATTGATTGTGGGTACTTTACCACCCCCACGTTTTACTACCGGCGAGTTAAAAGATGATGATGTGGATTTTTGTTATGGCAGTAGAAATGGAATGCTTTGGCCAATTCTGGATAGGATTTTTGGATTGAACCTTAAGTTCGAAACCACCCAAGAAGCTACGGAACAGCGCAAAAACTTTTTATTGAAGCAAAAAATAGGGGTTTGTGATATTGTTGACAGTGCAGAACGACAGAAAATTGATGCCTCTGATTTGGGAATGCAAAATGTAAAGCTCCGCAATTTGGTTGGATACCTCAAAGAGTATCCAAATATTGAGACTGTGCTTTTTATGGGTGGAAATAGTAAAAATGGACCTGAATATTTTTTCAGAAAACAACTGAAGGCATATGGATTAAAACTGGAAATTGTTTCCAATGAAGTACCCAGAATACATGAATTGAACCTACCTCCGATTTCAAAGGGTGCCAGAAAATCCAGAACTGTCAAAACAGTCTCCCTTACGGCCCCTTCTGGTGCAGCCAATAGGGCAGTTGGCAGTCTTCAACTCTATAAAGACCTAAAGACCGCAAACCCCGAGTTTAATACTTTTGATTTTAGGGTTATGCAATACCGGGAGTTTTTTCAACCTAAAAAGAACTAAGGTTTTTATTTTGTAATGCTACGCATTACCCATTCCAAAGGTCCAACTTTATGGAATCTAGTCCAGAAATGGGCAAAAAATATGCAGAGGGCGCTAAAGGCCAGGGCATATAGGAAAGAAAAAGTAATGGTATAACTCCCCATTTTGGCTGGGTCGATTAAATAAATCGCAATCATCCCAATTACCACATGCGCTACGTAAAATGTTAAGGCCAGCTGCCCAGTTTTCTTTAAGAGTTGGATGATAGGATTTTTATCGAACTTTCTAGAAAATATAATGCAAATAGATATTACAAAAATGGAGAAGCTACCACTGGCTAGCATATAAAAGGGCAATGGCGGCATTGGACTTGTACCTAGAATTTGTTTTAGATCATTTTCCGTAACTGGATTTCCTTCAGCCAGTATAAATATGGAAAGTTTGGAAAGAACCAATGTCGTTACAAATACGGACAAACTGATCCAAATAGAACGGCTCAAAAATTTTGAATTGCTCAAATCTTGTTTTCCGTACCATAAACCAATCAGCATGAAAGCTGCCCATGGAATCACGGGATGAAACCCATTCACAAATAGATTGGTCAGGAACCCATTGGCCGTCCAAAAATTGGAATATTCAAAAGTCTGGAAATCCCAATTTGTATCGTAATTAATTACAGAAAGGAGTAGTGGATATATAAAAATAAGGGATAGCCCGGACCAAAATACCATTTTGCTTGACCTTCCAAGAACCAGTAATGTGACCAGCATATAAATGCCGTAAAAATGTAAAATATCAGCTTCCCAAATCGGGATGTACAGCAAGCCAATGACAAATAAGAATAGGGCTCTTTTCAGGATTTTTGTTTTAGTTGATTTAAGCTTGGACAAATTATTGTTTGCCAGTGCGGAATTTGACATGAAAGCAATCCCAATTCCTGCAAGTACAACGAAAATTGCAGCTGCCTTACCTTCAAAGAGTTGTACAAATGATTTTAGGAGTGGATTCCCATGGTCGCCAAAGGCAATTTTAAAATTAACAATGACCATCCCAATAATGGCCAATGATCTTGCGACATCTATTCCAATTATTCGTTCTTTCATCAATTGAGGTTATGGTACCCGAAGAAAATCAATGATAAGTATCTAACTCTTGGTTTACGTTACAGAAAGTTTTTTGAACAATTAGGTTTCAGGGCTTGAAAATCGCTTTAAAACAGAATAAGTTTTAACGGGTTTTATTCGTTTTAATTCAATTTCGTTAATGATTTTGGATACTGCCCTTTCGAATCTGGTTTTACGCATGGGCTTCATTATAAAATCATCAATACCATAATCAAAGGCTTTTTTGGCAAAATTGGCCCAAGTTGAATTCATTATGATGGCCGTGTTGATCTCAATACTGTCGAGCAGCTCAAAAGCGTTAACCTTATCCATCAGAACATCTAGGAATACCATATCAACCTTGTGGTCATAAATAGCTTTGATTCCTTCATATGGACTTCCATGGGATCCTATCAATTTTAGGTCGGGATGATTTTTGATCAAAATTGATGTAGCCAATCGCTGAATGGAAGAATCGTCAATAACTAATGCTGTATACTTCATAGTAAGTGGTTTGGGTACTATGAATTTAAAAACACTATCGGTGTTTTGGGAAAAACAGGGTTGAATTACAGGTTCACCCGGATGAAATCATGATTTATATTGATTCTCTTGATACACAGTGTTTTGCTTATCGATTTAAATTGCATTTTATGGATGTGACGACCTTGGTTCAGTCCATTTCAGAAGACAATATTCCATAAAGTGCCTTGATTCCATAGGCCAGTTGACCAATCTTTAAATTTTCGTCAGGGCTGTGCTGGTTATTATCTGGGTTTACCATGGGAACAATGAAGGCGGGAATCTTTAATTCGTTGATGAACGGAGCAATTGGGACTGTACCACCAGTTATCCGGATTTGGACTACATCTTTTCCGAAGGTACTTTTTAGTGTTTTGGATATGAACTTTCCATACGAATTGTCTAAATCTGTACGGAATGCATCCATAACATTGCCTTCTTCAACGGTCACGATTTTATCAAAGGACATTCGTTCTTCTTTAGAAGGAACATGGTCCAAAACATGATACCCTTGTTGAGTAATATGATTTTTGACCAATTGTTTTAATCGATCGCCATCAGTTTCTGGTACCAAGCGTAGATCTAGTTCGGCCGTGGCACTTTCAGGAACAATGGTCCTTCGTTTTGGGCCTATCCACCCAGAGCCCAACCCTCTTATGTTTAAAGAGGGATATTGCAATGCTTCTTGGTAAAAACTCCCCACCTTTTCAGCAGATTTGAATTGTAACTTTTCTGCAATTTTCTCATCACTGTCAGGTACACTTTTTAAAACCTCCGTAACTGAATCGTCCAAAGAAATTCCATCATAATACCCCGGAATGGTCACCCGTCCGTCAGCATCTTTCATGGTGGCCAACAGTTGTGCCAATTGAAAACCGGGATTTGGGGCATAGTTACCATAATGACCACTATGTTGAGGTTTGATTGGGCCATATGTTGTTAACGTCATGGTTGTGATTCCCCTGCAGCCATAAATGACTGTTGGATTTTCGGAGGGATGTGCAGGCCCGTCTGCAATTACCAAAAAGTCTGCTTGTAGCAGTTCACGGTACTGTTTCACCGCTTTTGGCAGCGGTTTGCTGCTTTTTTCCTCTTCGCCATCCAAGATTACCTTAATGTTGAATGGAATTTCCTTGCCATCTTTTTTTAAAAGGTCGATAGCATTTAGAAACATAATGATTGGCCCCTTGTCATCCGAGGTTGACCGACCGAATAGCCTCCAATTGTAGTTGATGTTTTCTAACCTATCAAAAGAAATGGTCTTAAAACCATCTTCATCAGGTGCTTTTAATACGGTTTCATATGGATTGGGTTGATTCCATTTGGAGGGGTCAACGGCCTGGCCATCAAAATGCATGTATACCAACATGGTAGGTTTGGCGTCTTCCATGGGCAGCGTGGCAAAAAGCAAGGGCAGGTTTTCTGTTTCCAGTACGGCAGTATTGAATCCTCGTTCGGTAAATTTTCGTTTTAACCAGAGAATATTATCATCAATATCATCGGCATTTAAGGCATCATTGGGAATGGAAATAAAATCTCTAAGTTCATCAATGGCTTTTACCACTTGTGATTTAACAGCGGTTGAGTCTTGTGAAAAGGTTGAAAATGATATTATTAAGGCAAAAAAACAGATGAGTTTTTTCATGACAGGAATTCGTTAGTTTCAAAGTTGAAATTAACGAATTCCCTTTACAAAATCAGCTATTTTTTCAGTTCCGTGTTGTGTTAGATGTTTTATAAAGGCCGAACCAATAATGGCTCCACTTGCTTTTTCAGTAGCTTGATTGAAGGTTTGGGAATTACTGATCCCAAAACCAACTATTTGGGGATTGCTCAATTGCATATTCGAAATTCGGTCAAAATAGGCCTTCTGTCCGGCGCCAAAACCTTCTTTTGCCCCAGTTGTGCTGGCTGAACTTACCATATAGATAAAACCGTCAGATGCATTATCGATTGCCTGGATACGCTCTTCACTGGTTTGGGGAGTAATTAGAAACACATTGATCAATCCAAATTTTTTAAAGATAGATTCGTATTGATTCAGGTAAACATCCAAAGGTAAATCAGGGAGAATCAGTCCATCAATGCCTATTTCCTGACATTTTTCACAAAAAGCTTCCACACCATATTGAAACACGGGATTAAAATATCCCATAATAATCAAAGGGATGGAAACCGTCTTGCGGATATCTTTGAGTTGCTCGAAGAGTAGTTCTGACTGCATGCCATTATTTAGCGCCGCTGTTGAACTCTCCTGTATGGTAGGCCCATCTGCCAGCGGGTCGCTAAATGGGAGGCCAATTTCTATCAAATCCACACCGCTTTGTTCCAAATCTTGGATGATTTTTACCGTATCATTTAAATTGGGATACCCGGCCGTGAAGTATATGGAAAGTAGTTTTTTGTCTTCTTGTAGTTTTTTTTGAATTCTATTTTCTATTGTCATGTTCTATGTCTTGTTTTTTTACTTTAAAATGAATCAAGGCTGTCCTGTCATTCCGCACTTGATGCGGAATCCATCAATCAAACCAGTCAAATGCCAAATCATTCCAATTTTTGTTTTCTTCTTCTATCAAATCAATTTTCCACTGCCTTTTCCATTTTTTCAATCTTTTCTCTCTCAAAATAGCATCATTAACATATTGATACGTTTCAAAATATACCAGTGTGTCCAGTCCGTATTTTTTAGTAAAACCATCTATTAATTTGTTTTTGTGCTCAAAAACCCTTCTTTCCAAATTACTTGTCATACCAATGTACAGTGTTCCATACTTTTTGTTGGTAAGCATGTAAACGTAATATTGATGTACATTTTTAATCATTATTTTGGATTCCTGCTTCCGCAGGAATGACAGTCCCTACAAATTAAAATAGTCAATATAATTCTGTAAATCTTTATCACCTCTTCCAGATAGATTCATGACAACAATGTCTGAAGGGTTGAATTTTTTCTGTTCTAAAATTGCAAAAGCATGGGACGATTCTATGGCTGGAATAATACCTTCCAGTTTTGAAAGTTCCATACCTGCTTTCATGGCGTCATCATCCGTGATGGAAATGAACTCACCTCGACCAGATTTGAACAAATGAGCATGTAAAGGCCCAACGCCTGGGTAATCCAGGCCTGCTGAAATGGAATAGGGCTCGGTAATCTGTCCGTCATCAGTTTGCATCAATAAAGTTTTGCTGCCATGAATGATTCCAACTTTACCTAAAGCTGAAGTGGCTGCGCTTTCTCCGGAATGGATTCCCTTGCCAGCAGCTTCCACAGCGATAATACCAACCTCTGGGGTATCAAGAAAGTGATAGTAGGCTCCAGCAGCATTACTTCCACCTCCGACACAGGCAACTACGTAATCTGGATTTTCACGACCTTCTTTTTCCAATAACTGAGCTTTGATTTCTTTGGAAATTACAGATTGAAAACGGGCTACCATATCGGGATAAGGATGTGGTCCTACCACTGACCCAATAATATAATGGGTATCCACGGGATTGTTGATCCAGTCGCGAATAGCTTCATTAGTGGCATCTTTTAGGGTTTTGCTTCCAGAAAGTGCCGGGCGGACTTCTGCACCCAACATTTTCATACGGGCGACATTGGGTGCTTGCCTGGCTATGTCAATCTCACCCATATAGACCACACATTCAATGCCCATTAAAGCACATACGGTGGCCGTTGCAACGCCATGCTGGCCAGCTCCGGTCTCGGCAATGATTCGGTTTTTGCCCAATCGTTTCGCCATTAAAATTTGCCCAATGGTGTTGTTTACTTTATGCGCTCCGGTATGGTTTAAATCTTCCCGTTTTAGGTAAATTTTGGTGTTGTACTTGTTGGACAACCGTTCTGCAAAATAGAGTGGGGAAGGACGGCCTACATAATCCTTCAGCAATTGATGAAACTCTTCCTGAAAGGAAGGTTCTTCCATAATTTGGATATAATTTTGGCGTAATTCTTCACAATTGGGATACAACATTTCTGGGATGAACGCTCCTCCAAATTCTCCGTAATATCCTTTTTTGTCTACATGATAACTCATACTTTTTTGTCATTCCTGCGCAGGCAGGAATCTTTTTTGGTTTGACTTTAATTTATGATGGATTCCGCATCAAGTGCGGAATGACAATAATTTTTTAAATTCTTTTAATTTTTCAATATTCTTTAGCCCGGGTTTTATCTCGAACTTACTATTCACATCAATTACCTTGCAATGCCTTGATGCAGGACTATTCATGAAAGACTTAAGGTCCTCCTCACTTTCTGGCCCAATCCCGCCGCTTAAAAAATAGGGTTTGGTAGAAGGGTAACTGTTCAAAACAGACCAGTCAAAGGCATATCCATTTCCTCCTGGAAGCTTTCCTTTAGTGTCGAACAAATAATAATCACAAACTTCTTCATAATCATTTAAGATGGAAAAATCGAAGGTGTCCTTGATGGAGAAGACTTTGATGATCTCAAGCAACGGAGTGTTTTCTTTAATGTGTTTGCAAAATTCTGAACTTTCATGACCGTGAAGCTGAACGGCATCCAAATTGTGCTTTTCCGCTTTTTCCAAAACATCTTCCAAAGAAGCGTCTACAAACACACCAACTTTTTTGATTGTGGCTGGTAAATCAGGCATTACCCCTTCAAAATATCGCGAAGAGGGCTCCCAAAAGATAAAGCCCAGATAATCGGGTTGCAATTGAGCAACCTCGTTAGGATTATGGTTCATGCCGCAAACTTTCAACTTCATGATTCCAATTTTTTTATGAAAGTGGTGGCATATTCACCAGGGTTATCGGTTTTCATGAAATTCTCTCCAATCAAAAATCCTTGGTAACCATATTGCTTAAGCTCCTTTATGGCTTCTACAGAGCTGATGCCACTTTCGGAAACTTTTACAAAATCATCTGGAATTTGGGTCGAAAGTGATTTGCTAGTTTCCAGACTCACCTCGAAGGTCTTCAAATTTCTATTGTTCACACCCAGCATGTCCAAACTCGGCATGATAGATTTGTGCAGTTCCTCTTCATTATGAACCTCAAGAAGTACATCCAATCCCAAGTCTTTTGCTACTTCTGAAAGTGTTTTGATTTCATCTCGGGTCAAAATGGCGGCAATGAGTAAAATAACATCCGCGCCATGTGCTTTGGCTTCCAGAATTTGATACTCATCAATAATAAACTCTTTACGTAGTAATGGAATAGCTGCAACCGCTCTTGCTAACAATAAATCGTCTAAAGAACCTCCGAAGTATTTGCCATCTGTCAAAACCGACATTCCGCATACTCCAGCAGCCTCATAACCTTTTACCACATCCTGTACGTTCAAACCTTGGTTTATGACCGATTTGGAAGGGGAGCGTCGTTTGTGTTCGGCAATAATTCCCGAAGCACTTTGTCGCAATGCGTTAGCCAAAGAAGGACTTTTTCTTTCAAAAAGCACGGATTGCTCCAATTGGGAAACGGGAATCAATGATTTTCTTAAATCGACTTCTTTACGTTTGTCTGCTACTATTTTGTCTAGTATGTTCATTAAGCACTAAGCTTTTGTAATTTTTTTAATGCTTCCAATCCTTTTCCACCCAATAGGGACTCTTTTGCTTTGTCAAACCCTTCTTTTGGAGCGATGTTATTTGCGGTTGCAATCGCAACTCCGGCATTCGCACAGACTACATTGTTTTGGGCTTCGGTGCCTTTTCCATGTAAAATGTCCATAAATATTTGGGCTGATTGGGCTATATCATCTCCTCCAGTAATCTCGGCTTGGGTAATCCGTTTTACGCCAAAATCGACAGGAGATAAAATGCCTTCGGAATTGTTGGAAATGGTCTTGGTGTCACCGGTAAGGGAAATTTCATCATAGCCATCCAGAGCATGGAGTACGGTAAAGTTTTTATCCGTGTTCTGATAAAGATAGCCGTACATTCTAGCCAATTCCAGATTAAAAACTCCTACCATCTGGTTCTTTGGAAATGCGGGATTCACCATTGGCCCCAACATATTAAAGAAGGTTTTTACCGCCAACTCTCTTCGGATAGGCGCCACGTTTTTCATGGCCGGATGGAATAGGGGCGCATGCAACACACAAATTCCTGCCTCATCAATGGATTTCTTTAAAAAATCCGCTTCATTACTGAACTTAATGCCCAAAAACTCCATGACATTGCTACTTCCACATTTTGAGGATACCCCATAGTTTCCGTGCTTGGTGACCTTGACTCCCGCACCGGCAGTCACAAAAGAAGCTAAGGTGGAAATGTTGAAAGTGTCCTTACCATCACCTCCTGTACCACAGAGATCAATAGGGTTGAACTCGGCCAAGTCAACTGCCAAACAAAGTTCCAAAAGGGCATCACGGAAGCCTTCAAGCTCCTCAATGGTAATGCTCCGCATCATATATACCGTTAGAAAAGCGGCAATCTGTGATGTATTGTAATCGCCTTTGGCAATGTTGACCAAGATTTGCTTGGCATCACTTTTGGACAAGATTTCGTGGTTTATTAATCGATTTAAAGTTTCCTTCATCTTTTTGTTTATTGTCATTCCGCACTTGATGCGGAATCTATTTCATAATTAATTTGGATTCCTGCCTTCACAGGAATGATATTAAATCATTTGTCTAACCAATTTTTTAGCATTTGTTTTCCTTCAGGGGTCAATACCGATTCTGGATGGAACTGTACTGCGGTAACGTCGTATGTTTTATGTTTTAAGGACATGATTTGTCCATTTTCATCAACAGAGGTAGCTTCCAAGCTTTCCGGTAAATCTGGATGGACTACCCATGAGTGGTAACGCCCTACCTGAATCTGTTCTGGCAAGCCTTCAAAAATGGCGTCTTCCTTTGTCACGGAAATTGTTGTCGCCACTCCATGGTATACTTGGTCCAAGTTCACTAAAGTTCCCCCAAACACTTCGCCAATGGCTTGCTGACCTAGACAAACGCCCAATATTCGTTTTGAAGGCGCATAAGTTTCTATAATTTCCTTAAGTAAACCAGCCTCATCTGGGATTCCGGGCCCCGGTGACAACACAATTTCATCAAACGGTTCAACATCCTTAAGGGTCAATTGGTCGTTTCGTTTTACGGTAACATCGCAATCCAAATCTTCCAAATAGTGCACCAAGTTATAGGTGAAGCTATCGTAATTGTCTATCATTAAAATCTTTCTTCCCATGTTAAATGGTTTCAGCAATTTCCAGCGCTTTGTTTAGGGCGCCTAGTTTATTATAGGTTTCTTGCAATTCTGCTTCAGGATCGGAGGCGGCTACTAAACCGGCTCCAGCTTGGTAATGCAATTGATGGTTTTTGCTTAAAAAGGTCCGGATCATTATGGCATGGTTAAAATTGCCCTTAAAATCCATGAACCCGATGGCTCCACCATAATATGCACGACTGGTTTTTTCGTACTTCTCGATCAATTGCATGGCCATATGTTTTGGAGCACCGCTCAACGTTCCTGCCGGGAAGGTATCGGCTACCACTTTCATGGTTGGACTGTCTTTCTTCTTGAGCCCAGTCACTTTCGACACTAAATGGATGACATGAGAGAAATATTGCACCTCGCGATAGGTTTCCACATTAACGGTGTTTCCATTCCTGCTGAGGTCATTTCGAGCTAGATCAACTAACATTACGTGCTCGGCATTTTCCTTGTCATCTTGTGCCAGTTTTTTAGCGAGCTCGGCATCTTGTTCATCGTTCCCGGTTCTTTTATACGTTCCAGCAATGGGGTGTATTTCGGCCTTACCTTCTTTAACGATCAATTGTGCTTCTGGAGAACTGCCAAAGATTTTAAAATCCCCATAATCAAAATAGAACAAGTAGGGAGATGGATTTATGGAACGAAGAGCCCTATATACATTAAATTCATCCCCTTTAAATCCTTGTGAAAATCTTCTGGAGAGTACCAATTGGAATACATCACCTCGTTGACAGTGTTTTTTAGCCAGAGCCACATGCTCTTTGTACTCATCATCTTTTAGGTTGGAGGTAGGTTTTCCATCCTTTGAAAAGTTATAGGAAGCAAAATTTCGCACGTTGAAAAGCTGTGCTATTTCATCCACATTACTTTCGGTATTGTAGCAATGGGCAAAGAGGTAGGCTTCATTTTTAAAATGGTTGATGGCAATGATATTTTGATACACTGCATAATAGATATCTGGTATTTGAACCGAATCTTCCTTTTTGGAAACCTCCACATCTTCAAAATAGCGTACGGCATCATAAGACATGTACCCAAAGAGTCCATTGTTAATGAACTTGAATCCATTGCTGGGCACAGAGAACTTTTGTCCGAATTGATGAATAACATTGGTAACATCCACATCTGGGGTTATCGGGAACTCTTCTTTGGAGCCATCAGGAAATCTTTGTGTGATTACCTCATTTTCCACCTTAATGGAAGCAATGGGGTTACAGCAGATGTATGAAAAGCTATTATCGTTGGCATGGTAGTCACTACTTTCCAAGAGGATGCTGCTGGGAAATCTGTCCCTAATTTTAAGATAAACACTGACCGGGGTAATGGTGTCGGCCAGAATTTGTTTGTAATGGGTCTCTAATTGATATTTCATTTTCAAATTGGTTGAAAAAATTAAGGCTTGTCGTGATGACAAGCCTTTTTATTATTTATTGGGTATGAAGGACTAGCTCACGATATTCGACGTAAGTTAATCCACCACCAAGTATTTACTATTCTTAAATTCATTGCTCCAAAGATAGAAAGGAAATTCTAACTTCCAAATATTGTTTTGTGAAATTAAAAATCCCGTTCAAGAAAGTCTCGAACGGGATTTCCAAACACTAAACTAAAGCTGATTACATCTGCAAATCGACCACAAGGTCAAAATTATCATGGATCAACTTGTCCTTTGCGGTACCAATGATACCGGACTTGTATTTTATGTCGTATTTAATTCTATCAACTTTCAAACTGGCCGTTGCTTTATTACCATCAATGGACACATCAAAGCGAATAGATTTGGTAATACCCTTAATGGTAAGGTCCCCTGTTACATCATACAGGTTGTTTTCATTTTGCTCAACGTTGGTGAATACCAAGGTTGCTGTAGGATTTGAAGCTGTGGAAAAGAAATCATCCGATTTTAAGTGACCGTCCAATTTGTTTTTATAGTCTCCCTGTAGATCTGTGGTGTTTATGGTTGTCATATCAACAACAAATTCGCCACCAACCAGTTTTTCACCATCAAACTCCAGTGCTCCTGATTTAAGGTTAATGGTTCCAGTATGCGAACCACCTACCTTGTAAGCTTTCCAAGTGACAGTACTTTTGTCAGTTTTCACTGTTTTTTTCTCTCCATCAATAGGATTGGCAATGGCTGAAAGACCAAAAATGGCGGTCAATGCTAGGCTTAAAATTGTCTTTTTCATGATTGTACTTAAATTATTGTTTAAAAAATGTAATTAGGACTTATATATGTGTAAATAATTCTTCTCTTGATCTGCGTACCTTGGCGTAATGCTGTGTTTCATCTTCTTCTGAACGATAGCCAACAGCAAGAACAACCGATGCATTAAGGTTTTTCTCTTCCAAACCAAGGATTTTGTTATAGGATTCAGACTCAAAACCTTCAATGGGGCAGGTGTCTATTTTTAGTTCGGCCGCAGCCTGGATCATATTACTGAATGCGATATACGCCTGTTTGGATGTCCAAACGGCCTTGGTTTCTTCTGGTAGATTCAGCAGTTTAGATTTCATGAAATCACCGTAATCTTTCAATCCTTCGCCTGGAATGTTTCTTGTAGTGCTTGTATTTTCCAAATAGCTATCTATCAATTCCTCGCCAAAATCCGTGACATTGGCAAAAACAATTAGGTGGGAAGCATCCGTAATCTGAGTTTGCCCCCAGGAAACAGGTCTTAATTTTTCCCTTATTTCTGGATCTGTGATTACAAAAAGATGATAGGGTTGCAACCCGTAAGAAGAAGCGCTTAATCGTGTGGCTTCCAATAAGAGTTCCAAATTTTCATCTGACACCTTTTTGGTGTTATCAAATTTTTTGGTGGCATAGCGCCATGTTCTATTTTCTAGGATATTGCTCATTTTAAAATTTATCTAATAATATGTTGAATTCTTCTAGTTCTTTATTGGTGAAATTCCCGAGGATGTCGTTTTCGGTATTTTCCATTGTGGCATCAAGCTTTTCTAAAACAGTAGTGCCTTTTTCTGTTATCAATATTTCCACTTTTCGTCGGTTAGACTCGCAAACCGAACGTTCCACATAACCTTTGGTTATAAGTTTATCAACTAATCGCGTTGTATTGCTCATTTTGGTAACCATGCGTTCATTGATGGTGCAGAGGTTGGAAGGCTTTCCCTTTTGCCCGCGTAAAATCCTTAGGACGTTAAATTGTTGCTTTGAAATCCCATAGGGTTTAAGGGCAGTAGCAAATTGCTCGTTGATTTTATTACTGACCAATGCAAGGTGAATCATGGTCCTCATTTTAAGAGGAAGCTTTCTTTCTGTTTTTATGATCTGTTCTACATTCATGTTAATACAACAATTGTATAGACAAATGTATTGGTATTATTTTCATGAACACTATCTTTAACAAATAAAATTTTGTTAAAATCAATTCTTTGCGAATAGCTTTATTTATTTTTAATAATCTAAAATGCAGATAATGAAACACTTGTCGTTTTCTATGGTTTTTATGGTATTGCTGATTATTGGCTGTGGTGAAAAAACTAAAGAAAAGTTAGATGGGAAAACTTCTGAACAAGCCTATGCCAAAGTCGAAAAGGAAGTTGAGGATCCGGTAAAATTCCCTGTTTATGATTATGAAGGCCTTAAACCTCTGCTGAACAGAGATGATGGGAAAACCTATATTATAAACTTTTGGGCCACTTGGTGCAAACCTTGTTTGGAGGAGCTTCCGTATTTTGAGAGGGTCAATGCAGAACAGAAAGATAATGACGTGGAGGTGGTTTTGGTAAGTCTTGATATGCCATCCATGTGGAAATCCAGATTGGAGCCTTATGTTGAAAAAAAAGACCTGAAATCCAAAGTGGTTATTTTGGATGACCCCAAACAAAACGAATGGATTCCTAAAATTGACAAAGATTGGGAAGGCGGTATACCTGCTACCTTAATATACAATAAGAATAAACGAAGTTTTTACGGAAAGGGTTTCACCTACGAGGAATTAAATGAGGAGTTGAACAAATTCATAAACTAATGGCATGAAAACGCTTAAAACCTTAGGTCTATTGGCTCTGGTGATTTTACTGGGAGCCTTTTCAGGAAAATCAACCTCAGAAGATGAGGGGTATGGTATTGGGGATATTGCAACGGACTTTTCCCTAAAAAATGTAGATGGTTCCATGGTTTCTTTATCGGATTATGATGAGGCCAAAGGGTTTTTGGTGATTTTCACCTGCAATACCTGTCCATATTCGGTGGCATATGAAGATCGTATCAATGCATTGGATGCCAAATATAAATCGCAAGGCGTGCCTGTTATCGCTATCAATCCTAATAATCCTTCAAAAAAGCCAGGGGATAGTTTTGCCAAAATGAAGGTTCGCGCAGCTGAAAAGGGATTTTCCTTTCCATATGTATTGGATGATGGGCAGAAAATCTATCCACAATACGGAGCCACTAGGACTCCACATGTATTTCTATTGGAAAAAACTGCCGGTGGAAATGTGGTAAGGTACATTGGGGCTATTGACGACAACTATCAAGATGCTGCCAGGGTTGGAGAAAAATATGTGGAAAATGCGGTGGATGCCATGTTGGCGGGAAAAGAAATCAAAGTGACCACTACCCGGGCCATAGGGTGTTCAATAAAGGCTTAAAAAGAAAATTACATCAGATTTGGATCCGGGGTTACGCTCCGGATTTTTATTTTTGCTAAAATTAAATTGTTAAAGATGTCAGATTTATCACAACAAGAATGGGAAGAACAACTGGAAAATGATAACAATGCTTTCATACTGGATGTTAGAACGCCAGAGGAAGTAGAGGAAGGTTATATTCCCGGAGCCACCAACATAGATATTTATTTAGGACAGGAGTTTTTGGACGAGATTGAAAAACTCGACAAATCCAAGAACTATTATGTCTATTGTAGATCTGGCAACAGAAGTGGCCAGGCCTGTGCCATTATGAACAGTGTTGGTATTGAAAATGCCTATAACCTTGAAGGTGGATTTATGAACTGGGAAGGCGAGGTGGCCGAATAAATTTTATGGATGTTGCTGAAGTTATAAGCGAACTAGAACGAAATCGGAAGGTTTTTCAGCATATGCTTTCTGGATTACCTTTTGAATTTATCACTTGGAAACCCAATCCAAAAGGTTGGAGCATTTTGGAAATTGTGTGCCATTTAATTGATGAGGAAGTTGAAGATTTTAGAGCACGTACCAAACATGCGTTGGAGAACCCAGAAGCTCCCTTGATTCCAATAGACCCGGCTGGATGGGTCATAACACGAAATTACGCAGGTCGAGATTTTAAAATGGCTTTGGAGCATTTGGGGCAAGAGCGGGAAAAATCAATCATCTGGTTAAACGGATTGGTTAATCCCAAATGGAAAAACGCTATTGACCATCCTGATTTGGGAAAAATTACTGCTTACTCATTTTTGTGCAACTGGCTTGCACACGATTATCACCATATTCGACAAATAAACAACATGAAGCATAGCTATCTCAAAGAAAATTCTGGAGATTCATTGACCTATGCTGGAAAATGGTGATCATTTTCCTATTTTAGCTATATGAAGGAAGACCTACTCCATTTTATATGGAGGTGCGATAAGCTTCAAGGACGACCACTTACCACATCAACCTCAGAGCATATTGTTATTAAAAATCCCGGTACCCTGAATTCTTATGCAGGACCTGATTTCTTTAATGCTCAAATAGAGGTTGGTGGTCAGCTATGGGCTGGCAATATAGAAATGCACCTCAAATCTTCAGATTGGTACGTACACCATCATGAAACGGATTCCAATTATAATAATGTAATCCTTCACGTTGTATGGGAAGATGACATTTCAGTTTTTAGAAAGGATGGAACACAGATTCCAACCTTAGAGTTGAAAAACTATATCTCAACTACCGTTTTAGATAAATATCAAGAATTGTTCCAGCATTTCAATCCCAGTTTCATCAATTGCGAAAAGGATTTTGCGCAACTGGATTCTTTTTTGGTCAACAATTTTCTTGAAAGACTCTATATAGAAAGATTGGAGCAAAAGTCCAAACTCATTTTTGAGCTCCTTCAAAAATCGGATAATGATTGGGAAAGGGTACTTTTCATAATGTTAATGAAAAACTTCGGGTCCAGACTAAATGGGGATTTCTTTTTGCAAAGAGCTTCACAATTAGGTTTTTCCATGGTAAGGAAAACAAGCAATGACATCCACCAAATGGAAAGCCTGCTTTTTGGTTATTTGGGATTATTGTCCGTTGAGGATTGTAAAGACAGCTATTATATTGGGCTTCAAAAAGAGTATGGATTTCTGTCTAAAAAATTCAAGCTTGATCCACCACTTAGCAAACCCGAGTTCTTTGGTCTGCGTCCAATGAACTTTCCTACTATCCGTATTTCACAATTGGCAAATTTGTATGCAAGACATCAAAATTTGTTTGCTGCCCTTATGGAAGCAAAAACTCTTCAGGATATTTATCATATTTTAAAAACCGAGGCAAGTTCGTATTGGGAAAATCATTTCACCTTTGGAAAGGTTTCAAAAAAGAGTAAAAAGAGGCTTTCGAAAAATTTTATTAATCTATTGATAATTAATGCCATAATTCCACTCCGGTTTTGTTATTCCCAGCAAAGGGGAGTGGATGCGGCCAGCGATTTACTGTTTTTGATTTCCCAGCTGAGTCCAGAGAAAAATTCGATTATTAAGGGGTTTGAAAATTTGGGTTCTAAAACCGAGAATGCCTTGGAGAGTCAGGCCAAAATACAATTGTACAACAACTACTGTTCAAAAAATAAATGCCTTCATTGTAACTTGGGAGCACATTTATTGAACAGAAATACATAATTTTAAATTATGAGTTTGTTTTACAATACCCTTTACTACTTTCAAAAAAGAGGCTTTGAGGTCTGTAGGCGGATTGCTGAACGTCTTGGTATAAGGGCCAGGGTGGTGCGTACTACGTTTATATATTTGACTTTTGCCACACTTGGTTTTGGTTTTGCCCTATATCTTTTTATGGCATTTTGGTTACGAATCAAAGATTTGCTCTACACCAAAAGAACCTCAGTTTTTGACCTTTGATTATGATAAGATTATTAAGATCCAAAATAGTATGGGCAATAAGTTTAATGTTGCTTGTATTGTTTTTTGGTGTAATAGGGTATAAACTTATATCAGATTTTACATGGGTCGAGGCAATTTATATGACCATTATCACGGTGACCACAGTGGGGTTTTCAGAGGTGAGACCTTTAGATCCCAGTGCAAAGATTTTTACCGTATTTTTAATCGTAACCAGCGTTTTTATTTTTGGTTTTGCCCTTTCGGTGATTACCGAATATTTGTTAGGTAGAAATTCGCTTCAGATATTAAAAAAGAAAAAAGTGAAAAAACGAATAGATAATTTATCCAATCATGTCGTGGTATGTGGTTTTGGTAGAAATGGAATGCAAGCGGCAGAGAAATTAAAGGCCTATAAAAGACCTTTTGTTGTCATAGAAAAGAATAAAGAGGTGATCGACCGGCATGAAAATGATGTTTTGTTTGTGGAAGGAGATGCCAATGAGGATGAAATTTTAATGCAAGCAGGCGTAGACAGAGCGCAATATTTAATCACTGCAATGCCAGATGATGCCGCTAACCTTTTTGTAGTATTGTCAGCAAGGCAGCTTAACAATAAGATTTTTATAATTAGTAGAGCTTCACAGGTAACTTCTCAAAGTAAATTAAGGTTGGCAGGAGCTGATCAGGTCATTATGCCGGATAAGATCGGAGGAGATCATATGGCCTCATTGGTGGTTATGCCCGATTTGATCACATTTATGGACAAACTTTCCATTGAAGGAGAAAATACCACCAATCTTGAAGAAGTAGAGATTGAAGACTTTACAGATCAAATAGATTGTAATTCCCTTCGTGATTTAGATTTGCGCAAAAGAACCGGCTGTACTATAATAGGTTATATAGAACCTGATGGAAATTATATTATAAATCCAGAGGCAGATTTAATACTTCAACCCAAGGGCAAGGTCATAGTTTTGGGCCGACCAGAACAGATTAAAAAGCTCAACCAAATGTTTCAGATAGGTTAGTTTTATAACTTTTAAATTTGATTCCGTTGAATTTTTTTAGGATATTGCCCGCTATACATCAAATTAAAATAACCAAATAACATATTATGAAGTACAGACTTCTTACGTTAATTACCCTTTTATTACCATTACTATCAAGTGCTCAGGAAAAAGGCCTGGATGAAAGAGTCAACGATGCCTTTATGCCTTTTGCGTCATGGTGGGAGGGCTTTGTTTTGACCCCAATTTCAATTGGGGGGTACAACCTGCCGATAGTTCTGATTCTATTAATAGTAGGAGCTACATTTTTTACTATACGATTTAAATTTCCCAATATCACCAAATTCGGCTTGGCCATTAATACGGTAAGAGGTAAATATGATGAATTGGATCACCATAGTGCAGAAAAAACAGAGTTGAATGTTGTTGACGGAGATGTTCATGGTACAATTAAGGATGAAAGCCAAGAAGGAGAGGTAAGCCATTTTCAAGCATTGGCAACAGCGGTATCAGGTACGGTTGGATTAGGTAATATTGCTGGTGTGGCCGTTGCGATTGCCTTGGGAGGCCCTGGAGCTACCTTTTGGATGATCGTTTGTGGGTTAATAGGAATGTCGACCAAGTTTGTAGAATGTACATTGGGTGTTAAATACAGGGATGTTGGTGAAGACGGGACTGTTTATGGAGGCCCTATGTATTACCTGTCAAAAGGATTGAAGGAAAGAGGAATGAAAGGCCTTGGAAAAGTATTGGCCATCATTTTTGCAGTGTTGTGCGTTGGAGCATCCTTTGGAGGAGGTAATGCCTTCCAATCCAATCAAGCTGCCGTTCAGCTTTCAACTATGTTGAGCCTTGAAGGAGGCGCTACAGGTGTTATCATTGGAGTCATTTTGGCTATTTTGGTAGGAATTGTAATTATTGGAGGTATCAAGAAGATTGCCAGTGTAACTGAAAAAATAGTTCCTTTTATGGCCGGAGTTTATGTATTGGCCTCTTTGGTTATCATTTTTGCCAACATTAAATATATAGGAGACGCCTTTGGAATGATTATAGGTGGAGCATTTACTCCTGAAGCAGGACTAGGTGGAATTGTTGGGGTGATTATAGTTGGTTTTCAAAGAGCTGCGTTTTCCAATGAAGCGGGAGCTGGTTCTGCTGCCATTGCACACTCTGCAGTAAAGACAAAATACCCTGCAAGTGAAGGGGTCGTTGCACTTTTGGAGCCATTTATTGATACCGTTGTTATTTGTACCATGACGGCCTTGGTAATCATCTTTTTCAATATGGATGCTGGCGCTTTTGATTATGGAAATGCTGTAGGAAGTACCGTATTGCTTAACGAATCAGGAGCGTATGTTGGCGGTGTTGATTTAACCTCAATGGCATATGATTCCGTAATACCTGGATTCAGATATGTACTGACGATTGCCATAATCCTGTTCGCATTTTCAACAATGATCTCATGGTCATACTACGGATTGCAATCTTGGAAGTTCCTTTTTGGAAGAGGAAGAACAGCTGATATTGTTTATAAAGTAATGTTTTTGTTGTTTGTAATTATTGGAGCAGGTGCTACATTGGATGCTGTGATCAAGTTTTCTGATGCCATGATTTTGGCGCTGGTATTCCCGAACATGATAGGGTTGTTATTCTTATTCCCTAGAGTAAGAGAGGAAATGGATAAATATGTGGCCGATATAAAGAATTTTGTTAAAAGCAAATAACACTCAACATTGAATAATTTCAAGTCCCACTTCAAGTTCAACAAACAAGAACGAAGTGGGATTTTCTTTTTGCTGCTTCTTATAATAATACTTCAGGGAGTATATTTTTATATTAAAACAAAACCTTTTAACGGAGATTCAAAAATAGTTGTCAATACAGTGGCACAATCCCAATTGGATAGTTTACGCCTTCTGGCCCTGCAAAAAGAGTCTATAAAGATTTTTTCCTTCAATCCAAATTATATAACTGACTACAAAGGGTATATGTTGGGAATGTCCCCAGCAGAACTGGACAGATTGTTCGCTTTCCGAAAAACTGGAAGGTTTATTAACTCCGCTGAAGAGTTTCAACAAGTGACCCAAATTTCTGATTCTTTGTTGATGGTAATCTCACCATCCTTTAAATTTCCAGAGTGGAACAAAAGAAAAAAAGCGGCTAAAGTCCATTCCAATATTCGTTTTGAGAAAACACTCCAAGTAAAAGACCTGAATCTTGCCACGGCGGAAGATTTAAAGGCTATTAATGGAATAGGTGAGAAGTTGTCTGCTCGTATTATAAAGTTTAGGGATAGACTTGGAGGGTTTTTGGTGAATGACCAATTGTTTGACGTTTATGGGTTGGAACCCGAGGTTGTTCAACGTGCACTACACCAATTTAGGGTTAATGACCCTCCTTCAATTCAAAAAATCAATATAAACAAAGCAACAGCTGAAGAATTATCCCGTTTGGTTTATATAAGTAGAGATTTGGCTGAAAAGATAATCTCATTTCGAGAGCTTAATGGAGCGTATGATTCATCGGATGAATTGCTCAACGTGGAATCTTTTCCGGTAGAAAGGATTGATAGAATTAAGCTATATTTGACCCTATAAAATTGTACTAAATGGTTACGGATACCTTGTCCACAATAAACTTTGATTATTCAGAGACCCAAAAGATGGTCGCTGAATCTGCAAGAGAGTTTGCGCAGCAGTATATAGCGCCCCATGTTTTAGAATGGGATGAATCGCAGACCTTCCCCATAGAAGTGTTTAAGAAAGCTGGTGAAATGGGATTTATGGGGGTTTTGGTTCCTGAGGAATTGGGAGGTTCAGGACTTGGATATCATGAGTATGTGGCCATTCTGGAAGAGATTTCAAAAGTTGATCCAGCCATAGGGCTTTCAGTAGCGGCGCATAATTCATTATGCACCAATCACATCTTATCCTTTGGCAATGAAGAACAAAAACAGCGTTGGATTCCTAAATTGGCAACAGCAGAATGGCTCGGCGCTTGGGGGCTTACAGAACATAATACAGGTTCTGATGCAGGTGGTATGAGCACTACTGCTGTAAAAGATGGCGATTCATGGATTTTGAACGGTGCAAAAAACTTCATTACCCATGGCAAAAGCGGAGACATAGCTGTGGTGATAGCCCGAACTGGAGAAAAAGGAGATAGTCATGGAATGACGGCTTTTGCTGTTGAGAAGGGCACGCCGGGGTTTACAAGTGGTAAAAAAGAGGATAAGCTGGGTATGCGAGCCAGTGAAACGGCCGAATTGATATTTTCAGATTGTAGAATCCCAGATGAAAACCGTTTGGGAGAAGTTGGGGATGGTTTCATCCAATCCATGAAAGTTTTGGATGGAGGCAGAATTTCCATTGGTGCACTTTCTTTGGGGGTGTCCAAGGGAGCCTATGAAGCTGCGTTAAAGTATTCCAAAGAACGGGTACAGTTTGGCAAACCAATCAGTGAGTTCCAAGGAATATCTTTTAAGTTAGCTGACATGGCCACGGAAATTGAAGCTTCAGAACTGTTGTTGCATAAAGCTGCATTTTTAAAGAATGCGGGTAGGCCAATGACAAAACTTGGGGCTATGTGCAAGATGTATGCATCAGAGGTTTGTGTCAAAATTGCCAATGATGCTGTTCAGATTCATGGCGGATATGGCTATACAAAGGACTTTCCGGTAGAAAAGTTTTACCGTGATGCCAAGTTATGTACCATTGGTGAAGGTACCACTGAAATTCAAAAAGTGGTTATTTCAAGAAATATTTTAAAGTAATTTGTGCATTACTATTTAATACTTGTATATTTGCACACCAAAATTTAAAAGAGAGGAGGTTGTAGCCCATGTTAATAATACCAGTAAAAGAAGGAGAAAACATCGATAGAGCTTTAAAGCGTTTCAAGCGTAAGTTTGATAAGACCGGCACCATGCGCCAGTTGAGAAAAAGGCAACAGTTTACAAAGCCTTCAGTTAAGCGCAGAGCCGAAATACAAAAAGCTCAATATATACAAGGACTTAGAGATCAGGAAGAAATTTAAGGTTCTTGAACACAGTATAGAAAATCCCGTTGCAATACAATTGCAACGGGATTTTTGTTTTTATCATTATTTGTTTGGGATTTGGGTAACTTTGAATAATGTCCTTATCAACGTTCATATCATATTTAAGATTGGAGAAAAACTATTCCGTACACACGGTGAATGCGTACGAAAAGGATATTGTATCCTTTTCAGAGTTTTGTAGGGATGGGTACAATATGGATTCTATAGACGATATGGAATATTCCATTGTTAGAAGTTGGATTGTTCTTTTGGTCAACGATGGAATTTCAAATAGGACAATCAATAGAAAAATATCCTCACTAAAAGCGTATTACAGATTTTTGCAAAAAATAGGCCAAATAAGTGCTTCGCCTCTCGCCAAACATAAGGCCCTGAAAACAAATAAGAAGGTTGAAGTGCCATTTTCTGAGATGGAAATGGAAAAGATATTATTGGAAATACCTTTTAATAACGATTTTGAAGGAGTGAGGGACAAACTTATTATAGAGTTGTTGTACACTACAGGAGTTCGTAGAGCTGAATTGGTCAATCTTAGGTTGAAGGATGTTTATAGCTCCAATAATACCCTAAAGGTTTTGGGTAAAAGGAATAAAGAGCGGATTCTTCCATTGCTGCCTTCCACAAAATCCTTGCTTGAAACATACGTATTGCTTCGCTCCAAACTGGAAAAGCTGCAGGATGCCGAATATCTTTTCTTAACAAAAGGAGGTCTTAAAATTTACGAAACACTTGTTTATCGCATCATAAATAAGTATTTTAGTTTAGTGTCCCCTAAGGTGAAAAAGAGTCCACATATATTAAGACACACCTTTGCAACACATCTGCTTAATAGGGGAGCGGATTTAAATTCCGTAAAGGAATTATTGGGTCATTCCAGTTTGGCTTCTACACAAGTGTATACACATAATAGTATAGCCGAGCTTAAAAAAGTTCACCTCAAGGCCCATCCCAGAAATAAGGAGCAATAGATTCCTTGTATTGTTTAATCTAGCTGTAGTTTAGCAGCCCTAAAAACTAAATCTTATGAAAGTAAATGCACAATCGGTAAATTTTGTAGCTGATGGTAAGCTCTTGGATTTTGTCCAAAAGCGAATGGATAAATTGGAAGTGTTCTATGATAAAGTAATTGGTTCGGATGTTTATTTGAAAGTTGAAAATACAAGTGCAAAGGAAAATAAGATAGTAGAGGTCAAGTTATTGGTGCCCAGGGATCAGCTCGTGGTAAAAAAGCAATGCAAATCTTTTGAGGAGGCCATTGATTCGGCTTGTAGCTCCCTTGAAAGACAACTGGTTAAAAAGAAAGAAAAATTAAGGGCAAAAGCAGGGTGAAAATTTTTGCAAATTTATTTTGATTAAAAAAATAAATATATACATTTGCAGTCCGTTAGAAATAGCGGGCTTTTTTATGGAAAAAAAGGCCATAAAATGCCGATGTAGCTCAGCTGGCTAGAGCAGCTGATTTGTAATCAGCAGGTCGTGGGTTCGAGTCCCTCCATCGGCTCGTAACATATTGAAAATAAGGCGGGGAGATACTCAAGCGGCCAACGAGGACAGACTGTAAATCTGTTGGTTTTCACCTTCGCAGGTTCGAATCCTGCTCTCCCCACAAGAAGTTATTCGCGGAATAACTCAAGGATTGGGAAGTTTTTTTGAAATATTGAAGTGTTTTTGGGGTTAAGCCCAAAATAAAAAATGCGGGAGTAGCTCAGTTGGTAGAGCGTCAGCCTTCCAAGCTGAATGTCGCCGGTTCGAACCCGGTCTCCCGCTCTAAAGTCATCCTTGCGAAAGCAGGAATCTCTTCCAAAATTTATGGGAGAACTATTTAAAGTAGTTGATTCAACACTTTACGCCGGTGTAGCTCAGGGGTAGAGCGTTTCCTTGGTAAGGAAGAGGTCACGAGTTCAAATCTCGTCATTGGCTCAAAACGATTTGTACACTAATATAAACTAAGATTAAAATTATTTAAAATGGCAAAGGAAACTTTTGATCGTTCCAAACCGCACTTAAATATTGGTACTATTGGCCACGTGGATCACGGAAAAACTACGTTGACCGCTGCTATTACTACCGTATTGGCTAACGCGGGATTGTCAGAGCTTAGAAGCTTTGATTCTATTGATAACGCCCCTGAAGAAAAAGAAAGAGGTATTACTATCAACACTTCTCACGTAGAGTATCAAACACAAAACCGTCACTACGCCCACGTTGACTGTCCAGGTCACGCGGATTACGTTAAGAACATGGTTACTGGTGCTGCTCAGATGGACGGTGCTATCTTGGTTGTTGCTGCAACTGATGGTCCTATGCCGCAAACTCGTGAGCACATCCTTCTTGGGCGTCAGGTTGGTATTCCAAGAATCGTTGTTTTCTTGAATAAAGTTGACATGGTTGACGATGAGGAGCTTTTAGAGCTTGTTGAAATGGAAGTAAGAGAATTACTTTCTTTCTACGAGTATGATGGTGACAATGGACCTGTTATCTCTGGTTCTGCTCTAGGTGCACTTAACGGTGAGCAAAAATGGGTGGACACTGTAATGGAGTTGATGGCTGCTGTTGATGAGTGGATTGAGCTTCCAAAAAGAGATGTTGATAAAGATTTCTTGATGCCTGTTGAAGATGTATTCACCATTACTGGTCGTGGTACTGTTGCTACAGGACGTATCGAAACTGGCGTTGCCAACACAGGTGATGCTGTAGATATCATCGGTATGGGTGCTGAGAAATTGGCTTCTACAATTACTGGTGTTGAGATGTTCCGTAAGATTTTGGATAGAGGTGAAGCTGGTGATAACGTAGGTATCCTTTTGAGAGGTATTGAAAAATCCGATATCAAAAGAGGTATGGTAATCTGTAAGCCAGGTTCTGTTAAACCGCACGCTAAATTTAAAGCTGAGGTATATATCCTTAAAAAAGAAGAAGGTGGTCGTCACACGCCATTCCACAACAACTATCGTCCTCAGTTCTATGTTAGAACTACTGATGTAACTGGAAACATTGGTCTTCCTGATGGAGTTGAAATGGTTATGCCAGGTGATAACTTGACTATCAACGTTGATTTGATTCAGCCAATCGCATTGAGCGTGGGTCTACGTTTCGCTATCCGTGAGGGTGGTAGAACGGTAGGTGCTGGTCAGGTTACCGAGATTTTAGATTAATCATTTTACAATAAATATTACACTAAAGGGTGTTCCGTTTTATGCGGAATACCTTTCAGTGTAAATATAAACGGGTGTGGTTCATCTCTGAAATTTGAGATAGTAAAGACGCCAAATTTTACGGGCGTAGCTCAGTTGGTAGAGCACTGGTCTCCAAAACCAGGTGTCGGGAGTTCGAGCCTCTCCGCCCGTGCAAATTGAAATCATGAAAGTTATTGTGGCGAGAAGCCTGTCCTGAGCGAAGTCGAAGGAAGCCTCTCCGCCCGTACAGGAAAATACAATAATACTATGTTCACGTACATAAAAGAATCATTTGAAGAGTTAAAGAGCAATGTTACCTGGTTAAACAGGGAAAGGGCCTCCAATCTTATGGTTGTGGTTGCTGTTTTTTCAATATTGTTTGCTTTGGCAACTTGGGGTGTTGACTCCCTTTTTAGCAAATTGATTCGATTGTATTTTGATAACGTAATAGGGTAGTTAGGATATGTCTGAGGTTCTGGAGAAAAAATGGTATGTAGTAAGGGCTGTTAGTGGTCAGGAAAACAAAATCAAGGGCTACATTGAAAGCGAAGTGGAGCGTAATGGTTTTGGCGATTACCTTGAAGAGGTCCTTGTTCCTACTGAAAAAGTTGTACAGATCCGTAACGGAAAGAAAATCAACAAAGAAAGAGTTTACTTTCCGGGATATATAATGATAAAGGCCAATTTAGGTGGTGAAATGATTCACATTATTCGCTCCATTACCAATGTGATTGGCTTTTTGGGTGAAACCAAAGGAGGGGATCCGGTTCCTTTAAGGAAATCTGAGGTGAACCGCATGTTAGGAAAAGTGGATGAGCTTGCCGTGAATACGGATAACGTGGCTATTCCATTTGTGTTGGGTGAAACCGTAAAAGTTATTGATGGTCCTTTCAATGGGTTCAATGGAACTGTTGAGAAAATCAATGAAGAAAAGCGTAAGCTAGAGGTAATGGTGAAAATTTTCGGAAGAAAGACACCGTTGGAACTCAGTTATATGCAAGTAGAAAAAGTATAAGAAGAGCTGTTACATATATAAAGTTGTGTTGCTTCCAATTGACACACTTTCATTTTAATTAAAAACAATGGCAAAAGAAGTAGATAAGGTAGTTAAATTACAAGTTAGGGGAGGTGCTGCGAATCCATCGCCACCGGTTGGACCCGCCTTAGGTGCTGCTGGTGTTAACATCATGGAGTTCTGTAAGCAATTTAATGCGCGTACACAGGACAAACCAGGTAAAGTTTTACCTGTTGTTATCACCGTTTACAAAGACAAATCTTTCGAGTTTGTTGTAAAGACACCACCCGCGGCAGTTCAATTGTTGGAAGCAGCTAAGATTAAAAAAGGATCTGGCGAACCTAACAGGGTTAAATCCGGTTCAGTATCATGGGATCAAGTAAAGCAAATCGCTGAAGACAAAATGGTCGATTTGAATGCTTTTACCGTAGAATCTGCAATGAGTATGGTTGCGGGTACTGCACGTTCCATGGGACTTAAAGTAGCTGGAAAAAGACCTTTTTAAAATCTTAAAGCAATTTATAATGGCAAGATTGACTAAAAAGCAAAAAGAAGCTCAGGCCAAAATAGATAGAAACAAACTCTATTCTTTGGACGAGGCATCAGCTTTGATAAAAGAAATAACCAATGTAAAATTTGACGCTTCCATTGATTTGGCGGTTCGTTTGGGTGTAGATCCAAGAAAAGCAAATCAAATGGTGCGTGGCGTTGTTACCCTTCCGCACGGAACCGGTAAGGATGTTAAGGTTTTGGCATTGGTGACCCCGGACAAGGAAGCAGAGGCTAAAGAAGCTGGTGCTGACTTTGTTGGGTTGGATGAATATTTGGATAAAATTAAAGGCGGTTGGACCGATGTTGATGTAATCATCACCATGCCAAGCGTTATGGGAAAATTAGGTCCCTTAGGTAGAGTTTTGGGTCCTAGAGGTTTAATGCCCAATCCAAAGACCGGTACGGTAACCATGGATGTTGCAAAAGCGGTGTCTGAAGTTAAGGCCGGTAAGATTGATTTTAAAGTGGACAAAACCGGTATAGTGCACGCAGCTATAGGGAAAGCTTCTTTCTCTGCGGATAAAATTGCAGGTAATGCCAAAGAGTTGATAGACACTTTGGTAAGAATGAAGCCAGCAGCTGCAAAAGGTGTTTATATGAAGAGCATCTATTTGTCAAGTACCATGAGTCCTAGTGTTCAATTAGATCCAAAGGCAGTTTCGTAACTGGTGGTTCAATATTTTTAATTATGACAAGAGAAGAAAAAGCAATCGTAATAGAAGATTTGACTGCACAGTTGGCTGATAACGCTAATATTTATTTGGCGGATATCTCAGGATTGGATGCAACAACCACTTCTAACCTTAGAAGAGCTTGTTTTAAAGCCAATATTAAACTTGCAGTTGTTAAGAACACTTTGCTTGCAAAGGCAATGGAAGCTTCTGATAAGGAGTTCGGGGAACTTCCTGATGTTTTAAAAGGAAATACATCTTTGATGTTGTCCGAAACAGGGAACGCACCTGCAAAACTTATCAAAAATTTCAGAAAAAAATCAGATAGACCTCTACTAAAGGGAGCTTTCATAGAGGAAGCTGTTTATGTAGGTGATGAAAACCTTGAGGCACTTGTGAATATCAAGTCCAAAGAGGAAGTTATCGGGGATATTATCGGATTGTTGCAATCACCAGCCAAGAATGTTATTTCTGGACTTAAATCTGGTGGCGGTAAACTTGCCGGAATCCTTAAGACATTATCTGAGAAAGAATAATTCGCGCACAATAAACTAAGTATATTTTAAAAATTTGATTAAACGATAGAAAAATGGCAGATTTAAAAGATTTTGCAGAACAGTTGGTAAACCTTACAGTAAAAGAGGTAAATGAGTTGGCCGACATATTAAAAGAAGAATACGGTATTGAGCCTGCTGCTGCAGCAGTAGCTGTTGCTGGCGGTGCTGCTGGTGGTGGTGAAGCTGAAGCTGCTGAGGAAAAATCAGAATTTGATGTAATCCTTAAAGCTCCAGGTGGTTCTAAATTGGCAGTTGTAAAACTAGTTAAGGAATTGACTGGCCTAGGATTGAAAGATGCTAAGGACATCGTTGACAGCGCTCCAAAAGCTGTTAAAGAAGGTGTTGCCAAAGATGAGGCAGAAGGTATCAAAAAATCATTGGAAGAAGCAGGAGCAGAAGTTGAGCTTAAATAGTAGCTTTTACCATACAAATTTGGTTAAGGTCTTTCCATTATAATGGTTAGGCCTTAGCCTATTTTAATAAGGAGTGTATAAAGTCATACACCGCCCACAGTAATATTTCACGATCAAAATTTGTCCATTGATGTTCACAAACAATACTGAAAGAGTAAATTTCGCATCCGCTAAGAACATACCGGAATACCCGGATTTCTTGGACATTCAGATTAAATCGTTTCAAGACTTTTTTCAACTTGAAACAAAATCTGACGAAAGAGGAAATGAAGGTCTCTACAACACCTTCATGGAAAATTTTCCCATTACAGACACTAGAAACCAGTTTGTACTCGAATTTCTAGACTATTTTATAGATCCACCAAGATATTCCATCCAAGAATGTATTGAGCGTGGACTTACCTATAGCGTTCCGTTAAAAGCGAGACTAAAATTATATTGTACCGATCCCGAGCACGAAGATTTCGAGACCATCGTACAAGATGTGTACTTGGGTACCATTCCATACATGACCCCAAGTGGAACTTTTGTGATCAATGGAGCAGAAAGGGTGGTAGTTTCCCAGTTGCACAGATCGCCAGGGGTTTTCTTTGGCCAATCTTTCCATGCAAACGGTACAAAGCTATATTCAGCCAGGGTAATTCCTTTCAAAGGATCTTGGATTGAATTTGCAACAGATATCAATGGCGTTATGTACGCTTACATTGATAGAAAGAAAAAATTACCGGTAACCACACTTTTCCGTGCCATCGGATTTGAAAGAGATAAGGATATTTTGGAAATCTTTGACCTTTCGGAAGAAGTGAAGGTTTCAAAAGCCGGATTGAAAAAAGTATTGGGCCGCAAATTGGCTGCTAGGGTGTTGAACACTTGGCATGAGGATTTTGTGGATGAAGATACCGGTGAGGTAGTTTCTATTGAAAGAAACGAGATCATCCTAGATCGTGATACCGTTCTTGAAAAAGAGCATGTGGATGAAATTATTGATGCCGATGTGAAGACCATTCTACTTCACAAGGAGAACAATGCGCAATCTGATTACGCAATTATCCACAACACATTACAAAAAGATCCTACCAATTCCGAAAAAGAAGCGGTAGAACATATCTATAGACAATTGCGTAATGCTGAGCCGCCAGATGAAGAAACGGCACGTGGTATTATCGACAAATTGTTCTTCTCCGATCAACGTTACAATTTAGGTGAAGTTGGTCGTTACAGAATGAACAAGAAATTAGGTCTTGATATTGGAATGGACAAGCAGGTCTTGACCAAGGAAGATATCATCACCATTATCAAGTACTTAATTGAGTTGATTAACTCCAAAGCGGAGATTGATGATATCGATCACTTGTCCAACCGTCGTGTAAGAACCGTTGGTGAGCAGTTGTCATCTCAGTTTGGTGTTGGTTTGGCCCGTATGGCACGTACCATTCGTGAACGTATGAACGTTCGTGACAATGAGGTGTTTACCCCAATCGATTTGATCAATGCTAAGACTTTGTCTTCGGTAATTAACTCGTTCTTTGGTACAAACCAGCTATCTCAGTTCATGGATCAAACCAATCCATTGGCGGAGATTACACACAAAAGAAGATTGTCCGCACTTGGACCTGGTGGTCTTTCCCGTGAAAGAGCAGGTTTCGAGGTTCGTGACGTTCACTATACACACTATGGAAGACTTTGTCCTATTGAAACCCCTGAAGGGCCAAACATTGGTTTGATCTCTTCACTTTCAGTATTTGCCAAGGTTAACCCAATGGGCTTCTTGGAAACACCTTACCGCAAAGTGGAAAATGGTGTTGTAAATACCAAGGAGTACACATACTTGAGTGCTGAGGAAGAAGAAGGAATGAAGATTTCCCAAGCTAACATCCCAATGGATTCAAAGGGGAAAATTGAAGATGATAAGGTAATTGCTCGTGAAGAAGGTGATTTCCCGGTAGTTGATCCATCTGAGGTGAACTACACGGATGTTGCCCCTAACCAAATTGCATCCATTTCGGCGTCCTTGATTCCTTTCTTGGAGCATGATGATGCGAACAGGGCTTTGATGGGATCAAACATGATGCGTCAGGCAGTTCCATTGTTAAAACCACAATCTCCAATTGTAGGTACAGGTTTGGAAAAGCAAGTAGCTACAGATTCAAGGGTATTGATCAATGCAGAAGGCGATGGTGTTGTGGAGTATGTTGATGCTCAAAAAATCACAATCAAATACACCAGGTCGGAAGAAGAGCGTTTGGTAAGCTTCGAAGAAGATTCCAAAACTTACAACTTGGTGAAGTTTAGAAAAACAAACCAAGGAACAAGTATCAACCTAAAACCAATTGTTAGAAAAGGTGACAAGGTTAAAAACGGTCAGGTACTTTGTGAAGGTTACGCTACTGAAAAAGGAGAACTGGCACTAGGTAGAAACATGAAAGTGGCATTTATGCCATGGAAAGGGTACAACTTTGAGGATGCGATCGTGATTTCCGAAAAAGTAGTACGTGAAGATATCTTTACCTCTATCCATATTGATGAATATGCATTGGAAGTAAGGGATACCAAATTAGGTGCTGAGGAATTGACCAATGATATACCCAACGTTTCAGAAGAAGCCACTAAGGATTTGGATGAATATGGTATGATTCGTATTGGTGCCGAAGTAAAGCCAGGTGATATTTTGATCGGTAAGATTACCCCAAAAGGTGAATCGGATCCAACTCCGGAAGAAAAACTACTTCGTGCCATCTTTGGTGATAAAGCCGGTGATGTAAAAGATGCATCACTTAAAGCATCTCCATCATTGAGAGGTGTGGTTATCGATAAGAAATTGTTCTCACGTTCTATAAAGGATAAGAGAAAGCGTTCTGAGGATAAAGAGGCCATCACCAGATTGGAGATGGACTATGAAGTGAAGTTCCAGCAATTGAAAGATGTTTTGATTGAAAAGCTCTTTGGATTGATCAATGGTAAAACTTCACAAGGTGTAATCAACGATTTGGGTGAGGAAGTACTTCCAAAAGGAAAGAAATACACCATTAAAATGTTGAACGCTGTTGATGACTTTGCGCACTTGGTGGGCGGAAGCTGGACAACGGATGACAAGACCAATGCTTTGGTTGCCGACTTGTTGCACAACTATAAAATTAAGTTGAACGACATTCAAGGTAACCTTAGAAGAGATAAGTTTACCATTTCCGTTGGTGATGAATTACCTGCAGGAATCATGAAGTTGGCTAAGGTCTACATCGCCAAAAAGCGTAAGCTTAAAGTTGGTGATAAAATGGCAGGACGTCACGGTAACAAAGGTATTGTTGCCCGTATCGTTCGTCAGGAAGATATGCCATTCTTGGAAGATGGAACACCTGTGGACATTGTATTGAACCCACTTGGGGTACCATCCCGTATGAACATTGGTCAGATTTATGAAACTGTTCTTGGTTGGGCAGGTTTGAAACTGGGCAGAAAATACGGAACTCCAATTTTTGACGGAGCTACCTTGGATCAAATCAATGAATATACAGATGAAGCCGGTGTTCCAAGATTTGGACACACGCACTTGTATGACGGTGGAACAGGGAAACGTTTTGATCAAGCAGCAACAGTTGGTGTAATCTACATGTTGAAATTAGGACACATGGTAGATGACAAGATGCATGCTAGATCCATTGGGCCATACTCATTGATCACACAGCAACCATTGGGTGGTAAAGCCCAGTTTGGTGGTCAGCGTTTTGGTGAAATGGAGGTTTGGGCACTTGAAGCATATGGAGCATCATCGACCCTACGTGAAATATTGACCGTTAAATCGGATGATGTTATCGGAAGGGCCAAAACCTATGAGTCCATTGTTAAAGGTGAGACCATGCCAGAACCTGGATTACCAGAATCTTTCAACGTATTGATGCACGAACTTAAGGGATTAGGTTTGGATATCAGATTGGAAGAGTAGAACACTATTGAATAGCATTTTTAATTATATCATCTCCATATTGTTATGGCTAGAATAAAAGATAATAACGCACCAAAAAGGTTTGACAAAATTTCCATAGGACTGGCATCGCCAGAATCTATCTTGGCGGAGTCCAGGGGTGAAGTTTTAAAACCTGAAACCATTAACTACAGAACGCACAAGCCGGAGCGTGATGGATTGTTCTGCGAACGTATTTTTGGTCCTGTAAAGGATTACGAATGTGCTTGTGGAAAATATAAGCGTATCCGTTACCGTGGTATTGTTTGTGACCGTTGTGGTGTAGAGGTAACCGAAAAGAAGGTACGTAGAGATCGTGTGGGGCACATTAACCTTGTGGTTCCCGTTGCACATATCTGGTACTTCCGCTCGCTTCCAAATAAAATAGGATACTTGTTGGGATTACCTTCCAAGAAGTTGGACATGATCATCTATTATGAAAGATATGTCGTGATCCAACCCGGTATTGCCAAAGGCCCTGAAGGAGAAGAAATCAACAAAATGGATTTCTTGACCGAGGAAGAATACCTGAACATTTTGGAATCCATTCCGGTGGAGAACCAGTATTTGGAAGATACGGACCCTAACAAGTTCGTTGCTAAAATGGGTGCAGAATGTTTAATCGATTTGTTGTCTAGAATTGATTTGGAAGAATTGTCCTATCAACTAAGACACAAAGCAAACACAGAGACTTCAAAGCAACGTAAGACTGAAGCATTAAAAAGACTTCAGGTTGTTGAGGCACTACGTGAATCTCAAAATAACAGGGAAAACAATCCAGAGTGGATGATCATGAAGGTCGTTCCTGTTATTCCACCAGAATTACGCCCATTGGTGCCGTTGGATGGTGGTCGTTTTGCCACCTCGGATTTGAACGATCTATACCGTAGGGTAATTATCCGTAACAATCGTTTAAAGCGATTGATGGAGATTAAAGCCCCGGAAGTAATCTTGAGAAATGAGAAACGTATGCTTCAAGAAGCGGTGGATTCTCTTTTTGATAATACAAGAAAAGCTTCAGCGGTAAAAACAGAATCAAACAGACCATTAAAGTCCCTTTCAGATTCATTGAAAGGTAAACAAGGTCGTTTCCGTCAGAACTTATTGGGTAAACGTGTGGATTATTCCGCTCGTTCCGTAATTGTGGTTGGACCGGAAATGAAATTGTACGAGTGTGGTCTTCCAAAAGATATGGCTGCAGAGCTATACAAGCCTTTTGTTATCCGTAAGCTTATTGAAAGAGGTATCGTTAAAACGGTAAAATCTGCCAAGAAGATTATAGATAAAAAAGAGCCCGTAGTTTGGGATATCCTGGAAAATGTCCTTAAAGGACATCCGGTACTATTGAACCGTGCCCCCACATTGCACAGATTGGGTATACAGGCGTTCCAGCCAAAACTTATTGAAGGTAAGGCTATCCGTTTACACCCATTGGCATGTACGGCATTTAATGCGGATTTCGATGGTGACCAGATGGCAGTGCACTTGCCATTGGGCCCAGAGGCTATTTTGGAAGCACAATTATTGATGTTGGCTTCTCAGAATATTCTGAATCCGGCAAACGGTTCTCCAATTACGGTACCTTCACAGGATATGGTTTTGGGTCTGTATTACATGACCAAGGAAAGAAAATCGACCAAAGAAGTTCCAATTAAAGGAGAAGGATTGACTTTTTACTCTGCTGAAGAAGTGGAAATCGCCTTCAACGAAGGAAAAGTTGATTTGAATGCTGGAATCAAGGTTAGAGCCAAGGACTTTAATGAAGAAGGAGAGCTTGTAAATCAAATTATACCAACAACAGTTGGCCGTGTATTGTTCAACACCGTTGTACCAGAAGAGGCAGGTTATATTAATGAAGTATTGAACAAAAAGTCGCTAAGAAATATCATTGGAGATATTCTTGCGGTTACCGATGTTCCTGCTACTGCGGCATTCTTGGATAAAATAAAATCCATGGGGTATGATTTCGCCTTTAAAGGTGGTCTATCCTTCAGTTTGGGTGATATTATCATCCCACCGGAAAAGCATGATATGATCAATGATGCCAATGAGCAGGTTGATGGTATTATGATGAACTATAACATGGGTCTTATCACCAATAACGAACGATACAATCAGGTTATTGATGTTTGGACTTCTACCAATGCCATGTTGACCGAATTGGCGATGAAGCGAATTCGTGAAGACCAACAAGGATTCAACTCTGTGTATATGATGTTGGATTCTGGTGCAAGGGGTTCTAAAGAGCAGATTCGTCAGCTTACCGGTATGCGTGGATTGATGGCCAAGCCGAAAAAATCTACAGCCGGTGGTGGAGAGATTATTGAAAACCCAATTCTTTCCAACTTTAAGGAAGGATTATCGATTTTGGAATACTTTATCTCTACTCACGGTGCACGTAAAGGACTTGCAGATACCGCTTTGAAAACTGCGGATGCGGGGTACTTGACAAGACGTTTGGTGGATGTTTCCCAAGACGTGATCATCAATATTGAAGATTGTGGTACGTTGCGTGGAATTGAGGTTCAGGCGCTTAAGAAGAATGAAGAAGTGGTTGAAACACTAGGAGAAAGAATTCTTGGTAGGGTTTCACTACATGATGTATACAATCCATTGACCGAAGAATTGGTGTTGGCAGCTGGTCAGCAAATTTCTGAGGCTGATGTGAAGAAAGTTGAAGCTTCGCCAATTGATAAAATTGAAGTGCGTTCAGCATTGACGTGTGAGGCTCCAAAAGGAATCTGTGCTAAATGTTATGGTAGAAACCTAGCGACCAATAAAATGGTACAGCGTGGAGAAGCCGTTGGTGTTGTTGCTGCACAGTCCATTGGAGAACCAGGAACACAGTTGACGTTGCGTACCTTCCACGTGGGTGGTATTGCAGGTAACATTTCAGAGGATAACAAACTGGAAGTTAAGTTTGATGGTATAGCTGAAATTGAAGACCTAAGAACAGTTGTAGGTGAGAACAGTGAGGGCGAAAAAGCCAATATTGTAATCTCAAGAACATCTGAAATTAAGGTTGTTGATGCTACCACGGGTATTACTTTGAGTACAAATAACATTCCTTACGGTTCGCAATTGTTCGTTAAGAACGGTGATAAAATCAAAAAAGGAACCGTTGTTTGTCAATGGGATCCATATAACGGTGTAATCGTTTCCGAGTTCCCTGGTCAAATTGCTTACGAAAATATTGAGCAAGGTGTTACCTATCAAGTTGAGATTGATGAACAGACAGGTTTCCAGGAAAAAGTAATTTCTGAATCAAGAAACAAGAAACTGATTCCGACCCTATTGATCAAGGATGGTAAAGGTGAGACTTTACGTTCCTACAACTTACCTGTTGGTTCACACATTATGGTGGACGATGGTGATAAGATCAAGGAAGGAAAGATTTTGGTTAAGATTCCACGTAAATCTGCTAAAGCAGGGGATATTACAGGTGGTCTTCCAAGGGTCACTGAGCTTTTTGAAGCGCGTAACCCATCCAACCCAGCTGTTGTTTCTGAAATTGACGGTGTAGTTTCCTTCGGAAAGATCAAGCGTGGTAACCGTGAGATCATTATCGAGTCCAAAACTGGTGAGATCAAGAAATACTTGGTGAAACTTTCAAACCAAATCCTGGTACAGGAGAACGATTACGTTCGAGCTGGTATGCCATTATCTGATGGTTCCATTACTCCAGAGGATATTTTGGCAATCAAAGGCCCATCAGCGGTACAACAGTACTTAGTGAACGAGGTGCAGGAAGTGTACCGTTTACAAGGTGTGAAAATCAACGATAAACACTTTGAGGTTGTTGTACGTCAGATGATGCGTAAAGTGCGTATCGAGGATTCAGGAGACACTACATTCTTGGAAAATCAATTGGTACATAAAGACGACTTTATCCGTGAGAACGATGAGATCTTCGGACAAAAAGTGGTTGAGGATGCGGGAGATTCTGAAAACCTTAAAGCCGGTCAGATTATTTCTGCCCGTGCATTGAGGGACGAGAATTCCGTGTTGCGAAGAGCAGATAAAACTTTAGTAAGTGCAAGGGATGCCGTAGCTGCTACAGCGACTCCGATCTTACAAGGTATTACCAGAGCTTCGTTGCAGACCAAGTCGTTTATCTCGGCGGCATCATTCCAGGAAACCACTAAAGTATTGAACGAAGCTGCTGTAAGTGGTAAAGTGGATACTTTGGAAGGATTGAAGGAAAATGTCATCGTTGGACATAAAATTCCTGCCGGTACCGGTATGAGGGATTATGATAGTATCATTGTTGGCTCAAAAGAAGAGTACGATGAAATCATGGCCCGAAAAGAGGAATTTAAATTCTAATAAACAAACCCTGGCAATTGTCAGGGTTTTCTTTTTACATAAAACAGAAATATACAATGGCTGAGAACGATAAAAATCAAAAGCAAATCAATATAGAACTGGATGAAAAAACTGCTGAGGGAATCTATTCTAACTTGGCGATCATAAATCATTCTGTATCAGAATTTGTCGTGGATTTTATAAGCATGATGCCAGGAGCGCCAAAGGCTAAGGTGAAGAGCAGAATTGTTTTGACTCCGCAGCATGCCAAGAAATTCTTAAAGGCATTAAACGATAATGTGGCCCGCTTTGAAAAAGCACATGGAACCATCAAGGATTATGAACAGCCTCCCATTCCATTAAATTTTGGACCTACGGGAGAAGCATAAAGCAAAAAACCTGACTATTTAGTCAGGTTTTTTATTTTATAGCTGATAACAAAATTTAAGCTAGCCATTCCTTTTGGATGCCTTTTTTCGCTAAAAGTATCAGCAAAATTCCAATTACAATTACTAGAATTGGCATAAAAATGGCCTGATTTCCATAAACTTCAATTGTATTACTTAGAAAAAGACCATAAACAAATTGACCTAGGATACCCAATAAAGAGATAAAGAATACCGGTTTGGCCCATTTTTTTCGAAGTAAAAGGGCAATACATCCCAAAGTACCTCCAAAAACAGCAATGGCAAAAGCAGCTGTGACCCAAGCAGGTTGGGCTTCAAAAAGTTCCCGTTGAGCCTGGGTCATCTGTTCAAGGTCTTCAACGCTTGTGTATGCTTGTCCCAAATACGCCATTACACCCATAATGTTCCATACAAGAGCTGCAACACTCACTATCCAGAACCAAACAGGCGGTTTGTTTGAATCACTCATAAGAAAAGTTTTTATTGGTTACAGCCAATAATGTACAAAAAAAGTAGAAACCTTTCTTATTTTCAGATGTTTAGAGCGAGTGGGCTATTCTGTAATCTCGGAAGTAAAGCGAAGGGTGACGGTGGGATATTTTTGTTGGGTCATCTGTAGTGAAAACGCCGAATCAGCTAAAAATACCAGCTGTCCCCGCTTATCAGTGGCCAAGAACTTTTGTTTTACCCTCTTGAATTCTTTGAACTCTTCACCATTAGGATCTTCGGTATCTACCCAACAAGCTTTGTGAACTGGAAAATTTTCATAGGTGCATTTGGCTCCATATTCATGTTCCAAACGATACTGGATAACCTCATATTGAAGGGCACCAACAGTGCCAATCACCTTTCTACCGTTCATTTCCAAGGTAAACAATTGAGCTACCCCTTCATCCATTAACTGATCAATGCCCTTATAAAGTTGCTTGGCTTTCATGGGGTCTGCATTGTTGATGTACCTAAAGTGTTCTGGAGAAAAACTTGGGATTCCCCTGTAATTTAACTTTTCACCATTGGTCAACGTATCGCCAATTTTGAAGTTCCCAGTATCATGAAGCCCAACAATATCACCTGGATAAGAGATATCCACTATTTCTTTCTTTTCTGCGAAAAAAGCATTGGGACTGGAGAATTTCAAATTTTTGTTGTGCCTTACATGAAGGTAAGGTTTGTTACGTTCAAAGGTCCCGGACACGATTTTGATAAATGCCAATCGATCACGGTGTTTAGGGTCCATATTGGCATGGATTTTAAAGACAAATCCGGAAAAAGATTTTTCATTGGCTTCTACCAAACGTTCTTCCGCCATTTTTGGCCTAGGTGCAGGGGCAATATCAACAAAACAGTCCAATAACTCCCGTACTCCAAAGTTGTTCAGGGCAGATCCAAAGAAAACAGGTTGTTGAGTACCATTTAAGTAAGCTTCTTTATCAAACTCGGGATAAACACCGTTTACAAGTTCTAAATTGTCCCTAAGTTCCTGTGCGGCAGATTCACCAATTATATTCTCAAGTTCTGGATTTTCTATATCCGTAAAAGCAATGGTGTCTTCTATGTTTTGCTTGCTGTTGCCACTGAAAAGATTGATGTTCTTTTCATATATGTTATAAATACCCTTAAAATCATACCCCATTCCAATGGGAAAACTTAAAGGGGTTACGGACAGACCTAATTTTTGCTCAACCTCATCCAACAGATCAAAGGCATCCTTGCCTTCACGGTCCAACTTATTGATAAAAACAATCATTGGAATATTGCGCATTCTACAGACCTCCACTAGTTTTTCGGTCTGCTCCTCCACACCTTTGGCAACATCAATGACAACGATTACGCTATCCACTGCTGTCAACGTTCTAAAAGTGTCCTCGGCAAAATCCTTGTGCCCAGGTGTATCCAGAATGTTGATTTTTTTATCATTGTAGATAAATGCAAGAACCGAAGTGGCTACGGAAATTCCTCTTTGCCGTTCAATTTCCATAAAATCGCTGGTCGCAGATTTTTTGATTTTGTTATTTTTTACAGCGCCAGCTTCCTGAATGGCACCACCAAACAGCAACAATTTCTCTGTCAAGGTAGTTTTCCCTGCATCAGGGTGGGAGATTATCCCAAAAGTTCTACGTCTGGCTATTTCCTGAACAAAATCCATCTACAAAAATTTCGGCAAAAATAGGGTAAATATTGCATCTAAAATCCAATAAAAGATTTAACCCATATTGTTAATAGAAATAAGAGAAAAAAAGTACGAATAAGGCCTTTAAAAGTAAAAAGTAAAGTACTTTTCACATAGTGGAGTTTTTTTGATTTTTTCCTTGATGGTAATCTTTTTAAGAAAACCCTACGTATAAATTATATGGTTGATAATGATGAAGAATTTGCTTTTTGTCGATAAAAATAGGCGATAAACCGTAAATGCTTTAATTATGCCTATAAAGTTTATTTGGTCAGGCTAAATTTGCTGAACAAATAACCATTTTCAACAAGAAAAGCCCCATTTTCTTGCACTTACGAGAACACTGATGCCATGGTGATTAGTTGACCAAAACTATCATTTATGGAAAATAGTACTTTCTTAAATTTTAAGAAAAGGGTTGCATACACGCTTATTTCTTCAATAGGTCTTGTAGTTTATCTGATGATGACATCATTTGATAGTACACCAAAAACCTTTTTTTCTGAAACCTATAGTTATCAAGATACCGATGGTGATGGGGTCCCTGATAATAAGGACATAGATTCTGATAACGATGGAATCATAGACACTGTGGAAGATGAGAATCTGGATGGTGATAATTGCTATTGGACTAATCCTACCGATACCGATGGTGATACGATTCCTGATTATTTGGATATAGATTCCGATGACGACGGAATAATAGATAACATTGAGGCGCAGCCTTTACCAGGTTATGTAGCACCGTCTGGAGAAGATGTAGATGGCAATGGCTTGGACGATGCCTATGAAGAAACCCCTGGTAGCTGTGGTGGTTTGATTCCCGTTGATACTGATTCAGACCATGTTTGGGATTATAAGGATATTGATTCGGACAATGATGGTATTCTGGATAACATAGAAGCGCAAACTACGGCTGGATATATACCTCCCTCTGGTAAGGACATGGATGGAAATGGTTTGGACGATGCTTACGGATTGACCCCGTGTGGTTGTTTAGGACTTCAGCCAATTGATTCTGATGGTGATCGCATAAAGGATTTTAGAGATATCGACAGTGACGATGATGGAATTCCCGATAATGTTGAAGGGCAAACTACTTCAGGATATGTTCCTCCAACCGGAAAGGATGATGATAATGATGGTTTGGACAATGCTTATGAAGGAATTGGGAATGAAGGGCTTGCCCCCGAGAACACGGACGATGACGAGATCCCGGACTACCTAGACGATGACAGTGACAACGACCTTGTTGCGGACAACAACGAGGGCAACGACTTCAACTTTGACGGCATTCCCGATCAGACGTACACGGGCACGGATACGGACAACGACGGACTTGACGACGGTTACGAGGGCAGCGATGTCAATGACGGCTACGACGTGAACGATGAGATCGACGACCCTGCGAACGACCTACCGGACACTGATGGGACGGAGGATGTCAACTACCGTGACTTCGACGATGACGGTGACGGTATCGACACCCCTGACGAGGATGCTGACGGTGACGGCGACCCTACCAACGACGACACGGACGATGACGGCACGCCCGACTACCTGGACCCCGACGGTCCCGGTGACGACACTGACGGTGACGGTGTACCTGACAGTGTAGACCTTGACGACGACAACGACGGGATATTGGACACGGTCGAGGACCACAACGCCGATGGCGACAACGATCCCCTGACGGACCCGTTGGACAGCGACAATGATGGAAGGCCGAACCATCTGGACATCGACAGTGACGATGACGGCATCCCGGACAATGTCGAGGGGCAGCCGACCAACGGCTACATCCCGCCCAACGATGACGATGCTGCGACCTATGAGGCCAACGACGGTGTGAACTCCGCCTACATTGGCGGGCTTACCCCCGAGAACACGGACGATGACGAGATCCCGGACTACCTTGACGATGACAGTGACAACGATTTGGTTGCGGACAACAACGAGGGCAACGACTTCGACTTTGACGGTATTCCCGATCAGACGTACACGGGCACGGATACGGACAACGACGGACTTGACGACGGTTACGAGGGCAGCGATGTCAATGACGGCTACGACGTGAACGATGAGATCGACGACCCTGCGAACGACCTACCGGACACTGATGGGACGGAGGATGTCAACTACCGTGACTTCGACGATGACGGTGACGGTATCGACACCCCTGACGAGGATGCTGACGGTGACGGCGACCCTACCAACGACGACACGGACGATGACGGCACGCCCGACTACCTGGACCCCGACGGTCCCGGTGACGACACTGACGGTGACGGTGTACCTGACAGTGTAGACCTTGACGACGACAACGACGGGATATTGGACACGGTCGAGGACCACAACGCCGATGGCGACAACGATCCCCTGACGGACCCGTTGGACAGCGACAATGACGGAAGGCCGAACCATCTGGACATCGACAGTGACGATGACGGCATCCCGGACAATGTCGAGGGGCAGCCGACCAACGGCTACATCCCGCCCAACGATGACGATGCTGCGACCTATGAGGCCAACGACGGTGTGAACTCCGCCTACATTGGCGGGCTTACCCCCGAGAACACGGACGATGACGAGATCCCGGACTACCTTGACGATGACAGTGACAACGATTTGGTTGCGGACAACAACGAGGGCAACGACTTCGACTTTGACGGTATTCCCGATCAGACGTACACGGGCACGGATACGGACAACGACGGACTTGACGACGGTTACGAGGGCAGCGATGTCAATGACGGCTACGACGTGAACGACGAGATCGACGACCCTGCGAACGACCTACCGGACACGGACGGCACGGAGGATGTCAACTACCGTGACTTCGACGATGACGGTGACGGTATCGACACCCCTGACGAGGATGCTGACGGTGACGGCGACCCTACCAACGACGACACGGACGATGACGGCACGCCCGACTACCTGGACCCCGACGGTCCCGGTGACGACACTGACGGTGACGGAGTACCTGACAGTGTTGACCTTGACGACGACAACGACGGGATATTGGACACGGTCGAGGACCACAACGCCGATGGCGACAACGATCCCCTGACGGACCCGTTGGACAGCGACAATGATGGAAGGCCTAACCACCTGGACATCGACAGTGACGATGACGGCATCCCGGACAATGTCGAGGGGCAGCCGACCAACGGCTACATCCCGCCCAACGATGACGATGCGGCCACCTATGAGGCCAACGACGGTGTGAACTCTGCTTATATTGGCGGGCTTGCCCCCGAGAACACGGACGATGACGAGATCCCGGACTACCTTGACGATGACAGTGACAACGATTTGGTTGCGGACAACAACGAGGGCAACGACTTCAACTTTGACGGTATTCCCGATCAGACGTACACGGGCACGGATACGGACAACGACGGACTTGACGACGGTTACGAGGGCAGCGATGTCAACGACGGCTACGACGTGAACGATGAGATCGACGACCCTGCGAACGACCTACCGGACACGGACGGCACTGAGGATGTCAACTACCGCGACTTCGACGATGACGGTGACGGTATCGACACCCCTGACGAGGATGTAGACGGTGACGGTGACCCTACCAATGACGACAGTGACGATGACGGCACCCCTGACTACTTGGACCCTACAGATGATCGTCCTGAACCACCTGTTGATGAAGACATAGAAGTAAATCAAATGCTAACTCCAAACGGAGACTTGAAGAATGATTTTCTTTTTATTAGGGGAGTTAGAAATATAAAGGCCAGCACGTTGAGAATTTTCAACCGATGGGGAGTGGCAGTATATGAAGGAAAAAATTATGACAACATCAACAATGTTTTTGATGGACGTTCAAGAGGTAGATCTACACTTAGCGTGAATGATTACCTTCCCGCAGGAGTATATTTTTATATATTTGACTACGAAACGGATGAAGGAAGTTTTACAGACTCCGAATACATATATATTAGTAGGTAACATATTGAAGTAGAATGGTTAAAAAACACTTTTTAATTCCGTTTTTGTTTATTGGAATTGCATTTCAAAGCCTGTTTGCCCAACAAGATGCCCAGTACACCCAATACATGTTCAACACATTGAGTGTTAACCCTGCCTATGCTGGATCACGAGGGCAGTTGAGTTTTGCAGGATTGTATCGTTCTCAATGGATAGGTCTTGATGGAGCACCAGAAACGTTTACCATTAATTTGCATTCCCCAATACGCAACAGCAGGTTGGGTTATGGTGTATCCATTGTCAATGATAATATTGGGGATGGGGTTGTCCAGGAAACCTATTTGGATGCCGTATTGTCATATACCATCGATGTTTCAAGAGATGCAAAACTATCCTTTGGATTAAAAGCTGGAGGGAATATGTTGAACCTTGATTTTAATGGCCTCAGAAATTTTGATCAAGAGGTGGTCAACCAAGATAATATTGATAACCAGTTTTCGCCAAATTTTGGATTGGGTATATACTATCATACGGATAGGTTCTATGCGGGAGTTTCTGCACCCAACATTTTAGAAACAGAATATTTTGATAATGGAGGGGGAGATGTTAATTCGGTAAACTTTTTGGCAACGGAACGCATCAATTTTTATTTAATAACGGGTTATGTCTTTGATTTGAATGCTGACCTTAAATTTAAACCGGCTCTTTTGACCAAAGCTGTTGGTGGAGCCCCATTACAAGTTGATCTTTCAGCAAGTTTCCTTTATGCGGACAAGTTTAGTTTTGGTGCTGCATATCGCTTGGATGCTGCCATAAGTGCTTTGGCAGGGTTTCAGATTACAGACCAGATCATGTTGGGTCTGGCTTATGACCGGGAAACCACAGAATTGGGAGGAACCCAATTTAATGATGGTTCCTTTGAAGTATTTTTAAGACTGGAGTTGATAAAAGCATTCCAGAAAACAGTATCGCCTAGATTCTTTTAATACAGTGTAATATGCTAAAAAGAATACTTATACTTCTTATTGTTTTTTCAGGGTGTTTGACCAATGTCTCGGGACAAGAGGAGATTAAGGTTAATGAGAAGCAGCAGGCCAAGGTTAAGGCAAAGGCAGATGAACGTTATGATGAATATTCTTTTAGTCCTGCCATAGATATCTACAAAAAAGTGCTTGACAAGGGCTATGTTTCGTCGGACCTGTTGAAGCGTCTTGGAAACTCGTACTACTTCAATGCAAAATATGAGGAGGCAGCCAATGTCTATAAGAAATTGGCAGAAACCTATCCAGATGAAACGGCACCTGATTACTATTTCAGGTATGCCCAGAGTTTAAAGACTTTAGGAGATTATGAAGGGTCATCCCAGATAATGGCAAAGTTTAAAGAAATAACCGCAACAAGCGAGGAAACGGGTCGATATGATGAAGATTACCTGACCAAAATAGAGGAAAACTCAGGAAGATATACGATAAAACCTTTCGGTTATAATAGTAAATATTCAGACTTTGCAGCCTCATTTTACGAACAAGGACTCATTTTTTCCTCAGATAGGGATACTGGAAATTTGGCACGATATCGACATACATGGAACTCAAAAGATTTTTTGGATTTATATAAGGTCAATGCCGATAGTATTTCGAACAATACCGTCATTAAGTTGGAAGGTGAGGTAAATACCAGACTTCATGAATCAACATCCGCTGTGACCAAGGATGGAATGACCATGTATTTTACTCGGAACAATTTTATTGATGGAAAAAAATATAAGGACCAAAAAGGGGTAATACGACTTAAGATTTATAGCGCTGAATTGATCAATGGCGAATGGACCAATATCATTGAACTCCCTTTCAACAACGATTCCTATTCAGTTGCTCATCCCGTATTGAGCCCAGACGAAAAGAAACTTTATTTTGTCTCGGATATGCCAGGATCAGTGGGGGAATCTGATATATTTATGACGGAGATTATTGGCGATGGCACCTACGGTCCAATTATCAACCTTGGCAAAAATATAAATACTCAGGCTAGGGAAACCTTCCCGTTTATTACAAAAGATGGAGTATTGTACTTTTCTTCTGATGGCCATCAAGGATTAGGTGGATTGGATGTTTTTGCCACAAAAATTGCCTTTGGAAACTTCAATGAACCAGTGGTAAACGTTGGAAAACCTGTGAATGGCAATTATGATGACTTTGCATTCATCATGAATAATGAAACCAAAGAGGGCTATTTCTCATCCAACAGGACAGGAGGAATGGGAGAAGACGATATTTATGAATTTGAGGAGAGCGAACCCCTTGTATTGGATTGTTTACAAGATGTGACCGGTACGGTTAGGGATAGAATATCAAATGAAGTACTGGTAGGGGCTACGGTTAAGATCATTGATGAGGAAAATAATGAAGTATCTTCTACAATAACAGATTCAAAGGGCAATTACGTTTTGGCCTTGGATTGTGCCAAAGGGAATTTTGTAAGGGCTTCAAGGGATGGCTACGTTCCTGCTGAAGAATATCTGAACAAGTCTTATGGAAAACCACGAATCGTGGACTTTTACTTAGAACGTGATGTGGTCACTGGTGGTTTTGGAGATGATTTGGCGAAACTTTTACAATTGAGCACCATTTATTTTGATCTGAATAAATATAATATTCGGGCAGATGCCGAGATTGAGATTCAAAAAGTAATCGTGGCTATGGAAAAATATCCAAGCTTAAAAATTAAGGTTAATTCCCATACGGATAGTAGGGGTAATGATGCCTATAATCTTTGGTTGTCACAAAAAAGAGCTCAATCCACAGTAAATTATATGGTTTCTAAGGGAATTTCGGCAGATAGATTGCAAGGCGAAGGTTACGGGGAAACCAGATTGGTCAACGACTGTGTAAATGGTGTGCCATGCTCCAAGGATAAGCATCAACTCAACCGTAGATCCGAGTTCATTATTTTTGAATAAATAATCGACTTGTAGGTTCTTGGGAAAGAGATTGTTAAGTATTGCATATAGGCTTTGTACAAGTTTGATGGTTGCTTGACAGCGCAATAATGAGTGTTCACTTTATCGATTAACCCTTTCACAACAAATATTTAGAAGGCATAGGCAACTTAGATTAGATTTGGATATTGTACAATACACCAGGTCTATGAGCTATACAAGCCATTTAATATATAAACAGCTATTTTTTATCCTCATTTTGTGCGTGACACTCCTAAATCAAATTAGTGCACAACAAACATTTAGGGATGAATTTAATGCTGTTTCCTATACAAATACTGACGGAACTCAAGATTGGTCTGGTAATGCCTGGGCGGAGTCGGGTGATGACAATTCGCCTTCTGGCGGATATATATATATTACTAGCAATCAGCTCAGAATGGACTACATTTGGAGCGAAACCATTTCTCGTACAGCTGACCTTACGGGCGCCACAGCTGCAACTTTAAGTTTTGATTATACTACTAACAGTCTTGGAGCACAACGTCAGTTAGGAATCCTGTTATCCAACAATGGAGGTGCGAGTTATACCCAGATAGCCACCTTAAGTGGAAGTGGTTCTTTTTCCCAGGACATTTCAGCCTACATATCAAACAATACCACAATTTCTTTTGCAAAGTCTAACCAAGATTGGCAAAGTAATGATTGGGCACAGCTTGATAATGTACAAATCAGTGCCAATATTGGTTCTAGCGTAAGTATAGATGATGTTGCAGTAAGTGAAAATGCCGGTAGTGCCGTGTTTACAATTACCCATACAGGATCAGATGCCTCTGGAGCGTTTAGCGTTAATTACTCCATAACAGCTGTAAGTGCAACACAAGGAACTGATTATACAACTGGCTCCGGACTTTACACGGGAACATTGAACTTCAATGGAACTGCTGGTGATACGGAACAGATAACAGTATTGATTACTGATGATTTTGATGTAGAATCCAACGAAACCTATACCATACAATTTACATCTACCACGGATCCATCTATAAATATTACAGATACCGCTACTGGAACCATAAACAATGATGATGTGGCAGCTGTAATTCAAGTAAGCGATGTTGCTGTGGACGAAAATTTGGGCCCAGCTGTATTTACTGTAAATCATACTGGTGGATCAAGGCCTGCAGCATTTACGGTGGATTATACCATAACAGCTGTAAGTGCAACTGAAGGGACAGATTATACAACTGGTTCAGGACTCTACACTGGCACTCTGAACTTTAATGGTACAACTGGCGACTCAGAAACAATAACTGTTCAAATAACCGATGATACTGAATATGAAACAGCTGAAACATATACGATAAGTTTTACGGCTACAACTGATACCCAGGTAAACATTACTGATACAGCAACAGGGACCATTAATGATGACGAGGTAATCTTGAATGATGTTGCCTTAAGCTTATATGATGATTTTCAGGGTAATTTTGACTATGTACTCACTGGTGGTACATTTAGGACCAATGATGATGCTACTGACCCATGTAGCATTACCACTACCTCTTCAGGTAATTTAACCACCATTCTTACTCCAGCGGGCAAAACTATTAAAAAAGCATATTTGTATTGGGCACACTCAAGTACAGTACTTGACCAAGATGTTACTCTTGAAGGTCAAAATGTATCAGCGGATTTGGTGTACGGTGCATTTACTTTTGGAGCGCAATTTTATGGATATATTGCTGATGTTACCGATGTGGTTACAGGATTGGCCGATCCATGGGGCGGAACATATGATTTTACAAATTTGACCATAGATAATACGGGAACATATTGTTCCAGCACGGTTGTTTTAGGAGCATGGTCCTTAATGATATTTTACGAGGATTTTAGCTTGCCAACATCCACAATTAACCTTTATTATGGTTTTGACGCTACCCAAAACAATGGTACTTCCTTTACATTGGATAATTTTTATGCCATTAGTCCTATAGGAAGTAAAGCGACCTTTTTGTCCTATGAAGGAGATGCCTCATTGGATGGAACCGTTGGTTCCAACAAGGAAGAACTTTCTATTTTACCACAAGGAGGAGGGACGCCAAATATCCTTACCGGAGATGGTGGGCAAACAGGAAACAACCCCTTCAACTCAACCATATATGATAACACTTCAGGGGTAAACACCTCTGGTATTTATGGATTGGATTTGGATACCTATGATATTTCGTCATTTATTAGCATCACGGATACGCAGGTAACCGCCAATGTTGACATGAGTCAGGATTTGGTAATATCAAGTGCGGTGGTACTAAGAGTGCCTTCGAATATTATTTCAGGAACCGTTTTTGAAGATATTAATTATCCAGGCGGTTCGGGGAGGAACATGACCACAGCTTCAGGGGTGGGAATACCCAATGTCACCGTGGAACTATATGACAATTTAGGGGCCTTGGTAGACACGGAAACAACCGATGCAGATGGAGAATATGCGTTCGGTGGAATATCGGATGGTACATATACGGTAAGGGTAGCCAATTCTAGTATAAATTCAACTCGGGGAGGAGGTTCCACCTGTGGTACATGCTATGCGGTGCAAACGTTCAGATCTGATTATGATGGTACAACCTTAAATACTTTTACCGATGAAATTGGGGGTAATTTTCCAAGTTCTGAAGATGTGGCCATAGGAACATTGACCGGAGCTCAGACCACAAGTACAGTTGTGGTTTTAGCTGGAGGAACAGGTGGCATTGATTTTGGATTTAATTTCAATACAATTGTAAATACAAACGAAGACGGGCAAGGATCTTTGGGGCAATTCATTGTAAATTCCAATAATTTGGATGAAACCGGATTGGATATAGAGACAAATGCAATTTTTGACCCCGCTGCAGGTGAAGACACCTCTATTTTTATGATTCCACCAACTTCGGACCCCTTTGGACGAACAGCGGATTCAAATTTTGGTAGTGGTTATTTTGATATATTGATATCAGCTGGAAATCCATTATCAGATATTACTGCCAATAATACAATAATTGATGGACGCACACAGACAGCATATTCAGGGGATACGAATACCGGGACTATTGGTTCCGGAGGCACCACTGTAGGTACATCGGCAATAGCACTTCCAAATTATAATCTTCCAGAAATACAGGTGCATAGGGATCTAGGAGATGTTTTTATAACACAAGGAAATAATGTGACCATAAGAAATTTGGCCATTTATGCCAATATCAATGCGGGTATACGAATTGATGCAGGTGCCTTGGACATAACTCAAAACCTGATAGGTGTAAATGCTACGGGGACAAATGCTGGAGATATAAATTTTGGAATAGAAAATGCGGGGGGCAACATGGTTGTTGACGGAAATTACATTGCGACAACTACCGAAAGTGCAGTTTTAATAACTAGTGGCACCTCAAATACAGTTCAGAACAACCACTTTGCAAACAACGGAAATAGTGCTTGCGACGATGCCATTACGTTGACGGGGGGGAGTGGCATAACCATCCAACAAAATTTGATAGAAGGATCTGCTTCTACAGCCATTGATGGTGCTTTATTTGCAGGAGGAGCAACAATTACTGAAAACTCTATAACTACTTCTGGTCAGGATGGAGGCAACTGCGGGGGTAATGTAGAAGATATGGGCGTTAAACTGGCAGGAAACAACTCCCAATTGATAAATAATATTATATTCAGCAATGGAGGGGCAGGAATTGTTGTTATGGGAGGAACAGGAAATTTGATCAGTCAAAACTCAATATATGCCAATGGTACATCGGGAGATGCACTCGGTATTGACTTGGATGCTTCAACAACTGCGGGAGACGATATTACCTTGAATGACAATGGGGATAGTGATTCAGGACCCAATAACCTTTTAAACTTTCCCATTCTCAATACCATATTTATCTCAGGTTCAAATTTGATAGTTACCGGATGGTCCCGACCAGGTGCAACCTTGGAATTTTTTCTTACAGATATTAGTGCAGGCAGTGCAACGGATGGTGATAACCAGTTAGGTCTTTCAACTGATTATGGTGAAGGGCAAACTTTTATAGCGTCTGTTGTTGAAGGTAGTGGTTCAGATTCAGATGCCACTTCTTCCGCGTATTCAGATGCCGATGGAAATGTGGATACTACGAACAGGTTTAAATTTACAATCCCTTTCCCGTCAGCAACATTAAGCAACAAAATTACCGCAACGGCTACATTGGGCAACTCTACCTCGGAATTTTCACCTGTTAGTAAAATAAAGGTATCATCCGTAATAACCAACCGTAAAATTACCTACAGGGTAAATAGAGACTAATTTCTTTTCTCCACACATGCTTTTGCCTTAATAATCAGCTTTTTGAATTTGTACCATTCAAACAAGTTTTAGAAGAGTTTTTACTACCAAGATTTCATTTTTGGACTCTCTGTATAACAAAATTATAATGTTTGAATTGATTCAAAAATGCTATGAAAGAAATGCCATTTATACAGAACATTTTGGCCATAAAATTCTTGACAAATCAGAGGGGATTTTGTAGGAATTATCCATTGGATAACCGTTGATATTATTGATTTTATCGACCAACGACCTTAAAAAAAACATAAATAATTATAACGATGACCTCAAAATTTAACCGCTATACCGTCGGATTTTAGACGTACACAACAAATATTTTCACCCCCTATAGGTAAAGGTAATTTTGTAAGATGTAGTAGTATTCATGGAATTGAACCCAAAGATACAGATGCATAAAAGTTATAGATCACAAAAAACAAGATATAAAATCTCAACTAATAGTAACCCCATGAAAAAGAGTATCATAGTTATAGTTTTACTATTCTTCACAGGATTTGCCTTTTCTCAAACCACAGTGACTTTACAAGACCAATGCAATTGTGAAGTTTTAAGTGGAACAGCGGTAACAAATCCAGGAGCTGTAGTACCAGGTGGAGCTGATACAGGAGATGTATACGTAAATACCAATACCGGGACAATCTACTTTTGGGATGGAGATTCTTGGGAATTAACTTCAACTGATGATCAGCAGTTGACTGGGTTCACGTTTAATGGAGCTACAAATGAATTGACATTGACTTTGGAAAATGGGGGAAGTGTAAATGTTGATTTAAGTAGTTTAAGTGATACGCTAACAGATACAAATACTACTATTACTTCTTTTGGAATTGATGGGACTAATACTAATCTAGTAATAACTGATTCTGATACCAATACATTTTCAGTGGCTTTGGCAGATATTGCTGCTTTGGTTAACACGGACAACCAAAATGCATCTCAGGTTCCCTATACCGATAATGTAGGCTTAGGGGAAACTAATGTACAAAATGCTATTGATGCTCTCGCGGGTCAAGTTGACGACGACATCACTGGGGTATCGTTCAACGGGGGCACCAACGAGGTCACGGTCACCGAAGGGGCCACGAGCTTTTCAGCGGACCTATCGGCCCTTGAGGAGAGCGCCGATATAGCTGCGAACACTGCGGATATTGCAACAAACACGGCTGATATTGCGACCAACACCGCGAATATTGCAACGAACACTGCTGACATCACTACTAACACCGCTGACATTGCAACAAATACGGCTGATATTGCGACCAACACCGCGGATATTGCAACGAACACTGCTGACATCGCTACGAACACTGCGGATATTGCAACAAATACAGCTGATATCGCGACCAACACCGCTGACATTGCAACAAATACATCTGACATCGCGACCAACACTGCGGATATTGCAACAAACACGGCTGATATTGCGACCAACACTGCTGATATTGCAACAAATACAGCTGATATCGCTACGAACACATCTGACATCGCTACCAACACTGCGGATATTGCAACAAATACATCTGACATAGCCACCAATGCTGCGGCGATAGCGTTGAAGGAGAACTCTGCGAACAAGTCCACGGACGTTACCCTTTCGGACGCGACCAATACCCTTTTCCCCACGGAGCTGGCGGTCAAGACCTATGTGGATGGGCAGATATCGGCAACGGCGGATGACGACATCACTGGGGTATCGTTCAACGGGGGCACGAACGAGGTCACGGTCACCGAAGGGGCCACGAGCTTTTCAGCTGACCTATCGGCCCTTGAGGAGAGCGCCGATATAGCCGCGAACACTGCGGATATTGCCACGAACACCGCTGACATAGCTACGAATACATCTGACATCGCTACCAACACGGCTGATATTGCGACCAACACTGCTGATATTGCAACGAACACTGCGGATATTGCAACGAACACGGCTGACATAGCTACCAATACATCTGACATCGCGACCAACACTGCGGATATTGCGACCAACACTGCTGACATCGCTACGAACACCGCTGACATCGCGACCAATACAGCTGACATCGCGACCAACACTGCGGATATTGCAACAAACACTGCTGATATTGCAACGAACACCGCGGATATTGCAACAAATACAGCTGATATCGCGACCAACACCGCTGATATTGCAACGAACACTGCTGACATCGCGACCAACACCGCTGACATTGCAACGAACACTGCTGACATCGCTACCAACACTGCGGATATTGCAACAAATACATCTGACATAGCCACCAATGCTGCGGCGATAGCGTTGAAGGAGGACTCTGCGAACAAGTCCACGGACGTTACCCTTTCGGACGCGACCAATACCCTTTTCCCCACGGAGCTGGCGGTCAAGACCTATGTGGATGGGCAGATATCGGCAACGGCGGATGACGACATCACTGGGGTATCGTTCAACGGGGGCACGAACGAGGTCACGGTCACCGAAGGGGCCACGAGCTTTTCAGCTGACCTATCGGCCCTTGAGGAGAGCGCCGATATAGCCGCGAACACCGCTGACATCGCGACGAACACCGCTGACATCGCGACCAACACTGCGGATATTGCAACAAACACGGCTGACATTGCAACAAATACAGCTGACATAGCTACGAATACATCTGACATAGCTACCAATACATCTGACATCGCGACCAACACTGCTGATATTGCGACCAACACTGCGGCGATAGCGTTGAAGGAGGACTCTTCGAACAAGTCCACGGACGTTACCCTTTCGGACGCGACCAATACCCTTTTCCCCACGGAGCTGGCGGTCAAGACCTATGTGGATGGGCAGATATCGGCAACGGCGGATGACGACATCACTGGGGTATCGTTCAACGGGGGCACGAACGAGGTCACGGTCACCGAAGGGGCCACGAGCTTTTCAGCGGACCTATCGGCCCTTGAGGAGAGTGCCGATATAGCTGCGAACACTGCGGATATCGCGACCAACACCGCTGACATTGCGACGAACACTGCTGATATTGCAACGAACACGGCTGACATAGCTACCAATACATCTGACATCGCTACCAACACTGCGGATATTGCGACCAATGCATCTGACATCGCGACCAACACTGCTGACATCGCTACGAACACCGCTGACATCGCGACCAATACATCTGACATTGCAACGAACACGGCTGACATAGCTACCAATACATCTGACATCGCTACCAACACTGCGGATATTGCAACAAATACATCTGACATAGCCACCAATGCTGCTGCGATAGCATTGAAGGAGGACTCTGCGAACAAGTCGAACGACGGAACCCTGGCTGGGAACTCGGCGACGGACTTTCCCACGGAGCAGGCCGTTAAGACCTATGTCGATACACAGATAAGTGGAGTTTCCACGCTCAATGATGGACAGATATTTGTTGGCGACGCGACCAATACTGCTGTTGGCGTCACCGCAAGCGGAGATGCCACCATATCGAATACGGGAGTGGTCGATTTGACCAATAGTGCAGTGGAAACGGATGAGATCAACGATTTGGCGGTCACCACAGCTAAGATAGCGGGCGATGCCATAGACAATACAAAACTGGCCGATGATGCGGTCCAGCTTGAAAACATAGCTGATGGCACCGCGGATGGGCAGGTGATACAATGGGATGCAGGGACCACTTCCTGGACCTTGGTAGACCTGGGCTCGGTTACCGTCACTGAAAATGACGGGGTAATAGGGAATGAGGTAACGGGAGCAACGGACGGGACCTTGACCCTTTCGGGAGCAGGTACGACAGTGAGTCCTTATACTTTAGGTATAACGGCCAGTGGTGTTACAGCTACTGAGATAGCGGACAATGCCGTAACTCTATCCAAATTGGCGGATGGGACCGTTGATGGACAACTGTTGCAATGGAGTGCGGGAACGTCCTCATGGGTATTGATAGATAGTTCATCTATTTCCGATGACGACATCACTGGGGTATCGTTCAACGGGGGCACGAACGAGGTCACGGTCACCGAAGGGGCCACGAGCTTTTCAGCGGACCTATCGGCCCTTGAGGAGAGTGCCGATATAGCTACGAACACCGCTGACATCGCGACCAATACATCTGACATCGCGACCAACACTGCGGATATTGCAACAAATACAGCTGACATCGCTACCAACACTGCTGATATTGCAACGAACACCGCGGATATTGCGACCAACACCGCGGATATTGCAACGAACACTGCTGACATCGCTACGAACACTGCGGATATTGCAACAAATACAGCTGATATCGCGACCAACACCGCTGACATTGCAACAAATACATCTGACATCGCGACCAACACTGCGGATATTGCAACAAACACTGCGGATATTGCAACAAACACGGCTGACATTGCAACAAATACATCTGACATAGCTACGAATACATCTGACATCGCTACCAACACGGCTGATATTGCGACCAACACTGCTGATATTGCGACCAATGCTGCGGCGATAGCGTTGAAGGAGGACTCTGCGAACAAGTCCACGGACGTTACCCTTTCGGACGCGACCAATACCCTTTTCCCCACGGAGCTGGCGGTCAAGACCTATGTGGATGGGCAGATATCGGCAACGGCGGATGACGACATCACTGGGGTATCGTTCAACGGGGGCACCAACGAGGTCACGGTCACCGAAGGGGCCACGAGCTTTTCAGCGGACCTATCGGCCCTTGAGGAGAGCGCCGATATAGCTGCGAACACTGCTGACATCGCGACCAACACGGCTGACATAGCTACCAATACATCTGACATCGCGACCAACACTGCGGATATTGCAACAAACACTGCGGATATTGCAACGAACACCGCTGACATTGCAACGAACACGGCTGACATAGCTACCAATACATCTGACATAGCTACCAACACTGCTGATATTGCGACCAACACTGCGGCGATAGCGTTGAAGGAGGACTCTGCGAACAAGTCCACGGACGTTACCCTTTCGGACGCGACCAATACCCTTTTCCCCACGGAGCTGGCGGTCAAGACCTATGTGGATGGGCAGATATCGGCAACGGCGGATGACGACATCACTGGGGTATCGTTCAACGGGGGCACGAACGAGGTCACGGTCACCGAAGGGGCCACGAGCTTTTCAGCGGACCTATCGGCCCTTGAGGAGAGTGCCGATATAGCTGCGAACACTGCGGATATCGCGACCAACACCGCTGACATTGCGACGAACACTGCTGATATTGCAACGAACACGGCTGACATAGCTACCAATACATCTGACATCGCTACCAACACTGCGGATATTGCGACCAATGCATCTGACATCGCGACCAACACTGCTGACATCGCTACGAACACCGCTGACATCGCGACCAATACATCTGACATTGCAACGAACACGGCTGACATAGCTACCAATACATCTGACATCGCTACCAACACTGCGGATATTGCAACAAATACATCTGACATAGCCACCAATGCTGCTGCGATAGCATTGAAGGAGGACTCTGCGAACAAGTCGAACGACGGAACCCTGGCTGGGAACTCGGCGACGGACTTTCCCACGGAGCAGGCCGTTAAGACCTATGTCGATACACAGATAAGTGGAGTTTCCACGCTCAATGATGGACAGATATTTGTTGGCGACGCGACCAATACTGCTGTTGGCGTCACCGCAAGCGGAGATGCCACCATATCGAATACGGGAGTGGTCGATTTGACCAATAGTGCAGTGGAAACGGATGAGATCAACGATTTGGCGGTCACCACAGCTAAGATAGCGGGCGATGCCATAGACAATACAAAACTGGCCGATGATGCGGTCCAGCTTGAAAACATAGCTGATGGCACCGCGGATGGGCAGGTGATACAATGGGATGCAGGGACCACTTCCTGGACCTTGGTAGACCTGGGCTCGGTTACCGTCACTGAAAATGACGGGGTAATAGGGAATGAGGTAACGGGAGCAACGGACGGGACCTTGACCCTTTCGGGAGCAGGTACGACAGTGAGTCCTTATACTTTAGGTATAACGGCCAGTGGTGTTACAGCTACTGAGATAGCGGACAATGCCGTAACTCTATCCAAATTGGCGGATGGGACCGTTGATGGACAACTGTTGCAATGGAGTGCGGGAACGTCCTCATGGGTATTGATAGATAGTTCATCTATTTCCGATGACGACATCACTGGGGTATCGTTCAACGGGGGCACGAACGAGGTCACGGTCACCGAAGGGGCCACGAGCTTTTCAGCGGACCTATCGGCCCTTGAGGAGAGTGCCGATATAGCTACGAACACCGCTGACATCGCGACCAATACATCTGACATCGCGACCAACACTGCGGATATTGCAACAAATACAGCTGACATCGCTACCAACACTGCTGATATTGCAACGAACACCGCGGATATTGCAACGAACACCGCGGATATTGCAACGAACACTGCTGACATTGCAACGAACACTGCTGACATCGCGACCAACACTGCGGATATTGCGACCAATGCATCTGACATAGCCACCAATGCTGCGGCGATAGCGTTGAAGGAGGACTCTGCGAACAAGTCCACGGACGTTACCCTTTCGGATGCGACCAATACCCTTTTCCCCACGGAGCTGGCGGTCAAGACCTATGTGGATGGGCAGATATCGGCAACGGCGGATGACGACATCACTGGGGTATCGTTCAACGGGGGCACGAACGAGGTCACGGTCACCGAAGGGGCCACGAGCTTTTCAGCTGACCTATCGGCCCTTGAGGAGAGCGCCGATATAGCCGCGAACACTGCGGATATTGCCACGAACACCGCTGACATCGCGACGAACACCGCTGACATCGCGACCAACACGGCTGACATAGCTACCAATACATCTGACATCGCGACCAACACTGCGGATATTGCAACAAACACTGCGGATATTGCAACAAACACGGCTGACATTGCAACAAATACAGCTGACATAGCTACGAATACATCTGACATCGCTACCAACACGGCTGATATTGCGACCAATGCTGCGGCGATAGCGTTGAAGGAGGACTCTGCGAACAAGTCCACGGACGTTACCCTTTCGGATGCGACCAATACCCTTTTCCCCACGGAGCTGGCGGTCAAGACCTATGTGGATGGGCAGATATCGGCAACGGCGGATGACGACATCACTGGGGTATCGTTCAACGGGGGCACGAACGAGGTCACGGTCACCGAAGGGGCCACGAGCTTTTCAGCGGACCTATCGGCCCTTGAGGAGAGCGCCGATATAGCTGCGAACACTGCGGATATCGCGACCAACACCGCTGACATTGCGACGAACACTGCTGATATTGCAACGAACACGGCTGACATAGCTACCAATACATCTGACATCGCTACCAACACTACGGATATTGCAACAAATACATCTGACATAGCCACCAATGCTGCGGCGATAGCGTTGAAGGAGGACTCTGCGAACAAGTCCACGGACGTTACCCTTTCGGACGCGACCAATACCCTTTTCCCCACGGAGCTGGCGGTCAAGACCTATGTGGATGGGCAGATATCGGCAACGGCGGATGACGACATCACTGGGGTATCGTTCAACGGGGGCACCAACGAGGTCACGGTCACCGAAGGGGCCACGAGCTTTTCAGCTGACCTATCGGCCCTTGAGGAGAGCGCCGATATAGCTGCGAACACTGCGGATATCGCGACCAACACCGCTGACATCGCGACCAATACGGCTGACATTGCCACGAACACATCTGACATTGCGACCAACACCGCTGATATTGCGACCAACACCGCTGACATTGCAACGAACACTGCTGACATCGCGACCAACACCGCTGATATTGCGACCAATGCATCTGACATAGCCACCAATGCTGCGGCGATAGCGTTGAAGGAGGACTCTGCGAACAAGTCCACGGACGTTACCCTTTCGGACGCGACCAATACCCTTTTCCCCACGGAGCTGGCGGTCAAGACCTATGTGGATGGGCAGATATCGGCAACGGCGGATGACGACATCACTGGGGTATCGTTCAACGGGGGCACCAACGAGGTCACGGTCACCGAAGGGGCCACGAGCTTTTCAGCGGACCTATCGGCCCTTGAGGAGAGTGCCGATATAGCTACGAACACCGCTGACATCGCGACGAACACCGCTGACATCGCGACCAACACTGCGGATATTGCAACGAACACCGCTGACATCGCGACCAACACTGCGGATATTGCGACCAATGCATCTGACATAGCCACCAATGCTGCGGCGATAGCGTTGAAGGAGGACTCTGCGAACAAGTCCACGGACGTTACCCTTTCGGACGCGACCAATACCCTTTTCCCCACGGAGCTGGCGGTCAAGACCTATGTGGATGGGCAGATATCGGCAACGGCGGATGACGACATCACTGGGGTATCGTTCAACGGGGGCACCAACGAGGTCACGGTCACCGAAGGGGCCACGAGCTTTTCAGCTGACCTATCGGCCCTTGAGGAGAGCGCCGATATAGCCGCGAACACTGCGGATATTGCCACGAACACCGCTGACATCGCGACGAACACCGCTGACATCGCGACCAACACTGCGGATATTGCAACAAATACAGCTGATATCGCGACCAACACCGCTGACATTGCAACAAATACATCTGACATCGCGACCAACACTGCGGATATTGCAACAAACACGGCTGATATTGCGACCAACACTGCTGATATTGCAACAAATACAGCTGATATCGCTACGAACACATCTGACATCGCTACCAACACTGCGGATATTGCAACAAATACATCTGACATAGCCACCAATGCTGCGGCGATAGCGTTGAAGGAGAACTCTGCGAACAAGTCCACGGACGTTACCCTTTCGGACGCGACCAATACCCTTTTCCCCACGGAGCTGGCGGTCAAGACCTATGTGGATGGGCAGATATCGGCAACGGCGGATGACGACATCACTGGGGTATCGTTCAACGGGGGCACGAACGAGGTCACGGTCACCGAAGGGGCCACGAGCTTTTCAGCGGACCTATCGGCCCTTGAGGAGAGCTCCGATATAGCTGCGAACACTGCTGATATTGCAACGAACACGGCTGACATAGCTACCAATACATCTGACATCGCGACCAACACTGCGGATATTGCAACAAACACTGCGGATATTGCAACGAACACTGCTGATATTGCAACGAACACCGCTGACATTGCAACGAACACGGCTGACATAGCTACCAATACATCTGACATCGCTACCAACACTGCTGATATTGCGACCAACACTGCGGCGATAGCGTTGAAGGAGGACTCTGCGAACAAGTCCACGGACGTTACCCTTTCGGACGCGACCAATACCCTTTTCCCCACGGAGCTGGCGGTCAAGACCTATGTGGATGGGCAGATATCGGCAACGGCGGATGACGACATCACTGGGGTATCGTTCAACGGGGGCACCAACGAGGTCACGGTCACCGAAGGGGCCACGAGCTTTTCAGCGGACCTATCGGCCCTTGAGGAGAGCGCCGATATAGCTGCGAACACTGCGGATATCGCGACCAACACCGCTGATATTGCAACGAACACGGCTGACATAGCTGCCAATACATCTGACATCGCTACCAACACTGCGGATATTGCGACCAATGCATCTGACATCGCGACCAACACTGCTGACATCGCTACGAACACGGCTGACATAGCTACCAATACATCTGACATCGCGACCAACACTGCGGATATTGCAACAAACACTGCTGATATTGCAACGAACACCGCGGATATTGCAACGAACACGGCTGATATTGCAACGAACACGGCTGACATAGCTACCAATACATCTGACATCGCTACCAACACTGCGGATATTGCAACAAATACATCTGACATAGCCACCAATGCTGCTGCGATAGCATTGAAGGAGGACTCTGCGAACAAGTCGAACGACGGAACCCTGGCTGGGAACTCGGCGACGGACTTCCCAACTGAACAGGCTGTGAAGACGTATGTTGACAACGCAGTAGGAGCGATCACTACTGATGACGATGTAAGTGTAACCAACACGGTTACAGGTAATCGTATTGCTACAATTTCTGAAACTGGCATTACTGCGGTAGATATCAATGAAACGGTAACCTCATTGTCTCAAAATACCACCACAGGAGTAATTAGTTATACCGATGAAGATGGCGGAGCTGCTGAAACAGCTAATGTGGTAAGTACTGATGCTAACAATGAACTTAGCGTTGGAACTGATGGTGGGGCCTCTTTTGAAATGACAGATATTGATGTAGATGGCGATGGGGCTTCAGAAGCTACAGTTGACGCTGCGATGACAGATATTACAAAAGTAACTGCTAAGGCGGGAAGAATTTTTTATCCGCCTTCAATAGCCGTTGATGCATCAACAGTAGGACCTGGTACTCCGATTGATCTTTATGCTCAATATGTGGCTCAATATGGAACTCCTGCGGTAAAAAGCCCATCGGCACCGGCAGCTATTCCAACCTATGCAGCAGGTGAATTGCACTACTATATAACCTATTATGATACCAGTGTTTTTTCTGGAGTTACTGTAAGTGATGCCGGAATTATGAATTTCACCGTGGATGCGGTACCAACGGATTACAATTCACTTATCAATGTAGTGTTTGTAGTAAGATAATAACAATAAAGGCTAAAAAGATTTTGAAATTAAACACCTTACATAAGTCTTTATTTATAGGATTGTTTATCCTGTTTTTAGGAATAAATAATTCCAATGCCCAATTTTTACTTCAGGCACCTAGTGGAGGAGGTCAAAGTAACTATCAGTGGTTCGAAGCTTCGGATTTGGGAACTGTCTTAGGAACAAATTCGTTTTATGAAGCTACCCAACCTGGCGTGTATTTTGCAACCTATGATGGTACACTTTGCGGATCTAATGCAACGGGATATTTTATTTTGACCGATTGTAGGGTTCCAGATAATGAAGTGACCTTAGATATTTCAGCAAGCATTCCATCAGGGGCAACTGTAAGTTGGAGCCCGCCTTTGGCCGGAGATCAAACCCAACCAATGGTGACCAGTACAGCTACGGTGGAAAGGTATACAGCAACAATTACTAAAGCGGGAAACGTTAGTCAACTTCCGAGATTTACCGTGGTTTGCATGATTGAGGCTGCAACGCTTGTTGATGATTTAATCGCTGTTGATGAAGATAGTTCTGTAATAGTTCCAATCTATGCCAACGACACGGACTTACCCAGCGATGGCATTTTGACAACGACAAACCCCGCAAACGGAACAGTTTCCATTAATGACAATGGAACAGCTAACGACCCATCAGATGATATAGTTACCTATACCCCGAATGCAGATTTCAATGGAACGGATACTTTTGATTATACAGTCTGTACTTCAACAGGAGCTTGCAGCACAGCAACTGTGACCGTGGATGTACTCCCTATAGTTGATGCATTTGATGATTCGGTTGCTACGGATCAAGATATTGCAGTCGATATTGATATTTTGGCCAATGACAATGATCTTCCAACCTCTGGGACATTGACAGCGACCACACCAACAAATGGTACTTTAGTGATCAATGATAACGGTACACCTGGTAACCCTTCAGATGATTTTGTGACGTATACCCCGAACACAGGGTATTTGGGTCCTGATTCTTTTGATTACACCATTTGTGATACAAGTGGAAACTGCAGCACAGCTACAGTTACTATTTTGGTGAACGTACCAGCTGTTAATTTAGATGCTGATAATGACGGTATTGTTGACAGTTTTGAAGATTTGAATGCGGACAATGACAATGACCCAACAACTGACCCAACTGATTCTGATAGTGATGGAATACCGGATTATCTTGATATTGACAGTGATGATGATGGTATACCTGACAATATAGAAGCGCAAACAGCAATAGGCTACATTTCACCTAGCTTAACAGATGCTAATGACAATGGCTTGGATGATGCTTATGAGAACGGTGGAAATGTTGGATTGATTCCTGTTGACTCAGAAGGTGATGGATTACCTGATTATGTCGATGAGGATAGTGATAATGATAACGTTCCTGATCGTATTGAAGGTCATGATCAAGATCAAGACGGTGTAGCAGATGTTGTATTTACAGGATCTGACAAAGATAATGACGGTCTTGATGATGGTTATGAAGGAAGTACGGTAATCGATGTGGATGTCAATGACGAGATAGACGACCCAAGTACAGATCTACCCGATACAGATACTGATGGTGAGCCTGACTATAGAGATACTGACGACGATGACGATGGTATTGAAACTATAGATGAAGATTTGGATGGAGATGGAAACTATGCCAATGATGATTCAGATAGTGACAACATCCCCAATTATCTTGATCCTGATCTAGGTCCTACCCAAGTAGACGAAATAGATGTAATCAATGTAATAACTCCCAATGGGGATGGTATACATGATGTACTGACCATAAATAACTTAGAAGATTATCCAAACAACACAGTAAAAATTTATAACAGATGGGGTGTGCAGGTATACGCGACCAAGGCATACAACACAACCGGAAATGTTTTTGACGGCACTTCCGAAGGAAGGGTAACAGTGGATAAGGACAACAAGCTTCCTGTGGGCACATATTTCTATATCATAGATTATGAAGATCCCAATGGAAACATGAAACAGATTTCCGGTTACCTATATATCAATAGATAAAAGAAATGATTACTGTGGAGAACAAAACATTTAGAAAAAAAATACAGCAGCAGTTTTTTGTGCTTGTATTTGGCATTATAGGATGTGTGCATGGACAGCAAGACGCTCAATATACGCAGTATATGTACAATACAGTGAGTGTTAATCCCGCATATGCAGGTTCCCGCGGGCATTTGAGCATTGCGGCGCTCTACCGCAACCAATGGCTGGGTCTTGATGGTGCACCTGAAACCCAAACACTCAACCTTCATACTCCAATGGGTTATAGGGGAGTAGGTTTGGGAATTTCTGTGGTCAATGATAAAATAGGGCCCACCTCGGAAACATATTTTGATGTGGACTTTTCCTATACCATTCAAACTTCATTTGACGCCAAGTTGAGTTTTGGACTTAAGGGTAGTGCCCATATGTTGGATATCAGATATTCAGAATTGGACGAGTTTGAGATTGACCCCCAATTGCAATCGCAGCAAGATATCAGAAATAAATTCTCTCCCAATGTTGGAGCGGGAATTTACTATCACACAGAACGTTTTTATGCAGGACTCTCTGCACCCAGATTGTTGGAGACCACCCATTTTGATGAAGCTTCCATTTCCACCGCTACGGAGCAGATAAATTTGTATTTAATTACTGGATATGTTTGGGATTTAAATCCTTTTTTAAAGTTTAAACCAACGCTGTTGACCAAAGCGGTCAAAGGTGCACCAGTACAGGTAGATTTGTCAGCGAACTTCATGCTCAATGAAAAATTTATTGGTGGATTGGCATATCGGTGGGATGCGGCATTCAGTGGTCTGTTTGGTTTTAGAATATCCGATGAGTTCTTCATTGGCCTTGCTTATGATCGAGAAATCACGGATTTAGGGGCTGCAACCTTCAACGATGGGTCCTTTGAGGTAATTCTTAGATACGATTTCATTAAAAATCTAGGTAACCTTAAATCTCCCCGCTTCTTTTAGAATTCCACAGTTTTAGTAACATTTTAAGGACTGCATCTGGATATTTCTTGACAAACGTCATATTTTTACCCTATGAAAGAGGAAAATGTGATATTGGTCAACGAAGCCGATGAGCCCATTGGTTTGATGCCCAAAATGGAAGCCCATGAAAAAGCGGTTCTGCATAGGGCTTTTTCTGTTTTTATTATGAATGATAAAGGAGAGACCATGCTTCAGCAACGGGCAGGGGATAAATATCATTCCCCTTTGCTTTGGACCAATACTTGCTGTAGCCACCAACGAGATGGAGAAACCAACATAGAAGCTGGCAAACGTCGACTTTCTGAAGAAATGGGATTTCAGACAGAACTCAAAGAATTGTTTTCCTTTATTTATAAAGCCCCATTTGACAATGGATTGACGGAACATGAATTGGATCATGTAATGATGGGATACTACAATGGATATCCATCAATAAATCCAGAAGAAGTTGAAGATTGGAAGTGGATGCAACCATCAGACATAAAAAACGACATAGCCGCCAACCCGGAAGAATATACGGTCTGGTTCAAAATAATCTTTGAACGTTTCTACAATTACTTAACTGAAAACACTGCACAAGATGAAAGTTAAAGTGAGCAGAAAAGCGAGCTTTAATGCCGCCCATAGATTATATAGACCAGATTGGAGTGATGAAAAGAACAGCGCTGTTTTTGGGAAATGCAACAATCCCAGTTATCATGGGCACAATTATGATCTGATTGTAAGTGTAGAAGGAGAAATTGATCAGGAAACGGGCTTTGTAATGGACTTGAAAGTGCTTAAGGATTTGATTAAAATGCATGTTGAGGAAGCTTTGGATCATAAAAATCTTAATAAGGATGTTCCCGAGTTTAAAGATCTGAATCCGACCGCTGAAAATATTGCCGTGGTGATTTGGAATAAACTTAGACCTCACATTGAAGAAACCAAGGAATTGGAGGTGGTACTTTACGAAACACCTCGTAACTTTGTAACTTATTCAGGATAGAAATGGCATTATACCCCTTAAAATTTACTCCCATTCTTAAAGAACGCCTTTGGGGAGGAACCAAATTAAAAGACGTACTACAAAAACCTATAGAAAACGATATTACTGGTGAAAGCTGGGAACTTTCAGGAGTGAGTGGAGATATTTCAGAAGTAGCTAACGGAGCTTTTAGCGGAACATCTTTACAGAATTTAATCAATGAAAGGGCAGAGGAGTTGTTGGGTAAGAGCGTTGTAGACCGTTTTGGAAAAGATTTTCCAATTCTAATTAAGTTCATTGATGCCAAACAAGATTTGTCCATTCAACTGCACCCTAATGATGAGCTGGCCAAAGAAAGGCACAATTCATTTGGAAAAACAGAAATGTGGTATGTAATGGATGCAGACCCTGGAGCCAAGCTCATAGTAGGTTTCAATAAGGATGTTGAAAAAGAGGAGTATGTAAAAAGCCTTGAAAATGATACCCTTCTGGATCTAATGAACTATGAGGAAGTTTCCGAAGGAGACACCTTTTTCATAAATACGGGAAAAATTCATGCCATTGGGGCAGGAGTATTGCTCGCAGAGATTCAACAAACATCTGATATTACATACAGAGTATTTGATTTTAACCGTAGGGATAAAAATGGAAACCTACGCGAATTACATACAGATTTGGCCATGGATGCCATTGATTATTCTAAAAAGGATGATTTTAAGGTAAAATATGCAGATGATAAGGACTCCGTTAACCAAATGGTGGATTGCCCTTATTTTAAGACCAATTTTTTGGAACTTACTGATGAAATGCATCAAGATGTTTCCGATAGGGATTCCTTTACCATTTATATGTGTGTTGGGGGCGAGGCTGAGATTACAAACGATTGGGGTGCGGCATCCATTAAAAAAGGTGAGACACTATTGGTTGCTGCAGAAAGCAAATCAATTCATATTGATACCAGAGGGGCCAAACTTTTAGAAGTTACCATTTAATAGTACATTTGAAAAAATAGCAGTATGGCAAGCATTCGTGATTTAAAGAAAGACGTCAATTTTGTTTTAGGAGATATCATAGAGGCAGTTTATCTATGGGAGGCTGGTTCCAATAATAAGGATTCTGAAGAAGGCACGGTTATTATTGACAAGGCAATCGCAATATTTGACGACCTCATGGATAAAATCCACCAAAAAGGAGTGGATAATAGCAAGGCACACTTTAAGAATATTCGTGTTCAGTTAGAGGAAAAAGCCACCGAATTGGTTGAAGAACTGAATAAACTTGGAAGTTAATCCAATTTTTATTTTTCTAAGTATTTTTTGAAGTCCTCTCCATACTTGGATGAGGCCACCTCTGGTGTTAATACCTTATACACAGAATCTAAGTACTTTGGATTTGCTTCCAAGGCAGAAGTAAGCATTAAATAAGGAGTTACATAAGAATCGCCATTATTTAGTCCAAAATTAAGTGTGTATCGATATTTACTCACGATATTTTTGTTTACCAGATTTTGGATGGAGTCCAAAGCCAATGAATCTTCTTGAAATTCTGGTAACCCACTTTGTTGTATCAGTGTTAACTCGCGGAGATTAAAATTGGTCATCATGTTATTGAATTCCATAAACTTTTCATGGGACTTTGACCCATAAATTTCAGGACCAATGTCAAACGTATTCCATGATGTATTTATAGTTATTTCTCCGGGTTCTCCAAAAAATGTAATTCTATCGTTGATATTGTTATTGTCCTCTTTTTCAAGATACAGGTAAAACAATTCAGGGTTTTTAACTTCTTGAGAAAAGGTGAATGCTCCATTTCCTTCAATTTTCATGGAATCCAATACCACCAATGCGGAGTCTTGGAACTGTTGTAAGTAAAGCATTCCCTTTTTAAGGCCTTTAATGTTCCCGGAAACGGTCATGGTGTTTTCCGTGTTTTTCTCACAAGATAAAATGGCCAAGCACAATACAAATACAAATAGAATCCTTTTCATTGAAAAAATTTAGCGTGGCAAATATCAAAATATTTATTGAAATACTTCAACTAGTTGCCCAAAGAGATAGAGATAATCTAAAAAGAGCGAGTTTGGGTTATTGATGGATCGCCAAAGAATATGAATCTAACTTATAAAGTGGATTAGCTGGTGGCAAGAAGTTTACATTGTGAATGGCTGCCTTTCTAAAAGAAACTTTGGCCTTTTGGGTATTACCTAGTTTTTTATAAATCAGCCCCAGTAGATAATGTGCTTCAGGGAATTGTTTTTTTATTTTCAATGCTTGCTGCACTGCATGAAAGGACTGTGCAAAAAGGTTTCGACTGTAATATTCTTGACTTAGCTTCAAATAATTTCCAGCTGTCGGATTTTTTTTGGTCTCGTCCTCCGAAAGAGCAATAATTGAAGTTTTGTTGGCTGATATATCTAAATATTTTTTGGCACTTGAATCTTTGGGGTCGCTTCTGAGAATTTTTTTGGCCAGTTCTGAGAGTTGTTCCCAGTTTTGTTCTCGGTGATATACTTCCAATAATAGAACGTGGGAATTTTTGAATTCTGGGGCAACAACAATAGATCGTAAAAGAAGTTTTTCAGCTTCGTCATACCTTTTATGCAGCACTAGAAATTTGGCATAGGCATACAAGCTTGTTGATTCACTGCATTCCAGTCTACATGCGGTTCTAAAATGGTGTTCTGCCTCATTGGTTTTGCCAAGAAGGCTTTTCAACACTCCAAGGTTGATGTGTAGATTAACATCACTGGGCAAAGTTTCTAAAGTTATTTCAAAATATTCTTCAGCGGCAACATAGTCACCTTGGTTCATCAACTTCCTACCCTTTTGGATGATTTGATTATTTACGGAATAACCGTTATTGGAGAAATGCTTTGAAAAGGCAAGGCAAATGAAAATCAATAAACCTATACTGGACAAGTATAGAATTTTTCTTTTTCTCCAATTGATTTTAAAGCTAACCACCTTTTGACATTACGTAATGGCGATTTTATCTGAAACATTAAATCACCATGGATTAATACAGTGAAGATAGGGTTGGCCAATAGTATTGTATGTGATTGTTTAATAGATGCCTATTCTCAGTTGATGAATCAACCGGTTCATTTGATTTGGAAATTGAAACACAGCTAAACTTTTGAAGCAACTTCCATTAAAAGAGCACATAAATAAGCTCCGGCGGTACCTACAACATAGCCAAAAACGGCCAAAAGAATGCCCACAGAGGTCAAAGAAGGGTGAAATTCTGCCGCGACCACGGGAGCAGAAGCAGCACCGCCCACATTTGCTTGACTTCCAACTGCCAAGAAAAAGTAGGGGGCTTTTATTAGTTTAGCGACCAAAATCAGGAGACCGGCATGTATGGTAATCCATATGAGCCCAACCAATATCAAACCGGGATTTTCCAATACCCTGCCCAAATCCATTTTCATACCGATGGTGGCCACTAAGATATAAATGAACATGCCGCCAATTTTACTGGCACCTGCTCCCTCATAGTTTTTAGCCTTGGTAAAAGAAAGTCCAATACCAATAGCTGTGGCAAAAACAACCATCCAAAGAAATTTGGAACCTAAGGAAGAAAGTATTTTTTCTTTGTTTCTGATCACTTCAAAATTGTTTTCCAAGAATTCAGCAAAGTGATGCCCCAAAAAATGAGCTATTCCTACTCCTGCAAAAGCATATAGAAGCATCATCATAAAATCATGAAGCGAAGTTACCCTGGCAATTTTAGCCGTATGAGTGGACACTTTTTCCTTTAATTCTTCAATGGATGAGGTATCGGCCTTTAGCCAACCATCAATTTTTTTGGTCTTACCTATTCCCAACAAAAGAATGGCCATCCAAAGATTGGCCATTACGATATCGACCAGTACCATTTTTGAGAATTCCTTTGGGTTATATTGGAAAACCTCGAGCATTGCGGCTTGATTGGCACCTCCGCCTATCCAACTACCGGCAATGGTAGAAAGACCGCGCCATACGGCATCAAAACCATTGCCTCCAACGGTTTCTGGGGAAAAAATGGAGACAATCAATATCGCTACCGGACCACCTATTATAATACCTGCAGTTCCGGTGAGGAACATGATCAAGGCCTTGGAGCCAAGATTTGCAATAGCTTTTAAATCTATACTCAGTGTCATTAAAATAAGCGCTGCGGGAAGTAAATACCTACTTGCTATATAATAGGTTTGGGATTTGGTCTCATCCACAATACCTGTACTAGCTAAAATTGCAGGGAGTAAATAACACATGAGAACAGTGGGAACAAATGTGTAGAACTTTTTCCAGAAGCCAGTTTTTATAGAAGAGGTATAGAAAACAAAACCTAAACAAAGACAAAGAAGGCCGAAGATAATAGTGTCTTCGGTAAATGGTAGTTGGTTCATAGAATTTAAATAGCTATTGCCTCAAATATAGGAAAATCAAAGATGGTCTTTGATAAATTGGGCAACTCCATGATCTTTGTTGCTTAGGGTTACCTTTTTTGCAATTTCCTTGACCTCTTTTCTTCCATTTTCCACAGCTACACCATAACCGACACACTGCAACATTTCAATATCATTGTAATTATCACCAAATGCCAATACATCCTCCAAAGATTCATTGGGCTGCAACAAAGATTGAATGGCCAAAAGCTTTGAAACAGCATTTGGGGCTATTTCAATGAGGGTGTCATTGGATCGATAACAGTTTACCTCAGAAGAAAAATTACTTTCCAACTCAGAGGAAATGGCATCTATATTTGGTTTGGTGCTCATCAGCATTATTTTATGGGCTCCAATGTTTTTTTTCTCCCACCTTTCCAAGGTTTTAAAGGTAGGCTCAAATAATGGCTCTGCCTTGGTATGTAAAATTTCTTTTTGCACCCGTTCAGAAGTTTCACCAACACACCATTCATCTTTGTGATAAAGCCCAAGTTTAATGTTATGGGCTTTACAGATGTTGTTTAAGTGGGCTGTTAGGTCAATTGGAATTATAGTGGAATTAAGCTGTTTATCTTCTTGCATGACCAAAGCACCATTATAACAAATGATTGGGTTTTTCTCTATACCCATCCTTTTTTGGAGGTATACCATGGACTTTGGCATTCGGGCCGAAACCAAAATAATTCGCATCCGCTCTTTGATTCGATGTATTTGTGATACGGTGAATTCAGACACATCACTTTTTGTGGATAGCAGCGTTCCATCCAAATCTGAACATAGTATTTTAAAAGTCATCCTAAATGTTTAGCCAATAGGTAAGTTTTAGGTTTATGGACCTGTTTCTTGGCATAAAGGTATTCACAAAATAATTATCGTTATAGACCAAAAAGAGATCTGAAAGTGGCGCAAATCGCCATTGTAGACGTGAATTGAAACCTAAATTGTCCCTTTGGTTGCTATATTGGACCAAAGTTGACCAAAAAATGGACTTGCTGAAGGTGATGTCCAATCTTGGCGCTATCAATAAAATATCAGCTTGGGAATGTGGAGCAGGCAATTCCAAACGGTCATAGTTCAAATCCAATGACATATTGACCTTTGGCTGTAAACGGAGATTGAAGAATGCTTCCATCGAATATCGTGTTCCGTTGAAAAACCCACCAAAGGAAGGTTCAAGGCCAAATGAAAACACTTTTCTGTGATCTGATCTATATTCCAATTCAAAAGAGTTGAAATGATACCCAGTATTGGCAGGCAAAGCAACTGCATCGTCTTTTCCTGTGGGTTCAAATTCGTCCGTCAAAAAAATAAACTGGTTGGTGTACGTCGCTTCAATTTCGGATAGATTATTAAAGTTAGCTCCCCATTCAACATTGATTCTATAATCCGTGTTTTGGTAATCCAAATTTGGTCTCCAGGTAACAATGGAAAATACTTCAAGGCCATGGCTATTTACAGGACCGTTTTTTGGCCAAAAATTCCGGTTAATGCTACCTGCAACTTTAAAAATGTCTTTTCTGGGAACAAAACCTAGGTCCGATTGAAATTCTTCATCAATATATACGGCATCTATAAAGGAACCATAATTTTTGGTGTTGAAGCCCAAAGTTGCCCCTCCTGAAAAGTTTCCTTCGCTATCTCCTGGCTGAAATGACTTGTGACCATAAACTTTACCACGCCAAACATTATCGGCCGAAGCTAAATTGTAATCCACTCCAACAACTCGGTTATATTCTTCACTTTCATCCAAAAAATCAGGAGAATTGAAGGATTGCCTATTGATAAAGAACATTCCAATATTTGATCTGGAAAACACCTTTTGCTGTAATGTCAGCATCATATTATTGTTAGATGCAATCTCGTTGGCCGCATCTTCCTCCGTCTGAATATTTAAAAAACCAAGACGTAAGTTGTTGTTCAGTTTTCCGCTTAAACGCACTCCACCAATAATTCTATTTTCAATGGTATTGTCCGCAGTGTCCTTAGCAATCCCTATTCTTCTTGAGAAGAAAGGGTTGGCATCCCTTCGGCCTCCAAAATTTCCAAAAAGATCGCTGTTGTCAATAAAAAATTGTCGTCGCTCAGGCAGAGAAACCTCAAAACGTGTAAGATTGGTGATAAAATTATCTACCTCTACCTGTGAAAAATCTGGATTTAAGGTAATATCGAGGTTCATACCATTGCCTATGGCCACTTTGGCATCACCACCCACCTTAAAATTGTTTTCTGAGATGTCATTTTCAAAATCCCTACCTGAAATTCCGTTCATATATGGAATTATGGCCAACGGGGTTCTGGATTTTCCCAACGGCTTTTCAAAAACCATGTCGCCCATAAAAGCAAGACTGACAATAAACTGATTTTGCGGTATCCTAATCCAGGTGCTTCGTTCATTGGCTTGCATATCAAACCTATAGCTGTTAAACCGCCACTTGGTCTCTCCTTCCCGAAACTTAAAGGAAGTCAATGGAATGGCCAATTCTGATATGTAATAGTTATCATGGATTTTAGATTCCCCGCGCCATTTAACATCCCACGAAGTGGTAAAACCGCTAATGTCACTACCCCCACCTGAAATAAGGGCTTCGCGACGAACACCGAGGGGATTGATTCCAAATAAAAAAGCGTTGGTCCCATCATTGAAGGTGTCAAAAAGTAGGCTGATATTATCACTATTGCCTGCCCTGTAATCCCTTCGCAAAGAAGGTGTTATGTAATTATTGCCTTGGGTCTCCTGCCTAATTCCAATATATAGAGTGGTATCGTCAAACAGCATTTTGATATCTGTTTTTTGAGTGGCCAAAATGGAATCTGACGGGAAATTTTGGTTAAAATTATGGGCACTGTCAGCAGTTTCCCAAACGGATTCATCCAGTATTCCATCAACCTTGATGGGTTGGTCAATGTACTTTACCGTGAAGGTTTTTGGAGGTGTCTGGGCAAAAAATATAAAAGGGAGTAGCGTTGTAACGAGTACAAAACAAAATCTTGACATTGGATAATTTGAGTTAGTTGCCCAAATTTACGAGTAAGGTTCGTTAAAAAAATCCCAAAAATTGGCTTAAATCACCCTCTTTAACAAATGATTATAAAATGCAATTCTGACAAGTTTTTTTACGTAATTACTATTCAGTTTTCTACATTTGAAAAAATCATCAATCATGAAGAGATTAACGGTCCTCTTTTTATTATTTCCCATGTTGGGTTTTACCAATTATTGGGGAAAAACTGGACACAGAGTTACTGGGCATATTGCAGAAAACCACCTTACGGGAAAGGCCAAGCGAGCTTTGAAAGACCTATTGGATGGACATAGCTTGGCTTTTGTTTCCACATTTGCGGATGAGATCAAGGCGGACCGGAAGTATTCAAAGTTCTCCGCATGGCACTATGTCAATTATCCTTTGGATATGCGGTACGAAGATGCCCCAAAAAGCAAATACGGGGATTTGGTAATGGCCATTGAGGAATGCACCCGTATTGTGAAGGATAAGAAGCGAAACAGGGCAGATAGGGTTTTTTACCTTAAAATGCTGATTCATCTGATCGGCGATTTGCATCAGCCCATGCATGCCAGTAGGGCAGAGGACAAAGGAGGTAATGATATTCAATTGCAATGGTTTGGGGAAGGAACCAATTTGCATAGGGTCTGGGACAAGAATCTGATACTTTCATATGGTATGACTTACACAGAACTTGCCAACGAATTAGACCAGGTATCGCGAAAAGAACGCAAGAAAATTCAAGAGGGAACTATTTATGACTGGGTTGACGAGTCGCACAAGATATGTGGTGAAATATACAATTCAGCCAAAGTTGGAGACAAATTGGGTTATCAGTACGGATACAAATACAATGATATCTTATTTCAACAGCTACAAAAAGGAGGTTTGAGGCTTGCTAAAGTATTAAACGACCTGTTTGATTAGTTAGTTGATTACCCTGAAAGTTAGATTAATTCGCTCTCCTATGTTTTTATTGGTTTTTGGCAGTTGATGATGCCAAAAATGCTGTGTTGCTCCCTGCATTAGTAAAAGACTCCCATGTTCCAACACTATTTTGTGTTTTAGGGCCTTATTCTTTTGGTGCCTTAAATGAAAATAACGTTCAGCTCCCAATGATATCGAGGCTATTACCGGGTTTTTTCCCAATTCCTTTTCATTGTCTGCATGCCAGCCATTGCTATCTTTCCCATCCCTATAGTAGTTTAATAAGCAGGTTGAGAATTGAATTTGAGCCTCTTTTTCAACGGCGAATTTGATAGCGAGCAGCTCTGGAGTAAATTCATTTGGATGCATGGTGATACCCGAATAGGAATACGTTTTTCCGTTGTTTCCATAGAGAGCGGTCAACCTAGGTTGGTTATAAACTTTTCCAAAGATTTTTATCTTGTCTTGCTGCCATGGGGTATTATTTTTTAATGTTTTGAAATGAGCATCGGCATCTTCACTTTTTAAAAAGTTGGATTGATAACTTATGTCGCTGTCCGGCAGGTTTAGGGCTATTTTTTCAGAGAACAACTTCATGTAAGTCTTTTTATAAAAACTTTTTTAAGCGCTCTCTTTTGTATAAAGGCACAGCTTGGTTTTCTATGGCCAGTTTTACAATGTCTTTATCTTTCTTCCTAGAAAACAGTAGTCTATAGAATTGTTGAACGGTCAACGCGTTCTCAGATTCTTGGGTCAATTCAAATACATCTCCAACGGTTACTTCTCCTTCTTCCAAAACGCTGACATAAGTTCCTGGGAAACCATGATCTAAAAATTGTTTTAAGATGTCTTGCGTTCCAAATTTCACTCCCAGTTTAAAACAAGGTTCCCTAGGTTGGGTAATTTGGACCAAAGCTGTTCCCAAACGATATGTGTTGCCAATGCATAGTTTGGATTCATCCAAACCTTCAACTGTAAGGTTTTCCCCAAACATGCCCCAGTTCCAATCCAAATGAGAATATTTTTCTTTCCAATACGGATAGTTATCGCTTGAAAAAAGATAACAGGCTTTGTAAATACCTCCGTGAACTTTTCTATCCGCAATAATGTCGTTGGCAACAATCTCTTTTTCAAGTGTAATGGGGGTATTTATAGGCTGCTTAAATATGCCCGTAGTTATTTCTTCTCCGTTCCATTGTATTTTGGTGGGTTGGGCAATATTGGTGCTGATAACTTTCATCTACTTAAGTTTCATTGTTTTAATAGGTCAGATGTAATTGGCTATGGAGCATCTGAAAAAAATTAAAAAGTTTTCAGGGCTTATTTCATAGTATGAAAATAAAAAAAACCATCGCAACAAGCGATGGTTCTTTCAGTATTTCTTGCAGGGAGCATTATCTTTCCAACTCTTCCTGATATAGTTTTTTGGTCATAAAAAAACCAATAAAAAGCCCTATGCCTGCAGACAGGAATGTTGTTCCCACATAAATTGGTTCGTTGGTTCTATACTCTACATATTGAACCAGTAATGTGGATAAAAGTATTCCGAAACCTATCCCCATGAGCAATAAGGATAAATTTAGAATGATAATTTTCCAAACAGGGGCTGCTTTTCTTCTCTCCTGCTTTCCTATAAAGATACTGGCATCGGCACCCTTTTCAATCAGCGCCATACGCTCTTTGTTTCGGGTTGAGTAGTAGAGATAGAAAATTCCTAAAATGATTAAAAACAGGGAGATAAATACTAATTCTGGCATTTTTTACTTTTTTTGATTACACTTAGTATGACGATACCCAACGCGTTGAGGTTACATAAAGCGACATTTATTTATAAAATATGTAACCAGAGGCATAAAACCATCGTCTTATAGGCTGAATGAGCACCGATCGGGACCAACAACTAATTGAACACGTATTAGAGGGAGATGTAAATGCCTTTGCACAATTGGTGGAAAAGTACAAACACATGGTGTATACGGTAGCCTTTAGAATGGTAAAGCAACATGAAGATGCAGAGGAAATAGCCCAGGATGTTTTTTTGAGCGCTCACAAGAATTTGAAAAAGTTCAAAAGAAAGTCCAAGTTTTCTACCTGGTTATATAGGATTGTTTACAATAAATCCCTCGATTATTTAAAAGTTAACCGAAAAATCACGGTAACAACCTTGGATTCCCTTGACCTCAATACGGTTATGATAGAGAATGATATCATAAAGGGCATAGAATTGAATGAGCGTGGGATCGCTGTAAAAGAAGCTTTAAGGGAATTATCGCCCCAAGACAATGCCTTGATGGTATTTTTTTATTTTGAAGAACTATCTTTAAAGGAGATTTCAAAAATTACAGGAATAAAAGAGAATGCGATAAAGGTGCGTTTGTATAGGAGCAGACAACGTTTGGCGGAAGTTTTGTCGAAAAAATTGACTCCTGAAACAATCAAGTGTTATGGAAAAAGATAAAAAAACAAACATGGAAGATTGGATAGCAGATGGAATCAAGGAGGTTGGTCTGGAAAGTCCATCAAATGATTTTACCCGTCAAGTTTTGTCCAAGCTTCCTGAAAGGGAAGTTCAAGTACCTCAGATTATTCATAGTCCCTTGATTACCAAAAACGGCTGGACTTTCGTAATTCTTTCAATAATTGCAATTTTCACGCTATTCTTTTATGGTTATAAAGGTCGGATTGGCGAAGACCAAACCATATTGGACAAAGTATTTGATTTTCTTTCCTATGATATCTTTTCCGGAATTCACTTTTCAGATACCATTGTAATGGGGGTGGTACTTTTTGCCGTTTTTGCCTGTATTCAAATGGTTACCTTAAAGCGTTTTATTGAAAGACAGATATAGGTATTTACCAATAAAAAAAGCCGCAATAGCATTGCGACTTTTTTTAAAGAATCATCTCTTAATCTATTTGATCATCTCATAACTACGTGCTATAAAATTGGTCAATTCTTCACCTTTCAATAGTCCTTTGGACAATCTTGCCAAATCCAAGGATTGATTTATCAATCGTTCCCGTTTTTTGGCAGTTTTGGTGTTCAGGATTTCACTGACCAATTCATGATTGGTATTTACGATAAGGTTGTACATTTCCGGCATATTGCCCATGCCAAACATTCCACCACCACCTGTTTGCTGCATTTCTTTCATTCTGCGCATAAATTCAGGCTCCGTAATAATAAATGGTGATGCGGAACTATCCATGGATTCCATTTGGATCGTATACCCTTTTTCTTGGATAACTTTTTCCAAATCCACCTTGAGGCGATCCTTCTCCTCATCAGATAATTTGGAAATTGCTGTATCCTCTTTTTTGATGAGGTTGTCCAAATGATCTGCATCTACACGGGCAAAGGATACTTTTTCTTTAGAAGTTTCCAATTTTTGCATCAAATGTGAGATAATTGGGGAATCCATCAAAAGTACTTCATAACCCTTGGCCTTTGCGGCTTCAATATAGCTGTGTTGTGCCTCTTTGTCCGAAGCATAAAGAACCACCAATTTGTCATCCTTGTCAGTCTGGTAGTCCTTTATTTTTGCCTCTAACTCATCAAAAGTGAAGAACTTTCCATCTACCGTAGGGTAGAGTGCAAATTTTTCAGCTTTTTCAAAGAATTTTTCCTCAGAAAGCATCCCATATTCAATTACAACTTTGATATCATTCCATTTTTGCTCAAAATCTTCACGGTTGTTTTTAAATAGGGAATTCAATTTATCGGCAACCTTTCTAGTGATATAGGAAGATATTTTCTTTACCGCTCCATCGGCCTGTAAATATGACCTGGATACATTCAATGGAATGTCAGGTGAGTCAATTACCCCACGCAGCATAGTCAAGAATTCCGGCACAATGCCTTCCACATTGTCCGTTACAAAAACCTGGTTTTGGTATAATTGAATCCTGTCCTTCTGAACGTTAAGGTCATTGGTCAACTTTGGAAAATATAAAATCCCTGTAAGGTTAAAAGGATAATCCACATTCAAATGGATATTGAAGAGGGGTTCCTCAAACTGCATTGGGTATAGTTCCCTGTAAAATTCCTTGTAATCCTCTTCTTTTAGATCAGAAGGTTGCTTTGTCCAGGCTGGTGTGGGATTGTTAATGATATCATCCACTTCCTGGGTTGGGGCAGGATCATCCTCTTTAGCACCTTCCGGTTTTGGAAGTGTCTCTGTCTTTGTTCCAAATTTAATGGAGATAGGCATGAACTTGTTGTATTTTTTCAACAACTCACGAATTTTCGCATCTTCCAAAAACTCAGTGGAATCCTCAGCAATGTGAAGGATGATTTCTGTACCTCTATCTTTTTTCTTGGCTTCTTTTAAAGTGAACTTTGGAGATCCATCACAAGTCCAATGTACTGCTGGCTCGTCCTTAAAGCTTTTTGTGATGATTTCAACTTTATCCGCCACCATAAAGGCAGAATAGAACCCAAGTCCAAAATGTCCTATGATACCGGCATCTTTTTCGGCGTCCTTGTATTTGTCCAAAAACTCCTCTGCTCCAGAAAAGGCTACCTCATTAATGTACTTTTTTACCTCTTCCTCGGTCATCCCAATCCCTTGGTCTATAATATGGATACGTTTTTTATCCTTGTCGATTTTTACTTCGATCATCGGATTTCCATATTCTACCTTGGCTTCGCCTATGGACGTTAAGTGCTTTAGCTTTAATGTAGCATCGGTTGCGTTGGATATAAGCTCCCTTAGGAAAATTTCATGATCGCTGTAGAGAAACTTTTTAATTAGGGGAAATATGTTTTCAACTGAAACATTGATTTTACCTGTGGCCATTGTGTACTAGTTTTCTTTATTTTTTCCTTAAGATGTCAAAAAAAATACCAGAGTATTAAATATGACAAACTGGCACTGATGGATAGTTTTGAGAGATAATCATAAAACTTTAACATAATTTTGTTTAAGTTTTTTACATAAAAATTAAACAAAATTAATATATTCGTATTGTTGTGGAAAAGTTGCTATGAAACAGTTATGCTACAACAAAGTTTGTTTATTTATTGGTTAGGTTGTTGGGAAGGCAGTTTCTTTAGAAACTGCCTTCTCTTTTACCATTTGTTTTAAGCGACTAAGAGGAAAAGGATGAATAAGTTTAATGGTCCAACGAGGTATTTTTTCTGATATACCCTTAGTTCTTTGAATATATTTTTTACTTTTCCGTTAACTACCTCTAAGGTTTTTCAATAATCATATTATAATTATACCATATGTACAATTCAAAAATATCGGGACTCGGGTTTTACGTACCTGAAAATGTTGTTACCAATGATGATCTGTCCAAAGTGATGGAAACCAGTGATGAATGGATTCAGGAACGTACAGGGATAAAGGAGAGAAGACATGTTGTAAAAGGAACGGACACCACTACATCCATGGGTGTGAAAGCTGCCAAAATTGCCATTGAGCGTGCCGGTATAGACAAAAATGATATTGATTTTATTGTTTTTGCCACCTTAAGCCCTGATTATTATTTTCCAGGTCCGGGCGTGCTTGTGCAGAGAGATTTGGGGATTAAAACCGTAGGGGCCTTGGATGTTAGAAACCAGTGCTCTGGATTTGTGTACGGAGTATCGGTTGCCGATCAGTATATTAAAAGTGGTATGTACAAGAATGTGTTGGTGATTGGTTCCGAATTGCATTCCCATGGCTTGGATATGACCACAAGGGGCAGGGGAGTGTCCGTAATTTTTGGTGATGGGGCCGGAGCAGCGGTATTGACAAGGGAAGAAGATACCTCAAAAGGAATTTTGTCCACCCACCTTCATTCTGAAGGACAACATGCGGAAGAATTGTCACTGATCGCACCTGGAATGGGAAAAAGATGGGTTACCGATATTATTGAGGATGAAAACCCGGAAGACACCTCGTATTTTCCTTATATGAACGGGCAGTTTGTATTTAAAAATGCCGTGGTAAGGTTCAGCGAGGTAATTATGGAGGGGCTACAAACCAACAATTTAGGCCCGCAGGATATTGATATGCTTATTCCACATCAGGCCAATTTGCGTATTTCGCAATTTGTGCAAAAGAAGTTTGGACTTTCCAATGATCAGGTGTTCAATAACATTATGAATTACGGGAATACCACAGCGGCATCAATTCCAATTGCTTTAACCGAGGCATGGGAAGCGGGCAAGATCAAAGAAGGGGATGTTGTTGTTCTGGCCGCCTTTGGAAGTGGGTTTACCTGGGGGAGTGCAATAATTAAGTGGTAATGGTTTATGGGGAGGAAACTTGACGGGCTGAACCCAACACTTATCAATTTTATAGAAAACCAAAAGCTATTTTTTGTAGCCACAGCGATGGAAGAAGGTTCCGTTAACCTATCTCCCAAAGGATTGGATTCTTTTCGGATTCTGGATAACAACAATGTGGTATGGCTGAATTTGACAGGTAGTGGCAATGAAACAGCTGCACATTTGAACCAAACGAACCGTATTACGGTAATGTTCTGCGCGTTTGAAGGTGAACCCATGATACTGAGATTGTATGGTACGGCCCAAGCACATCATACCGATACTACTTTTTGGAAAGAATATATTGATCTTTTCCCCAATATACCAGGTGGTAGACAGTTGATAGCTATGAAAATTGATTTTGTCCAAATATCCTGTGGTATGGGGGTACCTATCATGGAATACAAGAATCAGCGGCAGGGATTGTTGGATTGGGCAGAAAAACAGGGTGATGAAGGATTAAAAAAATATTGGAAAAAGAAAAACACCACAAGTTTGGATGGGCATCCCACAAACATTTTAGAATAAAAACAAAACCCGGTTTCCATAAGAAACCGGGTTTTTAATTGATAGACCTTGAAAGACTAACCAACCAACACTCTATCAAGGAAAATCAAATTCGTATTATAAAATTCCTCCGCTGGATTGCTTGGTGTTGCTGTCTCTTCTTTTACGTTGTTTGGCTCTGTTTTTACCACTACCAAAGCGATAATTCATCCCTACATAAACGTTATTGCTCTCCCAGTTAAATCCACCTTCTTGCAGGTATGGTCGTTGACCATCAAAACCAAACCTCATGGTATTAAAAATATCGTTGTAGTTGAAGCTTAGTGTTCCCTTACCTTGGGCAAAACTATATCTAGCGCCTAGGTTCACAAAGTACATAGGTCTTACCTCAAACTGAAGCGTTCTGTTTTGACCTCTGTAAAAACCAAATGCTTGAAAAGTAAGTTTCTTATTTACTTTAAAACTATTGTTCATACGTATGTTCCAGGCAACATTGTCCACTTCGACATTTTCAACAACAATGTCATTTTCTGTTGGATTTGGGCTGTCACCACTCAAACTTTCTGTAATTCCCCGTTGGGTTTGCGAATAAAAATCAAAACTACCATTAATGCTCCACCATTTGGCCGCCTTATAATTTGTGGACAGTTCCAATCCATAAGCGGAAGTATTGTCAAAATTATCAAAAGTCAAAATCAATTTATTGAAATCCAATCGGTCCACATAAACAGCTCTATTGATTTCATCAGAGATGGATCTATAGAAAACTCCAGAAGTAATACTTCCATTTTTGATTCTTCTTGTATAGTTGACCTCATATGAATTGGTGAACTGAGGCTCCAAACTTGGATTTCCAAAAGAGGATATTAATGGTGTTGCCCATTCCCTGATAGGGTTTACCTGTCCTAAACCGGGTCTGTCCACACGTTTGCTATAACTTACCTGAAACTGGTCTTTTTCATTTGGGTTATAGGTTAGGAACGCAGATGGATACACCTGGGTGTACTTATCAGTAAAAGATCTTACGGAGTTTGTATCCGCTTTTACTTCAACATCCTCAATACGAACGCCTATTTGGTACGACCATTTCTTTCTATTTTGGCTAAAGGTTGCATAGGCCGAGTAGATGTCCATGTTATAAACAAAATCCGTGCTAGGTGTTGGAATCAAGTTTCCATTGGAATTAAAAGACAATCCAGTAGAGGAATAATCGACATCCGTTTCAAAGTTTCTTGACTCCAGACCCACTTCTATTTTAGAAATACTGTCCAAAGGATTTACGTAATCCAAGTTGGCAATGGTTTGTGTACGTTCTGTATCCACAAAGTCCATATAATCTGGGAACAAAGAAGTTCCTGAAGTCCTGAAATCCGCGTCCTGGCCACTTTCAAATTGATTGTGGTCTACCTCTAGCTCAATATTATGTCCTTCTTTTTTGAAATCCAGTTTATAGTCAAAATTGTATTGCTCGCTACGGTTATCACTGACATCGTTAAAAAATTGGGTGACATTTCTTGCCAGATCATTGTTATATGTCACTGCTGTAATACCCTGTCCGTCTCCATCAAATATGTTCTGGTTGGTGAAGAAGGAAATCGTGTTTTTATCATTTAAATAGAAATCAACCCCAACTTTGTACAAGTGCGATTTGTTGTTGTTGAAGAAATCGAACGCCTGAAGCGAATTTTCATCGATTCTTAAAATAGTACCATCATTGACATATTTACCAATGTTGTTGCCATAATTACCATAGAAGTTGAATTTTCCACTTCTGTAATTTAAGTCTATGGAAGAGTTGAACTTTGCTTCAATACCTTTGGTAAGACCCGTAGTAATGCTTCCGTTGAACCCAATGTTTGCATTTTTGTGCAAAACAATATTAATAATTCCACTCATACCCTCCGGATTGTATTTGGCGGAAGGATTAGTGATCAATTCAATAGATTTAATGGAAGTGGAAGGAATTTGACGTAACAATTGTGCTACCGGTACATTGGAAAGTTTCCCATCCACCATTACCCTCACATTTGAGTTCCCCCTCATGGTAATATCACCAGTCTGTGAATCTACATTTACTGATGGAATATTGTTCATGATATCTGATGCCGTGGCCCCAGCAGTGGTCAAGTCCTTGCCAACGTTGATTACTTTTCGGTCCACGCGTTGTTCAATAGTGGTACGTTCGGCAACCACTTCAACCTCATCAAGTTCCGAAGTTTCTTCCATTAATGTAATGGTGCCTACGTTCACTTTTCTATTCTTTTTGGTGATAATCAGTTTTTGTGAATGGGTCTTATAACCAATAAACTGAACTTCCAACACAAAAGAACCTTCAGGAAGCTTTTTAATTTCAAAGCTACCATCCTCATTGGTGATACCACCTGTTATGGTTTCGCTGCCATCTTCGGATTTAACCACAATGGCCGCATAAGCCACGGGTTGATTGAGTTCATTGTCAATTACAATTCCCGAAATGGAACCTATTGGTGGTTCCGAATCATTGTTTGCTGATAAATTAATGGAATAAATACTGCATAAAAGCAGCGTAAAAAGTAGTGTAACCCTTTTCATGAGCTTGTTTGTTTTTGATTGATTGATAGTGTCTACAAGACGACGTTATTTGAAAGATGTTACATGGAAAAATAAGTTTAACATTTTTTAACAATGAAAAGTGTTGTGAAAGTCTGTAAGGGTTTTCGTCCTTGCTGGACAAAAGTGCAGGACGAATAGGAAAAGAGAAACCCTGGCTCCCAACAAATATTGAAACACCAGGGTCTTTTACATTGATAAGCTATACTAAACACTAACCATTAACTATAAAAAATACAGTCTTACCAATGATTAATTTTATACGTACAATAGACGAGTTTTTTTTTGATTAGTTACAATCTTTGAATTAGTTTAACATATAAATTAACAAATGTTTAAAACACTTGTTTTTGGAGCATCATTAAATCCAAGTAGATATAGTAATTTGGTCATCCATCGTTTGGTTGATAACAACCTTGAAACAGTCGCGTTTGGGGTAAAGGAAGGAACCGTTTCTGGGGTGCAAATTAAGGGGAAGCTCGATGATTTCCAAAATATTGACACCATTACTTTGTACATCAACCCAATTCGGCAAAAAGAATACTATCAAAAAATACTCGATTTAAAACCAAAAAGGGTGATTTTTAATCCTGGAACAGAAAATCCGGAGTTTTACCAGATACTTCGCGAGGCTGGGATTAAAGTTGAGGTGGCATGCACTCTTGTACTACTTTCAACGGGACAATACACTGATTGATCAAGCAATTTTCTTCCCTCTTATAAGCCATAATCCAAAGAATGTCAACAAACCATTTAATGGCAATAATTCATATCCAACCACATATCCACCCAAATAAGAAGATGGGATATTGGCGATTGTGGCAATGATGACAACGGACAATACCGCCACAATCCATACATATTTATCTTTGAGGGTATACTTGGTGAAAATTCCAAACGCAAAAAGCCCCAGCAAAGGACCGTAGGTGTATCCAGCAACAATCAAAAGACTGTCTATTACATTTCTACTTAAAATATATTTGAATGAGATTATTACCAAAATCAGCATTACACTCATGGCAATATGGGTGCGTTTTCTAATCTTTTTTTGATCAGCCTCTTCCTTTTTTTCAACATTTAAGAAATCAACACAAAAAGATGTTGTCAGGGAGGTCAATGCACTGTCGGCACTGCTATAGGCAGCCGCAATCAATCCTAACATAAAAGTTATGGCCAAAGGTAATCCCAGACCTCCATTGAGGGCAACTTCCGGAAACAGCAAATCGGATTTAGGCTCCCCATCCATGAGTGGGGTAGATATCCCATTTTGGCTTGAGTAAATGTAGAGTAAAGCGCCCAACAACATAAAAAGGAAGGTAACCCCCACCAAAACAAAACTAAAGGACACCATATTCTTTTGGGCATCCTTAAGTGATTTGCAGGTAAGGTTCTTTTGCATCATATCTTGATCCAGCCCCGTCATACAAATGGTCACAAACATCCCACCAACAAAAGACTTGACAAAATGGTTCCGGTCTAAAAAACTTTCGGTAAAAAGGAACTTATTGTACGTTTTTAACTCTTCAGAAGCTAAAAATTCCCCAAAGCTCCAGTTTAGCTCCTGATTGATTAAAATTATGGAGAGAATAACGGCAAGGACCATAAATAAAGTTTGTAGGGTATCGGTCCAAACAATGGTCTTTATTCCTCCTCTGTTGGTATAGATCCATATCAATAATATGGAAATGATTACGGTAAATTCGAACCGCACCCCTAGATCATCAAAAACAAATTGCTGTAGAACTATGGCCACCAAAAACAGTCTAAAAGATGCGCCCAGAACCCTGGAAATAAAAAAGAAAAACGCCCCTGTTTTATGGCTCACGGTGCCAAAACGTTCTAGAAGGTATTCGTAAATTGAGGTGAGATTGAGTTTATAATACAGCGGTAACAATACATACGCTACTACAAAATATCCAAATAAATAACCCAAGACCACTTGCATATAGCTAAATTCGGAAGCCTCTACCCATCCAGGAACGGAAATAAATGTGACCCCGGATAGAGAGGCGCCAACCATGCCAAAGGCCACTAAATACCAAGGCGATTGCTTACCTGCTTTAAAAAAATCTGAATTGGAGTCGTTTTTTCCCGTGAAATAAGAAATAATCATCAGTACGGTAAAGTAAGCACCAATGAGCAATAGAATCTGTGTGGCGGACATATATGGAATTTGATTTGCAAAGTACAAAAGTAAATTGGTAACTGTAAAATCGTAATTTTGTTTGAGAATAAGAAGTATGGAATTTTCATCAAAGCTTTTGGAGAATGCAGTTTATGAAATGTCCCAGCTACCTGGTATAGGCAAGCGAACGGCATTGAGATTGGTATTACATCTTTTAAAACAGCCGGAGGAAAGAACCAATTTGTTGTCGGATGCCTTGATGAAATTGCGAGGGGAGATTAATTTTTGCCAAAGCTGCTATAATATTTCAGATACTGAGATTTGCGAGATTTGCGCCAACCCAAAACGGGACGAGACCATGGTATGTGTGGTAGAGGATATTCGAGATGTTATGGCCATTGAAAATACATCGCAATTCAATGGATTGTATCATGTGCTGGGAGGCAAAATATCACCCATGGAAGGTGTTGGACCGCAAGATTTGAACATTGTTTCATTGATTCAACGCGTTAAGGAAAAAGAAGTCAAAGAACTCATTTTCGCACTGAGTTCTACAATGGAAGGTGATACAACCAATTTTTATATCTACAGGCAATTGGAAGGGTTAAATGTGACCACTTCTACCATTGCCAGAGGTATTTCTGTAGGGGATGAACTGGAATATGCCGATGAGGTTACTTTGGGCAGGAGTATCTTGAATAGAGTTCCTTTTGAAAACTCCATAAAGGCAAGTTAGGTGATAAATAATACATATAAATTAAAAAAAAGTAGATTTCTTTAGTATTTTTGCAAAATATAAGTCGATATCACTTCGTTAAATAAGAATATGTCAAAGTTTGAGTTGAAATTACCGCAAATGGGAGAAAGTGTTGCCGAAGCAACATTGACCACTTGGTTAAAGGAAGTAGGAGATACCATTGAATTGGATGAGGCAGTTTTTGAAATTGCAACGGATAAGGTGGATTCTGAAGTTCCAAGTGAGGTGGAAGGTGTATTGTTGGAAAGACGATTTGATGTTGACGATATCATAAAAGTAGGTGAAGTTGTAGCGGTAATACAAACGGATGGTTCTGCCGAAGTGAGTTCAAATGGTGCAGATTCAGTAGAGGAGGTTGAGGATGTGGTAGAAGCTCCAGTTGCTGAAATAGAAGCCCAAATTGCTCAAGTAAAAGAAACAATTGCCCCTCCCGCACAAGATTTTTCAAGTTCAGAACGCTTTTATTCTCCTTTGGTAAAGAATATCGCCAAAGAAGAAGGAATCTCTATGGATGAACTGGAAGCCATTGTAGGAACCGGGAAAGAAGGTAGGGTAACCAAGAACGATATTAAGGCATTTTTGGAAGACCGTTCCAAAAATGGCAGTACAGCTGCTCAATCGGCACCTGTAACAGCCGAAGTGCCAACAACCAAAGTTCAGATTGAAACCCCAAAACAGCCTGCACAACAACCAAAAGCAACTCCGGTGCCCGTATCGGATGGAGATGAGATCATTCCATTGACACGTATGGGGAAACTGATTGCACAGCATATGGTGGACAGCGTTGCTACCTCTGCACATGTACAAAGTTTTGTTGAGGTGGATGTGACCAATGTTGTCAATTGGAGAAACAAACATAAAAAGGCGTTTGAGGAAAGAGAAGGTGAGAAGTTGACCTTTACCCCAATTTTTATGGAGGCCGTGGCCGTGGCATTGAAAAAGTACCCTATGATCAATATTTCATTGGATGGGGACAAGGTCATTAAAAAGAAAAACATAAATCTGGGTATGGCAGCAGCTCTTCCAGATGGAAATCTTATTGTTCCCGTAATTAAAAATGCCGACCAACTGAACTTGGTCGGTATGGCAAAAACGGTAAACGATTTGGCAAATAGAGCCAGAAACAATGCATTAAAACCAGATGAGATAAAAGACGGTACCTATACCGTAACCAACGTGGGTTCCTTCGGAAGTATATTTGGAACTCCAATCATAAATCAGCCGCAAGTTGGGATTTTAGCCCTGGGAGCTATTAGAAAGATGCCTTCCGTTATTGAAACAGATCAAGGAGAATATATTGGAATCCGAAGTAAAATGTTCCTTTCCCATAGCTATGATCATAGGGTGGTCAATGGTGCTTTGGGCGGAATGTTCGTGAAAACTGTGGCCGATTATCTTGAAGCTTGGGATATAAATAGAGAAATCTAGGTATAAAAAGCACATTTATTCCTTTCACTATTGTTAATTTAGGGGTCTAATCAAATTCATCCATTCATGAAGCTTTTAGCCTCTTTAAGTATGGGCCTACTTTTTTTGTTCAGCACAAATATGATGGCACAGGACCTTTCAGCCTATCAAAAAAAGGTTTTTGAGAAAGATGGGCAAACAATGCCTTATCGTATTTTGTTGCCAAAAGACTATGATTCTTCCCAAACGTATCCGCTGTTATTATTTTTGCACGGTTCAGGAGAACGAGGAAATAATAATGAGTCGCAACTGATTCATGGGTCTAGCCTATTTCTAAAGGATGAGGTTAGGGAAAATTTTAAAGCTATTGTAGTTTTTCCGCAATGTGCTGCCAATAGTTCATGGGCAAAGGTGGATTCTGAAGGAAGTTATCCAAACAGAACGTTTGTTTTTCATGAAAAAGCGGAGCCTACTCCAGATATGGTGCTGTTGGAAGGACTTCTAAAACAATTGAAGAAAACCCATAAGATTGATAAAAATAGAATCTATGTGGGTGGACTTTCCATGGGAGGTATGGGCACTTTTGAGCTTGTTCGCCGAAATCCCAAAATGTTTGCTGCCGCATTTCCTATTTGTGGTGGAGCAAACCCCGGTATTAGCAAAAAACTAAGAAAACCTGACTGGTGGGTATTTCATGGAGATTCGGATAACGTAGTTCCAGAAAAATACTCCGCTAATATGGTGGAAGCAATGAAAAACATAAATATCGATGTGAAATATTCCGTTTATCCCGGTGTTGGTCATAACAGTTGGGATAATGCATTTGCAGAACCGGAATTGTTGTCATGGGTATTCTCCAAATCAAGATAAAAGAACCTACTATGCAATTACAGCTTACCAAACCTATTTGTTTTTTCGATTTAGAAACAACGGGCACCAATGTGGCCAAAGACAGGATAGTTGAGATTTCAATACTCAAAATTTTTCCCAACGGCAATAAGGAAAGCAAAACCTGGTTGGTAAATCCAGAAATGCCCATTCCTCCGGAAGTAGTGGCTGTACATGGCATCTCCAATGAAAAAGTTGCCAATGAACCCACGTTCAAACAACTTTCCAAGGAAGTTTATAAAATGATAAAGGATAGCGACCTGGCCGGTTTTAATTCCGATCGTTTTGATATTCCCCTTTTGGCTGAAGAAATGCTGCGTGCAGATGTTGATTTTGATATGAAACATATGGTCTCAGTTGATGTGCAGACCATTTTTCATAAAATGGAAAAAAGAACTTTGGGTGCTGCCTACAAATTCTATTGCGATAAAAACCTGGATGATGCCCATAGTGCAGAGGCAGATACTCTGGCAACCTATGAAGTATTGTTGGCCCAGTTGGACCGATATCCAGAGCTGGAGAACAATGTGAAAAAACTGTCGGAGTTTACTACCCGTAAACAATCATTGGATTTTGCTGGGTTTATTGGTTTGAACAAGGAGGAACAGCCTATTTTTGCCTTTGGCAAACACAAAGGTAAAACTGTGGATGAAGTGATGGAAAAAGAACCGGGTTATTTTGGCTGGATATTGAATGCTGACTTTCCGTTGTATACCAAAAAAGTACTTACCCAGATCAAGCTCAGCAAACTGAACAACAAGCTGTCCTAGAATAAAAAAATTAAATATTTGGCTATGAAACTGATATGCATCGGTAGAAACTATGCTGCCCATATTGAAGAGTTAAAAAATGAACGTCCGGCAGAACCGGTTGTCTTTATAAAACCAGACTCTGCCATTTTACCCAAAGAACAGGATTTTTATATCCCTGAATTTTCACAGGAAATACATTATGAAGTTGAGGTATTGGTCAAGATTAAAAAAGTGGGCAAACATATTTCCGAACAATTTGCACATAAATATTATGATGAAATTGGACTGGGAATAGACTTCACCGCAAGAGATCTGCAATCCAAACTAAAAGCTAAAGGATTGCCTTGGGAAAAAGCCAAGGGATTTGATGGATCTGCCGTGGTGGGTAAGTGGATGCAAAAAAATATGTACGAAAGTGTTGACAAACTGGGGTTTTCCTTGTTAAAAAATGGGGAAAATGTACAAAATGGCAATACATCCTTGATGCTGTGGAAGATAGACGAGCTTATCGCACATGTTTCCACCTATTTTATGCTCAAAAAGGGCGATATTCTGTTTACAGGCACTCCTGCAGGGGTTGGTAAAGTAAGCCCAAATGATTACCTTTCTGGTATACTCGAAGGAGAACAGCTATTTGAAATTAATGTGAGATAATGATTTACAACCTCGACAAGATAAAAGAGATGGCAGAAGGAGACCAAGATTTCATAACCTCTGTTGTCTCAGTATTTTTGGAAGAAGTCCCTGTAGATTTGGAAGGCTTGGAAAAGGCCATTAATGAAAGGGATTATGAAAATGTGTACAAGCTGGCCCATAAGATAAAGCCCAATGTGGATTTATTGGGAATGGAACAGACGCGGGCCACTGCGCTTGAAATTGAAACTTTGGGAAAAAGCTCTGCCAATATGGAAGAAATTGAGCAAAGGTTTCCCTTACTTAAAAAAGATGTCCTTCAAGTGATATCAGAATTACAAAAAGACTTCAACTTATAAATGCAAGCTGAAATCATCACTATTGGCGATGAAATTCTCATTGGCCAGATTGTGGATTCCAATTCTGCATTTATTTCCCAAGAACTGAACAAGATTGGCGTCTCGGTATATCAGATTACCTCTGTACAGGATGATAGGGACCATATTTTGGATGCTCTGGAAGTTGCAGGAAAAAGGTCCTCCGTGGTCATTGTTACTGGCGGATTGGGGCCTACCAAAGATGATGTTACCAAACATACGCTGTGTCAATTTTTTGAAGACGAGCTCGTACTGGATAACACGGTATTAGAGCATATTGAAGAATTGTTCAAAAAATACATTTCAACCCCTATTTCAGATTTGAACCGAAAACAGGCTTTAGTGCCGTCCAAAGCCACGGTCTTGCACAATGCCAATGGTACCGCACCAGGACTTTGGATGAAAAAGGGGGATACGGCATATGTTTCCCTGCCCGGTGTGCCTTTTGAGATGAAACATCTGATCCAAGATCAGGTATTGCCAAAAATCATCAGTGAATACGAACGCCCACATATTTTTCATAGAACAATAATGACCTATGGAATGGGGGAAAGCGCTATTGCGGATAAAATTGAAGATTGGGAGGACAACCTCCCAGATTTCATCAAACTGGCATATCTTCCCAATTTAGGACGCGTTAGACTCAGGCTTACGGCTAAAGGGATGGATGAACAAACTCTAATAGCTTCAGTAGAGACAGAGGTCAAGAAACTTTATAAACTTATTGGGGACATCATTTATGGTGAAGAGGAAAGTGGCTCTATTGAAAACCAAGTGGCAAAATTGTTGACCCAAAAAGGTATGAGTCTGGCAACAGCTGAAAGCTTTACGGGAGGGAAGGTTGCTGAACAGATAACCGCAATTCCAGGTGCATCTGCTTATTTTAAGGGGAGTATTGTTAGCTATGCTACCGAAACCAAAATCAAACTTTTGGAAGTTTCGGAAAATTTGATTTCCGAACATTCGGTGGTAAGTGAAGAAGTTGCCATGGCAATGGCAAATAATGTAAAGCGTAAGTTGGATACAGATTTTTCAATTGCAACAACTGGTAATGCAGGTCCAACAAAAGGTGACTCCAATGCTGATGTTGGAACGGTATTTATTGCCATCGGTACTCCAAAGCGTACATTTGCCCAGAAATTCACTATGGGAAATAGCCGGGAACGTATTGTGCAAAGGTCCGTGAACAAGGCATTTGAACTCTTGCTAAAAGAAATTTTAAATTTCTAAAAAAGAATTTTGTGCGTCCCATTAAAATGCCATAAATTTGCAGCCTCAATAAAATCACTCAAAAGTTAGGGAGATGTCTAAAGTTTGTGAAGTTACAGGAAAAAAGGTGATGTTTGGAAACAACGTTTCCTTTTCTATCAATAAAACCAAGAGGAGATTCGATGTAAATATTTCCAAAAAGAAATTTTACATTCCAGAAGAAGACCGTTGGGTGACTCTTAATGTTTCCTCAAGAGGATTGAAAATCATCAATAAAAAAGGAATCTCTGCTGTTTTAAAGGAAATCAATTCCAAAAAATAGGTAGATAAGATTTTAAGTACGATACAATGGCAAAGAAGGGAAATAGAATTCAGGTTATTTTAGAGTGTACTGAACATAAGGAGTCTGGTATGCCAGGAACTTCAAGGTACATTACCACTAAGAATAAGAAAAACACGCCAGATAGAATGGAGATTAAAAAATTCAATCCTATTCTTAAGCGTATGACCATTCATAAAGAAATAAAATAAGTTAGGCCATGGCAAAGAAGACAGTAGCAACACTTCAAGGAAGTTCAAAAAGATTGACAAAGGCCATCAAAATGGTAAAATCTCCTAAAACTGGAGCATACACATTTGTAGAGTCGGTAATGTCACCAGAATTGGTAAACGATTGGTTGAGCAAAAAATAGCCAATGCATTCATAAAATTTAAAAGCCGCTTTAATAGCGGCTTTTTTTGTTTAGATTCGTATGTAATCAAAAAGAACTCCTACTATACCTCTCCCCCGGGGAGAGGTCGAATCCTGAATATGGGATTCGGGTGAGGGGTTGAAAACCGCAATTGGGTTTAATAAAACTGCCTTTACTTTCCTATCTTTGGCGATTGATGATGAACGCATATGAGTCTTTTTAAAAAAATATTTTCTTCGGATAAAAAAGAGACCTTGGACAAAGGCCTTGAAAAGTCAAAAACCAGCTTTTTTGGCAAATTAAGCAAAGCTGTTGCAGGTAAATCCAAAGTAGATGATGAGGTTTTGGATAATTTGGAAGAAGTTTTGGTCACTTCCGATGTTGGAGTGAACACCACTCTTAAAATTATTGAGCGTATTGAAGAACGTGTTTCCAAGGATAAATATATGGGCGCGGAAGAACTCAATACTATTTTACGGGAGGAGATCGCAGGATTACTTTCTGAAACCCATGTTGGTGAAGATTCAGAATTTACGGTTCCTACCGATAAAAAACCTTATGTGATCATGGTAGTTGGGGTTAATGGTGTGGGCAAGACCACTACCATTGGAAAATTGGCCAATCAATTTAAAAATCAAGGTCTAAAAGTGGTTTTGGGGGCAGGCGATACCTTTAGGGCCGCTGCCATTGATCAGTTGGAGGTTTGGGCCAAGCGCGTGGACGTGCCCATCATAAAACAAAAAATGGGAAGCGACCCTGCGTCAGTTGCCTTTGACACTTTAAATTCAGCTGTGGCGGACAATGCTGATGTGGTTTTGATTGATACCGCGGGCCGATTGCACAATAAAGTGAATTTGATGAACGAGCTTTCCAAGGTAAAGCGAGTAATGCAAAAGGTTGTTCCCGATGCTCCGCATGACGTTTTATTGGTTTTAGACGGTTCCACAGGGCAAAACGCATTTGAACAGGCAAAACAATTTACCAAGGCGACTGAGGTAACCAGCTTGGCCGTAACCAAATTGGACGGTACCGCCAAAGGTGGAGTGGTCATCGGAATTTCGGACCAATTCCAAATTCCGGTCAAATATATTGGAGTTGGTGAAGGTATCGAAGACCTTCAGGTTTTCAATAAGTATGAATTTGTAGATTCTTTCTTCAAAATCTAGCCGCAGGTCACACGCATCCAAAATACCCAAATATTCCCTAAATTTAGTCGACCTAGAACTAAACCATGGGAAGAATACATTTGTTCGAATTTGAAGACCAGAAATGGTTTCCAGGGTTTTTACGTGATTATGGTACCGATTTCCTTCAATTTTTATCCAATAAGGCCAAACTTTACAAGCCTGTTATCCCGATAATAGAAAAGGGACTCAAAGCTAGTGGAACACATACAATTGTAGATTTGGGCTCAGGTGGGGGAGGTGGATTACTTTGGTTGAATTCCGAACTCAAGAAGACCAATCCCAATCTAAAAATTATTCTGACGGATTATTATCCCAACCTAAAAGCCTTTGAATACACCAAGAAGCAGGCGGACAATTTTGAATTTATCACTACCTCTATCGATGCAAGAAAAGTGCCCGAGAGCTTGAAAGGCTTTAGAACACAGTTTTTATCCTTGCACCATTTTAAACCTGAGGATGCCAAACAGATATTACAAAATGCTGTTGACACTAAAAGTGTTATTGGTGTTTTTGAGGCACAAGAACGAAGTGTCCCGAGCATTCTGGCCATGCTTTTTTCGCCTATTTCTGTCTTGCTTACCACACCTTTCATAAGACCTTTCAAGTTTGGAAGGTTGATTTTCACCTACCTAATCCCCATTGTTCCGCTGTTTGTACTTTGGGATGGAGTAGTTTCATCATTACGCACATATTCTGTGGATGAAATGGGGGCTTTGGTGGATGGTCTGGACGACAAAGACACCTATAATTGGGAAATTGAACGTGTGAAATCCGGTCCTGGTGTAGTGTTATACCTTTTGGGAACTCCAAAATAGATAATCAACAATGAAAAAACTTGTTATCCTTTTTATACTTGCAATGTCAATTTGTGGCTGTAATGGGGACAAAAAAGCAGAAAACCACGAAAAGAACATTGTAAAGATTGCCTGCGTAGGAAACAGTATCACCTATGGTGCAGGGATGGCAGACCGTGAAAACAATGCCTATCCCACCCAGCTACAAAATATGTTGGGTGATGCCTATGAGGTTAAAAACTTTGGAGTCAGTGGCCGAACCCTACTTAAAAAAGGAGACCTTCCCTATTGGGAAACCAAAGAATATAGGAAAGCATTGGATTACAATGCGGATATCGTATTTATAAAACTTGGAACCAATGATGCAAAGCAACAAAACAGGGCTCATCTGAATGAATTTGAAACCGACTACAAATCACTCATTGCATCTTTCAGAAAAGAAAATGAAAAAGCAAGAATAGTACTCTTGCTGCCAGTACCATCCTATTCCAATGATAGCACCGGTATTTGGAATCCGATCATTACGGATAAAATTACACCCATGACCCAGAAGGTGGCTTATGACCTGAATCTGGAAACCATTGATTTATATCAATTATTTGCGGACAATCCAGGTTTAATGCCGGATAAGATACACCCTTCCTCACTTGGAGCTACAATAATCGCCAAAAGGGTGTATGAAACTGTAAAACAGGAGCCCCATGCCTTTGATTTGATGCAAGTACTGCAAATTGAGGATGCCCAAAAGTCAAATTTTCATGGTTTTGATCAATATGATTTTGAGTATGAAGGACTTCAACTTAAGGTAGTTCAACCCAAAAGACCTCTGAAAGCAAAACCCTGGGTGTGGAGGGCCCGCTTTTTTGGACATGAACCCCAGACAGATATTGCCCTTTTGGAACGTGGTTATCACATAGTTTACTGCGAGGTAGGCACCTATTTTGGAAACCAGGAAGCTGTGGAACGATGGAATAAATGTTACGATATCATGACCAAGGCGGGTCTGAATAGGAAACCCGCATTGGAAGGAATGAGCAGGGGCGGTTTGATTGTGTATAATTGGGCAGCGGAAAACTTGGATAAAGTCGCATGTATTTATGCGGATGCTCCTGTTTTGGATGCGCAAAGTTGGCCTGGCGGATTTGGAGAAGGAAAAGGTAGTCCAACCGATTGGGAACAGTCCAAAATGAGATATGGACTGGCTTCTGACACCCTTCCTGTAGACTTTAATGGATGGCCCATTCATAAAACAGAACTTTTTGCGGCATCGGGTGTTCCAATGCTTCATGTGTGTGGGGAAGCAGACGAGGTAGTTCCTGTGGATGAAAATACGCGACTGTTTGCAAAGAAAATTGAAGAGCTAGGAGGAAATATCAAAACGATTTACAAAGATGGTGTTGGACACCATCCGCATAGCTTGCAAAACCCGACTCCCATTGTCAATTTTATTGTACGCGCTACTGGTCATAAAACCAATTTTGCTGCCATTCCAGCTCCGGGTTCAGAATACCGCTCTGGTGCAGGATGGGTAGAGGGAAAGGGTTGGTGGTCACAGGCGAAACAAATTGATTCTTTATGCCAAGCTTCTGGTGACGTGGATTTGTTATTGATTGGCAACTCCATTACCCAAGGATGGGGCGGCCCCAGAAGTTGGGTAACCTATAAACCGGGGCTGAAAGCCACAGAAACATATTTTAAAGACCTAAAATGGATTGGAGCTGGAATTTCAGGAGACCGAACACAGCATATAGCCTGGCGATTGGAAAAAGGAAAATATGAAGCCTGTAATCCTAAAGTAGTTAGTTTGGCCATTGGAGTCAATAACTTCCCAGATGATTCAGTTGATGAGATTGTAGAAGGACTTAAAAATACATTGGGAATTGTAGAGAAAAAATTTCCCAAATCAACCATATTCTTCTTTGGCCCACTTCCTACTGGATTAGATCCAAAATCGGATAGAAGGAGAAAATATAAAAAAATACATGCCAAGCTATCAACTTTTGACTATCCCAATAATGTCCAATACCATAATTTGGAGGCATATTTCAGCAATGAAGATGGAGCCCTTAAAAAGGATGATTTAAGCACCGATGGAATCCACCTTCAACCCAAAGGGTATGAAACATGGGCAAAATATATTCGCGAACAATATGATAAAATCAACCAATCCTAAAACATGATAATATGAAAAAACTATTCGTTTTAATGCTAGTATTACTGGCCAATGTCAGTTTTGCCAAAATATGGACACCGACAATCCTATCGGATAATATGGTACTGCAACAACAATCTGAGGCCACCATTTGGGGATGGACAACAGCCCCCAGTGAGACCATCACAATTATGGGTTCATGGAACAATATGGAAGTTACGGCCAAAGCTCATCAAGGGGTTTGGTCCGCGCAATTGCCAACTCCAACTGCCGGCGGTCCCTATACAGTGACTATTAAAGGGCATGAGGAAATTACATTTTCCAATGTTATGATAGGTGAGGTTTGGATTGCTTCAGGTCAGTCCAACATGCAATGGACACCAAATATGGGATTGGACAACGCGGAGGAAGAAATAAAAAATGCGAACTATGCCAATATCCGTTTCTTTCAAGTGCCACAACGTAAGTCTACCACTCCCCAAGATGATACTCCGGGCGAATGGGTCTCTTGCTCTTCGGAAACCATGCAGAACTTTAGTTCTGTCGCTTATTTCTTTGGAAGAAAACTGCATAAAAATCTATCTGTGCCTGTAGGTTTAATAAGTTCCAACTGGGGAGGCACCCCAGTTGAGGTTTGGATACCTGAAGCATTGATAGAAGGTGATAATGAACTTAAAGCTGCGGCTAAACAAATTTCCGAATACGAATGGTGGCCCCATCTGCCGGGAGCAACATACAATGGGATGATCCATCCATTGCTGAACTTTAATATAGCCGGTGCAATTTGGTATCAAGGAGAATCCAACCGGGCCAATGAGGAGTCCTATTATAAATCCTTTCCATTATTGATAAAATCATGGAGGAATCTCTGGAAGAAAGACTTTCCGTTTTATTTTGCCCAGATTGCTCCGTACGATTATGAAAAAGACAAAAAAGATATTAAGGCGGCTGTGGTGCGGGATGCCCAATTACAAACCATGCTTTCCGTACCAAACACGGGAATGGCCGTTACCAATGACATCGGAAACCTAAAAGATATTCATCCCACCAACAAACAAGAGGTAGGCAGACGGTTGGCCCTTTGGGCCTTGGCCAAAACGTATGGGGTGAAAGATGTGGTGTATAGCGGACCGGTGTATAAGAGCATGGAAATCAAAAGGAATAAAATTATCCTGTCCTTTGATTATGCCGAGGATGGTTTAAAAATGGAAGGAAAAGCGTTGAAAGAATTCCAAATAGCTGGTGCGAACAAACATTTTGTTGATGCTAGGGCTAGAATTAAAGGAAATACAGTTGAAGTTTACTCTAAAGAAGTGAAGGAACCTGTGGCGGTACGATTTGCCTTTTATGACAAGGCGCTTCCCAATCTTTTCAATAACGCCGGATTGCCCACTTCCGCCTTCCGGACAGATGATTGGGAAATAGCAATTGATTAAAATGACATTATGATGTTTCGTGTCCTGTTTTTCTTCTTTCTCCTTGGTTATGTGCAAAGCACAGCCCAGATTAATCATCCCAAGGCAAGTCCATTTTCAGAGGTTGAACAAGAGATTGGCTTATCCAAAATAACGGTGCAATATTCTCGTCCGGCGGTTAAAGGGCGACATATTTTTGGAAGTAGGGAGGATGGTCAACCAGGATTAGTGCCCTACCGTCGAATATGGCGGGCTGGAGCCAATGAGAGTACTAAAATAACGGTGAATTCCGATGTGAAAGTGATGGGGAATACCCTGCTGAAAGGTACTTATGCGCTATATGCTTTCCCAGAGAAAGAATCTTGGCAGGTTGTTTTTCATACCAACACCTCACATTGGGGCGATGGTAGAACAAACTACAAACCTGAGGAAGATTTGTTTCGGATTTCAGTCGAACCTCAGCAAATATCATATCATCAAGAAAATTTCTTGATCACTTTTGACTCCATCACCCATAATACGGCCTATATGAAACTGATTTGGGCAAGCACGATGGTTGAAATCCCATTTGAGGTGGATACCCATGCGCAAATGAAAAAGGAAATAGCCAAAGAGATTGCTGAAAACCCCACGGCGCAAACGTATTATGAGGCTGCGCGTTATTTACAGGAACAAGGAATGGATTATCAACGGGCTTTGGATTACCTAAACAAGGCACTGGAACTGGGTGGTGACACCTATTATTTTCATAGGGTCAAGTCCCTTGTGGAAGCAAAACTTGGAGACCATGAATCCGCAGTCAAATCTGCAGAAAAGTCTTTGAAAATAGCCAATGCTCTTGGAAAAGATGAGTTTGTACGAATGAACCAGAAAAACATTAATGCTTGGAAACAACAGTTAAAACAGAAATAGCCATGGAAAGAAATACCAATCGAATTGCTTTAAGCTTAGCGCTACTTTTTTTCATGTTGCAATCCTGTCAGTTTTTGGAAAAGAAGGAAGCGAAGGATAAAACTGAGGAGTCTCCAGTATTAGTTGATGTTGAGGAAATTGAAAAAGAACAACCACTCTGGATTCCTTACAATGATTCAGCGGAAGTTGCTGATAATGCCAATCACGAACGGGAACGAATGCGGTACAAGTTTATTCAATCCAAAGTGTTGGATAAGAATGAAGTTTTTACACCTTTGTATGCTGAGGTTGCCAAATTTCCAAAGGAAACCTATGAAATTATGAAACCTTTGGTTTTGGAGCAGAATATCCTGACCATTCAAGAACATATTTCCAAAGGAAAATTCAGTAATGTTGATTTGGTTCTTTTTTATCTGTATCGTATTTATAAGTACGAATTGCCCAATGGAACCACGCTCAATACTATAATCGCCTTGAATCCAACTATCTTGGAAGAGGCAAAAAACTTGGATACCAACTCCGAAGGTCAACATCCCATTTATGGGATGCCCATTCTGTTAAAAGACAATATTGGTGTTGCAGGAATGAATACAACGGCGGGCGCCATTGCTTTGCAACACAACCAGACCGATGATGCTTTTATAGTAAAGCAACTAAAAGCGAATGGCGCTCTTATTTTGGGTAAGGTAAACCTTAGCGAGTGGGCGAATTTTATTTGTGATTGTCCAAATGGGCAAAGTGCGGTGGGAGGACAAACGCTGAACCCGTATGGTCGTCGTGTTTTTGATACAGGAGGCTCAAGCGCAGGTAGCGGAACTTCGGTGGCCGCAAATTATGCCGTAGCAGCGGTGGGTACAGAAACATCAGGTTCCATTTTGTCGCCATCAGGTCAGAACTCCGTAGTGGGGATGAAACCTACTGTGGGTCTTTTAAGTCGAACCGGAATTGTACCGATTTCCAGCACGCTGGACACCCCAGGCCCCATGACCAAAAATGTGATTGATAATGGAATTTTATTGGATGCCATGCGAGGTTTTGATGAAAGCGACGATAAATCTGTACAGGCGGATTGGCCAGAGCAATGGTATGCCGAAAACATCATACTTAAGGGGATGCGGTTTGGAGCTTTCAAAAACTACATGAAAAGCGATTCCATTTATGTCCAAACCATGGAAAAATTGAAGGCTGCCGGAGCTGTCATTATTGAGTTTGAACCACCAGAAGTGAAATTTGACGGCTTTCTTTCTATTTTGAACATTGATATGAAAAATGACCTTCCCCATTATATTGAAGCCCAGATAAAGAACAGGGATTCTTTCCATATAAAAACAGTGCAAGATGTAGCGGAGTTTAATTTACAAGATAGTTTGGTTAGAATTCCATATGGACAGGCCCGTTTTGATGGCATTTTAGCCGATACTACATCCACCGAGGGACTCAAGGCAATTAAAAAAAGGTTGAAAATGAACGGCCGGACCTATTTCAATACACCTTTAAATGAGCTCAGGTTGGATGCTGTTTTATCCATTAACAATTACGATGCAGGCGCTGCCGCAGTGGCAGAATATCCGGCCTTAACAATTCCCATGGGGTATAAGGATTCAGGCGAACCCGTTAACTTAACTTTTATTGCAAAGCAGTATCAAGAAGGAAAATTATATGCTATTGGAGCTGCTTTTGAAGCTCTGGTCAGAGCACGTAAAATTCCAGAAAGCTATAAGGACTGACCTTATGGTTTCAATGGGATTAACTTTTGTATTTTTGCACCCCATTTATAGGAACTATGCGCACAAAATCCCTCAAAAAGAACAAAATCAATGTGGTTACCCTTGGTTGTAGCAAGAATGTCTACGATTCGGAGGTGCTTATGGGTCAACTCAAGGCCAATAATAAAGAGGTGGCCCATGAAGAAGAAGGTAATGTAGTGGTCATTAATACCTGCGGATTTATTGCCAATGCCAAGGAGGAAAGCGTGAATACGATTTTGGAGTATGTTCAAAAAAAGGAAGCCGGGGATGTGGACAAGGTTTTTGTGACAGGGTGCTTGAGCGAGCGGTACAAACCGGATTTAGAAAAGGAAATTCCGAATGTTGATGAATATTTTGGGACAAGTGACCTTCCAAATTTGCTCAAAGCTTTGGGAGCGGACTACAAACATGAATTGATCGGGGAACGATTGACCACAACCCCAAAAAACTATGCCTATTTAAAAATTGCAGAGGGGTGTGACCGACCGTGTTCTTTTTGTGCCATTCCCTTAATGCGCGGAAAGCATAAAAGCAAACCTATCGAGGAGCTAGTGGAAGAATCGGAAAAGCTGGCTGCCAAAGGGGTAAAAGAATTGATTCTAATAGCTCAGGACCTGACCTATTATGGATTGGATTTGTATAAAAAAAGAAATCTGGCCGAATTGCTTCAAGCTTTGGTAAAGGTAGAAGGTATAGAATGGATTCGGTTGCACTATGCATTCCCTACTGGTTTTCCAATGGATGTTTTGGAGGTGATGAAGAAGGAACCGAAGGTCTGCAATTATATCGATATTCCACTTCAACATATTTCAGATGCTATCCTAAAAAGCATGCGAAGAGGCACCACCCAAGAAAAAACAACAAAGTTGTTGCAAGACTTTAGAGCTGCGGTTCCCGAAATGGCGATACGTACCACTTTGATTGTTGGGTATCCTGGAGAAACCGAGGAAGACTTTCAAACCTTAAAAGATTGGGTTGCAGCAATGCGTTTCGAACGATTGGGATGTTTTACCTATAGTCATGAGGAAAACACCCATGCCTATTCGTTGCAAGATGATGTGCCCGAAGAAGTAAAACAACAACGCGCCAATGAGATTATGGAATTGCAGTCCCAAATTTCATGGGAGCTGAACCAAGAAAAAATAGGCAAGACTTTTAAATGTATTGTTGATCGTAAGGAAGGCAACCATTTTGTGGCTAGAACAGAGTTTGATTCCCCCGATGTGGATAATGAAGTGCTTATTGATGCTACCCAGCATTATGTAAAAGTTGGTGGTTTTACTGATATTGAAATTACGGATGCTTCCGACTTTGACCTTTATGGTATACCCCGCCAATCCTAGTTGACTCCAGAAGAAATATTTTTGATAAATGTCATGATACCTTTTTTGAGTTTGTTGTAGATTTGATAGGTTCAATACTAATCAAAAAACACCAAATTATGGTCACAACTGCTCACGACCGTAGGGTCAAAATCAGCATTACACTTTTGCGAATCTTTATTGGATGGCACTTTTTATATGAAGGTATAGTTAAGTTGTACAATCCAGAATGGACTTCGTTTGGATACCTTGCCTCGGCCCAAGGACCTTTCAAATCCATTTTTCATGCCTTAACATCTCCTGCGATAATAGATTGGGTAGACACCTTGAATGTTACCGCACTTTTGGTGGTTGGGATTACATTTATTCTTGGAATTTTTGAAAAAAAAGGAGCTTTAATAGGTATCGGTCTTTTAAGTCTGTACTATTTGGCTCATCCTTCATTACCAGGTGTCCAACAAATTAATGTAGAAGGCAATTACTGGTTGGTGAACAAAAATCTGATTGAGCTGGTGGCCTGTATTTTAATTTACAACTACCCAACTGCCCACTTTTTTGGGCTTGGTCATTTTAGAAAACGACAATTAACCAAAACACAATAGCTATGAGCTGGACTAGAAGAGATTTATTGAAAGGATTGGGCGGACTTCCCATTTTAGGAGCTGTTTGGTGGGCCGGTGCCGCTTCAGTGGTCAACCGTAAAAAGAAAAGATCGGAGATTTTAAACCAATTGAATATCAGTCCATCCCTGCCTCCAGCTGTACCGGGAATTGGTGGTGATCCGGTAAGGGTTGGAATTATTGGTTTTGGGATTCGAGGGGAACAACTCTGCAGATCATTGGGCTTTGCCACTGACGAATGGAAAGAGGAGATGAGATTAGCGGCGGAAGAAGATCCCAATAACAAGGCATTGGAGGACTTTTTGTCACAAAACAAACTCAATGTGAATTTGGCAGGAATCTGTGATGTTTTTGATGTTAGGGCGGAAAAAGCTTTGAGGTCATTTTCAACTCCTGAAAATAAAATTAAGCGGTATACCACTTACAAAGAAATGATTAGTAGTGGGGAAATAGATGCAGTGGTCATTGCTACGCCGGACCATTGGCACGCACCAATGGCCATTGAAGCATTGAACAACAATGTTCATGTGTATGTGGAAAAACCAATGACGCATACGGTTGAAGAAACCTATCGTTTAAAGGAAGCCGCCCAAGCATCTAAAGCTACCCTACAGGTAGGGCATCAACACAGACAGACCTTGAGCTTTAGAACAGCCAGGGATATTGTGGAAAAAGGTACGTTGGGCCATGTTTCATTGATTCAGACCAATACCAACAGAAATGATGACAACGGTGCATGGAATTATGATATCCATGACCAAGCCAGTGCTCAGACCATTGACTGGGAACAGTTTTTAGGGTCAGCTCCTAAAATTCCATTTAACAAAAACCATTTTTTTAGATGGCGTAAATGGTGGGCCTATGGTTCAGGACTTTCAGGTGACCTACTAACGCATGATTACGACCGGTTGAACTGTGTACTTAACATGGGTATCCCAGATGCCGTATCTGCATCAGGTGGTATTTATACCCACAATGATGGTAGAAACGTACCCGATGTACTTCAAGTAAACATGGAATTCCCTAGGTTTTCAACTGGAAGCAGTCAGGCCAAGGGAAAAGAAAAAGGAATGACGTTCTGTTATAGTGCTTCCCTTGGCAATTCATTTGGTAGACCAACCATTTTAATGGGACATGATGCCACTATGGAATTGGGTAATAAGCTTACCATTTGGCCCGATGTTGCCTCTACCCGGTATGCTGATATGTTGGAAGCGGAAAAAATGAGGCCGAACATTCCAATTTATCAGTACAATCCTGCAGCAAATGTACCGGATGCCATATCCTCCGCTACTTCGCAATATTTTGCTGATAAAGGCCTTATGTGGACCTATATTGATGGGGTTCGGGTAGATTCGACCTTTCTGCACATGCGGGAATGGTTGAGTGTCATCAAAAATGGTGGTGAAGTAAGTTGTGGAATCAAAGAGGGCTTTGATGAGGCAATATCAGCTCACATGGCCGGATTATCCTGGAAACTGGGAAGAAGAATTGAATGGGATTCCGAAAATGAGATGCTCAAACCTATAGAAGGGATAAATTTTGATGAGGTCTTACTTTTTAACGGAAAATGGGAAACGCCTACTGAGATTTTGGAAGGATAGGGAAGTACTACATATTCACAAACTCGTAACCGGATAAAGGAATGTTTCTTAGATCATATTCGGTTTCATTGAGCAATATTCCATGTTCCAAATAGGCTTTGAGGTTGGTCAACCAAAATGTCCAGCCATTGCTGCATCCATGATGAATACTTAATTTGCTATCTTCATCTGTGGATATTTCATATTGTTTTAGAACAAGCAATACGGCTTTGTCATGATCTTCTAGGGATACGGAAACCTTGCTGTCTGCAAATGAGATTTCCAAAAAATCCGTTCCATTGGCCTTGAGGACTTTTCCAATTTCATTGCTGTCCCAGTTGTGCCATTTCCAAGTATAGGTGTCCCCTGGTTGAATGTTTTCATCTGTAGCTCGTTTCTCCCCTGAAGCAGAAACGTAGTCCGCGTCGCTCAAAAACCAAGAAGTTATTCCTTCAGAGGTTCCCCAAGACCAGTATAACTTTTCCATGGGGGCCTTGATATAGATTTTTTTTGTGAAACAATCAAAAGTCAGCTTGCTCATCGTTTGCGATTTAATTCAAAGTTGTACAGTTCCCTACCTAATTGTGCCAAAAAAGGTATTCCAATTTCGTCATATTCATAAGCATTGTCATTAAAGATACCATCTTTATTGACCAAAATGGTAGCTGTGACCATAAAATCTATGTTGTTCTTTTCATCATGGATGTATGCACAATCTGTTATGGTTCCATAGGCGTAGCCTACTTTGTTGTAAACTTTAATATCCTCTGGCATGGGTTCTGAAGAATCCCCGAACATTAAAAACTTTACGTAGCTATCATAATAGATTTCACTGTCATAACCCAAATCTTTAGGAAGGGCATGCATGGCCTTGAGCAAAAACTTATGTTGCGCTTGGCTTAAATTAAACCGTTGCTCTTTGGGAAAAGTTTCAGGAAAAATAATTCGCTTTAACAAGGCATGTTGCGCTTCTATGGGAAAATAATTTTTTAATGAAAAATCGAAAGGATCTAGGTGAAGTAAATCATCAGCATAAAAACCGTTGCCCTTTAAAGTTTTGTTTAATTCTATGGGGTTGGGGTAGGTATTTATGATTGGAGCACTGGCAACCGTTGTTGAATCGTTTAAATATATGATTAATGGTTTGGTGGTCACTTCATCAGCATTGGGGGTAGAGAGACGATGATTGATTTGAATTGGAACAACCCCACGGGATTGCATGCGATGGTTTAAGTCATCCTGGCCCAAGAACTCAACTAATCTGTTGTTGGCGGCATTGTCCGAAACTGCAAAAATTTCGGAGATGGCCTTGGCACAAGTGGTCTCCACAGAATCTCCCTCAATGTAAAATTGGGTATCCATTGTTAGAGAATCTATTTCGTTGAGTTTTTCCAAGGCGGCAACAGCGGCGGGAAACTTAACCGTACTGGCCGGATAGAAATAATTGTTCTTGTCTACCTGAAAATCAAAATCCGTAAAACGGATGGTCTCATTTTTTCTATCAATTTGGGTATACCTGATCTGGACTTCGTACTGATCAACACTGTCCATCACTTTTTTGATCATTGGATTGTTTGATGCAAGTACCTTTTGTAACGGATCAATGTTTTGGTCCTTCTTACATTGAACAATTACTGAAATCAAAACAAGGACTGTAAAGAAATACGTGTATCGCATATGCCCCATTCTTTAATATTGGACGTTCAATGGTCATCCAAATAAACCTCACCTCTATGTGGTTTCAGGATTTCACGGACTTCGTGCATTTCAAACTCTGCCACCACCATATAGGTAATACTATGGGTCATACTAAAATGTTGTACGCCTGTAATGTCGAACTTCAGTTCTTCAATTACGATAAACTCTTCCAAATGTTTTTGATAATGTTTTGCAGTATCTGCAGCTCCGGGTCCTCTAAAATCCCATATCATCTTTATTTTCCGATCCAAAATCTTTTCCATACTAGTTTGGTCTGTGGTTGCACTAATGTAATAAATTCCACAGTTTAAGTGACATGATAAAAATCTGTTAATGAGAAAGCAACCTGCTTGCAAGCCATTATGTAATTGTTATTTTTGCGAAATGTTTTTCCCTAGAAAAAATATTGCCCCAGTATTTTGTGTTGTTGTGATTTTCATCTTTTCCTCCTGTAGTTCGCTATTTAAAGAGAAAGAAGAAAAAGAACCCTTGGCCAGAGTAGGGGATGCATTTTTGTATAAAGAAGATATTGCCTCCTTGATCAGGGAAGATATGTCTACAGAGGACAGTACCCTCTTTGTTACCGATTATATAAACAATTGGGCATCCAAGCAATTGTTGCTGTCAAAGTCAAAAATCAATCTTCCTGAGGAAAAGCTGGCAGAATTTGACCGTTTGGTCTCGGATTATAGATCGGATTTGTACACCAGGGCCTACGTGGAAGCATTGGTGATCAAAGCTCAGGACACTGCAGTGACCACCTCACAGCTTAGGCAATATTATGAAAGGGAAAAAGAGAATTTTAAGCTTAATGAAAAGTTGGTACAACTACGGTTTGTTGGATTGCCCAGTCAATTTTTGGATAAGGAAGGGGTGATAACCAAAATGAAGAATTGGGAAGACGAGGATAAAAATTATCTGGACTCCATTGCAGTCCAGTTTAAAAAAATACATTTTAACGATTCTATTTGGGTAAGTGCGTCAAGGGTTAAGCAAGAAATACCCTTACTTACATCACTCAATGAGGAGAAGTACTTAAAAAAATCACAATTTTTTGAATTGGAGGATTCCTTAGGGGTATATTTGGGAAAGGTGACGGATGTATTGGAAATCAATGATACTGCGCCATTTGAATATATTTCACCGGATATAAAACAATTGATTTTAAATCGAAGAAGACTGGATTATATAAGAAAGTTGGAAACCGAGATCATTGATGAAGCAATTAAGAAGAATGAATTTGAGGTTTATGAAAAAAAGGAATAGTATAATATTGGCTGCAATTTTTGTGCTGACATTGGGATATGTGCAGGCACAAGACGCGGATGAAACTCTTTTGGCAAAGAAGGATACAACGAACAATACCAAAAAGATAAAGTTGGATGGTATTGCAGCTGTAATTGGGGATTATGTGATTTTGGATTCGGATGTTGACAAGACTCTGATTGATTTAAAAAGCCAGGGAGCATCTACCCAGGATATAACAAAATGTAGTCTTTTGGGAAAATTGATGGAAGACCGTTTATATGCACATCAGGCTGTACAGGATAGTCTGTTGGTTTCTGATGATGAAGTGAATGCGCAGAGCGATAGACAGATTCAGCAGTTGGTGGCGCAGGTAGGTTCCATGGAAAAAGTATTGAAGTTTTATAAAAAACCGGATGCCGAAAGTTTCAGGACCGAACTTTTTGAAATCAACAAGCTACGCATGCTTTCTGAGAAAATGCAAAGCAAGATTGTTGAAGAAATTGAGGTCACCCCTGAGGAAGTACGCCAGTTCTTTAATAAGATACCTGAAAATGAAAGACCCGTTTTTGGTGCAGAGCTGGAAATTGCACAAATTGTAAAGCAACCGACTGCACCTGAGGAAGAAAAACAAAAAGTTATTGACAGGTTAAATCAAATAAAAGCTGATGTTGAGGACAACGAAGCCAGTTTTAATGTAAAGGCCATTTTGTATTCGCAAGGACCATCTAAATCACAAGGGGGACTTATAGGATCAATAACAAAAGAATCTGGATATGTCAAAGAGTTCAAAGATGTAGCATTCAGCTTACAGCAAGGCGAGATTTCTGAACCATTTGAAACTATGTTTGGATATCATATTTTGTTAGTAGAAAAAGTGAGGGGGCAGGAAAGGGATGTAAGACACATTCTAATGATTCCAGAAGTTCCGCAAAGTGCAATGGATATTGCTGTAAAGGAACTGGATTCCATTCGCCAGCATATTTTGGATGGCAAATACACCTTTGGAGAAGCTGCATTGAATTTCTCGGATGAAAAAGAGACCAAATTTGACGGAGGTATTCTAAGAAACCCCATTAATTTTGGATCACGTTTTGAACTGACCAATATGGATCCCGCACTTTACAATCAGGTGCGTGATATCAAAGATGGGGAAATTACCAAACCACTTAAAGAAGATGATCCAAGGGGCGGTCCTCCCAAGTTCAAAATCATGAAAATCTCCAACCGGTATGACGAGCACAAGGCCGATTTTGCCCAAGATTATATGAAAATTCAAGAATTGGCACTTCGAGAAAAGCAGTTCAATGCCATTAAGGAATGGATGAATGAGCATATTGAGGATACTTATATACATGTGAATGCCGAAAACAGAGATTGCGATTTTGCTAACAACTGGGTAAAGGAATAAATACATGTCGGACGTTGTTGCCATTGAAAATCTTGTAAAAAAACACCAAGCTTTAAAAACCGAAATTGCCAAGATCATAATTGGTCAAGAGCAGGTTGTTGAACAAATATTACTTTCCATATACACGGGAGGACATTCTTTGTTGATTGGTGTTCCGGGTCTTGCAAAAACCTTGATGGTCAACACTATTGCCCAAACGTTGGGTCTCAACTTCAAAAGAATTCAGTTTACACCGGATTTAATGCCCAGTGATATTTTGGGAAGTGAGGTATTGGACCAAAGCAGAAACTTTAAGTTTATCAAAGGTCCTGTTTTTGCCAATATTATTTTGGCCGATGAAATCAATAGGACCCCTCCCAAAACCCAGGCAGCACTTTTGGAAGCTATGCAAGAAAGAGCTGTTACAATTGCCGGTGAACAACACAAACTGGACATGCCCTATTTTGTGCTAGCAACCCAGAACCCTATAGAACAGGAAGGGACCTATCCCTTACCAGAGGCCCAGTTGGACCGTTTTATGTTTGCAATAGAGCTAAAATACCCATCTATAGCTGAAGAGATACAAGTTGTAAAATCCACAACAACTGATGAGGAAGTACAGGTAGGAACACTGTTCAATGCAGAGGAAATAATTGCGGTGCAACATTTGATCCGTAGAATCCCTGTACCGGACAATGTAATTGATTATGCGGTTAAATTGGTCAATAAAACACGACCGGGCATGGAAAACTCCTTAGAGTTCATCAATAATTATGTGGATTGGGGTGCAGGACCGAGAGCTTCACAGAATTTGGTATTGGGAGCAAAGGCACATGCGGCTATAAACGGAAAATTTTCACCAGATATTGAAGATGTAAAAGCAGTTTCCATGGGAATCCTTAGACATAGGATACTAAAAAACTACAAAGCGGAGGCTGAAGGCATTTCTGAAGAAAAAATTATTTCAGAATTGTTATAAATACAAAATCTACACGACTTATTTGCCAAATTCTAATTACTAAATCGAAGGTATTTTAGTAAATTAGCCGAATTACAAAAATCTTAAATCCAATCTAGAATGGCATTTGACATTGACATGATAAAAGGGGTTTATGCCTCTATGGGTGAGCGCATAGAAAAAGCCCGTGAGCTTGTGGGAAAACCTTTGACACTCGCTGAAAAAATATTGTATTCACACCTTTGGGAAGGAACGCCTTCCAAACAGTTTTCACGAGGTAAAGACTATGTGGACTTCGCTCCTGATAGAGTGGCTTGTCAAGATGCTACGGCACAGATGGCGTTGTTGCAATTTATGCATGCTGGTAAGCCAAAAGTAGCAGTACCTACAACAGTACATTGCGACCACTTGATTCAGGCAAAGGTGGATGCAAAGACGGATTTGAAAAGAGCCAACGAAACCAGCAATGAGGTTTTTGACTTTTTGGAATCAGTTTCGAATAAATACGGTATTGGCTTTTGGAAGCCGGGAGCGGGAATTATTCATCAGGTGGTACTTGAAAATTATGCTTTCCCTGGAGGGATGATGATTGGTACGGATTCCCACACGGTAAATGCCGGTGGATTAGGAATGGTTGCCATTGGAGTTGGTGGTGCGGATGCTGTTGATGTTATGGCTGGAATGGCTTGGGAGTTGAAATTTCCAAAATTGATAGGGGTTAAATTAACTGGAAAGCTTTCAGGCTGGACTGCGCCCAAAGATGTAATCTTAAAAGTGGCGGATATCCTTACTGCTAAGGGAGGAACAGGAGCTATCATTGAATATTTCGGCGAAGGGGCAACTTCAATGTCCTGTACGGGTAAAGGTACAATTTGTAATATGGGTGCCGAAGTTGGAGCCACCACATCAACTTTTGGCTATGATGAGTCCATGGACCGTTACTTAAGAGCTACGGACAGAGCGGATGTTGCTGATGCTGCCCTTGAGGTTAAAGAACATTTAACTGGTGACGCTGAAGTTTATGCCAATCCAGAACAGTATTTTGACCAAGTAATCGAAATTAATTTGGATACATTGGAACCTCATTTAAATGGTCCTTTTACACCAGATTTGGCAACGCCAATTTCCAAAATGAACGAAGCTGCCAAGGCAAACGATTGGCCTATCAATGTGGAAGTTGGATTGATTGGTTCTTGTACCAACTCGTCCTATGAAGATATTTCAAGAGCGGCATCTTTGGCCAAACAGGTTTCAGATAAAAATTTAAAAACAAAGTCAAAGTTTACCATAACACCTGGTTCTGAACAGGTAAGGTATACCATTGATAGAGATGGATTTATAGATACATTTAACTCTATTGGAGCTACGGTTTTTGCCAATGCCTGCGGACCTTGTATTGGAATGTGGGACCGTTATGGTGATAAAGCTGCTGATGGACCACGAAACACTATCGTTCATTCATTCAACAGAAACTTTGCAAAACGTGCTGATGGTAACCCAAATACACTTGCTTTTGTTGGTTCCCCGGAATTGGTGACAGCGATTGCCATTGCCGGACGTTTGGATTTTAATCCGATTACCGATAAACTAATCAATGAGGATGGTGAAGAAGTAATGTTGGATGAGCCACGGGGATATGAACTTCCGCCAGAAGGATTTGCTGTTGAGGATGCAGGATTTATAGCTCCCATGGAAGATGGAAGTGGTGTTCAGGTTGTGGTTTCACCAACTTCTGAAAGATTACAACTTCTGGAACCCTTCGTTCCTATTGCTACGGAAAGCCTTCAAGGCGTTAAATTGCTGATCAAGCCACTTGGAAAATGTACTACAGATCATATTTCCATGGCTGGACCTTGGTTAAGATATCGCGGACATTTGGACAATATTGCAAACAATACCTTAATCGGTGCGGTCAATGCTTTTAACAATCAAACCAACTTTGTAAAGAATCAGTTGACAGGAGAATATGGCGCTGTGCCGGATGCACAAAGAGCCTATAAAAAGGCAGGAATTAGAACCATTGTGGTAGGTGACCATAATTATGGTGAAGGTTCTTCAAGAGAGCATGCGGCAATGCAGCCAAGACATTTGGGTGTAGCAGCGGTATTGGTAAAATCTTTCGCAAGGATCCATGAAACCAACCTGAAAAAGCAGGGAATGTTGGCATTGACCTTTGCCAATGAGAGTGATTATGATCTGATTCAGGAAGACGACACATTCAACTTTGTGGATATAGCAGAGTTTGCTCCAGGAAAACAGCTGACTCTCGAAGTTGTTCATTCAGATGGAAGTGCAGATACCATTATGGTCAATCACACCTACAATGCATCCCAGATTGAATGGTTCAAAGAAGGATCTGCGTTGAACGTGATTAAAAAAGAGAATGCATAAATAAATCTATTTTTAGATTATTGAAAAAACTCCTGATATTGTTTCAGGAGTTTTTTAGTTTTGATCAAATTCAAAAAATGAAGATCAATAAAAAGACCATAGTTAATATTGCACTGATTCTTTTTGTGCTATCCTTTTTTATGACCCCAATGGGAGATTATGGCAAAATTTTATTGAATCGGTTATTTTCTTTTTCCCCACCAGTCATTGAAGCTTCTAAAAGAGAAACAATTGCCGACTATGATTGGAAACTTAAAGATGCGGACTGGAATTTTTTCAATTTTGAAAAATCTAAGGGAAATGTGATTTTTATAAACCTATGGGCATCTTGGAAGTTACCCAGTGAGGCAGAACTTGTAAGTGTTCAAGAAATGTATGATCAGTATAAAGGGAAAATGGATTTTTATATCATCACCAATGAAAACAGGCCTCCGGTTGAGGAATTTATGGCAAAACATGGATTCACCTTTCCGGTTACTTATTTAATTATTGGAGAGAAAACACCCATCAATCCTGATGAAGTCCCTTCTTCATACCTTATTGACAAAAAAGGCAATATTGTCATCTACAAAAGAAAGATTGCTGATTGGAGTACGACCAAGGTGTACAAGCTGTTGGATGAACTGATTGCTGAATAATTAATGAAACTTTCTAAAGATCAGATGAGCAATATCCTCTGGATATTGGCGATTGTTTTAATTGTGTTTACCCCGCTAGGGTTCCATGTTAAGGTACTTGTTGGAAAGATTTTTGCCACAAGTGCGGCTATTGTTGAAGGTGATAAACAAAAAAACCTTGAGGACTATGATTGGCAGTTGGTTGACCTGAACGGCGATGGAATTGACTTTGAAACGAATAGGGGTGAAGTTGTTCTAATCAATTTTTGGGCAACATGGTGCCCGCCTTGCGTGGCTGAACTTCCAAGCCTAGAAAAATTGCATGACGATTATGGGGATAGGGTGAAATTTGCATTTGTGACCAATGAGCAGCCTGAAAAAGTATCCCCATTCCTTCAAAAAAAGAAGTCTAAAATACCTGTTTATTTTGAGGTGTCTTCAACTCCAGATGAATTGTTTTATAGGAGCATACCAGCTACCTATATCATAAGTAAATCGGGAAAAATTGTGGTAGATGAAAGAGGTGCCGCAAATTGGAATTCTGAAAGAACAAGAAATCTTCTTGATAAACTTTTGGCGGAATAGCCTATTTCTTAAAGTATTTAAAGGGCACCACCAGCATTCCAAAACATTCACCTTCTTCTTTTCCTAAGTGTTTATGGTGTATTTTATGCGCTCTGCGTACACCACGGGCATACCAATTGTTGGCATTTCGGAAAAGTTTAAATCGCTGATGAATGAAAATATCGTGTACTAAAAAATAGGCAATACCATAGGCCAGAATTCCAAAACCCAAGGGCCATCCGTACCAAAATGTGGTTTCTGCCCCTGAGTAAAAGCAAACCATACTCACTACCGCATAAAAAATAAAGAAAGCATCGTTCCGTTCAAACCATGAGTCGTGGTCTTTTTTATGATGATCTTTATGTAGGCTCCAAAGAAATCCGTGCATGACATATTTGTGGGTAAACCACGCCATAAATTCCATAACTGAAAAGGTGGCAAGAAATATTAGTATCCAAACAAAAACTTTCATCTAGAGCAATTGTAGTTTATAATTCACGTAAGACTCGGCCAAAAGTCCAAATTTTTGATAATTTGGAACACGAATTCGAGTATTTTTTATTTCCACGGGAGGGGTGCTTTGCAATTTCTGAAGCAATTTTTTATAGTATTTGTATGCAGTATAAACCCCAAACTTGGCAGCTTCTGGCAATTTTACAATTCCCGAATAACCTAACGCAAAATCTGCTTTAATCTCTTCAACAATACGTTTTTTTGATACCTCATCCAACTCCGCCAAATTGGTTTCTGGGAAATAAGAACGGTTTAGGTCTTCATAATCAGCTTTCAGGTCACGGAGAAAATTCACTTTTTGGAAAGCGGATCCTAAAGCCATCGCCGATTCTTTCAGTTCTTCGTATTTCTCCTTATCACCATTTACAAAAACACAGAGGCACATTAGCCCAACTACATCCGCGGAGCCATATATATATTCTTGATACTCATCAATGGTATTGTATTCTTTTTTGTGGAGGTCCATACGCATGCTCTTCATAAAGGCCTCGACCAAATGGTGGGGGATATCATATTTGTGATATGTATATTGAAAAGAGTTGAGTATGGGGTTCAAGCTAATTTTATTGGTAAGGGCATTCTCAAGGGATTGCTCAAAATTTGAAAACAATTGTTCTTTGTCGTAATCGTGAAAAGTGTCCACAATTTCATCCGCAAAACGAACAAAACCATAAATATTGTAGATGTCCTTTCTTATGGAAGTCGCCAACATTTTTGTGGCCAAGGCAAATGAAGTACTATAGGACTCCGTAACAATTTTACTACAGTCATAAGAAACACGATCAAAAATAGTTTTCATAGGGCTTACGTTTTTTTGGTTATCAGGTCAGATACCAGTTTTCCGGAAATTAATGACGGGGGAACCCCAGGTCCCGGAACGGTAAGTTGACCTGTAAAAAACAAATTTTTTACTTTGCTACTTTTGAGGTTAGGTCTTAAAAAGGCGGTCTGCTTAAGTGTATTTGCCATGCCATAAGCGTTGCCTTTATAAGAATTGTATTGTTCAATAAAGTCGTTTACACAGAAGCTCTCTTTAAAGATAATGGAATTTTTGACATCTTGACCGGTGCGTCTACTGAACCTATCCATTACAATATCAAAGTATTGTGAGCGCAATTCCGGGGTGTCGTTTAATCCCGGTGCAATGGGAATCAGGAAAAATCCGGCCTCGCATCCTTCGGGTGCCATTGAAATATCTGTTACAGAAGGAAAGTTTGCGTAGAATAGCGGTTCACTTGGCCACTGGGGACTATCATAGATTTCCTGGGCATGTTTTTCAAAATCCGTATCGAAAAAGAGGTTGTGGTGCTCTATGTTTTTTAGTTTTTTGTTGAAACCAATGTAGAAGAGTAGGGAGGAAGGCGCATAGGTTTTCTTGTTCCAATATGATTCGGAGTATTGCCTGTTTTTTTTCTCCAATAGGGTTTCGGAGTGATGATAATCTGCTCCACTGATGACGATATCTGTGCTATAATCTTTGTCGTTACTACGTATTCCGGATACTTTTCCATCAGTGACAAGAATTTTGTCCACAGCACTGTTGGTATTGATTTTTACACCCAATTCCTCGGCCAGATGCTTCATGGCCTTAATAATCTCATACATCCCTCCTTTTGGATGCCATGTGCCCAATCCAAAATCGGCAAAATTCATAAAACTATAGAAAGATGGGGTTTTGTTGGGTTTGGCTCCCAAAAAGAGCACTGGAAATTCCAAGGTGGAAATCAGTTTTGGATTTTTAAACCTTTTACGCACCTCATAGCTTATAGTTTTAAAAAATTGGTCGACTCGAAACACGGTTTCTTTGGTAACCAATTCTAAAGGTGAAAGACCAGGACGAAGCACCACTTTATTTATAGCAATATCATAATTCTCTTGGGCCTTACCAATGAACTCCTTTAAATGTTTACCGCTTCCAGATTCTATGCGTTCAAATTCCGCACTTATTTTATCCATGCAATCCCCAATGGTCATTACATCATCCTTGAAAAAAATCTTGTAAGCTGGATCTAACTTGTCCAATTGGTAATAATCAGAAGGTTTTTTACCAAAATCTGCGAAGAATTTTTCAAAAATATCAGGCATCCAGTACCAACTTGGACCAATATCAAAAGTAAAACCGTCTTTGATTAATTGTCTGGCCCTTCCACCAACGGTACCGTTCTTCTCAAACAGTTCCACTTGATGTCCAGTCTTTGCTAGGTAGCAGGCCGCAGACAGGGAGGAAAATCCAGAACCGATGATGATGATTTTTTTCATGTTACTTTCAGCATATTAAAGTGAAGCGGTCAATTGTTCAATAGAATGAAATATTTTGATGGTGTTTGGAAGTTCCTCCTCTGTAAGGTATTGAATCTGATGTCCCAGAACAAAAAGTTTTGCGTTGTTGGAGGTATTTAAGGTTGTAGAGAATTTATTTAGATAAGTAGTTAATTTATCCTTGGTAGGTGCGACGGTAAAATAGGATACAAAATGGACATTCTCGTAATACTTCAACAAATCCGTAAGACTTTCCATAGGCATAGTCTGTCCCAAATAGATGGATTTGTAACCCCTAAGGGTTATTTCATAGTTAAGGTATAATAGTCCAAGTTCGTGGATTTCGTTTTCCGGCAAAAAAAGTGCAAATATCTTATCCTTTTTTGAGGGTTCTATCAGTTGCAGTTTCTCTGTGTTGATGTATATTTTTTGTTTGATCAAATGAGAGATAAAATGCTCATGCGCTGGACTGATGGTGTCCGTTTGCCATAAAAGACCCAACTCGTTCAACAAGGGAATAAAAACCTCATTGAAGATGTCCCTGAAAGATCGTTCTGATAAAAGGCTGTTGTATGTATTGAGAAAAAGAGTTTGGTCAAAGTTGACCATGGCCAGCTTAAAGGTATTGATAGCATGACTTTTTTCACTGTTGTTGGATACAATTTCCCGCACAACCATCGGAATCTGTGATTCTTCCAGTTTTGCAATCTTGGAAATTTTGTAACCATTATTGTACAGCAATGTAATATTGAGCAGCTTTTGCAAGCTGCCAAGGCTATAGGTCCTAATGTTAGTGGTGGTTCTTTCTGGTGCAAAAAGATTATATCTTTTTTCCCAAATTCTTATAGTGTGCGCCTTGATGCCGGATAGGTTTTCCATATCTCTGATGCTGAAAGAACTTTTAACATTGTTCATCTTTTGTGAATTAACGTTAAACAAATTTACACTTTAATTGGAGTTGACCTAATTTATGATCATAAAATTGTAAAGTATACTGAATAAGGATAGGATTGATTTTAAACAAGAGGACGCATTATTGTATATAGAATGTGTATTTCCAGTTGAGTGCGCTATGAAAATTTCAGGATTTTAATTGTTGCTTAACATGATTTAACAGAAAAGAAATCTATTGTTATACAATAATTCCTACTTTTAATGTAATAAGTTTCCCTAAATCAAGTCAAAAGCTTTACTATGGATAATTGTGTATCCACGACAAAATATTTATTGCCTCAACTGAACATTAAGTATACAAGGCAATTTCTAGAAGACAATATACTGTCCCATCCTGAACATCCAAGTTTGCTATGTGTCTCTGATACATTGGAAAAGTACAAGATTGATAACTTGGCAGTGAAGATAGGCACTGAAAAGTTGAAGGAAATTCCCCTTCCTTGTATTGTGCAACTATCGGATCAAGGAGGAATGTTCCATGTGTTAAAACAGTATTCAGATGATAAAGTTGTCTATTTGGATGAAAAAGGAAAATCTGTTGCCCTACCTACCAAGGACTTTTTAAGCAGATGGACGGGCATCTGTCTTTTGGTAGAGTCAAATGAACAGTCCAAAGAACCAGGCATTGAGAAGAGTATTGATGAAAAAAGGATGTCAGATATTTTTAAATGGGCCATAATAGTTCTTTTGTTGTTATGGGCTGGTACAAATATTTCTGATTTTACGTTGTTTAATAATGAGGATTCTCAATATTTTGTTGGTTATACGCTACTCAAGCTTATAGGACTGATAACTGGAGTTATGTTATTGTGGTATGAGGTGGACAAGTACAATCCCACCCTCCAAAGTTTCTGCTCCGGAGGTAAAAAAGTTAATTGTGAGGTGGTATTGAATTCAAAATATTCCAAAGTGTTCAATGGGCAATTTAGTCTTGGTCTTATAGGGTTTGCTTACTTTTTTGGTACGCTATTCTTCTTACTCTTCAATGGATTTTCAAATACTTCCTTAACCTTACTGGCATATCTTAGTTTTGCAACATTACCCGTTGTGGCAGTATCGCTGTATTATCAGGGATTGATCATAAAACAATGGTGTAAGTTTTGCATCATTGTACAGGCTGTTCTCCTCATGGAAATTACACTTGTTTATTTTGGAAATTTTTATCAAGGGTCAATTGAGCCGGACTCTCTTCTTCTTTTGGCCGCTCTGTTGTTAGTGCCCATTCCTACTTGGAAATGGTTCAAACCTTTATTGGAAGGAAAAAAGGAGAAGAACCTATATAAAAGAGGGCTTAAGAAGATAAAGAACAATCCTAATGTGTTGAGCGGTTTATTGGCAAAGAGCCGTAAAATTGAAAAGAGTACGGAAGGTTTGGGAATCTCTTTTATCAGCAAAACGGCTAGATTTAATGTGGTTAAGGTATGTAACCCGTATTGTGGACCTTGTGCCAAAGCACACCCTATTTTGGAAGAACTTATGGAAGCTGGAAAAATCAACTTGCAAATTCTGTTCACTGCAAGTGCAGAGGAAAATAATATTAAGGCAAAAGCTGTAGCTCATTTTCTAGCAATTGAAGCCCAAGGAAATAAAGAACAAACCCAAATGGCATTAGATGATTGGTATCTGGCAGATAATAAAGATTATGAGGTCTTTTCCAAAAAGCATCCCATGAATGGGGAACTAAAAGAGCAGTATAAGAAAATTGAGGCTATGCGCAGGTGGTGTGATGTAGAAAAAATAACCCATACTCCTACCATATTTATCAATGGGCATGAGCTGCCCAAAGAATATAGCGTAGAGGATTTAAAAGAAGTTTTGAATTAAAGAGCTAAAAAGGCCTAGGAAAACCTAGGCCCGGACGATATTCTTTCGCGAAGAATGGTCACAAACCTGGGTGACCTAAACCGTCCAGGCAAAATTAATTTTATTATTTGTTTAGTCATGAAAAAAAAGAGTTTAAAAGCATTGAACTTGGATTCTGCTGATTTTCTTCAAAGAGAACAATTGAAGACTGTTTTAGGCGGAAGTGGTAGTTGCACATTAACATGTACCATTGGTGGGACATATCCAAATCCTGTAGGGTCAGACTGTCTAAGTGTGGGAAATTCCATTTGTTATCACTTTGGTGGTCCTGGTAGTGTTATAGCAAGTTGTTCTTGTTCATAATAATTGAACCAAACTATCATCGGTTAATGATTCTTAACCCATTATTAATCGATGGTAGCTTTTGAAAATTTAATGAATAGCCAAAAAAATAGCTTTCCCTTTTACAAACAACCTGATACTAAGGACTGCGGTCCAACTTGTCTCCGTATCATTGCCAAACACTATGGCAAATTGATTTCACTACAAGAAATAAGGGAACTTTCAGAGACCACTAGAGTAGGTAGCAATCTTTTAAAGTTAAGTGATGCCGCAGAGGCCATAGGTTTTAAGTCCATTGGGGTAAAGTTGAATTACACCCAATTGGAAGATGCCCCCTTGCCCTGTATTGTACATTGGAACAAAAACCACTTTGTAGTGGTCTACAAAATAAGGAAGGGGATTGTCCATATCTCAGACCCGTCTTATGGATTGATTAGCTATTCCAAAAAAGAGTTTTTAACCCGTTGGATAGGTAACAACGCGACGGAGCATATCAAAGAGGGAATTGCTCTGTTGTTAGAGGTCACTCCTAAATTTAAAAAACTACACTGGGAGGATATGGATAAGAAATCACTTCGCTTTCTTTTCCAATACCTGTTTAAATATAAAGGGTTATTGATTCAGCTTTGCATTGGACTATTAGTTGGAAGTTTGTTACAGCTTATCTTCCCATTCCTTACCCAAAGTATTGTTGATGTAGGAATACAGAACCAGGATGTCAATTTCATTTATGTGGTATTGGCAGCACAGGTAATGTTGTTTTTAGGTCGTACTAGCGTAGAGGTGTTTAGAAGTTGGATATTATTGCATTTAAGTACCCGTATCAACATCTCTTTAGTATCCGATTTTTTTATCAAGCTTATGGCTCTCCCTATTGCCTATTTTGATACGCGTATGACGGGGGATATCATGCAACGTATCAATGATCACAGTCGTATTGAAAACCTGTTGACAGGTTCTACACTGAGCACGTTGTTCTCCATGTTCAACTTAGTGGTCTTTGGAGCGGTACTTATTTATTACAGTCCTTCCATTTTTGGAATATTCGCCATCGGGAGCATCCTATATATACTTTGGATATTATACTTCCTTAAAAGAAGGAAAGAACTGGATTATAAGAGATTTTCACAATTGAGCCAAGAACAGAGTACGGTTATTGAAATGATAAATGGGATGCAGGAGATTAAAATGCACAATGCGGAAAAGCAGAAGCGATGGAAGTGGGAATTTGTTCAGGCACGCCTGTTTAAGGTATCAATCCAGAGTTTGGCATTGGAACAGACCCAAGGAGTAGGGTCATCCGTAATTAACGAACTTAAGAACATCATTATCACCTTCACTTCAGCCGTCTTAGTGATAGAAGGTAACATCACGCTTGGGATGATGCTTTCCATACAGTACATTATAGGACAATTGAATGCCCCCATTGGACAGATGGTAGGTTTTATCCGTTCCTACCAAGATGCCAAGATCAGTATGGAACGTTTGGCAGAGATTCATGACAAAAAGGATGAAGAAGATCGGGAAAAACAATTGGTGAACAGAATAAAGCCAGATCAAGGACTCGTGCTAAAAAATATATTTTTCAGGTACTTGGGCAGTGATGAAAACGTCATCAAGGGGCTTGATATGGTAATTCCCTCAAATAAAATAACGGCCATTGTGGGGGCTAGTGGTAGCGGTAAGACCACATTGATGAAGTTGTTATTAAAGTTTTATAATCCTAACAAAGGCAATATCCTTTATGGAGATCAGTATTTATCGGGAATCTCACATAGCGCCTGGCGCGACTATTGTGGAGTGGTCATGCAAGAAGGATATGTGTTCAACGATACAATTGCTTATAACATTGCCGTAGGCGAGGATACCATTGATCAGGAACGACTGGTAAATGCAACCAAAATTGCCAATATTTATGACTTTATACAATCCCTACCCTTGGGATTCAACACTAAGATTGGCAATGAAGGAGTTGGAGTGAGTACTGGACAAAAACAACGGCTGTTCATTGCCCGAGCGGTATATAAGAATCCCCACGTGCTATGTTTTGATGAGGCCACCTCGGCCCTTGATGCCAAAAACGAGCGGGTAATCATGGAAAATCTGAACAAGTTCTTTGAAAATCGAACGGTAATTATTATTGCCCATAGGTTGAGTACGGTAAAGGATGCCGACCAAATCGTGGTCATGGATGAAGGCAGGATAACGGAGTCTGGAACACATCAGGAACTGTTGGAACTGAAAGGCTCTTACTATAATTTGGTGAAGAATCAATTGGAACTTGAAAAACTAAATGCTTAAGGAAAGATGCCAGAAAGCCCTAATATAGAGGAACTCAATTTAAGGTCAGAAGAAGTACAGGAAATACTGTCCACCCCCCCTGCATGGATTGTACGTTGGGGCATTACCTTGATCTTTATGTTTACCATTATCATCTTGACCCTTTCCTTTATTATAAAGTATCCAGATTTTGTCACCGCTAAAATCATTGTAACTACGGAAAAGCCTACTGAAAGGGTTGTGACAAGATTTTCTGGAGCTTTGAATAACATTTATATACAGAATGGAGATACGGTTGGGGTTGGACAACGTTTGGCGATTATTCGGAACACTGCAAATACTGAAGATGTATATTTTTTAAAGGCAATTTTGGACACTTTACCCTTGAGGTCCGAGGGGTTTATATTTCCTACAGATTTAACATCCAATCTTGTGTTGGGAGATATTGAAACAGCCTATATCAATTTTGAGAAAAGCTTTGTGGACTATATTTTATTGAAAGAATTGGACCCATACACTAACCAATTATCAGGGAACCGACAATCCTTGGTGGAGATAAAACTGAGGCTTAAGGATCAAATCAGACAAAAGAAAGTTCTGGAACAAGAGTACAAACTTGAAAAGAGGGACTTTGAACGACATGAGAGACTATATGGCAAGGGAGTTATTTCGGAACAGGAATATGAAGCCAAGAAGCTGGAATTCTTGCAAATGGAAAAAAACATCAGCACTATGGCCATTTCTATATCACAAATGCGCGAGGCCATTTCCTCTGCCGGACAAAACCTAAAGACAACACAAATTAACCAACAGGAAGATGATACCCGTTTTCTGACCAATCTTTCACAATCCTATAATGTACTTAAAAAGGCAATTCGAGATTGGGAATACACCTATGTGCTCTCATCTTCTATTGAAGGAGTGGTAAGTTTTCAAGAATTTTGGGGAGTAAACCAATATATCAATTCAGGTGAAGTGGTTTTTTCCATATTGCCTACAGATAGATCCACCTTGGTGGGCAAACTGACCATCCCATCCCAAAATGCAGGAAAGGTAACTTTGGGTCAAAAGACATTGGTTAAACTTGATAATTTCCCTTATCAACAGCATGGTATGTTATCTGGCAAGGTCAAGAATATATCAATATCACCCGATAAAGAAGGAAACTATTTTGTTTACATTTCCCTTCCTAACGGAACAATGACTTCATATAATAGGAGACTGCCTTTTGATCAGGAACTTATTGGAAATGCTGAAATCATAACAGAAGATCTTAGTGTGGCAGAAAGAATCTTTTACAAGTTCAAGGACATTTTTAAATATTAAAAAGATTCATCAAAAAATAACCCAAGGAAATTCCAAAGTATCTACAGAGCTGTTTGATGGTGGAAAGCTGAACATCACACTTGCCCTGCTCAGTTCTTGAGAACTGTATTCCAGTATCATTAGGGCTTCCTCTTGTGTAACTCCCTTTACTCTTCGCAATTGTTTGATCCGCTTGGTCTGGTTTTTTAATAATTGCTCCTTGTTCTCATTTTCCATGAGAGCAATTTCCAGTTAAAAATCAGTTTTTGTAACAACTTTTTGGTTGTTTTATTTGTATGTCTCTTTCTAATAAAATTCAAATCTAAAAACATCCTAAAATATCCAAAACCTGATCTTGTGCAAACTGTATGTTCTTTTTCTAATGGCAATGTTGACTCGTCTTTGGGATTCGCTTTTACCAATCTTGTCATAGAGGTTATCCATGATGGAATACTTCTTAAACAAATGACAAGGGATTGTAGTTACATTAATATCTACAAAGCCGCTAACAGCGAGTTGATAACAATGGAAATGCCGGACAATTTGGTGTTCAATTTTTCGTTCCATTTTGCCCAATCAAAGGTTTTCGAAAACTATACGCACAAAATGCTGGCATTTCTTTCTTCCATAAGAAATATTAACCTACAATTGGATTTCCAAAAATTGGTACTGTACTTTAATTTAAGTAGTAGGGACAAAAACCTGAATGTTGGTTTACGACACATTTATTCCGGATTGACCGAATAGTTATGGGATGGATGAACAATAATTCTTAAATTGTACGTATGACAACATTATTTTCAGTCGTTATCTCTCTGATTTCCAATAAGGATAAAGAACCAGAATTGCAAGGCATATCTGCTTCCGAGATGCTGGCAATAATAACAACAATTGTACTGTTGGTGCTCTCCCTTCTTGTGATTTACATTGCTAGGATTAGGAACAAAAGGAAAGGAAGGAAGTAGATTTAATCTGTTAACTACAAATCTTCAAAAAAGGGGATAAACCAAGGTTTTCCCCTAATTTTCCCCTTGCACCTTTAAACCCATATAAACATTGAGTTAAAGTGCCCACGACTGGAGTCGAACCAGCACGTCCTTTCGAACACTACCCCCTCAAGGTAGCGTGTCTACCAATTCCACCACGTGGGCCTCTTTGGAATTTGCGGGCAAATATCGTTAAAATTTAAGTTGTACCAATACTATTTTGCAAACTATTTGAAACTGTTAGGTCAAGAGATTTCCATTCTCGTCCCATTCTGCTATAATGCCTCGTTTACTTTGATCCACACATTTAGTCAACCATTCTTCATCATAAGCCACATTGTGCTGTGCCAGAACATCTTCAGGAACTCCATCCCAAACATTGGGCATATTTCCTTTATAACCGAGGTCTTCTATTCCCATTTTTGTAGTATAGTATCCACTTACCGTCAAGTTACGTATCAGCGTAAAAAATTGAATTTGCAAAGGTTGTTCATCAGTTGGAACTTCTGGATCTGGATAAGCTATGATATCTAAAATGGCTTTTTGTTGTTCTTCCGAAGCTGATTTGAACATTAGGTTATAATCCGTGTTACTTTTATGATCTAACCACATAAAACCACCTCGCAACGGAGTTTGTAGTTCTGGAATGTCCTTGGCCATAAATTCAATAAAATCAGGAACCTCCGCATCGGTAGCACTTCCAGAATCTTCGGTTGCAGGTAATATCAGATTGCAGAGCACAGCCATGGTCTCCATTTCATGTTCGTTAAAAAAGACTTCTTTCAACAATTTTTCATCCAGCTCCTTTTCTTTAGGGGTTCTGCCATATATATAGTTGTTGGAAGCTATAATTTCTTGGGTAACCGTTTCATCCAGATTGGGTTTACACCCATGGACAGCCAATCCGCTGGCAACACCGCCAAGCAAAATCGATTTTAAACTTTTTCTTCTATCCATTACTTAGATGTTTTGCTGTTTGAGTTGTTCAACTATATAATCTGAGGTTCTCCATGAGAGTGCCAAAATGGTCCATGTTGGATTTTTATCTGCTTGGGATACAAACGGACCTGCATCCACTATAAAAACATTGTCGACATCATGTAATTGCTGGTATTTGTTGACCACGGATGTTTTTTCATTGTCACCCATTCTGGTGGTACCCACTTCGTGAATGATCTCACCCGGTTTTAAGATGCCATAATTCTGCTCTTTACCAGGCTTGCTGCCCAATGGTTCTGCACCCATGTTATGAAAGATTTCCTCAAAAGTGTCGTGCATATGTTTGACCTGCTTTACTTCATGATCCGTCCATTGGTAATTGAACTTTAAAATTGGAATACCATATTCGTCCACTTTGGTATTATCAATTTCACAGTAGTTGGTTTTCTGCGGAATGGATTCTCCTCTTCCCGCGATACCAAGAACCGAACCGTAATATTTTTTAACATCTTTTCTAAGATCGTTGCCGTAACCTCCAACTTTAAGTCCAAAGAACTTGTTGAAATCATTGGGGTTGAAACCGAAACCATAACTGGGCATTCCCAGTCCGCCCCAAATTTCTGTGTGGTATCCTCTGGGAAAATCCAGTTGTTTATTGTCCAACCACCATGGGGTGTACACATGCATACCACCTACACCGTCTTCATTATAGGTTTTTCTGTTCATCATGTCTGGAACAAAAGCTACCCTGCTACTTCCTGTAGAGTCATGAAGGTATTTACCAACAATATTGCTGCTGTTGCCCAAGCCATTGGGATGTTGTGAACTTTTGGAATTTAAAAGAATTCTTGCGGTACTGCATGCAGAAGCACCCATTACCACTACTTTTCCTTTTAGTTTGTATTCTTTTCTGTCTTCTTTGTTGATATAGGAAACACCAGTTGCTTTTCCTTCGTCATTGGTGGTCACTTCCCTAACCATACAGTTGACAAAGAGGTCTATTTGGCCACCGTTTTTTTGAGCAGGGAAGACAAGACAGGTCCCTGCGGAGAAATCGGCATAAACTTGACAAGCTCTTGAACACTGACCACAGTAGAAACATACTCCCCGGTCATTGTTTATTTTTTTGGTGAGCATGGACATTCTTGAAGGGTACACCGGAATGTTCGATTTTCTAGCCCCTTTGATATAAAAAAGTTCGTGTAATCTTGGTTTTGGCGGGGGTAGAAAGAAACCATCAGGATCATTGGGAAGCCCTTCATTGGTTCCAAATACACCAATTAACTTATCTACTTTATCATAATAGGGCTTAACATCTTCATAGCCAATGGGCCAATTGTCGCCTAAGCCATCTTGATCTTTTCTCTTAAAATCTTTTGGTCCAAAGCGGAGGGAGATTCTTCCCCAGTGATTGGTACGCCCACCGAGCATTCTTGAACGGAACCACTTAAAATCGGTGTTTTCAGTATTTGTATAAGGTTCTCCTTCAATATCCCATCCACCGTAGGCCGAGTCAAAATCACCAAAGGGCCTAGTTGTACTTGCACCTCTTCTGGGTGATTCGTAGGGCCACTTTAACTGAGTCATTTGTTCGGGATCTGCTGGGTCGAAAAAAGGTCCTGCTTCAACAACGGCTACCTTGAGTCCAGCTTCGGAGAGAATTTTAGTAGCCATTCCGCCACCAGCACCTGAGCCTACGATTATTACATCATAAACTTCGGAAGATTCTATTATCTGCATTTTATTGAAAAATTATTCCAGCAAAATATAAAATATCAGAGGATTGATCGCCGTTTTTTACGTTTTTTGACAATAAATTTAGAAGAATAACAAAATGTTGTTTTTGAGCAAATGGATCGCAATGTACCGTTGCAATATGAAAATTGGATATAACCCACTGATAACGCGATAATTGATTGTGGTGTCCTGACTAATGCTGGTTCTAAAAATCCTTTTTTCCAGCTTTGTGCACCAACCTCCAAATAGGAAGGATTGTCCAAATAATTAAAATGCCCATCGATACAAAAAAACCAAAATTGGTACCGAAGAATTTTTTAAAAGTAGCCCCGGTGTAGCCTAACAAGGCTGAAATGTCCAATTTTAGGAGTATCAGTGTTCGAGACAGATCAATAGGATTGAGCATTGTGGAAACCAATGAAAAAGTATCCAAGGGATATTCCTCAAAAACAATCAATGACATTAAAAACAATCCATCATAAATGACCGCCAAAAACAGCCATAGCAGAACGGCGTAGCCAAACCCCTTGATCTTGTTTTCGTTTGAAAGCGCAATGTTGAATGCCAATGCTGTGAAAATCAAGGTAAGAAAACCTCCTGTAACCAATAAAAGTGAGAAATCCCAGATAGCATTACTCCTAAAAAGGCCATAAAGAATGAAAGGAATCCCCAGACCCAGTACCAAACTCATGGACAAAGAGCCTGCCACTCCCAAATATTGGCCAAGAAAAATGGAAGAACGTTTAATGGGCTGTGCTAGCAATAACTCTATAAATTCCTTGGAATTATAGTAGTACATTACCCCAAAAATGGTTGCAATCAAGGGAACCAAAACAATTATCACGTTCATAAGTGTTATCACCGCTTTGGATACATCATTGTTCAAAAACAGCAGCACAAACCCCAATGCCAAATAGAAAAAGAAGTATACGTAGCTCCAGCGGCTGCGCATAAGGTCGTAAAAACTATATTTTAAAATCTTAAGCATGGTTTTCCTGGGTTGCAATGGCCACAATGGCATGTTCAAAATCGGTTTGTTTGGTCATGGTCTTCAATTGGGGAATACTGCCCTTAAAGTATATTTTTCCTTCAAGAAGGTATACAATCTCGTCGGCCACTTCCTCAACAAATTGCAAGATATGTGAGGTGACCAAAATGGTCTTGCCCTTTTTCTTTTCTTCCTGTAATAATTCCTTCAGTTTTATCAAAGCAGCAGGATCCAGGCCTGTGGTAGGTTCGTCCAGAATGAGTAAAGGACTATCAAACATAAAGGCAAGTACAATATTTACCTTTTGTTTGGTGCCACCGGAAAGCGTTGAGAATTTTTTATCCAGAAAGGGTTCCAATTTGAACATCTCGATCAGTCTTTCAGAATCACTGGGTTTTTGTCTAAGATCTATAATCATCCGGATGAGCTCCTTTACTTTAAGGTTACCCGGAAAATTAGCTATCTGGGGAAGGTAATTGATCTCTTTACGATATTTCCATTTAGTTTTTACAGGATTTTCCAAGACCGATATTTCTCCCTGGTTCATGGTAACCATCCCTAAGATACTTTTTATCAACGTGGTTTTTCCAGAACCATTGGGCCCAAGAACGGCAAAAACCCCACCACCCTCAATGGCGAGATCCAATCCGGTCAATACCTGGTTTTTTCCAAATTTTTTATGAAGGTCGGTTATGGCTATCATTTCAGTTTTTTCATTAGTGGAGCATTGTCCATCAGATTATCCGGAGTGAAAACGGGAGATACTTTTTCAGAAAAATCGATGATATCCATAAACAAACTCCGTAGTAATACAATGGTTTCCGGGGTGCGATTAACAATATAGGAAAATAGTTTTACGGGTCTATAGGGAACATCACCTGTTCCATTTTTGTCCAGATCGTATCCGGTATATTTGCTCCAGTAATTTCCATTGAAGACGTTATCGTTTAGTTTACTGTTGTAGGAAACGTCAAAAGAGTTGTGAAGAAAGTTGTTGGAAGAAAAGGAATTGCCATAACAGGCTCCTCTCACTTTTAGTGCCCACCCATTTCTGATAAAGTCGTTTTTATGGTATTTGATCCTATTGGACCCTTCAATACTGATGCCAACCGTATTTTCTTCAAATGAATTACCAGTTATTTCAGCATCATTGATTTCTTTTAAAAGCATACCAAATGAGGCTGTTCCCCAATTCTCACGAAAAGTATTATGGAGCATTTTTATTTTTTTGGAAAACATAACGGCTACACCGGCACCATTCTTTTCAAACACGTTGTTTTCATAGACATCGTTGTTTGAAAACATGAAGTGCAGTCCGTAGCGTACGTTGTTGGAACTAACGTTGTTCTTGATAATAATGTCATCGGAGAATTCCAGATAAATACCGTCGCGAACATGTTGTACAATGTTTTGCTCCACTTCAATGTTTTTACAATACCATAATTGTATTCCGTTGCCAGAATTGAACTCTTCTACGGCGTCACCTATAATTTTGTTGTGATAGACCCTGCCATCGCTGGATTTTTCCAAATAAATACCAAAAAAAAGTTTTTCCAAAACCACATTTTGGATTAGAAAGTTTTTACTCTTTACCACCCTTATGGCTGCATAATCTGAGGTGTAACTTGTTCCAACATTGATGATAAAAAGCCCATCTACGGTTACATTATCAGATATTATGGTAATGATTTCACCTTTGTCTTCCCCATCTATTACTGGGTAATTTTCTCCGAAAAGCGTAAGAGGCTTATCAATTACTATATTGAATTCTTTGTAGGTGCCTTTTTTAATGAGAAGGGTATCAAAATCCGAAGCTGCGGCAACACCATCTTTGATTGTTTTTACTGTACATGAAGAACAAATGTCAATAGTCTTAGCGTGGGATAAGAAACCTAAAAGAGATAGAAAAATCAGTACAGTTTTCTTCATGACAGTATTTGATACTCAAGATTTTTGATTTCAGTTATTGAAGTGTTCCAACAATTCATCCCACGTAAACAACTTACCTTCATGTTCATTTTGTGCAGATTTCGCCTCAGAATCAGAATCAAAAGCAGTTAAATAGGCTCCCATGGGGCTTGGAATACCTTCACTGATCAAGAATGTTGCTTGGGTGGCGTCAATTAATTCTTCTGGAATTGTGTAATGGTTACATACATATTGAGCAATGTCATCAGGGTTGATTTCTTTGCGGTAATTAACCATGCATTCGATGGCATCAAATTTAAAGGCCTTACCTTTTTTGGTAACAATTTGGGCAGCATGTTGGGTATCCACGATGGTCATACTGCAAAAATGACACCCATCAGAGCCATAGGCAATGGGCTGGGGCTTAGTACTGCATCCAACAAGAATGGTCGCAGCCAAAACAATCATTAAATAAGCCCCATATTGCCTTTTCATTTTACTTGTATTTTGTTGTTCTTTTTTCCAATTAAGAAAGCAATCATGGAAAGTCCCATTCCTGCTGCAAGGCTAAATGCTCCCAATTGAGGATAGGAGTGTGCCGTAAAATTAAGAATATTCTTTGTGCCAAAAAGTGGCGGTTGAAAGCCCATTACAGATCCATCTGGATTGGTAAATTTCATAATGGCTTTTGGGTCAAGGTCATATCCGTAGTCATGCTCCCACAAATAAAAATCATATAAGCCTGCGGCACTTAAAACGGCCATTAGGATAAACCAATACAAATACCATTTATAATTGGCCTTAAAAGCAATTAGGAGGCCAATAATAGTAGTTATGATAATCCCTGCTGGAAATATTTTGAACTCAGGTATGGCATCTGGAATGTACTTCATTCCTACATAGTGGTTCATCAAGTTGATATTTTTGATGTCATGTGGATTGGCATCTGCAAAATCATTGATATAGATGTACATACCCAAAGGGGTAGGATATTGTGGAGCTTCCAATGTTATTTTCCAAAGTGGAAACACAAAGAGCAATAGGGGCAATAATGCACCGGCAAACATCAAAATTTTAGCTTTCTTTTTCATTTGTTTAATACTTGTGTATTTGAAAAAAGCGGGAGGGTAACCCTCCCGCTTTTCTAAATGAGAGTCAATTTAAACAATCTAATCTTCTCCTAATGACCAGCTTAAATCAAGATTTGAATTGGCTGGTGAAACTCTAACATAACCTTGCATTTCTTGATGAAGTGCAGAGCAGAAATCTGTACAATAAAATGGCCATACCCCAACTTGTTTGGGTTCCCATACAAAGGTTTCGGTTTGCCCTGGCATGATTAGCAATTCAGATGTGTTGGCTCCGATCATACTAACCCCGTGAGGTACATCATAATCCTGTTCCAAATTGGTGACATGGAAGTATACCTTGTCACCTACTTTTACTCCTTCAATATTATCTGGGTTAAAGTGACTTCTAATCATGGTCATATAAATATGGACCTCTTTTCCATTGCGTTCCACTCTAACATTAGCATCTGAAGTGGTTGCGTATTTATGCTTATTGTCAGTAAGATTAAAGATTTTCTTGGATCTTTGTTTTACAATATCCGCTGCAATACCAGCTGCATAATGTGGCTCACCAACAGTTGGAAAGTCCAATAACAATTCCATTTTATCACCCGAGATATCATATAATTGGGCTGATTGGGTTACTTCCGGTCCTGTAGGCAGATAACGGTCTTTGGTTATCTTGTTCATGGCCAAAACATAATCTCCAAATGGTTTTCTTGAGTTACCGCCGGGTATCATCAGGTGACCTACGGAGTAATAGCAAGGCTGTCTATCTATAACTTCCCAAGTACCTACTTTCCATTTTACCACCTCTGAGGAAATAAAGAAGGTAGTATACGCATTTCCTTGAGCATCAAACTCGGTGTGTAATGGCCCTAAGCCACCGCTTTGAACGGTACCGGCCAAAACATCCTCAAATTTTAATATTGGAATTCCATAGGCCTCGCCATCGAATTTCTCATTTTCTATGGCTGCCAACATCTTGGTAAAGGAGTGCACTGTTAAATCGGCGGACAATTTTCCGTTACCAACAATGTACTCACCCGTAGGATCTACGTCACAACCATGAGGTGATTTAGGAGTGGGTAAGAAATAAACTGCGCCTGGCACCTTGGTTGGATCTACGGTCAATACTTCTTTTTTCATAGTAGAAGTGGCCGTATGGGTATGCTCATCATATACATTATGTGCATAATTTGATGGCATCATGGTTCCACCGCCATTATTTACATATTCTTCGATTTTTTTCCAGTTTACTGCGGCAATAAAATCCTTATCATTTTGCGAAGCGTTAACCTCCATCAATGTATGAGATTCTTCCGTATTATAGGTAGTAAAGAAGAACCAACCATGGGATGCACCTCTACCGGGGTGGGAAAGGTCATAATCAAATCCAGGCATCATCAATTGGAATTTGATGTCCATTCTACCATCTTCGGGAGCAACACTGATAAATGTCAGGGCTCCCTTAAAGTTTCCTTTATATTCATTGATGGGCATATCCCTTTGAGGTACAGGTACTGAAAAACGCGTACCAGCAACTACATACTCGGTATTTTCGGTTACAAAAGAAGAACTGTGGTTACCTGCACTGTTTGGAATTTCGATAATCTCAGTGGTTTCAAATACACTCAAATCGATTTTGGCAATACGCGGTGTATTGTTCCCATTGATAAATACGTAACGTCCGTCAAGTTCCCCATTGGTTTGGGAAATATCGGGGTGGTGAGAGTCATCCCAAGGAATAAAACCGTGGGAAGTATTCAACATAGGCTTTGTTTCTTCATTGTATCCCCAGGCTTTTTCAGCATCTTGGGAAAACACAGGGATAACTTTAAAGAGACGCCCTGATGGAAGTCCATAAACTGAAAGTTGCCCACTGAATCCACCAGAAATAAAGGCATAGTATTCGTCATGTTCTCCTGGTGCTACATATACTTTTTCGGCCGCACTGGAAGAAAGAGCTCCATTAGAGCTTTTGTTCCCTTGTTGGTTGCAACTGGTGAACAGCATGGCAACTCCGGCAAGAGCTAAGGTTAAATAATGTATTTTTTTCATTGTCATTGTTTTAAGAAAGTTTTGCTTATTCATTAGGAGGTAATATTACTTTATCCACAACATGGACTATACCATTACCAGCAGGAACACTGGCCACAATTTTGGCTCCGCCCACATAAACATCATCTCCTTTAATTTCAACCGGAACATTTTGATTATTGGCTTGCCCCAGCTTTTTGAACTTTTTGAGAAAATCTTTGGTGTATCTTCCTGGTGTAACGTGATATTTTAGGATGTTGGCCAGGGCATCCTTGTTCTCTGGTTTTAATAAGTTTTCCACGGTTCCTTCAGGTAAAGCATCAAATGCTGCATTGGTTGGGGCAAAAACCATCAATGGTCCTGCATTTACCAGTGCATTTTCCAGCTCGGCGGCTTGTACGGCTGCAACCAGGGTACTGTGATCTTGTGAGCCAACTGCAATATCCAAAACATTGGGTTGGGATTCATCATCCTTAAGGAAGGCCTGTCCTTGTTTTTTACTGCTTGTTTGAGTTTCCACCGTTTTGGAGGCAGTGGTCTCCGTTTTGGCTTCGTTCTTACAGCTCAGTATGATGAAAACTGCCAGTAACGAACCAAAAGATAATTTGATTTTGGTCAGTACTTTCATAGTAAAGTGTTATAAGGTTCTAAAATATTCGAGCACGGCTCTGGCCTGTTCCTCTGTAAGGCCTTGATTTGCCATGGGTGATCCGTTAAATTCCAATAAAAGTTCTTTTGCCAACGGGTCTTCTTTTACCATGCCCTCTGGGTTAAGAATCATGTTCATGACCCATTCGGGAGTACGTCTTTCCAAGATACCATTGGGAGCGGGACCAATGAACTTTTTGCCTATTCTATGGCAAGCCAAGCACATTTGGTCATATACAGCTTTGCCTTCTTCTGCAAGAGTTTGATCTATATCATCAGATATGGTTATGGATTTAATCGGACCCACACCTTTATTGGTGAGATCAACCTTCTCTGAAGCTTTTTGGGTGTTTGTCTCAACAGCTTTTACGGGTTGTTCTGTTGTTTTTTGCCTTTGAACTTCAAAGCCTTCCTTTTTTTTCTCTTCTTTTCCTCCACAGCTTAAAAGGAGTAACATGAAAAAGAAAACGCTGTTTTTTACAATAATTCTCATTGGTCAATAATTGTTAAATTTTCACCAAAAGTATTGTCCAACGTTAGGTTAGAATATGATATTCGTCATATTTGCGACAAAAACATCTTTTTAGTATTGTATAAAAATTGAAAATAGGTATATGCTTACCAATTCTGCTAAATATGCCATGAAGGCTGTCCTTTTTTTGGCACTTAACACCGATGTGGATAATAAAATGATGGTCAAGGATATCTATGAGCGCATAAATGTTCCCCAATCTTATTTGGCCAAACTGTTACAAGAGCTTTCAAAGCACAATATCGTTTCATCTTCGCGAGGTCCCAAAGGAGGATTCTATCTGGATGCCGCAAACAAATCCATCCCATTGATTAAGATTATTGATGTTATTGATGGTGAGCAACGTTTGCGCTCATGCATGTTGAGTTTAAAAGAATGCGATAATGAAAACCCTTGTGCACTTCATCACTTGGTTGGCGACGCAAACAGCTACTTCATCAAAAATTTGGAAGAAACCACAATTGAGAGTTTAATTTCTGATGTTAGGGATGGAAAATCTATCCTTCCCCTATAATTAAAACTTTTTTAGGATAGGTATGCATTGATTTAGGTTGATATGTTATGGTCAATCAGCTCATTAGAACCAGTGCTGGTAAAATATGTTGCCTTTTTCTACGTTAGAACCATACCTCAAACCTTAAATTGAACACTTATGTTAAGAGCCCCAAAACGAAAGGGAATAACCCTTTTAAACGCCCTGTTTTTTCTTTTTTTATTTTCAATCACCAACATTTCCTGTAGTACCGACAATTTGGAGGAAGTAGGGATTGTTGATGATGAAACGTCCACCGACGAACCCGAAAGCCCTGAAAATCCTGAAAACACTGAAGATTCTGATGACTCCAACTCCCCAGAGACCATGGAGTTTGAAGAAAACTTTGTATTGGATGAAGATATGAAGTTGGTAAATTTTGTTTTGTCCGATACGGAGTACAATAAATTTATAACTGACGATGGTGACCTAAAGATGGTCTCAAAAAAGGTCTATGAGTACTTTAATGATGAATTTGACTTCATATTTGTATTATCAGTAGAGGAAAGTCAACCCCAGAATCTGTATTACGGAATATCATATAAGGTTAAAAATGATGTTGAGGGGATAGGATCTTCAATCTATGACGGAACATCTCAGTACGGTTCTGATGGAAAGTTAAAAAGTGTAATCTACATGCCGCGTACAGAGTATATTGTATCCGGCCCTTTTTTACATGAAATAGCCCATTATTGGGCCAATCACGGATTTCTCTCTACAACGGTAGGTGGCCATTGGGGGTATTCAAGCGCTGGGGGACAGCTTGGCGGCTTTGATGAACTTGATGATTTGGGTGGTGGAACGTACCACGGAAAGGTAAATGGCAGAAATGGTTTTGGAGCCAATGCCAATGGAGGAAACTCTTTGCCATATAGTAATGTTGAGCTTTATGTAATGGGACTCATTGGTAAAGATGAGTTGGAATCTATTCAAGTGGCGGAAAACCCTGTTTCCACTGGAGAATATGGAAAGTTTACCGCAGATGGTATTACAACATTAACGAGCGCGGACCTTGTGACGGAACATGGGGAGCGGATTCCGTCAGTTCAAAACTCACAAAAAGAATTCAACGCCTTGACGGTCATTATTTCTACTTCAAAACTCGGACAGGAAAAAATTGATTCAATAAATAAGGATTTAGAAAATTTTTCCAGAAAGGGAGAACCTGATAGTTATTGGGGGGATACCTACAATTTTTGGAAAGCCACAGGAGAAAGAGCCTCCATCACGATTCAGGTTTCCAACGGAGATATTAAGTAGGATTTAAAAGTTAACCAAAAAAAGCGGAGATTTTTACTCCGCTTTTTTTTATGTACAATTCTCTGATTTATAATGCAACCTCATTGGTCAACAATAATTCTGATATTATCGACTCTATTTCTTCAAAGGAAGCACCGGATTTAATTTGTGGATGATATAATATTTTTAGCATTGCCTTATCAAAAGATGAAAATTCTTGAGCCGGAATGCTGCACATAATGGAAGAATCACAATACTTTTGGCTGCTATGCCCCAAACCTAAAACATGACCAAGTTCATGTGAGAAAAGCGGCATTCCCGTATTTTGATCTACCCAAATTCTTCCTGAATCGACAATTTTCTCTCCTTCGGCAGAATTTGAGGACCAAGAGGAAGACCCATACCCAACTGTAGTATCGTCAATTGCGTTATAAATGTCTGTCCATAAAGAGGCTATTTCGTTCTTGGGTCCATTATATAGATGTACATTGGAATCATCCAAATTGTTCACTAAAGTGATTTTCATACCATCTGAGAAAAAACTGTTGTAAGTGGCCAAAGTACTATTGACCATATTCTCATAATCAGCGGTTATATTACCATCTAAAAAAAGCTTGATCTCTTTTTTCCATTTGAGGTTTAGGTCATCAACCACAACGTGCTTATATTCTTCAATGAATTCTTTTTGTTGGACATTCAGTTCTTTTGCGAGGTCTTTTTCCGAATCATCATCTTTGGTACATGATGAAAACGTTAAACTGACAAAAATCAGAAACATTACTTTTTTCATGGGGCGTATTTTTACTATAGAACTGCTTTTTTATAAAGATGTTGTTCTGTAAAATGCCCGTTCATCTAAATTAACAATTGACAGGTGTATTTATGAATTTGAGAGTTTGATCAAGAGGAGAATGGTTATAAATTCAAGAAATTATTTTTCTGTATTTATGTTGTACCAACCTTTACCAATTAAACCAATGATTGAATTTCAAGGTAAGTGACCAACTTTCATCATTATTGGGATGCAATAGCTGGTTGTTGGTGAATACTATAAACAAGTCCGAAGCAGGTTTGTATCGCCATTGGAGACGGGAATTCAGGTTAAAGTTTCTGGATTGTTCATTATACTGAAAAAGGGTCGCAAAAAACAGCTTGTTGGTAAAGGTGATATCCACTTCTGAACCAATTAGCCAAAACTCCGTTGTGTTCCAAGGCTGTGGTAAACTGATATGGTTATAACTCAGGGTTCCATTTAAGCTGACAAAGGGTTGAAAGCGATAACCGAGCTCACTGCTTAAATTCAAACGATTACCATTGGAGTAATACCCTCCATAACGACCACTGACGGAATAGGTAAACATGCTTTGCGGTTTTGATAAATATCCAAATTTAATTGCATTCCAACGATGTTTTGTCCCTACTGCCAAGGAATCCTTGCCAGACCGCGTTGGGTCAAAAGGCGCCAATAATTCCACATATTCGTTGGTAAAACCAATTTCAAAGTTGCTTCTGTTCCTAAAACTCAATAGATACTCCAATTCGCTCAGGTTGTCCGTTCGCTTCATCTTCTCATTAAAGAAGTAACTACTGCTAAATTTTGGACCATGGCTGACCAGTTTACCCTGTTCATTTTTTGGAAAAAAAGTATGTCCAACGAATGAATTTATATTCACGTAAGCATTTCGGGGAACAAAGCCCACTTCGGCGGTATATTTCTTTCCTACGGATTGTTCTTGCAACCTCCAGTTCCATTTTCGGCTTTTGTATTCCAAATGCGCTGCTTGGGTGATTCCATTTCCAATACGACTGGGCGCAAAGGATTTAAGAAAAAAGGCTTTACCGGTCCACAGATTGTTGAAGGAAGCCAGGTTATACTCCACTCCCAGATTCCGATTGAACTTTGGGAATACAGTACGCAAAGAATCCGTGTCCTGTGGATATCGCAATGACTCTTTATTCACCAACATCAATCCAATACTAGATCTGCTGAAAACCTTACGTTGCAATGACATTACCGCAAAATTCTGATTGGGCAGTCCAAGATTGTCAATACTTTCGGTTTGCATATCCATGACACCCAAACGCCATTTCTCGTTTAAATTTCCACTTAACCTGGCACCGGCCCTAATGGGCACGCCCAGTCCAATTCTTCTGGAGAAGAAAGGACGAATGGTAGGGTAGCCGAAGTTGGCAAATAAATCTGCATTCTCAAGAAAGAACTGTCTTCTCTCAGGAAAGAACAACTCAAAACGGTCCAAATTGGTAACCTGTCTGTCCACTTCCACTTGGGAAAAATCAGGATTTACGGTCAAATCCAGATTAAGGGAAGAGCTGAGACTAATTTTAACATCGCCCCCTATTTTTTCCTGTGTTGTGCGCTCTCCTTCAAAATCACTTGTAACTCTTCCCAAAATATACGGAATTACGGATATGTTCGTTTTTGGCGAGGGTGGGGGAGCATCCCATACCAAAACTCCAGTATAGGCCAATGAAGCTGTAGGGAATTGTCTCGGTATTGGGGTCCAGCTCGATTTTTCACTTGATTTTAAATCCAATCTGCTAAAGTTGATTCCCCATTCGGTTACACCATCTTTATATCTTATCGATTTAAAAGGAATGGCCATTTCAACCACCCACTTTTCCGGATCTTGTTTGACTTTGGACACCCATTTACTGTCCCAATTCAAATCTACCCTACCTCCTTCAAACATTGTTCCGTCCCATTGCGCTCCAGAGGCATTGGAACCAAAAGAAAACCCCGTAGTCTGATTGTTAAAGGGGTCAATGAACAGTAAAAAATTGTCGTTCTTACCAAATGAAAAATCCCTACGTAAGGATTCTACATAATATTTTCCCGGAACACTATTATAAAAAGTGGCCGCTAAATAAATATTTTTGGAATCGTAGGCCATTCGAATTTCGGAACGTTCATTGGCCTTTCCTGTGTCCATGGGCAATACCATAAAAAAATCATCGGCTACATCGGTTTCTAGCCATGCCTTCTCATCTACTATTCCATCAATAACAATCGGAAGCTGGGTCTTTCGGATGTGCAATTGAAAAGCTTCATTCTTTTTTTGGGCATTGATTTGGAAGAAAACCAAACCAGAGACCAATAGCAGGAGGGTATTTTTTAGCATTCTTTAAAAGGGGTACGAGCGATTAAAAGCCCATTCATTAACTTTTTAGGTCCTTGATTCTAATATTTCATTACCAAAGTACGGAACCATGTCCCAAAAAACCAATAAGGCACTATTCCTTAACAATTTTGGATGATTAGGGTGATTTACCGTGTAATTTTGATATTATGGTTTTGAACAATCGCCTATTCCAAATACCATTCTCCAACGGGATTTAAAACCCTTCGTTTTGCGATAATCCCATATACAGCCCCAAGATGTTGGGATTGGGTAGATTGACCTTAACAAACTATGCCAAGGGAATGACCCTTATCATAATAAAAAAGTACCTTACTTCTTATTTTGACGCGGAGCTGAGAAAAAATCGTTTCAAAAATGACACTATCAGTTGTTTTAGTGATTTTGTATATAATCGTGGCAATTGCCATGGTCATCGGTATATTGGTCAATGGAGCAAGGCCATCAAAAACCCTGGCTTGGCTTTTGGCCATTTTTACCATCCCGGTGGGTGGAATCATTCTTTACCTCTTATTAGGTAGAAATAGGAGAAAAAATAAGATACTCAGAGAAAAACAAGTTGCTTTTTCAAGGGAAATCAAACCAATCCCCATTGAAATATCAAAGACTGACCATACATATGGCAGGTTAATGGACTTGATCAATAAGAATTGCCGATTTCAACCAACACTGCAAAATTCGGCAGTTTTGTTAAAGGATGGCAAGACTACATTTGAATCTATTTTTGAAGCGCTGGAGGGGGCATCAAACTACATTTATTTACAATATTACATTTTTGAAGATGGCGAATTGGCAGATCGGCTTTTGAAGCTGTTTCAATCCAAGGTAAAAGAAGGAGTCAAGGTACGTATGATCTATGATAGTATTGGAAGTTATACGTTGAGCAATAGGTATGTGAATGCTCTTAAATCTGTTGGAGTTGAGGTATATCCTTTTCTTCCCTTCCGATTCGATTATTTTCTTTCTTCCCTGAATTACAGAAACCATAGAAAAATAATCATTGTAGACGGAATCCATGGGTTTACCGGAGGTATAAATATTTCTGACAAATACCTTAAAGGGGACCCCAACCTTGGCACATGGCATGATATGCATCTGCAACTCACAGGCCCGTCTGTAAAACAGTTGGAAGAGGTTTTCATAGCCGACTGGTATTTAGTGGCTGAAGAGCAGTTGTCCTTGGGAGATGAAGTTGATAAAGGAAAGTTTAAAAATGATGGAGACAAGATCGTGCAGATAGTGTCCAGCGGCCCTGAGGATGATTTTCCTAATATTCAACAGGTGTATTTTGAGATGATAAACGAGGCTAAACAATATGTGTATATCACCAATCCATACATAATTCCCGGTAACGAAATCTTACTGGCATTACAGACTGCATCTTTGAGCGGTGTGGATGTACGCCTACTGGTCTCTGAGCACGCTGACAGCAATTTGGTGGGTTGGACCGTTCGTTCCTATTTTGAACCTTTGTTAAAAGCAGGGATTCGATTGTTTCTTTTTCCGGATGGATTTTTACATAGTAAAGTCATCGTTAGTGATGATGAAATTGTGTCTATAGGGACCGCAAATATTGATGTACGCAGTTTTGAACATAACTTTGAGGTCAATGCATTGATTTTCGATAGGTACTTTTCACAACAGCTGAAAGCTGATTTTTTAAAAGATTGTGCTAGAAGTAGAGAGCTGACTTACCATGAACACAAACAAAGATCTTGGGGAACAAGGCTTAAGGAGGGAACCGCCAAAATTTTCAGTCCCATTCTGTAATGCTTTCTTCAGGTTGCAACTCGTTTGTACACTTTTCTCCCTTGGCCCATGCATCAATATTTTCAAAAGTGGTTTGGGCAATGTTCTGTACAGCTTCGGCGGTCATGAACGCTTGGTGTGGGGTGAGCAAAACATTGGGTAGAGAAAGCAATTTTTTTAGCCGGTCGTCTTTAATCCCACTCTCTGAATTGTCCTTAAAGAAAACTCCTTTTTCCCTTTCATAAACATCGGTTCCGTATGCGGCAATTTGATTGTTCTCCAATGCTTCAATCAATGCATCGGTATGCACAATTGCACCCCGGGCCGTATTGATCAACACAGTATTTGGTTTCATTAAGGCCAGGGTTTCCTTATTGATCAGGTCATATGTCTCTTTGTTCAAGGGGACGTGCAAACTTATGATATCGGAATGGGCACAAAGTGTTTCCAAATCTGTGTATTTTATCTTGTACGAATCCATCAGGTCGGCATTTTGTTTAATATCATACGCTAGAACGTTACACCCAAAACCGTGCATGATCTTGCACATTACCGAACCTATGTGCCCAGTACCAATAATACCAACGGTCTTTCCTTTTAAGTCGAAGCCCATTAGATTGCTCTGCAAAAAATTATAGACTTGTACCTGATTGTTGGCATTAATGATTTTACGATTGATGGCTAACAACAGAGCAACGGCATGCTCAGCAATAGCATGCGGGGAATAATCGGGTACATTGGCCACCTTCAATTCATATTTTTTGGCAGTTTTTAGCTGAACGTTGTTGTAGCCTGTAGAACGCAAGGAGATATATTTTACTTCCAAACCTTTCAAAGTTTCCAGAACTAGGGAAGATGCATCATCCCCGGAGAAAATGGAAATGGCCTTATGCCCAATGGACTTAAAAGCTGTTTCCAGGTTCAATGCCTCTTTGAGATAAGTAACTTGGTGACGACCATTGTTGGCCCGTTCCAAAAAGGGAATTTCAAAATCCTTGGCGCTATAAACCAATACTTTCATTGTCCTCGTCCTTTGTTTCTTTTCTGAAAATAATGTCTTGCTCCTCAAAAGCGAAAACAATCAATTTGATGTATTCATCCACGGTTTTTTCAATATTCACAGGGTCGGTAATGTCTATACCTCCACGCCAAATAAGTTCTCTCTCTTTGTCCACACAAATGCAGTACAGTGAAGTTTCGGCATGGTATACCGTGTATTCGTCATAATAATCAGATTCGTAGTAAATGGGTTGGTGCTCCAGGTAATCTTCCCTGAATTTTCCATAGAGTCCGTTAATTTCGGACATTCGCTTTCTAAACTTTTTAAAATCCTCCGAGCCTATAACTTTGGTAAAAAGAATGGCATCAAAATCCTTATCCAGCAACTGTTGTTCCACATCATCCAGTTCTTGTTCGGATTTGACCGAATCAGTAAAAGAAACATCAAAAAGGTCAATGCTGCGCATGGCCTCAATATCCCTTTTCCTGAACTCACGTCTAAGTTTGGTCTCAAAATCGATTCGGGCATCCTCGTTTTGGGTCATTCCCACAATGAGTACTTTGCTCGCATCGAAGATAACGTAGTCAGGATTCTTCCAATTGCTCACCAATTGTGTAGAGGCGCAGCTGCTTAAAAGCAAAATTCCGAGTCCGAGTGAAAGTAAATTTCTCATGATGTTCTTTTTAAGGTTAATTCAGCAGTCTTTTCTGCTTTTGGGATTTCATGATCTTTGACAGCAAAGCGAACAAGCTTTTCTTAAGATCCCTATAAGTCACCAGATACTGGTGGATATCGTTGGTAAGGTCGTTGTGCGTTTCCACGTAAGCCTTTTCCATTTTGATTTGGTCAACATCATCAATCATTATTTGCAATAGCCTTTCATGGGCTTGTATTTGTTCTAACAGTTTTACAAGCTGTTTTTCATGATCCAAAAGTTGATTGACCAACTTTTTGCTATCTCCAAAAATGCTCTTGTCCGTGAGTTGAAGTGTATATGATTTGACCAGACCGTTCAAGAAAGTCTGTTCATCCGCACAAAAATGTAATTCGGACAACCAGTCCAAAGATGCCCGGTGCATTTCGTCGGCACTCAACCATTCTGCGTAACTGTATCTTTTTTTTGACTTTTCCATTGCTATAAAAATTAATTAATTTCCGATGTCATAACTGACTCTTAACTAATGTACCCCATTGACCCAAGATGAAGAATGACAAAAATCAGTTTGGGTTTTCCTTGGAAATGAGCAGCTTGGTTAGACCTTTCTTAATATACCGCCGGTATAGTTGAAAATTTCCAATTTCAGATTCTGAAAACCCTCTATGCATGACATCACCTCGGTTTCAATGGCTACATGCTCATTTTTATAGGTTATTTCCAATGGTTTGTCCAAATCACCATGGGTGCTTTCGTGTAAAACCAATCTTGTTTTGAGCTTGTCTTTCCTTTCCTCGATTTTTTTGATTTGGGATTTATAATCCGTAAGCCGCTCAAATAAATTGGGTGTATGTTGTTCAAACGCATAGGAGTTGAGCAATTGGGTTATAAAATACAACTCACTATCCATCAACAGCAAATGTGATTTCCATTTCAAAGTTTCCCAATGTAGTTTTTCCCGTTCCGATGTTGTCGAAGAATTTTTCATGGCCTTGATTTTCTACAATTTAGGGTAAAGGATAGTTTAATAAAATGACGAGTATCAGTGTAGTTATTTATTCAATTTGAACTGAAAAGGTTGTTGCTGGATTGACCTAGATCATTTCAGTATGATGGCTTTGCGCCTAATTTAGAACCAGTTAAATGAAACGTGTAACCTTAAATCTAGTATTATGTCATTAGTAAAATTTAAAAGAAGACCTTTTAGAAGTCTTATATCATCGGATTTTTTTGATATGGACGATTTTTTTGACAATCGTATGTGGGACAACAGTTTGTTAAGGGGTCGTTTTTGGAATGGAAAAACCGTTGATCCGGCAATGAACATTAAAGAAACAGATGACAATTTTGAAATTGAATTGGCAGCCCCAGGGTTTGGTAAAAAAGATTTCAATATTACCATCGACAATGGATGCCTCAATATTTCGGCTGAAAAAACCACCTCTGAGGAAGAAAAGGATGAAACCTATACCCGTAGGGAATTCAGTTACGATTCCTTTGAGCGTTCATTGCAACTTCCAGAAAGCGTGAAACAGGAAGAGGTAAAAGCTAAATACAATGATGGTATTCTTAGCTTTAAACTGGCCAAAAAAGAAGAAACCAAAAAACAGAAACCAAAAGTGATCGAGGTTTCATAGCTGACCATTTTTTTTTAAGAATCCCTGTCGCCATAAAGCAACAACATCCCTGTTTTTTGGAGATGGGGATTTGTCTGTTCCAACATGATTAATATCATGGACAAATAGTGAATAAACCAATATTTTTGGAAGATTCAACACGAGAACCACTCTGTCCCAGTAGATAACATAAATAGAACTTTGATTTTCCATAAAGTTCTAGGTGGATTAAGAATATAGTTAGAGATAGTATTTGTTTCGGCCATGACTTAAATGGTTGACGAGTAACCAAGAAGTACTTCACTTAAAGCTGTTTTTATGAACGAGCTTGATTTCAAGAAGAGGACTATGCATAAAACTTCTTTTAAGGTCACCGAAAAAGAGAAGTTAGGAAATACCATTGCCCAAATGAGCAGCACCGATATACTGGAAATAGGTAAGGGTGTATTGGAAGTGGTAGGCAATGGTGTTGTAATTGCAGATGCAAAAATGGATAGATTCCCCATTATTTATACAAACAAAGCCTTTGAGAAGATTACCGGATATAGGATGAAGGAGGTATTGGGCATGAACTGCAATTTTTTGCAGAGTGATGATAGGCACCAGAGAGAAATAGAAACCATCCGACAAGCCCTAACGTCTGGAACATCTTGCAATGTTACACTGCGCAATTACAAAAAAAACGGTTCTATGTTTTGGAATCAACTGTCAATAACCCCGGTCAAAAATAAAAATGGAGAGCTTACCCATTTTATTGGCATTCAAAGTGATGTTACTCAGAGAAAGAAGCGGGCATTGTTAAGAAAGGCAAAAAGTGATGTTCTTGAAATGGTGCTCAAAAGAAGTTCTTTTGTCCATATTGTAAAAGCAATTCAGCAAATCCTTGAAAAGCAAATACCAGATGCAATCGTTGCCATCATGACTGCTGATTCAAAAGGAAAAACCTTATCTGAAGTTACCGCACCAAAACTTTCCAAAGGTTTGACAAGGGCAATATTGGAAAACGTACCTATAAAGCCTGATTTCTGCTGTTGTGCCACATCTGCCTATTACAAGAAAAGGGTGATTCAAGAAAATATTGGACAAGAGGTCAAATGGAAAAAGTATGCGGATATTGTCAATGGCAGTGGATTGAAATCTTGTTGGTCCTATCCCATTTTGGATGTGAAGAACGAAATTTTGGGGGTGTTGACCATTTTTCACCAAGACTCCAAAACTCCTTCTGAATTAGATGAAGAGCTGATTTGGGAAATGGTGAACTTGGTAAGTTTGGCGGTGGAACAAATAAGTCTTCGCAAGCAATTACAGGCCAATCTTGAAGAGTTGGCATCCTATTCCAAAGGATTGGAAAAAAAGGTGGAAAGGAAGACAGAAGACCTGAAAAAAGCCATCATGGACCTTGAAGTGACCAATGTTGAACTGGTGGAGCAGACCAATGAGGCGAAAGCTGCAGAGCTTAGGGCAGAGACCAACGAGGCAATTTTGATGGCCATTATCAAAAAATTTCCAAAAGGAGCCATTTTGCTGGTAGATACCGAAATGCAGATCCATTTTATGGAAGGCTCCGAATTAAAAGATGTACAGCAACAGGTAAAAAAATCTCAAAAAGTCAAGATTGAAGAATTGCAAGAGTTTTCCGGCCAGCGGAAGAGTCTGTTCATTGAATATGTGAAGCGCACCCTAAAGGGTGAGCATTTGAGTTTTGAAACCGAGTACCGTCGGGTTCCATACGCCATAAATACAACACCGCTTTCAACCGATAATGGAGGTATAACCTATGCACTTTTTGTTTTGCTAAATATCACCGACAGGAAACAAAACGAAAAAAATATGCTTCTAAACCTAAAAAAGGAAAAAGAATTGAGTGATTTAAAATCCAGGTTCATCAGCACGGCTTCACATGAGTTCAGGACACCATTGAGCGTTATACTTTCCTCTGCCACTTTAATAGAAAAACAAAACCAACCCGGGTCGGAAGAGAGAAGGTTAAAACACTTGAGCAGGATAAAATCGAATGTGCAACACTTGGTAACGGTACTGAACGATTTCCTTTCCTTGAGTAAACTAGAGGAGGGAAAGACCATTGCCCAATTGGAATGGTTTGATCTTGTCGATTTTTCAAAATCAATGATAGACCAAATGGAGTTGAGCAAAAAAGAAGGGCAAACCATTGTATTTGAATATGAAACAGAAAAAGTACCAGTATTCTTGGATAGTAAACTCATGCGGCATATAGTTTTGAATCTTCTTGGTAATGCCATTAAATACTCGGCAGAAGGCCAGAAAATCATCTTGAAAGTCCAAGAAAATGAACAACAGGTATCTCTAAAAGTGGAGGATGGGGGCATAGGCATACCGCTCAATGAACAACAATATCTTTTTCAGCGTTTTTTTAGGGCAAAAAACAGCTTGAACATTGCAGGAACCGGTTTGGGGCTTCATATCGTAAAGCAATATGCAGAGCTAATGAACGGAACCTTAAGTTTTGAAAGTATGGAAAATAAAGGAAGCACTTTTAAAGTGACCTTTCCCAAAATCATTCAAAAAAATGAAAAAAGTATTAATAATTGAAGACCATAAGGACGTTCGGGAGAACACCATGGAAATTCTGGAGTTGGCTAATTATGTGGTTGTTGCCTCAGAAAATGGAAAAATGGGCGTGCAAAAGGCCAAAGAATGGCTACCGGACATTATTGTGAGCGATATTATGATGCCCGGAATGGATGGGTACGACGTTTTAAAGGCCTTGTCCCAAGATGAACAAACAGCAGGTATTCCCTTCATTTTTTTATCTGCAAAAGATGAAAAGGGAGATTTGAGAAAAGGAATGAATTTGGGTGCCGATGATTATCTTTTTAAACCCTTTGAAGCGCAAGAGTTATTGGATGCAATAAACACACGGCTTAAAAAAACCGATTTCCTACAGCAAAAATTTTCCAAAACGACCAAAGGCGTAAATCATTTTATTAAGGAAGCCTCAGCTTATTTGGGAATTGAACTGCTGTCCAAGGATAGAAAACTCCAAAAGTTTAAAAATCGAGAAGAAATTTATCAAGAAGGCGATGCAGCCCATCATCTCTATTTTATCCAAGAAGGTAATGTTAAGGTTTTCAGGGTTACGGAAAGTGGGAAGGAAATGGTGACCGGAATGTACGGCAAGGGTGATTTTATAGGTCAACTTTCCCTTTTGAACAGTGAAGGTACCTATTTGGACACGGCGATTGCCTTGGAACATGCAAAAGTGATGAGCATCCCCAAGGAAGATTTTACCAAGCTGGTGTACAAAGACCGAGAGGTTTCCAATAAATTTTTGGACATCATTTCCAATAATATGATTCATTTGCAAGAGCAATTGGTCGATGTTGCATATTCCACGGTAAAACAAAGAACGGCAAGGGCGTTGCTGGAGCTCCATAAAAAGGGTTTCATTGAAGACAAGGAGAATAAAGAAAGGACAGGGGTGGAAATACTAAGGGAAGACCTTGCCGGCATGATTGGGACCGCCAAGGAAACAACGATTAGGGCCATAACGGATTTTAGAGAACAAGGATTGGTGGGCGTAGGTAAAAAAAGAAAGCTGGTCTTGCTCAATAAGAATCGACTGAAACGAATTGCCGAATTTGGAAATTGATACCAACAAAAACAGGGAGCCTAAACTCCCTGTTTCCTATGAATAAATCAAATCTCTCATCAATACAAAAACCAATCGGTTACAAAACTTTATCGCTAAAACTCAATAATCAAATAATTTTGGCATCTCAAGAAGTGATCCATTCACTCTGGTAATTGTCGACTTGCGACGGCAACGACCATTTTCATGATTTCGATAGAAGAGACCGAAGCACCGAGGTACCCCGGTCTCACAGCAGGCGTTGCATCTATTTTATCACTACTTACACTAATTTTCAGTGGCCTGTGAAACAGGCGGAAAACCAAATGGGCGATAAAATTTTTGTTCTGCCCGCTTAAGCCATGAATCTATTGCTATCTCCATGACCTTAACCAATATTTTAAGAACGTATAATTATGGTGCTAAGATAAGGAGGCATTGCCGTCCATGGAATGATCCAGATCATTCCACGACATTTTTTTTATCACTAAATGAAATATTGATTCCAATTCTGATGCATGTCATTAAAAAAGAAAATCCATCAACCTATTTTTGTTAATGAATAAATACTTTTGTTATGTTGAATTCTGAAAAAATAGGCAACGAGTTTTATCAAAATTTAGGTAAATTATACTACGCCATGGCCATGACGGATGGCTCGGTAAGGCCTGTGGAGGTAAAACGGCTGCGCAAATATGTTCGACAACATTGGTTGGAGGTTGATGGAATGGAAGATGAATTTGGCACAGATTCCGCTTTTCAAATAGAAATCGTATTTGATTGGCTACAAGAAGAGGAGAAGGAGGGAAGTGCATATTTTTCGGATTTTGAAACATTCTATAAAGAACATCCGGAGAAGTTTGGACCAAAGATTAAAAAACTGGTTATAGAGACCGCAGATTCCATTGCTTCCTCTTTTGCAGGTAAGAACAGGTCCGAAATAGTATTTCTGCAACAGTTGAAAGACCTTTTGGGCAATTGAAGAACATCACCTTAAATACTCAAATGCGCATACAGGATTATATTGACCATACCCTTTTGAACCCAACGGCAACGGTGGCTGACATTAAAAAACTGTGCAAGGAAGCCATACAATATCAATTTAAGGCGGTTTGCGTAAATGGCTGTCATGTGACCTTGGCAAAGAACGAATTAAAGGGTTCTACAGTAAAATTGGCCGCTGTGATAGGTTTTCCCTTGGGTGGAATGTCAGCCAGGGCCAAGATTTTTGAAGCTCGCGATTGCATTGAAAATGGGGCCGATGAGGTGGATATGGTCATAAACATTGGATGGCTCAAATCAGGATTGGACGAACAAGTTCGGGATGAGATATTCCAAATAAAACAGGAATTGGGAGATAAAACGCTCAAAGTAATATTGGAAAATTGCTATTTATCTGATAAGGAGATTGAGAAAGCATGCAAATTAGCCGTTTCGGCCGGAGCCGATTTTGTAAAAACATCAACAGGTTTTGGAAGTGGAGGGGCCACTTTTAAAGATATAGCCTTGATGAAGGAGGCGGTTGGCGATAGCGCTTTGGTCAAAGCTTCGGGAGGTATTCGTGATCGTGAAACGGCCCTAAAGTATATTGAGATGGGTGTGTCACGAATAGGAACGTCTTCGGGGCCTAAACTTATGGGAGATTCCCCAAAATCAAGTTTATGAGTATACATATTAAAGCCAAAAAGGGAGAAATTGCGGATACGGTTTTATTGCCCGGAGATCCTTTACGGGCGAAATGGATCGCAGAGACCTTTTTACAAGATGCACATTGCTACAACAACGTACGTGGTATGTTGGGTTATACTGGCCTCTACCAAGGTAAAAGGGTTTCGGTGCAGGGAAGTGGCATGGGAATACCTTCGGCCTTGATATATTTTCATGAGTTGATCAATAATTATGGTGCTAAGAACTTGATCAGGGTCGGTTCAGCGGGATCGTACCAAGAACATGTAAAACTAAAGGACGTTGTCCTGGCCATGTCAGCCTCAACAACCTCTGGAATCAACAATACCCGATTTGTAAACTCGGACTATTCGCCCACGGCAAGTTTTGAACTTTTCATGGAAGCTGTCCAATATGCGGGTGAAAATGGTATTCCCGTACATGCAGGTAATGTGCTTTCCTCGGATGAATTTTACGAAGACGACCCCAAATCCTATAAATTATGGGCTGAATATGGTGTGCTCTGTGTAGAAATGGAAGCCGCTGGTCTCTATACGGTTGCAGCCAAACACAAGGTGAATGCCCTTGCCATATTGACTATTTCGGACTCTCTGGTCACGGGTGAAAAACTATCTGCAGAGGAGCGCGAAACTTCTTTTAAGGATATGATGGAAATTGCCCTTTCCCTAGCATGATCATAATCATTTTATAACGTTTGAATAGTACGCATCTTTGATGGTGTATTTATCTCGATGGATATCTACCGATAAATCGCACTCAAAATAATAACATCAAAGATCATGGGAACAAGATATCTACTACTTGCACTGCTCATTTCAGTGTTGTTCGGTTGTAAAGAAAAGACTAAAGAGGCAGTACATGAGCCTACATTGGTTGAGGTTGAGAAACCCAAAAAACTACCGAAAGAGCTATTCAAGATTGTAGAGTTTGCCGGGGTCTCCCTGTCCGATAGCATTGATATCAATTCTCAGATTGGTTTTAGGACAATTGATAGGAATGAGACCCTGAATAGTGTGGATATGGACAAAGCCATTGAATTATATAAAACACGGATTAAATCCGGGAAGGGTGATGTTTACCCCATTTTTGAAGTTGATGGTTTTGAAGATGTGGTAGTTACGACAGTGAGCAAGGGATATGGTGGAAAAATCAGAGGCATTTTTTTAATCAATAGGAATTCGTTGGAAATCAAAAAAGCTGAATTTGAGCACATGGCGGAGTCCGAGGGATATGGTGCTTCCATAGCGGGCTCTCCCTTTGAGAATCAATTTGTGGGTGCAACTATCCATTTTGAGAAAAATCCTTTCGGGCTAAACCAAAATGGCAAGATCTTACTTGAAGGTGTACAAACCATAGATGGAATTTCTGGGGCAACCACCACCAGTAGATTAACGATCAAAATGGTCAATGATGAGCTAAAAAAGTACAAGGCTTACTTTGCATCGGAATAGTAGGCAACATCCCTACTAGTTACATCTTATTTTTACCAATACTACATTAGTATAACCTTTTGAAAATCAATACAGGGAAGGATTTTGGACTGATCCAGATCATTGCCCCTGGAACCTATTCCCTATAATTTGGCCACATGAACATAAAGGTTCTTAAAAAGGAATTTGTAACACTTAAATATGAAATGTCATGAAAAAACTACTATTAGGTCTACTGGCTTTTGGACTGACCATTCAAGCGTATTCCCAAATCATTAAGACGGAAGAACTACACGAGGTAATTGTGTATGCAACCAACTATAAATACTTGACCAATGTGAACACACAGGAAGTTGCATCTGTCCCGGTGACAATGTTGGAGCGAAAGGCTGCTGCCTATAATATCAAAAATTCTGATATCTACCATGATGAATATGATTTCTATGAAGTCACTTTTTACATTCCAGATGGCAAAATCTTGGCCGCATATGACAAAGACGGCAAAATAATGAGGACCATTGAAAAGTATAAGGATATCAACTTACCGAATACGGTAAAAAAAGCAATCTATAAAAGATTCCCAGGGTGGACGATAACCAAAGATGTTTACCTAGTGCGTTATCATGATGATAAAGGGATAACCAAAAAGTACAAGCTTAAACTGGTAAATGGCGATAAGATGTTGCGCACCAAAGTTGATGCTGGCGGGAACTTTTTATAAAAATGAAGTACAATCCATAAATAATGAGTTATGTCGGTTTTAAAGGTTATAGAAATTTTGGGAAACTCGACCAAGAGTTTTGAAGACGCAGTGCAGAACATTATCACTGAAGCGTCACAGACGGTAAGGGACATCAAATCTGTTTACATAAAGGATATGCAGGTTACGGTGGAGAACAATCAAATTGCGGAGTATAGGGTAAATGCCAAAGTATGCTTTGGTATTTTGGAAGATTCCACAACAGCTTAACATTTAAATTGGGCATCTCTTCTTGATTTTGAGATGCCCAATTTCGTTGAGCTAGTTAATGGTTTTGTTTTTCCAGCGTTGCAATTTTTGGAGTCGGGAAACCATCATGGAGGCAAAGAAACTTGGAATACCCTGCTCCATAATTTTTTGTGTGCAGAACTGTTTCATTTGATCCACGGTAAAATCAGGCTGTGTAAAGACTCCTTTTTCATAACAGTAGCTACAGTACATCTTACTTTTAGAACCATCGGCATTGGAGCCCCCTTTGTTAGGGTCTTTCTTTATAGGCATTCCACAGCTTTGGCAATTTCGATATTTTTTCATGCCTTTAGTTTTTCAGTGCTACACAAATATCCACGATATGCTTTCCTTCGGGATGTTGCGTAGGGTCATTTTTATACGATTCGTACATGGGTCCTTCCGCAGGAATCAAACTTTTATCTTTTAGATAATCAAAAATTTCAAACCAGGCGGTTTCATATTCAGCTGGTAGAATTTCAAAGGAACCGACCAAATACTTGCCCTTGGGTAAAGTCATTATGTTGATTTCATCAGTTGGTTCTCGACTTTCAGAAATCGTAAAGCCAACACTTATGCGCTGTTGGTCCACCGGAACGGTTTCATCATCGTGGTACACCGTTATGGTCTCCATTTCTGGGTTGGTTGCCAATCCTTCGGATTGAATCCAGACCAATGCCTTGGTAAAAAGGCTTCCGAAAAGCTCTGTATCACCTTTATAAGGTCCGGTATGGGATACATAGGCGAAGGTGCGTTTGGGAAATTCCCTTATTTCCACATTTAATGCTGTTGTTGTTTCCATGGTATTTCCAATTTATTTGTCTTTCTGTTTCAAATTTGTTTGCGTGTATCCAAAATAGAATAGCGCTTGCATCAACAATCAAAGAAAAAAGGAATGGAGATGGATTCAAATGACTTAGATCAGCACATTGACAAAAGTTTTGGATTGATAAGGGTCATTTCCATGACAGAAACCATCGACTAATTTAGTTGAACCCTCCAAAAAGATTGAAAAATCAAGGTCTCAAAAAAATCGGGAAGGAGAGAAATTCTTAAAACTTTGGAGTAGATAGTTTGATGACCCTTAAAGAAAATAGCAATGAAAGAGATGAAGGAAATTTTAAGCGAGATTGTTCTTTTGACCAATCAAATTGAAACGGAATATCCTGAACTATATAAGTTTCTGGAGGAACAGCCTATGACCATACCGGCTGAAGACAAGCCAGAAATTGACAGGGAAACCATGGAAAACTACCTGATGGGATTAAGAGGGCTATTGGAACATTATGTGGAAGAACACCAACTTAGATAATTAAGATACGGAGGCAGGCCATGGTCGTCCGAAGAAACAATACAGGTTTTTTGGACAAAAATTAGTAGCTTCATTGCGATTCCAATTTACCTTCGAAGACAAAATCTGATATAGATGATAATCCACCAATTCGACCAAAAAAATTCCCTGTTAAAAAAGTTTGTTTCCGAAATACGTGATGTTGACATCCAAAAGGATGCTATGCGTTTTAGACGAAATATTGAACGGATAGGGGAGGTCTTGGGTTATGAAATGAGCAAGACCCTGGATTACGAAAATACGGTGGTAAATACCCCGCTAGGAACTAAAAATATAGCTTTGCCCACCGATCAGCTTGTCCTGTGTTCCGTGCTCAGAGCAGGATTGCCCTTACATCATGGTCTTTTGAGTTATTTTGATGACGCTGAAAATGCGTTTATATCCGCCTATCGGCATCATCCAAATGATGATGATGAATTTGAGGTCATTGTCAAGTACCTGGCAGCACCATCACTTGAAGGAAAGACCTTGGTTCTTACGGACCCTATGTTGGCCACGGGCAAAACACTGGAAAACGTAATAAAGGCCATGAAAAAGCATGGAACGCCAAAAAATATCCATATTATCTCCGTAATTGGTTCCCTGGCTGGAGTTTCACATGTGGAAAAGGTATTTCCGAAGGAAACACAACTATGGATTGCCGCCATTGATGAGGAATTGAACAGTAAAGGATATATTGTTCCCGGATTGGGTGATGCCGGAGATCTATCTTATGGGGTGAAATTGTAGGTATAGGGTTCCGCAACTATAAAATCATATTAAGATTTCAATGGTTTCGTGCAACTTGGGAATGTAACAACGCCACCCCTTTTCGTCTTCTATTTTTACCTTAAAAGCATCTAAAGCAGTAGTTTCCCCATGCACTAGAAAAACCGTTTCAGGAATATTCTTGATGTTGTTTAACCAGTGTAAGAGCTCTTTCTGGTCCGCATGGGCCGATAGACTTTCCAAATGGACAATTTTCGCTTTTACAGGATGGTACTTTCCAAAAAGCTTCAACTCATGGGTTCCTTCCAACAATTGTCTTCCCCGGGTTCCTTCAGCCATAAAGCCCACAAGTAAAATGGTGGTTGAGGATGAATCAATCAGCTGTTTCAGATAAGTCAGTACCCTTCCTCCGGTCACCATGCCACTTCCGGCTATCACTATTTTGGGCCTTGGGTCGTCTATGGTCTCCCAAGTTTCCCTATACGAGCTTATAATGGAAACATGATTGCACATATTATGGTATTCTTGGATGGAGAGTTTGTGCCAATTGGGAAAGCGTTCAAAAACATCCAATACATTGCTTCCCATGGGGCTATCCACAAATATCGGAATGTTGGGAATCTTGTTTTTTTGGTAGAGTTTCCAAAGCAGGTACATTAGGGACTGCAATCGTTCTACCGCAAATGATGGTATGATTAATGTCCCCCTTTCATGAATGGTCCTTGATATTAAATCGATAAGAATACCCTCCAAATCCTCTTGCGGATGGTTTTTATTTCCGTAGGTGCTCTCCACAAACAAATAATCCACCCAATCGGGCCGCAAGGGAGCATCCAAAAGGCTATCTTCAATCCTACCCACATCTCCTGAGAACACAAAACGTTTTCCGTACAGGTCCAATTCAATAAAAGTAGATCCAATGATATGGCCATTGCATCTAAACCGCCCTTTACATTGGGAAGCCAATGTTATCCACGCTTCATTTTTCGCGCTTTTTAAAAGCTTGAGCGTTTTGGTCACGTCATCCAAAGTGTACAATGGCAATGCGGGCTCATGTTTACTATATCCTTCCCTATTGGCTTTTTCAGCTTCTTCTTCATGGATTTTGGCACTGTCCCTCAGTATGATTTCCGTAATGGCCAAGGTGGGGGAGGTGCCCAGAATGGTACCATTAAAACCTTCTTTTACCAGTTTGGGAAGATATCCTGTGTGATCTAGGTGTCCGTGGGTCAATAGAACCATGTCAATTTTGGATACATCGATGGGTAAGGGTAGCCAGTTTTGTTCCCGAAGCACTTTCGCGCCTTGAAACACACCGCAGTCCACCAATAGGTTAAGGTCAGGAGTTTCCAGATAAAATTTGGAACCCGTTACAGTTCCTGCTCCTCCCAAAAATTGGATTTTGACCTTTTTCATAAAATTTTATAGTTGACACAGTAGGTCCATTTCCTTTAAAATTCTTTCTTTTCTACCATTGGAAATTCCCAAATGGTCCAAATAGAACATATCACCCAACAATTGTCTGCACAACACAATATCCCTGCTCAATAAAAATTGTTTTTCCCGATTGGAAAGTAAGGTAGATACGGTAATGGGATAGAGTCCAAGCCTATCGATTCTGTCCCTTAACCCATCTCCATGGGGATAATCCCAACTTAAAAGATACAGTTCTGCACATTTTCCATAATCTAGGGCATCGGCAGTAAAACGGGTGTTGGTCACCACCCACCCCAAGATGGTTTTGCTAGCCGCTTTTTTGTTGGATTTCATGTGTTGACTTACATCATTAAACCTGGAATGTATGTAGAGAGGGACCTTTACATTGCACTTACGGCCTTCCTCTCCATGGAATTTACATTCGATGATATTCAAAACACCATTTTTGGTGGCCATGATATCAATTTCATGGGGAACGCATACTCCTTGGGCCACGGTACCAACCTCCGTATCATAGCCGGAGTATTCTAAAATTCCACTGACAAAACGTTCGAAAGGAAAACCAGTGGGACCGAGCTCGTAAATGGCCTTTTTCAACTTATATTTTGAAGCATAAATAGATTTTTGCTTTTTGAGCATAGAAAAGGCTCGGTTGTAGATTTCTTTGGTGGAAATACCCACATAAAGCTCATCCATTACTTGATTTATAATTCTCTTTACGACCTGGTCATTTGCGCCGCTTACTTTTAAAGAATCCCGAAGTTTGTCCACCGAAAACCTGACCGTTTCCCCTGAAGATTTGATGATATCGAACTCTTGTTTGGACATGAAAGTTTAACTGAAATGTTGTTGAAATGGTCAGTAGTCATCAACCTTGAAAAAATCACGAATCATGGCTTTGACCTGGTTGTCGGTCATACTATCTTTTGTTGCCGCTATTTTTACTTTTTTTGCAAATTCAGGATGATTTTCTTCCAATTCGGTATTGAATTTCTCAAAAATTTCTGCCGGACCGTACAAAGCGACACCGTTGGCATCTTTTAGAAACGGAAGCAGTTTTTTAAAGTAGTTTCTTATTTGGTGTTTCTCACGTTCCAAATATTTACTGTCCTGTACCACATCTTGCGGCCCCCATCTGGTTTTGGAACGCGAACCTCCCTTTGGATTAAAAAACTCTATTTCCGAGTATACGGTCTCCATACGTTCTTTACCATCTTTGAGGGTAACAATTTTGGCTTTTTCCTTGTCCATCCAAATACCAATATTCTTCATAAAGCTTTGTTTTATGGGTTATCGTTAAGTTCTAGAATGGGAATTGTGGCGTCATACCCCAGCTCCTTTACGAGTGGATTGGCTAGAATGCTGCCAAAGAACCAGTGTTTTTTATTCACAAAAACGATCATATCACATTTTCGGTTTTCAATAAAAGAGAAAATGGCTTCCTGCACCTTTCCTTTCGGGAGGATATGGTTTTCAAAATCCACACCATGGAGGATGTCTTCCAAAAGCTCTTTATTGTTCTCCTGTTTTTTGCTGAGTTTGGATTCACGTTCCACATGAACCACATGGATTTGGGAGTCATGGAGTTTTGCTATTTCCAAGAGATATTTTAGCTCTCTTCGCTTAAAGTTGGCCTTATAATCGGTTGGAAACACAATTTGTTTTGGAGGAGCATAGCCAAATTGCTCGGGAACGGCCATAACCGGACACTCTACAATCTTCTCCATTATGTTTACGGTATTGGTACCAAATGCCTTGGACTCGGATCCTGTAAGCCCCTTGGTGCCCATCATGACCAGATCAATATCTTTTTTGGCAATGGTATCACGCACCGCTTCCAAAAGATAGTTAAAGGTGGAAATGGTGTGGTAAGTATGCTTTGGATTATCTTCCTGTAGATTCAGGAGGGCTTTTAGTTTTACAAAGCCTTCTTCGGATTGCTTTTTGGCCGCATCATAGGTACTATCACCCGGTTCTGGAACCATCATATTGTCTAAAGTGTACATGTTTACATGGAAGGCATTTAGAAAATAGAATTCGCAATACTGATCTTCATAAAGTTTCAAGCCATAGCGAATGGCATTGAAAGAATTCTGTGAAAAGTCCGTGGGGAATAATATTCGCTTATCCATGATCTTGCTTTTATTCTTTTAAAACTAACCTCATGTAAGCATCTTTACAATGACCATTGTCAGTCTTTACAGGGGATGACCAAAAAAGGAATGTTAAGGTATGAGGCGATTTCCATGATCACTGGTTCCCTGATGATTTTTTCCAATAGGTTGTGTTCGTAGTTGACCATGACCAATAGGTTTGTACCTAAATCCTTAACAAAGTCATTGATTACCTTGGTTTTTTCGGTATAATACGGCCTCCAATGTGTACTGTATTCAATCTCACTTAATTCTTTTTCAAGTATGACCTTATTGTTTTTTTGGTTCTTATCTAACTTCTTGTCCTCATCAATATGCATTATTTGGACTGAGGACTGGTGCATTCTGGCTATGTATAACAACGGATCCAGTACATTATGGGAGAAGTTTCTTTTATAGCAGGTGACAAAGGTGATTTGTTTTGGTTCAACGAACTCCATTTCCTTTGGCACCATGAGTATTGGACATTTTTTAATTCTACCTATGGCCCGAATGGTATTGCTGCCCATAAGGATTTCTTTGACCCCCATTTTTCCCTTATTCCCCATTACAACAAGGTCTATATCCAAGTCAAAAGCACATAATCCAATACATTCGAGCATTTCTCCTTTTTTGGAAATTGCCCTGAAGGTATGTTTGGGATTTTCGGTATCCAAATTGATTCTGTGAACCGTTTGCGTCAATCCCTCCTTGGATTCGTCGGCGATTAGTTTAAGCAGTACTTTCCCACCTTCTCTCAAAAACCTGGAGGTTTTCAACGTAACATGCTCGTCATAAACATTGAGAATATGAAATGTGCATTCTTCATCGGCCAAGAGCTGAGTGGTATAATGCAAAGCATTATAGGCATCGTTTGAAAAGTCTGTGGGCACTAGGATATTTTTCATGACATCATTAATTTAATCGGGGTAAGGAATAACCATAAAAGGAATGTGAAGATTCAGACCTATCTTTTTGATAACAGGTTTTAAGAACAGTCGTTCAAGAAATGTATGTTTGTTCATGACCATGACCAAGAGGTTGATCTTGTTTTTAAGCTGGAATTCATTGATTCCATTGATGACCTCATTATTGGGCATATCATGGAACACATGAGCAAAAGGCTTTAACAAATTTTCCAGCCTTTCCCTGTTTGCAATTTGTAAATCTGTCAAGGGATGGCCAGTGGCAACATGGAGCACATCGATTCGGGAAATATGTTCATTGGCCAGATATAACAATTCTTTGAGCGCTTTTGTTTTATAGGATATTTCATAATCCGTGGGAAAAAGAATTTCTTTAGGGGTTTCATAGGCAAACCCATCTGGAACTGCTATTACGGGACATTTGGCTTTTTTGATCACATGGACGGTGTTACTGCCAAACAACAATTCTTTGGTACCTGTTGCACCTTTAGTGCCCATTACAATTACACTTATATTCACATTTTCTACCATTTCCAATACTTCGTCCATCAACGTATTGAAGGCAGCTTTTAACTGAAATTGATGCAGTGGATTTTTAAACGAGTTTTCCAAGTTTTGTTTAAGTTCTTCCAACTGTTCCATGGCCTTGGCATGGTAGAAGTCATCCAGCCCGATCTGTTCTGAACTGAAAGAGGCATATTCCACATAATAAATTGGTGGGGAATAGGTGTGCAGCAAATAGAAGAGGCAAGACTCGTCTTTGTAAAGTTCTTGTGCATATCGGATAGCGTTATACGCATTTTCCGAAAAATCGGTCGGTAATAACACTCTTTTCATGACGTTTATATTAAGTGGATATGTACCAAAGTTACTATCGGACATCTTTCAAGTCCATGATTTTGGTCAGTTTGCAATAGCAATGGTTTTTCTAAATTTCAACCATCAAAATGAAATACAGATGAAAACAAGTTTTACCAAGCTGATTAAGTCGAAACCGCGAGTTTTGGTTGACTTTTATGCAGATTGGTGCGGACCGTGTAAAGTATTGGCACCTATTCTGAGTCAGGTAAAGGAGGAGCTCGGAGATCAAATACGGATTGCAAAGATTGACGTGGACAAAAACCCAAAAATTGCAGGGAAGTATCAGGTTCGAGGTGTTCCCACAATGTTACTTTTCAAAGATGGAAAACAGGTGTGGAGGCAATCAGGAGTGGTTCAAAAAAATGAACTGGTCAATATTATAAATTCCCATTAAAATTTCACTCCACCTCCGGTAGAACTAGAAAGGGCACCGAAGTATTGAAGGCCAACTTTTTGATGACACCTGTAGCGAACAGCTCTTTAAAAAAGCCATACCTGTGATAGATCATCGCCAAAAGATGCACATTTCGTTCTGCGACCAGTTCGGTAATGGTATTGGCCAGGGATTCAGTTTGGGATACTTCTTCAAAACTGAAGTTGATACCCTTCATTTTCTTTTTCAATAATGCTTTTAATTTTTCTTGATAGTCGCTCAGCGGCGCGCCATCAATTACATGCACGACCTGTATTTCAACCCCAGAATTTTTTGCCAAACGAATGACTGGGTTCAATTCCACCCTTTCATAATAATGATCAAAGTTGGTGGCGATCATAAATCGTTCTATAGGAACATGTTGATAGGTGTCTGGCACCATTAAAATGGGGCAAATACGGATGCTTTCGAGCATTTTTACGGCTTTACTTCCCATAAAAAGCTCTTTTAGTGCCGAAGATCCTTTGGTACCCATCACAATAAAGTCGATATCCTTTTCAATGATAAAGCGTTCCACGCCCGCAAACAGGTCTTTCAATAGGAGTTTGGTTTCAAAATGGTGCTCCGAACCTGTGGATATGTTTTTAAGATGTGCTACGGTTTTGGCGAGTTCTTTGTTCAGGGATGCTCCCCGACCAGTGGATGTGGCACTTGGGTCGGCATGGAGCACATAAAAAGTAGAGGCTTCCTTTTTAAACAGCGCAATAGCATATTCGCACGCTTTTAAGGCGTTTTTTGAAAAATCCGTGGGCAAAAGAATATGTTTCATATCCAATGTATTGAGGGTTGTACATTAAATGAGGTCCGGTAGAATCATAAGGGGCACTTGCGAATGAAAGGCCACACGTTTCACCACTGGCTCACGGGTCAGTTTTTCAAAAAATGTATGTTGATAGTGTATGATGGCAATTAAATCCGCTTGCTCTTCCTGGGCAAATTTGTTAATGCTTTTGGCCAGTTTGGAGTCGTATTCCACATCGTAAAATTCAATATCCAATCCACTCAATCGATCTTGCAGAATTTTTTGGTTCTGTTCCTGAACTTCGTTTTTGTCAAACTCTTGTGTCAAATACAAAACTTTGCATTTTGCATTGGTTAGCTTGGCCAATTCAATAAGTGGTGTAAGTTCATATTTGTCATAGAATCGAGAGAAATCAGTAGGGAAGACAATGCACTCAAATTGTTGTAGGTCGTATGCGTGGGGTACCAAAATAATGGGACATTCCCTTACTGATTTCAGTACACGAACGGAGTTGGTTCCCATAAAAACTTCTTTGGCTCCGGTTGCTCCGAGAGTTCCCATAACTATATAATCCGCATCTTTTTGCTTTTGGTAGCCCTTTAAAACACTTCCTAAATCCCCTTTAAGTGAAACAAACTCAAAACGGTGCAATGGATTTTCATGATTTTCCTTTAGGTAGGTTTCTATTTTTTTTAACCCATTTTCAGAGGATTCCGCAAGGGCATCTATGATCATTCCCGTACGAACATAAGTCCGTGCACCAATCACATTTTTTTGATTAGGGTCATAGGTGTTCAGAACAAAAAATTGACAGGGAACGTTCTTGAAGAGTTTTAGGGCAAAATATATGGCATTCCAAGAATTGTCTGAGAAATCCGTGGGTAAAAGAATATTTTTCATGGCGTATTGTTTTTAAGTTATTACCGAAGCAGTATCTGGTATCACCAAAAATGGTATGGTAATATGAAACCCTATAGTGTCGACATTGGGCTTGATTAAAAGCCGCTCAAAAAAATTGTGTTTTCTGTTCATCATGACCAAAAGGTCAATGTCATTTTCTTGAATGAATTGATGGATGGCATTGGGCATGAAGTTTTCGTTGTCCCATGCAAATTTGTGTTTCACATCCTTCAGTTTTTCGGCAAGTAACTGCTTGTTTTTTTTCTGAATTTCTGAAATGTGGGCCTTTTCGTTGACATGGAGCACTGTAATCTCGGCGTTTAGCATTTTTGCCTGGTCTATTAGAAATTCCAATTCTTCCATTTTGTAATCGCTCAAATAGTCGGTAGGAAACAAAATGGTCTCCACCTTCCTGTACTCGCATTTCTCCGGAACGACCAAAACGGGCACCTGTGCTTTTCTAAGGGTATGAACCGTGTTTGTGCCCAAAAAAATCTCCTTGGCTCCGGTGGCTCCCTGTGTACCCATTACAATAAGCGCAATATTCCATTTCTCGCAGGAAGTTTTGATTTCATCCGTCAATGTGTTGAAAGATGAGAGCATATTGTATTTGTGATTGGGATTGGGAAATTTCTCCCTGGCGTAATTAACGGATTTTTCCAGACCAATGAGTGAAAGTTCTACGCTTGGATCGGGTATAGCACTAAATGTAGGTCCGCCCATAACATAGTCCATTCTATAGAATGCAGGGGTATAGGTATGCAAAAAGTGAATATTACATTGCTGGTCTTTCAGAAAATTGAGCCCATAAGCAATAGCATTCCTTGCGTTTTTCGAAAAATCCGTTGGTATCAAAATCTGTTTCATAGCTTCTATTTTATGCTATCTAGCGATATTCTGCATGACCATAAAGGGAACATCGGTATGGAGTCCCATTTTATCTACCGTACTTCGGTACAACAGATCTTCCAAAAAGGAGTGTCTTGAATTTATCATGACCAGCATGTCTACTTTGTGGTTTTCCGTGTACGTTGAGATACCTTCCAGCACAGTATTGGCTTGTTGGTTTTCAAAAAATATGTACGACCTGGAGAGTGTTCCCTCAACAAAGCGTTTATTGTCCTCTTGCCTGTGCGATAAGGTGTCAAACTTTGTAAAATACACGCAGTGTACCTCCGACTTAAAGAAGCCTGCAATATTGTCCAAGAGCTTGAGTTCTCTCCGTTTATAGGGCAATTGATAATCTGTTGGGAATAAAATATGCTTGGGTTCCTGATATTCGTAATTTTCTGGAACGGCGAGCACAGGGCACTTTACATACTTAAAAACCTGAACCGTATTGCTTCCAAAAGAAGTGGTCTTTTCCATGGTAACTCCCTTGGTTCCCATAACCACTAAATCTATGTTTTCTTGATTCACCAAATTGTTGACACTGTCCACCAGGGATTCAAAGACTGCTGCAATGGAATAATTGTGCCTTGGGTTGGATATTGGGTCTTGGATATAGGCAAGGGTCTTTTCCAGGGCCAATTTTGCTTTGGATTCCAATTCGCTTTTAATGAGGTCCAAATCTACCTTGGATTTTGATCTTCCTATTTCATAGACCTCATCTGCGTAGGCATGAACAAAATAAAAATGGGAACGAGTACACCGAAAAAGATTTAATGCATAATCAATGGCATGATCTGCGTTTTTTGAAAAATCGGTGGGTATAAGGATTTTTTTCATTGCTCTTCACTTTGTACCATTCTAAAAGTATCTGTGAAAAGGCAATTACCAAATGATAAATGTCACTATTAGCCTAAGTGTGTGTGATTTAGATTACTCATGAATTACCATCATGGGTACCATGGTATGAAAACTCATGGTTTCCACTTTAGAGTCAAAAAATAGTTGTTGTAAAAAATTCAGGTTTCTACCTATCATACTGATCATCCCAATATTGTTTTCACGAACAAAATCCTGTATGGCATTTATTATTTTTTTGTCGTGAATAATACTGAAGTTATATTTTTTCGGGAAAACCTCTTCTAAATAATCAAATAGATAGTCCTTGTTTGTTTTTTGGCCGTCGGTAAAATCCATTTGGGAACCGGAGACATGGAGCACACTTAATTTGGCCGAGCTGACATCTAGGATTTCGGAGAGGTCCTTTAGTACCTTAGGGGTATAAAAAATATTAAAGTCGGTTGGGAATGTGATGCGCTGCAAAGGTTTAAATTTAGCATGCTTTGGAACAACAAGGGTATTACAGCGTACCCGGGTGATCATTGCACCGGTATTGCTTCCCATAACCTTTTTTTTCAATTTGTCAATTCCAGTGGTGCCCATCACAATAAGATCTATGCGTTTTTCCGACAATTGTTTTTGCACGGCTTCTATTAGGCCGCCATGCTCCAATTGAGCATAGAAACCATGCTTTTCGTTTTCAAAATGATGACAGGCTTTGCTTAGGAAATTGTCCAAAAGAGTCTTTTTGTCCAACTTGGTTTGGTCCTTTAAATCTGTAGGTATGGGAAACATCCTTGCAGCATCCACAGGCAAATCTTTTAAACCGGCCACATGAAGAATATAAAAATTGCACTTCACATTTTTGTAAAGGGCAACAGCATAGCACAAGGCATTCCAAGAATTCTCGGAAAAATCTACTGGGACGAGGATATTTTTAGCCGAATAGTTTGACACAGCTACAAAAGTAGCTTTGCTAAAAGACCGTAGTTATGACAAATGTCATAAAATAAACACTTTTTAATTAACGTACTGCAATTGTTTCAACTGAAGAATCCGAATATTCCTACCTTCAATGTCAATCAGTCCTTCTTTTTTGAAACCGGATAAGGTCCTGATTAAACTTTCGGTGGCAATTCCGGCAACACTGGCTAGGTCACTTCGTGATATTTTAATGGGCTCCTCTACTTTTCGATTTAATATCTCGGCAAATTGTAAAAGGGTCTGTGCGGTTTTCTTTCGTACCGAACTGTAGGCCATCTGAAGCAGTTGGTCCTTAAAATCCGTGATATTTTCAGATAAAAGCTCCATAAGTTCCAGTGAAACGGTATGGTTGTTTTCCAACACACCTTTTAATTCTGTCTTGGAAATGGCTGCTAGTTCCGTTGGTTCAACGGCGGTTGCCGATTCCAAATAAGGCACGTGATCCATAAAAGAAGCGAACCCTAAAAAGTCATCTGCACGATGCAGCGCGGTAATCAGCTCTTTTCCATCCTCATCCATCTTATGGCACTTGACCACACCTTTGAGAACCAAAAAGATTTTGTTGGAATGTTCCCCTTCTTTATAAATGGCTTTACCCTTGTCATACTCGAGAATTTCGCCATTGTCATCAAAAAAATTCTTCAGCTCATTCAACGAGCGCATTTCATCTCCATCGTGTTTTCCAGCAGCGCTTCCCGACATTATGTTTTGAAGGATTTCGGCCTTGGCCAGCCTGCTTTCAATGGCACTGATCAGGTCTTCCTCTTCAAAGGGTTTGGTGAGGTAGTCATCGGCACCCATATCCATTCCTTTTCTAATTTCCTTGTGCTCGGTTTTGGCAGATAAAAAGATGAAAGGAATATGTTTTGTGGCCTCATCAGTTGACAGCGCTTCCAATACGCCATATCCATCTACTTCAGGCATCATAATATCGCAGACCACTATATCCGGCATTTTTTCCTTGGCCATTTGAATGCCAACTTTACCGTTTGGAGCTGTATAAACCATATAATCGCTGAGTTCGAGCAATTCTGCGGTATTCTCCCTTAACGCTAGGTCATCCTCAATCAACAAAATTGTTTTCATCTGTCTTTTGGTTCTTCAATGTTAGTAGGGATTTCAACAACAAAAGTACTTCCCTTATTTTCTAGACTAGTGAATGTGATGTTCCCTCCCAAGTTTTCAAGGTGCTGTTTTACTATGTTCAACCCAATACCGGTGCCTTGGTTGAGCAACGCATTGTTGGCCCTAAAATACCTATTAAAGATAAACTTTTGTTCTTTTTCAGGAATACCTATTCCCTGGTCCTTGATTATCAACTTTAAACTACTACTGTTTTTTTTAGCCTTAAGTTCAATTGTTGTGTTTTCCGGGGAATATTTAATGGCGTTGTGAATCAGATTAGATAGGACCAGCTCAAAGATTTTTTCATCAAAGGTGATACTAACATCGTCAATATCTTCCGGATAGTTGATTTTCTGCCCTGATTTCAACAATAGATTGGCATCGTAAATGACCTGATTGACCACTTTGCTCAACGGAAACTGCTCTAAGTTGTACTTCACCTTACCCGTTTCGAGTCGTTCAATGGACAAAAAATCAGTGAGTATAGTATCCAATTGTTTTACTTTACTTCTTATGGTGGTAATATGTTTGTCCCTTTTTTGTTGTTGCTCTGTTTCAGTATACTTTGATAATAAGGTAGTGGAGGTGAGAATACTGCTTAAAGGGGTTTTAAATTCATGGGAAACCATGGACAGAAACCTGGTTTTCAACTCGTTTAGTTCCTTCTCTTTTTCTAAGGCCTGGCGGAGCTGTTTGGTACGTTCTTCAACGGTTCGTTCCAATTTTTCAGTATAATCCTTTCGGTCGGTGATGTCCAATACAATGGCGACCAACACTTTTTGATGTTCAATAAACGAGCTTTGTAAATGAACCTCCACTGGGTACGTGCTCCCATCTTTTCGGAGATGGACAGTCTCAAAAGTAATTTTCTCCTCTTTTCCAGATTGTAAGGGTGAGATGAGCTTTTTAAATGTAGCCTCACTGTATTCGGGCTTAATATCAACGGGTGTAAACTCTTGAAGTTCTTCCCAACTGTATCCCAGATTGTTTTGAGCGCCTTGATTGGTTCGTAAAAACTTTAAGGTTTTTGCATCAATGATATAAATCTCGTTGAGGGACTCTTCAAAAATTCTATTCCAATGATTACGCTCCTCTTCGGCTTCAATACGATCAGTAACATCGTTCTGTATACCCACAAAATGAGTAACGTTTCCGTAGGAATCCTTTATTGGAGTAATGGAAATTTTGTTCCACCAAAGGGTTCCGTCCTTTTTGTAATTACGGATTTCAACTTCACAACTGTTTCCTGTCCTAACCGCATTGTGCAATTCCTTGACCCCTTCTTGATTAGAGTCATGTGCCTGCAAGAACCGAAGGTTCTTGTTTAAAATCTCCTCTTTAGGGTAACCGGTCAACTTTTCAAAAGCAGCGTTGACGTAGATGACTGGATTACCCTCTTGTTGAACGTCTGTTATGGTGATTCCATTAATCGCTGAGCTCAAGGCCTTACTTCGTAGATTTAAATCCCGTTCTATGGCCTTTCTTGCCGAAACATCCATGATCAAGGCCATGATATAGATGGTACCGTTTATATTGAACGGATTGAGTCCTGCTTCAATTGGGAATTCCTTACCATCTTTACGCAAACCATAAAGTTCACGGCCCTCAGCCATTTTCCGTTTTCTGCCCTGCACCATGAACTCCTTGAAATGTCCTCCATGATTATGACGGTATTTAGTGGGAATAAGAGTGTTAAGGGATTGCCCAACAAGCTCATCTTGGCCATATCCAAATATTTCATTGGTTGCTGAGTTGACCGCTACAATTTGTTGTTTCTCGTTTACCACAACAATACCTTCCGATACGCCTTCGGAAAGGAGATTAAACATTTCACTGTTTTTTTCAAAAACTTGCATGTTCTTTTCTTTTGGACGTACCTTTTTTACAACAAGTCATTAATCTAACTGTCGAGGAAACAAGAAGGTAAACCAGGGTTGTTTGATGGTCAGCCTGTTACAGAATTGACCGCATTTGCTCCATCTAAAAATACGAAAACCAATCAAGAAGAAGCTATAATCCATGTATAGTGTTTTTGGTGATAAGGTTACGAATGTAAAATTGATAATGGTCATATCCTGAACCATTTTGTAAGCCTACATTTGATGAGAACGTTGAAAGAGAAGTAAGATGAAGGAATCACAAATGGTCGGCAATGAGTTTTACCAAAGCTTGGGAAAGCTATTCTATTATATTGCCATGGCAGATAAAAGTATCCGTGTTGAGGAAATTGACAAACTGAAAACCTTTATCAGAAAATATTGGCTTGACCTGGACGATATTGAAGATGAATATGGTAAGGATGCCGCATTTCAGATTGAAGCTGTTTTTAATCGATTGTTGGAATATGAAGCAGATGCCGAGGCCAGTTTTAAAGAGTTCAAATCATTTTACACTGAGTACAAGGAGAGATTCAATTCCTATATTAAAGTGTTGATTTTGGATACGGCCAATGCCATTGCCAATACGGTTTATGGTAAAAATAAAGCGGAACTCATCGCCTTGGCGAATCTGCAACTACTTTTTCAATAAAGTTTAGGTGTTTGTTTTGAAGGTTATCACAGGAATATTGGCATGATTGGCCATCGCTTCCCCAATGCTGCCTTTTAAAAAATGGGAAATTCCTTTTCTTCCATGGGTGGGAATGGCTATTCCATCAGCATTCATCTTCTCGGCGTAGTTCAAGATTCCTTTTTCTACAGAAGTGTCATTATAAACAGCTACTTTCTCCTTAATATCAAACCGCTCTTTATAATAGATGAGTTTTTCTTCAATACTGGTATTGCTCAGAAATTTAATGGAAGGTGTGTTTACAAAAACAGGGTACACCTCTGCATGGAAAAAATGGGCAAACTCCTTGACTCTTTTATAGGTCTGCACAATTTCATCCTTAAAATTAAAGGCAAAGACAAGCGCATTGAGTTTAAAGTTATGCCTAGGCTGTTTAATGACAAGAACGGGGACTTCGCAAGTGCGGACCACCTTTTCGGTATTGGACCCCACAAAAGTATCCCTGGCCCGACTTACTCCGTGCGACCCCATGACCACCATATCCATGTTCAGCTCCTTGACAATAGCGTTGATTTCACTGAAGATTTTATAATTCTGAACCAACTGCAATATTTTTATACCTTTTAAATATTCTTTGTTCAAGAATGGCTTGAATCGTTTTTTTGCCAGTTTCATGTAATATTTGGCCTCCTTGTATTCCTCTGCTTCGTTCTTGGAAAGCACGGATTCGGATAGACCAATCATATGCAGAACGCAGATTTCCATATGCTTTTCCTTGGCGATTTGTGCCGCCACTTCCAAGGCATACTCCGAGTGCTTGGAAAAATCTACCGGGACTAAAATCTTTTTCATGGGAATGCGATTAATGACCTTCATCAAATATAGAAGAGCATCTGTTCAATCCATATGACCAAGATCAGGTATACAAGATTTTCCGATTTGAATTGGCAAATATTTTAATGAAAGGATAAGCTGATCTATATCAGTTTTTTTCTTTGCTTTTTTCAAGAGTTTTGTGGCCGCTACAATCTTTGATTGCTGAAAAAGAGATAAATACGAATCAAAATGAACAGATCATGAAAATAGAACAGATATATACCGGATGTTTGGCGCAGGGAGCCTATTATATTGAGAGCAATGGTGAGGCCGCCATTATTGACCCATTAAGAGAGGTTGAGCCTTACATTAAAATGGCCGAAGAGCGGGGCGCCCAGATAAAATATGTTTTTGAGACCCATTTTCATGCTGATTTTGTTTCGGGACATATTGATTTGGCCAATAAGACCGGAGCACAAATTGTGTATGGACCAACGACCATGGAAACAGGGTTCAAGTTTATGTCTGGAACAGATGGGCAAGAGTTTAAGTTGGGAGATGCCACCATTCGCCTGCTGCATACGCCCGGACATACCATGGAAAGCAGTTGTTATCTGTTGATCGATGAAACCGGAAATCCCACTTCCATATTTACTGGTGATACCTTGTTCATTGGAGATGTAGGGAGGCCCGATTTGGCCCAAAAAGTGATTTCTGAACTTACCCAGGAAAAATTGGCCGGACTACTGTTTGATTCGTTACGAAATAAAATAATGCCATTGAATGATGATTTGATCGTATATCCAGGTCATGGAGCGGGTAGTGCCTGCGGAAAAATGATGAGCAATGAAACCACCGATACCCTGGGACATCAGAAACAGACGAATTATGCTTTAAATCCCTCGTTGAGCCGGGAAGAGTTTATAGATAGTGTTTTAACGGGGCTTACGCCACCCCCAGGATATTTTCCACAAAATGTCTTGTTGAACATCAGGGGATATGAAAACATAGACGAAGTAGTTAAAAAAGGCACAAAACCACTTACAGTGAAAGCCTTTGAGACGGCCAAAGAAGAAACCTGTGCTACCATCATTGATACCAGAAATGCCCAAGAATTTGCTCGTGGCTTCATTGAAGATTCCTATAATATTGGTTTGGATGGAAGTTTCGCCAATTGGGTGGGGACCACTATAATTGATGTGAAAACTCCTTTGCTGATCGTTACGGATGAAGGTAGGGAAGAAGAAGTTGCCACGCGTTTGGCACGCATAGGTTTTGATAATGCTTTGGGCTATCTAAAAGGAGGCATAAAAGCATGGCAAAAAGCTGGGAAACAGTTGGAACGGATAAAATCTATTTCCGTAGAACGATTGGCTTCGATCATGGAGGAAAAACACGTTAACATTATTGATGTCAGGCGAAAAAGTGAATACAATAGCGAACATGTACTTCATGCACTAAATATACCTTTGGATTATGTAAAGGATAGTCTTAGTGAAATAGACAAAAGAAAGATTTATTACGTTCATTGTCAGGGAGGTTATCGATCTATGGTATTTGTATCCATTTTAAGGTCAATGGGCTATGAAAACTTGATTGATGTCAAAGGAGGTTTCAACGCCATGAAAACCTCTGGGAAGTTTGATATCTCCAAATATGAGGCCCCGACTACAATGTTGTAATTAACAAAATTAGACCTTTCTTGAGTTGATCCTGATCATTTCGTATTGGGATACATCCACATATCTTGGTACAAGTAAATTTTTCAGTTATGAGGACTACAGGTATGTTTTTGGCAGCATTTTTTCTTTTGCAATTCCCAATAGTGGCTCAAGAAAAGTTGGAGGGTTTGGACGAAATCATGGGGTATAATGAAGGCCTTGCCGCTGTCCGCAAAGGAACCCAATGGGGGTTCATTAATGAGAAGGGAGAGCTTGCCATTGATTTTAGAGGTGACATTGTTTGGAATAAGGATGCAGATTCAAGAGATAAGGGATTATTAGGAATTAGATACCCTTCCTTTGAAAATGGGATGTGCCCGGTTCAAAAATTGGAAGATGAAATTCCAATTTATGGTTTTATCAATAAACAGGGAGAATTGGTGGTGGACTATCAGTTTTTGAACGTTTCATCCTTTACGAATGGGTATGCCACGGGGGTGTATTTCAATAAGGTTTTAAGAGGGACCAATGAGTTCAAGCTAAAGATTTATGACTTCAAATTTCATGATGTCCTAATCGATTCCAAAGGAAAGATCATCGAATTTTTTGACAGACGCTACAACATACAAATGACAAAAAAGCGGTATAAAATGCCGGCATTGCATGTCAAATATCTTTCCAATGATAGGGTTGCCATATTTATTGAAGGAAAAGGATGGGAAATCCGGAAAGTATTGCTTTAATACAACCATTTAATAGATTTTTATCCCACAGAAAATTTCTTGTGCCAAGTGATCCAGATCATTGAGCTTTCATGTCGCAACCACGTACTTTGCGAAAAGCTTTGATGATGTGGTGGATACTCCTTTTAACATTGCTTGTTCTTTTTGGGATCTACCTGTTGTTTGCACCATTGGTGCTGTTCATAGATACCAAAGACAACACCTATTTTTTAAAATTGAAGGGTTTGGCCAAAGCTAGTTTTGAACCGGACAAATTGGAATTTATCAAAATTAAACTCCGAATAGCTTTCATGAACTTTGACTTTTATCCTTTACGAAAAAGTCATCACTCCAAAAAAGAAAAAGTTGGAGAAAAAAAGCTCATTAAAAAACGCAATATTGGTATCAAACAAATTACGGCCTTGCTAAAGTCATTTAAACTTGAAAAGTTGTATTTGAATTTAGATACCGGCGATTTTGTCCTGAATGCCAAATTGTATCCAATATTTCATTTTTTGGATTACCGTGTGGGAAGGTTCAATATAAATTTTCAAGGAAACAACAGGATGGTTCTAATGGCAAGGAATAGGCCCATAAACATTATCAAAGTATTTATTAACTCATAAAAATTAAGGTCATGGAATTACATTTTGAAGAATTACTGAAACAGATTACAGATTTTATCAAATCTGAAGCAAACACCGATACTGTGATTGGAGAGCAGTTTGAACTTGGAGAGTTTAAATGTGTGCCGGTTATAAAGGTCGGAATGGGGTTTGGCTCCGGAGGAGGAGAAGGAACAGAAGCCAAAGGAAAAAAGGGTGAAGGTATGGGTGCCGGTGCCGGGGTAGGCATAGAACCTATAGGGTTTTTGGTGACCAAGGAGGACAAAATTTTCTTTGTGGAGTCTGGGAAGACACACGGTCTTTCAGCGGCTATAGAAAAGGTTCCAGAGATGGTTACAAAATTAGTCGAGACTAGAAGTAGGGAAAAAGAAAAGGAAACGGTCTAACCATTTTGAAATCACTTTCTTTGGAGAAATAGGAGAGGAGGCTTAAGCCTCCTCTTTTTTGTTGTGTTATGGAGATGTATGTTCCATGGAATTTATCCGAAACCTTTGCTTAGTAGAAAAGCACCCAAAAACAGTAATAACACGTAAAATACTTGGAAAAACTTGACATTTTGGAACTGCAGCCATTCTGCCGATTTCGTGGGAAATGTAAAAAGAACGATGCCAGAGAACATGGAAACCCAACCGATCAGGGTAATTAACAATCTCCAGTCATTTGCCCAAATATTATGGAATAAAATGTTCAGTATTCCCATAATAATGGCCATAAAGGCGGTTATCAATAAAAACTTGGGGTCTTTTAAGTAGCCGAAAATGTTATGGATGCGTTTTGGATTAAATACCAGTACCACAAAAAAGATGATCAGGTACAATCCCCAAAACTTTGCCAATAGTATTGATGTTTCCATACGTCTTCCAGTTTGCGAGCTATAGCAAAAGTAACCTTCTGATATACCATGGGTTATGATTTTTGTCATTTCCGATATTGGTGGATGTACCTAATTTCACTAAAACTTCAAATATGAAAGGTGTACTCAAATTGGGCAAGGTATCCGACATTGGAATAGAAGTCCATTGGACTTTTAGCTTACTATTGCTATGGGTCGCCTTTTTGGAAATACAAAGAGGGGGTAACGCAACATCCATTTTTATGAACATGGCTTTGGTGGTAGTGCTCTTTTTTTGTGTGGTGCTGCACGAACTTGGCCATGCCCTCACGGCTAAAAAGTTTGGAATAGGTACAAAACAGATTACGCTTTTGCCTATAGGTGGAGTTGCATCGTTGGAAAAAATTCCTGAGAAACCTGCTCAAGAATTACTGGTTGCCCTTGCAGGACCGGCGGTAAATGTTTTGATTGCCATGGTTTTGTTATTGTTTATTCCATTGCAAAGTTATCTGGGTTTGGATGTTGAAGCTTTGAATCAACTTGTGAATGCACCGGACTTCCAGACTTTTCTTTTCTTTCTTTTTGTTGCCAATGTAATGTTGGTGGTCTTTAATATGATTCCTGCCTTTCCCATGGATGGAGGTCGAGTTTTTAGGGCTTTGTTGACCTTTAGATTGGGCCGCGTAAAAGCTACGGAAGTGGCCTCTGGACTTGGTCAAATCTTGGCGGTGCTCTTTTTCATACTTGGTTTGATGCTGAATCCTTTTTTGATCCTCATTGCACTGTTCATTTTCTTTGGGGCATATGGTGAAAATCAAATGGTAAAACAAGGGGCTCTACTTAAAGGGCATTTGGTTGAAGAAGCCATGCTCACCAATATCACCATATTGAATCCATCTACAACGGTGGAAGAAGTCATTGCAATTTTACTTAAAGGGACCGAAAAACACTTTTTGGTTGCTGAACAGAATGAAATTATGGGAACTGTGGACCACAGAGCGGTATTGAAACATGCCAAAGAAGCCCAACGCCCCGTAATTGAGATCATGAAAAAGGAAGTGGATCAGGTTGAAGCCTCTACCGAAATCTGGACGGCATTTGAAATGTTAGCGAAGAAAAACATTGAACTTTTGGCGGTGACCAAAAAAAAGATACTGGTCGGTGCTATTGACAGAACTAATATTGGAGAATTTATACTCTTGCAAACCAATCTATCCGCACAGTAGAATGAAAAACTTTAGTCACCTTGTAATAGCTTTTTTGATACTGCTTTTTTGGGGATGCGGTAATGAGGATGAGAAAAAGCTTCCCAAAAAGACCAAAATCACGGAATCGGTATATGCCTCTGTGACCATTCAACCGGATAGTCTGTACCAAACCTATGCCATTGTTGCTGGAATTTTGGATAAAAACCTCGTAGAAGAAGGGGATATTGTGGAAAAAGGGCAGCCCATTCTTCAGATTATCAACAACACTTCTAAATTAAGCTCAGAAAATGCCAGACTGACCTATGAACTGGCCAAGGAAAATTACAATGGCTCGGCAGCTATTCTCAAGAGCATTGAAGATGAGATTGATGCTGCAGTTTTAAAGTTTACCAATGATTCCATCAATTTCTTCAGGCAACACAACCTATGGAGTAAAAAGATTGGCTCAAAAGCGGACTATGACAATAAAAAACTTGCATTCGAGCTTTCAAAAAACAACCTACAAGTATTGAAGAGCAAACATGATAGGACTAAAAAAGAACTATCCACGCAACTTCAACAGGCGGAGAATATGTATCGAACTTCGCAAATTGCTACAGAGGATTTCACCGTGACCAGTAAAATATATGGGAAGGTATATGCCCTGTTCAAGAGTCCCGGGGAGATTGTGACCACAATGGAACCCTTGGCTTCGGTAGGACGAAGTAATGAATTTGTAATAGAAATGTTGGTGGATGAGGTGGATATTGTGAAGATACGGACTGGGCAGAAGGTAATCATATCCCTGGACGCATATAATTCCAAAGCTTTTGAGGCCAAAGTGGACAAGATTTATCCCAGAAAGGATGAACGCTCACAGACCTTCACCATTGAGGCTGTTTTTTTGAATCCACCAGAGGTCTTGTATCCCGGATTGGCAGGGGAAGCCAATATAATAATTGCCGAAAAATTGGAGACACTGGTAATTCCAAAGGAATATTTGATGGATGGAAACCAGGTTTTGACCGAAGATGGCCCCATTGCTGTTACTGTTGGCCTACAAAGTTTGGATCAAGTTGAAATCACATCGGGATTAGATGCAGAAACCTATATTCTAAAACCGGAAAGATGATCAATTGGAAGGTGATATTGGGCATTGCCAAAACCCATTTGGTTACCAAAATGAAGTCCACCGTGACCGCATCCTTGGGAGTTACCTTCGGGATAGGCGCCTATATTACCTTGGTGAGCTTTATGACAGGCCTCAACAAAATGTTGGATGACCTTATTCTCAATCAAACTCCAGACATTCATTTGTATAATGAGATTGAACCTTCGGTAAAACAACCCATTGCTTTTTTTGAGGAGTATACCGATGCATTCAATATTGTCCATTCCATCAAACCCAAACAGAGTCAGACCAAAATCCATAATGCATTACCAATTTTAAGTCATTTGCGAAAGGATGAATCAATTAGGGGAGCTACTCCGCAGATTCGCACCCAGATTTTTTATTTATCCGGCTCCATAGAACTAGGGGGTAACCTTGCCGGGATTGATGTGATGGAAGAAGTCCGTCTATACAATATGAACGATTATATTGTCAAGGGAACGCCAGAGGCCCTTCAAAACACGGAAAATGGAATTTTATTGGGGGCAGGGGCGGCCAAAAAGATGTCCTTGGATGTAGGTGATAGAATACAGATCAGCACCGTAAAGGGGGATGTTTTTCCTTTAAAGATTGTAGGTATTTATCAAAGTGGAATTTCAGATGTAGATAATATTCAAAGCTTTGCAAAGCTCAAAACCGTGCAACGCATCTTGGGTGAAGCAGAAAACTACATTACGGACATTAATATTAAACTGTTCAACATGGATTTGGCGGTTCCCATGGCAAGGCAATTGGAACAACAATTTAAGATTAAGGCTACGGACATTAAGGAGGCCAATGCTCAATTTGAGGCGGGAACCACTATTCGGAATCTGATTACCTACTCCGTTTCCATTACCCTTTTGATTGTGGCAGGGTTTGGAATCTATAATATTCTGAACATGCTGATCTATGAAAAAATGAAGGATATTGCCATTTTAAAGGCTACAGGGTTTTCCGGTTTGGATGTACAACTGATTTTTATGAGCCAGGCAGTGCTGATTGGGGTCATTGGGGGATTAAGCGGTCTGGTCATTGGATTTGGCCTTTCAAGGTTGATAGATAATGTTGCTTTTGAAACCGAAGCGCTTCCAACCATAACCACTTATCCCATAAATTATAATCCGTGGTTTTATGTCATCGGAATCACCTTCGCTTTGATCTCCACTTTTGTTGCAGGTTATCTGCCGTCGAACAAGGCAAGGAAAATAGACCCTGTCCGAATAATCAGGGGTACTTAAACCAGAGGGAATGGGACTAGTTTTAAAAGCGGAAAAAATCAACAAACACTTTAAGAAACCAGTACTGTTCCATGTACTTAAAGACATAGGTTTTGAGGTGAAAAAAGGTGAATTTGCTTCCATAATGGGCAAATCAGGTTGCGGAAAGTCTACGCTGCTATACATTTTGTCCACAATGGATACCGATTATGAAGGAAAGTTGTTCTTGAACAATGAGCTGGTAACAGGAAAGCCCCAGAAAGAACTTTCAAGGATACGCAACAAGCATATTGGGTTTGTATTTCAATTCCATTATTTGCTTTCGGAGTTCAGCGTACTGGAAAATGTAATGCTGCCCGCCAAAAAATTAGCGGAAAAAACGGATGTTGAAATTGAGCATAATGCTATGGAAAAATTAAAAATGCTCAACATTGGACATTTGGCAAAGAAAAGGGCCTCAAGAATCTCCGGAGGAGAAAAGCAACGGGTCGCTATAGCACGAGCATTGATCAATGATCCGTCCATATTAATGGGAGATGAGCCCACAGGGAATCTGGATAGCTATAATTCTGAAAATGTGTTCCAAATATTCAAAAAACTCAAGGAAGAGCAGGGACTTTCCTTGTTGGTGGTGACACACGATATGGACTTTGCCGAGCGAACGGATAGAATAATTGAAATGGAAGATGGTAGCGTTGTCAATTAGGGGGCTTACTCTTTTTTTCTGCTTTCTTTTTCTTGTCTTTTGAAATACCTGCGGGTTAAAAAATTGTGTTTTAATGCTTCCATGTTCTCATTGAAACGTTCCGTGCCTTGTTCAATATTATCCATTGTTCGTTGCAATTGGTTTGCCAATAAGGTGTCTTTCACCAATAAATTTACGGTACCCTTTCCTTCCTTCATTTGATTGACCGTTCCGTTAAGATTCTGCAAAAGACTGTCCATAGCAACACTTGAAGTTTCCATATTTTGAATGGTTTTTCTCATTTTTTGAGCCATTAGTGAATCGTTGAGCAAAACCCCGGCAACACTTTCTTCCAGATCAATGGCTTCTATGATAGAATTAAGTTCCTTCATCGCCGAATTGGCCTCAACACTGGTATATTTTAGATTGACCACGATTTCTTGAAGATTTTGTGCCATTAGGGTATCGTTCAACAGTTTTCCGAGAGTACCTTCTCCATTTTTTAAAGATTGGGTGACCTTGAGTAAATCTGCCGTGAGCAAGGCTGCATTTTGATTAGTGACATTTAAGGTGCTCAACATATCTTCAGCACCAATACGACTGTACGAATCTATTTCTTCTCCGCTGCCAACAACTTCACTTGCCCCTTTGCCCGGAATAATGTTTACAATCATACTTCCCACCAATCCATCTGAACCGATAGTCGCAATGGCATCTTTTTTAATATGTCTGTGCATTTTTTCCTCAATGGACATGCGTACCCTAATGGTGCTGTCATTTTCCATTTCAATGCCCTTTACGGTACCCACAACGATTCCTGAATACCGCACATTGTTACCCAGTTGAAGTCCATTTACATTATTGAAAACCGTTGTAACAGTAAAAGTCTTGCTAAAAAGGCTTTGATTATTGCCAATTAGGTAAGAAGCAATAATGATCAAAGCGGTTCCGAGTACCACAAAAAAACCAAGCCTTGTTTTTTGAGCGTTTGTCCTTGCCATATTGTATCATTTAAAAAAGGCCCGGACCTTTGGGTCGGTTACCTTTGAAAGTTCCTTAAATGTTCCTTCAGCATAGTTTATGCCATCTACCAGCAAAATCATCCGGTCCGAAATTACCCGTGCACAGTCCACATCATGTGTTATGATCAGAGAGGATGTTTTGTACTGCTCCTGTATACGAAGCATGAGTTCTATGATTTCTTTTGATGTTATCGGGTCGAGCCCGCTGGTTGGTTCATCATAAAGAATAATTTTTGGTTGCATGATCAGGGTTCTGGCCAGAGCAACCCTTCTTTTCATTCCTCCGGAAAGCTCACTGGGCATTAAATCCACAGTATGAGCCAATCCAACATTTTCCAAAGCCTCCATGACCCTTTTCTCAACATTCAAAGCCCCATCAAATTTGTCTTTGTGCCTTCGCAAGGGAAATTCTAGATTCTCCCGAACGGTCATTGAATCGTACAGGGCACTTCCCTGAAACAAAAAGCCTACATCCGTCCGTAGTTCATCCAAAGCGGTGCGGTCCAGGCCCTTCAAATCTTTTCCCATGACATTTACGCTACCACTGTCGGGAGACATCAAACCGACAAGGCACTTGATCATGACTGATTTACCTGATCCGGATTTGCCCATAATCACCAAATTTTCCCCTTTGAAGAGTGTCATGTTGAATCCATTGAGCACATGATTGTCCCCAAAGCTCTTTTGAAGCTCTTTAATGTCGATTATCTTTTCACGCTGTGTAACCTGGGAATCCTTATCGATTATTTCTATTTCCTCCTTCATAATTCATAAAAAATATCGGATATGAAAACTGCAATCAAATCCAAGATGAAAATGAGCATGGAGGCCATGACCACAGCGGTGTTTGCCGCTTTGCCTACGCCAACAGTGCCTTTTTTACAGTAATAACCCTTATAGCATCCTACCAAACCAATGGCAAAACCAAAAAAGAAGGATTTGATGGTAGCTGGGATTAAATCTCCATATTGTAGGGAATTGAATACTTCGTTAAAATATAGTTGGAATGACACATTGCCCTTATAATATTCTACCAGCGAAGAGCCATAAAGGGCCAACATATCTCCAAAAATTACAAGTAAAGGCACCATAAGTGTTGTGGCCACCACCCTGGTAACCACTAGAAACTTAAAAGGATTTGTACCGGAAACCTCCATGGCGTCAATTTGTTCTGTAACTCGCATTGAACCTAATTCAGCACCCATTCCCGAGGCTATACGTCCGGCACAAATAAGCGCTACGACCACTGGACCGATTTCCCTCACTATTGAAATGCCTACCATATCCGGCATCCACGAAACTGCTCCAAACTCTTGCATGGTTGGTCTGGTCTGTAAGGTCAGTACCAGTCCAATAATAAAACCGGTAATCCCAACCAATGGGGTGGACCTGTTGCCAACATTGTAGCATTGGCGCAATAACTCATTAAATTCAAATGGAGGTTTAAAAACTTCCTTGAAGAAACGGCCAACGAAGTAGGAAAGGCCACCAACCTGCCTCAGAAAATCAATGACATTATTTCTTATTTGAGCTGTAATGGTCATACCTATATCCTTGAAAACATGGGGTATTATCAAATATACCGATGGATATATCCGACTGAAATGACAATTATCACGAACTCCAATGACACTTGTCATTTTTTGGGGATTGAAACGATATTACTTTGCTGTTCTTATTAATTTGATATAAAATGAGGACAACAGTAAAAATTCAGAATTTGAAATGTGGAGGTTGTGCAAATACCGTCAGCAAAAAAATAGGCTCTCTAAAAAATATTGAAGATGTTTTTGTCAATGTGGAAACTCATGAGGTTTCTTTTGGATATGGGAGAAGTGAAGATTTTAAGGTGGTAAAGAAGGAACTTTCAAAGCTTGGCTATCCATTGGAGGGGGAGAACAACCCGAAAATCAGTCAAGCTAAATCTTATGTGAGCTGCGCTATTGGACGCTTAAGTAAAGAAAACTAGGTTATGAAAGGATGTATTACCGTAAGTATGATGTAAATAAAAAGCCCATAATTTATGGGCTTTTTAATAATCTGTGAAGTTTTAAAAGTGACCTGACTGGGGCTCGAACCCAGGACCCTCTCCTTAAAAGGGAGATGCTCTACCAACTGAGCTATCAGGTCTTCCAAAAAAATTAGAACAAGTATCTGTTGCTCTAAGCGGGTGCAAATATAATATCAATAATCTATTTTGCAAGATGATTTAATGATAAATTTGTGTTTTTTTGAAATCACTTTTAAATCTTACAAATGAAAGTAGTTTTAGTGGGCTATATGGCAAGCGGTAAGTCATCCGTTGGGAGGTTGTTAGCCAACGAATTAGACGTAGAGTTTATTGATTTGGATACATATATTGAAAAGGAGCAACAAAAATCGATTGATACAATTTTTTCTGAAAAGGGAGAGATCTTTTTTAGAAAACTGGAAAATGAAATGTTACAAAAGGTTTTGAAAGAGCATGAATCCATACTTCTTTCCACGGGTGGGGGCACACCATGCTACGGTAATAATATTGAAACTATTTTAAATAACTCAGACCACTCTATTTATTTGCAATTATCTGTTTCTGCCCTAGTGGAAAGAATTTCAAATGAAAAAGACCAGAGACCTTTGGTAAAAGATCTTCAAGATGACGAACTGCCAGAATTTATAGGAAAACACCTTTTTGAAAGAAGACAATATTACGAGCAGGCCAAACACATTGTTGGCAATGAAAAAAAAACAGTGGAAGAGGTGGTATCCGAAATTAAGGAATTGTTACTCTAAATAAACTGCATCATTTCTGGTTTCAAACTCCACTCTAATGTGCTCATGCAATGATGTGGATAACGAAATGCCCTTATAATCTGCTTTTATAGGATATTTTTTGTGATTTCTATTTACCAAAACAGCAGTTTTTAACTGTTTTATTGGAGTTCTTAAGAAATGGTGGGCGCCATAAATCAATGTTGTGCCAGAATTAAGTACATCATCCACAAGAACTATGGATTTGTTTTTGTAGGCATCTTCAGAAATCGAAATGTTGACACCGCTTTGTAAAGGATTCTTTTTATCCATTTTCATATTGCACAATACAATATTGGCCTCAGTTATTTTTTTTAAAACCGCGGCTATCTTTTTGGCAAAAAGCGAACCACTACCATCGATTCCAGCAATAATTATTTCTTTTTCATCAACATTTGCCTCATAGATTTGATATGCAATACGCTTGGCGATATGCTGAACTTGATCGTGGGTCAGAATTCGATTCTCCATAAATTAAGGATATAAGTACCAAAGATAAAGAAACCAATTATTCAGACTCATCCAAATAACCATCAATATCCCTTCGGTCTTTTTTGGTTGGGCGCCCCAATCCTTTTTTTCTATAATGCTCTTTGGCATGCTTAAGCATATCACTATGCTCAAAAGCTTCTTTGGGAGTGGTATTCTTTCTATAAATATCTACCAGTTTTGCCCCAACACGACTTTCTGGTATGTCCAATACAATAAGTTGGTGCTCAATTTGGTTCTTTCTCACCACAACTTTGTCCATAGGATATATCTCCCTAGAAGGTTTTACAACGCTCCCATTGACTTTTATATGGCCTTTTTTAACAGCATTGGTAGCAACGTTTCTTGTTTTGTAGTATCTAATACACCAAAGGTACTTGTCTATTCGCATAAACTCTGCAAATCTTTGTTAATGCAATAAGCAAAAATAACTGAAAATTGTATCTTGCGCAGCTAAAATAATATACTTGATGAAGTACGGTTTTTTTGTTTGTTTGTTTTCAGTGGTATTACTTTCTTCATGCAACAATGATGATGATGGGGGTGTCACTACCGTTCCGCCAAGATTGCTGGCGGAAGTGGCTCCAGAAAATGATGATGAGATAAAGGAATTTTTGGATACCCACTTCTACAACTATGATGAATTTGAAAATCCACCTGCAGGTTTTGATTACAGAATAAAAATTGATACCATAGCAGGCTCTAATTCCGGAAAACGACCGTTGGCCGAATTTGTTGAAAGTACTGTGGTCAAAATTTCATCAACAGAATTGTTATTGAGTGAAGAGGAAAATGATATTCCCCACACCCTTTATTACCTTTCTGCCAGACCCACTATGGAAGAACTTGATGCCATACGGACTGCTGGAGATTGTGAGGAATGTTTTCCAACCGTGGCAGACTCCGTATTTGTGAGGTATGAGGGAAAACTTTTGAACGGTACCTCGTTTGATGCTTCTTTAAACAACCCAGTTTGGTTTGATCTGGCAAGATTGCAAGATCTTACACAAGGATTCAGAGGGTTTGCAGAAGGGATTCCCAATTTTAAAAAAGGAAGTACGATAACTGAAAATCCGGATGGCACAGTAACAGTGGATGAGTATGGTGTTGGACTTATTATCTTTCCTTCAGGTTTAGCTAATTTTAATAGATCCCAAGGGTTGATTCCGCAGTATACTCCATTGATGTTCTCTATAGATTTGTTTACTCTAAATAGAACAGATCATGATGGTGATGGCATCCCATCTATTGATGAAGACGTTAATGGTAATGGTTATTTGTATGATGACAATACAGATTCACAAAGTGAAATAGATGCAGGATTAAACGTAAGATTTGCCAATTTTCAAGATGCGGACGATGACGGGGATGGGGTATCCACTAAAAATGAAATATCCGATGACAACGGCAAAATCATTGGCCCTCCATATCCAGATTCCAATAATGATGGAACTCCGGATTATTTGGACCCAGATGTCAACTGATAAAAATAAAAAAGGCCACTTTTAAGTGGCCTTTTTTATTTTATGTAATCCTTTTTTACAATTTTAAAGACAAAGCAAAAATTACCTGCGAAGGTCTGGAATCAACACGTCCAGTAATATCAGTAATGTTGTTGGAAACAATTCTGGCTTCATTCTCTGAGAACCCACGCTCATAGCGAACATCCAATCCAATCTTTCCTAGGTTTACGCCAACACCCGCATTTAGACCAACTGAAAAATCATTTTCAACATCTTGAACTTCAATGTTTCCTAGGTCATTGCTCAGGACATATTGGAATGCTGGTCCAGCAAAAACATGTAATGGTCCAACAATTTTAACGCCTATCAATACCGGAAGATCCAACTTGGATAGGTCATAATCATTGGAGCTGTTTTCAACATTATAGGAACTCTTGGTTTTTGAGTAGACCAATTCGGGACGTATGTACATTTTAGGAAAATCCAATTTTCCCCAAAAACCAAAATGATATCCCGACTTTCCTTCCGCACCTTCAGTAATATTCTGACCGGCATCACCAACAGAGCCTATCAAATCTCCATTTTTGTTGTAGCTGAGTCCAGCCTTAATACCAAATCCTGTTCCGCTTTGGGCAAATGCAGCTGTACCCATAAGGGACAACACTGCTACTAGAAGTGTTTTTTTCATAAGTGTTTCGTTTTAATAGATTGAAGAATATCAAAGATGATACCGAAAACTATTTTCGTTTCAACACTTTTAAAACGGCAGCCTCAATGGCTTTATTGTTCAACCCATATTTGTCCATAAGCTGGTCTGGGGTTCCACTTTCACCAAAAGTATCCTTAGTGGCTACAAACTCTTGTGGTGCAGGATGATGGGATGAAAGAACTCTAGAAACACTTTCTCCAAGACCTCCTAAATAATTATGCTCTTCGGCAGTAACAACGCATCCGGTTTTCTTTACTGAGGCCAAGATAGCCTCATCATCGAGGGGTTTGATTGTATGAATGTTAATTACTTCCGCCGAAATACCTTGTTTTTCCAAATTTTCAGCAGCAATCAACGATTGCCAAACCAAATGTCCTGTGGCAATAATGGTTACATCTGTCCCTTCACTGAGCATCAAAGCCTTTCCAATCTCAAATTTTTGGTCAACAGGAGTAAAATTGGCCACTTTTGGCCTTCCAAACCTAAGATAAACAGGTCCCTCATGCTCTGCAATGGCAATTGTTGCCGCTTTGGTCTGGTTAAAATCGCAAGGATTTATTACTGTCATGCCTGGTAACATTTTCATAAGACCGATGTCTTCCAGAATTTGGTGTGTTGCGCCATCTTCTCCCAAAGTTATACCTGCGTGCGAAGCACAAATTTTTACATTTTTACCCGAATAAGCTATGGATTGACGGATTTGGTCGTACACCCTGCCCGTAGAGAAATTTGCAAAAGTACCCGTAAAAGGAATTTTACCTCCGATGGTCAATCCTGCTGCAATGCCCATCATATTGGCCTCGGCAATTCCAACTTGGAAAAAACGCTCTGGATTTTCATCAATGAACGTTTGAATCTTAAGTGATCCAACCAAATCGGCACAAAGTGAAACAACATTTGGATTAGTTCTTCCCAGTTCGGTCATTCCTGCTCCAAAACCACTTCGGGTATCCTGTTTTCCTTGATCTATATATTTTGTCATGTTTTTTTCTTACGAATTAATAGTCACCTAAAGTTTCTGGGTTTTGTCCTAATGCAATTTCCAATTGTTCATCACTTGGGGCCTTTCCGTGCCATGCATGGGTATGCATCATAAAGTCAACACCGTTGCCCATCTCCGTAGTCATCACAATACATACCGGCTTGCCTTTGCCTGTCCTGGATTTAGCCTCTTTCAATCCTGCAATTACTTGCTCTAGGTCATTTCCATTTTCAATCTCTAAAACATCCCATCCAAACACCCTAAATTTTTCGGCAACATCTCCAAGAGGAAGCACATCTTCCGTATTACCATCAATTTGTTGGGAGTTTCTATCTACGGTGGCAATGAGATTATCAACTTTATTACCGGCGGCGTACATAATAGCTTCCCAATTTTGGCCTTCCTGCAATTCACCATCTCCGTGTAAGCTATAGACCAAATGATTATCGCCATTCAGCTTTTTCGCTAAAGCGGCTCCAATGGCCACAGACATCCCTTGTCCCAAGGATCCTGAAGCTATACGAACTCCTGGTAAGCCCTCATGGGTTGTGGGATGACCTTGAAGGCGAGAATCTATCAGCCTAAAGGTGTTGAGCTCTTCAACAGGGAAATATCCCCTTCTTGCCAAAACGCTGTAATACACGGGAGAAATGTGTCCATTGGAAAGGAAGAAGAGGTCTTCGCCATGACCATCCATATCAAAACCATCCTTTAATTCCATAATTTCATTATATAGTGCTACAAAAAATTCGGCACAGCCCAAGGAACCCCCTGGGTGTCCTGAATTTACCTTATGCACCATTCTTAAAATGTCCCTCCGGACCTGGGTCACTAAATTCTCTAATTCTTGCGTGTTCGGCATCGTATTAATTTTATGGCGTCAAAAGTAACGGCATTAACATTGTTAAACAAGCTTAGTTATAATATTTTACGAAACGTTTTGAGTAAAAAACTTTATTTTTTTGTTAAGGCTTTGTGGAAATGAGTTGGCTATATTTGCGGTCTTAAAAGTACGTATTGAAATTTACCCTTTTTCAAAAAGACGATAAGAGCAAAGCAAGAGCTGGTGAACTTGTCACGGACCATGGCAAAATTCAGACACCTATATTCATGCCAGTGGGCACAGTGGCTTCTGTAAAAGGTGTGCACCAACGAGAGCTTAAAGATGAAATAGATCCTGATATCATCCTTGGAAATACCTACCATTTATATCTGCGTCCGGGAACGGGCATTTTAGAAAAAGCAGGAGGGCTTCATAAGTTTATGGGCTGGGATAGAAACATTTTGACCGATAGTGGTGGCTACCAAGTCTATTCCCTTTCCAATAATAGAAAAATAAAGGAGGAAGGAGTAAATTTCAAATCACATATTGATGGATCTCGACATTTTTTTACCCCGGAAAATGTCATGGAAATCCAGCGCACCATTGGGGCCGACATTATTATGGCATTTGATGAATGCACACCTTATCCTTGTGACTACAACTATGCAAAAAGATCTATGCACATGACCCATAGATGGCTGGATAGATGTATAGCGCATTTGGACAAGCTCCCATTTAAGTATGGATATTCACAAAGCTTTTTTCCAATTGTTCAAGGCTCCACCTATAAAGATTTAAGAAAACAATCTGCGGAATATATTGCATCTGTAGGTGCTGAGGGAAACGCTATTGGGGGGCTCTCGGTAGGAGAACCGGCGGAAGAAATGTACGAGATGGCTGAAATTGTCTGCGATATTCTTCCGGAAGACAAACCAAGATATTTGATGGGTGTGGGAACACCTATCAATATTCTGGAAAATATTGCGTTGGGAGTTGATATGTTTGATTGTGTTATGCCCACACGAAATGCCCGTAACGGAATGCTGTTCACGGCCCATGGTACCATAAATATCAAAAATAAAAAGTGGGAAGACGATTTTTCACCTATTGATGAGATGGGAATCACTTTCGTGGACACCGAATATTCCAAGGCCTATTTAAGGCATCTTTTTGCGGCTAATGAGTATTTGGGCAAGCAGATCGCCACCATTCACAACCTAGGTTTTTACCTCTGGTTGGTGCGTACCGCAAGAGAGCGTATTTTAGCAGGGGATTTTCAGGAATGGAAGACCAAAATGGTACAACAAATGGATAAAAGATTGTAATGCTTACGATACTTGACAAATACATCTTAAAGCGCTATTTGGTTACCTTTTTGGGAATGCTTATGCTCTTTGTACCCATTGGGATCATGGCCAATCTTGCGGAGAAGATTGGGAAAATTATTGATAATGAAGCTCCATTAAGCGAAGTCATTGTTTTTTATGGCAATTTTACATTGGTGATCGGCAATCTGTTACTTCCTATATTTTTATTTCTGTCCATCATATTTTTTACCTCCAAATTGGCTAGTAACACTGAAATTGTTGCCATTCTTAGCTCTGGAGTGTCGTATACCCGGTTTTTAAGACCATATTTATTAGGAGCTACTCTAGTGGCCATTCTTATTTTTATGATGGGAATGTTCATTGTGCCCAATGCCAGTATTGGATTTAATGAATTTGAGTACAAGTATTTTAAAAAGGGAAGACAGGTTCAGATTACCAGTAATATTTTCAATCAATTGAATGAAAACGACTACATCTATGTGAGCAGTTTTGATCCCAGCAGAAAAAATGGAAGAGATTTTACCTACGAGCATTTTGATGCGGATAAGAAACTTGATTGGAAAATTTCTGCATCTGGTATTAGGTGGGTGGAAAAAGATAGTATTTACCGATTAACAAATTATGTAAAGAGAAAACTGGAGAATGGGGTTGAACGTATTGAAACCAAAAGGCGACTGGATACCTTGTTTACCTTCAAAATAGAAGATCTTACCCCCGTGTCATATGTAGCGGAAACCAAAAACTTGTTTGAACTAAATGAGTTCATTGAAGACCAAAAGAGCAAGGGAGCTTCCAATATCAACGCTTATATATTGGTAAAGTACAAAAGATGGGCCTTGCCCATTGCAGCCTTTGTGCTTACCATTATAGCTGTTGCGGTTTCATCTGTAAAACGCAGAGGTGGAATGGGTTTAAACCTAGCTTTTGGTATTGGGGTGGCTTTTATCTATATCTTTTTTGATAAGGTTTTTGGAACCTTGGCAGAGCAATCTGGTTTCTCACCATTGTTGGCAGTAGTAATCCCAAATCTTATTTTTGGGGCATTTGCGGTTTATATGTTGATGAAAGCCAAACGATAAGCCTAAATGACGATCGCTATATCCGTTAAATAGTAAATCAAGTTTTTAGGAGTCATCTTTAAAGTTTTATATTTGTCCCCACCATATTTCTGAAATCAACTTTACATGGAATACCTCGATTTTGAACTTCCCATAAAAGAACTAGAAGACCAACTTCAAAAATGTATGGTCATTGGAGAAGAAAGTGACGTTGACGTCAGCGAAACTTGTCAGCAGATTGAAAAGAAGCTGGGGGAAACCCGCAAGGATATTTACAAAAATTTGACTGCATGGCAACGTGTACAGCTATCAAGGCATCCCAATAGGCCATATACCATGGACTATATAAATGCCATTTGCGGAGATACTTTTTTGGAACTTCATGGGGACAGAAATGTAAAAGATGACAAAGCCATGATCGGTGGTTTGGGTAAAATTGGCGATCAGAGCTATATGTTTGTTGGTCAACAAAAAGGATACAACACCAAGACCCGTCAATACCGAAATTTTGGTATGGCCAACCCGGAAGGATATCGCAAAGCGTTGCGTTTGATGAAATCCGCTGAGAAATTTGGGATTCCTGTAGTCTGCTTTATAGATACCCCTGGAGCATATCCGGGCATAGAAGCTGAGGAAAGAGGTCAGGGAGAAGCCATTGCACGTAATATTTTGGAAATGACACGCCTTAAAGTGCCCATCATTGTAGTAATAATAGGTGAAGGAGCGTCAGGAGGCGCCTTGGGAATAGGGGTAGGTGATAAAGTATTGATGTTGGAAAATACTTGGTACTCTGTTATTTCGCCAGAATCTTGCTCTTCAATTTTATGGAGAAGTTGGGAGTATAAAGAACAAGCTGCCGATGCATTAAAACTTACCGCAACGGACATGAAAAAACAGAAGCTTGTTGATGAAATTGTCCGTGAACCTTTAGGGGGCGCGCATACCAATAGGGAAAAAACTTTCGAGACAGTCAAGAATAAAATTTCTACCCATTTTGAGGAGCTCAAAAAGTTATCACCAAAAGAATTGGTAAAAACAAGAATGGAAAAATATGCCGAAATGGGCGTGTTCAACGGGTAATTACGGTTTTTCAGCGGTCATTCTTTTTTATTAGATTTTTTCTTCAAACATTTTTGGGTTATTAACAAATATTTATAGTTTTCAACATTAATTTTGTTAATGACCTGTGAACATCGAAAGATGTAAGTTTAAAGTTAACTAAAGGTTAATTACCTACATTCGCATTTATGGACAAGCCTAGCCCGATTATTGGTCACAAAGTTGACAAGTCTACCCTCATTAATCTGGAGAGAGGAAAGATTCCTCCGCAATCCGTTGATTTAGAGGAGGTTGTACTTGGAGCAATGATGATTGATAAAAAAGGCGTGGATGAGGTAATAGATATCTTACATCCTGATGTTTTTTACAAAGATGCCCATAGGTTTATTTATGATGCCATCTTCAAATTGTTCGAATCTTCGGAACCGGTGGATTTATTAACCGTTTCAGCACAATTAAAGAAGGATGGCAAGCTAGAGGCAGTGGGAGGGGACTTTTACCTCATAAAATTGACTCAAAAAGTAGCTTCCTCTGCTCATATTGAGTTTCATGCCCGTATTGTTCTTCAAAAGTACATTCAGCGTAGTTTGATTAAGATTTCAAACGAGATCATTGAAGATGCATATAGTGATTCTACCGATGTTTTCGATTTGTTGGATAGTGCGGAAGCCAAATTATACGAGGTTACTCAAGGCAATCTGAAACGATCTGCTGAAACTGCTTTGGATTTGGTAATTCAGGCCAAAAAGAAGATTGAGGAGATTTCCAATAAAGAAGGTACAAGCGGAATTCCTTCAGGATTTGATAAATTGGACAAACTGACCTCCGGCTGGCAACCCAGTGATTTGGTTATTGTGGCTGCAAGGCCTGGTATGGGTAAAACAGCCTTAACGCTTTCGATGGCTAGGAACATAGCCGTAAACTCAGAAATTCCTGTGGCATTCTTCTCCTTGGAAATGTCTTCTGTACAGTTGATTACCCGTTTAATTTCGTCAGAAACGGGGCTATCCTCTGAAAAACTCAGAACGGGGAAATTGGAAAAGCATGAGTGGGAACAGCTCAATGTAAAGGTAAAATCCTTAGAAAAAGCTCCTTTATTTATTGACGACACCCCATCACTTTCTATTTTCGACTTAAGAGCAAAAGCTCGAAGATTGGCATCCCAGCATGGTATAAAGCTTATCATAATTGATTATTTGCAGTTGATGACTGCAGGTGGAAGTCAAAAAGGAGGTAATCGTGAGCAGGAAATTTCTACAATTTCAAGAAACTTAAAGGCATTGGCCAAAGAACTTAATGTTCCAGTAATTGCACTTTCACAGCTCTCCCGAGCTGTTGAGACCAGAGGGGGAAGTAAGCGTCCAATTCTTTCAGATTTGAGGGAATCTGGTGCCATTGAGCAAGATGCCGATATTGTTTCGTTCATTTATCGTCCGGAGTACTATAAGATTGACGAATGGGATGATGAAGAACGTACCCCTACACAAGGTCAAGCAGAGTTCATTGTGGCCAAACACCGTAATGGTGGATTGGATAATATTAGGTTAAAGTTTATTGGAGCACTGGGTAAATTTGATAACTTGGATGACTTTGATTCCCCATTCGAATTCCAATCGAAGATGAATGCGGATGAAGAAAACCCATTTGCCACGCCAAACCTTCCCAGTACGGATGAAGCTTTTGGCAGTGCAATGAACAGTGACGATGACCCAGATAATGACGTACCTTTTTAAGATTATTTTCTATTTGTCGCCTCGAGCGCAGTCGAGAGGTTTTGTCCTTTTTTGCCTCTTTTTATTCTCCTTTAAATCATTTGCCTCCGTTATCCTTATTCCTATGGATGCCGAAGGTCAAGAAAACCATTTAAAGGCCTACGGCATTACCTATTGGGTGCTGACCAAACAACAAAAAGTACAATGGCTACTAAATTATAGGGGCGGTTCGTTTTTGTTGCCAGATGGAGAATCCATACGAAAAGAATGTCAAATCAGAGGAGTTTCGTTTGAAGTGATTTCCGATGCCCAGGCAGAATCCATTTTGGATGAAATAAGCAGTCCTTCCCAAAACCAGGAAGCTGTAATACTGGAAAAAGCACCCAAAATTGCAGTGTATTCCCCAAAGGGTAACCAACCCTGGGACGATGCTGTGACCATGGTGCTCACCTATGCCGAGATTCCGTATGTTACGGTTTATGATGAGGAAGTGCTGGACAATAAATTGGCACTTTATGATTGGCTGCACCTGCACCATGAAGATTTTACCGGACAGTATGGTAAATTTTACGGTGTGTATAGAGCCGCTCCATGGTATATAGAGGCGAAAACTGAAGCTGAGGCTTTGGCCCAAAAATTGGGCTATTCCAAGGTTTCTGAAGAAAAGAGGGCAGTGGCCCTGAAAATCAGAAATTATGTTATTGGTGGTGGTTTTATGTTTGCTATGTGTTCTGCAACGGACAGTTTTGATATAGCTTTGGCTGCTGAAGGGGTCGATATTTGCGAACCCATGTTCGATGGTGACCCATCTGATGCCAATTATCAGGGTAAATTGGATTTTAGCAGAACTTTTGCTTTTTCCAATTTTGTTTTGGAACGTAATCCGCTACGTTATGAGTTTTCGTCTATTGATATGACCAATAAGCGGAGGAACGTTCCCAAAGAATCTGATTATTTTTCTTTAATGGAATTTTCGGCCAAATGGGACCCCATTCCTACGATGTTGACCCAGAACCATACGGCCTTGGTCAAGGGGTTTATGGGGCAGACCACAGCTTTCACCCGTTCAGAGGTGAAACCAACTGTAATGATTCTAGGAGAAAACAAGCTTAATGGAGAAGCTCGTTACATTCATGGCATAAAGGGAAAAGGTTTTTTCACGTTTTATGGTGGGCATGATCCTGAAGATTACCAGCATAGGGTAGGGGACCCAAAAACAGAACTGGAATTACACCCTACCTCGCCTGGGTACCGGCTTATTTTGAATAATGTGTTATTTCCCGCAGCGCGGAAGAAAAAGCAAAAGACCTAAGTGTCTGGTTATAAATGTTACCGCACTAAGGAAAAGGCTACAAACCGTTTTGAACTTTAAAAACATAATAATTACTTTCTTTTAATGGAAAGCAGGCTATCCTTGGTGCCAGCATAGAAGACAACGATTTCAGCCGGCCTGTTTTTTTCGTTCACTCCATAATGCCATGTATTTACAAGTTCAACAATGGGGTCACCCTTTTTTAACCTAAGGGTATCATTATACTCGCTAATCACGGTCAGCTCACCTTTTAAAAGAACTCCTGCATTTATATTGGGGTGTTTGTGCCAGTCCAATTTTGTTTTTCCCGGAATGGTTACCTTGATGATTGTTACCTCAGGATGCTCTGAGGGATACTCTGGCAATAGCTTGCCTCCCCAACTTTTGGATGATTTTGCAAGAGTAACAACTTGAATATTCTTTTGCTGTACCGATTTGCATGAACTGAAAATCAAAACAACAAAACTTAATAAAAGAGTTGACTTTTGCATCTGAAATGGGTTAGGTTTGTGGTGCGGTAAGCATGGTTATAACAGCTTCGTGTTGTGGAAATTTCTCGATCAATGTCATTCTTTCTGGCAAAACAAAATCCGCAAAATCAAACCCAGGAGCTACCGTGCATCCAACAAAGGAATAACCGTTGGCGTCAATGGTCTTGGCTGCAAACCAATGACCTCCAGGCACAACAAATTGAGGAACCTGTCCTGCCGAAAAATTATTCCCGATTATGTGTTCGGAATACTTGCCCGAATCTGAAATGATATATAACTTCAGTGGGGAACCAGCATAAAAGTGCCAGATTTCATCTTGATTTATCTTATGGAAAGCAGAAAAGGTATTTGATGTCAATAAAAAATAGATGCATGTGGAGTGATTTCTATCTCCTTGATAGTTTTTTGGCAATGCCCGTTGCTCAATTTTTTCAGTGCTTCTATAACTCTCTTTAAAATAACCTCCCTCTGGATGCAGGGCTAGGTTGAATTTTTCTATAAGAAAATCAATTTCACTCATATCACTCTTTCCAAAACTTGTTCCACGCCAAAATCATCATTGCTCAATGTTTCAAACTTGGCCACTTTTTTTACATCGGGATGTGCATTGGCCATTGCAAAACTATAATTGGACAGCTGCAACATTTCCAAATCGTTGTTATAGTCACCAAAAACCATTATTTCATCGGAGGTAATGTTATGTGATTGCATCAATCTTTCCAGTGCGTATCCTTTATGGGCATTTTTATGGGATACATCTACCCAATTGGAGCCGGAGACTTTTACTTTTAAAGGACCTTCTAAATGTTTTACTGCAGGGTAAATATGCTTTTCTGAATTCTCGAAATGGTAAATTGCAACTTTCAAGACTTGATCATCCACGGAGGTTTGGTCCTTAACAGTCTCATATTCTGTGTAATATTCGGAAAGTAACCTTAAAAAACTTTGCGAACTTCCATTTGCATATGCCTTGCTGTTACAGCACAGGACAGGATGTACGTCAGGGACATCGGAAAGTGCGGAAAGTACTTGGTTGACATCTGAACGGTCAATTGGGGTTGTAAGCAAAACATCTTCCTTTTGCTTTGTGAAAGCGCCATTTTCGGCAATAAAAATAACATCATCCTTGATTGTTTTTAATTTGTCCACCATACTGTGGTACTGCCTTCCGCTAGCAGCTACAAACTGTATATTTTTATCTCGGAGTACTTCAAAGATTTCAAAAAACCGGTTGCTTACCTCGTGGTTGGAGTTTAAAAGGGTTCCATCCATATCGGAAACAACCATTTTTATTTTGGAAAAATCCATAATTGTGTTTTAAAGCTGCAAAGGTATGGGTTGATAGGGGAATGAAGTAAAGTTTGTATTAATTTCACCGATTATGAAAAGTTACCAGTCAGAAATAACACTTAAGCCTTACTCCAGGGGATTTCATTTGATAACGGAAATTGTCATCAATGCATTTCCTGAGATACGAAAAATAAATACAGGCATGCTACAAGTCTTCATAAAGCATACTTCGGCAGGGTTGACCATAAATGAAAATGCAGACCCAACGGTACGTACTGATTTTGAGAGTCATTTTAATAAAATGGTCCCTGAGGATGCCCCATATTATGTTCACACCTATGAAGGACCGGATGATATGCCGGCTCATATTAAGGCTTCTTTATTGGGAAGTTCGGTTCAAGTTCCCATAACCAGCGGAAAATTGAACTTGGGAATTTGGCAAGGGATCTATTTGTGCGAACACCGAGACCATGCTTCTGGAAGAAAATTGTTGCTGACCGCTTTTGGCAATTGATCCAAACAGGTGCTAAGGGTAAGGACCAAAAAACTATTTTGGGTATTTTTTAGACGGGTGAAGAATATCCGAGCCAATTAATGGTCAATTTACAGAGGCATTTCTTGACATTTTATTGGGTTAGTAGCCTTAAAATACAAAAACCCGCTCAATTGAGCGGGTTTTAATAAGCGGGGTAAGTTTATATTGATTCTTATTTTACTCTTTCAACTATTGCTTTAAAAGCATCTGGGTGGTTCATTGCCAAATCGGCCAAAACTTTTCTGTTAAGTTCTATACCGTTGGATTTTACCTTGCCCATGAATTGGGAGTAAGACATTCCATGCATTCTGGCCCCTGCATTGATACGGGTAATCCAAAGCGAGCGGAAATTACGTTTTTTGTTTCTTCTGTCACGGTAAGCATAAAGCATTGCTTTTTCTACCGCATTTTTGGCTACTGTCCAGACATTTTTACGTCTTCCAAAGTAACCTTTGGCTTGCTTCATCACCTTTTTTCTTCGGGCTCTAGAAGCAACTGAATTTACTGATCTTGGCATAATGTTTCATTTTTTTGTAGCAGGCGGTCAATTTTTGACACTTTTAAAAGCCTGACTCCATGGTTAATAATTAATGTACCGTAATTTGAACAATTTATTTTAAACGCAATTGTTCTTTAATACTGTTGACGTCTGACTCATGCACTAGGGTAGAGTGCGTCAACTTAAGCTTACGCTTTTTGGATTTCTTGGTCAAAATATGACTCTTGAAAGCGTGCTTTCTTTTGATTTTACCAGAACCGGTAAGCTTAAAACGCTTTTTGGCACTGGATTTTGTTTTCATTTTAGGCATTTTCTCCTCTTTATATATTACAGCTGAAGTATATTCAGCATCCCGCTTTAATTATTTTTTTGTTTTTGGAGCGATGAACATGGTCATACGTTTTCCCTCCAATTTTGGCATTTGCTCCACTTTTCCAAGTTCCTCCAGTTCCTGCGCCAACCTTAATAACAATATTTCTCCTTGATCCTTATAGACAATGGAACGCCCTTTAAAAAAGACATAGGCCTTTAGTTTGGCGCCATCTTTTAAGAATTTTTCAGCATGTCGCTTTTTAAATTCATAATCATGGTCATCGGTCTGTGGACCAAAACGAATTTCCTTTACAACCACTTTGGTGGCTTTGGCCTTCATGGCCTTGTCCCTTTTCTTTTGTTCGTAAAGAAACTTCTTGTAATCTATAATTTTACAGACAGGAGGATTGGCTTTTGGTGAAATCTCTACCAAATCCAATTCCAATTCTCTTGCCTTGACCATTGCTTTGGCAATGGGATATACTCCTATTTCTACATTGTCCCCAACAAGTCTGACTTCTGGGGCTGTAATCTTTTCATTGATATTATGAGGGTTTTTGTTTTCCCTCCTAGGTTGGGGCCTAAATCTTCTTCGTATTGCTATGACGTATACTTTTTAATTAAACTAAATTTTTAGAACGACTTTAAGGTACTATTTATTTCAGTAGTTACCAAGTCAGAAAACTTACTTAAGCTGATGCTTCCAAAATCTTCACCTCCATGCCTTCTTACAGCAATGGTTTGGGCTTCTTCTTCCTGCTCACCAACAATGAGCATGAATGGGATTTTTTTAAGCTCAGCTTCACGGATTTTCTTCCCTACCGTCTCATTCCTGTTATCAATGAGCGCGCGAATTTCGTGATTTTCCAACGAATTCAAAACTTTTTCCGCATATTTTTCATGTTTCTCACTGACGGGCAGTACAATAGCTTGGGTTGGAATCAACCATAATGGGAAGTTTCCACCCGTATGTTCCAATAGCAAAGCCACAAAACGTTCCATACTGCCAAAAGGTGCACGGTGTATCATAATGGGGCGGTGAAGTTCATTGTCACTGCCCTTATAAGTAAGGTCAAAACGTTCAGGTAAATTATAATCCACTTGAATGGTACCCAATTGCCATTGTCTGCCAAGGGCATCTTTTACCATAAAATCCAATTTTGGGCCGTAAAAAGCAGCCTCCCCGCTTTCAATCACAAAATTGAGCCCTTTTTCTTCCGCAGCATTGATAATGGCTTGCTCTGCTTTTTCCCAATTATCTGCTTCACCAATGTATTTTTCAGGTTTTTCCAAATCACGAACCGAAACTTGGGCAGTAAAATTTTCAAAGCCTAATGAACCCAATACATATAATGATAGGTCAATGACCTTTTTGAATTCGTCATTTAATTGGTCGGGGGTACAAAAAATATGGGCATCATCCTGTGTAAAGCCCCTAACCCGAGTAAGTCCGTGAAGCTCCCCACTTTGTTCATACCTATAAACAGTACCGAACTCGGCATATCTTATTGGTAAATCTTTATAGCTAAATGGGCTGCTGTTGTAAATTTCACAATGGTGAGGACAATTCATGGGCTTCAACAAAAATTCCTCGTCATCCTTTGGTGTATGGATGGGTTGAAAACTGTCTTCACCATATTTTGCATAGTGACCTGAGGTCACGTACAGCTCTTTTTGACCTATATGTGGTGTCACCACCATTTCATAACCTGCTTTTTTCTGCGCTTTTTTTAGAAATTGCTCCAGGCGCTCCCGAAGGGCAGCACCTTTGGGGAGCCATAATGGTAAACCTTGCCCTACCTTTTTTGAAAAAGTGAACAACTCCAATTCCTTGCCCAGTTTTCGGTGATCCCTTTTTTTGGCCTCTTCCAGTAATTCAAGATATTCCGTAAGCTCTTTTTGTTTTGGAAAAGAAATCCCATAAACACGGGTTATCTGTTTATTGTTCTCGTCACCTCTCCAATAAGCACCGGCAACACTTAATATTTTTATGGCCTTAACAATTCCAGTGTTTGGGATATGGCCACCACGGCATAAATCGGTAAATGTGCTATGATCACAAAAAGTGATTGTCCCATCTTCAAGATTCTCAATAAGCTCTACCTTATATTCATTGCCTTGCTCTTTATAGAACGAAAGTGCTTCGGCCTTGGTAACACTTCGCATTTTATAATCATGCTTGCCACGTGCTATTTCCAATGCTTTCTTTTCAATGGCTGGAAAATCTTTTTCTGAAATGGATTGTTCCCCAAAATCCACATCATAATAAAATCCATTTTCTATGGCTGGACCTATGGTCAATTTAATTCCGGGATATAACTCTTCCAAAGCTTGGGCAACAATGTGTGATGTTGAATGCCAGAAAGCTGTTTTTCCACCTTTGTCCTTCCAAGTGTACAATACCAAACTGCCATCCGTGGTTAAAGGGGTCGTGCTTTCAACGGTCACACCGTTAAATGAGGCCGAAATAACATTCCGCGCCAATCCTTCACTGATTCCCTTTGCAACCTCCATTGGAGTGACACCGTTTTGATGCTCCTTGATACTCCCGTCTGGTAATGTGATTTTGATCATTCCCTTTTTATATGATAATAAGGAGGCAAAGATAACATCTTGCCGTAAGGCACACAATATAGTTTGGTCTGATTTATTTTAGTTTAAAATCATAGGAAGTGATGAAGTTGTAATAGTGCATATCTTTGAAGGGCAAGAAAGGACTAAATGAATTAGTCGCCAGTCAGAAAATCATGAACAAAATCCTTCTAATACTTATAAGTATAAACTGTACCTATTGTTTTTCCCAAGAAAAAGAAGAAATAACATGGTGGAACCCAATAAATGACAACAAACATATAATTGAAGGTCAAGCTTGGCCTAGTGAGGTTGCAGAGCATTATCATCGCCTTCCTAAGCGAGTTGCCAACAAACTTAGCAGCGGGGTCTATAATTTGGGGAAGCAGTCTGCAGGACTTATGATTAGGTTTAATACAAATAGTTCTAAGATTACTGTAAAGTATTCGGTAAAAAGAAAAGATGGTTTTGGTATGAATCATATGCCAGCTACAGCAGTTAGCGGTGTTGACCTTTATACTTTTGATGATAGTGGAAAAGAAATATGGTGTGCGGCCACTCGTAAGTTTTCAGATACTATTATATATGACTATAAGAAAATAGGAGTTAAAAAGACGCCAAGAGAGTACAGACTGTATTTACCACTATATAACCAAGTAACACATCTTGAGGTGGGGGTGGAGTCAAAATCCGATTTTGAGTTTTTATCGATTAGAGAGGAAAAACCCATGGTTGTTTATGGCACGTCCATTGCCCAAGGTGCTTGTGCTTCAAGACCTGGGATGGCCTGGACAGCTCAATTGGACAGGGCATTGAATTTACCCTTGGTTAATCTTGGTTTTAGTGGTTCGGGTCGTTTGGAGCTGCCCATGATAGATCTTATCGCTGAGATAGATGCTGAAGTATATATTTTAGACTGTATGCCTAACCTTACACAAGTTACATGGCAAAGTCTTGGTATTGAGAATGAGGAAGCTTTTAAAGAACGTGTATTGAAAGCTGTAAATCAACTAAGATCTAAGAGAGAAGGTACACCTATACTTCTGGTAGAGCATGCTGGATATTCTGATGAATATGTTAGTGATTCACAAAAGGACCGTTTTCAAAAAGTAAATAAACTTCAGTACCAAGTTTATCTACAATTAAAAAAGCAAGGAGTTGAAAACCTTCATTATTTGAAAAAGGAAGAGATTGGTTTAAAAATGGACGATACGGTGGATGGAGTTCATCCAACTGATTTGGGAATGTGGCATTACGCTCAAGCGTATAAAAATAAACTCCAAAGCTTGTTTAAGTGATGAAGCCAAAGTTGATGTCTAGGGAATAAGTTCTTCGGATAAGTTAAAATGTGATTATCGGGCATATACTTTTCAAAAAAAATAAAGTTTTTTTTCGATATAAATCCTTGTGAAACAGCCTGTTTTAAAGGGGTTTGTAGAATGGGGCTAAAAATCTTCAAAAAAAGTTTGGGAATAGTTTGGTCAAAAGAAAAAAAGGGTTCTATATTTGCACCCGCTTAGCTGATGAGGCTGGGTGTTTTGGGGGAGGATCAAGGGGGTGTATTGCCCGGTTTTTTTTCTCCTTTGGAAAGATTTAGAAGTTCATTTGACATATTGTATAGACAGCGTAAAAGAGAATTTTAGACAAGAACCATTTTGATGCGGGGGACCTTTTGTTGTGTAGTGAAGTTTTATGACATTCAACTTTTTACAATGAAGAGTTTGATCCTGGCTCAGGATGAACGCTAGCGGCAGGCCTAACACATGCAAGTCGAGGGGTAACAGAGTTTGCTTGCAAACTGCTGACGACCGGCGCACGGGTGCGGAACGCGTATGGAACCTGCCCCTGTCAGGGGAATAGCCCAGGGAAACTTGGATTAATGCCCCATGGTAACGAGATATCGCATGATATTTTGTTTAAAGATTTATCGGACAGGGATGGCCATGCGTACCATTAGCTTGTTGGTGGGGTAACGGCCCACCAAGGCAACGATGGTTAGGGGCCCTGAGAGGGGGATCCCCCACACTGGTACTGAGACACGGACCAGACTCCTACGGGAGGCAGCAGTGAGGAATATTGGACAATGGGCGAGGAGCCTGATCCAGCCATGCCGCGTGCAGGATGACTGCCCTATGGGTTGTAAACTGCTTTTATACGGGAAGAAACCTACTTACGTGTAAGTAGCTGACGGTACCGTAAGAATAAGGACCGGCTAACTCCGTGCCAGCAGCCGCGGTAATACGGAGGGTCCGAGCGTTATCCGGAATCATTGGGTTTAAAGGGTCCGTAGGCGGGCCTATAAGTCAGAGGTGAAAGGCCACGGCTCAACCGTGGGACTGCCTTTGATACTGTAGGTCTTGAGTCGTTGTGGAGTTGCCGGAACATGTGGTGTAGCGGTGAAATGCATAGATATCACATAGAACACCGATCGCGAAGGCAGGTAACTAACAACGTACTGACGCTGATGGACGAAAGCGTGGGTAGCGAACGGGATTAGATACCCCGGTAGTCCACGCCGTAAACGATGGATACTAGCTGTCGGGACCTCGGTCTCGGCGGCCAAGCGAAAGTGATAAGTATCCCACCTGGGGAGTACGTTCGCAAGAATGAAACTCAAAGGAATTGACGGGGGCCCGCACAAGCGGTGGAGCATGTGGTTTAATTCGATGATACGCGAGGAACCTTACCAGGGCTTAAATGTAGTATGACAGGTTTAGAGATAGACTTTTCTTCGGACATATTACAAGGTGCTGCATGGTTGTCGTCAGCTCGTGCCGTGAGGTGTCAGGTTAAGTCCTATAACGAGCGCAACCCCTACCGTTAGTTGCCAGCATGTAAAGATGGGGACTCTAACGGGACTGCCGGTGCAAACCGTGAGGAAGGTGGGGACGACGTCAAATCATCACGGCCCTTACGTCCTGGGCCACACACGTGCTACAATGGCCGGTACAGAGGGAAGCCACCCCGCAAGGGGGCGCGGATCTATAAAACCGGTCACAGTTCGGATCGGGGTCTGCAACTCGACCCCGTGAAGCTGGAATCGCTAGTAATCGGATATCAGCCATGATCCGGTGAATACGTTCCCGGGCCTTGTACACACCGCCCGTCAAGCCATGGAAGCCGGGAGTGCCTGAAGTCCGTCACCGCAAGGAGCGGCCTAGGGCAAAATCGGTAACTAGGGCTAAGTCGTAACAAGGTAGCCGTACCGGAAGGTGCGGCTGGAACACCTCCTTTCTAGAGAAGAGACGGACCTATCGACAGGGTCCCGTATCTTGGTGGTGCTTGTTTTTTTCTTTTATGCTGTCTTATAATATGCAAACATACTGGCAAATTAGGCCAAACAGTCTCATAGCTCAGCTGGTTAGAGCGCTACACTGATAATGTAGAGGTCGGCAGTTCGAGTCTGCCTGAGACTACGAGGACCAGCCTTATGGCTGTACGTTCATTAAAATAGGAAATTCTAGGTGTTGGGTTACCGTTATATAGTACTGTTAACTGATAACTGTTAACTGATCACTGGGATGACGGGGAATTAGCTCAGCTGGCTAGAGCGCCTGCCTTGCACGCAGGAGGTCACCGGTTCGACTCCGGTATTCTCCACCAAGGCAATGCCTTGAGATGTAAATTTCAAGTGTGTTGCGGTAGAGTTCGCGATTGATTTTTGTCAGTGGCGACTCGCCACAAGTTCATTGACATATTGGGACGGAGCGTGACGATTTTATCGTCATTGCGAAGTCAAAGAAGAAACACGAAGTAGAATAGAATATAATAAAGGATTACGAGGGCATTTGTACATAGGTACAGGTGTGACAAGCAAAAGAAGGGCGTATGGGGGATGCCTGGGCTCTCAGAGGCGAAGAAGGACGTGATAAGCTGCGAAAAGCCGCGGGGATCGGCACACACGAAT
>NZ_CBDCUG010000001.1:0-335000 GCF_965222555.1 Flagellimonas sp. | reverse complement strand
AGGACCGAACTGGACCGACCGCTGGTGCACCAGTTGTCCCGCCAGGGGCATCGCTGGGTAGCTAAGTCGGGATGGGATAAGCGCTGAAAGCATATAAGCGCGAAACCCGCCACAAGATGGGATTTCTTTAAAGGGCCGTGGGAGATGACCACGTTGATAGGCCATAGGTGGAAGTGCAGCGATGTACGCAGCCGAGTGGTACTAATTGCCCGTATGCTTGCGCACTGCCCCTCGGCAGTTCTTTATATACCAAAACACTTCTTGCTTCTTATTTGACCGGTGCAGAGCACCGTCCCAACATATGTCATATTAAAAACATTCCTCCTTATGTGGGAGGTCCTGAAACAAGTTCAGGATAAAATCTAGGTGGCCATGGCGACGGGGCCCACCCCTTTCCATTCCGAACAGGGAAGTTAAGCCCGTTTGCGCCGATGGTACTGCTATACCAAGTGGGAGAGTAGGTCGCCGCCTTCCTTGAAGGCCCTTTACAATACGTAAAGGGCCTTTTTTTGTTTTATACTATCTTTAGAAAAAACAAAGCCATGCTCAAACTTCAATCAACTTTCTGTGTCTTCTTTATCACCATTTTTATGTTTTCCCAAGAAAACCAACTTAAAGCTTTGGTTGGAGGAACCTTGATAGATGGATTTGGCTCAGACCCTATAAAGAACAGTGTAATATTGATTGAGGGAGAGCGTATTAAAGCTATTGGAACCGTAGAAACGCTTCCCATTCCTGATAATACCGAAATTATATCAACAGAAGGAATGAGTGTCCTTCCAGGTCTTTGGGACATGCATGTGCATACCATGATCAATGGTCATGCCGATTATACGTATTGGGACAAAACCTACCCGCCCTTATTTGAAGATGTAATAATGCCATCTTCCGCCCATCAACTTTTAATGGCCGGAGTTACCAGTGCACGAGATTTGGGAGCACCTTTAAAGGAAAGCATTTCAGTTCGGGATAGAATCAACAACGGCGAAATACCCGGAGCAACTTTATATGTTTCAGGGCCCTTTATTCAACATAAACCTTATCCGGGTACGGAAGACTTTCGATGGGGCGTAAACAGTCCTGAGGATGGAAAGCGAAAAATCAAGAAATTGGCAGATGCTGGTGTTGATGTCATAAAATTGATAGATCAAGACCAAATGAGCATGGAAGAGCTTAAAGCCGTGGTGGACGAAGCGCATAAATATAATCTAAAGGTTGTAGCACATGGGCATCGACCTGAAGAAATTAGAAGGGGTTTAAAAGTGGGAGTAGATTGTTTTGAGCATACTGGATTGTCTTCTGCACCACAGTATCCTGATGATGTTATGGAGATGATCAAGGAACGAACGGCCCAAATGAACAAAGGACCTTTATTTTGGTGCCCAACCGTTGAAGGGCTTTATAATTATGAATATACCAGGGACAATCCTGAAAAATTGGATAACAATTCTTGGCATCTGGGATTACCAGATAGTATCATTGCTGATATCAGAAATAGTTTCAGACATCCAGATCGTTTACCTTATTTTCAATTGACACCTTCAAGAAAACCCACATTAAAGACCAAAATTCACCAACTTTTGGATGCTGGAGTTGTTTTGTTGGTTGGTACCGATAGCGGTATCCCCATGAAATTCCATAGTCAATCCACATGGAATGAACTTGATGTATGGGTAAATGAATTTGGCATAGACCCCATGTATGCGATTCGTGCTGCTACGTACTGGCCAGCACTATGGATGGGTGTTGCAGATGATGTGGGAACTATCACTCCCGGGAAATATGCTGATATCATAGCAGTGGATGGCGATGTTTTACGCTATATCAGTTTGTTGCAAGATGTGGATATGGTCATCAAACATGGTAAACGCTATAAATAAAACAACTTTTCTTGACCTCTAATCCCAAATCGGTTTTAATAGAAGAAAAATGGAATGCCTATTCCCACGCTTTTGGAATTGTACTTTCAATTATCGGTTTTGTTCTATTCCTTCAGAACGATTTAACAAGCGTACCCTATTTATATGGCAGTATTATTATCTATAGTGTATCATTGATTTTGTTATTTTCAGCTTCAACTTTGTATCATGCTGTTGAAAATCCTAAGCTCAAAAAGAAACTTCGAATTTTAGATCATATAAGTATATATTATCTAATTGCTGGTACTTACACACCAGTTTGCTTGATAATTTTATTGAATTCGAAAGGATGGCTGTTGTTCTATTCGGTTTGGGGAATAGCAATTTTCGGAACAATTTTAAAGCTTTTTTTTACTGGAAAGTTCGAAGTCTTTTCGTTAGTGCTTTATGGTGTAATGGGATGGTTGGTCGTCATTGATTATCCGTTTCTTTCTGAAAACCTATCTTCAAATGGACTATTTTATCTTGCTCTGGGCGGAGCTTTTTATACGTTCGGTATACTATTTTATGCTCTTAAGAAAATCCCGTATAATCATTTGATTTGGCATTTTTTTGTGCTGGGTGGGGCAATTAGTCATTGGGTATTGATTCTTTTGGAAATCCTAAATTGAACTACCTGATTGACTATATGAAATAAGCAATTCCAATACCCAGAACAATGACCAATAACTTTCTCAAATTGAAAGAATGCCCTTGAGAACTTTCAAAAAGGATGATGGTTGAAACATGTAAAAATACACCAATCGCCAGGGCTGTAAGATTGATGTGTAATCTGCCATCCAAGCGGATTGCGCCAAATATCCTCCTATGGGAGTCATCAACGAAAAAGCCGCAATAAATAGAACAACCGAACTTTTTTTCAATTTTGAATTGATTAAAAAGATACTCAGTATGACTGCTACGGGTATTTTATGGATTAAAATCCCGTATAAAATGGAATTACCATCTTGCATAGGCACTCCTTCTATCAAGGCATGTAACGATAAGCTTATAAATAGTAGTACTGGAAACTTAGTTTTTTCCAAATCTAAATGTACATGTCCATGTTCTGCTCCTTTAGAAAAGAACTCCAAAAAAATCTGAAGTAAAATTCCCGCTAGGATAAAAATGGCAATGGTTTTTGGCTCTTGATGCTCATATACTTCTGGTAGCAGCTCAAAAAAGGTAAGGGCCAACAAAAATGCGCCACTGAAGGCCAGCAAAAGTTTTATGTTTTTTTTGTTCTTGGGTTTTGTGATCCAAACAAAGGCAAAACTGGCCCAAACTGCTAAAACAAGAATTATGAAGGTCATTAAAAATGGAAATCCAAAAGATTGACGACAAAAATAAAACAATTATCCCATGGGGAAGGTTTGAATCTAAGATTCCCGAATTGACCGATTATTAATTTCCTAAATGGAGTATTTACGGCTCGTTTATTTTTACCAATTGTAGATAACCATCATTTTTTCCTATTAATAAAGCTTTACCGGAATTGGTTCTCAACACTTCAACTACCTTAGAATCTCCACCCACAAAAAGACCACTTTCATAGGGCAGTATGGCAGTATAGCCTCCGTTGGTTTTTCCTTTAAGAAACATGCCATAGCTAGCATCGTTTCGAGGAGTTTCAATTTCTGAACCGTATAGATTTCCTACTACAACCATATCAAATATTCCGTCATTATCAAAATCATCTATTGCTATATCGTTAATGGAAGAAAGCTGTAAATAGTTATCCAATGGTGTAATTTCAAAACCATTATCCAAGTTGTTTTTAACTATTGAAGATGCAAAGTTGGAGGCTTCGTAATGTAATGCATTTTTTAAAGCATTCTCACCATATACATCAATCAGTGTTGCTGAACCAAACTCGTTATAGGTCTGGAATTTCTTTTTTATAGAAGGAATTTGATTAGAGCTACATTCTCTTCCTCTAAGGGGAAAAAGCTCCCCACTGTTGTAATACCCCAATACGATATCCAGCGTGTTGTTGTTATCAAAATCATTTGCGTAAATTTCAAATGGTTCTTGCATGCTTGCCTTGTACTTGTAGTTTAACCCCAAATTGCCCAGTACAAAATCCATATCATTGTCCTGATCAATATCTGCAGTTGTTATTGTATTCCACCAACCTGTTTCATTGGAAAAATCCGATTGTTTATCAAAGGTTTTTCCGTTGTTTAAATAAAGTGTCGGGGACATCCATTCGCCTACAACAATTAGGTCTATATTATCATCTTTATTTATATCAACCCAAGCTGCATCGGTTACCATTCCAATATTTTTGAGTTCAATGTTCAAATCATCAGTTACATCGCGGAATTTAGGGATGCCGTTTGAGCTTTCATTTCTTAGGATATAACTATCTCCTGGGTGTGGATATTTCCCTGGTTTTTGCCTACCTCCAATAAAGAGATCAAGGTCTCCGTCATTGTCATAGTCACCACTTATGACACAAGATGCACTTGACCTTAATTGGGGCAATGCGTTGGATGCTTTTATGAAGCTACCCTCACCATCGTTCAAATAAAGCCTATCCTGCAAGTACATAGACCCAGAATCATATTCATTTCCTCCACTTGCGACATACAAATCCACATCACCGTCGCCGTCAAAATCGTTGAAAATGGCTGACATATCTTCATAGCCTTTATCTTTATGAAAAACAGGTGAAGAACTAACCATAAAACTTCCATTTGGCTGTTGAAGGTATATTTTTCCAGACTGCCCAATAGCACCCCCGAGAAAAAAGTCATCCAAATCGTCACCATTGATATCAGCCACGGCTAAGGCTGGACCGAGAGTTGACATCCTATGGGGAAGGAGTTCCTCTCTTTGAAAATCATTAAAGGGATTCTCTTCATGCTTAACCTTGAGAAGTATATCGTCTGAGATATCAGTAAACAAATATTGTTTTCTTGTTTCGTTGCTGTTTACATCTTCTTTTTGTTTGGCATTTTTATAATCAATGGTAAGCAACTGATTAGCTTTCACTTTTTCCAAAGTTTGCATTTTACCATCATTCCAGATTATTTCAACCTTGTCAATTATGTCAATCTTTTCCAATCCAAAATGCATTACTGACGAAATAGCGGATTGAAACCCTCTTGAAATATAATTTTCCTGTATTTGCAAATTATCATTGTAAGACAACTTAATTCTAGCTCCAATTCCATTTTTGTTTTTAGGTGAGCCAATTATTTTAAGTTTTAGATAATTATTTTGATTTAATTGGGTAGCATTGTTCTTATAGATATAGGCAATATCATCTGCATTATTGACCACAAAATCAATATCTCCATCATTATCAAAATCAGCATATGCGGCACCATTAGAGCTTGTAGCCGGTTGTTGTACTTCAAGCTTCTTGAATGTTAGGTCCCCATTATTGAGATAAAAGTAATTGGTCTTTTTCCGTTGAGGCATTTTTCCCAACAAATCGGCAACAAAATTGCTCCGTACACCTTTGTCCCCTGATTTTAATGCCTCTTCTCTCTTTTTTCGGTAAATGTTGAAATCGTTGTTTCTAAAATCGCGCTTTATTCCGTTTGAAATGAACAAATCCTTATAGCCATCATTGTCCATATCTACAAAAAGAGGCGACCAACTCCAATCTGTACTTGCAATTCCACTTATTTGGGCCACTTCAGAAAATTTAGGAAGATTGTCCTTGGGATCAACGCCGTTGTTCAACTGTAAGGTGTTGTACATATACTGGTGGTGCAATCCCGCTTCCACATGGTGATAGAACCTCGCAGGATTCATACCGCTCATACTGGTTTTTATTCCAAAATTGTCCTCGGCCATCATATCAACCGTAATTATATCCAACAATCCATCGTTGTTGTAATCCGCTATATCATTTCCCATAGAGAAGTTTGATATGTGTCCTGTGCTTTTTTTGGCAATTTCTTGAAACGTTCCATCTTTTTGATTGATGTACATATGATCTTGTCCAGAGAAATCATTACTGACATATACATCCGGCCACTCGTCATTGTTTAAATCACCGAAGGCAATTCCAAGTCCATAACCTAACATATTGTTGATAATATTGGATTCTTTGGTTACGTCTTTAAACTTTCCATTATCGTTTCGGAAAAGTCTTTCGCCTCTATACTTGGATGACGAATTTGCAAATACTTCAATTTTACTTTCTGGGTAGGTGTCAATACCATGATTGATAAGGAACATATCCAAATCTCCATCCCTATCATAGTCAAAAAAACCTGCTTGAGTAGAAAAGGAGGGATCATCAAGACCATAGGAAGCAGCCATTTCCTTAAATACTGGAACTCCATTTTTGATTCCCATATTAACCATCAAGGCATTTTTACGTGGAGCCTCTTCTTTAAACCTGCCTGTGCGGCATACATAAATATCCAAAAGCCCATCTTGGTTGATGTCCACTACTGTTACCCCAGAGTCAAACCCTTTTCCGCTATCTGCACCAGAGCTATTGGTCACGTCCCTAAAGGTCATGTTCTGTTCATTGAGATAGAGTCTATTATTTCCCAGGGTAGAAACAAAATAGATATCTTCCCATCCATCATTGTTAAAATCACCAACGGCCACGCCACTTCCATTATAGAAGTATTCGTAAAAAATCCCATTCATAAATTCTGTTTCCTTTAAGTCGTTCTTAAAAGTTATTTTGGAAACTGAGGAAGGAACGGTTTCAAACAACGGCATATCAGCAATGTTTTTCTCACTTTTTGCCTCTATCGATTTTTTACAGTTGAACAATATCATTGATACCGCACAAATAAAGAGTACCGTTATTTTTTTTGACATGGGATTATATTTTCTAGGTGTTGGTTTGGAAAAAAACGCTAATGGATTATACTAAAATTTATTAATAATTTGTGATTTTGATTGAAATAGGTTCCATATAATACTTACTGATTAAGTTAGAAAAAGCCCATTTATTTTATCAAATGGGCTTTTCAAAAACTAAAATAACTAACTCTAACTCTGCTTTTTTTAATACCCTGGATTTTGTGTCAATACATCCGGGAGTTTATCAATCTCACTTTGCGGTATGGGAGCCAGGTTGTTTTTTGGCGCAAATACCCTGTTCTCTACTTCAAAAATGCCATAAGGTTTTCCTTGGTCATCTGCACCCGTCAGCTCACCGTTGGGGCCAATCCGGATACCATGAATGGGTTTGTTAAAGACATCTTCGCCAATACCCCATCTACGGACATCAAAAAACCTATGTTCTTCAAATACCAATTCGATCCTGCGTTCATTTCTTATTCTGTCCCGCATTTGTTCTTTGGATAACCCAGCGGGTAATGGGGGCATATTGACACCTGGTCTGGCCCTTACTTCATTTATGGCACTATACACACTTGCATCTGGTCCTACAGCTTCATTTTGGGCCTCAGCATAGTTCAACAGTACCTCCGCATAACGTATATGAATCCAGTTGTTACTTCCTTCTTGTTGTCCCCATCCATAATTTTCAAAAGATTCATCAAGGAACTTTTTCATATAGTACCCCGTTTTTGTGGCATCACCGTTCTTCTCTATTCCACTTAATCCACCCAATCTAGTTTCAATGGGTTCACCTCGCCAAGGGGAACCATCGTAAAATATGGAAGCATAAAAGCGAGGATCCCTATCTGTATATGGATCATTGGAATCGTAAAGGGGTGAATCTTCAATGGACATACCATCTGTCATCTCATATGCATCCACTAACTCTTGGGTTGGAGATGTTCCTCCCCATCCTCCATTGGGCAATGAAATTGGATGGTTGAATAAATGGGCATAGTGACCAATGTCTGGATCTTGAAATTGCTTGTCAAAAATTACTTCTTCATTATTATCATTTGCTGCATGGAAAAGACTGTGATAATCTGAGAAAAGCGTATATGTTCCAGAATCTATTACCTGCTTGCTGGCTGATGCGGATTCTGTCCATTTTTCAGCATATAACAGTGTTCTTCCTTTAAGTGCCAATGCGGCACCTCTGGTAGCTTTGCCCAATAAACTACCATCGTAACTTTCTGGTAACAGGCTTGATGCAGCATCCAATTCTTTTACAATAAAAGCAATTATCTCTTCTTCGGAACTTCTTGGAATATTAAAATCATCTTCTAATGAGATTGCTTCCTCCAAAAGGGGAACACCTCCGTAATGCCTCATTAAATCAAAATAATAGAACCCACGCAAAAAATGTACCTCACCGGTCATTCTATTACGTATATCAACATCTATTTCCGATGATTCCGTTACATTGGCCAAAAACAGGTTGGCCTGTCTGATCATAGCATAATTTCCAAACCAAGTGCCACCCATGGGATAGTTGCTAGGTCCATAATCACCACGGTTAAATGCCTGACCACTTGGCCATCCGTAGCTATTTTCGGCATCATCCGTGGCCGCACCCAACATGTACCACCCTCTATTGAAACCGTCGGGTAGGGATTGATACATTTCATTGATAACCAGTTCAACAAGTTTTGCGTCATTCCAAACCGCTTCAGAATTCAGCTTGTCTTGAGGAGTTAGGTCCAAAAAATCATCTTGACAACCTACAAAGGAAATCAGGGCTATTATATATAATAGTTTATTTATGTTTTTCATTTTTCTTATTTTTTTGTTCAACAATTAGAAACTTACGCTCAAACCTAAAGTGTACGATTTGGTCTGCGGATAAAAAGCTCCTCTTCCGCTGGGTGCTTCAGGATCAAAGTTTACAATGTCTGTCCATGTATATAGGTTTAACCCCGATACATACAACCTTAATTGATCTAATTTGAGTGTCGATATCAAATCGCTGGGAAAGTTGTAACCTATCTCAACATTTTTTAATCTTAAGTAATTGGCATTTTGTACCCAAAAGGATGAAACAACTCTATTGTTGGTGTCTTCTGTAAGCGTCCTTGGGAATCTTGCATTTGGATTATCTGGAGTCCATCGGTCCAAGTGCTGTTCCAAAACTTTTCCTCCATTAAAGAATGGGAATGCAGCTTCTTCAGATAGGTATACGTTAAAGTCATGGGCGCCTTGGAATTGCGCACTCATATCAAATCCTTTATAGCTAGCACCAAAAGAGAATCCAAAAATAGCATTGGGGTCGCTAACAACGCCAATATTTGCACGGTCATCGTTATTGATAACGCCATCCTCATTAACATCTTTATATCTAATATCTCCAGGGGCCAATGCTCCAAATCCAGATTGATCAGCATGTGCATCAATTTCTGCTTGGGATTGAAAAAGACCATCTGCAATCAAACCAAATCGAGTGCCTATTTGGGTTCCTGTAACACGTAGGTTGTCCGCAACATCTTCAGGTTCACCAATTTCAACGCGCTTGTTCTGTGCATCTGTGTAATTTGCTTTTACCCAGTAGAAGAAATCGTCACCTATGGTATTTTTATAGTCAATTGCGATTTCAAATCCTTTGTTATCTACAATTCCTAAATTTTCATTGGGTAAAGAAGCTCCAACAAAACCAGGCACTATTCTGGTTGGGGGAGTCAATATGTCCTCCGTCGTTTTGCTGAAATAATCAAACTCGACCGCTAACTTGCTTTCAAACACTTCCAAGTTGAAACCAATGTTCTTTATGGTAGCTGTTTCCCAGGTGACATCGCGATTAGGAATTACACCAGGTCTAATGGTCTGTACAGGATTACCTCCAAGAATATATGCTCCAGAAAAATCAAATGCATCCAAATACTGGAACTGAGCAATACGGTCGTTACCCAATTGTCCCCAAGAAGCCCTAAGCTTCAATTCATTTATGAAGTTGACTTTTTCCATGAACTTTTCTTGAGATATTCTCCAACCAGCAGAGAATGATGGAAAGAACCCCCATCTTTTATCAGGAGCAAAGTTTTCCGAAGCATCATATCTAAAACTACCTTCCAATAGGTATTTGGAATCAAAGGCATAAGTGAACCTTGCCAAGTATCCTAAGCGTGCATTACTTCTAGCATTACCGTTATTCTGTGCGGATCCAGAATCTGCTAAATCCAATTGGGGAAGCGCATCCGAAGTGAGGTTTAAACGTCTAGCACCAAACCATCTGCGTCTATTTATGGCTTTTTCAGCTCCTAACAAGCCAGTTACTTGATGTATGCCAAAAGTTTTATCGTAGTTTAATGTGGCATTATAGGTTATGATTGGGTCAGGAACTCCTGAACCACTATCCGGTGCACTCTGGAAATAGGATTCACTAATACTTGATTGGCCACGGGACGCAGGATTGTAGTCTCCCGTGCTTGAATCAAAATCATAAACGGTGAATTGTTTTTCAAGTGTTTTGGTGGTATTGTAAATACGGTCAATTGCCGTATATCCTTTTAAGGTAAGTCCATCCACGAATGGAATCTTGTATTCAAATCCTAAATTCCCCAACAAAACAATACTGGTGGACTGCCTAACTCCACCTTCTCTTGCTTGTTCAATAGGATTGCTCCCAAATGCTCCTGTTCCAGGAAGTCCATTAGGGTAGTATGCTATTGTATTTGGCGCCAATCTTGAGAGTCCACTAAAGAATGTCCCAACACTTGATGTTGGTGAAAGTCTTTCTTCCTGACGTCCACCCATGTCCAAAGAAACTTTGAGGGCATCAGTTATCTGAAAATCCATGTTGGCTCTTATGTTGTAACGGTCATAATTTATATTGGGCATCAATCCCCCTTCGGATAAAAAACCTCCTGACACAAAGTACTTAACTCTTTCCGACCCACCTGAAATTGTAACATTATGCTGCTGTTGCAATGCGGATGACTTTAGACCCTCTGCGTACCAATCTGTATTAGGGTGGGTTATTGGGTCAGATCCTGTTCTGTATTTTTCAAGGTCTTCGGCTGTATATAATTCCGCTTTGCCTTCATTTCTTTTGGCTTCATTGAACAAAACCGCATAGTCATAGCTTCCCAAATATTTTGGAAGCTGAGTAGGTCTGGATGTGGTAATCTCAGAGGTGTATGTAATGGTAGGCTTTCCTGTTTTACCTCGTTTGGTGGTTATTAAAATAACACCATTGGCCCCTCTAACTCCATAAACGGCTGCCGCTGAGGCATCTTTTAAGATAGTTACGGTTTCTATAGTGTTTGGATCCAATTGTGAAAAGTTACGCTGTACACCATCAACAATTACTAAAGGAGATGAATTACCCAATGTACTCCTACCACGAATCAAAAGGTTTGATCCGTTTGAACCTGGTTGTCCACTTCTCTGCGTAGCGATAAGTCCAGGTAATCTACCTACCAAAGCATTGCTGATGTTGGCAACTGAACTTTGGTTAAGTTCTTCGCTATCCACTGAAACAACAGCACTTGTAACATTTGTTTTTTTCTGTGTACCGTAACCAACTACCACTACTTCATCCAGTTCCGAAGCATTTTCCTTCATGACAACATCAATTCTTGTCTGATTTCCCACAGTTATTTCCTGGGGGACAAAACCTATGTAAGAAAATCTCAAAACAGTAGTTTCCGAAGGAACATTGATATTATAGTTTCCATCAAAATCAGTGGTTGTTCCTACCGTAGCTCCTTTAATTAGGATACTTACGCCAGGTAGCGGATTTCCGTCAGAATCGGTAACCGTACCATTTACTTGGCTTTGTGCTGCTTTAATAATGGTACTGGATAGCATGGTACTCAATTGGTTTTGTTCACCATTTCTTACCTCGCTGTCCCTAAAAAGGGCTTCTATTTCTTTCTTTATTTGAGGGTTGTTCTTAGGGTACAATACTATTTGATTTTTAATAATACTGTAATCAATCGTAGTATTGCCGAACAACATGCTCAATGCTTCATTGATCAAGGCATTTTTTATATTCAATGAAGTTTTTCTACTGACATCAACAAAATTAGTGTTGTAAAAGAAGTTGTAATTGCTACTCTTCTCTATCTCATTCAATATCTTTTTAATTTTTACATTTTCTCTTGCTAGTGTAATCGTCTGCGCGTTTGCATTTGAGGCGAATAATTTGGCCAATGTGCAGCAGACCAAAATGAGGTAGATTTTCATAATCCTTGCAATAGGAATTTCTAATGAAAAAACATTGGGTTGTTTTTTTTTCATAATTTTGATTGGTTTTAATTATTTACAATGGAATTTGCTAAATAGTTGAATTAAAGGGGAGTGGTGCGAACACTCCCTTTTTTTTATTTCATTCTGTTCTTTTTTGAGTTAATATTATTGTATTGTCTAATAATGTATATTCAATTGGAGAAGATATACTCAACAATCTCAAGACATCTTCCAGGGCAATTGTATTAAAGGTTCCGGTAAATTTATAATTCAACAACTCTGCTGAGTCCACTTTGAACTTGACTTCAAATTTCCGCTCTAAATCCAGAATTACCTCAGAGAGTGGGGTTTCATCAAAAATCAACTTGTCATGCTTCCATGAAATCACATCTTCAGATTTAACGGTCTCAATATTGATTTTCCTGTTATCCTTGTGGTACACAGCTTGCTGTGATGGGGTTAATATAATGGCATCATTACTCTTATCTTGTTTGATGACCTCTACCTTTCCAGATACCAAAGTTGTTTTTACATGCTTTTCCTCGGGATATGATTTTACATTGAAAACTGTACCCAGTACTCGAATTTTAATGGGACTGTTGGTATTGACCAAAAGAGGTTTATGTTCGTTCCTGACTACCTTAAAATAAGCTTCACCGTTTAAGCTAATCTCCCTAAGACTGTCATTAAAAGCTTCAGGATACTCTAATTGACTGTTGGCATTTAAAGTTACCTGTGTGCCATCTGGTAGTATAATATTTTTCTTTTCACCAATGGTTGTAGTTACCTGAACCAAATCGGATGTTTTTGGGAAAAACGTTTGATTTCCAAAGTAAAGATTGGCGGAAAGTGCCATTAGCATTACTATCGAAGCAGCAATTCCAGACCTTTTGAGGATGGCCCTGCGCCTAATCCGTCTAAGAATTTTGTTGTACCCCTCATCAAGTTCTTTTTTTCCAATGGTATTGGTTTCGACAGATTTTGCAACTTTCTTAGCTTTTAGCAGTGCGTAGGTTTCTAGGTGCTCTGGATGCTTAAAGAGCCAATTTACTAGCTGTTTTTTTTTCTTGGGGTCGATATCTTCCCCTAAAAGTTCTTCGATAGTTTCTTTGCTCATGCCCAAGTTTGATGAATTGTCTATTTAAATAGACGTAAAAACCAATGGGCTACCCTTGCATGAAAAGGAGAATAAATTGAAAAAAGTATAAAAATTCTTTTAGATGTAATTGTAAGTGTTTGATTGCCTTGGTGATATGGCCTTCTACCGTTTTATTTGAAATTTGTAATTCTTCTGAGATTTCTTTGTTTTTCAGTCCCTCAATCTTGCTCTTCAAGAACACAGCTTTACATTTATCTGGAAGGAGCTCAATGGCTTTCATAATTTGTTGTTCCAGTTCTTTTACCAATAGGGCAGATGCAGTATCGTTTGACAATGCTTTCAAATTTAGTGCAGCTTCTAACTGGGCCATGTTATCACCAATATTCAATGTATTTTTCTTAGATCTCAAAAAATCTAAACAAGCATTGCGCATCATACTATAGAGATAACCATCCATATTGGAACTGATATTGATGGTATATCTTTTTTTCCAAAGTTTGAGAAATACATCCTGTACCAATTCTTCGGCATCTTCATTTTTAGTGATGTAACCCTTGGCTATTTGAAGTAGTTTTGGGTAATACAAATCATAAAGAAGTCTATAGGCTTCCTTATCTCCCTGCTTTATAAGTTGGAAGAGTGTTGACTTTTCTATGTTGATATCATTACCCATAAATTTGATAGGTGGCTCATCACCTCCAAGGTAGGTAAAATTACATTTTTAATAATTATTTAATCATTTGTTGATATAAATCTTCTTTTTTGTAGGAAAAGGAAGCTTTTGCTCAATATGTATTTTATGGAAGATAAAAGTGGAATTAATCTCATCCATAAATGGAAGGTAAGAAAACATATTCTTCTTAAAAGTTGTATCAAATTAAGATGTTGTCCCGTACTTTGCAGACATCAATGATGAATTATGGAAAACTTTAAAATGCTGGCAAAGACCTTTTATGGTTTTGAGCCCATTTTGGCCAAAGAACTTAGAAATCTCGGAGCTGGCCATGTAAAGGAGGGCGTGCGCAATGTTACCTTTGAAGGAGATACAGGGTTTATGTACAAGGCCAATCTGTGCCTACGCACCGCATTAAAAATCTTTAAGCCTATGGCATCCTTTAAGGTTTTTAATGAGAAACAGCTTTATCAAAATGCATATAGAATAAATTGGCCCGAATATTTTGATCATGGTAAAACCTTTGCTATCGATACAACCATGAGTTCAGAAGTATTCAATAACTCAATGTTTGTTTCGCAAAAGGTGAAGGATGCTCTTGTGGATAAGTTTAGGGCGGTAGAACGCCAGCGTCCCAGTGTAAATACCCAGAATCCGGATGTGCGCATCAATATTCATTTATATAAAAATTCATGCACGGTATCCCTGGATAGTTCGGGTAGTTCGTTGCACCAAAGGGGATACCGTATCTCAACGAACATTGCGCCAATTAATGAAGTACTTGCGGCCGGTCTGCTTCTTTCAAGTGGCTGGGATGGACAACTGGATTTTTTGGATCCCATGTGCGGTAGTGGTACTTTTTTGATTGAAGCGGGAATGATAGCCTGCAACATTCCCGCAAATATCAATCGGGAAAGCTATGCTTTTATGAACTGGAAAGATTATAATGCGGAATTACACCAAAAAATTGTAGATGCCAGCCTAAATAAAACTCGGGAGTTCCATCACAAAATTATTGGATATGACAAGGCTCCGTCGGCAGTGAGAAAAGCTCAGGAAAATGTGGATAATGCCAATCTTTCTGAATATATCACTATTGAACGAAAGGATTTTTTCAGAACAGAAAAACCGGTGGATTCAAAATTACATATGGTATTCAATCCACCATATGGAGAGCGTCTTCAAATAGATATAGCCGATTTTTATGGGAAAATGGGAGATACCTTAAAACAACGTTATCCAGACACCGATGCATGGTTGATCACTTCTAACCTAGAAGCATTGAAATATGTTGGCCTTAGACCTTCAAGAAAGATAAAAACCTATAATGGAAAGTTAGAGTCTAGACTGGTAAAATACGAAATGTACTCGGGGAGCAAAAAGGGAAAATACAAAACGGATTCCCAGAATGATTGAGGTTTATTGCTGGTTTGTTTTATCCTTTTTTAAATAGGAATGTCTAAGTAATGATTAACGGAGCATTCTTCAATGTACTTTTCCATTCCCGAAGGAATATGAGCTTCGTTCCAGTTTTCTCCGGCAAAACGTACTAAATCATTTTCTGCGGCCCATTTTGATATCATGACATACGAATTTGGGTTCCACTGGGTGGGTTTGGCAATTTCCAATCCTAATAAACCTGATTGATTTTTAACCAGCGGAACTGAAATTTCTTTGAATTTAGCTTCAAACTCCAAATGAAGTTCTGATGGTACTGTTGCTGTAAAGATTCTTATAATCATAAAGAAGTAATAATTGTAAAACCATTTTTATTTATCGGACCAAACCGCTAGTTCATTTCCTGATGGATCTGCAAAATGGAACCTACGACCACCGGGAAAGGAAAAGATATCCTTTACCACTTTTCCTCCAGCTTCAACAATTTTAGCTTTTATAAGCGGAAGATCTTCATGGTACAACACAACTAAAGCTCCGTTTACAATACTTTCATCGCTCTTTTCAAATCCACCTTCAAGACCACTTTCCGCAAATGCGGTATAGGTAGGACCATAGTCGGTGAATGTCCAACCAAAACAGTGGTTGAAGAATTTCCTTGTTTTTTCAAGGTCAACCGCCTTAAACTCAACATAGTTGATCAACGTATTTTTAGTTTTCATATTCTTGTTGAATAAAAAAGGTTTTTAAAAACAACAATCTAATTCTGCTCAGTTTCAGGAGTTTCTTCCTTTTTCTTGTTGGATTTTTTGTAGAATGGAATCAAGTAGGAGATGGAGTAATTGTAGCTCACACCAAAGTTGCTTCCATCTGTTACCTTATTAAACCCAGGAATCCAAAGATTGGGGAAGCGCTCTTCTTCCTTATTGGTCACCAAAAAACCAAGACGAGCACTCATACCCACATAAATATTGGCAAACAGCTCAACTTTAATTCCTGCAACAAATTCGAGCCAAGAGGCATTCAGGCTATTAAATTCCTCGCCATTCTGTGCACCTTCTAAAAAGCCATCGGGGTTAAAGAATCTGTTACTGTCAAAAATATTGTAGTTGTTCAGGGTATGGCTAAAACTAGCTGCAGCGTAGCGCCCTCCAATCGTAATGGAGTTGCTCATTCCAAACCAATTTTCATAAGAATTGATTTCGACCCCTAACTTAAGATAACTTCCAGATGTGGTATAATTGTACAATAGCGTGCTCCCTAAACCTTCGGTTTGTGTTTTTTTCTCGTTCCCCAGCTCGGCTGCTAAATATAGCTTCCGCGTCAACCGGTAATCCCCAACCAACTCCAAACCGGTATAGTCCTCATCAGCAAATGATAAAATCAAACGACTGATATCCGCCCCAACACGCAAACCGTATTCCTGTTTGTACTCCACGGTGTCCTTGGGCTGTAGATCAATAGGTTTATCCTGACATATTCCCCAAAAGGAAGTTGCTATGCAAAAGAGACTAATGAAATATCTTGACATGAATATTGTTGGAGTTTTCTATTTTTTGTTGAACAACACTGATATCCTTAATCCAATTCTCTGTGTTGTCTGGGAGAGTAACGTTTAAACTTTCATAATTGGCCACAAAACCACATGCTCTAGAAACAAAGGCCTCGGTTACGTTATATGAAACAGTAAGGACATCTATATTGCCAGTTTCCTCTCCTGTATCATCATCATCGGCAGAGTTGGTAATGAATTCAAATTGTGTACTGGTGGCATCCATGCGTAACGGAATACCTATGGAATCCAAACTGCTGGTGCGATCGGCAATGGTATTGATATTAGTGTTCAAGATAACTTCCTTTATCCTTAAATCGGGTACATCTTTGGATTGGGTGGTATCGTCTATATCAAAAAAGCCAATGACCAATAGGGGGGTATCGCCTTCCACACAAATATCATCTTTTTCACAGGAAGCCATATGGACAAATAAAAAAGCTATCAGTAAGATGGGGAGTATTTTTTTCATGCTAAATTTAAAAACAGATTTCATCAAAAATTATACCCGTTTCTCCAAAAGTACAACATTTTCAACGTGATGGGTCTGGGGGAACATATCTACAGGCTGCACTTTGGTTACTATGTATTTTTCATCTAAAAGAGCCAAATCCCTTGCTTGGGTTGCGCTGTTACAGCTTACATAGACAATCTTTTTTGGCGCTGCCAGTAGAAGTTGTTCCACAACCAGTTTATGCATTCCGTCACGAGGCGGGTCGGTAATCACTATATCTGGGTGTCCGTGTTGTTCAATAAATTCGTAATTGAACACATTTTTCATATCCCCAACATAAAAGTCAACGTTGGTTATGTCATTGCTGAGCGCATTGGCCTTGGCATCTTCAATGGCTTCGGGTACGGATTCCACTCCTACCACTTTTTTGGCGTTTTTAGAAACAAATTGTGCAATGGTACCTGTTCCAGTATATAGATCATAGACCAGTTCGGTACCGGTCAAGCCGGCAAAGTCCCGAGTTATTTTGTATAGTTCATAAGCTTGCTCCGAATTGGTTTGGTAGAACGACTTGGCATTTATTTTGAACCGTAACCCTTCCATTTCCTCAAAAATATGGTCCCTGCCAGAAAAACAAACCACCTGTTGATCATAGATAGTGTCGTTTTGCTTTTGGTTAACCACGTAGAGCAGCGATGTTATTTCTGGGAATTTTATCTTGATATGACTCAATAGTACTTCCCGTTGCTCTGTATTATCATCATAGAACTGAATCAACAACATAATTTCTCCAGTCGATGCCGTCCGTAACATCATGGTACGCAACAGTCCTTCCTGTTTTCTTGGGTTGAAGAAAGAGAGTCCTTGATTTATGGCAAAATTGCGTATTTCCAATCGAATTGCATTTGACGGATCAGCTTGAAGATGACATTTCTTAACATCTAAAATTTTGTCCCACATTCCTGGAATATGAAACCCCAGGGCATTTCTATCTTCAATGGGAACTTCGGAATCTATTTCTTCTTGGGTCAGCCATCTACTACTGGAAAAGGAAAACTCCATTTTATTTCTATAGAAATACTGCTTTTTGGAACCAAGAATCGGAGTTGTTTTGGGTAGCTCAATATCCCCAATTCGTTTCAAATTGTTCTCCACTTCCCTTTGTTTAAAATAGAGTTGGTGCTCATAGGCCATATGTTGCCATTTGCATCCACCGCACACCCCAAAATGTTCACATTCAGGAGTGGCTCTTTTGTCTGAAAGCGTATGGAATTTTGTTGCAATACCCTCAAAATAAGCCTTTCTCTTTTTTGTGGTCATCACATCCACCACATCGCCAGGTACGGCATTAGAAAGGAATATTACCCTACCGTCTGGAGCTTTCCCAACCGATTTTCCTTTGGCTCCGGCGTCAATTACTTCGACATGTTCAAACGTTCTTCGCTTGTTTTTTCTGCGCATGGCGCAAAAGTAAGCATAGGTTTTTATACAGAACAACTAACTTGTATAATGAAAATATAAAATCCACATTTTTTTGAACCTTTTTGATTAATCGCCGTCCTTTAAGTAGAAATTCGTATGAAAACAACCGAAAAAGCTTTTGATGGTCTGGTGGTTTTGGAATATCAAACGGGAAATAAGAATTCCTTTCCACTTTTGGTAAAACGACATCATCTACGATTGTGTAAACATTCATATAGGTATACCATGGATATTGAGGCTTCAAAGGATATTGTCCAAGATTCTTGGAAGACCATCATCAATAAGCTGCACACACTTAAAGATCCGAATAGTTTTGGAAGTTGGGCGACCAAAATTGTGACAAGAAAATCGTTGGACTATCTAAACAATGTTAAGCGAAATAGAAAAAGGGCCGAGAACTATTACGAGGAAACCAAAGTTGATGATGTTGAGGATAACAGAGGATCAGATGTCCAAAAACTGTTATTGGCCATTAAAGAACTGCCTGAAAATCAGCAAATGGTGTTGAAGCTGTTTTATGTTGAGGAATATTCGATGAAGGAAATTGGCAATTTCCTTGGAATATCTGTGGGAACTACAAAATCACGTTTGTTTCATGCACGGGAAAAATTAAAAACAATTTTAAAAATCAATATTAATGAAAAAAGACATTGAAAAAATAGATGAACTGATCAAGGAAGCGCTCAGCCAAGAAGAAGCTAAATTTTATGATGAACTTGGTGAACAAAATGTTTTGGAAAAATTTGGAGGAATTTTTAGAGGCAAAATGGCGTGGCTGGCCATTATAATGAACATCATGGTTTTGATATTTTTTGGACTGCTGATTTATTGTATCATCCAATTTTTGGACACTGAAGCTACCAATGATCTAATCAAATGGGGTATGGGCATTTTTACATGTATGCTTATGATGAGTATGCTCAAAGTCTATATTTGGATGCAGATGGACAAAAATGATGTCCTCCGTGAGCTTAAAAGATTGGAGTTGCAGATTTCTGCGCTGGCCCATAAAAATGGGTGACTGAACCCCTAAATTGAGAATAATTGCCAAATATTTAATAATTTAGCCGCTCTTCAGGGATGATTTCTCTCCCACGCTGCTTTTTCGAGACTTCGAAAGAATAAAGGTATTGTAGGAATAGTTGTTTTTTTAATTTAACTATAACTAAAATGGCTGTTTTAGAGCATTTAACGTCGCAGCAAGCGATTGATTTAGAAAACAAGTATGGCGCCCAAAACTATCACCCACTGCCAGTTGTCCTTAGTAGAGGAGAAGGTGTGTACGTATGGGATGTTGAAGGCAAGAAATATTATGATTTTTTGTCAGCTTACTCAGCGGTAAACCAAGGGCATTGTCACCCAAAGATTATTTCCGCACTTAAGGACCAAGCTGAAAAGCTTACACTTACATCACGAGCATTTTACAATGATATGTTGGGTAAGTATGAAGAATTTGCCACCAAATATTTTGGTTTTGACAAATTGTTACCCATGAACACGGGTGCGGAAGCTGTTGAAACCGCACTGAAATTGGCAAGAAAATGGGCTTATGAGAAAAAGGGAGTACCCGCAAATCAAGCTAAAATAATTGTTTGCCAAAACAATTTCCATGGACGCACCATTTCAATTATTTCAGCATCCAATGACCCTATTGCCACGGAAAACTTTGGACCATTCACACCGGGAATGATTTCAATACGCTACAACGATATCAACGCTCTTCAGGAAGCACTGAAAGATGAAAATGTAGCTGCATTTCTGGTTGAGCCCATACAGGGGGAGGCTGGAGTTTATGTGCCTGCTGACAATTACATCAAAGAGGCTTATGATCTGTGTAAATCCAAGAATGTGTTATTCATGGCGGATGAGGTACAGACAGGAATTGCAAGAACAGGTAAACTTTTGGCCATTGACCATGTTGGCATAAAACCAGATGTGTTGATTTTGGGCAAAGCTATTTCTGGAGGAGTGTTGCCTGTATCCGCTGTTTTGGCCAATGATGAGGTTATGGAAGTCATAAGGCCTGGTAACCATGGCTCTACCTTTGGAGGAAATCCTTTGGCCTGTGCTGTGGCCATGGCAGCCTTGGATGTTGTTGAAGAAGAACAATTGGCTCAAAATGCTTCCGAATTGGGGGAACTTTTTCGAGAAGAAATGGAAAAGCTCATCAAAGAGAGCAATTTGGTGCGTTTGGTAAGGGGGAAAGGCCTCTTAAATGCCATTGTGATCAATGACTCCGAGGATAGTTCCACTGCATGGGAAATTTGCATGGCACTGAAAGAGAATGGACTTTTGGCTAAACCTACCCATGGAAATATTATCCGGTTTGCGCCGCCACTGGTCATGAACAGAGAGCAATTGCTGGACTGTGTTTCCATAATCAGGAAAACAATTCTAGAGTTTGATAAATAAAGAAAGCCCCATTAAGGGGCTTTTTTAATACAGCATGATTACTTTTTATTATGGAGCTGCCGAGCCATTATTTTTTTTAGCTCTGCGCAACTGACGTTGTATTTTCTTGATAGCGGACTCTATTGATTTTTCGGGTTCAATGATATTGTATTCGCCCCAAAAATCAGGGTCTGAAAAGCCTACTGCTTCATCACTTAAAATAATGGATTTTTTAAGACGTTCACGGTTTTTGGGCAACTGTCCCGTAATGTTCTTTTCCCAATCAGTGACTGCCATTTCCGCTGTCATACTATACACAGAATTGAACAGTTTATCCTCCCAATCCACCTTAAATTTCAAAAGCACATTGCTATAGCCATAATACCACTTTCCGCCTTTTTCCCTATAATCAACACGATAGGCAACTTCAGTTGGCCACACATCAACCTTAGCGGGTTTTCTGCGGACAAAGAGTTTGGAAGCGGCTACTTTATCTGTAATATTGAGCGTATATATGGCACTGGTCAATGTTTTGTTTTCAACATCAATAAACAGTTCACCTTTGTACAATGGTGCTTTAATAGATTCATACTGGTCAAACTTGATAACATAAATCAATCTGTCATTGATTCTGGTGGATCTACTAAACCTGAACTTATAATCTGTAATGGAGCCGTCAGCAAATATGTATTCAGGATATTTTACAATGTCCACATACAAAGCATTGAAAGGACCGCCCTGTAGCTTTAGGGCAACGGTGTCCAATTTACTGTAATCTGTACTCTTTCTAGCTTTGTAGAGCTCTACGGCATCTTTTCTAAGAGAGCTGTATGGGGACTTATAAATGTTTACCACTGCCTCTGATAAGGACACATTCTTTCTTCTTTTTTTTATGGTCTCTCTATAAAATGCGGTCATTAAAGTTGGGTCATCAAAATAATTATCTCCTTTTTTTGCCAATGTTTCCCTGACCAATGCCGCTGCATCTTTTGGAGCATTGATGTTCACCTCTGAAAGCTCGGTAACCGATACAAGCAAGGAAATTTTGTTCTTGTTGGGATTTAGTTCAGAAAGTTTTATGCTCTTGCTTTTATAACCTAAAAAAGAAACCAGGACAGTTCCATCAGTGGTGCCCTGTGGAATTTTTAGGAGGAACTTCCCTTCAGTGTTTGTAATGGTACTAATATTACTGCCTTCTAAGGATAAAGTGGCAAATACAAGAGGCTTTTTCGATGAAGCATCAACCACCTCTCCTTTATATTGGGTATAATTTTCGGTTTGCTGCTGTTGGAAAGCAAATGTTTGTGTGATTCCTAGCACCAGAACATATAATATGGTGGATACTATTGAGAGGGTCTTTTTCCGAATTTCTAGGCCTATCTGATTCATAACAACTGCATTTTTTGATTAAAAAACGATTACCTCTAAATTAGTGATTTTTAATGATATATGGAATCTATCAACTGTTGTTATGGAGCACTAAAAATTAATGGAAAAGCTCCATGTTTAGGTCGATCGTTCAAGATAAAGTCGTTAAAAACAATAAAACCTTAATCTACCATAAAAAGGGCATTGGCAAAAAACAGCTTTCCATTTTCCCAAAAACCTCTGAACAAAGGATTATCCACCATATAAACAACTTGCCCTTGTCCATACTGTTCGGAGCCAAAAATTAAGGATTCACCTATTTTTTTCTGAGCTTCGCTACCAGCAAAACCGGAAACGGGAGAGGTATTGGTTTCTAGGTATACGGCGTTTCCATTTTTTAGGTAATCATAGCTTGCATTCCCCAATTTAAGGGTAAAGTAATCTGTTCCATACCCATAGGCCAAAGGATGGGTATTATCCACCTTGGTTTTAAAAATGGCGCCTGTTATGGCATTTTTAATATTTTCCCTTTGCACATTCTTGTGAGGTTTGGGTTTATGTTCGGTAGAATCTTTTTTAGCTTCTTTCTTTTTGATGCCAAAACCTTTTTCACCGTCTATAGCATTTATTGCTCCACCCATAGCAATAATCTTACCTCCATTTTTTACCCAATCTTGCAATTTTTTCAATTCCTTTTCATTGAAAAAAGTTCCGTAGTTCCCACTTGGTAGCACCAAAATATGGTAATCTTTAAGGTCGACCTGGTTGATATAATCACTATCCAAAACAGTAATCGGGTAGTGTAATTGTTGTTCAAAAAAGTGCCAAATTTCACCAAAGCGTAAGGTAGAAGTCGGTTTACCCGATAAAACAGCAATTTTGGGTTTTTCAATCATCTGAACATAGGCAGAGCCAAAATCCTTACCAGAGTCCACAAAACCTGTTTTTGAACTTGTAATCTCTTTCTTGAATTTATCGGAAACACCCTTCAGCACATCAATAAAATCTGCTTTGTTCTGGTTGTCTGCCTTAGTGATAATTAAACTACCTCTTTTAAATGATTTTCCTTCTATGGAAAAAGGATGGTCTGCTTTACGAACCCTAATGCCCTTCTTTAAAAGTTCCGCAAGAAAGCGAGCATCTTCCATACTGTCCCAATCCGCTATGTAGGCATAACTATTTGGGTTTACATCACCGCTTGAACTTGTAGGGGTTGAAAGACCTTGCCCAGAATCGACAATCAACGAATTTGATGCAATTGCATTAAGGCCATAGGCATAGGGCAAGGACCAGGCTGTGATATCGTATGTCAATGAATCGCTCAATTTGGCTTTGGGTTCAAATAAAACTTTGACCAAAGTTGCCTTGGGCTGGTTTGCTGACACCACCAAGCTATTGTTCGAGGTAGTCATGGTACCATTGGTTCCTGTAGTATAATTGAAACCCTTCACCGTACCTTTTGAGGGAACACCCCATTCGATTTCATGTTTTGTCAACAAATTCCTTAAAGCATTGATTTTATCCTTATCACCATTAAGTACATAGCTTTTATACTTAAAACTTCGGTTTTTATAGAATTTTTTGAACTCAGCATTCAACTTGTCCGCGTTTTTGGAAGCTACCTCTATTGTGGACAATCCCGTGGTATGATGATGGGACAACCTATCTTTTAACGTTAAAGTATCACCAATCTTTGTAATGACCCCTAGACCACCACGGCCACTGCCTCCCTGCTCATAGGTCATACCAATAGCTCCATTATAGGTGGGATAGGTATCTCCGTAACTGGGATAGAACAGGTCAAAAATCTCTTTGGTGAAATAGAACCAACCATTGGCATCAAAGTATTTGGCGTGATTTTTACCTAGGGTTACCTGAAAATCACGTTGAAAATCAGTTATCACTTCGTGATAAGGCTCTGCCGCCGGGGCAAAATAATAGGGGTTGTCCACTCCCTGTTCATGAAAATCCACATGCACATGGGGCAACCACTTATTGTAAACTTTTATACGTTGTTGACTTTCAACTTGCGTTAGCCACGCCCAATCTCTATTCAAATCGAACATATAATGATTGCTTCGCCCGTTCCACCAACCTTCGTTGTGTTCCTTACTGTTTGGGTCCACCTGATGCGGTGTATTTTTATATTGATTGTACCAATTGCTATATCGATCACGTCCGTCGGGGTTGATGCAGGGGTCCATAATAACAACCGCGTCATCCAAATAGGAACTTTTGGTTGTCAATAAATCATAAATGGTCTGCATGGAAGCCTCTGTACTAACACTTTCATTGCCATGTACATTATAACTCAACCAAACAATTGCTTTGGTGGAATTTCCGGCACCTTCAATATCTTTCAAGTGCTCCGTTCTAATGTTTTCCAGATTGGAAATATTTTCGGAAGAGGACACGTAAGCCAATAGCAAAGGTCTACGCTCATTGGTTTGCCCATATGTAGTTAGTTTGACTCTGTCCGGAGCCTCTTTGGCCAAATATTCGTAATAATCCACCACTTCGTGGTGCCGTGTAAATTCGGTGCCCAGTTCATACCCCAAAAACTCTGAAGGAGATTTAAGCTGGGCGAAAGAAACAAGGGAAAATAGGAAAAACGATAAAAGTAGAAATCTTGTCATTTAGTTGAAATTAGTCCTTCCAAATCTAACAATAAATTGAGGAACAACCACCTTCTTTTCATTGACTTCAGACAAGACCAATAAGCAATTAACGTATTTTTAGGAGAAGAAAAAAAGAAGAGGATTATCTTTAGCGCGATATTTCAACTGAATGGAAGTAGATTGTATACCTTTTAAAGAAACGGGTTATTTCTCTAAACTTATTTGCGATTATCTAGACCAGAAAAAGGAACTGAAACCTTTTTATGGCAACTTTCCCGATATAAAGAATTTTAAGGCACAAATTGCGGAAAAAGAAGCTAATTTTCCTGAAGCACAGAGACCAATTTTAGTTGATGCGCTTAAAACACAGTATGAAAACTTTGAAGTTTCGGAAGCTACATCAGACCATATAGCTTCATTAAGAAAGAAAAATACATTTACTGTGGTTACCGGGCATCAGTTGAACCTGTTTACAGGTCCATTGTATTTTCTATACAAGATTATATCCACCATTAACCTTACCAAACAATTAAAGGAAGCTTATCCAAAATATAATTTTGTTCCAGTATATTGGATGGCTACTGAGGATCATGATTTTGATGAGATCAATTACTTTAATTTTAAGGGAAAGAAGGTACAATGGAACCGAGAAGCTTCGGGAGCAGTTGGGAAATTGAGAACAGATGGTTTAGAGGCTATTTTTGATACCCTTTCTCATGAATTGGGTAATTCTTTCAATGCAAATCAATTGAAGGAGCTTTTCGAAAAAGCATACATATACCACTCAAATCTAACGGATGCCACTCGTTTTTTGACCAATGTACTTTTCGGGGATCATGGTCTGGTAATTGTTGATGGTGATGACATTACGTTAAAAAAACTAATGGCGCCTTATGCTGAAAAAGATATTTTTGAAAACACCCCGTTTCAGAAGGTTTCCGAATCCATTGAAGCGTTAAAAGAGGTTTCTTCAGATTATACAATTCAGGTGAACCCAAGGGAAATCAATTATTTCTATTTGATGGATGGAATCAGGGAACGAATCGTAGAGAAAGATGGAAGCTATGAGGTTAACAATACGGAAATCCAATTTTCAAAAAGCCAATTGCAAGAAGAACTCCAGAATCATCCGGAACGATTTTCTCCCAATGTTATTGCTAGACCGCTGTACCAAGAGGTGATTTTGCCCAATCTCTGTTATATTGGAGGAGGAGGGGAGCTGGCCTATTGGTTGGAACTAAAATCATATTTTGAAGCAATGGAGATTCCTTTTCCCATGCTATTACTTCGTAATTCAGCCTTGGTTCTTACTGAAAAGCAAGCAAGAAAGGTGGAAAAGCTGGATTTGACGGTTTCGGATTTGTTTTTGAAGCAAAACAGCTTTATCAACAAGAAAATTCGTGAGATTTCGAATATTGATATTGATTTTTCCAAACAGAAAAAATATCTGGAGGAACAGTTTGAGTCTTTGTACAAACTGGCCGAAGAGACAGATCAAACCTTTGTTGGGGCTGTTAAGGCCCAAGAGATAAAACAGAAAAAAGGCTTGGATACATTGGAAAAGCGATTGTTGCAGGCCCAAAAACGGAAACTGAAAGATCATGTGATACGCATGACCGACCTTCAGAACGAACTTTTTCCCAATCAATCCCTACAAGAACGTCAGCTGAACTTCTCAGAACTCTACCTAGAGTTTGGTGATGAGCTGGTCCCATTTCTTATGAATCACCTTAATCCAATGGCTAAAGGGTTTTCTGTATTGAAAATAGAATAATGGCAGGTTTGATCGTGAAAAGTCGACTGACCTGGTTTCTTGCTTTATTTTCCCTTTCTTCGATTATCCTCATCAGTTATTTAAAAAATTCATTGGAGTTGGAGGATGCAGAGCAAGCCTACTATTCGCAATGGTGGCGATGGGGCTATGATGACCAACCTCCATTGTATACCTGGCTTCAGAAAATGGTCAACTACTGTTTTGGGATCACTAAGTTCTCATTTTCATTTCTAAGAGGGGTGCTTTTTGCTTCAATTTTATTGTTGCTGACCAAACTTGGAAAAAAGCTATTTGGCGAAGCCAAGAAAGCGGAACTGGTAATGTTAGCTTCAGTTTTGATACCTGTGTTCATCGATTTTGCCTTTAGGAGGCTTTCCCATACACTCTTGGCCAGTTTGACCATACTTGCTACGTATTTGGTTGTGACCAAGCTGGTTCAAAAAAAATCTGCCTATAACTATCTTCTATTGGGTTTGGCAATGGGCATTGGGATGCTTGCCAAGTACAACAATGTGCTTTTCCCAGCTACACTTTTTATAGTTTCTTTTTTCGATTCCAACATAAAGACCATTGTATGGAACAAAAAGATAGTACTGTCATGTATGGTTGCTATGGCTCTTATTTCACCGCATCTATATTGGTTGTTACACGAAGGGTATTTGCTTGAAATAAAAAAAAGCTTGGGGATGAAGTTTGGTGATTCAGACCCTGGGATTTTTGTAATAGGTCCTGTTTTAAAAATGGGAAAGGCGCTTTTGGAAGGAATGCTGCCAATATTACTATTGACAATAGGAATGTTTTTCTTTAGAAAAAAGAACCCTCAAAATAACCAGAAATTGACATGGTTGTTTCATTTAGGAATTGCACAGGTTGGGGTGTTGCTGGTCTTTTTTGTGTTGATGGATGCCCAAGATGTACATGGGCGGTGGTTGCTACCACTCTTATTGCCCTATTTGGTCTTGTTCATAGCGTATCTGGGTCCTGTAAAAAAGAACTATATAAAATGGGGAACGATTGTTTATATCTCCGTTTTGAGTTTTCAGGTATTAAGAACACCATTTGAAAGACTTTTGGAGATTAAATCCGACATTCAGTTTGAATATACAGCATTGCATCAAAAGCTCAGCGAGGATTTTCCGAAGGAAAAATGGGTGTTACCCAATGTAACTTATGGTGGACAAATACGATTGCTTGATTCTAGCAAGGAAATTTTCACTCTGGATGATTTCTCCGCCACTCTCCCTAAAACTTTTAGAAGTGGATATGGTATTGTGAGCATCCAAAAAGATAACATTCCTTCAACCCCCATTGATAGCTTACTTCGATATGGGCCAGATGATGATGACCTCTATTTTTTTAAGGTCGATTTACCCTCTGAGATACCCTTTCAGTAACTTTTTTCAAAAAAAATAAAAAAACAGGTAGGGTATTTTGTTATCTGGTTGTTCTATTAGAGAAAATTGCTATGAAAATTTTCAAAAAATATGAGGTAAACTCATATGTTTAGGTTGGTTTTGATTTTATTAAAAGCCCCGGAGTGGTTCCCGGGGCTTTTGTTTTTAACTAACTCAAATAGACTTTAATCAATGATCCATGGCCCTTCAAACCTATCCTGACCAATAGTGGCCGAGGAGAACCATTCATTAAGTTCATTGCCCGTTTCATTTATAAACAAAAATCGACTACTGCTTCCCCCTATTGTGAATACGGTCGCCGCCCCGACTTCATCAAACAAACGGCCATTTTTAAAACTCTCTGAATCCCCAAACCATTCATTTGAAGGGGTTAATGCCGACCAGGACCCTGAACCACTGGAATCATATATCTGATAATTATCCCCACTTGTTCCAAAAAAGGCCATTTTAGTGGCACCAACCTGCACCGCGGCACCAATGCCTTCACTTCCTAGAAAGAAATTACCACTATCTCCAAAAATGGAATTTACCAAAAGCACACTTCCGGCGGCTCCAACTGGGTTTTCAGGTAATTGGTTGGTTTCAGTATAATTGTTCAAAATATAGATTTGCAGGCTAAATCCATCCCCACTGAAAATGTAGAGTCGGTCAGCAAGATTATCAGCAAACTTTACTATCGCCCCAACATTTTCTAATTCTAGACCGCCCAAGGGGCCATTTTCGTCGGTGATATCAAATATTTTTCTGTCGCCATCCTCTAAGATGCCTGGCGTATTTCCGTTGTACCAAGCGTATTGTGTACCTGCTTTGTTAAAGATGACCACATCGCTGTTGCCTATGCGTCCCATGGCTCCAATACCATCTTCAAAAAGTTCTACGAAATCGGAGTAAGCCCCTGGCGGCAATACACCCTTTAACTCACAGTTGACCACATCATATTCTGTTGCCAGTGAAGTGCCCACAATCGTGTCCGGTCGCTCAACGCTTCGCACTACATAGGACAAGGGTAGGCCTGCCCTAATATCCGTGCTCTCCGCCAATTTGTTCGCGATATCGGAAATATTGGTTTCACCAGCCAGTTCAAAGGTGCCAGCGGCATCTCCGCCATAGGCAACAACTTTGATCTTAAGGTCGTTGAGCTCTTCCATGGCGCTAACCCCCAATTCACCTTCCACCTTATTTCTGAAAGCGCCATAGGCAATATCTAATTTGGCCTCCATTTCTTGACGGCTCGAAGTGGACTCTACCAACATATAGAATATTCTTCCATAGGTTACCGATGAGATAAAAGTAGCGGGATTGTCTTCCTGAATGTAAGTGTCTAACTGTTCTGGGGTGGCATTATCTGAGAAAATGGCATTAAGGCTTGTGGGTAGATCAAAGCTCATGGTGTAATAACGCTGGGTCAATTTAACCAGGGTGCGATTAAATGTTTTTTCTGTGCTGAATGATAAGTCGGACGAAACCTTTGTGGTGAATGTCTGCACATCCAATCCCATTTCAAGGGCCAGTTGACTCTCAGATTCAATCTGTAAAATATCCAGGGTGAAATTGGCGGGTACCACATCCCCGGCTCCGGCGATGATATTGTTCATTGCATTTTGAATACTACTTTTAGCTACTTGATCTACTGTAAAACTGGATTGGAGGTTTCCATTGTTAAGGTCATAGGAAACCGTTCCGCCGGCCCTTTCAACCACAATAGGGGAAGGAGTGGCATTATTCAATGTTTTTCCCTGTAGCAGACTACCGGGATAAATTACATCTGCACCGGTATTGAACAAAGGAAATGTTCCATTACCATCGGTAACACTTACCCGTTTGGTAACACATACAAATCGCTGCTCTATATCATCACCTTCTTCGTCTTTTGTTACATAATCTTCATTTTTGGGTTCCGACTCCGAGATTTCCGTTGTACTCCTGCTTTCTGGAAAGCTTTCAAACTCGCCTCCCTTGGCCACCACTTGGGCAAAGGTCAGGTCGGTTCCAGGGTCCGGGTCGGGATTTGCGATTGGATCAGGATCGGTTCCTATTTCATCTGAATCCGAGCTACACCCCATGAGTGCAAGCACCAATATGGGAACCAAAATTTTTACGATTGACTTTTTTGTTGTTTTCATCACCTTTTGTTTTGTGGGTTAAACTTGATTTCAATTTTGTGTGACCTGCCCGGAAAACGGTCTGCAGCCCTTAACCGAGCAAGACCACAAAACTGGTTTGTCAACTTAATGACACAGCAAACCTAAAGCGCTGGTTTTGAGCAATGAAAAAACTAAGGTGGACAATAGGTGGACACCCTAAAAATAAAATAGGGACAAAGAGTGGACTGTACTTCGAGCGCCTTTGCTTAAAGGCTTAGCACAAGGTCCTGTAACGAATCTTCGGTGGTGATATCCAATTTTTTACGAAGTCTGTAACGGGCTTTTTTGATTCCTTCCGGGGATATATTGAGGATATTTGCAATCTCTTTTGAGGAAAGATTCATTTTTAATAGAGCCAAAAGACGCAACTCATTGGAAGTGACTTGTGGATATTTTGTTTTCACGTTGCTATTGAAATCTTTGTGTACCTCTTCAAAATAACGTGAGAAGTTTTCCCAGTTGTTGTCATCCTGCAAATCAAAATTAATGGTTCGGATAAGCTGTTGATAGCCTTTTTTTGATTCTTCGTTTGCTTTTAACTCTTCAGCCTTCTGTTTTAGCCCTTCCAATACTTCATTCTTTTTGGCCAAATGAAGGGCATGAGTAGTCAATTCTTTCTTTTTAAAGGCCAATTCGGCATCCACCTTTTCTTTTTCAAGCTTGTTGCGCTTCAACCTTTGCCGGATACCGTAAAATCCTATTAGGGATACAACCAATAGACCGCCCAAAAGTATTTTCTGTAAGGTGCTGATTTCCGCTTTTTGCTCCAAAACAGTAATCTCTTTCTCTTGAAGAGCGATTTGTTGCTCTTTTTTTTCAGTGTCGTAAATGGTTCGTAGTTCTTCTATTTGTTGGGATTTGGTTTTATCAAAAATGGAATCGTTCACAGATTTGAACATTTCGTGATCCGAGAGTGCCAAGGTAAAATCCCTTTGCTTTTTATGAATCGTGTATCTTAATTGCAATGATTCACTTAGGATATCTTTTGCACCTATTTCGGAGGAGATTTGTATCGTCCGATCTAAATGGTCCAGTGCTTCCGCGAGGCTGTTGTTCGCTATACCGATTTTGGCAAGCTCCATTAAATCAGCAGCAATACTTTTTTTGTATCCCAGTTTTGAGTGGATTTCCAAGGCACTTTCTGCAAAATCTTTCGCTTTATTGAGGTCCTCAGATTCTCTGTATACGCCTGCCAAAGCAATCAATGCATTTCCTTTTATCTCTTCGTTCCCTATTTCTGTAGCGATTTCCAAGCTTTCGTTGAAATACTTCTGGGCATTGGAGAATTGCCCTAAGGTCATATAGTTGCTACCTATGTTGTTGCCCGAATAGGCTTTGTATTGTTGGTCATTGAAATGGTCGTATATGGAGTAGGATTTTTTGTAGTAGGGGGTGGCTTTTTCATGATTGCCCAATAGGGTTTCAATATTGCCCAAGGCCATAAGTGCATCGCCTGCCCTGATCGTGTCTTTGATCTGTTCAAAGAACTTTAGGGCTTTATGGGTCTCTTTGAGGGCGATATTATAGTTGCCCAATTCAATATGGATGCTACCAATCAATTCATATTCGGCTCCGATCAGATTGAAATCCGCATTGTAGGTTGTTTTGATTGAATCCCTGTTTCGATATAGTTCAATATTCCTATTGGCATACTCCAATGCAGTTTCATAGTTCCCGCGACTTTGCTCAAAGGACGCTTGGGAGTGATTGATGAACAATAAACCGAGTGTATGGTCTTGCTTCTTGAAAATCTGGTATGATTGGTCATAATAATATTTGGCCGAATCTATCTGCCCTGAATTTTTGTAGGAATCAGCAAGATGTAGTTGACTACTACCAAGCCCTGTTTGATACCCTATTTTTTTTGATAACGCATATTCCTTCTTCGCGAACTCAAATGATTTTTTTGGGTCCTTGAACATCAAATTCTCATAGATTATACCATAATAAGCCACTTTCAAAGTGTCATCGGGCATTGTTTTGGTAACTTCTATGATGCTGTCAATGTTTTTGGATTTTTGTGCTATCACACATGTTGCCCAAAGCAAAAAGCAGAAACACCAGCAATATTTGATTATTTTCATGGAGGTTGGTTTACCCTAAAAATAGGGATTTATTCCAACTTCATGAGCAAGAGGTAATTAGCTGAATAATTCCTTAAAATGAGCCTTTACTTCAAAAAGGGTAGCATCACCCATCGTGTCAAAACGTAAGTCCGCATGGCCCACCCGATCTTTAGGGCCAATGCCTACGCTGTAAAACCCACCTGCTTTTGCAGCATCAATACCACTTTCGGCATCTTCAAAAACGATACACTCTTCAGGTTGAAGGTTTAGTTTTTCAGCTCCATAAAGGAAAATATCTGGTGCTGGCTTGCTGTTGGATACACTATGACCATCACCAATAACATCAAAATAAGGAGTTGCATTCAACTGGTTCAAGACCTTTTCTGCATTTTTACTGGCGCTTCCCAAGGCAACTGCAAAACCTTCGGTTCTCAAATGGGTCAAAAGTTCTTTAGCACCAGGTAGATAATCCTCCGAAGTCATGGTCTCCAGACTGGCTACATAGATGTCATTTTTCTTGGCGGCCAGTTCCTCCAGTTTGTGCTCATCCAATGATGTACTATTGTGATCCAAAATAACTTTTATGGAATCGGTACGGGATATGCCCCTAAGTTTATCATTGACATCATGGTCAAATGCCCACCCCATTTCATCCGCCAGTTTTTTCCAGGCAACATAATGTAATGCTGCTGTATCTGTAATGACTCCGTCTAAATCGAAGATAAATCCTTTGATCATGATCAATGCTTTGGTTTGTGTTTAGGAACGCAAAGAAATGACGAAAAATGTTAAGAAAAAAACTACACAACGTTATATTCAATTCGTATTTTTTGGCAAAAACCTGATAATTAGTATGCTTAATGTGTGTTGATAAGCGTTTAAAAAAGTTCTGAAAATATACCTGAAAAGATACTTTTTCAACAGCAGCAAATTGCTATTTTTGCCCATGCAGAACAACGTACTTATCCTAGACTTTGGTTCCCAGTACACACAGTTGATCGCAAGACGCGTTAGGGAACTCAATATTTACTCAGAAATAAAACCATATAACAACCCTCCAAAGGATTTATCACCATATAATGCAGTGATATTATCTGGCTCCCCGTTCTCGGTAAGAAGCGAGGATGCTCCGCATCCTGATTTATCAGAGATAAAAGGGAAAAAACCTTTATTGGGTATTTGTTACGGTGCCCAATACCTTTCCCATTTTCATGGAGGCAATGTGGCCCCTTCCGCTACTAGGGAATATGGTCGCGCCAACCTTTCTTATGTTAAGGATGGAGAGGATTTTTTGGATGGATTGGACGAAGGTAGTCAGGTATGGATGAGCCATAGTGATACCATTAAGCAATTACCAGAAGGTGCTGTTCATTTGGCGAGCACCCATGATGTTGAGAATGCGGCTTTTAGGATAGAAGGGGAACAGACCTATGGAATCCAGTTTCATCCAGAAGTATACCATACCACAGATGGGAAAAAGCTTTTGGAGAACTTTTTAGTGAAAATTGCTGGATTAAACCAGGATTGGACGCCAGATGCCTTTATTGAAACCACCGTTGCAGAGCTCAAGGAGAAGATAGGAGATGAAAAGGTGATTTTAGGGCTTTCAGGTGGTGTGGATTCCAGTGTGGCTGCCATGTTACTGCACAAGGCCATTGGAAAACACCTACACTGTATTTTTGTGAACAATGGATTGTTGCGCAAAAATGAGTTTGAAAGTGTATTAGATCAGTACAAACATATGGGGTTGAACGTGAAGGGTGTAGATGCTTCGGCACGTTTTTTGGATGCCTTGAAGGGAGAATCGGACCCCGAAGGGAAAAGAAAGATCATTGGAAGGGTCTTTATTGAGGTTTTTGATGATGAGGCACATAAGGTCGAGAACGCAAAATGGCTGGCACAGGGTACTATCTATCCAGATCGTATAGAGTCAGTATCGGCAAGTGGAGGCCCATCGGCGGTTATTAAAAGTCATCATAACGTAGGAGGGTTACCGGACTATATGAAACTGAAGATAGTGGAACCGTTACATCTATTATTTAAAGATGAAGTGCGCAGGGTGGGTAAAAACCTAAATATGGATGCAGCTATATTGGGCAGACACCCATTTCCAGGTCCAGGTTTGGGAATTCGTATTTTAGGTGACATTACTGCGGAAAAGGTGTCTATTTTACAGGAGGTTGATGCCATTTTCATTGATGGATTGAAAAAATGGGGACTTTATGATAAGGTTTGGCAGGCCGGAGCCATGCTTTTGCCCGTAAATAGTGTAGGGGTTATGGGAGATGAACGTACGTATGAAAAATGTGTTGCTTTGCGGGCGGTGGAAAGTACAGATGGAATGACGGCAGATTGGGTGAATTTACCTTATGAATTTTTACAAAAAACCTCCAATGATATAATAAATAAGGTCAAAGGCGTTAATAGAGTAGTGTATGACATTAGTTCTAAGCCACCTGCAACTATAGAATGGGAATGAAAAAATATATTTTAAGACTGGGTATTGTTGTCTTTTTGTTGACTTCAATTCAAGTTTCTGCCCAAAATAAGACTACCCATGTGGTCAAAGAAGGAGAAACTTTACAAAGTATTTCCCAAAAGTACAGGGTTACACCCTATACCATCATCCAATCCAACAAGGAGATTAAGACTGCAGCTGATGTAAAGGTGAACACCATTTTAATTATTCCTCTTGACGGATCCGTGATAACGCAACAAAACGAACCCAAAGAAGAAGAAAAGGTAGAGGAACAGGAAAAACCTCTTGGATTTACACGACATAGGGTTAGAAGGAGGGAAACCCTCTTTGGTCTTACCCAAAAATATGATATTACCGAAGAACAATTAAAGCGATACAATAGGCAACTGTATTCGGAACCATTAAAAAAGGGTATGGTATTACAGATTCCTAAATTCCCTGAACGTACGGAGGAGGAAGAGCGGGAACTCGATTTTGAAACGTATACGGTTCTACCTAAAGAAACCAGATGGAGTATTGCCCATAAATATGGGATTACCGTCGACAGTTTGATCGCCTTGAATCCCGATTTAAGTAAAACTTCAGATTATTTGGCCATGGGTCAAGAATTGAAGTTGCCCAGACCCAAAGGAGATAGTTTAAAGGATCAACAGGTTGATTTGTTCACATCTTTTACGGTGCCACCCAAACAAACTTTGTACAGTTTAGGGAAAGAATATGGTATTCCTTCAGATTCTATTATTAAACTGAATCCAGAAATCATGGAACTTGGTGGTTTAAAGGAAGGAATGATGATTAGACTGCCCAAGAAAAGGGATACATCTGGAGAGGTGAACACCGAGAATTTCATTTTTTATGAAGTAAAACCAAAGCAGAATATTTTCAGGCTTACCCAAAACCTAAAAATTACAAGAGATGAGTTGTTTCAGTTGAACCCTGATCTTGAAAATGGTCTTAAAGCTGGAATGGTCTTGAAACTTCCTAAGGAAAATGCGGAAGGATTGGAGGTGAAAAATGCACTGGTCATAGATAAGATCAATCTTATTGATAGTGTCAATACCCAAAATAGACCTAAACTGGTATTCATGCTGCCCTTCAGGTTAGATCGTGTTGATTTTGGTGATAGGAAAAAAACAATCAATCAAATTAAGAACAGAAGGGATGTTAATCTAAGTGTTGGATTCTATTCTGGTGCCTTGGTTGCTCTGGATTCCATTAAAAGAATGGGGGTTTCCGTCGATGTGAAGGCATTTGATACAGAGCGAAATAGAGATAAAGTAAAAGAGATTTTCTTTAGAGAAAACTTTTTTGGAGTCAATGCCATTATAGGGCCTTTGTTACCAGATGCTTTGGATGAGGTGGCGGTACAGGCAGCCTCCAAGAACATACCGGTTATTGCACCCATAGCTTCTGATAGTAAGTTGAGCCACAGCAATGTTTTCTTTTCTGTGCCCAAGGACGATGTGTTGAGAAAAAAGATGCTATCCTACCTTGAGAAAACTTACACAGATCAGAATGTGGTCATTATAGCCGACTCGACACATCAAGCGGCACACGATTCTATTTTGACCAAATTCCCAGCGGCGCAAATCGCAAAGATCATAGATAATAAATCCCTTCATTTGGATGAGTTTTTAATTCAACTGTCCGAGGAAAAGGAAAATTGGGTTTTTGTAGAAACAGCACAAACCAATATGGTTTCCAGTGTTAGTTCCATATTAAATTCTGCAATCAATGAGGACGTATCGGTAAGAATGTTCACCACCAATTTTAATGGTGCTTTTGAAAACGATGCGATATCTAGCTCTCATTTGTCCAATCTAAGATTCACTTATCCTTCTTTTTATAGGAAAGCGGCAAATGATGCTTTTACAAGGGCTTACAGTAAACGTTATAAGGGGTTAAAACCAGACCGTTATGCCGTGCGTGGTTTTGATGTAACCTTTGATGCCCTGTTAAAACTGGCCCATAAGAACAACCTTTTTGAAACCTCCAAGATTACTGGACTAACAGAATATACCGGAAACAGCTTTAACTATTTTAATGATTGGACATCTGGCTATTACAATAAAGCCTGTTATTTAATGGAGTACGATAGTTTAAGAATAAAAGAAATAAAATTAGATGACCTCTAAAGTAACCTATACCGGAGAACTTAGGACTACCTGTCTGCACCTAAGGTCCAACAATGAATTTATTACCGATGCACCTGTAGACAATAACGGAAGAGGAGAGGCTTTTTCACCAACTGATACAGTTGCTACGGGCTTGGCAAGTTGTATGCTTACCATGATGGGAATTAAGGCGAGGGATTTACAGATAGACTTATCTGGGTCTACCGCTGAGGTAACCAAACATATGTCTGCCAATCCAAGGCGGATTTCCAAAATTGAAGTGAAAATGGAACTGCCTACCAATATTTCTGAGAAGCATAGGAAGATATTGGAAAATACTGCCAACACTTGTCCAGTTCATTATAGCCTACATCCAGATATTGAAAAAGTAATAGAGTTTGATTGGGTAAGATAATCACCATAGGATGCTTTCTATTTTTTGGTTTCTTTGGCTTTACCCAAGAAATTGAAGAAGGTGTTTTATGGAATCCCGATTTAAGGCTCACTTGGTCTGATTTTAAAGGAAAAGTACCGCCAGCTTCCGTTCCGGCTGCAACTACCGCAAGTGGAATTAGTTATAAATACTCCGCCAATCTTATTCACCATGAGGTGGAACTTGATTTTGAGGTGAACGCCTATTTTTACCCCAATGAATCTTGGTACAAACCCGAAGTTTGTGACGATTTGATTCTAAGTCATGAACAGCTCCATTTTGATATTTCCGAGTTGTTTGCCCGAAAAATGCGTGATAAACTGGAACGTACCTCTTTTTCGGATAACGTAAAAGCCGAAATCCGTAAAATATACCGAGAGATTTTGGAAGAACTCCAAAAATTTCAAGAACAATACGATTGGGAGACCAACTTTTCCAGAAATGCACAAAAGCAATTGGAGTGGAACAAGAAAATAGCTGAAGCATTAGGAAAAGATTAGACTGCTTTTTTATTTTGTTAGTATGAAAATCCTTAAAAAAGGTTCATATTATGGTATCTGTAAATCGGAATTGGACAACTTTGGAGTTGTTTTTTCTGAATATGGATATCACTTGCCCAACACAGATGTTCACTATCATGAAAATCCATACTTCATGTATGTGTTAGAAGGGAATGTAAAAGATATCAATGACAAGGGTACTACATTATGCCCGCCAGGGAGTTTTTTGTTTCACAATTGGCAGGAAACACATATGAATACTAAGGAAACTCTAACGGCTCGAGGTTTTCATATTGAACTGGACCGTAATTGGTATCAAAAGAAGAAGTTGGATAGAAATCTATGGGAAGGCAGCAAGCTCATGCAAGATCCCAGATTGCACCAAGTTTTGGCAAAGATTTACTATGAGTTCAAATGTAATGACCAACACTCCTCACTGGCCTTGGATTTGCTGGTGTTGCAACTTTGCGACGAAGTCTGGGGAGAAAAATTAGCGTATCCAAAAACCGAACCCCTGTGGATGGAAAAATTAAGGCAATTGATCTTCGATGATGTGGAAGATTTGACCTTGACCTCCCTTTCCAAGACTTTGGGAGTACATCCCGTTCATTTGTCCAGAAGTATCCCTAATTATTTGAATACGACGCTGGGTGATTTCATCCGCTTGCATAAGATTAAAAAATCCTTGCCTTTATTGGCTAATAAAGATTATACACTTACGCAAATAGCGCATCATTGTGGATTTTCAGATCATAGCCATTTTACCCGCACATTTAAGTACTACTTTAATAAAACGCCAAAAACTTTCAGGCAAAAGTTTTTGTAATTCTACCTCATGTTAATTTCATTCTATTTTTAGAAGAACTACTTGGCTTTCTTTGCTTCAACATTTAAAACTTAGAAATGGAAAGATTTATTTTGCTTGTATTGCTTTCGGTGCTTCCAATTTTATTGAATGCACAATTGGACTTTTCAGAGAAAAATAGGAAGGACGTTAAACTTCTTATCGAAATGGACCAAAGAATAACTGATGGTGATTACGAAAAAATCACAAGTGTTCTGATTGCTAAACAGGGAAAGCTTCTTTTTGAGAAATACTACAACAGCACAAATAAAACTACGCTTAGAAATGCCAGATCGGTGACCAAGACAATGGCTACAATTCTAACTGGAATAGCCATTCAAAAAGGTCTCATTATATCGGAAAATGAAAAGATTTTTAAATACCTAAACCCCAGACAACCTATAAAAAACAAAGATTCGAGAAAAGAAGAAATCAGTATTGAAGATTTGTTGACCATGAGTTCCATTTTAGAATGCGATGATGACAATATATTTTCAAGAGGTCATGAAGAACGCATGTATATCATTGAAGATTGGCTTCAGTTTTTTGTTAATCTCCCTGTTCGGTCATATCCATTTAGTCCTAAGCCGGAAGATTCACCATATGGGAGAGCAATGAGTTACTGTTCTGCTGGAACAGCGGCATTGGCTGAGGTTGTAGAAGCCGCTGTTAAGATGCCATTGGATACTTTTGCCAGGCAAAACTTCCTTAATCCTCTAGAAATTAAAGATTACAAGTTTCACTATACTCCCACGGGTGTTTTAAACACTGCGGGTGGAAGTGAATACAGAAGTAGGGATTTTTTAAAAATGATTCAAGTATTTCTTCAAGATGGGCAGTGGAACGGTAAACAAATTTTTTCAAAAAAATGGGTCAAAAAAGCAACTACTCCCAAAGCAAATGTTAGAGAGGGAACTGATTACGGGTATCTATTATGGTTAAAGTCTTTTGGTATGGATAAGAAATATAAAGCTTATTATATGTCTGGGAATGGAGGGCAAAAAGTTTTGGCCATTCCAGAATTAGAAGCCGTAATTGTGATTACTACAACCAATTATGGAAAGAGAAAGGCCCATCAATATACGGACGAAATAATGAACAATTTCATTGTTCCTGCACTATTAAAAATGGAATAGTAATGGTTCTAACGCTATTCGTGAGATGCAGGTATCAACCTAGCGGATAAATCAGGTTGTTCCATATCCTTATCCAAAGGAAACATAGGTCTTTTGATTCTTTTATAATCTAAACGCTCTAAATCCTGATCTACACCTCCCGGGGTCAATGCCATTATCCAATCTGCTCGCATGTTGTATAGCTCTGGAACCAGATATCCAATTTTTACGATTACAATGCTTGTCTCACGTGGATTTAACCCAAGTCTTGTAAAATCGTTTTCTCGGTGGTAAGGCTTCCGTTTTTTGGTCACGATCACATTAACACTTCCGACTTTTACCACGACTTCGGTCTCCGCGTGTCTATCTCCATGTTCAATGGCAGTAATGGTGCCGACCAAGCGTACGGGTGGTGCATACCTATCGTCTATATCTGCTCCAGCCATGGCATCAATTTTTCCATCGACCCCAATTTCAATGGCTTTTTTTACAAATTCAGGCCCAGGAATGGATGCGTAGATGACCGAAGGTCCATCCACAGATTGAAATTCAGGTCTTTCCAAAATTTTATGTAACGTCCATGTAACATCCCCAGCTCCTCCTGCTGTTGGGTTGTCTCCCATATCGCTAATGATAAAAGGGCGTTTATCACTTGAAATGGCCATGTCCAAACTTTCCTTTAGTGTTGCGGTGGGGGCAACAAATTCAAATTCATGGCGTACATCCCAAAAATTTGATGCCAGTTGCTCCACAGTCTGGCTTACTTTTTCCTTATCATCACCTGTGACCATGACCACAGCATGGTTTCTAGGCTCATCGGCCCAAGCGTAACCAATCCAAATAGCGGCATCAATAATTCCCTCTTGGGCGGCAGCCGGGGCTACCTTGCCATACAAACTTTTTCCCGGCTCAATTCTAGTGCTGGTTTTTTCACCGGGCAACAATATGGGCACTGGTACCCAGGCTTTGTATTCTGGTTTTCCCTTTCCGCTTTCAATTCTGTCCAGAAGATTGTCCACAGCTCTTTTTTTGGACTCCAAAGCATCCTCATGAGGTGCCATGCGATAACAAGTAATTAAATCAGAGTGTTTTGCCAAACGTTGTGAAACATTCCCATGCAAATCCATGGAAGTTGAAATAATGGTTTCGGTACCGATTACTTCTCTAATCCTTTTAATGAAATCACCCTCAGGATCATCCAGGCCAACAACGCTCATTGCTCCGTGGATATCAAAAAACAAACCGTCATAGGGAGCATTTTCTTTGAGCATTTCCAAAGTCTTAGTTACCATAGATTCATAAGCTTCTTTGGTGACAATACCTCCAGGTAACGATCTTCCTCTTAAGGTGGGTATCCAATTGGCACGTTTTCTGTTGAGGGAATCCGCATGGAAAAATGGATAGGAATCAAAAATCACATCTCCGGTTACTGGATGAAATGCTTCCACATGGGAGACCGCAGGTGAAAATGTACTTGATTCTATGGCGATTCCTGCTATTGCAATTTTTGGAAGTACCTTTTCTTTCGATGTATTAGAATTACAAGAGGCTATCAACAGGGAAAGGGTCAGGAGTATGGGTATTGTTCTCATGATACTTTAGGATTTCTTCTTATTGTAGGAATCTATAAACTTTTGGTCCAGTTCAGGTGAGTCCTTGTATTTTTTTCGCAACTCATCAAGCTCTTTCTTTAGCTGATCCACCACCGAACTGTATGTTGGATCTGCATATACATTGTTCATTTCGTTGGGATCTTTTTCAAGGTCATACAACTCCCATTCATCCACATCATGATAAAAATGGATGAGCTTGTGGGTTTTTGTGGCAATTCCGTAATGCCTTTTCACAGCATGTTCTGCCGGGTATTCATAATAATGGTAGTACACACCATCCCTATTCCATGCTTGTGTATTGCCCTTTAACAAAGGTACTAGGCTTTCTCCTTGCATATCTTCGGGAGCCATTATTCCTGCCGCTTCCAAAAAGGTTTGCGCAAAATCAAGGTTTTGAACCATTTCATCGCTGGTGGTACCAGGTTTTATCTCATTGGGCCATTTTATCAACAAAGGAGTTTTAAAAGATTCGTTGTACATAAAACGCTTATCGAACCATCCATGCTCGCCTAGATAAAAACCTTGGTCTGAGGTATAGACCACAATGGTATTTTTGGCCAAATCATTTTCATCGAGGTAATCCAAGACCCGCCCTACGTTATCATCCACAGAGGAGATGCACGCCAAATAATCTTGGATATACCTTTGGTATTTCCATCTACTCTTTTCCTGCTCGTTCATTTTGGGCCAGTTTTCCCTAAAGTGATTTGTAATGGAATCCACAACTGGCTTGTACAATTGTAGTTGCTCAGGATTCATACGGTAAAAATCCCCGCCGTTAAAAAGTCTTTCATTCCTTGGGTCTGTGGCAATTCCCATCTCAGAAAGGGTCTCTGGAAGTACCTTACAATCATAGCTGAGCAGCATATGCTTGTAAATGTTCATCTCAGCGGTTTTAGCCGCAGTCCCTCTGTTTGTGTAATCATCAAATAGGGATTCAGGTTCAGGGAATTTACGTTTTGAAAACGTTTTGAACTTTTCCGCGTTTGGCCACCAAGCACGATGAGGGGCTTTATGCAGATAGAGCATAAGAAATGGTTTCTCAGGATTCCTTTTGGTATCCAACCAATCCAGCGTAAAATCTGTGATAATATCTGTGGCATACCCAGTTTTTTGAATGGTGTCGCCCTTTGGGGTTATAAAATCTGGGTTGATATAACTTCCTTGACCTGGAACTATTTTAAACTCGTCAAAACCTTTTGGGCTATTCCCAAAATGAAGCTTCCCGAACATTGCGGTTTGGTATCCCGCTTTTTGAAACAATTGTGGGAAGGTAACTTGAGTAGTGTCAAAAGGAGTCAGGTTATCGATTTTCCCGTTTATGTGTGTGTGTTTTCCAGTTAGAATGGTGGCTCTGGATGGGGCACAAATGGAGTTGGTGACCGAGGCATTGGTAAACAGCATACCTTCTTTGGCCAATCTATCAATGTTTGGCGTTCTAATTAAGGTAGAGTCATAAGCACTAATCGCCTGATACGCATGATCATCTGACATAATGAACAAGATATTGGGTCTACCGGTGTTTGTAGCATCTTCTTTGTCTTTTTCCGCATCGACATTTTTGCATGAAATAGTAGCGCACAGTATTAGAATAAATGCAAAGAATTGTTTTTTAAACATGAATATGGTTTTTGGAACGGTTGTTATTTTGGTTATGGTGTTTCTTTTTGTTGTTTGAAGCGTTGATGGAAATTAAATCTGTTCAAAAATGTTTGTGCCGGAATGCCCTGGCCTTGAATCCCATTCAAAGTACTCTGTCAATCTAATTTTTCCTTCTTTGGAGATGGAAAGTTCCCCTTTTGAGGAACCGTTGTCCAATCTTCCATCCACTTGTAATTGACAATAACTGAACTTTAAAGTGTTGTCCGTCAATTTTCCAACCAAAAAACCTTTGGCTATTTGACCTCCGGCATATTCGGCATGGATCAGATTGTCTTTTTGGGTAAAACTAAACATGGTTTCTTTATTCACTACACCCGTTTCAGCAGTTTTAACGACAATCATTTTAACCCTGTCCAGATTAATCCCTATCATTCTAAATTTTTAAAACCCCGGTATAGAATCAAAAAAGACTTATATGTCACAGCGTACAAAAGCATCTTTTAATGCCCCTATCTTATCTTCCCAAGTAGGAATGAACTCTTGCGCTACATATCCGGTATACCCTGTTTCCTGAATCGCTTTCATGATAGCAGGATAGTAAAGTTCTTGGCTTTCATCAATTTCATTGCGCCCGGGCACGCCAGCTGTATGGTAATGCCCAAGATACTTATGATATGTTTGAATGGTTTTGATGATATCACCTTCTTGAACCTGCATGTGGTAAATGTCATAAAGCAATTTAAAATTGTCACTGCCCAGATGTTTGCACAGTTCTACACCCCAAAGCGTACTGTCGCACATATAATCTGGATGGTTTGTCTGATTAAAAAGCTCCATTTGTATGATTACCCCATGTTCTTCGGCCAAGGGCATGATTTTGGAAAGACCGTCCACACAATTCTGCAGACCTACATAATCGTTCATCCCATTTCGGTTACCGCTAAAGCAGATAAGATTGGTATACCCCGCTTCGGCTACTTTGGGAATCATTTCCGTATAATTTTTAATAAGGACTTCATGATTTTTTGGATCGTTCCATCCTTCGGTCAAACTTATTTCGGCTCCGTTGCACATAGAGCAATGGATGTCATATTTTTTGAGCAATGGCCAATCTTTAGGGCCAATTAAATCAATGGCTTTAATTCCTAATCCGTTTAAGGTTTTCAAGAATTCTTCCAAAGGAATATGGCCAAAACACCATTGGCAAACACTGTGATTGATATTGTTCTTTAGTTTAAAATCTTTGTCCATATATTTTGATTGTGCTATTGAATTTGTGGTCATCATTGCCGCAGCACCAACTGCTGAAGTAGAAATAAAATTTCGTCTTTTCATGATTGGGAATTTATGTTGTGGAAAGATAGTACTTTAGGCCTACAAATGAAAGTTAGACCCGACCAACAAAAACTCCTTGAGTTAGCCCATTATAAAATGCCCTTTGGGAAATATAAAGACTGGTATTTGGTTGATTTACCATTGCCTTATTTGGTGTGGTTCAGGCAGAAGGGGTTTCCAAAGGGGAAATTAGGAGAGCATCTTACCACTATGCTCGATGTCAAGGAAAATGGTCTGGAACCCCTGATCAAACAAATCCAAAAAGAATTTCCGAAGGAATGACAAGGTATTCCGATGGCAATTTGTACCTTTACACCCCGTAATAGAAATCCCAAATATGTCACAGACCAAGTACATTTTCGTTACGGGGGGCGTTACTTCATCCTTAGGAAAGGGAATTATCGCCGCATCCTTGGCCAAGTTGCTTCAAGCCAGAGGATACCGTACTACCATACAAAAACTAGATCCCTACATCAATGTAGACCCAGGTACACTTAATCCATATGAACATGGTGAATGTTATGTTACCGATGATGGAGCGGAAACCGATTTGGATTTGGGACACTATGAACGATTTCTGAATGTAAGGACCTCACAAGCCAACAATGTGACCACAGGTAGAATCTACCAAAGTGTTATTGAAAAAGAGCGTAAAGGGGAGTTTTTGGGGAAAACCGTCCAAGTAGTTCCTCATATTACGAATGAGATAAAAGAGCGAATCCAGATTTTAGGAAAAAGCGGTGATTATGATATTGTAATCACTGAAATTGGGGGAACCGTTGGGGATATTGAGTCGTTGCCTTATATAGAAGCGGTAAGACAGTTACTTTGGGAGTTGGGAGAGAACAATGGAATTGTTGTCCATTTGACCTTGGTTCCATTCTTGTCCGCGGCTGGAGAGTTGAAGACCAAACCTACCCAACACTCTGTAAAGACCTTGATGGAAAGCGGAATAAAAGCAGATGTCTTGGTGTGTAGAACAGAGCATGAGATATCTGATGATATAAAGAGAAAATTGGCACTCTTTTGTAATGTAAAACAAGAAGCGGTTATACAATCCATTGATGCATCTACGATTTATGATGTTCCCATTTTAATGCAGCAAGAAGGGCTTGACAAGGTGGCATTGGAAAAACTAGCACTACCAAATGATACTGAACCCAATCTGGACCTCTGGAAACAATTTCTTGCAAAACATAAGAACCCTAAGCATACCGTAACCATCGGACTTATTGGAAAGTATGTTGAGCTTCAAGATTCCTATAAATCCATTTTGGAATCATTTATACATGCAGGAGCTGCAAACGAGGTTAAGGTTGAGGTTAAATCCATTCATTCGGCACATCTGTCGGCAGACAATATTGATGAAAACTTAAAAGGACTGGATGGGATTCTGGTGGCTCCTGGTTTTGGGGAACGTGGCATTGAAGGAAAGATAATGGCGGTACGTTTCGCTCGCGAAAACAATGTTCCCTTTTTAGGAATTTGCTTGGGTATGCAAATGGCGGTAATAGAATTTGCCAGAAATGTGTTGGGCCTGAACGGAGCTAATAGCACAGAAATGGATGAACAAACAGCCCACCCTGTTATCAACTTAATGGAAGAGCAGAAGTTGGTGACTGATATGGGAGGTACCATGCGTTTGGGTGCCTGGGACTGTGAGCTTATCCAAAATAGTTTGGTACACGAAGTGTATGGGAAAACGGAAATTTCGGAACGCCACAGACATCGTTTTGAATTCAATAACAATTATAAGGCCCAAATGGAAGATGCCGGATTGTTGGCAACTGGTTTAAACCCTAAAACAGGATTGGTTGAGGTAATCGAAATTCCTTCACACCCATGGTTTGTTGGGGTGCAGTATCATCCGGAATATAGAAGTACCGTGGCCAGTCCACATCCGTTGTTTGTAGGTTTTGTAAAGGCAGTTTTAGCGCAAAAGCAGCAACAAACTAATGCCAGTTTGGCATAAACTGCGGTTTTGGACATATATTTGCCACCTGAAAAGGCAGATAAAGATTTTCACTAAATAACTTTCATGGAAGAAAAGAAGCTGGATATCAATTCCATTATTGGATTTGTTTTGATTTTTGGAATACTCATTTTTATGTTTTACCAAAATCAGCCCACACCAGAAGAATTGGAGGCCCAAAAGGCTGAGCAGGCAAAAATTGAAGCTGAGGCAAAAGCAAAGGAAACCGAAGTGCCCAAAGTATTGGAAGAGGAGGCGCCCGCTACAATTAATTTACAAGACTCAGTAGCGGTGGCCAGTTATAAAAGTTCGGTTGGAGCTTTTGGATTTACCGCTGCATCCGAAGGAACTTCTGTATTGGAGAATGAAGTCCTTTATTTGGAAGTGGCCAATAAAGGAGGGCAGATTGTAGAGGCAAAAATGAAAAATTTTGTCACCTATGATTCTGTGCCTGTGTATTTGGTAAAAGATGCCAATGCTGATTTTGGAATTAATTTTTCTACCAACGATAATCGTGTGTTGAGCACCAAAGATTTATTCTTTGAACCCTCTCTTACCAAAAGTGGCGATAATCAGGTGCTTTCTATGAAAGCAAAGGTTGATAACAATCGCTTTTTGGAATACCGATACGAAATGAAACCCAATGATTATTTGGTGGATTTCACAATCAGGTCGCAGGGTTTAAACGGGGTGATTAATTCAAGTAGGCCAATTGACCTGGAATGGAATTTAAAAGGTATCAGGCATGGTAAGAGTGTAAAATATGAAAATCGCTACACTCGGTTGACCTACAATCATGAAGACGATAAGATCAGTAAGCTTTCAGAAGCCAGTGAATTGGATGAGGAAACTGAAGAAGATATCAAATGGTTGTCTTATCGTCAGCACTTTTTTAGTTCAATTTTGGCAACTGACAAACATTTTAAGAGTGCAGCTTTAAGTTCTAAAAACTTGGTTGAGGAAGAAAGCAAGGAAACCCTGTTTACCAAGGAATATGCTACAAAAGCGCCTTTGGAGTTGCAAGGAGGTGAGCTTTCGCAAAATATGCATTGGTATTATGGTCCTACAGATGTTAAGATATTGGACGATTATAAGGATTTGGGGTTGGTAGAGTCCATTCCCTTTGGATGGGGAATTTTTGGATGGATCAATCGATTTGTCTTTACGCCTTTCTATGACTTTTTAAGTTCATTCTTGCCTTTTGGTATTGCTATTATTGTTATGACCATTTTGGTTCGGTTGGCATTATCTCCGGTTACTTATAAATCATACCTGTCCCAGGCTAAGATGAAGGTATTGAAGCCAGAGATTACTGAACTCAATGAGAAATACAAGGACAATGCCATGAAAAAGCAGCAAGAGACCATGAAACTGTACAACAAGGCAGGGGTGAGTCCTATGAGCGGATGTATTCCGGCATTGCTGCAGTTGCCTATTTTCTATGCACTATTTATGTTTTTCCCAACTTCGTTTGCGTTAAGGCAGAAATCCTTTCTTTGGGCAGAGGATTTGGCGTCTTACGATTCAATCTTTGAATGGAGTACTAACATTCCGGTTATATCAAGCTTCTATGGAAACCATGTAAGCCTGTTCCCAATATTGGCTTCGGTCGCCATCTTTTTCTATATGACAATGACCACTGGTCAAAGTATGCAGATGCAGCAACAACCAGGTATGCCGAATATGAAGTTTATCATGTACCTGTCTCCGCTTATCATGTTGATTTTCTTCAATAACTATGCAAGTGGATTGAGTCTGTACTATTTTATCTCCAATTTGATTACCATCTTTATTATGTTGGCTATCAAGAATTACATTTTGGATGAGGATAAGATTCATGCGCAGATTCAGGAGAATAAAAAGAAACCTAAAAAGGAGAACAAGTTCCAGAAGAAGATGAGGGAAATGATGGAACAGGCTGAAGCTCAAAAGAAAGCCGGAAAGCGCTAAATCGACTTCTTGAAAAATAAAAACTCCCCCATGATTGTGGGGGAGCTTTCACCATTGATAGGTATAGTTTGGAAAGATTTGGGACTTCAAAGATGCCACATAATAACCGCTCAAAAAATTAATAGTTGTAAAGGGGGCTTTTTTGTATGGTAAAGAGACTTCTTTTGATGTGTCATCGATAAACGGTAACGCCCTATAGATAAAGGGGCTGCCATAATTATAATTATGGCAGCCCCTTTGTAATATTTGACCTACAAACGAAGGTCGTTTAAAGGCCTAATTATTCACATCTGGGACCATAACAGCGTCCAAAACATGGATTACACCATTAATGGCTTGCACATCTACGGCATCTATTCCAATTCCCATATTACCAGCTCCGTCAGTTACGTTGGCAATGTTCTCATTTGTACCAGGCAATGTAATGGTAAAGGTATCTCCTTCCAGTGTGGCAGGTGTAACCGTATCTCCATTGGGAGTAAGGTCTCCAGAGCGAATATTTGCCCCGGCAATTACATGATGCTGTAGTATTGGAATCAAATCTGCTTCCGCTGGAATGGCTGCCAGCGCATCAAATGCTGCATTGGTTGGCGCAAAGACCGTGAAAGGGTCATCGCCATTTCCATCTTGGGCAGACAATACAGAGACAAAATCAGTACTAGGGGTAAGTTCAGTTAGGGCTTGGACCAAAGTTGAAAAATTTGGGTCTGCGGTAGCAAAAGTTACCACGGTTGGCAAATCTATTACCGCATCCACTGCATGAATCACACCATTGGTGGCTACAATATCGGCAATGGCCACATTGCTCATACCATTCAATTTAACTCCGTCATCAGTATTGATGTATAGGCTTAAGGGCTCATCCATATCAAATTCAGCCGCTGTATTAACGTAAGAGTTCATCAATCCGGAAGAGAAAGCAGCAGTACCCACTATAACATGATTGGATAGCACAGAATTTATGTCATTTCCATTTGGATTTGTAAATGCATCAAAAGCAGTATTAACTGGAGCAAATACCGTAAAGATTTCCTCCTCATCGGAGAGTAAATCCGTAAATGTTGTATTTCCTCCTTCAGTAAGAGCACCAACCAAGGAAGTAAGTCCTGGATTTGCAACAGCATGATCAACAATGTTGGGCAGGTCGATTACTGCATCCACAACATGGACTACTCCATTTAATGCTTTTACATCTGGAGTTGCAACGGATGATACTCCATTGAACTTAACTCCATCCATGGTGTCAAAGAAAATACTCATGTTCTGTTCTCCCGCTCCTGTTGCCAGTGTTTTGGTATATCCAGAACCTAGTCCGTCCAAATCCGATTTGTACAAGGCACCATCAATGACATGGTTCAGCAATACATTTGTTAATACATCAACAGGAATATCTCCTAGTTCGGCTCCATTAAGAAAAGTTGTAAATGCTTCATCTGTTGGTGCTAAAACGGTAAAGGGACCGGCGCCTCTCAATACCGTTGGCAAATCTCCATTGGCGGCGGTAAGGGCGGCAACCAAGTTTTGAAGATTCTCGTTTCCAATGGCCAAATCTGTTATCGGCACTAAAATGATATCCGCGAGTTGATCGAGTATTGTCTGTGGCAGCAACACCTTATTAATGATATGGACTACCCCATTTGAGGTTTCCACGTTGGCAGTGGTTACTTCAGCATCCGAATCGGTCGCATCTCCAATAAAAACACCGCCTTGGGTAGAAACTCCCAAGGTAGTGCCTTGAAGAGTTGTTAAAGTTTGCCCATCAGTTAGATCTGAAGATAGTGCTCCAACCCCAGGAATTACGTGATGGGTTAGAATTGTCGCCAGCAGATTTTGAAGTTCTTGGGTGTTAAAATCGTCCAGGGAATCAAAACCGTCCAGTTGGGCCAGTAAATCTGCAAAGGCAGCATTGGTAGGTGCAAAGACCGTGAAAGGCCCATCTCCGCCTAAAGCACTAACTAAATCGTTGTCGGCACTTTCATCGGCTTTTTGCAAGGCACTTACCAAGCTGCTTAAATCTGCAGTGGCCAAAGCGGTTTCTACAATATTATCACTTTCAGGAGGTGTTTCCATACCGTTGTCATCATCGTTGGAGCATGATGTTAAGATCAGAAGTAGGCACAAAAAAGAAATTTGGGACAATTTAACTAGTGCTTTCATGAGATTGTTTTTAGATTATAAATTTTGTTTAATGATTTAAAGATATAGTTAAACAATTAAGGTTGCTTTTGTTTAAGTATTTTTATGAAAACTTTAACAAAATATACTTTCTGTATGGGAGTGTACCTGTATGTGTTACATGAATATGTTAATGAGCAACATTTTATACATCAAAACTCTTAAATCATTGAGCTAAGAGATAATATTATATTGTTTAATAAAATTTATTATTTGTATAACAAAATATCACAAAACTCAAAACCTTTATGAAATTTGGAGTTATAAATATGATTGAGTTCCATTTTGGTTACGTCTATCTTTTTGAGCAAAATTTTCTTGCCTTAGTGAGAAGTGGTAGTAACAGACCCATTTTGTATTTTTGCATATTGAATGTGAAAGATGAAAAAGGTAGTAGTTGGACTTTCAGGAGGTGTTGATTCAAGTGTCACAGCTTATCTGTTAAAGGAGCAAGGTTATGAGGTCATTGGTCTGTTCATGAAGAACTGGCATGATGATTCGGTGATCATATCTGAAGAATGCCCTTGGGTAGAGGACAGCAATGATGCGTTAATAGTAGCAGAAAAACTTGGAATCCCTTTTCAGACAGTCGATTTAAGTGCTGAATACAAGGAACGGATTGTAGATTACATGTTCAATGAATATGAAAGAGGTAGGACCCCAAATCCTGATGTTTTGTGCAATAGGGAAATAAAATTTGATGTGTTTCTAAAAATTGCACTTCAACTGGGAGCTGACTATGTTGCTACGGGGCATTATTGTAGAAAAGGAACTATTGTAAATGACGACGGTTCGGAAACGTATCAACTTTTGGCTGGAAAAGACCCTAATAAAGACCAATCCTATTTTCTGTGCCAGCTTTCACAAGAACAACTGGCAAAAACCTTATTTCCGATAGGAGACCTTCAAAAATCTGAAGTAAGACAAATTGCTGCGGAAAATGATCTTATCACGGCAGATAAAAAGGATTCCCAAGGATTGTGTTTCATTGGAAAGGTGCATCTTCCGGAATTCTTGCAACAAAAGCTAAAACCTAAGAAAGGAGTGATTGTTGAAGTTCCCAATGATGCTTCACAGTTTGCTGTACCTGTTCCACAATTTGAATCCAAGACAGCGGAATTAGCTTTTCAAGCTGAAAAACCGGAATACAAACTTGAAGATGGCAAGGTCGTGGGTGAACATCAGGGTGCTCATTATTTCACCATAGGGCAACGCAAAGGATTGAATGTAGGAGGAACCAAAGAACCATTGTTTGTGATTGAGACCGATGTAGAGAAAAATATCATCTATACCGGCCAAGGAAAATCGCATCCGGGTTTGCTTCGTAATACCTTGTTTGTAAAAGAAGATGAGTTACATTGGATTCGAACGGACCTTGCTTTAAAAGTAGACGAAACGATGGAAGTCATGGCGCGAATCCGATATCGACAACCATTGCAATCCGCAGTTTTGTACAAAACAGATAATGGCCTCTATGTGGATTTTAAGGAAAAACAATCGGCAATTACGGAAGGTCAGTTTGTGGCTTGGTACCAAGGTGATGAACTAATAGGCTCAGGAGTAATTTCGTGATATGAGCCAAAACAGAATTACACAACTTTTCGGTATAAAATATCCCATTGTCCAAGGCGGAATGATTTGGACAAGCGGGTGGCATTTGGCTTCTGCAGTTTCCAACGCAGGTGGACTTGGTTTACTGGGAGCCGGTAGTATGTACCCCGAGGTTCTCCAAGAACATATTGATAAATGTAAAAAAGCCACCGACAAACCTTTTGGGGTGAACGTGCCCATGCTCTATCCAAATATTGAGGAGTTGATGGACATTATTGTCCGCAGCGGGATAAAGATTGTATTTACCTCCGCGGGAAACCCAAGGACATGGACAGAATTTTTGAAAGAAAATGGAATTACTGTGGTCCATGTCGTCAGTAGCGTGAAATTTGCACTTAAAGCCCAAGATGCAGGGGTGGATGCTATTGTAGCTGAAGGCTTTGAAGCTGGTGGACATAATGGGAGGGATGAGACCACCACCATGGTTTTGATTCCCTCGGTAAAGGAAAAAATCAGTATTCCCTTAATTGCGGCAGGTGGTATTGGAACAGGAAATGCCATGTTAGCTGCCATGGTTTTGGGAGCTGACGGTGTTCAGGTTGGTAGTAGATTTGCTGCAAGTGTTGAGGGATCATCCCATGATTTATTCAAAGAACAGATCGTATTGGCCAAGGAAGGAGATACACATTTGACTTTAAAAGAATTGGCACCTGTGAGATTGCTCAAAAACAAATTCTATCAAGATTTGCAAAATGCATATGCCAATGGGGCGTCAGTTGAGGATTTGAAAAGTCTACTGGGAAGAGCAAGGGCAAAACGAGGCATGTTTGAAGGCGATTTGGATGAAGGTGAATTGGAAATTGGGCAGGTTTCCGGATTGATTCATGAAATAAAATCTGCAGAGGATATTGTAAACGACTTAATGGAGGAGTTTCATCGAACAAAGAACACACTTAATCGACTGTAGTTATTAGCACAACCTATTTTTTTTACTTTGGAGCATGAGAACACTTATTCCAACACTACTGATCTTTATGATCGGAGCACAGTTGCATGGCCAAATTGAGCGTGATAAGGCCCTTCATTTTTTAGGAGGTAGCCTGTTTGGTTTGGCGGGAGCTGGAGTTGCAAAGCAAATTTCTGATGGTAACCGTGCATGGACGTTTGCAGGGGCTGTAATTGGCAGTGCTTTGGTGGGTATTGGTAAAGAAACCATAGATGCAGGTCAAGAAGGTAACCAATGGGATAACGATGATTTATTGGCGACTATTTTGGGCGGGGTCACAGTTGGTGTTACCATTGAACTTTTTTCTAAAAAACGGAACAAAAGAAGACCTATGGGGAGTCTTAAGACCCAAAACTTAAACTGGGACGACTTCCGGATGAATACAGCACCAAAAAATACATTGGCAATTAGTACCGAACTTCCGGCTTTATCAACTTTTGGGTTTTCCTCGAAGTTTAAAGTAACCCCCGGGCTTTAATCTCTAAATATTTGTTGATGGTATTGATGGTCAAACTTTCAGGTTTGGTCAAAATGGTTTGGATGCCATGTTTACGAAGCTCATTCACAATGAGTTTTTTCTCATAAATAAACTTTTCCGCAATGGTCTGCTCAAAGATTTGATGAACCGTCTCTGCATTTTTATGGGCAAACTTGTTGAGTTCGGTATTCTCAAAAAAGATGACCACCAACAAATGTTGCTTTGCAATGGCTTGTAGGTAAGGGAGTTGCCGATGCAGAGCATCCAGTGTTTCAAAATTGGTATACAACAAAAGTAGGCTTCGCTGATTCAGATTTCGTTTAATGTCTATATAAAGTCTACTATAATCGCTTTCAATAAAATTGGTTTCCAGATTATATAAAGTTTCCAAAATGAGGTTCATTTGGGAACTTCGACGCTCCGCTACTACACGATTCTCAATTTTATCGCTAAAGGAGAACATTCCGGCCTTATCATGCTTCTTTATGGCAATATTGCTGATAACCAAGGTAGCATTAATGGCATAATCCAGAAGACTTAATTCATTAAAAGGCATTTTCATTACCCTTCCTTTGTCAATGACCGAATAGACAGGTTGTGATTTTTCATCCTGATACTGATTAACCATCAACTGGTTTTTCTTTGCCGTAGCTTTCCAGTTGATGTTTCGAATGTCGTCTCCCTGAACATACTCCTTGATCTGTTCAAACTCCATGGTGTGGCCTATCCGTCTTATTTTTTTGAGACCGTACTCATGAAGTCGATTGGTAAAGGCAATCAAATCGTATTTCTGAAGTTGCAAAAAAGAAGGATATACGGGTACTTCTTGCGCTTGGTCAAATGTGTATTTTCTGGAAATAAATCCAATTGGAGAGGCCGCAAATGCATTTAAGCTCCCAAATGAATATACCCCACGCTCGGTTGGCCTAAGTTGATAATTATATTTTTTAGCGCCGCCACTTGCAATCTTGCTTTTAAGCCCAAAGTCCCTTTTCTGAAATTGAAAAGGTATCTCATCAATTATTTTGATATCAGCTTGGAACAAATAGGTATTTATAATTTCCAACTGGATAGGGTTTTCATCTCCATTGGAAAGTTTATCCGGTAGAATTCTACGACCTACCAAACTACCTTTGGAAGCGAACAGTAGTAAGAAATCAACAATAAAAAAGAGTATAAAAACATAGAACAACACTTTTACCGCTCCGTAGATATCATTGAATATGTACGATATCAAAAAAGCCACAATAATTGTGATGAGCGCAATAAAAAAGCGCTTTTGCAAATAGGTCTGTTTGAATAATCTTTTCAAGAGTTGATTTTATCTGGGTATTTCAATGCTTTCCACAATCTGTTTTACAACCTGATTTGCTGTTAATCCCTCCATTTCCCGTTCCGGAGTCAAGATGATTCTGTGACCCAATATGGGTCCGGCCACCTTTTTAATATCATCCGGGGTGATAAAATCCCGTCCATTTATGGCGGCCAATGCCTTGGAGGCATCCATTATGGCAATGGAAGCTCTTGGTGATGCTCCAAGATAAAGATTGGCATTGCTACGGGTATTGTCCACTATGGCGGCGATATACTTTAGCAAGTTTTGCTCAACAATAATCTCCTTAATGGTCTTTTGGTATTCCGCAATTTGTTTGGCGGACAAAACAGCATTGATTAAGTCCTCCGCTTCAGTGTTTTTCTGTTCGTGCTTGCTTTCCAAAATTTGGATTTCTTCCTCCAAACTTGGGTACTGCACATTAATCTTAAAGAGAAAACGGTCCAATTGTGCCTCTGGAAGTCGGTATGTACCCTCTTGCTCAACAGGATTTTGGGTTGCAAAAACCAAAAAAGGAGGTTCCATGTCGTATTCGGTACCATCCATTGTAATTTGTCGTTCTGCCATAGCTTCAAACAAGGCAGCCTGAGTTTTGGCAGGTGCACGATTGATTTCATCAATCAAAATAATGTTTGAAAACAAGGGGCCCTTTTTGAATTCAAATTCTGAAGTCTTTACATTGAATATTGAAGTACCCAAAATATCACTTGGCATAAGGTCTGGGGTGAACTGGATACGACTAAAATCCACATTCATTGTTTTTGCCAGCAATTTGGCGGTCACCGTTTTGGCAACTCCTGGAACTCCTTCTATCAATGAATGTCCATTGGCCAAAATTGAAATGATCAATAGTTCTACCATATCCTGCTGACCTATAATCACCTTTCCCAACTCCGATTTTATTTGGGAAACGGCTTCTTGTAGTTTGGTTAGGTCAACCCTCTGGTTAAACTGTAATGCGTCCTCTTGTGGTTCTTTTTCTTCCATTTGTTACTGCTTAAATGCGGTTATTTTCTTATTGAGCTCAATACTTTCTTGCTCGGTATGAGTATTCTTATTTTTTAGATGAACGATGTACTCCATCAGCTCTTTCGTTTCTTTTATTCCTTTACCTGCTTTGGCCGCCAAAACTTGATAGGTTCTTTCATTTAGCTGACTGGTATCTACATGGTACCGATTTCTGATATAGGCCAAGAAATAGTTCATTTTTTTATGGACCAAATCCGTGAAATCTTTATTCTGATGGTAAAGGGACCCAACGGCCTGCGCAAATTCCACCGAGGAATTTTTTAAAGGTTCTATTACAGGAATGATTCGCTGCTCGCGTTTGGCTTTAAAAAGAACAAAAAGTAAGAGTCCCAACATGGTGAGGTAATAGACCCACCTGAGCGCTTCTTGGTTTAAAACAAACCGCATGGGTGAGTTTATAACGATTCTTCCGGCTTTTTTATAGTTGTCCCAATAAAGGATGTCCTTATCCTCCAAATAAGAAAATGTGCGAGCTACATAATCTTGATTCCCCTTCAGCATATAAAAATTGGAATAGGCTATGGGGGTAGTATTTAGAATGAAATGGCCATCTCCAAACTTAGTCTTGATAAAATTGGGTCTTGTGAGTTTTTCAGCGGGCTTATCATCAATAAAATTGTCTTTGGTGTACGTAATATGCCCTAAAATGGTGGTGTTTGTTGAATCTATACTTGTAAAGTGGGAATTAAAGTTGCCCCTGGTCAGTTCAAATTCCCTATCATCAAATTTTTTATGGGTCAAGTTCAATGTGCTGCTTCCTTCTTGAACACTATAATCAGATGCAATTTCAATGTTCAAGGTATCTGATAAGTGTCTGCCAAAACCCGTTGAAGCAATAAAAATAGTGTTTCCTGAATCTACATAATCCAACATTTGGTTGGTTTCCTGTTGGTCCAGGTCTACATAATCGTTGATAAAAATATAATTGGAACCTATGTCAGCATCATTGGCTATCAAAATATCATAGACACTTTTTTCAACGGTTTTGACCTCACTATGGTCAAACAAGGAGGATAGTTCGTTGTACAACACATAGCAACCAAACGGAATTTTGTCCACAGCAGTGTAAGATTGCCTCCAATTAATAGGTTTTGGACGTACAATTTCGGTAATGATGATACCAAGCACCACAAGGGAGAAAATCGCAATAACTACTTTAGATCGCTTGTCCATGGTTGTTACCGAATTAAACTGTTTAACATTGCAAAGCGAGAGGCTGTTTTGGTATAACCCATTTCATCAATATACTGTTCCCCGTACCAAATATATTCATAGAGGTATGAAGCTTTCTGAAATTCGGTTTGTAATTTGACTTCCCCAATCTCCTTTTCGTAGTCCGAATTCGTTTTTTCAAAGTGCCATTCAATAATTTCTTTTTGGGACAACTGCTTAAGTATTTTTAGGAATTGATACCGTACAGCAAGTCTATAATCCTTGTTTTTAAGCGCAGTGTCCATCAATGAATCCAAATCCACGCTCTCAATATGTTGCTCGGACAGATTAATGTCTGCAAGGGGTTTGGCCTTTTTGGTGAAGATGGCATTGAATTTTTCATTGACGAACACTCTTATCAGAATAAAAATGACCAAAAGGCCCATTAAACCATATATAAGATATTCCAAAATCAATAATGTTTCTGGTGAAATATCTATACCAACGGCGTTGCCAATCCCTTCCAATAGCCATTTAATGAATCTCGCCAATAAATTTTGGGACTCCCCGGTTTTTACATCGTAGTTGAAATCCTCCCCAGTGTATTTTTTACTCAAATCCCCATCCATACTTCGCTCATGGAGTACAGATTCTTGGTCAACGGCCACTGTTATGGTATCATTTTGAGCAAATACCACATTAAAGCACAAAAGAAGAAATAAGATGATGTTATGTTTTGCCACTAGTTGGATTGTCCTATTTGCTCAATTTTACTTCTTGTGTTGACATTATAGGTTTTCTCATGTAGTGCATAAAAGAGAATCCCATTGACAAACTGTGAAAGGCACTGGGCATAAACCATTAAAATTAACAGCAAGCAAAGTCCTATAGTATATACTACGGTAGATACTATAGAACTTCCTACATCTACTCCGTTTTGCACCACATGGAACGTATAAATTCCAATAATTATACTAGGAATTAACATGATAATGAAGAAGAGGAGTCCGTTGAGCAGCCCAAGAATAAAATTTACGCCTACTGATCTCCAAAAATTCTTGCTGACCAGATTCCACCCCTCTCCAAACGCATCGGTTACCCCTTTGTTTTGGCTCATCATACTAAAAAAGGAGACTCCAATCCAAGCGGTCATAAAAAACTGGATGATGTACTGTGCAAAAATCCCCAATAGTGGAATAATGGCGCAGATAACCGCAACGATCATGAATACCAGATAAATTGGAATCAATAATAATATAAAGATCAGCGTATTGCCAAACCTAGCTTTTGTATGCTCCCAAACTTCTTTTTTATCAAATCCCATTCCTTTTCGTTCATCATATTTTACCAAATACGAAGAGCTGAGGCTAAAATTGAGTCCAGCAACCAAAATAAAGATGATAAAAAACAGAATACCTCCCGCTACAATGTAAATCCAATATGTATCTTCGTTGTTTTGCTGCAATCCCGTTCCGGACCAACTGCCTTCAGCGGCAATAAGCCCAATAAACCCAGAGACCAACAAATAGCTGGTGATTAGCAGACCAACCAGAAAGACACCATTATAGCTCAAAAAAACGTTGGTGAACTTTTTTATGTTCTGTTTTAGAAAATCAAAGTAGGTAGTTAGAATATCGCCAAAATCGCGATTTATCCTAAGCTCAATGTATTTGTCTCTCATATGATCGGTTTACTAAGATGGGGTATATAATGTAATAAAACACAATTAATACTAAAGACCCTCCAATAATGGCAAATGCCAACCAGTTGGGCATATTGGAATAACGGGTAATGAATCCTTCAATAAAACCAGCAATAATAAAAAATGGAATGGTACTTACTACCACTTTAAGACCATCTTTAGCCCCTTTCATAAATGAAACCCTTCTGGAAAATGTCTTTGGAAATAAAATGCTGTTCCCCATTATAAGACCAGCACAGCCCGCAACAATAATCACTGAAATCTCGATGGTTCCATGCAACCAAATCTGTCTGTTGGCTTCAAAAAATACGCCTTTGGTATAAAAAAAGGTAATAAATGCACCCAGCATTACCCCATTGCTGAAAAGAATATATGCGGTTCCTATGCTAGTGATGACTCCAAAAGCAAATGCTAAAAAGGCCACACGGATATTATTGATCGTGATTCCCAAAAACGTACCTATCTCGCTTCCGCTTTTATAGATGGCCGTAGGTTCTCCATTTGCAATGTTGTTCAAGGTTTCGTTTACATAGGCATCTCCTAAAATAAGGCGTACAAAAGAGGAATCGTTAAGTGCTGAGATACACCCAATGGCAGAAGCCACCAAAAAAATAAGAAAGGCCACTCCAAGGGTACGTTGGTGTTGCGCAAAAAAAAGTGGAAATTCATGAACCCAGAAATTAATGATTCGGTTTCCAGATTCTTTTTTGTTCTTATAGATTTTTTGATGCGCTTGGGAAGCCAAGGAGTTCAGATACAATAAAGTTTTGCTTTGATCGTAATACGTTTGTGCGTATGCTAGATCATTTGTGAGTTGAATGTAACCATCAACCAAAATATCAGGGTCTGTATTGGAGCTTAGGGAAAGTGCTTTTTCAAAAGCAATCCATTTTTCCTTATTTTGTTTCACAAAGGCGGCCTCGCGCATAAAAAGAGATTCGTTAAGCTAAAATTACTGTTATATGGGTAACCTCCAAATCAATACAACGCAAAATGTTAATCTAGATTATAAAATTGTAGGTATTGGGGAAAGAATTGTGGCATTTTTTATTGATGGACTCATATTGTATATGTATGCTTTTCTGGTCAATATTATTGTAGATGCCTTTGGTTACATTTATGAGGACACTTGGACCCAACGCGGACTTGCGGCCCTTGTTTTTTTACCGGCCATGTTTTATTCCCTGTTGATGCACAGTATTTTTAATGGAAGAACTGTCGGGAAAATGCTCTTAAAAATGCGCGTGGTCAGGTTGGATGGCACGCCGGTGCATTGGAGCAATTATCTGGTGCGGTGGATGTTGCGTTTGGTGGATATTTGGATATTTTTAGGATCCATTGGAATATTGTCCATACTTTTCACGGAGAAAAGACAGCGGGTAGGTGATGCAGCTGCTGGAACTGTGGTCATAAGCACTAAGAACAAAACCAAAGTTTCCCATACCATTCTGGAAGAGGTCAATGAAGAATATGTGCCTCAATTTACCAATGTTACCCTGTTGACGGATAAAGATGTGCGATTGATAAAAGATACTTTTTTAATTGCAAGAAAAAGCAATGACTTTAAAACCATGACTGCCTTGAGGGTAAAAGTTGAGAGTATTCTGAATACGAAATCCAAGTTGTACGATGTCCAGTTTTTAGATACCGTTTTAAAGGACTATAACTACTACACCCAAAAAATGTAATGATGTTTTATCAAACCATAGATATTTTGGGGACGGTGGCTTTTGCCCTTTCTGGGGTACTGGTTGCCATGGAAAAGCGGTTGGATTTGTTTGGAGTATTGATCATTGCCTTTGTGACCGCAATTGGAGGAGGTACTTTACGCGACCTGCTTATCGGTAACACTCCGGTGGTATGGATGCGTGACCTAACCTATGTTACTACCATTTTTATTACGGTGGTTTTTGGAATATTGTTTGTAAATCAGCTCAAATATCTCAGGAAATCCTTGTTTTTGTTCGATACTATTGGAATTGGACTGTATACTATGGTAGGAGTGGAGAAAGGGATTCAAGCTGGACTCTCTCCGGTAATGTGCGTGGCATTGGGAACCATGACCGCAAGTTTTGGGGGGGTGACCCGCGATATTCTTTGCAATGAGATTCCAGTCATATTCAGAAAAGAAATTTATGCCACGGCCTGTATAGTGGGAGGTTTCAGTTATTTTCTATTTGTACTGCTCCCCATACCCGAAGGGTATGCCTACATGGCTGCCATAATCTTGGTGATTACTTTAAGAATTTTGGCCGTTAAGTTCGATATCCGGCTTCCGAACATCTACAAAAAGGAAGCCTGATCAGAGGACTTCTGCTTTTAGAATGTATATATTTTGCCAGGGCCAGTCCCCGTCACCTACTGGTACATTATTGATCGCATCCACTACATCCATACCTTGGATCACTTTTCCAAATGGTGTGTAAGAACCGTCCAAATGATAAGAACCAGGTTTGGTGACCACAATAAAAAACTCGTATGGCGAAGCCAATTTGTGCGGATTGTTCCGTTCACTACTGGGCATGGAAATGGTTCCCCTATGGTGTTTGTGCCCTTTTTTTGCATCAGGAGGAAGTAAATAACGACCAATGAGCCTGCGTTTCTTTGAAGTTTCCCGATCATCAGAATTTCCACCTTGAATGATAAAATCCTTTACCACTCTATGAAACTGGGTATTATCAAAATACCCTTTTCTGGTCAGATAGATAAAATTGGCCCTGTGGTAGGGTACGTTGTCGTAGAGTTGAATGGTAAAACTACCCATGCTGGTGGTGAGCTTTACCTTATTTGCTTTTTCTTCTTTGGCATAACTGAAAAAGAAATCGATGGCATTTTCTTCATTGAGCACAAAAGCTTCTTCTTTTTCTTCCTCAACGACTTCTTCCTCTTCTTCAGGGATTGAATCTGTTTTTACTACTGTTTCTTCAGCTTTGGAATTGTTTTTTTTGGGAGATTCTCCACAGGAGACCAGAAAAAATAATAGTATACTTGTAGTAAAAGCAGCTTGTTTAATCAACATGGATTTTAAGGAATTTTATCAACAGGTTTTAAAAATAAAAAATCTCCCACTTCCCGGTGAGGATTCGCACCATAAAATGTCACCGGCCATGCGAGTGCAATGGCTAAAATCCAATGAAATTCGTAAAATGAATCCCAAAAAGGCAGGGGTAATGGCGCTGTTCTATCCTGATTTGGATTTTGAGACCCGGTTGTTGTTGATTCTTAGAAAGACATATAATGGAGTACATTCCAATCAGATAGGGTTTCCTGGTGGAAAGGTGGAGTCGCAGGATAAGGGTCTGTTGGACACTGCTTTACGGGAAACCCACGAAGAAGTTGGAGTGTCTCCCGATGCTGTGGAAGTATTAAAAGAGTTGAGCGAAGTGTATATTCCGCCCAGCAATTTTATGGTGAAGCCTTTTATTGGAATTTATAATAATCCCCGACCTTTTACCATTCAAGAAAGTGAAGTGGAAGCTTTGGTTGAGGTGTATTTGAAGGATTTTTTGGACAATTCAAATTTAATACAGGAAAATTTGACGACTTCTTATGCGCAAAACATTAATGTACCCGCTTATAAATTAAACGATTATGTGGTTTGGGGCGCAACGGCAATGATGATGAGTGAAATCAAGGAACTTTTGGAACAAGTGCTTTGACCGCTATTTTGTAAATTAGCCCACAACTGAAACTATATGGGGCTGTTTAAAGAAAATCCTTTTGGACATATTTTGTTTTTAAAGCGCTGGTTGATTCGTATAGCGGGGTCAATTACTCATCAGCGTTATAAAGGATTCAATACTTTGGAGATTGAAGGATCACAGATTATTCGAGACCTTCCTGAAACCAATGTTCTTTTTGTGAGCAACCACCAAACCTATTTTGCGGATGTAGTGGCCATGTTCCATGTGTTTAATGCCAGTTTAAAAGGGAGGGACGATAATATTAAAAACTTGGGCTATTTATGGAATCCCAAACTGAACATTTACTACGTTGCTGCCAAGGAGACCATGAAGCAAAGTTTATTGGCAAAAATATTGGCTTATGCGGGCTCCATTAGTATTGAAAGAACTTGGAGGGCAGACGGGAAGGATGTAAACAGACAGGTAAAGTTCAGCGATATCAGCAACATAGCCATGGCTTTGGATGATGGATGGGTAATTACGTTTCCGCAGGGAACCACAACTCCTTGGAAACCGTTGAGAAAAGGGACTGCCCATATCATTAAGAGATACAAACCTGTGGTTGTTCCCGTTGTCATTGATGGTTTTAGACGTTCTTTTGATAAAAAGGGATTGCGAGTGAAAAAGAAGGGAATATTGCAGTCCATGCAAATTAAGCCGCCATTGGAAATTGATTATGAAAATGAATCTATTGATGCCATTATAGAAAAGTTGGAATATGCCATTGAACAACACCCTTCGTTCCTAAAGGTAATTTCAAAAGAAGAATTGGCAGCCTATGAAGCCGAACATCAAAAAAGGCGTTATAGCTATAAGGGTGACTAGACTTCCAATTTTTTTAACTCATTATAATTTGCTTTGAGCCTTTTTAGAAGAATCCCATAGAGCAGTTTGTAAAAAAGCCATATCAGCAAGAGTAATATTGCCGTGAAAATTATGGAAACAACTGTGACCATTGCCCAAAATGTTACTTTGTCGCTATCCTGTAATGCAGTTTCAACAATTTGTTTTCCTTCCGGGCTATAGATAAGGACACCATAAATGCTTATAACCATGGTAATGGTAAAAATGATAAGATTGAACCATACATAATGGGTTACCGTCTTTTTGACATCGAGTATGGTTTTCATCAATTTTTTGGAGGAATCTGTGAAGGATATTTTCCTATAATTGGTATAAAACTTATAAATAAAATATAGGATTACTCCATAATTGACAAAGCCCAGTACCATCATGATATTATAGATGTGCATTGCCTTGAGTTCCTGCATAGATTCCGGGTCGCTGAATATGATATTTATTCCTGCCCAAAAGACAAACTCAATTAAACTGATATAAAATATCCATTTTACTATGGAAGATGATTTTTTCCAAATCATCTTATAAATTTCATCGTAAGACAGTTTAGGAAGGTGCGCATCCTTTTTCTGCCAGTCTTTTTTTAAGAGTTCCAGTTCATCCACCATGATCTAAGGATTTAATATGGTTCTTAATTTATTTTTTATTCTATTCATCTTTACCCTTGCATTTACCTCCGTTATACCCAGTGTTTCGGATATTTCTGAATAATCTTTGTCTTCTAGATATAGGAAAACCAAAGCTTTATCAATATCTCCCAACTGTTTAACGGCATTGTACATCAATTTCAATTGTCTTTCCTGGGTATCATCATATTCGTCGGTCTTAATTTTAAAAATTACCGAATCATAATCTTGGGTCTGTATCCGTTTTTTTGATTTCCGATATAGGGTTATAGCAGTGTTCAAGGCCACACGATACATCCAAGTACTGAATTTGGCATCACCCCTAAATTTCGGATATGCTTTCCATAATTGAATTGTGATTTCTTGGAACAGGTCATTGTGGGAATCCCTATCATTGGTATAGAGGCTACACACTTTATGAACAATATTTTGATTGTTCTCAAGCTCCGTTACAAAACGATGTTCCAGTTCTTTATTCACTCAGGTTGGTAAGTTTGCTATATATGTACCCTCAAAACTTATTTTGTTACAGAAAGATCCATTTTTTGTGATTATTTCCTGTAGTCAAGGGCCGGAGGTCTATCTCCTAGCAAGGGGATGTATTTAAAGTCTTTTCCCCTTCTTTCCTCTAGTTCCGCTTTGGCTTTTTCAATGGTATTTGGGTTTTCAAAAAGATCTATGGCCGTGAGTGACAATGTTTTTGCTGCCACCATCATACCCTTATTGCCAATGGAAGTGCCTCCAGCAGCAACCGCCTGCCAGCTATGTGCAGGTGTGCCAGGAACCCAAGTGGCTGCCCCCATGCCTACGGTTGGAACGGCAAAGCTTACATCACCAACATCCGTAGATCCATATGCCCTTGCTTCTTCTTTATAGGGTTGGACATTTGATGCTCTTTTTACATCCAAGGTTTCATAGCTCAAACTTTTGGAAATCTTTTCTGCAAATGCCCTTTCCTCATCGGTATAAGTTATTCCTCCTACTTTGGATAGATTGTCGTGCATTAATTTTTGTAGGGTAAGGTTTGGTAATAATTCATGGGTTCCGCCGATCATTTCATAATCCATGGTTGTTCCAGTTCCTAAAGCAGCTCCCTCTGCAGCTTTCACAATACGGTCAAAAATATCAATGACCACATCCCTTTTATTGTGTCGGGCATAGTAATACACCTCGGCAAAATTTGGAACTACGTTGGGTGCTTTTCCTCCATCTGTGATTACATAATGTATCCTGGCCTCTTGCGGAATGTGTTCCCGCATCATATTTACCATATTGTTCATGGCTTCAACGCCATCCAATGCTGAGCGACCGCGTTCTGGTGCTCCCGCGGCATGGGCAGAGGTGCCATAAAACCGGAATTTGGCCGACTTGTTGGCCAGAGCGGCACCAGCACTGGCAGCATTTTGTGATCCGGGATGCCAGTGAAGTGCAATATCCACATCGTTGAACAAACCTTCACGAACCATATAAACTTTTCCAGAACCGCCTTCTTCCGCTGGGCAGCCATAAAAACGAATGGTTCCCTTGGTTTTGTTTTTCTTCATCCAATTTTTTACGGCAATTGCAGCTGCGGTGGAGGCAGTTCCAAAAAGATGATGCCCACAAGCGTGTCCAGCTGCCTTACCAGCTGATTTTTTTTCAGCCACTGCTTCTTGGGATAATCCCGGTAGGGCATCGTATTCCCCCAAAATGGCAATAACGGGATATCCAGACCCATATTCTGCAACAAAGGCAGTGGGAATTCCAGCAACGCCTTTGTTTATGGAAAAGCCCTCATCGGAAAGTGTTTTTTGTAAAAGAGCCGAACTCTTATCTTCCAAATATCCCATTTCGGCCAGATTCCAAATCTGTTGTGCGATATTTCCATATTTGGAAGCTTGATCGTTTAATTTTTTTAGGATGTCATCTCTATTTTCTTGTGCAGAAGAGGTGGAGGCAAGTAAAATTGCCCCAGTGCAGAACAGCAGTAATCTTTTCATTGAGTTGTAGTTTTGTTAGTCGGTTTTAAAGATACTAAAAAACCTATCCCACAGCTATTTTTGCCCATAGGGAATCCGTAAATTTGCAAGCATGTCCAGTATGAATATTCCACAGTCGAGCCTGCCAAGAATTGTTATCATTGGAGGAGGTTTTGGGGGCATTGCCCTTGCAAAAAAACTAAGTAAAAAAGAAGTTCAGGTGGTTTTGCTGGATAAGCACAACTATCATACGTTTCAACCTTTGTTATATCAGGTGTCAACTGGTGGATTGGAACCTGATTCCATAGCATATCCTATACGTAAAGTACTGCAAGGATATCCCAATTTTTATTTTAGGTTGGCCGAGGTGCAACAAATTGATGCCAAAATGCGAATGTTGTTGACCAATATTGGGTCGATTCAATATGATTATTTGGTGGTTGCCACGGGTTCTGAAACCAATTTTTTCGGAAATAAAAATATTGAGGAAATGGGAATGGTGATGAAAACTATTCCACAATCCCTGAACCTGCGTAGCCTTATCTTGGAAAATTTTGAACAGGCCCTGCTTACTGATGATCTTCACGAGCGTGATTCTCTTATGAATTTTGTTATTGTAGGCGGTGGACCTACGGGAGTAGAACTAGCAGGAGCTTTGGCCGAAATCAAAAAAGGAATACTACCTAAAGATTATCCCGATTTGGATACAAGAAGGGCGCAAATCAATCTAGTGCAAGGAAGTGACCGTATTCTTCCTGCAATGAGTGAGATTGCTTCAAGTAAAGCGGAGCGCTTTTTGGAAAAATTAGGGGTAAACGTTTGGAAAGAAGTCAGGGTAACGGATTATGATGGAAAACATGTTGCCACTAATGGGGATATTTCCTTTGAATCGGCCACTTTGGTATGGGCAGCAGGGGTCCAAGCGGTTAAACTGGATGGATTGGATGCAAAAGAGCTGCTTTGTAGAGGCAATCGGTTGAGGGTAAATCAATATAGTCAGGTTGAAGGATATGAGGAAATCTTTGCCATAGGTGATGTGGCACAAATGGAGACTGAAGATTTTCCCCATGGACACCCAATGATGGCTCAACCTGCCATACAACAAGGACAAAACTTAGGAGAGAATCTGGTGCGTTTACTGGAAAAGAAACCCTTAAAGCCTTTTGAGTATAGGGACAAGGGTAGCATGGCTACTGTTGGAAGAAATAAAGCCGTTTGTGATTTGCCCAGATTTAAGTTTCAAGGAATATTTGCCTGGTATGTTTGGATGTTTGTTCATCTTTATTTTCTTATTGGATTTAGAAACAGAGTGGTGGTGTTTATCAACTGGGTATACAACTACATCAGATTTGACCGCGAAGCCAGACTTATTATCCGTCCTTATAAAAGGAAACATAAAACAACGCGGGCAGAAATTCCTGTGGAATAACAACCTGTCTAGTTGTGTTTCTGGTTAAAGTTTAGCCAAAACTTGACCTACTAAATAATGGATGTGGTAAATTGATATGAAAAATAAACATGTCAAAACGTGTATCCATATCGATTTTGTTTTTTTTGGCGATACTTTCTGATAAAAGTTTAGCGCAGATTTCAAACAGTCCTTCATTGCCCCAAGAAACTCCAGTTTATATTGATGGTTTTGACTACCCCAGTTTTGATCCAATTTCCAATTATGCATGGTTCAACGTTCATTTTCCATTAGGTAATAGAACCGAGTTCATTGTGGGAGGGGACCACTATCGCACCTATTTTGCCGATAGATTTACGATTTCAACCTTCATGAAACAGTATTTTACCAAAAAGTCCTTTTTGCTGGGAGGCCATCAAACAGGATTTGATTTGCTAAATCTAGGCAAAGGATATCCAAACCCCATACCAAGAAGGGAGGCCTTCATTGGAGTGGGTTACGATGTAAAACCAAGTTTACTTTTGCAGGCGAAATTGTTTACGCCCCTGGGAGATCCCAAGTTTGACAAGGTTGGATTGGAAGGTGCAAAAACCAGATTGGAAGTGGGCACCCGGTTGAAATTCTAACAACTTTTTATTTTCTTGGATGATATGTCATTAAAACATCGGTAAGATGTTTTCGGTTTACATGCATATAAACTTCTGTTGTGGTAATGCTCTCGTGTCCCAGCATTTGTTGAATAGCTCTTAAATCCGCGCCATTTTCCAACAAATGTGTTGCAAACGAATGTCTAAATGTATGCGGACTGATGTTTTTGTTCAGCTCAATTTTTTCGGCCAACCGTTTTATTATGGTAAAGATCATTGCTCTTGTGAGCTGCTTGCCCCTTCGGTTTAGAAATAGAAAATCTTCATGCTCCCTTTGTACGTTCAAATGTATCCTAATTTCGCTCCTGTAAATATTGATGTACTTTTTGTTCAATCCACTTATAGGGACAAAACGCTGTTTATTTCCCTTACCGGTTACTTTTATAAAATCCTCCTCAAAATAAAGATCGGAAAGCTTAAGGTTTACTAGTTCTGATACTCGCAGCCCACATCCATACAAAGTTTCCAAAATGGCCCTGTTGCGCTCGCCCTCGGGTTTTGAAAGATCAATTGCGGCAATAAGGTTGTTGATTTCATCTGTTGACAGTGTATCCGGAAGTTTTCTTGCCGTTTTTGGGGTTTCAATCAAATCCAGTGGATTATCTGTTCTATAATCTTCAAAAATGAGATAAGTAAAGAACCCTTTCAAACCAGAAATAATACGAGCCTGAGATCTTGGATTGACCATTTTTGCCACATCATATACAAACTTTTGAATGGTTTCTTGGGTTATCTCCAGAGGTGATTCTCCAATGGAATGTTCATCAAGATAGTCCTTAAGCTTTTGAAGGTCCAGACCATAATTGGTAATGGTATTTTCAGAAAGGCCCCGCTCAATTTTTAGATAATGTTGATAGTCCGTTAAAGCCTGATTCCAATTCATTGTTTAAAGATAACCACAAATAATTTTGTTCAGTTTGCCCAATTATGACTATTCGTCAATTGATATGGCGCATTGATCAAATGAAGAACATTGAAGGCCTTTATAATGATACTTTTAGGATAAATCAAACATTAAATTATGATAAGAAAAATGTATTTAATGGCAATTGTCCTCTTTGTAACGGGATTTACTGTCAAGGCTCAGGAAAATGTGATTAAGGCCAACCCATTGGCACTTCTTTTTGGAACCATGGAAATTGGTTATGAAAGGGTCATAAACCAAAAACAATCTTTTCAGGTGGATTTGGGTTATACCAGCTTTACCTCTGGAAATTTAAAGTACACGGGATTTGGCATAGGAGCGCAATACAGGTTTTATGTTCAAGCCGATAAAAATGCTCCAGAGGGTTGGTTTTTAGCCCCAGTGGCCAATTATTCATCTTCTTCTGCCAATGATTTTAAAACTACGGTGCTCGTGGCAGGTGGGGTAGGAGGTTATCAATGGAATTGGGATCCCATAACACTTGACTTATATGGTGGCCCAGCTTTTTTTAATGTAAAATCTGACGACTCTGCCTTCAATTATGGATTTGATGGGTTGGGGATGCGCCTTGGATTTTCGCTAGGTTTTGCTTTCTAAAAAATAGACAAAAAATGTACAATAAAAGAAGGAGGTATTGGCCTCCTTTTTTTATGGGTTTATTTTTTTAACACTATTTTAAAAGAAAGTGCGTTTTACTTCTGACCAATTTAAACAAACATGAAAAAAATCATTACAACAAGTATTCTTTTGCTCTTTGTAGCTTTTACAACCCATGCACAAGTAGATAGAAGTAGTTTTAAGGCAGGTTTAAACGCAGGTATGCCCGTTGGTGATGCCGCCGATGTTTCCAGTTTTAGTATTGGATTGGATGTCAATTATCACTGGGGAGTTTCCGAATTATTGGATGTGGGCCTTGCTACTGGGTTTATCAATGCTTTTGGAGATACAAACTCTTCCTCCGATGGCCCAGTGACCGTGCAAACAGAGTTTGAGGATTTTCAGTTTTTGCCAGTTGCAGCTTCAGTACGTATATACCCAACATATCATTTTAAGTTTGGAGCAGATGCTGGCTATGCCGTTGGCGTAAGTGATGGTATGGAAGGTGGCCTTTACTATAGACCTATAGTGGGATATAATATTACAGGAAATACAGAACTTAACGTTTCCTATATGGTTGTGGAGGACAATATTTCCTTTTCCGTTGCGACCGTGGGGATTTTGTTTTTGTTCTAAGGATAATGTGGAGAAAAGGACAGGTGTAGTTTATAAATTGCTTAAGTGAAATTTTATTCAATTAAGCACATAACCTCCAATAAGATTTAAAGATTTTTCAGCTAATTGAATATTTATTTTTCTTATTTCTATTGTAGAATTATTTTACCTTTCCGTATTTTATAAGCTGCTCCGGTATTATATTTGTACCCTTAATCAAAAATTATTTATCGTGAAAAAATTATTTATTTCAACAGTATTTTTTGCTAGCATCATTGTATCAACTTACGGTCAGGAAGGATTCGCAGCTAAAGCCGGATTTAATAATGTGTCCATTAGTGTTGATACGGGAGCCAATTTTTTTGGAAACGTAAGTGACAGTGAGTTGGGATTTTATGTAGGTGGAGGCTATAATTTTGAAGCTTCAGAGATGATTGACATAGAACCTTCCGTATTGTTCAGCGTAGTAGATGATCTTACTTCGTTATATGTTCCGGTAATGGTAAAGTATAAGGTTTCAGATAAATTTAATATCCAAGCAGGGCCACAAATCAACTACTTGTTGGAAGATTTGCCTGATGGTGAGTTTGGCCTTGATATAGCCTTTGGTGGTGGGTATCAAATTGATGATAATTGGTTCGTAGAAGCTCGTTACGGCATACAAGTTTCAAGAGGAGGAAATTTTGGAGATGTTGTTGATATTAATACATTGACCGCTGGTGTAGGTTACAGATTTAACTAAGCAGGTCTACAAATAATAGTAAGGCGGAAGTAAATCACTTCCGCTTTTTTTATGCCTAAAAATTATTGGTACTTTTAGCTCATGAAATTGATGATCATCAACGGCCCCAATTTAAATTTACTGGGTAAACGCGAACCTGAAGTATATGGTAGTACCACTTTTGAAGACTATTTTGCGCAATTACAGCAAAAATTCCCAGAAGTTGAATTGGAGTACTTTCAATCCAATATTGAAGGAGAACTCATTGACAAGATTCAAGAGGTTGGTTTCTCCTATGATGGAATTGTTTTGAATGCGGCTGCATATACCCATACCTCGGTTGGGATTGGAGACGCGGTCAAAGGTATTGAGACCCCGGTGATTGAAGTTCATATTTCCAACACTTTCAAAAGAGAAGATTTTAGACACGTTTCTTACATCTCTTCTGGTGCTAAAGGGGTGATTTTAGGCTTTGGACTCCAAAGCTATGATTTGGCGATTCAAAGTTTTTTGTAATCCGAACAGTCTAATTTGATGAGACAGCCTTTAGTAGGTTTAGACCATAATCAATGACTTTTTTTAAGGCAATAGAATCTCTTGGATCACATTCAAAATGGTACTCGTTGAGATATTGAAGTTTGTATAGTTCCAAATCAAATACAAATATGCTCACCTTATTTTCCCACCTTGGTTTTATTCTATCTTTTGTTCGGTAGGTAACTACTTCTATATAAAGCTGTTTATTTCCCTTTCCTTTTTCTGTTAACTTTTGAACATTGGAACTTTTTCTAGAATACCACTTAATATCGCTTGAAGGAAACATCTGCTGGAGGTAGTTCATGTTTTCAAGTTTTTCCGAATGAACCATTTCAATTTTGGGAAACACTTCTTTTACTTTGGATTTGATATGTTCTTGATTACGTAACCGAACAGGGCGGATGGATAAAGAATCATAGTTGATATGGATTCTATGATAGGCTTGAGCGAATGAAAGACCCCAAAGGTTTTTCAAGGCGTTGATTTCAGTTTTGGAATCAACGACCTTGGGAGTCAAGGAACACTCCACGTACGGGATTGCTTCAATAGGTGTAGAGCTGTCAAGTTTGGTGCTTCTACTTGCAGCTGAACAAGAAATAATGAGAAGAACTAAAAGAGATGCAAGAAAATTACGCAATGTTTTTGAGGTATTTTTTATCAGCATAAAAAGTACCAAAGGGCAATAGCGATGCTATAAACAGCACGGCAAACCTTTTGATGCTCCATTTATGCTTCCAGCAAAAAATCACTGCGATAATCACGTAGGCAATAAAAAGGGCACCATGTGCATATCCCACAACCTTATTGGGTTCTAAAATATTGGCCCAATATTTTAATGGCATGGTAAACCCAAATAATAACAGATAGGATATTCCTTCCAAAATTGCCGTAGCCCTGAACAGTTTAAGCACAATATAAATTATAAGTGAATTACTTCATCATAAGCATCGGCTACAGCCTCCATGACAGCCTCACTCATAGTAGGGTGAGGGTGAACGGCTTTTAGAACTTCGTGTCCGGTAGTTTCCAATTTTCTGGCTACCACTGCTTCCGCGATCATGTCAGTTACACCGACACCGATCATGTGACAGCCCAACCATTCGCCATATTTGGCATCAAAAATTACCTTCACAAAACCATCTGGGGTTCCAGAAGCTTTGGCTTTTCCACTAGCAGAGAATGGGAATTTGCCCACTTTTATATCGTAGCCTTGTTCTTTGGCCTGTTTTTCTGTGAGTCCAACAGAGGCTACTTCGGGTACGCAATAGGTACACCCAGGAATATTGCCATAATCTAAAGCCTCAACATGCATTCCAGCTATTTTTTCAACACAAAGGATGCCTTCCGCAGATGCAACATGAGCCAGAGCCTGACCAGGAGTGACATCTCCAATGGCATAGTATCCCGGGATATTGGTTTGATAGTAATCATTGACCATTATTTTATCCCTGTCCACAGCGATACCAACATCTTCCAATCCAATATTTTCAATATTGGTCTTGATGCCCACAGCAGAAAGAACAATGTCAGCTTCCAGTACTTCTTCACCTTTGGAAGTCTTAACCGTAGCTTTTACACCATCGCCAGAAGTATCCACATGGGTTACTTCTGCAGAGGTCTTGATTTTTACACCGGCTTTTTTGAAACTTCTTTCCAATTGTTTGGATACATCTTCATCTTCAACGGGCACAATATTGGGTAGATATTCCACAACGGTGACTTCGGTTCCCATAGAATTGTAGAAATAAGCAAATTCAATCCCGATTGCACCGCTCCCCACAACGATCATTTTCTTTGGTTGCTTTTCCAATGACATAGCCTCACGATAGCCAATTACCTTTTTACCATCCTGTGGCAAGCTCGGTAATTCCCTGCTTCTTGCCCCTGTGGCAATAATAATATGGTCTGCGGTGTATTCGGCCGGATCTCCATGCTCACCTTTTACCACAACTTTCTTACCTGGTTGTATTTTTCCAAAACCGTTTAAAACTTCGATTTTGTTCTTTTTCATCAAAAACTGAATGCCTTTGCTCATTCCATCGGCTACACCACGACTTCTTTTGACAACAGCATCAAAGTCGTGCTCCACTTTTTTGGCACTTAATCCGTAATCTTCGGCATGTTTTAGATATTCAAAAACCTGAGCGGATTTTAAAAGGGCTTTAGTTGGAATACAGCCCCAATTAAGACATACACCTCCTAAACTTTCCTTTTCTACAATTGCTGTTTTGAATCCAAGTTGTGCAGCTCTGATCGCTGTTACATATCCACCGGGACCACTACCCAAAACAATTACATCGAAGTTGCTCATTAGTTTTTAATTTAGTTGTTAAAAATGAAGTGCAAAAGTACGTAATTAGATGGCCAATTACCAAGATTTGATCATGCAGAATTGGAACTGCCGAACATCTTTTTGTTGAAATCGGCCGAACCTCCTATAGGGATGGATAGGGAAACCCAATCCTCTCCTTTGATCATCCGTCCAACAAAGACAATTTGCCCCACATGACTGGCGTAATGCGCCAATTGTCGGTTAACAGCTTCAACAATAGTATGTTCTTCGTTTCGTATTTTGATTTTAACATGAAAATTTGAAGAATCAATACTTTCCAGGGCATCAAAAAGGCACTTCCAACCCTTTTCCCATGCAGTGAGCATTTCTGCCTTGGATTGGTATTCGCCTTCAAACTCCGTTTCGCGGTTACGCCATGGTTTTTCACCATCCTCTGTCAAAAAATTGGTCCATCTGCTCAACATATTGCCCACGATGTGCTTCACGATAATGGAAACGGAATTGTCGGTCTCTTTAAATTTCCACTGGATTTCTTCTTCGGATAGTTGGGCAAAAGTTTTGTCTCCCATTGTTTTGTACCGATGGAACTCGAAGAGGACACTTTTGAGGTAGTTTTCTGGAAAATTCATTCTTTTTCTGGATCAAAACCAATACTTACCGAGTTGATACAATACCGTTGACCGGTGGTTTCCCTTGGCCCATCATTAAACACATGTCCCAAATGGCTGCCACAATTGGCACAGACGGTTTCGGTACGGATCATGCCATGTGAGGTATCTCGGATATATTCAATGGCACCCTCAACGGCCTGGTCAAACGAGGGCCAGCCACAACCGCTTTCAAATTTATGTTCACTTGTAAAGAGTTTTGAGTTACAGGCCTTACAATGGTAATCGCCATTTTCAAAATGCAGGTTATATTGTCCGGTATGTGGTCTCTCGGTTCCTTTTTGCCGTAGCACATAATATTCTTCAGGAGAGAGCTCTTCCTTCCATTCCGCCTCGGTTTTTTTGATGCTGTATTTGTCTTCCATGAATTCAGTTCAATTAGTTGGAATCTGGAATAAAGTCCAATGCAACTCCATTGATACAATGTCTTTTTCCGGTTGTGTTTCTTGGGCCATCATTAAAAACATGTCCTAAATGCCCCCCGCAAGTTGCACAGTGCTCCTCGGTTCTTGCATAGCCTATCTTATAGTCCACATCATAAGCAACATTACCTTCTATCTCACGATCAAAACTTGGCCACCCGGTTCCAGAATCAAATTTATATTCACTTCTAAACAATGGAGTGGCACAGGCGGCGCAAACATAGGTGCCTTTTTCTTTATTATCCAGGAGTTCACTAGTAAATGCATTTTCAGTCGCTGCTTTTCTCAGTACATAATACTCCATATCGGTTAACTCTGCCCTCCATTCCGCATCTGTTTTTGTAACGGCATAAGCAACTTCTTCTTTTTCCTTGGTTTCTTTTTTCTCTTCCTGCGATATGCCCTTACATCCAGAGAGAATCAACAAAGCCACCAAAAACAAATTTTTTCCCATTTCTTTCTTTTTTTAAGTAGACGTTGTTTTACAAATATCCTTTCAAAAAACATTTTTTCCGCAAGGGAATAAAAAAACCTGCCAAACACTGGCAGGTTTTTAAGATAATACTTTTTATAGTATTAGTTTCCTTCAATTTTCTGAACTTGGCTCTCTTCAATTCCCAACGCTGACATTACATTGGAAAGTTTGGATTTATCCATTTTTGAAGACTCTGCAAATTCACTGGGCAAAATTACAATCCTGAAGGACTGATTGTCCGTGAAATCGGTGCTTAAAGCTGAAAGGTCAAAGTTTCCGTCAATAAATAACTCCACATCTACAAAGGTGTGGGCCATTACATATTGTATGGTGCCTTCCTGCAGAAAAAAACTTTGTGGAATCTGGCTCCATGCATCTGCTGTGCTTCCGTCTTGTAAATCTATTGTTCCATCAAATCTATATACCAAAACAGCATCGGATTCAAATATTTCAAAGTCGGTAACATCGCTAAATGTAATCAGGGCGTTATAAATATTACCACTTACATCATAGTCAAAATTGACCCCATCTACTTCTACCACCTGCCCTTGGATTCCATCTTGTCCGTCCAGTCCATCAAGTCCATCTCTACCGTCAAACCCCGGAGGACCTTCTGGACCTTCACAGGATACGGTGAACAAGACGATGAAAATGCCGATAATTGTACTGAATTTATTCATGATTTTTGATTTTTGATTTGTGCTCATTTCTTTTGTTTCCCAGTCAAAATCAAAAAGCATTCCATTTTTGTAAAGACCGCGTTTTATTTTGTAAACTGGACCTTCAAATCGGATTCTTGAACAAAGATGTGTAATATTGCATCAGTTAAACCAGCTTTTATGTCCAAGGTAGTAGCCCATAGCTTTTTTACGGAATTTGATATCAATCTTTTTAAGGCGGGAAAGCATTTTAGGCTTTATGATAAGTTAGGCGCTCATTTAACCAATGTGGATGGGGTAAAGGGCACCTATTTTGCGGTTTGGGCACCATCGGCCAAATCGGTTTCGGTAATTGGGGATTTTAACTTCTGGAATGGTGAAAACCATGAATTAAATGTCAGATGGGATGAAAGTGGTATTTGGGAAGGTTTCATCCCTGGTGTTGACAAGGGAACCAAATATAAATACAAGATCCATTCCCATAACAATGATGTTTGGACCGAAAAAGCGGACCCTTTTGGAAGATATTGTGAGCAACCTCCTAAAACTGCTTCAATGGTTTGGGATGCTCCACATTCTTGGAATGACAAAAAGTGGATGGATACCCGTGAACAGAAGAACGGATTGGACAAACCCTATTCGGTTTACGAAGTACATTTGGGGTCTTGGAAGAAAAAAAATGGATGGGAATCCCTTTCCTATGTGGAAATGGCCGATGAATTGGTCAGCTATGTTGAAGAAATGGGATTCACCCATGTAGAATTTATGCCCGTAATGGAATATCCTTATGACCCATCTTGGGGGTATCAACTAACGGGTTATTTTGCACCTACTTCGCGTTTTGGAAAGCCAGAGGATTTTAAACTGTTGGTGGATAAGTTCCACCAAAAAGGCATTGGAGTGATTTTGGACTGGGTGCCGTCCCATTTTCCTGAAGACGCCCATGGACTTGGTTTTTTTGATGGTTCCCATTTATATGAGCATCCGGATAGAAGACGAGGATACCATCCGGATTGGAAAAGCTTGATCTTTAACTACGGAAGAAATGAGGTTAGAGCATTTCTGATCAGTAATGCAATTTTCTGGTTGGATCAATTTCATGTGGATGGGCTTAGGGTTGATGCCGTTGCATCCATGTTATATTTGGATTATTCGCGTGAAGAAGGCGAATGGGAACCCAATATGTATGGGAATAATGAGAACCTGGAAGCTATTTCCTTTTTACGGGAAATGAACCAAGAAGTGTATGCCAGTTTTAAAGGAGTACAGACCATTGCCGAAGAATCCACGGCCTTTTCCGGGGTTACTAAACCTGTGGATTTAGGAGGTCTTGGTTTTGGCATGAAATGGATGATGGGATGGATGCATGATACTTTGGAATTCTTTAAAAAAGAACCTATTCATAGATCATATGACTTGAACAATATCACTTTTAGCTTGACTTATGCCTTTACAGAGAACTTTATGTTGCCGTTTTCACATGATGAGGTAGTTTACGGAAAACGCTCTTTATTGTATAGAATGCCCGGTGATGAATGGCAGCGTTTTGCCAATTTGAGGCTACTGTTTGGATATATGTTTACGCATCCGGGAGGGAACTTGCTTTTTATGGGTGGGGAGTTTGGGCAATCTTCTGAGTGGAATTTTGAAGAAAGTCTGGATTGGAATTTAACGCAGTACGATTTTCATTCCGGAATCCAGGAGGTAATCAAAGATTTGAATAAAGTCTATAAAAACAATCCGGCCTTATACCAAAAGCAGTTCGAACCAGAAGGCTTTCAATGGATTGAATATAATGATCAAGAAAATACAGTGGTCACCTATATGAGAAAAGGATTGGATTCGAAGGATGATTTGATCATAGCGTGCAATTTTACTCCGGTACCAAGGGAGAATTATAGAGTAGGTGTTCCCAAAACCACTCAACTTAAGCTGATTTTTAACAGTGATGATGCAAAATACTCTGGTAGTGGATTGGGAAAGAAAACGCTAAAACCTTCTACAACAGCTTGGAACGGCCATAAGCAGTCGGTAGTTATGACATTGCCACCACTTGGCGTGGTGATTTATAAGTAAAAGATTAGCTACAACGTTGTAGTGAAGATGTTGGTAACATCTTTTTAATTTCTCACCCTAAAGTCTTTCTTTTGTTAGTCTTAATCAACCAATATGATTACCAATACAGAAATAGAAAAACGGGGCAATCAGACCCCAAACCATATAGTAGATTTTAAGCAGGAAAACGATAAGCTCTATTTTACAACACAGAATGGCGTCATTTTAGAGCTAACTGTACTGAGGGACAGTGCAATTCGTTTCAGATATGCCACAGAGCATGCATTTGAGCCAGATTTTTCATATGCCATTAGTGATGATGTGAGTCTGGGCTATAATGAACTCGATGTAAAAGAAGAAGTCTCTGAATATGTCATTATCACCTCAAAAATTAAGATTCAGGTCAATAAATCTAACCTAAAGGTTCAGGTATTTGATTTGGATAATGTAGTAATTCTGGAAGATGAATTAGGGTTTCATTGGGAGGAAAACTATGATTACGGTGGGAACGTAGTTAAAATGAGCAAGGTTTGCCATACAGGTGAGAGTTACTATGGAATGGGAGATAAGGCTTCCCATACCAACCTAAAAGGTAAGCGGGTAAATAATTGGGTTACGGATTCCTATGCCTATGGAAAGGATCAAGAACCATTGTATAAAGCTATTCCCTTCTATGTTGGCCTTAAACAGAACATTGCCTATGGTATTTTCTTTGACAATTCATTCAGTACGTATTTTGATTTTGCCAATGAGAGAAGAAATGTGACCAGTTTTTGGGCAGATGGAGGTGAGTTGAACTATTATTTCTTCTATGGTCCTAAAATGAGTCAAGTTGTAGAAGCCTATACCAATTTGACCGGAGTTCCAGAGCTCCCACCTTTGTGGGCTTTGGGTTTTCATCAATCTAAATGGAGCTATTACCCAGAAAAAAAGGTAAAGGAAGTAGCATCTTCTTTCAGAAAGTTGAAAATCCCGTGTGATGCCATTTACTTGGATATAGATTATATGGATGGTTTTCGTTGTTTTACTTGGGATGAAAACCACTTTCCAGACCCAAAAAAAATGGTGAAGGATTTGGAAGAAGACGGGTTCAAGACCATTACCATGATCGATCCGGGAATAAAAATAGACCGCGATTATTGGGTGTACCAAGAAGCCATGGAAAAAGGATTCTTTTGTCGCCGAGCTGATGGCCCCCACTTTAAAGGGAAAGTATGGCCGGGAGAATGTAAGTTTCCAGATTTTACAGATCCCAAGGTGCGCGAGTGGTGGGCAGGCCTATATAAGGAAATGATTGCGGAAATTGGGGTAAAAGGTGTTTGGAACGATATGAACGAACCCGCAATCATGGAAGTCCCTACCAAAACGGCAAATCTGGATGTAAGACATGATTATGATGGTCATCCCTGTAGCCATAGAAAGGCCCACAATGTGTATGGCATGCAGATGGTTCGCGCTACTTATGAAGGAGTAAAGAAGTTTATGTTTCCCAGAAGGCCTTTTGTGCTTACCAGGGCAGCATACGCAGGTACACAACGCTATTGTGCTACTTGGACGGGAGATAATGTGGCAACTTGGGAACATTTATGGATTGCCAATGTACAGATGCAGCGGATGAGTATGAGTGGTTATTCATTTGTTGGGTCGGATATTGGTGGATTTGCCGAACAACCCAACGGAGAGTTGTTTGCCAGATGGATACAGTTGGCAATTTTCCATCCATTTTGTAGGGTGCATTCCAGTGGAGATCATGGAGAACAGGAACCCTGGTCTTTTGGTGATGAAATAACGGATATTGTTAGAAAATATATCGAATTGCGATATCAATTACTGCCCTATTTGTATACCATGTTCTATAAATACGTCCAAAAAGGGGCGCCCATGATTCAATCTTTGGTCTTTTATGATCAGGAGGACGCCCAAACACACTTCAGGACGGATGAATTCCTTTTTGGAGATCAGATTTTGGTATGCCCGGTTCAAGAACCTAATGCCCAGGGAAGGCGAATGTACTTTCCTAAAGGGAAATGGTATAATTATTGGAATGATGATGTAGTAACTGGAGGAGTGGAGAAATGGGTTTCGGCTGAAATTGAAGCTATACCGCTATTTGTAAAAGAAGGGGCCATGATTCCAAAATATCCAGTCCAGCAATATGTAGGTGAGAAAGAGATTAAGGAACTGGTTATTGAAGTTTACTATAAGGAGGGAATAGAAAATTCAACCATTTATGAAGATCAATTGGATGGTTATGATTACAAAAAAGGACGATACAGTCTTAGACGCTTTAGGCTTCGCGGAAAAGAAAACGAGTTGATCGTACAACAATTCAAGGATGGTAATTTCATTACGACCTACGACTCGTTTAAATTGATATTCCATGGTTTACCTTTTGAAATTGGAACGGTTGAAGTGAATAACGAGATTGTTGATCCGAAGACCATAAAATTAAATGGAAGTAACAGCATTGAGGTAAGTAAGGATTTTACGGAGCTTCACATTACTGGAAAATAATTTTTTGTATTTTACTTGGACTAAACACTATTAACAATATGAAAAGGTTGATTATTACAGCGGCAATTTTTTTATCGGTTGCTGCATGCAAAACAAATCCGTTTACTGGGAAAAGTACACTTAACTTTTACCCAAACAGTCAGATTTTCCCAATGGCATTTGCCCAATATGACCAGTTTTTAACAGAGAATAAGGTTATAGAGGGGACATCAGACGCACAGATGATAACCAAAGTGGGGCAACGTATAGCCACCGCTGCGGAACGGTGGTTGGATGCCAACGGATACCCAGGATATCTTAAGGATTATAAGTGGGAGTACAATTTGGTAAATGATGAAACCGTAAACGCCTGGTGTATGCCCGGGGGTAAAATTGTTTTCTATACAGGCATTTTACCTATTACCCAAACTGAAACAGGAGTGGCCGTTGTTATGGGGCACGAAGTGGCGCATGCCCTTGCCGATCATGGTGCACAGCGCATGAGTGCAGGTATGTTACAGCAGATAGGAGCAGTTGCTGGTAATGTTGCCATTAAGGACCCTCAAAAGAGAAATACCTTTAATCAGGCATATGGATTGGGTTCAACCTTAGGGGTAATGCTTCCATTTAGTAGAGGCCATGAATCTGAAGCTGACAGGATAGGGTTACAGATTATGGCCATAGCCGGATATAATCCTGATGAGGCGGCCAATCTTTGGAGGAGAATGAAAGCTAAATCAGGAGGTCAGGCACCACCAGAATTTATGAGTACACACCCCTCAAACGATACAAGGATTAATAATTTAACAAACTGGGCTCCGGATGCAAAACGAGAAGCAGCAAAATACGGAGTAACAACATTTAAATAACCAATTGATAAACCAAACAGTAGTGCCATTTAGAGTGAAGCGGAAAATCCAGTAGATTTTCTCCCTTGGCTTTAAATGGCATTTTTATTTTATAAAACCATGGAAAAAGTACTCGCATTAAAAGGAAGTAAAAAATTGTTGAATGCTTGGGCTTTTTACGATTGGGCCAACTCTGTGTACAGTTTGGTGATTTCCTCTGCTATTTTTCCAATTTTCTATGGGGCACTGTTTAGGGTGGCCGAGATAGAAAAAGTAACCATATTTGGAGGTGAGATTGCTAGGGCACCCTTGATCAGTTATGTAACTTCACTTGCTTTTGTTTTTATCGCTATTGTAACCCCATTGGTTTCAGGAATTGCGGACTATTTGGGGAACAAAAAGATTTTCCTCAAGTTTTTTTGCTATTTGGGGGCACTGTCCTGCATTGGACTATACTGGTTTTCCTTGGAGAACATCTATTTTGGATTGGTCTGCTATTTCTTTGGTTTAGTTGGATTTTGGGTAAGTTTTGCCATCAACAATTCGTATTTACCAGATATCGCATACCCCGAACAACAAGATGGCATTAGTGCCAAGGGCTTTTCGATGGGATATATAGGTAGTGTGATTTTATTGGTTTTTAACCTTGCCATGGTCATGCAGCCCGCTGTTTTTGGTATTACCGACAGTGGGGGTGAAGTAGCGGAAATCAAGGCCATGAAATATTCCTTCATTTCTGTGGGCATTTGGTGGATTATATTTAGTCAGTATACTTTTTTGCATTTGCCTAAAGGGTATAAGCGAGAAGGAGAACGTACCAATGTTGTCCTCAATGGATTTAGGGAATTGAAAAGTGTTTGGGCGCAATTGGGGACAGAAACTCGCCTTAAACGTTATTTGGGCGCCTTTTTTGTATACAGTATGGCTGTACAGACCATTATGCTCATTGCAACCTATTTTGGGGAGGAGGAAATTAATTGGGGAACGGACAGTGAACGTACTACCGGACTTATAATCAGTATTTTGGTTATACAAATTGTGGCAATCTTTGGAGCCACTATCACGGCAAGAGCCTCAAAAAATTATGGAAATATTAAAACCCTGATTGTTATCAATGTGATATGGATTCTCTTGTGCATTTATGCTTACTTTTTGCAAACCCCAATGGATTTCTATATTGCTGCCGGACTAGTGGGTGTGGTTATGGGCGGAATCCAGGCGTTATCCCGTTCAACATATTCCAAATTTCTTCCTGAAACTACGGATACCACATCTTTTTTTAGTTTTTACGATGTAGCTGAAAAAATTGGAATAGTAATCGGTACTTTTTTATATGGTGCTGTAGCCCAACTCACAGGAAGTATGCGAAACAGTACTATCTTTCTTGGGTTGTTCTTTTTGATTGGTGCACTACTGTTGTTGAGAGTTAATAAAACCTCAAAATAAAAAGCCCGAACCTTAAGGTTCGGGCTTTCTGTTTTTGATTGATGGTTCCGATTGCTCGGAAAATTGATTTTTGATTGGTAATAAACTCCTTGCTATCCTTTGGATATGTCTCCTGAACCAGAAGATTTAGTGTTGATTTTTTTGGGATTTCCCCGATAATGGATATCTCCAGAGCCTGAAACTCGGGCATCAATAGCCTGATTGGCGGTAACCCTAATATCGGCAGAACCAGAAACTTGAGCGGAAACAAACTCAGCCTCCAGTTCATAAGCTTTTACATCGCCAGAACCAGAAACCTGAATATCAAGATCTGTGGTTTTTCCTTCTAGGTTGATATCTCCTGAACCTGAAAGGGCGGCTTTTACATTTTGGGCATCCACAGAAAGGGAAATATCCCCAGAACCGGACATTCTTGCATCAAAATTGTCCGATTTTAATGTGGTCTTGCCCACAATATCCCCAGAACCTGATAAAGCCACACTGTTAATTTGCTCTACAGGTACGGTAACATAAATTCCCGAATTCCAGTTGGAAGGTCTAAGATTTACTCCTTTTTCAACCTTTATGACCAATTTTCCATTTTTTACTTCGGTTTTAATGTATTCCAGCAAATTGGACTCTCCTTTTAGGGTGATTTCACCTTCATTACCATCAACTAGTTCCACATCAAACCAACCGGCCAATGCTACGGCATCATAATTTCCTACCGATCTTTCTATGGTCACAACGTTTCCGTTTCCTTTGATTCTTCTGCCCCATTGTGCATTTGTAATGGCTACCATGGATAGCGCTAAACCTAATGTGATTAATTTTTTCATGATTGTGTTTTTAGTGTTGTTTTTTGATTTGACTCTTAGTTCTGATAAAAAGTTATTCCCCCATAATCACTGGTAATGTATACCGTATTTCCAGAGTTTTCTGTACCGTAATATCCTTTATAATATTTTTCACCGGACTTTTCCTTGCTGATATTGATTTCAAAAGGTTCCTTTCCACTAACACCCGCGTATTCCGTGGAAATTTCAAAATCAAAATGGTAGTCTGAATCATACCCTATTTTTACCCCAGTGTAATCGGTTTTAATATTGATGTCTCCGGCATCAGAGGCCATTTCACTAATTTTTAATGATCCGTAATCCGAAGTGATGCTGACGTTGCCGTGCACTGTTCCTAATTTGACCCCAATGTAATCGCCGTTACCATTTACATTGTTCACATTATTGACTTCAATAGAGCCATAATCACTGGAGTAATCCAAGTTGTCCATTTCTTTTACCACTGCGTTGGTATAATCTGCCTTGATATTAAGGTTTCCAGCTTTTTCGACCGTAAATCCAGAATAGTCAGCTATAATTTCACCACTGTTTATAAAATCAAAGCTGGAACGAGAGGTGTAATCAAATTTGAGTTCATTGTTTCTTCCCCTTAATTCACCAACGTCAATTTTTCCATAATCACAATTTATTTTAGCATGCCCATCCACACGGTCCAAATAAATATTTCCGTAGTCATTGCTCAAATGCACACTGTTCTTCACCGGAATTTTAATGGTATAATTTACCTGAACACTTACATTGTTTCGTTTTCCCCATTTCCAGCCCCAGTTTCTATCACGATCTCCAAAAAGAGTTCTGGCAGAAACCATGTTTGCACTATTCTCAAAATTGACATCTATTTCGTCCAATCTGTCCTTAACTCTTTCTTCATTGTTGCCATTGGTCTTTATATGCACTTCAATGACCACCCTGTTTTCATTCCAAGAAGTAATGTTGAGGTTACCATAACTATTTTTTACTTTAAAGAGGGCATCGGAGTTTACGTTGAACTCTTTTTTAATGGTCTTTTCCTTGGTGTACTTGCCACCCATTTTGCCCGTATTGGCAACTATGGCCAACGGAAGTAGGGCGAGTGTCAAAAAGACATATTTATATAGTAAAGTTTTCATCATTGTGTGATTTTAAATTCTTAATATTTTCTATGTTGGTCAATACCTCTTGCAGTAGATCTATTCTGGTTTGGAAATTGGTAATCATTGCATTCAAGATAATTTTACTGTCCCCTCCATTTACAAGTTCTTGCTCCAGATTTTGATAATTGGCTTCCAGTTTGTCCAGTTGCAATAAGGTGTCATCCACCAGTTTAGCTGTTTCCGGAGACTTTTCATCCTTTAGCAATTGTACCTGCTCTTCAATAAGGCTGGCAAAATAGAATTCGGTTTGGGAAACTTCTGGTGAAATTTCAATCACTTGTTCCTTAATGCTTGGTTTGGTGTTGAACACCTGTAGACCAAGCAAACACACTATGGCTATGGAAGCTGCAATGGACAAAGGTTTCCACCAGTTTGTTTTTTTCTTTTGAAGTGTCACCACTCCGTTGGCTTGGTTCAGTTTTTCCAAAAACCGATTCTGGTGCCCATCCCTTGGTTCTTCAAAGTCAAAATCACCTTGAAGTCTTTCAAACAGCTGATTTAAATTATCTTTCTTCATATTCCTGCATTTACAGTCAATTTTTTTCTTAGACTTTCCTTAGCTCTGGAAATTGTTGTTCTACAATTTGCGTAGCTAATATTCATGATATCGCTTATTTCTTCGTAATCGTACCCTTCAACTAAATGTAAGGTCAAAGAAACTCTGTAATTGTCTTTTAAACTTTTCATGGTTTCCATCACTTTTTGAGCCTTCAGTTCAGTATAACCATCGTGATTCAAAGCAACTTCATCATTATCTTCGACCTTGTACATTACTTCATCCAAATCCACAGCTCTTGTTTTTTGCTGTTTTTTGTAATGATAAATACTGTTGTTGATCACAATTCGCTTTAACCAGGCCCCAAAGGCGACATCCCCTTTAAATGTGTGCAGTTTCGTAAACGCGTTCAAAAACGATTCCTGCATTACATCTTCAGCTTCGGCCGAGTCCTTTACAATCCTAAAAGCGGTGTTGTACATAGCTTTATAGTAGCGATTGTAAATTTCCAATTGTGCACTTTGTTTTCCTTTTAGGCACGATTGAAGCAGTGCTTCAGTATGTTCATTTTGGTGGCTCAAAAAATGAATGGTTTGTCTTATAGATTGATGAATTTATCAATTGTTACACTTTTTCTGAAATTTTAATTTTTAATGGCACAAGAATTGCCTTTATAGAGTTGAAAAAGAACCTAAATACCTTGGTATTACTTAGTTTTAAGGAGTTACAAAGGTGTTGGGTTTTAGAATAAACTGACGATATGGGTCATTAGTGACAAAATGACCGAAAGATAAGATATGGGAGAGATAAAAATTTCAAGTTTTGACAATATTTCCATGCAGGGCCTAGATGAGGATGCGGAATTGATACCCTTACTTACTCCGGAAGATGAGGAAGAAATGAATAGGGAGGATTTGCCGGAGACTTTACCGGTTCTACCTTTACGTAATACAGTACTTTTCCCTGGCGTGGTCATTCCAATTACCGCGGGAAGGGATAAATCTATAAACCTGATAAAAGATGCCAATAATGGCACTAAGACCATTGGGGTTGTTTCGCAAAAGGATGAGGAAACCGAAAACCCTGGAGTGGAGGATATCAATACATTGGGTACCGTGGCCAGAATTTTACGGGTTCTGCAAATGCCGGACGGGAACACCACGGTCATAATTCAAGGAAAAAAGCGTTTTGAGATTGCCGAAATGGTGACTGAAAAACCCTATTTCACCGCAACGGTAAGGGAAGCAAAAGAGGAACGCCCTGATGAAACAAGCAAGGAATTTGAAGCAATCATAGACTCTATCAAAGAACTGGCCTTTAAGATTATTAAGGATAATCCAAACATTCCTAGTGAGGCCACTTTTGCCATAAAAAATATTCAGAGCAATTCATTCCTAATCAATTTTGTTTCTTCCAACCTTAATTTAAGTGTTGCGGAAAAACAAAAGCTTCTCGAGATTCCAAACTTACAGGAACGGGCATTGACCACCTTGAAGTACATGAATCAAGAACTTCAAAAATTGGAGCTGAAGAATGATATCCAGTCCAAGGTCCGTAATGACATGGACCAGCAGCAAAGGGAATACTTTTTGCACCAGCAGATGAAAACCATTCAAGAAGAATTGGGTGGGGTTTCTTATGAGGAAGAGGTGGATGAAATGCGTCTAAAGGCCAAAGAAAAAAAATGGAGCAAAAAGGTCAAGGAGCATTTTGAAAAGGAACTGTCCAAAATGCAACGTATGAATCCGCAAGTTGCTGAGTATTCCATTCAGCGCAATTATTTGGATTTATTTTTGGATTTACCTTGGGACGAATTCTCCAAAGACAAGTTTGACCTAAAACGCGCCCAACAGATTTTGGACCGGGATCATTATGGTCTGGAAGATGTAAAACGAAGGATTATCGAGTATTTGGCGGTGTTAAAGCTCCGTAATGATATGAAATCACCCATTCTATGCCTATATGGCCCCCCTGGAGTTGGTAAGACCTCTTTGGGTAAATCAGTGGCTGAAGCTTTGGGAAGGGAATATGTGCGTATGTCCTTAGGGGGATTGCGTGATGAGGCCGAGATTAGGGGACACCGTAAAACCTATATTGGGGCTATGCCCGGAAGGATCATCCAGAGCATTAAAAAGGCAGGTACCTCCAACCCTGTATTTATTTTGGATGAAATTGATAAGCTTGCTAGCAGTCATCAGGGAGACCCTTCATCGGCTATGCTGGAAGTTTTGGATCCAGAGCAGAACAGTGAGTTTTACGACAATTTCTTGGAAATGGGATATGATCTTTCCAAAGTCATGTTTATTGCTACCGCCAATAACCTAGGAACCATTCAACCTGCTTTGCGGGATCGGATGGAAATCATCAATGTGACCGGTTATACCATTGAGGAAAAGGTGGAAATCGCAAAAAAACATCTATTGCCCAAACAATTAAAAGAGCATGGACTTTCCAATAAAGATTTGAAGATTGGAAAACCTCAGTTGGAAAAAATCGTGGAAGGCTATACCCGTGAATCTGGGGTGCGGAGTTTGGAGAAGCAACTGGCCAAAATGGTACGTTATGCTGCAAAATCTATTGCCATAGAGGAGGAGTACAATATCAAAGTCACCAATGAAGATGTTGAGAAGATTCTTGGTCCCGCGCGTTTAGAGCGGGATAAATATGAGAACAATGATGTTGCTGGTGTAGTTACAGGCTTGGCTTGGACCAGCGTAGGTGGTGATATTCTCTTTATAGAATCCATACTTTCCAAAGGAAAAGGTGCATTGAACATTACCGGAAATCTTGGTAAGGTGATGAAGGAATCGGCAACAATTGCAATGGAATACATTAAATCCAATGCGGATACGTTTGGAATTAATCCGGATGTCTTTGATAAGTATAATGTGCATATTCATGTTCCTGAGGGGGCCACTCCCAAAGATGGCCCAAGTGCTGGTATAACTATGTTGACTTCCTTGGTGTCGTTATTTACGCAACGTAAGGTGAAGAAAAGCTTGGCAATGACCGGTGAGATTACCCTTAGGGGTAAAGTATTGCCCGTGGGCGGAATCAAAGAAAAGATTTTAGCGGCCAAAAGAGCTAGAATCAAAGAAATTATCTTGTGCGAGGATAACAGAAAGGATATTGAGGAAATCAAGCAAGATTATTTAAAAGGACTTACTTTTCATTACGTGACCGATATGAGTGAGGTAATAGATATTGCGGTGACCGATAGAAAGGTGAAAAACGCCAAAAACCTTTAAAAATATAAGCGAGGTTTTTGGGATTTGCACTTATCGGTCTCGTATAACCGTCAGTTACGGGTTTATATGCGTTAATTTTCCGTTTGGCACTGACTTTAGCAATTCCGAGTGGATTCGGACGTAGTCGAATCCGCCGTGATTTTGGTTATACAGTGTTGTGCGCTGGCTTTTTTCGTTTCTTTTTGTCAATTTCCGTTTTGTGTTTTTGTTTTTCTGGTTTTAATTTCCATTTGGTTTATGGCAATCCCAAAAGCTAAGCTTATAAAAGTGAGCCATGAGATTTGATAAACGGCAAAGTCTTCGTTCCGAGTATACTTATTGTCATCCGATGCCAAAAACACGGTAAGTGGTATTAATGTTGAAATTATTAAAATCAGCAATACTCCAAGTTTTCTATTTTGCTCTTTTAGAAACAAAGAATAAATTAAGTAAAGTATTGTTGCCGTAATAATTCCGCTAACAAACAATAAAATTCCCGTTGTCAAATCATAAACAGGTAATTGCATTTTATCTTCAACCAGCGAGTAAATCTCAGCAAGTCCGAAAGTCAAATAGATTGAGAGGAAATAAAACACATAAGAAAAAGCTACAAATAAGGCTATGCCTCCGATGAGATTTATTTTTAATTTTTTATGATTTACAATGGCAATTGTAAATCCAAAAATTAGAGGGGAAATATACATTCCTTGCTCAAAATTTGGGACTAAAAAAATTGCCATTCCGCAAATCAATGATGTCAATAAAGCTCTTATCATTCGTTTTTTTTCAGCTTGCGCACAACTAAAAGGATATGAATCCGTTTTAATGATTTATATCCAGCGAAAAGTGAAGTTACAGGGTTTTGTATGAAAAATCCAGTCAAAATTGATGTAAGTGTCTTTTGAATTGATACTTTCCAACTCGTAATGACGAATCAATTGTATCCTTGAGAGCTTACACTGAGCGAAGTCGAAGTGGGACTTTAGGGGTGTTTTTAGAAATCTTTTGTTCACTTCTCCTTATTTTTAACCCATGGAAAAAATCACCATTGCCATAGATGGCTATTCTTCTACGGGAAAGAGCACCATTGCAAAGCAACTTGCCAAAGCGCTCAATTATATTTATGTGGATACGGGAGCCATGTACAGGGCGGTGACCTTGTACGCCATTGAAAATAATTACGTTGGGGATAATGATAATATTCCCGGTTTAATTAAAAACTTACCGAACATCAACCTAAAGTTTGTTCCCAATAAGGAATTGGGGTTTTCCGAAATGTATTTGAACGGTAAAAACGTGGAAGGGGAGATAAGAACCATGAAGGTTTCCCGGGAAGTGAGCAAAGTGGCGACCATTCCAGAAGTACGCCACAAATTGGTTGAAATGCAACAGCAGATGGGTAAGGAAAAGGGTTTGGTGATGGATGGAAGGGATATTGGAACTGTAGTTTTTCCTGATGCTGAATTAAAAATATTCATGACCGCCTCTGCCAATGCCCGTGCAACCCGTCGTTACAAAGAATTGTTGGATAGGGGAGAGGACGTTTCCTTTGAAGAAATTTTGGAGAATGTCCAAAAACGGGATTTTATTGACTCTACACGTGAAGTTTCCCCATTAAAAAAAGCTGAAGACGCCATTGTATTTGACAATAGTGATATGGGATTGGAAGAGCAGTTTGAAAGAATCCATGATTTTGCTTTAAGAGTTATAGAGAAAAGAAATTAGTCCTCCCTTGTTTTAGCTATTTAATTTTAGGTACGATTCCTTTTATCTATCTATAGCTGTTTTAAAAAGGTCATCTATTATGTTGTCATATTCATCTGAATCGAATTCCTTTTCAGTGACAAAATCATTAAAAGACTTACCTTTCATCCAATTAGGTTCCTCAAATGGATACCCTCCATATAATCCTAAAGACATATTGAACCTTATTTTACTCCCATGTACAGACATTTCATTGAATGATGAATGTGTTAACCACTCATTTAATCTTCTTTCAGCTTCTTGCTTGATTTCTAATTTTCTTTCTTTTGTCATAATGATTGATAATTATTGATTGTGTCAACTAAAAGGATGTGGTTAATATCCAACGATAAGTGAAGTTCCGCAATTTTCCTTTAAAACTCACTCTAAATTGACGAATGCATATTTTGAATTGACGGATTAAGAAATAGACTGTTTTATAAGTTCCTTTCCCTTTTAGGGAAAGGTGTCTGAAAGGCAGACGGAAAGGGTAGGGCATCTGTGGAATTGGTAAAACTCGTGTCCAAACCTTGACACAATAAAAAACGGCCGAGCATAAAATTACGCCCAACCGTTTGTATTGCATTAAAGTTACTTTTACAAGTTCGGAATCACCAAAACTTGATTAGGATGAATTACATCCGGATTCTTTAAGATATTGGTGTTCGCATCAAAGATTTTGTTGTACTTCATGGCATCTCCGTAGTAGTGCTTGGCTATTTTGCTTAGAGATTCACCACTTTTTACCGTATGTCTGTGGTAAACAGAATCATCAGAAACCGTAATATTTGCTTTAATATCACTAGGACTCTGTCCTCCAATTTCCTTGATTTTGTCCCAAATAACGTTTTTTTCGTACGGAGTATTTGCTTCACCTTTTATTTTTAAAACTCCACCTTCTTCAGAAACATCACCATTTTTAATGGCCAATTGCTGCCCTAAATCTAAAACTGCTTGGTATTTTGCCTTTGCGCTCATAATAATCTAAATGTATTTAATGGTTAATAGTAAGAAACAAGATATGCATAAAAGTCACATTTTACCTTAATTTTTGATTAATTCTTAAAACAGCGCAGCAAGAACCAAATAAGGGTTTGTAAAACAAGGAATTAATTGTATTTTTGCACTCCTTTTTGACAAAGCAACAAGAGGAAAAGGGAAAGAAAAACATCAATAACAACTTCCACGGGAATTGTTTAACTCTTGTAAAACTGTGGAATACAAATTTAAATCAGCAGATGGCTGAAGAAAAAGCAAACGTTGAGGTAGAAGAAACTACCGCAACAGTAGAAGTTAAAGAAGAAGTACAGACCCAACAAGATCCCCAAGAGTTTTTGGAAAATTTTGACTGGGATAAGTACGAAGAGGGTATTGAAAAAGTTGAAGACAGCAAACTAAACGAGTTTGAGAAGCTTGTTGAGGAAAATTTTGTGGATACTGCCGACGAAGAAGTAGTTGAAGGTACAGTGGTTCACATGACAGACCGTGAGGCTATCATCGACATCAATGCAAAATCTGAAGGGGTTATCTCTTTGAACGAGTTCCGTTACAATCCTGACCTTAAGGTTGGTGATAAAGTTGAGGTACTTATCGATATCCGTGAAGACAAAACTGGTCAATTGGTATTGTCACATAGAAAAGCAAGAACAATCATGGCTTGGGACAGAGTTAATGCTGCCCATGACAAAGAAGAGATTGTTCAAGGTTTTGTGAAATGCAGAACCAAAGGTGGTATGATCGTAGATGTATTTGGTATAGAAGCGTTCTTGCCAGGTTCACAAATTGATGTAAAACCTATCCGTGACTACGATCAGTATGTTGGTAAGACCATGGAGTTCAAAGTGGTTAAGATCAACCACGAGTTTAAGAACGTAGTTGTTTCCCACAAGGCCCTTATCGAAGCTGATATTGAAGAGCAGAAGAAGGAGATTATCGGTCAGTTGGAGAAAGGCCAGGTATTGGAAGGTATCGTGAAGAACGTTACTTCATACGGTGTGTTCATTGACCTTGGTGGTGTTGACGGATTGATTCACATTACAGACCTTTCTTGGAGCAGAATCAACCACCCGAACGAAGTTGTTGAGCTAGATCAGAAATTGAACGTTGTTATCCTTGACTTTGATGATAACAAGTCAAGAATTCAATTAGGTCTTAAGCAATTGGAGAAACATCCTTGGGATGCTTTGGGCGATGAGATCAAGATTGGTGATAAAGTAAAAGGTAAAGTAGTTGTTATTGCTGATTACGGAGCCTTTATTGAAGTTGCCGAAGGTGTAGAAGGATTAATCCACGTTTCTGAAATGTCATGGTCTACGCACTTAAGATCTGCACAAGACTTTGTAAACGTAGGTGATGAAGTAGAAGCTGTAGTATTGACCTTGGATAGAGAAGATCGTAAAATGTCTTTGGGTATCAAGCAATTGACGCCAGATCCATGGACAGATATTACTTCTAAATACCCTGTAGGTTCTAGACATAAAGGAATTGTTAGAAACTTCACCAACTTTGGTGTGTTTGTAGAAATGGAAGAAGGAATTGATGGATTGATTTACATCTCTGACCTTTCATGGACTAAGAAAATCAAGCACCCATCTGAGTTTGTAGCCGTAGGCGATACCTTGGAGGTTGAAGTATTGGAATTGGATGTTGAAGGACGTAAGTTGAGCCTTGGACACAAGCAGACTACTGAGAATCCTTGGGATAAATACTCTGAGGAGTTTGCCGAAGGTACAGTTCACAAAGCTGCCATTGCAGAAGTTGTTGACAAGGGAGCTACCGTTAATTTCAACGATGATATTGTAGGATTTGTTCCTTCACGTCATATGGAGAAAGAAGATGGTAAGAAACTGACTAAAGGTGAAGAAGTAGAATTCAAGATCATTGAGTTCAACAAAGACTTCAAGCGTGTTGTGGCCAGCCACACCGCAATCTTTAGAGAGCAAGAAGAACGCAATGTAAACACGGCTAAGAGAAAAGCTGCGGCTTCGGCAGACGAAGCTAAAACCACTCTTGGTGATGCCAACTCTCAATTGCAAGCATTGAAGGATAAAATGGAAGCTGATTCCAAGAAGAAGTAATCAGGTTTCATAAACAAAAAGAAAGCCCCACTGGTAACAGTCGGGGCTTTTTTATTGCATTAACCTTTTTAAAGAATTGTGTACTTTTGCATACAACTGAGTCGGTCGCATAGCAAATGAGTCAAAAAGTATTACTCTCCTCTAAAGAAATAAACATCATACTGCACCGGTTGGCTTGCCAACTTTTAGAGAACCATCTTGATTTTAGCAATACCGTTTTAGTGGGAATTCAGCCCAGAGGTGTTTTTTTGGCAGAACGGTTAACGAAGATTCTAAGGGAAGAATACAAGGTAAAGGACATAAAACTGGGCTTTTTGGATATCACCTTTTATAGGGACGATTTTAGAAGGGGAGAAAAAACCTTAGAGGCCAATACCACTAAAATAGACTTTCTTGTTGATGATAAAAATGTAGTGTTCGTTGATGATGTGCTATATACAGGAAGAAGTATTCGTGCTGCACTAACAGCTATTCAATCGTTTGGCAGACCATCGGATATTGAGTTGTTGACCCTGATAGATAGAAGGTTTAGTAGACATTTACCCATTCAACCCAATTACCGGGGCAGGCAGGTGGATGCCATTAACGAAGAAAAAGTGAAGGTGATGTGGGAAGAGAATGATGGTAAGGATATTGTGTATTTAGTAAGCAAATAAAATATAATGAGCGAATTAAGTGTAAACCACTTACTGGGAATAAAGTATCTGAACAAAAAAGATATAGGGCTCATTTTTGAAACTGCGGATCATTTTAAGGAAGTAATCAATCGTTCTATAAAAAAGGTTCCTTCCCTAAGGGATATTACCATAGCGAATATCTTTTTTGAAAACAGCACCCGTACCAAACTCTCTTTTGAGCTTGCAGAGAAAAGGCTTTCTGCGGATGTGATTAATTTTTCGGCCTCGCAATCATCCGTTAAAAAAGGAGAAACACTAATTGACACAGTGAACAATATCCTTTCCATGAAAGTGGATATGGTGGTGATGCGACATCCAAATCCCGGAGCGGGCATTTTTCTTTCAAAACACGTTAATGCCTCAATAATAAATGCTGGAGATGGGGCACACGAACATCCCACACAAGCTTTGTTGGATTCGTACTCCATCCGTGAAAAATTGGGTGATGTAGGAGGTAAAAATGTAGTGATTGTAGGCGATATCCTGCATTCCAGGGTTGCCTTATCCAATATTTTTGCCTTAAAACTGCAGGGTGCCAATGTAAAAGTATGTGGCCCCAAAACATTGATTCCCAAACATATTGAATCTTTGGGGGTTCAAGTGGAAACTAACCTTAAAAAGGCGTTGGAATGGTGCGACGTGGCCAATATGCTCCGTGTGCAGAACGAACGTATGGACATCAGTTACTTTCCAACAACACGTGAATACACCCAGCAATTTGGTGTAAACAAACAATTATTGAACAGTTTGGACAAACAGATTGTAATCATGCACCCTGGACCTATAAATAGGGGGGTGGAGATTACAAGTGATGTAGCAGACTCCAATCAATCCATAATCTTGGAACAAGTTGAGAACGGAGTTGCAATCCGCATGGCGGTAATTTATTTATTGGCATCAAAAATTAAGTAAAATGATTTTCGACAAAGAAGGAACAACAACCATTGTTTTCCAAGAAAAAATTTCACTTGCTACCTTCTTGGAAAATTTAAACAAAGCATATCCCAAATTAAAACATGACAATATTATTGTGAACCTGTTTTCATTCAGCAAACTTACTGCTGGTGATGTATTGGAGTTTTTACAGATTTCCAATGCACACAAAGCTTCCAATAAATCTTTTGTTCTGGTTACCAACAAGGTTTCTTATGATGAAATACCTGATGGAATCAGTGTGGTGCCTACCATTCGAGAAGCAAAGGATATTATTGAAATGGAGGAAATAGAGCGGGATCTGGGAATATAAATTTTAAATTGAGAAGTGTTGAATGTTAAATGGAGAAAGAATTGGTTTTGTAGTTACATCAGGTTTTCTTTTCAGAACCATCAACCAACAACAGTCAACCAATAATTTTAGATGAAGCTAACAATTCTCGGATGTTACTCCGCCACCCCTAGAACATTTACAAATCCTACTTCACAGGTTTTGGAGATTCGCAATCATCTTTTTTTAATAGACTGTGGAGAGGGTACCCAAGTGCAGCTAAGAAAGAACAAGATTAAGTTTTCCAGAATCAAGCATATATTCATTTCGCATTTGCATGGAGACCATTTTTTTGGATTGCCCGGACTCATTTCTACCTTCAGACTTTTAGGAAGGGAAACCGAAATGCATGTTTATGGCCCCAAAGGAATAAAAGAGGCCATAACATTGTTTTTAAAATTGGGAGATTCATGGACCAATTTCCCATTGATTTTCCATGAATTGGAATCCAAGGAATCTGAATTGATATTTGAGGATGAACAAGTAAGTGTGCATACTATTCCTTTGCAACACAGAGTGTACACAAATGGTTTCCTGTTCAAAGAAAAGCCGTTACCAAGGAAATTGGATATTGAAGCAGTTGCTGAACATAAAATTGATAGAAGTCAATACAACAATATCAAAAACGGTGCAGATGGAATCCTGAAAAATGGTGCAACTGTTCTAAACGCCGACTTAACAATTGATCCGCCGGCACCTAAAAGCTATGCTTTTTGCAGTGATACGTTATATAATGAAAGCATTTTACCGCTCATCAAAAATGTGGATACCCTTTATCACGAATCCACCTTTTTGGAAACAGAATCCAATCTGGGTAAAAAAACAAAGCACTCCACAGCCAAACAGGCAGCATTGATTGCCCAAAAAGCTGATGTAGGCAACCTTATTTTAGGACATTATTCCACACGGTACAAATCCATAGACCTTTTTAGGGAGGAGGCACTGCAGGTCTTCCCCAGCGTGGAATTGGCCGAAGACGGAAAATCTTTTGAGATATAATTCCAAAGAGACCAAAACAAAAAGCCTACAGTCTTTTTAATCTCCATTCTTTTGCTGAAATTTGAAGGAGATTAGACTGTAGAACTATGCAAAAGGACCTGAGCAATTATCGCAAATCATATGAAAAAAGTGCTCTGACGGAGGGTACCATTAAGGAAAACCCGCTGGAACAATTTCAAAAATGGTTCTATGAAGTGGAGGCCACGGATGGTCTGGATGAACCCAATGCCATGACCATTTCTACCATTGGTTTGGATGGATTTCCCAAAAACAGGGTTGTTCTGATGAAAAAATATACCCACGAAGGGTTCATCTTCTACACCAATTACTTAAGTGAAAAAGGAAAGGCGTTGGAAAAGAATCCTTCGGTATGCTTGTCCTTTTTTTGGCACACCTTAGAGCGTCAGGTAATCATAAAAGGCAATGCGGAGAAAATTGCTGAAAATCTTTCAGATGGCTATTTTGAGTCTCGGCCTTTGGGAAGTCAGCTGGGAGCCATAGTTTCTGATCAGAGCGAGGTCATTGAATCTAGGGAATTGTTGGAAGCAAAGCTGATAGCACTGGAAAAAGAACTGGAAGGAAAAGAAATTGAAAGACCAGAGCATTGGGGTGGTTATTTGGTACGTCCTATTTCTTTGGAGTTTTGGCAGGGTAGACCCAATCGACTTCATGATAGAATCCGGTATACTCTCCAGAAGGATTACAATTGGAAAATAGAGCGCCTTCAACCATAGGAGGTGCTTAAAAACTACAGATATTATGAAAACGGTAACCTTGGTAAGGCATGGAAAATCTTCATGGGATTATGATGTTTCGGATAAGGATAGGCCTTTAAAAGAAAGAGGAATCAATGATGCCCATTTAGTGACCAAAAAAGCCAATGAGAATAAATTTCAGGTGGATTTCGCCTATTCCAGTCCAGCAAACAGGGCCTTACATACCAGCATGATTTTTTTGAGAAATTTAGGTTTTGACTTTAATAAATTTCAAGTAAGGGAAGAGCTTTACGATTTTTCGGGACACAACGTAGAAAATTTTATTATGGGTTTGGGAGATGAAATTGATTCCGTTCTAGTTTTTGGACACAATTATGCCTTCACATCGCTTGCAAATACTTGGGGAGATCAGTATATTGACAATGTTCCTACCTCGGGTCTGGTGCAGATTAAGTTTAATGTGGAAGTATGGTCTAAAATCTCAAAGGGAAGCACGGAACAGATAATTTTTCCTAAACATTTGAAGAATAAATGATTAAAGTCAAAAACGAATACGTAAACAGGGAAATCAGTTGGTTGCATTTTAATGCAAGGGTACTTCAGGAAAGTGCAGATAAAAAGGTACCGTTAATTGATAGACTCCGGTTTTTAGGGATTTTCAGCAATAACCTTGATGAATTTTTTAAGGTGAGATATGCAACTGTAAAACGTATTGTTGATGCTGGAAAAAAAGGGAAAAGTGTATTAGGGGGAGAGAAGGCCAAGGATTTACTGGAAGAAATTACAAAAATTGTAATAGCCCAGCAGGCCAGGAGTCTAGAAATCTTAAACAGTATTGAAGAAGAACTGAAGGAGGAAAACATCTTTTTAATTGATGAAAATGAAGTCAGTGAAAGTCAAGCTGAATTCATAAGGGAATATTTTTTCAAAAAGGTGAACCAAGAGTTGATGACCATCATCTTGAACGACCTTACAGAGTTTCCGCTGTTAAAAGACACAGCTGCGTATCTAGCTGTTAAAATGGTGATGAAGAACGATGAGCATTCTACTACCAATGGAGAAAATAGATATGCGTTAATAGAGATCCCTAAAGGGATTGACCGTTTTGTGGTACTGCCCAAGGAGGGTGACAAGAATTACATCATTATTTTGGATGATCTTATCCGATTTTGTTTGGACAGCATTTTTACCATGTTCGAATTTGAGTCCATTTCGGCACATATGATTAAAATTACAAGGGATGCCGAACTGGATATTGATAATGATTTGACCAAGAGTTTTATTGAGAAAATATCTTCAAGTGTTGAGCACAGAAAAATAAGTGACCCGGTACGCTTTGTCTATGACAAAAGTATTGATAAGGATACACTTCAATTCCTGAAGGAGAAAATGAACATTGTGGATACCGATAGCGTTATTCCAGGTGGCAGGTATCATAACAGGCGCGATTACATGGGCTTTCCAAGTTTGGGAAGACAGGATTTAATGTACAAAAAGATTGAGGCCCTTCCTGTTAAGGGATTGAGTATGAAGGGGAGCCTTTTGGAGATGATTGCCCAAAAGGATTATCTTATTTACACTCCTTACCATACGTTTAGCTATGTGACCAAGTTTTTGCGCGAAGCTGCTCTGGACCCAAAGGTCAGAGCGATAAAAATTACCGTATACCGCCTTGCCAACGATAGCCAAATTGCAAGAGCCTTGATCAACGCTGTTAAAAATGGAAAGAAGGTAACTGTACAAATAGAATTGCAAGCACGTTTTGATGAACAGGCCAATATTGAATATGCCAATCAGTTACAGGCAGAAGGAATTAATTTGATTTTTGGAGTTCCCGGACTCAAGGTACACAGCAAGATTTGCTTGGTAGAACGCGAAGAGGCGGAAGGAATCAAAAGATATGGGTTTGTAAGTACGGGTAATTTTAATGAATCCACGGCAAAAATCTATACGGATTATACCTTGTTTACCGCTCACGAGGGAATTTTAAAGGAAATGGGGAGGGTCTTTGACTTTTTTGAAACCAATTATAAAATCAATAAGTACAAACACCTTGTGGTATCTCCGCATTATACCAAATCAACCTTTATCAAGCTGATTGACAATGAAATTGCCAATGCTTTGATGGGCAAAGAGGCATACATCAAAATTAAGATGAACAGCTTCACTTCTTATAAAATGGTGGATAAGTTGTATGAGGCAAGTAATGCCGGAGTTAAAATCCAGCTTATTATAAGGGGTATATGTTGCCTTGTGCCCGGAGTTGAGGGAATGAGCGAAAATATTGAGGCCATAAGCGTAGTGGACAAATTTTTGGAACATCCTAGATTGTTCATTTTTGGTAATGGAGGTGACCCTAAAATCTATATCTCATCTGCAGATTGGATGACCAGAAACCTTGACTTTAGAGTAGAAGTGGGTTGCCCCATTTATGATGGGGATATTAAACAGGAATTATTGGATACTTTCGATATTTCTTGGAGAGATAACCAAAAAGCACGAGTTTTTTCGGAGAAGCAGGACAATGCCTATAGAGAGCGTAACGAGGACGAACCTGAACTGCGCTCCCAATTCAAACTTTATGATTACTACCAACAAAAGTTGGAATCCTAAACCGTTTTTAGTTTGAAAATACGAAAATTTGCAGCCATTGATATTGGATCTAATGCCATTAGACTATTGGTCAATAACGTAATAGAGCAAGAAGATAAACCTACAATTTTCAAAAAGAGTGAACTGATCAGGGTTCCCGTACGTTTGGGAGAAGATGCTTTTATAAAGGGTCAAATCTCTAATGAAAGTTTGCAGCGATTAATCAAGGCTATGCAATCTTTTGATTTATTGATGCAGGTTTATGGAGTGGAAAAGTATATGGCCAGTGCAACATCGGCTTTAAGGGAGGCAAAAAATGGAAATGAAGTTGTTGAAACTGTTTTTAAGGAATCTGGGATAAAAATTGATATCATTGATGGTAAAAAAGAAGCAGAAATAATTGCTTCAACCGATTTGAAGGACCTTATTAAAAAAGACAGGTCTTATTTGTATGTGGATGTAGGCGGTGGAAGTACTGAGTTCACCATTTTTCATCGGGGAGATTTATCGGAATCCAAATCATTCAAAATAGGTACGGTTAGAATCTTGAACAACCTTGTTGATGAGTCGGTATGGAATCAGGTGGAGGAGTGGATATCCTCTCGTTTTCAGGACAATGGAAAGGTTGAAATTATTGGTTCTGGCGGAAACATCAACAAACTGCACAAAATGTCGGGTAGAAAAATGGGACAACCGCTATCTTTTATTTGGTTGAATGCCCAGTATCATTTTTTAAACAGCATGGATTATGATGACAGAGTCTCGGAATTGGGGTTGAATCAGGATAGGGCGGATGTGATTATACCTGCCGCAAAAATATTCTTATCTGCGGCTAAGTGGAGTGGTGCTAAAAAAATACATGTTCCCAAAATTGGTCTGGCAGATGGGATGATCAAAACGCTCTACTATCAATAAGCTTTTATCCGTGCATGGTCTCTTTTTTACCCAAATCCTGCATTAATTTGGCTTCATGTTCGAGCAATTGTTCCCACTTTTTATCCACCTCTTCTCTATTGCCATACTTCCTGGCGAATTTGAGGAACATGGTATAGTGGTTGGCTTCGCTGACCATTAAACTTCTATAAAATTCTGATAACTCGGAATCATCCAATTCTTCAGAGAGTAATCTAAAACGTTCGCAGCTTCTGGCTTCAATAAGTGCGGCATATAACAGTCTGTGAACCAAATGCGTTTCCCTACTTCCACCTTTAGGAAAGAACTTCATCAACTCAATAACATATTCGTCCTTACGTTCACGGCCCAATTTCAAGCCTCGTTCCAAGATTTTTTCATGTACCATGTTAAAATGGCCCATTTCTTCTCTGGAAAGGGCTATCATTTCCTTTACCAATTCAGATTTCTCAGGGAATCCTATAATTAAGGATATAGCCGTACTTGCTGCTTTTTGCTCACAGTAGGCATGATCTGTTAATATTTCCTCTATGTTTTTTTCAACGATGTTGACCCATCTGGGATCCGTTGGTAATTTGAGACCTAGCATAATCTGAAGCTTTAAAATGCAAAGATAGTATTCCAAAAAGGGAATATGGAATAATCAAAAATCTAGATCAAATTCTTTTCTAAGAATTTCAATAGCAGGGTTCTTTTCTTTGAGTTTCTCATATTTTTCCTCAGGCGTGAAGGCGAATTTTTTGGCAACCTCTTCGTTCACGGTTATGAACAGTGAGATGGAATAGTTGTTCAGTTGTTGCTTTAAATAATCCATCATCAGGCTTTGTTCCCTCTCCACTTCTTTTTTCATGGTACCGTTTGGGAGCTCGATCCAAATGGTATGTTGATCTTTAAGCTTGGGGATATCGGTTTGCAAATTGCTCGCCAATATTTTTCGGCCTTTTTTCTCCAGCTGCTGTACCAAATCGTTCCAATGGGTCTGCATATCTTCCTCGGTAAATGGTTCTTTGGGAAGTTCTTCGTGCGAAACGGCAGGAGTTTTTATGTTTTCATGTTCCTTTTTGGCCTTAATGCTGGACAAAGACAGCCCGGATACTCTGTTCTCAGGCGATTTCAGCTGGATTTTTTTGATAGGAGGCTCGGAAATCTCTTGTTCAATCTCTGGTGCGGGCGGAATTTCTTGCTCCGATTTTGGCTCTTGTGGCTCTGTACTGTATTGGCTTTTAGGCTCTTCAACAGCTGGTTTTTCTATGGGAGTACCGTTACTTTCCTTTTTAGTGCTAAAAAAAGAAGCTGGAATTATGGAATCAGCGTTTTTTTTTTCTCCATCAAAAGTGATAGAGGCCAATTTCATAAGGGTAAGTTCAACAAGCAAGCGTTGGTTTTTGCTGGTTTTATATTTTAAGTCACAATCATTGGCCAATTCAAGGGCTTTCAACAGGAAAGATTTGTCAGCTTTTTTGGCTTGCTCCTGATATTGTGTTCTTACGTCTTCTCCAACCTCCAGCAAGGCCAATGTTTCTTGATGTTGGCATACCATTAAATCTCTAAAATGGGATGCAAGTCCATTGATAAAATGATGACCATCGAATCCAAGGGAAAGGGTTTTGTTGAAAAGAATCAATAAATCAGGAATTTTGTTTTCCAAAATTAAATCGGTAGCCTTAAAATAGGTGTCGTAATCAAGAACGTTTAGATTTTCAGTGACCGCTTTTCTGGTCAATTGCTTACCTGAAAAACTTACGACCCTATCAAAAATGGAGAGCGCATCGCGCATGGCTCCATCCGATTTTTGGGCAATGATATGCAACGCACTTTCTTCAGCTTCAATACCTTGCTGCTCTGCAATGTATTTTAAATAATTGGCAGCATCCTTCACAGTAATTCGCTTGAAATCAAAAATTTGACAACGCGAAAGGATGGTTGGGATTATTTTGTGCTTCTCCGTCGTGGCCAAAATGAAAATAGCATGCTTTGGAGGCTCTTCCAAAGTTTTTAAAAAAGCATTGAATGCTGATTGGGAGAGCATATGCACCTCATCAATGATGTATACTTTGTATTTTCCAACTTGGGGTGGAATACGAACTTGGTCGATAAGGCTTCTTATATCGTCTACAGAATTGTTTGAAGCTGCATCCAACTCAAAGATGTTAAATGCAAAATCCTCATCTTCCCTTTCAGTGCCATCTTGATTTATTTTTTTTGCCAAGATTCGGGCACAAGTAGTTTTACCAACGCCTCTTGGGCCACAAAACAAAAGAGCCTGTGCCAGATGGTCATGGTCGATGGCATTAAGCAATGTATTGGTAATAGCCTCCTGACCAACAACATCCTTGAATGTTTGGGGGCGATATTTTCTAGCCGATACTATAAAGGGTTCCAAATCAGCAACTAATTTGCATTACTACAAATATAAAAATAGGAAACCGCAAAGCCGCTTAAGCTTTACTTTGTAAGCTACTTTTTATTAACAATTGGTTTACCTTTGCCGTTGGCAGGCCACCTTATCGCTGCAACTCTAAATTATTTGGAGTTGAAGAGGAAAGTCCGGACACCATAGTGCAGTATAGCGGATAACATCCGTCCGTTGAAAGACGAGGACCAGTGCAACAGAAAGCAAGTACAGTTAGGCTGTAGTGAAATCAGGTAAACTCTATGCGGTGAAACGTCATGTAAACCAATGTTTGAGGGCGGCACGTCCAAATTGGAGGGTAGGCGGTTGGAGCTTTTTGGCAACCAAAAGCCTAGATAAATGATAGGGCTAGACAGAATCCGGCTTATGGCCTGCCTTTTTTTCAAAAAAACTAAATACACTACCTCCGTACTTTCTATTTTCCACAAAATAGGAGTTATTGGAAAGATCTGTTTGATCGGAATGCTCTATAATCAAAACTCCGTCTTCCAGTAATAATTCCTTTTCAAAAACCAAATCTGCAATTGAGAGGAATCGGGTAGTATCAAAATTGTATGGGGGATCAGCAAAAATAATGTTGGCCTGTTCTTTAGTTCGTTCCAAAAATTTAAAAACATCAGATTTAATGGGTGTTATGGGGAAATCGAGCTCCTTTGAAGTTTTGGAAACGTATTGGGTGCAACCAGCAAAGCTGTCTACGGCAATGATTTCTCCTGCTCCCCTTGAGGCAAACTCAAAACTTATATTGCCAGTACCGGCAAAAAGGTCAATCACCTTTAAACCATCAAAATAAAAACGATTGTTCAAGATATTGAAGAGTCCTTCCTTGGCCATATCCGTTGTTGGCCTTACGGGAAGCTTTTTGGGTGCAAAGAGCCGTCTACCCTTATATTTTCCGGAGATGATGCGCATTACAAAGAGCTTAACACGGTAAAATCTATTGCTTTGTTGTCAGTTTGTTCTGTAGGGAGGGAAGCGCTATTGGGCACAAAAACTGAAACATGTTTTATGTACTGGTAACACAATGTATAGATTGGGTCATCTTCTTCAACAAGGCCAAATAGTTTTAAATGTACCTTTTCCAAATCTATTTGCAGTTGTTCCAGACTGAAGAGCAAGTAATACAGAAAATCTTCCTTGGTCTTGTATTCAAAATGGTTGTAAAAACGGAATTTTTTATCTGAAATGACTACCAATTCCATTTCACGTTCAGATAGCTGTACGAAACAGGTTGGCTCTATCGAGGCTCTGTTCTGGTTAACAAGGGATGCTATTAAAACTGTTCCGTTGTGTTTAAATTCAAACTCGCCAAAGAGGTCAAAGATATAATTGTTTACGTTGGTGAAAGGTACATAAACATTGATCATATCATGATGTGCAATCTCATCATAAGCAATGAGATCATTGGCCATTATCTTGGTATTGAATTTTAAGTAATTGGCTAGTTCCTCCTTATGAAAAAGTGCTTTGGGCACCAGACTAAACATATTGTTTTTGTGGATAACAACTATCTCTGAGTATTCGCCGGCCTCTATATTGCCCTTGTTTAAAACCGACTTAAGCTCTTTAAGCAATAAGTAGGGGGTTAAGGCTGTTTCAAAAACCGTTCTTTCAAAAGCCAATATTTTATTGGAAATAGTATCTAAAACACAAAAAGAAAGTCCATTCAAGCCAACTTGAATGGACAATTTTTTAAAAGAGTTACTATCTGTACTGAAGTCCTCTATACTAGTTGTTCTTTTTTCTGTCATAGATTGGAGGCCAGTTTCCGTTTGTACTTACATCTGTAAGTGAGCCAACCTTGATTTCTGTACCATTGACTTCCTCCACACTTTGGTGCGCATTTTCTCTTGCTACCAAATCGGCAGGCTGGTCATAGAGCACCACATCCTTCTTTATTTTGGCTTCAAAAACAGGAGCTTTATATCCACTTTTATCAATAATGTCAGCTTTCATTTCAAACTTTTCACCACCTTGGGCAAAAGGAACTTCCATCATAGATTTGTAACGGTCACTATTTTTAAATAGAGAATCCTTCACCTTTATAAAACCTAAAGTGTCTATGATCACCGTATCTTTTTGTAATTCTATTTGGTACACTTTGTCATAACGCATGAAAGAAGAATCTCTCTGCTGGGTAATGGTATAGCTCCCCGTATCCACAAACTTGATCAAGTTATTGAAGTTACCTGCAAATCGCCCATTTACGGTTTTATAGGCATCCTGGGCATCCCTAATATCTTTAAGTTTGGCAATAACTTGCGAAAATCTTTCCTTTCTAACCTTTTTAAACTCAATGGGGGCATTGATTGATTGATAAATTTTATAACCCAAGAAAATACTCAAAAGACCAAAGGCAATAACTAGGATTGGCTTTATCTTTTGTGGCAAAAATCTATCAATTAAGAATACCAAGCCTATGGTCAAAAGGCATATAACTAAAACGATAAGGATTAAATTTAACATACTAATATTGTCTTTCTGAATTAATTTAGCGGTTACTGACAAATCTACAATTTTTTTTTAATCACGAAACTTTTTGCTTTAAAAATCCATGCTATCTTTAGAAGCTTATGAACAACCCTACACCATCTGGATTTTTAGCTATTCTGACCGAGAAGTTTCCGCACGACCCTACCAGTAAACAAGGAGAAGCTTTAGAAAAGTTATCCAGGTTTATTTTGAACAATAAAAAGGAAGAAGTGTTTCTTCTAAAGGGATTTGCAGGGACTGGCAAGACCACCATAGTAGGAACCATTGTAAGCAGTCTTTGGAAAATAAAAATGAGCGCCGTGCTAATGGCACCTACAGGAAGAGCAGCCAAAGTAATGTCGGTGTATTCTGGAAACAAGGCATTTACCATCCATAAGAAAATCTATTTTCCCAAGAAACAATCTGGGGGAGGCATCCAGTTTGTTTTGGCACCTAACAAGCATAGGAATACACTTTTTATTGTAGATGAGGCCTCTATGATTCCGGATACCCCCGCGGATTCCAAACTTTTTGAAAATGGCTCACTTTTGGACGACCTTATGTATTATATATATTCCGGTCACAATTGTAAGCTATTGTTGATAGGCGATACAGCCCAGTTACCCCCAGTAAAATTGGATTTGAGCCCAGCCTTGGAAGAACAACGTCTTTCCTTAAACTATAATAAGGAAGTGGAGGAGCTGGAGTTGGACGAGGTGATGCGCCAAACTGAGGATTCTGGAATTTTGTATAACGCTACTCATCTCAGGGAACAGTTACAATCCCATTTTTTTGAGGACTTTAAGTTCGACATTGACCCATTTAAAGATATTGTCAGGTTAATAGATGGCTCCGAAATCCAAGAAGCCATTGATTCATCGTACAATCAAAATGGAAAAGAAGAAACAGCAATCATTGTACGCTCTAACAAAAGAGCAAACCTTTATAATCAAAATATAAGAGAGCGAATTCTATTTTTGGAAAATCAGATTGCAGTTGGGGATTATATGATGGTGGTGAAGAACAATTATTTTTGGTTGAGGCCAAATTCGGAGGCTGGTTTTATTGCCAACGGTGATATCATTGAAATACTGGAACTCTTCGCCATCAAAGAATTATACGGTTTTTCTTTTGCTGAAGTAAAGGTGAAAATGGTGGATTATCCCAACCAAAGACCTTTTGAAACTGTTTTGTTGTTGGACACTATCAATTCGGAAACACCTTCGCTTTCTTATGAAGAAGGTAATAGATTGTATCAAGAAGTTCTTCAGGATTACGCTCATGAAAAATCAAAGTATAAGAAGTTTCTTGGGGTAAAGAACAATAAGTTTTTTAACGCTTTACAGGTAAAATTCTCTTATGCCATTACATGTCACAAATCGCAGGGTGGGCAATGGAATGCCGTTTTTGTGGAACAGCCCTATTTGCCCAATGGGGTGGACAAAGATTATTTACGTTGGTTGTATACCGCGGTTACAAGGGCTAAGGAAAAACTATTCTTGATAGGATTTAAGGATGATTTTTTTCTTGACTAGGAATATTTTATTTTAGACAAAACCATTAACATGTCACCAGATACCATTATTAGCATTTTTTTAGGGATAGGTTTGGCCGCTTCTGTTGGTTTTAGAGTGTTTTTGCCACTTTTCGCCTTGAGTTTGGCAGCCTATTTGGGTGTTTGGGGGCTTAACGAGAGTTGGCAATGGATAGGGAGCGTAGCTGCATTGATTACCTTTGGGATTGCCACCTTGGTGGAAATCTTCGCCTATTTTATTCCTTGGGTAGACAATGCACTGGATAGTATTGCTGTACCACTTGCTGCTATTGCAGGAACCGCGGTGGTGGTATCTACCGTGGCAAATTTGGACCCTGTGGTGACATGGTCGTTGGCCATTATTGCGGGTGGCGGAACGGCAACAGCCATAAAAGGAGCAAATGCAGCAGGAAGATTAACATCTACGGCAACAACCGGAGGAGTGGCAAATCCAATGGTATCAACCATTGAAACTGGAACGGCTGTAGCAGTATCAACAGCCTCCATATTGGTTCCTCCAATTGCCGCTATCTTAGTTATCATAATTTTGGTTGTCATATTCAGAATTTATCGCAAATTGCGACCCAAAAAATAATTTCATCAATTCATAAATAGAACGAGTGAAGATAATTTCCATGATACCGGCCCGGTATAAAGCCTCAAGATTTCCAGCAAAACTCATGCAGGACTTGGGAGGAAAGCCGGTTATTATAAGGACATATGAAGCTGCAGTACAAACTAAACTGTTTGATGAGGTCTATGTGGTCACAGATAGCGACATCATTTTTGACACTATTTCGGGTATAGGAGGAAAAGTGCTCATGAGCAGGAAAGAGCACGAAAGTGGCAGTGATCGGATAGCTGAGGCTGTTGAAGATATGGATGTGGATATTGTAATCAATGTGCAAGGTGATGAGCCCTTTATTGATAAGGAAAGTCTTACAAAAATAATAGAAGTGTTTAGGAATGATGCCGAAAAAGAAATAGATTTGGCCTCCTTAATGACCCCGATTACAGAATGGGATGAAATTTCCAACCCCAATACGGTGAAAGTCATTGTGGACAATCAAGACTTTGCGCTTTATTTCTCGCGTTCTCCCATTCCATATCCAAGAGATGAAGGTGTAGATGCAACGTATTACAAGCATAAAGGAATCTATGCTTTCAGGAAAAGAGCTCTGCTCGATTTTCAGCGATTGCCTATGCTACCTTTGGAAGCGAAGGAAAAAATAGAGGCCATCCGGTTTTTAGAATATGGAAAGAAAATAAAAATGGTGGAAACACACGTAAGCGGCATAGAAATTGATACACCTGAAGATTTAGAACGAGCCAAAAAAGCATGGAAGTAGATTTTAGAAATATTAAGGTTATAGGTTTTGATGCCGATGATACTTTATGGGTCAATGAGACCTATTTTAGGGAGACCGAAGAACGTTTTGCAGAACTGTTGGAGGGGTATGAAACTAAAAACAAGATAGATCAGGAGTTGTTTAAGACAGAGATGAAAAACCTTGATACGTATGGTTATGGGGTTAAAAGTTTTGTGCTTTCCATGATTGAATCAGCTCTGGATTTATCCAATAACAAGATTTCTCAAGAAACCATAGCTGAAATTTTGGAGCTGGGAAAAAAAATGATTGCACATCCTGTGGAATTGCTGGATGGAGTAGAGGAGGTGTTGGAAAAGTTGGTAGATAAATACCGGTTGATAGTTTTAACCAAAGGTGATTTGTTGGACCAAGAACGAAAATTGGAAAAATCAGGTATCTCTAAATATTTTCATCACGTGGAGGTACTCAGCGATAAAAAAGAAGACAACTATAAAAATCTGTTGGAACATTTGGAAATACAAACGGATGAGTTTTTAATGATAGGTAATTCGCTAAAATCTGATATATTACCTATTGTAAATATTGGGGCACAGGCTATCCATATTCCATTTCACACCACTTGGGCGCATGAAATGGTAAAGGATGCCGAAAAAATAAATGGCCATCTAAAGCTGAATAGTCTAACTGAAGTTTTGAAGTATTTGGATAACTAATGAATACAGAAGGTAATTTGAAGAAAGAAGAGATTACATCAAGCAAGAGTACCCAGTACCGCAATTTCCCCATGGTACCTCGGGTGGTTTTTGGTCAAGGAAGTTTTTCGCAATTGGGAGATATACTGTTGTCCAATAGAAAAAGTTCAGAAGCTCCATTTATCTTTTTGGTGGATGACTTTTTTGAGAATGAAGAGTTTGCCAATCGCTTGCCCATTATGTTCAATGATGAACTTATTTTTATCTCTGCCAATGAAGAGCCCAAGACAGGGCAGGTGGATGCCCTTGTAACCCGAATAAAAGAAAAATATGAGGAATTGCCCTCTGGCATTATTGGTATAGGGGGTGGCACGCTATTGGATTTGGCAAAGGCAGTTGCCATACTTTTAAATAATAATGGACAGGCAGAGCAGTATCAAGGATGGGATTTGGTAAATAGGCCCGCCATATACCATGTCGGGATTCCCACAATCAGCGGAACCGGCGCAGAAGTCTCACGAACAACAGTATTGCTCGGTCCTGAAAAGAAGCTTGGGATAAATTCGGACTTCACTACCTATGATCAGGTTATACTGGATCCTGACCTGACCAAGACTGTTCCAATAGAACAATGGTTCTACACTGGAATGGATTGTTTTATCCATTGCATAGAATCTTTGAATGGAACCTATTTAAATGCTTTTAGCCAAAGTTATGGTGAGAAAGCATTGGAACTTTGTAAAGAAGTGTTTTTGGAAGACCTTCCAGAAGATGAATCAAGGGATAAGTTGATGATGGCTTCATGGCATGGTGGTATGAGCATTGCCTATTCACAGGTTGGGATTGCACATGCCGTTAGTTATGGACTTTCTTATCTTTTAGGTATAAAGCACGGCATTGGAAATTGCTTGGTTTTTCAGCATTTGGGTGAATTTTATCCCGAAGGAGTACAATTGTTCCAAAAAATGATGGCAAAGCATGATATAGAATTGCCACAGGGAGTTTGTTCCAATTTAACCCAGAACGACTTTGATATTATGGTCAATGTGGCATTGGGCATGGATGCATTGTGGGAGAACGCTTTGGGTAAGGAATGGAAAAAAATTATGCCCCCGGAGCGACTTCAGGCCATCTATCAAAGGATTTAGCATTTCCCATATTCCTTTTCTGAAAAGGAGACTAATCATTTAATATGCACAAGCTTTCTAAGTTTCTTTATTTTAAAGTATTGGGTTGGAAGCTTAAAGGGGCATTTCCTGATGAGGATAAATGTGTGGTCATTGTAGTGCCCCACACGCATTGGCTGGATTTTTTTCTAGGGCTCTTGGTCAGAAAGGTGGTCAATAAGGAAATCAACTATATTGGAAAGAAAAGCCTCTTTAAACCGCCATTTGGCTGGTTTTTTCGTTGGACTGGGGGAGCACCTATTGACCGCTCCAAAAACTCGAACACCGTAGAGAGTGTAGCCCAGATTTTTAACGAGAGGAAAGTTTTTCGTTTTGCGTTGGCACCAGAAGGTACCCGAAAAAAGGTAAAGGCTTTAAAAACAGGATTTTACCACATTGCCAAGAAAGCAGGAGTTCCTATTGTAATGGTAGCTTTTGATTTTGGAAGAAAACAGGTGAAAATATCAGAAGCATTCCATCCAACGGATGATATTCAAAAAGATTTTAAAGAAATTCGTCAGTTTTTTAAAGGAGTACAGGGAAAAGTACCAGAATACAGTTATTAGGTCTTGTTTAAAATTTTAGGCTTTGGTTTCTCCGTCTTTTTTGTATTGCCAGGAAAAACCAAATTGGTACTGGAATATGTGTTTCCAAAGGTAATGGCCGCTGCATATACCTGTTGAATGGCATCTATAACTTGATGTTCCGATAACTCCTTAAGAGGATGGGTATAAACCGACCAAATGATTTCATCGCTAAGGGCATATTTTACATCCAAAGCCGAATGAAAATTAGCAACCAAGGCGTTCAAGAGCTCCTCTTCACCAAGTTTTTCCCGTTCAACAATGGGTGAGATAATACGCATACGATTCGCATTTTCATCAAAAACACAAATAAGCATTGCATTATTGTATAAAAACTGATATTGATTGCCATTGGTCTTTACAGTATCCGCTTCCTGCTCTATGATTTCATAAAGTTTGGCGGTGGTCATTTCTTGAGAAAAGCCCAAAAATGGAAGACCAAACAGTATTAAAAGTAAAAACTGCTTCATATGCTTGGTTTTTTGTTATGTCGAAAGAATGAAATCTTCTTTACTCAATTAATTGGAAAAACTTGTAAACAAGATTTGGTTATGCTCTTTCAAAATCCATTTCCACCCTAGCTGGGTCATCCATGCCATCATTGTCCAGGTCAAATTCCGCAGGACCATTTATAGAAAGTGTATTCTCAGTACTTCGGACCCCAAAGAATTCTGACTCTCCTGGTGAATCATCAAATTCTATAACCAAAAGGTCCTCGTCAACGGACATTTGCCCTGTAGTTACCTCTGGACTTTCACCCATTTGGGTAATTGTAAGCGTAAATCGCCCATTGGGCTGAATCACTAGTGTTGCTGAACCACCCGCCTGTATAACATCTATTGCTAGGGAAGCACCGCTTCCCGCAATATCAAACTCTACTCGGATAGCATTCCAACTGCCTTGTATGTCACTGATGGAAATTCCCGTTCCCGTTAAACTGTCTCCTTCGTCATCGCCACAAGCTTGTAGGCAAATAAGAAGTAAGGTTAATCCCAATATTCTTGCTAATGCTCTCATGGTTGATATAATTTACTGATAAGCAATAAGTTATAAATTATAACAATCCAACAGAAAAAAACAATGTTAAATTTCCTTTAGCTGAAGCAAAGCAAGGAATGGCTATTCCTGCATAGTATGATAAACGTTTTGGACATCGTCATCTTCCTCAATTTTTTCCAGAAGTTTTTCTACGTCGGCAATCTGCTCTTCGGAAAGTTCTTTGGTTACTTGCGGAATGCGTTCAAAACCAGAAGAAAGAATTTCAATTTCACGCGCTTCCAATTCTTTCTGAATAGAACCAAAATTCTCAAAGGGAGCATAGATCAGGATTCCATCCTCATCCACAAAAACTTCTTCGGCACCAAAATCGATCATTTCAAGTTCCAATTCCTCGGGGTCAATACCTTCTGCATTTATTCTGAAGTTGCAGGTATGGTCAAACATAAATTCTACTGAACCTGATGTGCCCAGACTACCATTACATTTATTAAAATAACTACGAATATTGGCCACTGTTCTGGTATTGTTGTCGGTTGCCGTTTCTATTAAAATGGCAATGCCATGGGGGGCATACCCTTCAAATAAGACTTCTTTATAATCCCCCTGATTTTTGTCCGATGCCCTTTTAATGGCCCGTTCAATATTGTCCTTGGGCATATTAACGGCCTTTGCATTCTGAATTACGGCACGCAAGCGGGCATTGGAATCTGGGTCAGGGCCACCTTCTTTAACGGCGATGACAATATCTTTCCCAATTCTGGTAAATGCTTTGGACATGGCAGCCCAACGCTTCATTTTCCGCGCTTTTCTAAATTCAAATGCTCTTCCCATGTAGTATCTGTTCGTTATGGATGAAGGCAAATTTAGCAAAAAATGCCCCTTGGGCAAGTGTGTTTTTTACAGTGGAATTATTTCTTATTGACGATACTTTCTATGCTTCTTGCCAAATCAAAATCATTTTGGGTGATGCCGCCAACATCGTGGGTATTCAGTTTTATGGCCAACTGGTTATAGACGTTTTCCCAAAGCGGATGGTGGTTTTGTTGTTCGGCCTCAAAAGCGATGCGAGTCATCACAGAAAAGGCTTCCTTAAAATCCTTAAAAACATAGGATTTGCAGATACTTCCATTTTCATAAGTCCACCCATCCAAGTTTTTTAATAGGGATGTTATTTGAGTTGCTTCTAATTTTTCCATGGTATCAATCTTTAACTAGTTATTCTGGACTGTTTCAAATGCAATTTTCCATGAATCGTCCGGTTGTCTCCTCCAAGCAGTGATATAGGTTCCCACGTTCTTTGCAGTGTCCCGACTCTTTTTATGGATAAAGATTTCATTGAAAGGGTTATGGGAAATGACCATATCTTTTGAAGTGATAAAAGTAGGTTTCCCACGAGAAATAAGTTGAACCTCATATCGCTCATAAATGTCTTTCCAAAGGGCTTTTGTTGAATCTGTCGAAATTTTACGAATGGGAGTATCAGGAAAAACATTGGTGAATTCATCCTCAAAAAAATCAATCCAGTCATAATCAAAGCGATTGTATACAGTATAAAAACTGTCTATGTGTTTCTCGATGACAGTTTCAAGATCGGAAACTGAAGTGTCCACTGGTTTTTTTGGCTCGTCTTTTTTCTGATTTTGACATCCTAAAATCATAACACTCAACAAGATTAACCCAAAAAGGGTAAGCGATTTTGTATTTTTCATATTCATAAATTTAATTACTTATACTAAGATTCACGATAGTTTTAATTTTTGTTTGCTGGAATACATTGCAGCCAGCTTTTTAATCTGGTTTGCTGTTTTTTATAAGGGCCATGTATTTCTCAAATTCCTCTTTTACGTTGGGAAACAAGATAAGCAGGCCGATCATGTTTGGGAAAACCAGTGCCAAGATCATGGCATCAGAGAACTTGATTACTGCATCCAAGGTAATGGCCGCGCCCAAAACGGTAAATAGGAGAAATAGTATTTTATAAGTTAGATCGGTCAGTTTTCCACGCCCAAAAAGATATTTCCAGGCTTGAAGACCATAATAGGACCATGACAAGATGGTGGAAAAAGCGAACAAGCACACCGCCGCCATTAAAACATAGGAAGAGCCCTTGATTGAACTTTCAAAGGCCATGGAAGTAATGTTTACACCTCCAAGGCGGCTTCCATCGTTCAGCAATGCTTGCCCATTGACCACATCACCATAAACAAATGCACCATCCATATTAAAAAGAATAATGACCACTGCGGTCATGGTACATATCAGAACCGTGTCAATAAAAGGTTCCAACAGACCCACCAACCCTTCCGATGCCGGTTGAGAGGTGTTAACCGCGGAATGCGCAATTGCAGCAGAGCCTGCGCCTGCTTCGTTTGAAAATGCAGCACGCCTAAAACCTTGAATCATAACTCCGATAAAACCTCCCGCAATTGTAGCTTTTGGTGAGAATGCTTCAGAAATTATTTGAGATAGTGCATCATCAACCAATTCAATTTTGGAAAAAATTATAAAAAGTGCTGCTCCCACGTACAAAATGGCCATAAAGGGCACCACTTTTTCAGTGACCTTGGCAATTCTTTTAATTCCCCCAATGATTACAATTCCTGCCAAAACCGCAAAAACAACACCAATAACACTCCCAGATGCAGAACCAGAAAGCTCAAAAAGCCCGATAATCTGTGCCGCTGCCTGATTACTTTGAAAAGCATTGCCCCCGCCAAAAGATGCCCCGATGCAGAGAATGGCAAAAACAGCGGCCAAAAACTTCCCCAAATTCCCAAGCCCTTTTTCTTTCAGTCCTTTGGACAAGTAGTACATGGGCCCACCAAAAACCTTTCCGTCTTTATCTATGTCACGGTATTTTACGCCTAGGGTACATTCCACAAATTTTGTGGACATTCCAAGCAGACCGGCCAAAACCATCCAGAAAGTGGCTCCTGGACCTCCAATGGAAATGGCCACAGCTACCAAGGCTATATTACCAAGTCCAACAGTGCCCGATACTGCGGTTGCCAAAGCTTGAAAGTGATTGACCTCGCCTAAATGGCCTTCGTCTTTGATTGTGCCTTTTACATCGCCATCAACTTCAAGCACACTGGTTTTTAACTTTGCCGCTGGATGTTCCAGTTCATCATATTTTCCGCGAACCACTTGTATGGCAGTTGGGAAATGGCGGACATTAACAAAACCAAAATATAGGGTGAAGAACAAGGCCCCTACGATCAGCACTATCAGGACCAGAGGAATTCCATGACCGAAAATGGACACTTCTGCCAGGATTAAATTTTCCCACCATACGGCAAAAGGCATAAAAGCATCATTGATTCTTTCGTCCAATCCTTTTTCTGTAAAAGGTGTGATTGCTTGAGCGGTTGAACATAGTTGAAAGTCTAAAAAGTGAGGTGTTCCCATAATTCAAAAAGTTTCTGAAATTTCATCAGCTGAATTGAATTATCTGGGAGATGTCGGAACGAATCTGAAAATGTCAGTAGCTTAAAAACTGACAAATATCAGTTATATCAATCATTTTCAAGGGTAATGTTCTCTTTGGGAAGTAACAGCCTGATTCTTCTTTCCCTGTGCTCCGACATTTCAAATAAAGTAGTTTTTAAGGGTACAAAGTGTTTGTCTTTTGTCCAACATTGTTTGCCAAAAAGACCATCCAATAAGGCGGCAATCAGCCTTTTTATCTCATTATGATCGTTAATGTCGTAAGTTTTGGAGACATCAAAATTTTTGGGTTTGATCTCGAGCCACCCTTCAGTTTCACATAGTCTACGCTGTGCAAAGACTTTGAATAGCTTATAAAGCGCTGGGGTAAGCTGAACAATTCTATCTTGGTTTCCGGAAAAGCCTTGGATGACAACTTTATAGTTGTCTTTGCTATCCAATCTACGGTTTTTAGTAAACAAAAGTTTTAGTTGATGAGGTTTGGGAATCATAGTCTCTGTAAGTTCCTTCACCCAACTCAGTGCCAGGGCAAAGAAGAGCATGATCAGGGATGTTTTAAAAATAGCGGAGAACAACAATAGATTAATTGTGTTGTCCAACAGCTTGTACATTTGGGCCAGCAGAGTGATACAAACTGTGATTATTGACAGCCAGCCCAGTAGTGGCAATCTTCTTTTAACGAATGATTCCCATAACACGGAACCCAAGAAAAGCAAGGTAAGCAAGGCGTAATAAACATCCAGTTCACTGATTATTGATGCCGTTCTTGCCAGAAACATTTTATGAAGGGTAGGGAACAGTGCAAATGCAAATGGAATGCCGATGATGTACGGCCAAAAGTTGGATTTTATCAATGGTGCAAATGGTTTGGGTAGATACCTGAACCATGGAAGGGACAGGAGTATGAACAAACTGTTCAATAGCGAAAACACGCTTATAAGTCCTTCTTTAAAATGTAGGCCCAACCCAATACCATCATGGTATAGTATTTCAACAAGACCGGAAACCGACCAACAAAGAATGGAAAGCGCCAGCCAAACCTGTCCAAAATCGTCTTGCTTCTTACCAATGTGATACCAGATTGACAGTAAAGCCAGAAATGCGAAAAGACATACTGAAAACTGCCACCAACCGTAGAAAATGGAAACCTGCGTTGAAGAAACAATGTCCAAATTGTAATGTATTAAATTAAAACCAAGCTAATTTGCTTGGTTCTCATGTAATAAAGATATATTTATAAAAATAGTAAAAGTTGAAACAAAGGATAAAAATCGATTCTTGAAAACGAGGTTTGCACATACAAATATTGTAAGCACCAACTGGAAATTACTGGTGGATTTTTACATAAAGACTTTTGATTGTAAAGTTGTTCCCCCAATCAGAAACCAATCTGGGGATTGGCTTGAAAGAGGAACGGGTTTGGAAAATGCCAAATTGGAAGGTGCACATTTGTTACTTCCAGGATGTGGTGAAAAAGGCCCTACGCTTGAGATTTACCAATACGAAAGTATAGAAAACCAAAACCCAGTACCTCCTAACAAAAGAGGGTTTGGCCATATTGCTTTTGAAGTTGAAAGTGTAGAAATGATTCTTGAGATACTTAAAAAAAATGGCGGAAAGGCCTCTGGCGAAATCACAAAGAGAAAAGTAGAAGGAGTAGGAGAAATCACTTTTGTATATGCCAGAGATCCGGAGGGAAATTTGATTGAGTTACAAAGTTGGATATAAAAGAATCCCATAAAACCTTGGCATTATGGGATTTTTTTAAATATTACATTGTTCAGTGGGGGGTAAACCTGACTATACGGTCCATGAGCTTTCCGGTTACCCGAATTGACTAAAAAAACAATTATAACATAGGGTTTTAACTTCTCAGTTAACATTCTCCGCCTGAAAGCTTCCTTTTACGGTAACCGTTCCTCCACCTCCCACACCGGGGCAGTTTACATCAACAGTTCCTGTTGTATACAAAAGTCTAGAATCAAAATTTATACTTCCTGAAGCTGATTGGTAGGAGATGGTTTTCCCACGATCCCCGGAAAAATTCATAAAAGCGTTATAAAATTTCAAAATATCGGTTCCAATGGCATAATCTCCCGTCCCAACCTTGGACCCTTCCAGGGTTACACCAAACACTATATGGTTATCTGAGCCTCTGTCCTGCGCAATTACCAAAATTGTGGTAATATTTACATCGTCCCCATTAGCATTGACCGCCTGTGTTGTTGTTTCATTATATACAATTCCGTTTCCGGACATTGTAGTGTTAATAGCTCCGCTGATCTCAAACTTGAAGTTGGGTTCCAAGATGCTGGCCTCTTCATCTGAACTATCCGATGAACAGGAACAGAGTATCCATAGGCATAGAATGCCTTTCCATATTGTTTTCACTTTTTCAGATTTTTAGTTGAACCAATACCCTATGGAGAACTGAATGACATTGTTCTTTATCTTATCGGAATCACTTTCATCATCATTTACATTACTGCCAAAATAATAGCGTGCGTTAAAGTTTATTCCACTTGGCAACTTATAACCCAGTCCAAAAGCGAAGCCAATATCCGTGGATTTGGTTACATCTTTAAAATCGAAAGTTTCACCATCGTCTTCTCCTTTGGCTGATAACAATAGCCCAATTTGTGGTCCTGCTTCAATGCTAAATGCTTCTGACGCATGGTATTTGGCCAGCACAGGAATCGTTAGATAATCTAGTTTTACAACTTCATCGTCATCCGATTCGTCTTTAACCCCTTGAGAGGAATAAAGGAGTTCCGGTTGAAGTGAAAGTTGGTCTATAAGGGATAATTCAGCCATTCCACCTAAGTGAAATGATGTTCTGGTTGCTGGATCGTTCAAATCTGGTTTAAGGGTAGCTAGGTTCACTCCCCCTTTGATCCCAATTTTAACGTCTTGCGAGTGTACAACAAGTGAAAACAGAATTACCGTCATGGTAAACAAAGTTGCTTTTTTCATAATCATATAGTTTTAATTGTTAATTGGGAACTTTAGATAATACTGGTAAATGCATGAAGGCACTATTATGCTAAACCATTAACGGCTTACTACATTCTTTACCAACTGCTTTCAAAACTAGGAAGGCAACTTTCTGGCGACTAGGACATATGTCCCATTACGTAGGAGTATGGTCTCAAATTTTAAAATTTTTATGGAAAAACGAAGTTTTTTGACAAAAGAAGACCAGAAATTTCTATCCGTTATAAGCTGAAGGTAGCACACCATGAAGAGCTTTAAAGCATTTGGTGAAATATGAAAGATCATTGAATCCGACCTTATAGGCGATTTGGGTTACGGTATCTGCTTCTTGTGAAAGTAGTTGGGCGGCTCTTTTAAGCCTAAAGTTGCGAAGCAACTCCCCCGGTGACTCATTGGTCAATGCTTTCATTTTACGATGAAGTTGAGATTTGCTCATACCTAAGGTATTTTGCATATCGGCAGCTCCAAAATCACTGTTGGTGTATTGTTGCTCCAATAATTTCAATACCCGTTCCAGGAACTTCTGATCAAGGGAAGTGACGGCAATTCTATTGGGTTGTATCTGAAAATCCTTATTTGCAAAATGCTCCCGAAGTTTACGGCGTTGCGCTATAAGATTGGAGGTGCGTACCAAAAGTTCACGGGCATCAAAGGGTTTGGTGAGATAATCATCGGCACCAGTTTCGAGGCCTTGGATTTTGTTCTCCATCCCTGCCTTGGCGGTAAGCATGATTACAGGGATATGACTTGTGGCAATATTGGTTTTTAAATTTTTGCAGAGTTCAATACCATCCATTTTGGGCATCATCAAATCAGTGATGATCAAGTCGGGTACTTTGGAAGTGGCTTTTTTTAGCCCCTCCTCACCGTTAGTGGCTTTTATAAGACTATAATAGTTATTTAAATGGTCCATTATAAAAGTTCTCATATCCTCATTATCCTCCACAAGAAGTACCCTTGGAAGATTCCGCTCGTCCAATTTTTCAAAATCAAAGGTTTTTGGCAGTTCCACCGTGTTAGCTTCCTTATACTCTTTTTCTCCTGGTTGAATGGTCTTAATTTCCTCAATGGGCAAATGAACGGTAAAAAAGGTGCCCTTTCCCAATTCACTGGAGACGGTTATGGTACCGTCCATTAATTCTACAAGATCTCTTGACAAGGCTAATCCGATGCCAGCTCCCTCCTTGTCCTTGGTTGTACCGCTATCTTCTTGATAAAAACGATCAAAAACATAGGGTAAACTTTCATTTGAGATACCTCTTCCTGTATCTGAAACTTCAATTCGAAGCTCATGCTCAACAAAACTGGCCCTCATCGATATCATTTCTTGATCATCACTAAATTTGAAGGCGTTGCTAAGCAAATTGTACACTATTTTCTCAAGCTTATCCCTGTCAAAAGCAGTCCAGAGACAACCTGATGGAATATCCACCCTAAATTCAATACGTCTTTGTGCTGCTAGAGAGTTAAATGAGGCAGCCGCAACCCGAAGACACCTAAAAATGTCCCCTTCCGTGGTTTTAAGCTGCAAACGTTTCTGATCTATTTTGGAGAGGTCCAGAAGTTGGTTGACAAGCCCCAAGACCTTATTGGTGTTACGACGTATCATTTTAATGTGGTTTCTTGTCAACTGTTCCTCTGGATTTTGTTCCACATATTCGATAGGACCTTTGATTAAGGTCAAAGGAGTTCTAAATTCGTGGGATATATTGGCAAAAAAGTTGGACTTCGCCTGATCCAACTCTTTGAAGTTCCCTGTTGGATTTTTTCTTGATTCGGTACAGGTTGTAAAGTAAAAATGCTAGTATTATGGCGAGTATTGCAAAGACAATAATGGCATTGCGCTCATTCTCCCGCTTATTTAGCTGAAGTGTTTGTAGTTCTTTTTCAGAGGTAAGCAGGGCAATTTCCTTTGTCTTTTGCTGATTTTGATATTTAGCTTCTATTTCTTCAGCCAGATCACGTTTTTCAATGGTATAAAGACTGTCCCGAAGTAATTTATGTTGGTACAGATTGTCATATGCCTTGTGAAAATCAGACTTATCGTAATATACCTCTGCCAAGGTCTTATGCCCGTCCATGGCCGTAAGATTTACACCGGTGGCTTTTGCAAGACTGATGGCAATTTTTGAATGAACCTCTGCGCTGTCCAATTCCTTCAGTTTTAGGAACCCATTGGCCAATGCCTGGCTTGCCATAGCAATACTGATGGAATCTTTCATGGTGTTGGCTATAACCAAAGATTGCCGATAATGTCCAACGGCCTTATTAAAATGTCCTTCCTCAAAATATATGTTTCCGATATTTTCAAGCACTTGCCCCATTTCTCTTTTTAGGCCCATTCTTTCATAATTCTTGAGCGCATCATTGTACAAATCCAATGCGGCACCTAGGTCACCCTGATTTTTGCAGACAACTCCTAGATTTTTTAAAACGAAAGCGCGACCTGGTAAAAAATCAAACTTTTTGAAGAGGCTATCGCTTTTTTGGTAGTAATGGATGGCTTCATCATAATTATTTAGTTTTTGGTGAATGAGACCTATGTTGGCCATTGCAATACCAGCATTCTTTTCATTGTTGATTGCAATGTTTTTGGTGGAGGCGAGGGTATAATTTTCCATCGCTTTTGCATACTCTCCGGTTTCATTGTAGATATTGCCCAGATTATTGTAGGAGCTTGCTGCCCCTTCATAATCTCCGGTTTTTTCGGAAAATGCTATATTTTTTTTATGGTACTCTTTTGCTTTTTTTATATTCCCTTTGCTCAAATAGGTGTTCCCTAGACCTAAAAGAGCGGTTCCCCTTCCGTTGTCATAATTGATTTTATCTGCAAGTGTCAAGGCTTCTTTAAAGAAGGTGATCGCCGAATCATTATGGGCTTGTGCGTTTAAAAGGTCGGCATAGGTATTTAAGGCAATTACTTTATATTTTTTGCGCTCAATTCTGGAAGAAATCCGAATGGCCTCCGATACATATTCCAATGCCTTGTCTGGATTTTCATATCGAAGTTCGTCGAAAAGCTCTACCAATAGATTGAATCTGAGCGAATCCACTTTTTCTTTACGGAGTTTTTGTTCAAGGCTGTCAATCCTGGATTGTCCAAACGAAAAGCTCAGCGATAAAAAAAACAATATTGCGAATGAAGATTTAAGCACTCAAAAGACATTTATTTAAAGATAGGAACTTTAAAAGACTCTAAAATGCTCAAGGACAAAGTTATAGCAATTTATTACTTGATATAGGACCTCCTTAAGTTAGCAATCTTGTTTTTCTGTTCCGCTCATACAAACTCGCATATCGGGGCTCCTATTTGAATTTACTAAGTTATTTGGCAATACTGTTATTGAACAAGTGGCTGAAACCCTCCGTATGCCATTCGCTTGGCATCAAAAATCATTTTTGATGGATTGGTCAACGGAACAATTAAATCTGGCATTCTTGGGTCAGCTGCTACCCGTTCATTTGCTAGGTCACGTGCCGCTTTAGATTCAAATACGACCCAGCCAAATACAATTGCTTCATCTTCTTTTGCATTCAAAAGTTCAGGGAAAGAGCGTGTGCCTTCCAATTTTAAATCCTCACCAACATACTCAAAGTAGGCCAGTGCGCCATGTTCCTTCCAAACTTTTGCCACTGTTTCTGCTACGCGCTTGTATTCATCCAGATGATGCAGTGGTACGGGAAGTACGAATCCGTCTATGTAATTTGCCATGTTTTCCGCTTTGTTTTTGTTACCGATATAAAATACATCTTTATATCAATTTAACTGTCATAAAGCAGAGGAAAAAGGTTGTCGTTTATTTGAAGGTTTGAACGCTCTACCTAATAGCCGATGAAATATGGACACTTTAATATCATTCTTTGATTGTCAACGATTCAGAGGAAAGGTTAACAACTAGTTCATAGCTTTTATGTTTGGATTTGCCATCCATTTTTCTTTTTCGCTTTTTTACGGTAACGGCGTATTTTGATTTTGAAATAAACTGAGGGTCTTCAAAAACCAAATAATCAGCTGGTTTGTTTTTTAAATTCTTCCATATCCCGTTTAGGGTCTCATTTTCATAGGCCAACAGCTTTATTTTTTCCAAGCTTTGCCTAGTCTCATAAATATCCTTTTTATAAACCAGTTTAGGGTTCTGAACTTTTTTCTCAGTTTCTATTAGCTTCCAAGTTGCGATGTTGTGGGTTTTTACACTATCAATCAATTTTCTGGTAACTCTGCAGCCAGCAACAGGAACTATTTCAATGTTCCATTTTTGATTTACAATAGCTTGTGCATCGTCAATCCCAGATTGCAAACCATAGGTTAAGATTTGGTATTGTTCAGAACCATCTCCGGTTTGCGTAAAACACTGGAAATAGGAAAGGGCAAATACCAATGTGATTATAAATTTTATTTTCATTGTATATGAGAATGCTTTTTATTGATAAGCCAGCTTTATGACCAATTCGTCGTCTGCAATACCAGGATCATCAAGCAAGGTTAGTACCAGAAGTGAACCCTCCCTTTTTTGCACAAATTCGCCCCCCTCCCCAATCAGTATATTGGATTCTTTTCTGCCATAGTATAATTCCCTAGACTCTATGACCTGCCCCTCGCTATCAACAATTCTTATTGTCAGTAAGTTTGCTTCTAAATCGAATGTCCAATATTCTATGGAACCTTCTTCTGGAGGCCCACAAAAACAGATTCTCTCTACCAATCTAAACTGCCCCTCGGGAGGGTCAGCACTATCCCAGTTGTCATTGGAGCAGGATAAAATCAAATTAAAAATCAACAACGTTAGAATCAATTTTTTCATTATGCTGTTTTTCTTAAAGATTCGCCCCGAGATCAAAGGTTGCTTTTATACCCAAACCGGGCATAAAACCGATAAAAAGGATAAGGTAAGGTTTAAACTTTGTTGCTACTGCTCACAGGCCAGTGGATTTTGATTCACTATTATTTAAGGTATTTCATTAAATCCATAGACGATTCAAGCCCATAAACTGTGGTTATGATTTTTGAATTGGCTTCCAAATACTTCCATTTTTGCGTGCCTTTATTGAAAACGGTAATCATTTGTCTAATACCTGAAATCCTATATCAGCATTTAAAATTAATCAACCGGAATGTGATGATCTATGATCTCTTGGTATTTTATCCTCAGATTTTTAGGCAATTTGTTGTGTTTGGGCAGTGCGGCCAAATAACGGTTTTCGTTGGTGGTAAAAACCCGCTTTAGAATGGGATGGAAGTTCCCCATTTGTTTAATGACCTCTTTGATGAACTCCTCGTGCTGGATCAAATCCTTGCTTCCCAAATGGAAAATGCCGGTTTTGTCCCTGTTGATCAAATAATGGATTTGTTGGGTCAATCGGTCATCATTGGTCACATTGATGATGAGGTTGGGAAATACCTCGATTGGCTCATTAGCCTCTAACAAGGTTTTTATCTCCTTGATTCGTGGGGATGTATTTCCAAAGACCATCGGAATACGTAATATGGCCGCTTTCTTCTTGGGCAAGCGCATCATCATGTTCTCCACCTTTATTTTGAGCCTTCCATAAACGCTTTCTGAGAGTGTTTTGTCAAACTCATACGATGGGAATTTGCTGTAGGCATCAAAAACATTGGCCGAAGAAATGAAGTATAGTTTGGCCTCATTTTTATTAAGATATTCCATCAGATGTTGGTGGGCCTGTACTTGTGCCCCAAATTCACCACGAAGGGCCGATATGATAAAATCGGGACGCAGGTTTTCCAACAGTCTGACAATGTCATCCTCCCGCATATCATATCGAAAAAATTGCCCGTTATCACTATAAACCGTGCTATGGCAATATGTACCGTAGGTGTTGAAATAGTTGCAGAGTTCTTTGTAGATGGCATTGCCAATAAACCCACTTGCCCCAAGTATTAATATCTTTTTTTTATCCAAACAGCTAAAATATAGACAGACCCGTTTCGGTCGTGAGTTTTTCCAAAGCCAACATGCCCAACTTTGAGTTTCCTTTTTTGTTTAATCCGGGTGACCAGGTGGCAACGCAAAATTGATTGGGCAACAAGGCCACAATACCGCCTCCAACGCCACTTTTGCCCGGTAGTCCCACTTCAAAGGCAAATTCCCCCGCCTCATCATAGAATCCGCAGGTAAGCATGATAGCATTTATTCGCTTTACCTGGGACAAATTCAGGTAATTGTTGTTCTTAAGGCAATTTCCCCTGTTCATAAAAATGTAAAATGCCTTCGTTAGCTGTTCACATGACATGCTCAGGGAGCAAGAATGAAAATAAAAGTCAAGAACAGTTTCCACATCGTTTTCAAGATTTCCGAAGGACTTGATCAAATAGGCCGCGGCATAATTTCTAAAACCGGTCCTTTTTTCAGATTCGGCAACCTTTTGATCATATGCAATGGTTGGGTCATTGGCAATAGTTTGAACATAGGTTAGAAAATCGGATTTGGGGTTTTTCAAGTTGGAAACCAAAATATCACAAATCACAATTGCCCCGGCGTTTATCAATGGATTTCTGGGTATGCCGTTCTCCATTTCCAAAAGGGACAAATGGTTGAAGGGATCTCCCGAAGGCTCTACATCCACACGTTTCCATAGTTCTTCGTCCATCAATGAATAGGCCATTGCGAGAGACAGTACTTTGGAAATACTTTGAATTGAAAATTGTTCGCCCGAATCCCCGGCATGAAATCCCTTTCCATTTTTATCCAAAATGGAAATCCCGAACTTATTGGAATCCACACAGGAAAGTTCGGGAATATAGCTTGCTACCTCACCCTTGTCGGCCTGTTGTTTTGCCTCTTTGACAATTTTGTCTACAATGGGTGAATAATCCAGCATTATACTTTATAAAATGGCAACTTTACCAAGGTTGCTGGCACTTGGCTTTTTCTTATCTGAATGAAAACCGTGTTGTCCACCTTGGCATTTTCAACGGTTACATAGCCCAGTCCAATTCCTTTTGAAAGTGAAGGAGACATGGTTCCTGAGGTTACCACCCCAATTTCATTTCCATCATTGTCCAAAATTGCATAATCCTTTCTGGGAATCCCTCTTTCCTCCAATTGAAATGCTACCAATTTTCTTTTGGCCCCTTCTTCTTTTTGTTTGGCCAAGGCCTCACTGTTCACAAAATCCTTAGTGAATTTGGTCACCCAACCCAACCCGGCTTCAAAAGGAGAGGTGGTATCATCAATATCGTTACCGTAGAGGCAATAGCCCATTTCCAAACGCAAGGTATCCCTAGCGGCTAAACCAATAGGTTTAATGCCAAAATCGGCACCCGCTTCCAGTACCTTGTCCCAAACTTGTTTTACCTCTGAGTTTTTGCAATAGATTTCGAATCCGCCTGAACCGGTATAGCCAGTTGCTGAAATGATAACATGCTCAATTCCAGCAAAATCTCCTACAACAAAGTTGTAGAATTTGATTTCTGAAAGGTCTACGGAGGAAAGCGATCGCATGGCTTCCACTGCTTTAGGGCCTTGAATGGCGAGCAGGGAATAATCCTCAGAGATATCTTTCATTACAGCTCCAATGGCGTCGTTATATTTTGAAATATGGTTCCAGTCTTTTTCAATGTTGGAAGCGTTCACTACCAAAAGGTAGGTTTCCTCTTTTATGCGATATACGATCAAGTCGTCCACAATACCTCCTGTTTCATTGGGGAGACAACTATATTGCGCCTTGCCAACGGTTAGTTTAGTGGCATCATTGGAAGTTACCTTTTGAATCAGGTCCAAAGCCTTTGGCCCTTCAATCAAAAATTCCCCCATATGTGAAACATCAAAAATACCAACGGCATTCCGTACCGTTTCATGTTCAATATTGACACCTTCATAGGAAACAGGCATGTTATAGCCTGCAAAAGGAACCATTTTTGCGCCTAGGGCAATGTGGGTCTCACTTAAAGCAGTAGATTTCATATTGTTCAGTTTGTGCGGGTAAATTTATTGAATTAGACCAAGATGTAGTGCTATTACCTTCAATATTTTGAACAAAATGGTTCAACTTGAAATCTCAGTTGGCTAACTGCCCAAGAGATAGGATTTTAACTCTTCGTAGGTGGATATTTTATTTGATTTTTTTTCTTTTCCCATCACTTTTTGAATTTGCGGAGGGATTTCTGGTGATAGTTCCAAAGTTTCCTCCACCACATCCAAAAATTTGACCGGGTGCGCAGTTTCCAGGAAAATACCATAGGTATTGGGATGCGATTTTTGATGTTCTTTCAATCCCAAATAACCCACTGCACCGTGGGGGTCGGCTACATACCTGGTTTTGGAGTGAATGGCTTTCATGGCCGATTTGGTCTCCGCATCTGAAAAGGAATAGGAGGAAAGATTGTCTTTTAAGCTTGAAAAATTGTCTTGGTACAAATGCCTGATTCGGACAAAGTTGCTTGGATCGCCAACATCCATGGCGTTGGATATGGTAGCTACCGATGGCATGGGCTCATATACCCCTTTTTCCATAAAATTGGGAACTACCTTATTGGCATTGGTAGCGGCAACAAACTGATTTACGGGCATGCCCAACTTTTGGGCGACCATTCCGGCACAAATGTTTCCAAAATTACCTGAAGGCACCGAGAAAACAATTTCCTTTCCTTTGGATTTGGCCTGTTTGTACGCAAACAAAAAGTAGAACAATTGGGGGAGCCATCTGGCAATATTGATACTATTGGCGGAGGTCAATTTCTTTTGACTCGTAATTTCAATGTCCAAAAAAGCAGTCTTTACCATACGCTGGCAATCGTCAAAAGTCCCGTTGACTTCCATGGCCACAATATTCTGTCCCAAAGTGGTCAATTGCTTTTCTTGTATGTCGCTTACCTTTCCACTAGGATAGAGGATAACAACGTTTACGCCTTCCACACCTAAAAACCCATTGGCAACGGCCCCGCCAGTATCTCCCGAAGTAGCCACCAAAACGGCGACCTCATTTTTTTCTCCGAGGGAAAAATAGCCCAAGCAATTGGCCATGAATCGTGCCCCAACATCTTTAAAAGCCATGGTTGGACCATGGAAAAGTTCAAGGGTGGCAATATTATCCTCGATTTCCACCACTGGAAAATCAAAGTCCAATACATTTTGAATGATTTCCTTTAAAACAGCATCGGGAATTTCACCTTCCACAAATTGTTGAATCGCCCTAAAGGCAATCTCATGGTTTGAAAGCGAAGTGATATTGTCAAAAAACTCCTTGGGAAGGGGATCAATCCTTTCTGGAAAATACAATCCTTTGTCCGGAGCTATTCCGGCAATAACGGCTTCTTTAAAAGAAGCCTGTATGTTTTGGTTGTTTAAACTGTAAAACTTCATGGGATGTTATAGTGGTTTTACCCCTTGGGTGTTGACTTTGGAAACATGGATTTCAAACGGTATTCCAATGTTTTGATATGTTTTTTTTATGGAATCTGCTACTTTTTGTGCGGTATCCATTCCTTTGCTCAATGCAAAAATAGAGGGGCCAGAACCTGAAATTCCACCGCCCAGAGCACCGGCACTTATAGCACTTGATTTTAACTCATCAAAACCCGGAATCAATATCGACCTAATGGGCTCCACGATATGATCTTGTAATGAACGTCCTATTAGCTCGTAATCGGATTGGAAAAGTCCGGCAATAAGTCCACCTACATTGCCCCATTGCTGAATCCCTTTTTCCAAGGTGATATTGGTTTTCAATATTTTTCTGGAATCTGAGGTTTTTACCTCAATTTGGGGATGAATCACAGTGGCGCAAAGCTCGTTTGGAGTTGGAATCGGGACTATGTCCAACGGATCATAACTTCTTACCAAGGTAAAACCACCATAAATGGCAGGAGCCACATTGTCGGCATGGGCTACATCACTGGCCAATTTTTCACCTTGCATGGCAAATTGGACCAACTCAAGATTGGAAAAAGGTTTCCCTAACAGTTCGTTCATGGCCCAAACGGCTCCGGCTGAACTGGCGGCACTACTACCAATACCACTACCTGGCTTTATGTTTTTGTGGATTTCAATCTCAAAACCACCATCGTAATCACTTTTTTCCAAGAAAGCCAAGCCTGCAACTCCGGATACATTTTTGGAGGTTTCCAGAGGAAGGTTCTGGCCTATTATTTTGGTGATAGTGATTCCCTTTTCCGCTGTTTTCCGAACAATCATTTCATCTCCAACCGCATCCAATGCCAGTCCAAGGACATCAAATCCACAGGACACATTGGCGATGGTAGCCGGGCAAAAAACTTTTATTTCTTCCATATTAAAAGTTTCCAATTCGTATAATATCAGCAAAGATACCTGAAGCGGTGACTTCGGCACCAGCACCAGCACCTTTTATAATCAAAGGCTGGTTGGGATAACGCTCTGTAAAGAAAAGTACAATATTATCGCTCCCTTCCAGATTGTAAAAATCATGTCCCTTTGGTATTTTTTGAAGTCCGACCTTGGCTTTTCCGTCCTCAAATTGGGCTACATATTTCAGTTTGCTATCTGCTTCGGAAGCTTCTTTATATATTTTCTGAAAATCAGTTTCATATTTCACCAAAGATTCAAAAAAGGCTTCGTTGGAATTGGTTTCCAGACTTTCTTTGGGCACGAAGGATTCATTTTCAATCTGTTCAATATCCAACTGATTTCCACTTTCCCTGGCCAGAATAAGGATTTTTCGCATAACATCGATTCCACTTAGGTCGATGGTAGGATCCGGTTCTGTATAACCTTCTTCCTGTGCCTGTTTTACCACATCGTGGAAGGTAGTGGAGTCATCAAAATTGTTGAATACAAAGTTTAGACTTCCGGATAATACCGCCTGAATCTTTTTGACCTTATCCCCGGACGCAATCAAATGTTTAAGTGTATCGATAATGGGAAGTCCGGCACCTACATTGGTCTCAAACAAGAAAGGAGCATTGTATTTTTTTGCCAGCTGTTTTAGGTCTTTGTAAAATTCATAATTGGATGAACATGCAATTTTGTTGCAGGTCACCACAGAGATGCTGTTTTTTAGATAATCTGGATAGCTTTGCGAAACTTCCTCACTAGCGGTGTTGTCCACAAAAACACTGTTCCTGAAGTTGAATTGTTTTACCATTTGGTAAAACTTCTTTTTATCGGCTTTTTCACCATTGGTCAAAGTCGTTTGCCAATTATCCAGGTCAATTCCATTCTCATCAAAACCCATGGTTCTGGAATTACTGATACCAATGACCCTTACATTGAGCTTCAATTCTTCTTTGAGATAGGCATTTTGCTGTTGAATCTGCCCTAGAAATTTAGAGCCGACATTACCAACACCCATGACATAAAGGTTAAGCTGTTTGATGTTTTCTTCAAAAAATGCTTCGTGGAGGGAATTCAGTGCTTTTTTTACATCCTCTTTTTTAATTACTGCAGAAATATTTCGTTCCGAAGCCCCTTGTGCAATGGCACGTATATTCACATTGTTTTTACCAAGCGTACTGAACATTTTACCACTAAGCCCCTGATGACTCTTCATATTATCGCCCACGAGGGCAACAATGGCAAGCTCTTTCTCAACGATAACAGGTTTTATCTTGCCACTGGCTATCTCATAATTAAAAGCTTCGTTTACCGCTGTTACTGCTTTTTCAACATCATCATCCGAAATTCCAACACAGATGGAGTGTTCCGATGAAGCTTGGGTAATCAATACAACGCTAATGTCCTCAAAGGACAAGGTTTCAAAAAAGCGTTTTGAAATTCCGGGAATCCCAATCATTCCAGGCCCTTCAAGTGAGAGAAGACTAATATTCCCAACGTGACTAATACCCCTTACCGTTTTTCCGTTACCATTGTTGCTTTTGGCAATGTAAGTTCCGGCATCTTCAGGTTGAAAGGTGTTTTTGATGACGATGGGAATCTCTTTGTTGAGAATAGGTTGGATGGTAGGAGGGTACAATACCTTTGCGCCAAAATGTGAAAGTTCCATGGCCTCTTCGTAGCTGATATTGGCCACACATTTGGCCTGCTTTACCAGTTTGGGATTAGCAGTATACATGCCGCTTACATCGGTCCATATTTCCAGAATGTCCGCATTTTCAGCTGCGGCTATGATGGCCGCTGTGTAATCGGAGCCTCCTCTTCCCAAAGTTGTGGAATTACCCTCAGAACTTGATGCCACAAATCCGGGTAAGACGAATGTTTTGTGTTTGTCTGCCTTAAAAAAAGCGTTGCACTGCTGATTTGTTTTTTTGAAGTCAACGGCTGCCTTTCCATAGTTTTCATCGGTAATAATAAGCTCGCGACTGTCTTTAAAAGTTGCATCAAGGCCTTCGGCTTTAAAGAACTCGCTAATAATAAAAGAGGAGAGCAATTCCCCGTAGCTAACGATTTTATCTGAAAGTTTTGGTGTGATTTCCCCAATTAAAAAAGCGCCTTCCAGCAAAGTTTCCAGCACGTTTAAGTCGCTCTTTACCTTACTTAAAATTCCACTTTGTTTTTGAACAGGGATAAGTTCTTTTATGGTTGAGATGTGTCTGTTCTCAATTTCAGCAAGACTTTCCTTGTATTTGAGGTCTTGGTTGGCGGCCAAGGATGCCGTATTGAGCAGCAAATCGGTGATTCCTCCAAAAGCGGATACCACTACGGCCACTTTTTTGGATCCTGCGTCTTGGACAATTGCTTTTACTCGATTTATATTCTCTGGATTGGCGACTGAAGTGCCACCAAATTTTAGGACTTTCATGATTTTGTGATTTGTACAACTATTGAATAAATAAAAAACGGACGGAGAGAAATATATAGATTACCCCAAAGGGGTGATAGTAATCACAGTAATGGTAGATGAAATGGTTTCCATCAATAAAGGTTTAATATCCGTTTGTTTAAATTGCATCATCAAGTAATGAGGCTCAAAAGTAGTACTTTTGAGAACTTCGTCAAACGATTCTAAAATTTTTATCAAATCTATATTAATAACGAATTTTTCTTGTTGAATGAAAATTTTTACTGCCGCTCAAATCTATGAAGCTGATAAATTCACAATTGATAAACAGCAAATTACCAGTGATGAACTCATGGAAAGAGCTGCTACCAAGATATTTGAGTGGATGCATTCCCGCCTACAAGGGGCACAGGTAAACATTCAATTGTTTTGTGGCATTGGTAATAATGGAGGGGATGGAATCGCACTCGCACGCCATCTGGTAGAGCATGGATATAATGTACAGGTACATGTTGTAAATTACAGTGAAAAGCGTTCCAAGGACTTTCTTTTGAATTTGGAACGGTTAAAGGATAGAAAAATTTGGCCCCAGTTCATAAATCAGGATTGTAATTTTCCAGAGATAACGCCAAATGATATTGTAGTTGATGCCATTTTTGGCATAGGACTGAACAGGCCTCCTGATTCTTGGGTAGGAAATTTAATTAAGCATATAAATGCTTCCTCAGCATTTGTGTTGTCCGTAGATATTCCCTCAGGATTGCCCACAGATAGAATGCCATCTACTCCAGAACATGTGATTGCTTCGAGTTATGTATTGAGCTTTCAGGTTCCTAAACTGGTTTTCTTCCTGCCGGAAACGGGCATATATGTGAACCAATGGGAAGTTTTGGATATAGGATTGGATACGAGCTTTTTGGGAGAAACGGAGACTGATTACCATCTTATAGGCAGACCCGAGGTTTTGCCTATGTACCGACCTCGACTCAAATTTTCCCATAAGGGTACCTATGGGCATTCGGTGATTATTGGGGGCAGTTATGGAAAAATAGGGGCGGTTCAGTTGGCAAGTAATGCTTGCTTGTCTGTGGGAAGCGGCTTGGTTACCGCTGTAGTGCCTGAATGTGGTTATCAATCCCTGCAAACGGCAATTCCCGAGATCATGGTCTTATCCAATGATGAAGATGAAAGTCTCACGAAAATTGATATTCCTTTTGAACCTTCAGCCGTTGGGATTGGCATGGGTATGGGGACAAAAGATGAAACAATCAAGGCATTTGGTGCTTTTTTGAAAAAGATGAACATTCCTTTAGTGATTGATGCAGATGGAATAAATATTCTGGCCAAAAAACCGGAACTAATGGAAAGGGTGCCTAGACAATCAGTACTTACGCCACATCCTAAAGAATTGCAGCGTTTGATAGGTGAATGGGGGGATGATTTTGAGAAACTGAAGAAAACGAAGCAATTTTCTGAGAAGCATGATTGTATTTTGGTCATTAAGGGAGCTCACACCATTACGGTATATAAGGACAAGGGATATGTAAATACAACTGGAAATCCAGGGATGGCAACTGCTGGCAGTGGCGATGTGCTTACAGGGATGATAACTGGGTTGATGGCCCAAGGATATTCTTCTCTAAATGCTGCTGTTTTTGGAGTTTACCTGCATGGAATGGCCGGTGATATTGGAGCTTCAAACACAGGTTATGAAGCTCTGAAAGCTTCGGGTATAATAGAAAATATTGGAAAGGCTTATTTGGAACTGTTGAGACCACCCTCGTCAGCAGAAAATAAAGAAGAAACCTAAATTTTATCCTTCTTTTTCTTCTTTTTGAGTCTTTTTTTAACCCAGGCCAATGCGTTGTCATATTCAATAAAGAACTCCATATTCTTTTTATAGAAAAGCTTTTCTATTTTGAAGTTGTGCATATCGATTTCCTTTTTGGAAACGATGGCAAAGGCTTTTAGGTTAGGCAGTCCTCTTAAGTAATTGTAAATGGTGGGATCTACCGCATACGAATTTTTACGAAGGCTAATGTAACCAAAGTCCTTGTCCCTGAAATGTATTTCGGAAATACCGATAATCTGATAAGCTCTTTCTAGTGTAACAGTGGCCCCTTCTTCAAAGGTGGATACCATATAGTCGTCATAAACCTGAACATTTCCAATATCCAACTGATATTCGCGTACAACGATAGCTTTCTTCGTAGAAGCAATTCTCATCCCCAAATAATTATAGTGTCTCTAAGGCCGAAATTATGGGGAAGGGGAGAAAGGCGGAAAAATAATAGATTAAAAGCTTAAATATCGTTTGTACGGTAAAACCAAGGCAAAAAAAAGCCGGCAACCGCCGGCTCTATTAAATATGGTTCTATCAATTTTAGTCTGCCTTGGGCGACTTTTCCGATTTTTTGATTTTTATAGTGAGTTCTTCTTTTTTGGCATCCAAGTCCATAAAGATACTGTCTCCCTCATCCAATTTGGAATTGACTATTTCCTCAGCAAGAGCATCTTCAATGTATTTCTGAATTGCTCTTTTTAAAGGTCTTGCACCATATTGCTTGTCAAACCCTTTATCAGCAATATAATCCTTGGCCTTTTTGGAAAGGCTGAGGTCATATCCAATGTCCTTGATTCTTTTAAAGAGCTTGTTCAGCTCTATATCAATAATTTTATGGATATCCTCTCTTTCCAGAGGATTAAAGACGATAACATCGTCTATTCTATTCAAGAATTCTGGAGCGAATGCTTTCTTGAGTGCATTTTCAATCACACTTTTTTGGTGACTGTCCGCTTGTGCTTTCTTGGCAGCAGTACCAAAACCAACACCTTGTCCAAAATCTTTCAACTGTCTGGCCCCAATGTTTGAGGTCATGATGATAATTGTATTTCTAAAGTCGATTTTTCGACCCAAACTATCCGTAAGAAATCCATCATCCAGAACTTGGAGTAACATATTGAACACATCAGGATGTGCTTTTTCCACCTCGTCCAAAAGAATTACGGAGTAGGGTTTACGTCTTACCTTTTCCGTCAATTGTCCACCTTCTTCATAGCCCACGTACCCTGGAGGTGCACCTACCAAACGTGAAATGGCGAATTTTTCCATGTATTCGCTCATATCAATTCTAATAAGGGCATCTTCCGAGTCAAAAAGCTCTTTGGCGAGAATTTTGGCCAACTGTGTCTTTCCTACACCTGTTTGTCCCAAGAAAATAAAGGAACCAATAGGCTTGTTGGGATCTTTGAGTCCTGCACGGTTACGTTGAATGGCCTTGGCCACTTTGGCTACAGCTTCATCCTGCCCGATCACAAAACCTTTGATCAGTTCAGGAAGCTCCGCCAATTTGTTGCTCTCCGTCTGTGCAATTCGATTAACAGGGATTCCACTCATCATGGAAACCACGTCGGCTACGTTATCCTCCGAGACAGTTTCTCTATGCAGTTTGCTCTCTTCTTCCCATCTTTCCTGAGCAGAGGCCAATTCTTTTTCCAAGCGTTTTTCATCATCGCGAAGCTTCGCAGCTTCTTCATACTTCTGCTTTTTTACCACGCTATTTTTAAGCTCGCGAACATCTTCCAACTGATTTTCCAGTTCCAAGATTTGTTTTGGTACGTCCATGTTTACAATATGAACACGAGAACCGGCCTCATCCAAAGCATCTATGGCCTTGTCCGGTAAAAATCGGTCTGTCATGTACCTATTTGTCAATTTGACACAAGCAAGGATGGCATCATCCGTATAATTCACATTATGGTGATCCTCATACTTCCCTTTGATGTTCATCAATATTTCAATAGTTTCCTCAACCGTAGTTGGTTCAACCATTACCTTCTGAAAACGTCTTTCCAATGCACCGTCCTTCTCAATATACTGACGGTATTCGTCCAACGTGGTTGCACCAATACATTGAATTTCGCCTCTAGCCAACGCGGGTTTAAACATATTGGAGGCATCCAAACTTCCCGTGGCGCCACCTGCACCGACTATAGTGTGTATTTCATCAATGAAGAGGATGATATCGTCATTTTTTTCCAACTCATTCATCACCGCCTTCATTCGCTCTTCAAACTGGCCTCTATATTTGGTTCCAGCAACCAAAGAAGCAAGATCAAGCGTGACCACACGTTTATTATAAAGTATTCTGGAAACCTTTTTGTTGATAATTCTGAGTGCTAGACCCTCGGCGATGGCACTTTTACCCACACCGGGCTCTCCAATCAACAAAGGGTTGTTCTTTTTTCTTCTACTAAGTATTTGGGAAACACGCTCTATCTCTTTTTCCCTTCCCACTACAGGATCCAGCTTGTTTTCTTCTGCCAATCTGGTCAAGTCGCGCCCAAAGTTGTCCAACACTGGAGTCTTGGACTTTTTGGTTCCCTTTTGGGAAGAGCTTGAACCAAAAGTACTTTCCTTGGAATCCCCTACATCATCAGGGTCACTAGGGAACGATTCAGCCTGTGGCGTGTCCAAATAATCATCATCGCTGGTAATCATGGATTTGAACTGTTCCTTTACATTATCGTAGTCCACCTTAAGCTTGTGCAATAATTTAGTGGTAGGGTCATTTTCATTTCTAAGTATACAAAGCAGTAAATGTGCTGTATTGATGGAAGAACTCTGAAAAAGCTTTGCTTCCAAAAATGTAGTTTTTAGAGCACGCTCAGCCTGCCTCGTTAGGTGCAGGTTCTTTTTATCTTTTTGGATAGTTCCGGTGTTTGGATTTGCTGGGCTAAGGATTTCGACCTTTCTTCTCAAGTGGTCCAAATCAACGTCCAGGGCATCTAGAATGTTAATGGCTTTACCATTACCATCTCGCAAAAGACCAAGCATTAAGTGTTCCGTTCCAATAAAATCATGCCCTAACCTCAGGGCCTCCTCCTTGCTATATGCTATTACGTCTTTTACTCTTGGGGAAAAATTATCATCCATACGTTTCCTTTTCAGCAATTAAAATTAATAAAAGTATCCTTACCGTAGTCAAATACCGTACCCATATTCGATAAACTAGTAGTAAAAGTCGAAATAAAGTAGACTTTTTACAAGGTTTAACAAAGCTTTATGTTCATTTTGAGGTTAAGAGCAATACTGTTGATAATTTTTTTAATAAAGTCACTGGGAATCGTTTTGAAAGGTGTGATTTTGCGTATATTGGCATGATATTTTAACCACAAAAAACAACAAGATTTTAGCATGGCTGAAGGAGAAAAGTTAATTCCTATCAACATTGAAGATGAGATGAAATCTGCCTACATTGATTATTCAATGTCGGTCATTGTGTCACGTGCCCTGCCAGACGTTAGGGACGGCCTTAAACCAGTGCATAGAAGGGTGCTTTTTGGCATGCACGAACTTGGTGTTAGATCCACCAGTGCGCACAAGAAGTCCGCTCGTATTGTAGGGGAAGTATTGGGTAAATATCACCCGCATGGAGATACCTCGGTTTATGATGCAATGGTACGTATGGCTCAAGAATGGAGTTTGAGGTATATGCTGGTAGATGGGCAAGGAAACTTTGGTTCGGTAGATGGCGATAGCCCTGCGGCAATGCGTTATACCGAAGCAAGAATGCGCAAGATCGCCGATGACATGTTGGCTGATATTGATAAGGATACGGTTGACCATCAATTAAATTTTGATGATTCTTTAAAAGAACCTACGGTTCTCCCCACCCGTGTACCTGCCTTGTTGGTGAACGGAGCTTCAGGTATTGCAGTAGGTATGGCCACTAATATGCCACCACATAATCTTTCTGAGGTAGTGGATGGTACGGTAGCCTATATAGATAATAATGACATTGAGATTGATGAACTGATCACCCATATTAAAGCTCCTGATTTTCCCACGGGAGGGATCATATATGGTTATGATGGGGTAAAAGAAGCTTTCCATACAGGACGAGGTAGGGTAGTTATGCGTGGTAAGGCAACTTTTGAAGAGGTCCAAGGAAGAGAATGCATTATTGTTACTGAGATACCTTATCAGGTCAATAAGGCGGATATGATAAAGAAAACCGCCGACCTTATCAACGACAAGAAGATTGAGGGCATTTCTGCTATTAGGGATGAATCTGATAGAAAGGGAATGCGGATAGTTTATATCCTTAAACGTGATGCTATTCCCAATATAGTGCTCAATATGCTTTATAAGTATACTGCACTTCAGTCTTCCTTTAGTGTCAACAATATTGCCTTGGTGAATGGAAGGCCTCAATTACTCAATCTTAAGGAGATTATTCACTACTTCGTAGAGCACAGGCATGAGGTTGTGGTCCGTAGAACCAAATTTGAGCTTAAAAAGGCTGAGGACCGCGCACATATTTTAGAAGGGCTTATTATCGCTTCGGACAATATTGATGAAGTTATTGCTATTATCAGAGGGTCTTCCAATGTAGAAGAAGCCCGAAATAGTTTGATGGAGCGTTTCAAGCTTACTGAGATTCAAGCGAAGGCCATTGTAGAGATGCGCTTACGTCAGCTTACCGGACTGGAGCAAGACAAATTACGTGAGGAGTATGATGAATTGTTAAAAACCATTGAAGATTTAAAAGATATCCTTGATAAGAAAGAGCGTAGAATGCAGATTATCAAGGACGAACTTGAAGAGGTAAAAGATAAGTACGGCGATGCGCGTAGGTCAGAAATCAACTTTGCCGGTGGAGACCTTAGTATTGAAGATATGATTCCGGACGAGCAGGTTGTTATTACAATTTCTCATGCTGGTTATATCAAAAGAACCCCTTTAACTGAGTACAAAACTCAAAATAGGGGTGGAGTAGGTCAAAAGGCCTCATCCACAAGAAATGAGGATTTCTTGGAACATCTTTTTGTAGGAACCAACCATCAATATATGCTGTTCTTTACCCAAAAAGGAAAATGTTTCTGGATGCGTGTCTATGAAATTCCGGAAGGTAGTAGAACGTCCAAAGGAAGAGCCATCCAAAACTTGATAAATATTGAACAGGAAGATAAGGTCAAGGCGTTTATCTGTACCCAAGACCTTAAGGACGAGGATTATGTGAACAGCCACTACGTTATTATGGCCACCAAAAAGGGAACCGTTAAGAAAACCTCTTTGGAACAATATTCAAGACCAAGACAAAATGGTATCAATGCCATTACAATTAAAGATGAAGATGAGTTGCTAGAAGCTAAGTTAACTACTGGTACAAGTCAGATTTTCCTAGGTCTAAAATCTGGAAAGGCCATTCGTTTTGAAGAAAGCAAGACCAGACCCATGGGAAGAAATGCTTCCGGGGTTCGCGGTATAACTTTGGCCAGTGACAAAGATGAGGTTATTGGAATGGTATCAGTCCATAATTTTGAAGATGATATTTTGGTAGTATCTGAAAACGGTTATGGGAAACGTTCCACTATAGATGATTACAGGGTCACCAATAGAGGAGGTAAAGGAGTTAAAACCATTTCTATTACTGATAAGACGGGTGGTCTTGTAGCCATTAAAAATGTTTCGGATACCGATGACCTTATGATTATTAACAAATCTGGGATTGCCATTCGTATGGGGGTTGAGGACCTACGCGTTATGGGTAGGGCAACCCAAGGTGTTAGGCTTATCAATTTAAAGGATAAGGATTCCATAGCAGCTGTGGCAAAAGTGATGAAAGATGAAAATGCTGTTGAGGAAGCGGATATCCTTGATATTGAGGTTAATGGAGAAGATGGCACAGCAATTGATAAGAGTACTGACGACACTAAAGAATAATATATAAACACTAATAATTAAATTAAAAATGAAAACTAAAATTTTAATACTACTTGCAATCGGGATTTCAACTTTGGGTTTCTCTCAAAAAAATGAAATCAAGGCTGCAGAAAAGGCACTAAAAGTAGGAGATGCAGAGAGTGCAAAGACTTCTTTGGAGGGAGCCGTGTCTTTAATTGATGCTGCTGATGCCAGAGTACAAGCTCAGTATTATGCAGTAAAAGGAAACGTTTATTCCGATTTAGCTAAAAAAGGTGATGCATCAGCTTTTCAAACAGCAATTGATGCCTATAACAAAGTCATTTCTGTAGAAGAGGCAAGTGGAAAGGAAAAGTACACCACCGTTGCAAGGCAAAAATTAGCTCAGATAACTGCTGATTTGGTCAATGCAGCTGTTGAGGATAACAATAATAAAAAGTTTGATGCCGCAGCGGAAAAATTATATATGGGTTATAAGTTGAGCCCAACAGATACGCTCTACTTGTACTATGCTGCTAGTAGTGCTGTAAACGGTCAACATTATGAGAAAGCACTTACCTATTACAATGAGCTTAAAGAAATTGGATATGATGGAAGTGGGGTTAACTATTCTGCAGTAAATATTGAGACAGGAGAAGTAGAGACGATGGATCAGAATACGAGAGATCTTTATGTGAAAGCAGGAACCCATAAGGACCCCACTGATGAGAAAACACCGTCAAAAACTGCTGAAATAGTTAAAAACATAGCGCTTATTTATCAACAACTTGGCGATAATGACAAAGCTTTGGCAGCTTATTCTGATGCCAGATCGGTAGATCCCAATGACGTAAACCTTGTATTGGGAGAAGCTAATTTACATTACGCAATGGGAGACAAAGACAAGTTTAAGAATTTGATGTCGGAAGCGTCGGCAATGGCTCCTGACAATGCAGATTTGCTTTATAACATTGGTGTAATCAATATGGAGCAAGGAAATTTAGAAGAAGCGAGGGATGCATATAGAAAAACTTTGGCAGTAGATCCTGGTTATATCAATGCGCTTTTGAACCTATCAACCACTTATGTGAATGAAGGAAATGGCCTTATTGATGAAATGAATAATTTGGGAAGCTCTAAAAAGGATATTGCCAGATATGATGAGCTAAAACAGCAAAAAGATGATTTGTTCCTAGAAGGGGCTAAAATACTTGAAGAAGCATTAAAATCCAATCCAGATAACCAAGGAGTTTTATCTCAATTGAAGAACATTTATGGTGCTTTGGGAGACACTGATAACTTCATGCGCATCAAAAAATTGTTGGGAGAATAATAATAAGTTTTCCAAAACAATAAAAAAGCCCCAATTTAAATTGGGGCTTTTTTATTACACGATTTTCTTTATGACCCTTAGCTTATGGGTGTACATCTTTTTTTCGGAATTAAAGATACCCGTGTGGTCCAAACGATCTATGCGCACGTGCCCATGGACATGTATAATGTAATTGTCCTTTAAAATAATGCCTACATGGTCAATGATGCCTTCAGTATTATCAAAAAAAGCCAAGTCACCGGGCTCGCTTTCTTCAATAAAACTTAGAGCTTCTCCCTGTTTTGATTGTTGCTCGGCATCTCGCTTTAGCTTATAACCATTTATCTTATAGACCATTTGGGTAAATCCTGAACAGTCTATTCCAAAAGGAGTTTTCCCACCATATAGATATGGAGCTTTTAGATACAACAAAGAGGTGTCCACCAAGTTTGATTTTGGGCTTTGTCCTTTTATCGAATCCCCCTCAAAAGAGTGATTGAGTATTTCAGTTGTAGAAATTACCGAGCCTAAAAGAATGGGAAGTAGCATTTCTCCTTCACCGCAAACATGCGAAACAATATCCGCCGAAAAACTATCATCGGTTGTACCGTTTAATCCCTGGAATATGCTCTCTTCAATCAATGTGATTTGGTTGTTGGCAACCCAACCTTCATAATTGTCATAGCTAACACGGATTCTGCTCCATTTTTTTCTACTTTCCAGAACTTTAAAATACTCGCCATATAATAGCTGGGATACCATTTCGGTGCTATCATCGGGATGTGTTCTAATAGGAACAATACTTAGATGGCAAATACCATATTGCATCTACAAAGGAGCTAGAATGAGTTAATTTCTTTCAAGAACAATTGCCGATGCACCTCCACCGCCATTACAGATAGCCGCGGCACCTAATTTTGAATTATTCTGTTCAAGTACGTTAAGCAGTGTAATGGTAACCCTGGCACCTGAGCAGCCCAAAGGATGGCCCAAAGAAACAGCTCCACCGTTTACATTTACATTGGAATCCTGAAGCCCCAAAAGTTTCATATTGGCCAACCCAACAACGGAAAACGCTTCGTTGAACTCAAAGAAATCAATATCATCTATAGATACTCCTGCTCTGTCCAATGCTTTTGGCAATGCCTTTGCCGGAGCCGTGGTGAACCATTTGGGTTCATGGGCGGCATCGGCATATCCCTTTATTGTTGCTAGAGGGGTTAGGTTCAACTCTTTGGCTTTTTCCTCGCTCATTAATACTACTGCGGCAGCTCCATCATTGATTGTAGAGGCATTTGCGGCCGTAACGGTACCCTCTTTGGTGAATGCAGGTCGTAAAGCAGGAATTTTTTCCATTTTCACGTTTTTATATTCCTCATCCTCACTGACAAGTATGGGTTCACCTCTACGTTGTGGGACTTCTACTGGAACCACTTCGTTGGCAAACTTTCCTGCTTTCCAGGCGGCAGCCGATCTTTTATAAGATTGAATGGCAAAAGCATCTTGGTCCTCCCTACTAAAATCATGTTCAACGGCACAAGCATCAGCACATACACCCATGGCATTTTGATCATACACATCTACCAATCCATCCTTTTGCATCCCATCTACCAATGTGGCAGGGCCAAATTTATGCCCGCTCCGCATATATGCATAATGGGGAATAAGACTCATATTTTCCATGCCCCCAGCAATCATGATTGAATTTTCTCCCAAAGCAATAGATTGGGCCGCTTGCATTATAGCTTTCATTCCAGAGGCACAGACCTTGTTTACTGTTGTGCACGGGACAGAATCAGGTATTCCTGCATATATCGCAGCTTGTCTGGCTGGCGCTTGACCCGTTCCGGCTTGCACAACATTGCCCATTAAAACCTCTTCCACTTGCTCAGGTTTTAAACCTATTTTTTCCAATGCTCCCTTTATGGCAACAGAGCCTAATTTAGGTGCGGGAACACTTGACAATGCGCCCATAAAACTACCAATGGGCGTCCTTGCGGCAGAAACAATAACTACTTTATTCATATATGCTTTTTTACTGATGCGAAAATACTAAAATTAAATGCAAAGCCATTGCGTGTAAAACGGTCTCCGTTGTCTTATTTATATTTTCTATTTTTGATGTTAACAGTAATAGAATGGGAAAAACTCTGGATAATGTCTATAAGAACCAATCACTTGCCTACAAATATTTCCTCTATTTTGTAACAGTCGGACTAATTGTATTTTTCTTTCCAAAAGGAGGAAAGTTCAAATATGAATTTCAAAAAGGAAAGCCATGGCAGTATGAAAATTTGTACGCCCCTATAGATTTTTCCATAAAAAAAACAGCTGATGAGATAGCTGATGAACAAAGGTCGTTGCGAGATAACAAAGCTGACTATTACACCTTTGACGAAACTATTCCCACCAATGTTGAAAAAAGTGTAGAAGAGGAATTAAGAGGACTCTTTACTTCCAATGTATACACCGCTTCCCAGCAAAGAGCAATATTAAGCACTGGTTTAGAAGTGATTGACAGTATTTACGAACTGGGAATTTTTCAGGATTTACCATCATCAAACTCTGTTTTGGTGGTAAAGAACAATGAGGCCAGATCATTAAATACAAACAGTTTTATTGATATTCAAAAGGCAAAACAGAGAGTATCCACTATTCTTGCCGATAAATCAACACCAGCAAGAACAACATTGGAAAACCTTATTGGCCAAACATTGGAGGCCAACATTTTCTTTAATGAAGCTCTAACTGAAAAAGCTTTGGAAGAAGAGCTTTCCAAGGTTTCTTTTACTAGAGGAAATGTTTCAGAAGGTAGGTTGATCATAGCCAAGGGCGAGGTGGTTGAAGCCGAAAATTTTAAGATTCTAAATTCACTTAAAGAAGAATATGAATCAGAATTATGGAGGGGCAATAATTATTATTTTATCCTTTTAGGTTATACCATTTTGGTGGCCTTGGTTTTAATTATGTTGTTTCTGTTCTTAAAAAGATATCGGAACGAGATATTCAAAAACAACAATAAGGTCACTTTCATTTTTGTGAACATTCTGCTTATGGTCTTGGCCACCACACTTATGGTTAAGAACAATGAGAGTTATGTTTATGTAGTTCCGCTTTGTATTCTACCCTTGATTCTTAAAAACTTTTTTGACGCCAGATTAGGGCTTTTTGTTCATGTTCTGACAGTTCTTATTCTTGGATTTGTGGTGCCCAATAGTTTTGAGTATATCTTTTTGCAGATTATTGCCGGAATAGTGACCATATTAACGGCGTCTGAACTGTACAAACGGGCAAATCTCTTTATTTCTGTTGGTCAGATTACGTTGATATACATTATTGGATACTTTGCGTTTCATGCCATTCATGAGGGTAATCTGGAGAATATTGAATGGATACTGTTTGGGATTTTTATTCTTAACGGCCTTCTTACGCTTTTTGCCCAGCCCTTGATCTATATGTATGAAAAAATATTTGGGTTGGTTTCTGATGTTTCATTGTTGGAGCTTTCAGATACCAATTCAAAATTACTAAAGGAATTGTCGGATAAGGCACCTGGTACTTTTCACCATTCCCTTCAAGTGGCCAATTTGGCCGAAGCCGCAGCTAATGAGATAGGGGCCAATGCCATGTTGGTAAGGGTTGGGGCACTGTATCATGATATTGGGAAGATGGACAGACCCACCTATTTTACCGAAAATCAGATTACCAATGTTAACCCACATGATGATTTGCCTCCAAAAGAGAGTGCTAAGATTATTATTGATCATGTAATACACGGAATAGAGATTGCGAGAAAGAACAATCTTCCAGATCGGATAATCGATTTTCTTCGTACTCACCATGGTACTACCTTGGTCTTTTACTTTTACAAAAAGCAACAGGAGTTGGAAGCGGAAGTTGATGATAAGGATTTTAGGTATCCTGGTCCGATTCCATTTTCTAAAGAAACTGCAATCTTGATGATGGCCGATGCCGTTGAAGCCGCTTCAAAAAGTTTAAAGAACCCCACCTTTCTGATCATTGATGAGTTTGTGGAAAAGATTGTAAAGGGGCAGATGCAGGCCAATCAGTTTTTGAATGCCAACATCACTTTAAAAGAAGTTGAAATGGTAAAAAAGGTGTTGAAGCAAAAATTGACCAATATTTACCACTTGCGGGTGGAATACCCTGAGTAATAGGCTGCAAAACTTTTTGGTTTAAAAAAATGAAAAAATAGTTGCGATCTATCGGATGAAAAGGTACATTTGCATCCGCATTTTTAGAGTGCACGTTCATAATAAAATGTTAGGAGAGGTGCCGGAGTGGTAACGGAGCAGATTGCTAATCTGTCAGCGCGTAAGTGCTGCCCGGGTTCGAGTCCCGGTCTCTCCGCTTTTTCTTTTAACATTAGACCATTTTCGGGGTGTAGCGTAGCCCGGTTATCGCGCCTGCTTTGGGAGCAGGAGGTCGCAGGTTCGAATCCTGCCACCCCGACGAAACCATTTTATATGGTATCATGTAATAGCTAACTTTATGATAATCAAGAATTTAATTTTTTTTGATTTCATTTGGTTAGCTATTTTTTTGTTTAAAAAGTGACCTATTCGGTTACCTATTCGGTTACCTATTTTTTTGTAACTTCTTAGTGAGAGCAAGGCTTTCGACGTGATTTAACTTTCGTTAATGGAATTTATTCGGTTACCTAAAACGAAAGAACATGAAAACTTCAAAAACATTCACTATTCTCTTTTGGCAAAACCTTGCCAAAAAGAAAGGCGATAGCGCACCACTTTATGCCAGAATTACCGTAGATGGAAAAAGGGCAGAAATGAGTTTGGGAATATTATTTCCAATGGATGCGTGGAACGGAAAAATGAACCGCGCCAATGGCAAGACCAGAGAGGCCCGTATCTTAAATGAAGATTTGGATGGCATCTACACAGATCTTACCGATTGTTACAAGCAATTAAAAAAGGAAGGAAGGTTTGTTACCGCTCAAGCGGTTAAAGCAAGGTATCTAGGAACGGACCACAGTAACGAAACCTTGTTGGGACTATCCAAGTACCATTTTGATAAGAACAGGTTTAAATTGGCTCCAGGGACCTTAAAAAACTATAGTACCACTGAAACCTATTTGCAGAATTTTTTAATCAAAAAATTTAAGGCCACCGACATACCTCTGGAATATATCCAGTATAGTTTTGTGGTCGATTTTGAATTATACTTGCGAAACCCTAAAAACCACTTGAGTAGGGCACAACCCCTTAAAAACAATGGGATAATGAAGCATATTGAGCGTCTCAATAAGCTTATGGGATTTGCTGAAAAGTTAGGATGGATTGCAAAACATCCTTTTGAAAAATACCAATTGAGCTATACCAAATTCAAAAATGGGTTCTTGACCAAGAAACAATTGGATTCTTTTGAAACCATAGAATTAAAGAATCTAAAACTTGCCCGTGTCAGGGATGTGTTTATCTTCTGTTGCTATACAGGGTTATCCTATATAGATGTAAAGATGCTTACAAGTCAAAACCTGGTAATGGGAATTGATGGCAATATGTGGTTATCCTTATACCGAGAAAAAAGTGATGAACCTGTAAAAATCCCTCTTTTGGATAGGGCAAAAATGCTTTTGAACAAGTATAAAGGTTTTGAGGATTCGGAACGGTTACTGCCCGTTTGCTCTAATCAAAAAATGAATAACTATTTGAAAGAGATTGCTTCTCTCTGTGAAATTGATATCAAGGTAACCTGTCATATCGCTAGACATACATTTGCAACAACGGTGACTCTTTCTAATGGAGTGCCCATTGCAACGGTATCCAAACTATTGGGACACGCTAAGCTTTCTACCACACAGATTTACGCCAATGTGGTGGAAAAGAAGTTAAGAGATGATATGAGCAAGCTACAGGAGGTAATAAACGGCAATAGGGAAATTGCATGATAAGCTTAAATACTTTGCGGATAATTAAAAAATCTTTCAGAAAGCCTGTTAAAGGAGGTTTGAGGAAAATTGAGGTGATTATTCAAGTGTAGTTTTATTTTGAAGGTTAAATCATGTCTAAAGAAGACTATTGTTATAATGAAACTCAACGATAGTCTTTTTTATTCTAAAAAGATTAGGCAATTGAACTTAACTATTTTCTATTCTTCTAATTGGAGATGTCTCAGGGTTGTTGGCAATGTTTTTATGACATCCGATAACCTCCATTTCTACTTCGTATTCGCATAATACTTTGCCAAACTCTTTAAAGATTACTGTATAATATGCTGATACATTACTTTCCTTATGACAGATGATATCTTTATCTTCTAAAGCCATGTTCCACCAGTCATGACCATGTACTTTTTCACAAAGTTCCTTTAGTAAAAATTCATAAAGAACTTCTCTATATGTATCTGCATAGGTTTCGTTACCTCTTTTCCCTTTTGGCTTTCCTTTTTTGAAGTAATCAACTTTGAAAAGGTAGTTCGAGGGCTCAAATAGTTTGCCATTTATCATTTTAAAGCTTTTAAAGGACTAAATTATAAATTGATTAATAATTGAAAAAAAACTATACCCTGTCGAATTGCACTTTTTATTATTCGACAGCTTATCGAATAAATAGAAACATCATTTCTTTGCGATAATGTAAAATGACCGATTACAACTCTCCTTTAATTTCTAGCTTATTCTTATATCATCTTCAATTTTTAGCAAGATGAGCACAATCACCTTCAAGAGGAGGTAGTAGTCTTGTTTTTGCTTATCTTCAGATAATGTGTTAGTTCCATGGAGGTATCTATTCCTCAAATCATAGCCATTTGTGCATTCTCTTTTATTGAGGTAATAGTTTAAATATCTTTTTTCTTCTTTTGTGAATAATGTATTTTCAAAAAACAAATTCCCTTCTTGTATCATTTCATCTAATTTCTCTCGGATGAATCTGGGATAATGCCAGTAGTTTATCATTTCATTTCGATTCAGTTCCCTTATGATGTATATTAAGGCAATGCTTTCAATTACAACATTCTTGCTCTCATCAATACTCAAATAACCATCTCGAATCAAATTTTGTATGATGTCTTTTTGGAAATTTGCAAAATCATCTAGAAGGACTTTTTCTTTGGTCAATAAATCAAATAGGTTGTTGTATTTGCTCTTGTATTTATCTGTGTAGAACAGATGGCTCTGATCCGAGAAGAATAAGTGCTTCAGTTGTAAAATCAGATTGTCCTCAGAATACACGTACTTTTTATTGGATTGACTTTTAATTTGTTCTAATGCAATAGGCTTGGAGCTTTCCTGTATCAACTCTAGATCAATGGTACCATCTTCGGCCAAATTCTGGTATTGTCGTAGCAAAAAATCCAAGTCTGGCAGAACCGTTCGTATACGTTCTAAATAGGAAGCTTCTGAATCCCTTATTTTAAAAACGAATTCACATGTATCAATTAGATTGTTTAGGTGTATTATGAATGAATTTATCAAATCTTCTACTTTACGGTCCTTGGTTTCCAAGTAGGCATTGAGAATATGCAATTGAAGAAATGAGAGATATTCCTTTCGTGAGAATACTTCCCCCTTCGCATATTCATTTTTTGATTTTAAAGAGATTCGTTCAAAAACATTCAGTTCACTTCTTTTACTGACCAAGGTAATCACAGAAGTCTCGTCAAGGTATCTAAATAGGTGCCTGAACATACTAAACAATTCAATATCATCTTCAATGCTGTCCAAGAACTTCGTGCTATAAATGGCCTCGAATAAGTCATGTTCGCGGTTAAATTTTACTGGCTCCTCTTGGTCTTCACGAAGTCCGACTTGAACGCGTTCACTCCAGGCATGGCCCTTCTCGAATATTTCATTGTTTATTTCTTGGGATCGTTTCTTGGCCTTCAACCTGGTTTTTCCCGATAATCTCAATTTATCGGAATCTTTAGAGTTTTCAACCAATCTAATGTAATTTAGATTGGCTTGCTCGTGGTCAAGATAGTCGCTAATAATAGCTTCTTTGTCCTTGAGATTCAAACTCTTTGGGAAATGGTAGGACGAACGTTCCTTATCCGATTTTTTCTCCTCGAATTGTGTCAACAAGATTTCGGCTGACTCTTCATAGGTCAATAGAAAGTCTTTGATAACCTTATCGAATTTGTAGACAATATTTTTTTGAGGAAGAATGAAGTCAATATGTCGTGGATGTTTAGATAGGACTTTACTTAAACCAATATCTGAGATGTTTTCATAGCATCTAAATTGGTTAATAAGTTCCCAAAAATTTTTACGGTATTGGTATTCAAGACCTGATAGGGTTTCTTCAATGTTTTTATCATTGATTTTGACAAGTCGTCTTTTTAGTAAATTCCAATTGTTTTTCAGGATTTTATTGTAAGATTCCTTGTCATTCTCACTCCATTTAGCCAAGAAAAGATTATTGTCAAAATGTAATTGGATATTGTAGATTTCCAAAAGATCATTAATTGAAAACTCCTTATCAGACCTGTAATTGTCTAGGATTTTCTCCGCTTTTATCAGTGAATGGTTTGATGCCATATCTCCTTTTGAATAAAATACAATTCTGTCTACCACTTAATCAACTGCTTTTGTTTCTAAAAGAATTCTAACGGGCTAAAGTGCTATGTGTTTGTTAAATGTCGCCCACTCCTAAGGCGAATAACTGTTTATAATGATGCGTCTTTATAAGACTATTAAATTCTTTAATTTCTATGTTATTCAAATGCCTAATTCCTTCATTTTCTTCGCTTAAATAAAGGGCCAATTTTGGTGTTAACGGATAATAAAGCTCAAATTCTTCTGGCGTTTCATTCAAATCGATTGTTCCTTTCGTATTAATTATAGGTTGGTCCGCTGTAATCAGATTTAAATCCCCGGATACTTTAAGAAATTCTATTTTTCCTCTTGAGAATAACCAATTACCGATTACTACAATAAAAATTAAGTGCATGATATTCGATAATCTATTCATATCAAGACTATAGTTTGATAATATACCCCCTAAAGTCAAATTTTCCCTCATTTTTCGTGTTCTGGTATATTGGGCACCGATATAATTGCAGAAGTCTCTTTTATGGTTTTGATTGTTTAAGAATAAAGTGTTTTCTAGGTATAGATTATTAAGGAATTTAATTCCTTTCTTTTCAAGATTAGTATGAAATTCTTCGATTCCATTTTTTCTGGTAATTTCAAACTTGGTTGTCCATTTATAGAAATTAAACAATTCTAAAAGAGGCCCTTGAAGAGATGGTTCCAAATTTTTCATAATGTTTAGAACAAAATTTTCTTCTTCTTCTTTTAGTTGTACGGATTCATAAAATAACTTTTCAACTGCTACATTTTTAAGTGATGTATTGAAAACATCATCATTTCTTTTACAACATATTTTACTATCAATTGACCAAGGTTTTAAATAGTGTCGCCAAACATAATGTTGATTTTTTTTAATGCTCATTTGGACTATTGAAAAACCTAATTTTGAATTGTTGTATTAACCATTAAAATTTACAGAATCGTACGAATATGTTCTCGCTCTTAAAACTTGAGTAGTAGCATATTGACTGCCACCCCTTGTTGTTCTCCCGCGTTCAGAAATTATGTGCAAATTTTTTCTCGCCCTAGATGAAAGTACATATAGTAGGCGTTTTGCAGAGATATCTCCACCATCATCAAACCAATGAGGGACGTATCCTTGAAGTATTCCAAAAGCAATAACCGTATCATATTCTGCTCCTTTGACTCCATGTATTGACGAGATTGTTATACCTTCTCTCTGTTTGAATACTTTTTTGAAGCTTTCAATATTTTCTATAGAGTCATTGCCCTCAGATTTTATTCTATCAATTCTCTTTCTAGAACTTTCAAAAAATGAGTCAAAACTACTTTTTAATGTTTGGTATACATCAAGTTCAACACCAACCGCCTCTAGGAACTTGACAAAGAATTGCTCTAGGTACATTAATCCATCTATTTCATCAAGCTCAATTGCATTACATATTTTCAGGATTTGCTTGCTGTTTAATGCAGAGGTATTAAACCCTGAAGATTCTAAATCATCAATTACCTCGTTTGCCCATCTTAACCTTCGAACAAACATGTCAGGAGATGGCTCAGTCAGTACAATTCTTGAGAGCTTGTACCAAAAGTTGTCTAAGTCCCTTGAGAAAGGAGCCATTCCGGGTCCGTTAAAACTATAGTCGGGCATAGCGATAATGAGGCTTCGAGTGATAGGTGCAAGATGAACCCACTGCGGAGCAACTATACAAATCTCATTAGGGTGTACGCTTCTTACATCGATATTGTATTGCAAAAGTCTTACAATTTCGGTAACCAGGTCTGCGACATTCGTTGCTTCATCATGCGTAATGATACTTTCATAGTCTATATTATTACTTGAAGGAATAATAGTATTAGCATAGGTTTTGAATACATCAAAATATTCAACAATATTCCGTGATGAGCGATAATTATTTTCTAAATGGTGCAACTCAAATGAAATCCCTGAGATTGCATTTAAGTTTTCAAGCGAAATTGGATAACCTCCCAAATTGCTATAGATACACTGATTTGGGTCGCCAACGATAAAGCCAATAGTTTTTCCTTTTCCTGCTTTATAAATCTTTCCAATAATATGGTACTGAATATCCTTGGTATCTTGATATTCATCTACCAAAATATGGATAAAGAGATTTGAAAGAGTTTCTGAAATAATTGGATGTTTTACAAGAAGTTCATAGGAGTAACTCAAGATTTGTTCATAATTAACAGCATGATTATCTCTGAGGTAAGCAAAATAGTCCTCAAGTACTCTATCAACGTACTGTTTCTTACTTCCAGCAGCAATTTCAGTTTGAATACCATTTATGGTTGCATAGTGTCCACAATCCCAAGAGGTAACCCTTTGTTTTTTGTAAGGCTCACAAAAAGATACTAGAAGCTCTTCTGATTCATGTGCACTAATTATTCTGAACCCAAATTTTAAATCTTCCAGTAACGAAAAATATGGTTTCAAAATCCACTCATTACAAAAGGCATGAATAGTACCAATCCATAGCTGAGTAGTATCGACTCCTAACAGTTGAACACGTTCCTTTATTTCTTCGGCTGCTATATTGGTGTAGGTAATTGCAATTACGAACTTGCGAGCATCATCGAGTTTGCTTAACTCATATGCTACCTTGTAAGTGAGGGTTCTCGTCTTACCGCTTCCTGGGCACGCGACCAAAAGAATATTTGCCTCATTCTTGACAACAGCCGTTTGCTTTTCATTCAGTTCATCCTCAGTCCAAACAAACATAACTAGATAGCTTTGAGGAAGTTTAGGGCTGCATCATCTTCGTAGTCTCCTTCTAATGTATCAAGAAGGTCGGTCAAATTAGCTTCATTGATCAAAAATGATTCCAAAACAGCTTTGGTTCTATCGAAATTAAGGGACTCATCATCCTTAATGTTCTTCCCTATTCTATATTTAATAATGTCAGAGATTACAGTCTTTGCTAACCTTGGGATTGCGAAATTTAAAGCATCAGCAATATAATCTGGGATGTAAGTTTTATAGTCAACATATTTTCCAAGCAAAATTGCAAACCATCCTTTTCCCTTATTTTTAGCCATTGTCAAAATCCTTTTCCCTGCAACTGCAACATCACCAGAATCAAGCTCTTCTTTTGCGAGTTTTATGGTTAGTTTATCCTCATATACCTCAAGTAGAGTCTTACCAACCTCGAATTGATTACCCGCCATCAAAAAATCTACTTCGAAGGTATGGTCTGCATAAAAAACATCTAGCCAATCATTTTCCCTTACAAACTCATCAAGTTTAGCTTTTCTCTCAGCACCCTTAATTTCAGAATTCTTGCACTTGCTTTTAAATTTTTCTAAAGTCTCACCATCCCCTTCTTGTGGTGTGTAATCAATAATTGAAGCATCAAGGTCTGTAATAATCGCGCACTTTCTCTGAATTCTGGCGCTATGGAATATTTCTGCTATGTTTTCAAAACCTGTGCTGCGTACATTGATGATGCTGACGCCGAGCTCATCAAGACTCACACCGAGAACATTTTTTATGAGCAACGGCACGAGTAACTCCTCTGCATCCCCTTCAACTAACATTACTCCCTTTGCAAACAACAGATTCGTTCTAATAGCATCAAGATATCGCTCAAGCTTTTCAACCTTATCGTCATTAAGTCCTCGTGCGGGCTGAAAAGAAACGGCGTGGTTTCTTCTCTTGCTCAAGACATTAATGTTTGAAAGGTTGCTAACCTCAGAAATTTGATTTGAATGGGTAGAATAAATTATTTGTGTATCTCCATAATCCAGCTTATCAAATAAGGTTTTTTGAATATGAGTATGGATGTGCGCTTCAGGTTCTTCAATTAATAAGAAATTGGCAAATGTCTCTCTTGCTTTTTGATAGTTAAACTCCAACAGTTTTAACGTTAGGTAAATGAGGTTTGCTCCGCCCAAACTAAGTTCATGAACTGCCCCCTCATAATCTTCATCTGGCTCTCCTATAAACAGCTTTAATGACTGAAGTAATTTGTTGGCTTCGTCTGATAAATTTGATTTGATAGTAAGTGACGAAGGAGAGTAAGTTTCGCCTACAGTTGATTTGATAGTTTCTTTGATGTTTTTTGAAACGTCTAGGACATCTGGCAACTGTTCAATAGACTCATTCAGTTCTTTGACTGTATCTGATATTGAAGCGTAGTCTTCCTCATCTATATCCTCACTTTTCATCTTCAGCAGACTTAACAGTGGATTTGTTCGGGTATTGTGAAAATCGGATACTACGTCCCTTAATGCTTGAATGAAAGTGAACGAAACTTCTTTTGAGATTGATAGTTGATGAGGAACTCTCACTCCAACTTTTGAAGCATCGTCTGGAAAGGTAAATTGGACTGCATCAAAATCACCAACAACCTCTTGGTATATATTCTCATCATTAAAATCAACACTACTCTTTCCTGTAAAGTAAGTTTCGTAGTCATCAATAGAAATTTCACTGAGAATGGCATTCATGCCCTCGGTATCTCCTCTCTCTAATTGAGATAGCCTTAATCGTATATCTGCTTTTGGGCGGAAGAAGAGATTATATGTTGCTCTATCGACGGTACTATCCTCAACATTACCAACCCCATGCACAAAAAGAGATTGGACAGCCTCGTCTGGTGATAAGTCAGCAAACTCGACACTAATAATAATCCAATGACCTTTCCAATCACCGAGATGCCTATTGAAATCACCCTCATTGAGCTTATATGACATTCTCAACATATTATCATCTAGGAGAAGTCTAATCGCTCTAAATAGGTTAGTTTTTCCCGACCCATTTTCTCCAATTATCGTGTTAATGCCTTTTTTGAACTCAAACAGCGTGTTTTTGAAGTTCCTGAAGTTAATTAGGGTTACTTTGGATATGTACATTTATTTATTTTTATTCCTTCTTACTGTGTATTTCAACAATATCATGTACGTTAATATTAATGGTGAAAATATAGTATGGGAGAGACAAGTAAGTTATGGTTTTTTACCCAAACATAATTACACAAAAACCTTAAAAAAACTAAGGTTTTTGTGTAATTAGCAAGAATCTTCTGTTATTTAAAAATAGAAGCTGCCTCCCTATGAATCCTTTCAAAATTTGATTTTAATTCATCCACATCTATAGTCATGGGCTTCGGCAATTCCCTTTTAATTTGCGGCATTTTAAACCGCACTTTTTTGTCCTTTCCATCAAAGAAAACCACAAACTCCCCTTGTTGCAACCCATAAAAAGCATCGGCACGCCTTTTGGCAACTTCCTTTTCCCCTTGGGTCACTCTAGTATCAAAATTTAGGGAATACCCTTTGCTTACACTGCGCGTTTCCTTCTTTACAATCTCAAAAAAACGTTCGTAGTATTTGGCGGTGTCGGGGTCATTGGCCTTTCCAAAAAATTGGTAAGATAGGTTGCTTAGAATGGCCTTGCTTGCCTTATCTCCGTACATCATATCATTTTGGATTTTGTCCTGTAAGACATAGATAGTTGCAATGTCATAACTCCTTAACGTAGCAGGAATACGATGCATGTTCAGTAGGCGCAAGGTTGCCGCTTCTTCCATCAAAAGAAAGGAAGACAATCGATTTCGTTCGCTCATTTGCTTGGTAATGGAATGGATTATGGTGGCAATAACGGGAGATAATGACGTTTCTTTTTTCGGGTCATTGACCACTGAGATCACAGCAGGATGATCAGGATTGTTCACATCCAAGGGCACTTCATCCGCGGACAACACCATAAATATTTTTTGTGTACTTATCTTTTTAAAAGCATTGGCCAAAGTACTTTTCACCCCTGCGGTCTGCCTGTCGGAATCCACACCGCTGATAAAGGCATCGGCCATGGCTTTTGAGGTGGTATTGGCACTTAAAAACTCCGTTAGTTCTTCCGTAGTCAAGTGTTGGTACAAGGCAATCATATGGGGAATGGTACAATAATCGGGATAGTCCACTTTCAATCTCCAGATCAATCCGCCTATCAATCCTTCTACGGCATCATTGAAAAATTTGGAGGTTCCCGTGCTTCCACTTTCTTTAAGTTCCAATAGGTTTTCCAAAAGGACGCGGGAGATTTCGTGTACGCTTTCCTCATCAGGAATGTATTTGGGAGCAATGGGATTGACCCTATTGTAAATGGGGTCAAAGGAGATGATATAGAACTCCTTGTCGGTTTCCTTAAAGATGGGATAGGCCATTTCCGTGATCTCAAAGTTTTTATAATCATGCATTACCCCACAAAACCCATAAGCGGCCAAATGTCCAAATAAATTGTAGACAATACTTTCCGTTTTACCACTTCCTGCCGACCCGATAATGGAGATACCACGGCGGATATTGTCGAGGATCAAACGGTATCCTTTGGTCAGTAAAACTGCCCTGTATTTTTCATTGGTATGGTTGGTAGTTTCTTCCTTGGCCACAAATACATATAAGATGATGGCAATAAATAAGAGGGGAGTCAAACCATATAAAATGAACTTTAAAAATACAACTGTTGGTAGGATATAGTAAGCTATACCTGTTAGTAGCATTAGCAATACCAGCGTGAGGTAAAAGCCGTATCTCAGATAACGAATCAGCAAAAATTCCATGGCGATACCCATGAATAAAGTTAGCAGCAATACCATTGAATTTTCCATATTATTCTATTTAAATTAAACACCTATCGACCCCGATTCCATCGCTCTGCCGAGTCCTTTTTTGAGTTTGTTGAAGGCCTTTATAGCCAGTTGCACCTTATTGGTGGGAATGCTGGAAACGGGCAATCCTGCCTTTTGAAATAGCTTTAAGGCCACTCCTTTTTTGTTTGTTGGAATGTTCAACTTGTGCAAGGATTTTAAGGCCAGTTCCCTTTCATTTGTGGGCAACCCTGCTACCATAGTAAAGAACTTTACGGGGTCTTTGCGATACAATTTTTTAGTGCTGTATTGATCTATAAAGCTTCGTTCAAACCCAAAAGTTTTATCAAATCGTTGCTCGGCCGCATCAAAGAATTTGTTGCGGTCAAAACCTTGTTTCTGTTCCTTTCCGTTAAGAATGGTCGTGTTCTTTCGGTGTTGGGAATTAGGGGAAAGGCTATAGGTATTGGTCACATCTTTTCGGCTTACGATGATATGGACATGGGTCTGAAAACCTTCCTTTTTCATCCCTTCCGCGACCAGTTTCCCATTGATTTTATGAGGAGCTTCGGCCATGAGCTTATCAATTTTCTGCTGTAGTTTTTTGACATTTCCATCAAGTTCCCCACGGTTTGCTTTTGCCAAGTCATTTCTGAGTTTTGCTATTTGTTTTCGGTAGGGGGCGTTTTCCTCCACCTTTTTCTCAAACCCTCGAAAGCTGCGTTCGTGTTCAATTTTTGTATAGTACTTGAGGTCATCGACGGTAACTTCTCTATCCCGATAAAAGGAAGCGGCATAATCCTTCATCAGTTCCCGTGTATACTTTCGGAGTAGGGCAGGGTCGTTATTGATATGTTTGAGTTCCTTTGCACTTGGACTGACCACAATGGAATAAAACTTCGGGTCTCTTTTTTTGAGTTTTTTGGTGTTGCCATCGATTTCAGCAATGACGGTTTCAGGGCTTACTTTATTATTGTTTTGGTCAAAGAAATGCTCTTGTAGTTCTGGGTGTTTCCCTTCGTTTTCCTTCTCCAAATAGTTGACATAATCGGTTACACTACTGTTGTAGGTTTGGTGGTTTTTCCCAATTTTTTGTGCAGTTATATTGATGTGCATTACGGACTGTTTTTTAATGTTCTTTTGAATTTTTCAAGCTCCGATGGGGAGAGTTCCAACTTGAAATAGGCTTTGCCAAAGCTGCCCTTGACCAGGGAAACTTTATCCAATACATGGCCATAATCCTGTTTTATTTTCTCCATTTTTTCGGTCAGTCGGTCATAGCGGATCTTGGGAACGGTCAGTTCTATTTCAGTGGGGGAACCCGCTTTTTTTTCGGTTTGTTTTTTTTCTTTTCGGATGGGTTTCTTGCTTTTGACATCCTCCCCAAAAAGCGCAAGTAACATGGCATTGTTGGGCTTGGTCTGGTTGATTTCAATATCTCGGATAATGGCAATGGTGGCCTCATTTCTTTTTATGGATTTGTTGGTTTGCTCTCGATTTTTAAGGATTTCTTGAAGGATACTTTTGGCAAACTTCTGAGAAGGATCAAGCCCATGCCACTCAAAAAAATCCAACATATTGTTCAGGGCTTCGGATTGGGACTTTGCGATTTTCTTGGAGAAGGCGCGAAAGCGTTTGACCACCGAAGCCTTTAGGTTCAATGCCAGATATTCATAATGGTATTTCTTCTTTACACGCATTTTTCAACAAACTTTTTCAATGTTTACAAATAGTAGGCGATGGTTTTCAACAAATCCCTTTAATTCCCATGCTTTTCAAAAACCTCTTAATCCCCTTATTTAAAACCCTTTGCGGAGCAAATGAAACTCGTAGCGTCGCTTTAGCGCGCTACCCTCTTGCTATTCCTTTTCGCCCGCGAACGGTCGAAAATCCATACAAATACCAAGGTATTCGCAGGGGCTTTTTTTTAAGGTAAAACAGGAGATTTTAAGAATGTGGAAAGCGGACTTTTGAAGTATTGTTAGCGGATATTTCTTTTCGCTGTATATCCATCAAAAGAAAAAGGACAGTTTATAAACTGCCCTTTCCAATAGTAAAACTATACTGCTTAAATAATGAATACATAATCGTAGGTATATAGATTACGTTGTGCCTCCTGTTCCAAAAGTGATTGGTAATCAACATTGTTTCTTTTGGCGTATCGTTGTAGGTCTAGACCAAATTTTTGTTCGATATCTTTTTTAGAAACGGTCATTAAATGTTGCTGCGTTTCTTCGTCCAAATTTGTAAAATTCAAATAGATCATTACTCAAATTTTAGATTAGACCTTCATCGGCAAAACTGAAATAGTCGGCATTGGGGGTAATGATGATATGATCCAATACTTTGATGTCCAAAAGGGTTGCAGCATCCTTTATTTTTTTAGTGATTTGTTTATCGGATGCACTTGGCATTAGCGTTCCGCTTGGGTGATTATGGGTCAATATCATTCCCACGGAAAGGCTTTTTAAGGCCACGGCCAGTAATACCCTTATATCCACCAATGTACCCGTGATACTCCCTTTGGAGACCTCAAATATTCCTTTGGCTTTATTACCGTTGTTAAGTAACACCACCTTAAAGGTTTCATGTAGGGCTATGGTGTTTTTGTCCCATTGTTTGTATATGAATTCCGCTGCACTTTGAGAGCTGTTTAGCTTCACCCATTTATCGGATAAGATGCGGTCTTTGTAGCTTATTTTTATTTCATTAATTTGCGTTCTCATTGTATTATCTTAATAGGATTTATAATGAAAAAGAGGGCAAACCTGTGGTTAGTGTGTGCCCTCTTTACTTTTGAAGAAGTACCTAGCGTTAAGCAACTTCCTGATTGGTTTTTGGGGTTCTTTTTCTTGTGCCTCCCTGTGGTTTTTTTCCTTGTTGGGCTCCCGTAGTTTTCCCATTGGCTGAAGTATCATCCATAGAAGGTTTTCCGTTTACTTCATCTGCGGTAACCTCCATTTCATTTAGAGGGGTAGGTTCATTTTTAGATCCCAAGAGTAAGATTTCTGTGGCCACAATTTCGGTCACATAGCATTTAATACCCATTTCATTGGTATAGCTTCGGGAGATTAATTTACCCTCTATGGCCACTTCTTTCCCTTTATGGGTGTACTGTTCTATGATGTCCGCTTTTTTATCCCAGGCGACTACATAGTGCCATTGTGTGGATTGTATTTTTTCCCCTTGTGCATTTCGGTAATACTCATTGGTTGCCATGGAAAAACGGGCCACTTTGTTACCGCTTTCAAGGTTGGTGATTTTTGGCTCATTGCCAATGTTTCCGATCAACTGAACTTTGTTTCTTAATGTACTCATAACTTAAAAATTTAAAATGTTACTATTGATTTTGCCTTTTTCATAAGGCCTTTAAAACTGATTTACTTATTATATCCAGAGCGTTTTCCCTTTTTTGATTTTTTAACTGCTGTATCGCTTCCGTTTTATTGTTTTGGTATGATTTCATTGGATTTATTTTAAATGATTTACTTCCCATAGTGCCGTCGCTGTTACCTTTTTTGATGCTATTCTCGATACAATAGCAAGGCCTTGGAGGGCGTATAAAAAGTGAAGGAAACGAAACGGCTTTATGCCGCAATGCAAGGTTTTGCTATTGTTTTTTTGCCTATCCAAAAAGGGAATGGTGACGGTTAAAAGGAAGTCGATTTAAATGCATTGGAGAAGAGTACTCCTGCAATGGAAGCAGTTACGGCTCAATTAAATAAATGTTATAGTTTATCGTTATATGTTAAAATTGAATACTTTTGTGTTGTTCAATGAAGGACTTGTTTCATAAAATATCGGCCCTTGCACTATCAGCAATTGTGTTGCTGTCCACGATGTCTTTTACAGTGGATATGCACTATTGTGGTGACCACTTAGTTGATTTCAGTTTTTCCGATAGTGCAGCTAGCTGTATGATGAAGGCAGAGATGTCCAAATCATCAACAGAATGTGCGGTGATGGAGATGAAGATGGATTGTTGTACCGATGTTCAAATTGTTTTGGAGGGTCAGGACGATTTAAAGGTATCCTTTGACCAACTCACCTTCGACCAGCAACTCTTCGTTGCCTCTTTCATCTACACCTATATCAACCTTTTTGAAGGATATGATGATACAATAATCCCCTTTAAAGAGTATTCCCCTCCCCCTCTGATACGGGATGTGCAGCTATTGCACCAGACCTTTTTAATTTGATTTTTAGATAACTACAAATGTGCCCGGCGATTTACCGCATTGGGCCAAACGTGCTATGCACTATTTCCGCGAAGTACTTGTAATTATCTAATACTCGAATTATATGCTGAACAAAGCGATCAAATTCTTAATCGAAAACAAATTAGTAGCCATCTTGCTACTGGTCCTTTTTGTGGGCTGGGGAATGGTACATGCCCCCTTTAAATGGGACACAGGTTTTTTGCCGAGCAATCCAATTGCGGTGGATGCCATACCCGATATTGGTGAGAATCAACAAATCGTCTTTACCAAATGGGATGGCCGCTCCCCTCAGGATATTGAAGATCAGATTACCTATCCGCTTACCACATCATTATTGGGAATACCGGGTGTAAAAACCATTAGAAGTTCCTCAATGTTCGGTTTTTCAAGTATCTATATCATCTTTGAGGAAGATGTGGAATTCTACTGGTCACGAAGCAGGATTCTCGAAAAACTGAATTCCCTTCCCGCTGGACTGTTGCCCAATGGGGTGAATCCTTCATTGGGTCCTGATGCCACGGGTCTTGGACAAATATTTTGGTATACCCTTGAAGGTCGCGATGAAGACGGAAACGTCACCGGAGGTTGGGACTTACACGAACTGCGAAGCATTCAAGACTACTATGTGAAGTATGCGCTGTCATCAGCAAGTGGGGTCTCTGAGGTGGCCTCTATCGGTGGATATGTTCAGGAATACCAAATTGATGTCAATCCTGAGTTGATGCGCCAATATAATATTGGCCTTCACCATATCGTAAAAGCAGTAAAGCAATCCAACCAAGATATTGGGGCACAAACCCTGGAAATGAACCAGGCGGAGTATTTGGTTCGTGGCTTGGGCTATGTAAAATCGATTGGGGATATTGAGAATGCGGTTGTCGATGCGGAGAACTATACTTCCATCCGTATAAAGGACGTTGCCAAAGTGAGTTTGGGTCCAGCGACCCGTCGTGGCCTATTGGACAAAGAAGGTGCCGAAGTGGTCGGTGGTGTGGTGGTAGCCCGATACGGTGCAAATCCCATGGAGGTCATCAATAATGTCAAAGACCAGATTGCGGAGCTTTCTTCGGGCCTCCCTTCAAAACAGTTGTCAGATGGACGAACCTCTCAGGTAACTATTGTTCCATTTTACGACCGAACCGAACTTATACAAGAGACCTTGGGAACCCTCAATGAGGCACTTACCCTTGAAATTCTGATTACCGTATTGGTCATTATTGTCATGGTATTCAATTTACGAGCTTCCATTTTGATTTCAGGTTTGTTACCCGTTGCCGTGCTAATGGTTTTTATTTCCATGAAATTATTTGGGGTCGATGCCAATATTGTTGCCCTTTCAGGTATTGCCATTGCCATAGGTACCATGGTCGATGTTGGGGTCATACTTTCAGAAAATATCATTCGTCATCTGGACGAGAACGATACTAAACCAGAAAATGAACGGTTACACACCAATGACGTGGTCTACAATGCCACTGCCGAAGTTTCAGGAGCCATTCTGACAGCCGTACTCACCACTATCATCAGTTTTATCCCCGTGTTCACGATGGTGGGTGCTGAAGGGAAATTATTTCGCCCATTGGCATTTACCAAGACCATGGCGTTGACTGCATCCATAATCGTTGCCCTTTTCTTGATACCACCTTTTGCCGCCATTTTCTTCAAAAAAAGAAGAAGCAAAAGTATCGTGGGGTATGTTTCTAGTGCAGTATTGATTATTACAGGAGTAGCGGCTGTTTTCTATGGCTATTGGTTAGGCTTGGTGTTAATAGCCTTTGGAACCATAACATCCCTAAAGAACAAAGAACTGGCTTCTCGTCTGTTCAATGGATTTTCGCTTTCTGAAAAACAGGCGACACGTCTAAACATTATTATTTCAGCAACAGCTATCATCTTCCTTTTGGCCACTTACTGGCGACCTTTGGGATTTGATAGAAGTGTGCCGATGAACCTGCTTTTTGTGGGAATAATTAGTTTCACTCTTTTGGGCATTTTTTGGGTATTTAGAATGTATTACACCCGAATACTCCGTTGGGCATTGGGGAACAAGCTTTTATTTCTTTCCATCCCCACTGTGATTGTGGTTTGTGGAGTTCTCATAATGAACAATACGGGAAAGGAATTTATGCCTTCCCTCAATGAGGGTTCTTTTTTATTAATGCCCACGTCATTGCCACATTCTGGTGTAGCTGAAAACAAACGGGTCTTGCAGCAGTTGGATATGGCCGTAGCCAGTATCCCAGAAATCAAAACTGTGGTGGGGAAGGCTGGACGAACCGAATCTGCCCTTGACCCTGCGCCGCTATCCATGTATGAGAACGTTATCCAATATCGTTCGGAATATGAATTGAACGGGGAGGGCGAACCACAGCGCTTTAAGGTAAACAAAGACGGTCTGTTTGAACTGAAGAACGGCAAGTTGGCAGCCAATCCCAACCTAGCCCTTACCCAAGAAGCTACTTATTCCGAAACCATAATAACGGATCCCTATGGGATTGAACGAAGTCAATTGATTGCAGATGAGGATGGGGAATACTTTCGCAATTGGAGGCCTGAAATTGAATCACCCGATGATATTTGGAATGAAATCGTAAGGGTGACCAAGTTGCCCGGGGTTACCTCCGCACCTAAGCTGCAACCGATAGAAACCCGACTTGTCATGCTTCAGACTGGAATGCGCGCACCCATGGGCATCAAGGTAAAGGGACAGGACTTAAGAGAAATAGAAGCTTTTGGCCTACAATTGGAAGGGATATTAAAAACAGCAGAAGGTGTTAAGGAACAGGCTGTTTTTGCCGATCGTATTGTAGGAAAACCATATCTGCTTATTGATATAAATAGGGAACAATTGGCACGTTACGGCATTACCATTGAAGACGTGCAAAGTGTTTTGTCGATTGCGGTGGGAGGAATGCCTTTGACCCAAACCGTTGAAGGTAGGGAACGTTACGCGGTCAGGGTTCGTTATCCAAGAGAGTTACGTGCCAATCCAGATGATTTAAAAAATATCTATGTGCCCGTTTCCAAAGGGAGTCCGATACCGCTGGATGAACTGGTTACCATACGTTACGAGCAGGGTCCACAGGTCATCAAAAGTGAGGATACATTTCTTGTGGGCTATGTCTTGTTCGATAAGCTGGACGGTTACGCGGAAGTAGATGTGGTTGAAAATGCACAAGCCGCGATCCAGGCGAAGATTGATAGTGGCGAGCTCCTAGTCCCCAAAGGGATAAACTATGCTTTCACGGGTACTTATGAAAATCAGCTACGGGCTGAAAAGACCCTGGGTGTAGTGGTGCCCTTGGCACTGGCAATCATCTTTCTGATTCTGTATTTCCAGTTTAGGAGTGTGGCCACTTCGTTGATGGTATTTACCGGGATTGCTGTCGCTTTTGCAGGTGGATTTATTATGATTTGGCTATATGGACAGGATTGGTTCTTCAATTTCAATCTGTTTGGCGAGAATTGGCGGAACCTTTTTCAGATGGATGTCATCAATTTAAGTGTTGCCGTCTGGGTAGGCTTTATCGCCCTCTTTGGCATAGCCACTGATGATGGGGTGGTCATGGCCACCTATCTGACACAGACTTTCGATAGAAATAGACCGATGGATCTAAAAGGGGTCCATGATTCCGTTGTTGAGGCCGGTGAAAAGCGTATTCGACCTTGTTTGATGACCACGGCGACCACTATACTGGCCTTGTTGCCAATCCTTACATCCACGGGGAGGGGAAGTGATATTATGATACCAATGGCCATTCCATCTTTTGGGGGAATGCTCATTGCCTTGATTACGCTCTTTGTCGTTCCAGTGCTATTTGGATGGCGGAAGGAAGTTCAACTTAAAAAGGTAAGCAAATGAACAAGCTGAAAATTATTATCGGTCTTTTGTTGGTTTCCGCTATAGGAAATGCACAAGGATTGCAGTCATACATTTCGGAGGCACAGGCCAATAATCCGAAAATTCAAGCCTACGAACTGCGATATACGATTGCTAGGGAAAAGGAAAACGAGGCCAACTGGCTACCCAATACCGAATTCGGGGCGGGGTATTTTGTCAGTGAACCAGAAACCAGGACGGGGGCGCAGGTTGCCCGTTTTTCCGCCAAACAAATGCTGCCTTGGTTCGGGACAGTTGCTACACGTCAAAAGTACGCCTCTGCAATGGCCGAAACAGATTACGTGGACTATGTCGTTGCAAAGCGAAAATTGGCACTGGCCGTGGCCCAATCGTACTACGAACTCTATAGCTTATGGGCCAAACAAGGGGTCTTGGACACTAACATTGAACTGCTCCACACCTATGAGACCTTGGCCTTGACTTCGGTGGAAGTGGGCAAAGCAAGTGCCGTGGATGTGTTGCGACTGCAAATTCGTCAGAACGAATTGGAGCAACAAAAGCAAATGCTCAGGGAGCAATTTAAAGGAGAGCAGGTCAACTTCAATAATCTATTGAATCGAGATACGGATCTCACAGTTGATTTGACCGTATCTATGGACATCCCTGATAGGGACCCTGTCACTATGGACAGTCTTGAGTTGAATCCTGAACTTCTTCGTTTTGATAAAATGTACGAATCGGTGACCCAGGCGGAATTGCTAAACCAAAAAGAGGGAGCACCAATGTTGGGGTTTGGGTTGGACTACGTTCCCGTCCAAGAGCGACCCGATATGAGCTTTAACGACAATGGCAAAGACATTGTAATGCCGATGGTCTCGCTTTCCATTCCAATTTTCAATAAGCGGTATACTTCAAAAACCAAGCAGAACGAACTTCGTAAGGAGGAAATTACATTTCAAAAACAAGAACGCTTGAATGTATTGGAGTCCGCTTTTGCCAAAGCGATAGCACAGCGAAATGAGGCCCGAATAGCCTACGATACCCAATCAAAAAACCTGAAACAGGCCAAGGATGCCGAACAGATTTTGGTTAAAAATTATGAAACGGGCACCATAGATTTCAATGATGTGCTCGACATTCAGGAACTACAATTAAAGTTCCAGATAAATCAAATCCAATCGGTGCAGCTGTACTATGTGCAATCAGCTATTATCAACTATTTAATAAATCAATAATTTAAAATTCAAAGATGAAGACACTTTTTAAAACAACAGTAACAATACTTGCCTTTGCAAGTTTGATTTCGTGTAAAAATGAAACAAAGGACAACACCAGTACATCGGATTCCAACACTGAAACGACCAAGATAGTAGGGCTTTCTTTTAGTGATGACAATGTTGGCGAACAATTTCAACACTACATCCATGTAAAGACCGCATTAGTAAACTCAGATGCTAAAGAGGCTCAATCTGGGGCGAAAATGCTCATGGAAAATACAGACGATACAGCCTTAAAAGGTTTACTTTCCAAAATTTCGGAAACCAGTGATATTGAAGCACAGCGCACGGTATTTTCAGATGTTACTGCAAAGATGACGGCAATAGTGGACGCATCTATTTCTTCTGGCGAGGTGTATCAACAATTTTGCCCAATGGCCTTTAACAACCAAGGAGGTTACTGGCTTTCAACCGAAGAAGAAATTCGTAACCCTTACTTCGGGGATAAAATGCTAAAATGTGGTAAAGTGACAGAAACCATAAAATAAACAAGAATGACCGCTTCTTTAAAACAGATTCTTGCCATAGTATCACTAACCTTATTACTGGTTAGCTGTATTCCAGAGACCCGGGATGCAGAAGTAAAGTATGCAGGAGCATTACGTACACTAATGTCCGGTAATTTAGAAGCAACGGCTGCATTGGATACGCTTTCAAAAAGGAAAAACCTGTATGCGCTCGGTGCTTTTGAGAACTTAAAAGGTGAGATTCAGATTTTTAATGGTAGGGCATTCAACACGTCCGTAGCATCTAAAAAAGTTGTTTTCGATACCACTTTTGATAAAAAGGCGGCACTAATCGTTTATGCCCAAGTCTCCAATTGGCAGAACATAGAAATGCCAAATGAAATTGATTCTTCCATTAAACTGGAGGGATTCATAGAAGAACAGGCAAAAGCATTAGGGATTAATACTGAAAAGCCAATTCCTTTTTTAATTGAAGGAAACGCCCAATCATTGCGTTGGCATGTCATTAATTGGAAAGATGGCGATACCGTTCACTCGCATCAAAAGCACAAGGAATCTGGTTTAAATGGAGTTGAAGAAAATAAAGAAGTTGAGATTATCGGTTTCTTTTCGAAGTCGCACAAGGCGGTATTTACCCATCATTCTACCTTCTTACATATGCATTTTAAAACAAATAATAATGAGATTGCCGGCCATGTTGATGATTTGTCATTAGGTCAAAAAGCAACATTAAAGCTGCCCATACCGTGAAAGTAAAACTTAAAAATATGGTTTGTGACCGCTGTAAGACCGTTCTAAAACAAGAACTAGACAATGCTGGAATAAATGTGTTATCAATTGAGCTTGGCGAATTAACTGTGATGGATGAGGCGCATGTAAGTAAAGGTATTCTCAAGGAGATCGCTGAACGTAACGGTTTTGAAATCATTGATGACCAAAATTCAATTTTGGTTGAGAACGTGAAGTCAATTTTGATTAAAAGTCTCGATTCCTTAAAAGGGTTACAGGAAAACCTATCAGTAATTCTGTCCAGGGAATTAAGGACGGAATATTCGATAATCAGTAAATCCTTTAGTGCTACTGCTGGAATTACGATTGAAAAATATCTCATCCGTCTGAAGGTAGAAAAGGCTAAAGAACTCTTGCAAATGAGCAATATGACTTTCGCTGAGATTGCTTATTCACTGGATTACAGTAGTGGAAGCCATCTTGCAAAGCAGTTCAAAAATAATACTGGAATGTCAATGACAGCATATAAAAAAGTACAAAACTGGAACAGAAAAAACTTAGACAAAATTGTATAAGCTTCAACCCGAATTGTTCAAGCCTCTGGTATAAAGGCTTCATATTTTGTCCGGTCTAACACTAAATAGTTTTAAAGATGAAACATACATATCAAATAGAAGGAATGACCTGTAAAGGTTGTCTGAGAAGTGTGAAGTCGGCTTTGAACGAAGTTCCGGATGTCATCAACGTTGCTATTGATTTGGAAGCATCAACTGCGACGATAGAAATGGAAAATCATATCCCGATAGACAAATTTGAAGAAGCCGTACAGCAAAAGAAAAGTAAATATCATATACATCCCGTCAAACCAGATGGCATAAAAACACGCACCTATCCTATAAATGGAATGACCTGTAACGGCTGTAAGTCGCACGTTGAAAAAACGCTTTCAAAAGTGGATGGTGTTGTAAAAGTTTCTGTGAGTTTGGAAAAAGCTGAGGCTATCATTGACATGAAATCAGATATACCAATAGAAAAATTTCAGGGCATACTAGAAACAGATGGCGGTACTTACAGTATTTACAAATCAGGTCAGCGCCCCGAAAAAACTGAAGAAAAGAAACAGAAACCTAAAGGCAAAGGGACGGGAACTTTCTATTGCCCGATGCATTGTGAAGGCGACACAACCTACAATCAGGCGGGTGATTGTCCAGTCTGCGGAATGGATTTGGTTGAGGAAGTAAATCTTTCAGCTACTACCAATACGCAATACACTTGCCCAATGCATCCTGAAATTATTAAGGACGAAGCGGGAAGCTGTCCAATTTGTGGGATGGATTTAGTACCGATGGAACCCGACCTGTCCGCAGAGGAAAAGACTTATAAAACACTACGCAAAAAATTCTGGATTGCAGTCGTATTTACATTGCCCATTTTCATAATTGCAATGTCTGAAATGCTGACCGACAATCCCTTATACGATATTCTGGAACAGAATTATTGGAACTGGATTCAGTTCGTGCTTTCCATTCCAGTAGTGTTTTATGCTACTTGGATGTTTTTTGAACGTGCCTACCGCAGTATAAAAACCTGGAACCTGAATATGTTTACGCTCATAGGCATTGGTGCTGGTGTCGCATGGTTATTCAGCGTAATAGGTATGCTCGCACCCGATTTTTTCCCAGACCAGTTTAAGACCGAAGCAGGTACTGTTCACGTTTACTTTGAAGCAGCAACGGTAATTCTAACCTTAGTGCTTTTAGGTCAATTATTAGAAGCTCGTGCGCATAGTAAAACCAATTCGGCAGTAAAAGAACTGTTGAAATTAGCACCCAATAAAGCCATAAAAATTGTAGATGGTGAAGAAATAGAAGTCAGTATTGACGAGATAGCACTCAATGATATTCTAATGGTAAAACCAGGCGATAAAATTCCTGTAGATGGTATCATCACAGAAGGCAATACGAGTATTGACGAATCGATGATTACGGGTGAACCTATTCCAGTAAACAAATCTATAGATGATAAGGTGAGTAGTGGAACCATCAATGGCAATCAGTCGTTTTTAATGAAAGCTAAAAAAGTGGGTTCGGACACGTTATTGTCCCAAATCATCCATATGGTAAATGATGCTAGTCGTAGTCGCGCACCAATCCAGAATTTGGCGGATAAGGTTTCGGGGTATTTCGTTCCTGTTGTGGTAATCATTGCCTTGATAACCTTTGCGGTCTGGGCAATATGGGGACCAGAACCAGCTTACGTCTATGCTTTGGTCAATGCCATTGCCGTATTGATAATCGCTTGCCCTTGTGCTTTGGGATTAGCTACACCAATGTCTGTTATGGTAGGTGTTGGAAAAGGTGCGCAGAATGGTGTGCTTATCAAAAATGCGGAAGCTCTCGAAAAAATGGATAAGGTAGACACACTCATTGTTGACAAGACAGGAACAATCACAGAAGGAAAACCTACGGTAGAAAAAGTAGGTTCTTTTGATAACGGTTTTAGCGAAAATGAAGTGCTACGATATATCGTTTCCTTGAACAATCAGAGTGAACATCCATTGGCTGAAGCTACAGTTAAATACGGGAAGGAACAACAAACGGAATTTTTAAAAGCTGATGGGTTTAGGGCAATTACGGGTAAGGGTGTTGAAGGCCATGTAAATCAAAAGAAAGTATATCTGGGGAATTCTAAAATGATGGAACAGGCTAATGCGGCACTATCCAAGGTAATGGAAAACGAAGCTCAATCCTATCAAAAGCAAGGTAAAACGGTTTCGTACCTGGCCATCAAGGGAAAAGTCGTAGGATACGTTGTTATAGGCGATAAAATCAAGAAAACAAGTGCCAAAGCTATCAAAGCATTACAAGACAAAAATATTAATGTCATAATGCTAACAGGCGATAATCACGATACCGCTCAGGCGGTGGCATCTGAATTGGCCCTGGCAGATTTTAAAGCCAGCATGCTACCAGAAGACAAGCTCAAAGAGGTAGAAAAGCTACAAGAAAATGGGAAAGTAGTGGCAATGGCAGGTGATGGCATAAATGATGCACCGGCTTTGGCAAAAAGCGATGTTGGAATAGCAATGGGGACGGGAACGGACGTAGCCATAGAAAGTGCAATGATAACCTTGGTAAAAGGTGATTTAAACGGAATTGTAAAAGCAAGGAATCTAAGCGATTCTGTAATGAAAAACATTAAGCAAAACCTATTTTTTGCATTGATATATAACACCTTAGGTATACCTATCGCCGCAGGGGTCTTATTCCCAATTTTTGGAATATTACTCTCACCAATGATAGCAGCTTTAGCAATGAGTTTTAGCTCTGTTTCGGTAATAGCAAACGCACTACGTTTAAGAAGCAAAACGATATAATTATGGTAAGCAGGAACACAGCTTTAAAAATCAGAAAAACGCACAGGTATTTGGGTCTCTTTTTAGGCATTCAGTTCCTGTTTTGGACAATTAGTGGTTTATACTTTAGTTGGACAGACATCGATGAAATACACGGTGACCATTTTAAAAATTTGGAGCATCAAACTAAAGCCTATGGAGATTTAATAAGCCCATCCCAACTTGATGTTGCAAATGGAGTTAAAACCATTGAATTGAGGGATATTGGCAATAGACCCTATTACTGGATAAATAACAAACAATTGTACAGTGCCATTAATGGAAAACCAAAGAAGAGTATTACGAGGGATGAAGCACTATCAATCGCTCAAAGTCATATGAGAAGTGATTTGATTGTGGAATCTATTGAGCAGATTACTGAAACTGGAAAACACCATGAATATCGCGAAAAGTTATTACCTGCTTACGTCATCTCATACAAAACAGATGAAGCTTTAAAGGCCTATGTTTCCGTTAGTGATGGAAAATTTCAAACAGTTCGCCATAGGGATTGGCGCATTTTCGATTTTCTATGGATGACCCACACTATGGATTATGAAGGTAGGGATAACTTCAATACAACAGTTTTGAGAGCATTTTCACTTTTAGGTTTGATTACGGTATTAAGTGGATTTCTCCTCTGGTATATCAGTTCACCTTCAATTATTACATTAAAAAAACGATTAAAAATAAAGAAATGAAACAGCGCATAATTTTAATTGCAGTTGCGGCCATTATTGGATTGGGAGTAGGGTATGTTCTTTTTGGAACATCCCATGCCGATACTATGGAGGCAACGGAGCATGACCATGAAACAGGATCAGAAAACCAAATGTGGACATGCTCCATGCATCCCCAGATTATGCAGCCTGAACCGGGTGACTGTCCTATTTGTGGAATGGACCTGATTCCTGCTGAAGTCGGTACTGGAGGTCTTTCGCCTGAACAATTCTCAATGACGGATAATGCGCTTGCCTTGGCGAATGTACAGACCATTGTGGTCGGCACTAAATCCGCAGGTGACGACAATTCCATTTCCCTATCGGGTAAAATTGCAATAAACGAAGAAGCTGTTGCCGTACAGGCCAGTTATTTTGACGGAAGGATTGAGCGATTGAACGTTAATTATGAAGGGCAAGAAGTTCGAAAAGGACAATTACTGGGAACTATCTATTCTCCTGAACTGGTAGCGGCACAGCAAGAACTATTGACCACGGTATCTTTAAAGCAGTCGCAACCGCAATTGTACCAAGCTGTCCGTAACAAATTGAAGCTCTGGAAATTATCGGAAAATCAAATCAACGCCATAGAAAGCTCCACTAAGGTAACGGAATACTTTCCTGTTTATGCAACGGTTTCCGGTACGGTTTCCGAGGTCATGAGCGCGGAAGGTGATTATGTAAAGAAAGGGCAGCCTATTGTAAAGGTGAGCAATTTAAGTACAGTTTGGGCCGAGTTTGATGCCTATGAAACTCAGTTGTCACAACTAAAAAAAGGGCAAAGAATAAGCATAACCACCAATGCCTATCCAAATAAAACGTTTAATGGTAAAATTTCATTTGTGGACCCTGTACTTAACAATGCTACTAGAACCGTAACAGTGCGTGCAACACTTGCAAATCAAAATGAACAATTCAAGCCTGGGATGTTCGTAACTGGGAAGATTCAGAATGATAAAAATTTTAGTGATGAATCGAAACTGTGGGTACCTTCCTCAGCTGTGATGTGGACAGGAGAACGTTCTTTGGTCTATATAAAAGTCAAACCAGATGAGCCAGTCTTTGAAATGAGGGAGGTAATGTTAGGGGTAAGAAATGGAGAACAATTGGAAGTTATTTCTGGCCTTAATTCAGGCGAAGAAATTGTGGCCAATGGAACTTTTTCAGTTGATGCGGCTGCACAATTACAGGGTAAAAAAAGTATGATGAACAAAGCTGGCGGCAAGACGAGGACGGGTCATGAAGGCCATCTGGGAATGCAACCTCAGGAAGATTCCAATAGTTCGGAAGACCAGATGAAAATGACATTGCCGGACACCTTTCAAAAGGAGTTTGAAAAAGGATTTCCAGCCTATTTAAAATTAAAAGATGCATTGGTGGCCAGTAATTCAAAGCAGGCGGCAATACATGCAAAAGCTACTTTGGAAATATGGCAAAGGCCAAATTTTTCTGACTTGGGTACAATGGAAAGAGCACATTTGGACAAGAGTATTGAAATGTTGGAAGCTATCACTAAAGCGGGAAAATTAGAAGACCAACGTTCCCATTTCGTAATTCTTAATGCGAATATGGTCGCTATTGCAGGTGAGCTAAAGGATTTGGGTAATGCACTTTATGTGCAGCAATGTCCTATGGCAAACAGTAATAAGGGCGCGGTTTGGTTAAGTGCTGAAAAAGAGATTCGCAATCCCTATTACGGGGATGCTATGTTGACTTGCGGGAGTGTCATTGATTCATTGCGATAGTTATTTGCAACCCAGTTGCACGAAAATCTTTTTATCTTTGCGTTGTGAAATTTTTGGCAGTCATTTTATCTTTTTATTTCTTGGCACTTCAAGCAGTGCCCTGTAATGATGATGAAAATATTATAGATGATTCTCAAACTATCTCAGTAGTTGATTTTGACGGAGACCACGACCAAGATTGCGAACTTTGTTCTCCGTTTTGCCAGTGTCACTGCTGTCATGCCCACGCCATTTCCGCCTTTAATTTCTTCGCAGAGACGGAACATCAATTAGTTGATGGAAAGATTATTTCTAAACAGTTGGGTATCTTTCAAGAAGTTTCACTCCGCATCTTACAGCCTCCCCAAAGTATTGGCTAAAATTCTTAGCGATAAAGAAATCGCCACCCACATTATTTAGTCAATTTATTACAAATACAAATGAATAAAAGTCTATTAAGCTATTGGCTTATGCTACTATTTTGTGCTTTTGGTTACGCTCAAAATACGTTAGAAATAAAAATATTTTCAGAGCAAGAAAAAGAGCCATTACTAGGGGCAACTATCTATATAGAAAGCCTCAACAAGGGAGCGACAACAAATTTTAACGGAATCGCTTTCTTTGAAGACCTCCCCAATGGGGAATATAACTTGCAAATTTCCTATTTAGGTTTTGAAACAATAGAAAAAAGCATAACCGTTCCTTCAAACGAAGCATTAATCTTCTTTTTAAAAGAAGATGAAAATGCCCTTGATGAAGTAATCGTACAATCCTCAAGAAGTACAAGAACAGTAAAAAAGATACCTACTAGAATAGAATTTATTGGGGCTGAGGAATTAGGTGAAAAAGCCGTAATGAACCCAACCAATATTTCTATGGTACTTCGAGAAAGTACCGGAATACAAATGCAACAAACCTCATTGAGCAGCGCAAATACCAACATTAGAATACAAGGTTTGGATGGGCGTTATACGCAACTATTGCGTGATGGTTTTCCCCTCTACAGCGGTTTTTCGAGTGGATTGAGCATTTTACAGATTCCACCATTAGATTTAAGGCAATTCGAAATCATCAAAGGTAGTTCGTCAACATTGTATGGCGGTGGTGCTATTGCAGGATTGGTGAATATGGTTTCAAAAACGCCCAACGAAGAACCAGCTTTAGATATTATGCTAACCCAAACACAAGCTTTGGGAAGTACCGCCAATGTTTTCTATAGCGAACGAAGGGATAAATGGGGCTGGACGCTTTACGGTTCAGGTCATTATCAAAAAGCATATGACCCAGAGGATGACGGTTTTAGCAATCTGCCCCAGACGCAATCTATAAGCTTTAATCCTAAATTGTTTTATTACCCCTCGGATAATACCACTTTCTGGTTTGGAATCAATGGAACTTATGATGATAGAAAAGGGGGTGATATTACAAAAATTGAAGAAGGAGAAAACGGAATTCATCAATATACCGAAGAAAACCTATCCAAACGGGTAAGTACTCAGGCCGTTTTTGAATCTCAATTAGATTCTGTTCAATCTATTTCGGTAAAGAACAGTATTGCTTTTTTTGATAGGAGTTTGGACATACCAGATTTATCTTTTAAAGGGAGTCAATGGAACACCTTTACAGAAGCTGCTTACCAAAAGCAAGGAGTAAAAGCAGATTGGGTTTTAGGAGCAAACTTATATTCTACAGTATTTAATGAACGGGGAAATCCTTTAGAACGTGACCAAAAGGACGTTACCGTTGGATTGTTTGCTAATAACATCTATGACGTTACGGAACAATGGATTCTTGAAACAGGACTGCGCACCGATTATGCCATTGATTGGGGATTCTTTGCGCTGCCAAGAATTTCCCTATTATATAAATCAAACAACAACTTTTCTAGCAGACTTGGGGGTGGTTTGGGCTATAAAGTCCCCGATATTTTTACTGAGGAAGCGGAATTCATAAACTTTCGAAATGTCTTACAGATTGATAAGGATGCTTTGAAGGCGGAACGTTCTTATGGGCTTAACCTAGATTTTAACTATCAAACAAGATTGACCGATGAAGTAGGTTTTTCCGTAAACCAATTGTTTTATCTGACTGCTATTAGAAATGGATTGTTACTTAATTCCGTTGATGGTGATTTATTTCAGTTTGAAAATGCTTCTGGAGAAATTCTAAGTAAAGGGGCCGAGACCAATATCAAGTTTACCTATAAAGATTTTAGGTGGTTTTTGAATTACGCATTTATAGACACACGCCTAAATTATCTACCTGGCAATCCACAGAAACCACTGACCGCAAAGCACAATGCAGGGAGTGTTTTGATGTATGAATCTGAAAAATGGCGTATAGGTTATGAAACCTTTTACACAGGAAAACAATTACTTTCAAACGGGTTTGAAACAACCGATTTCTTTACAATGGGCTTGCTTGTAATGCGTAATTTTAAATGGGGAAGTACATTTGTAAATTTTGAGAACTTTACAGACCGAAGACAAAGTCGTTTTTCGCCTTTAGTTCTGCCCCCTCACGAAAACCCTACTTTTCCAGAAATATATGCGCCTACAGATGGTTTTATCTTTAGTATTGGAATCATTTTAAAACCCTTTGGAAACGAAGACAACGATTAATTATGCAAACAATAGAAGAATTATTAGAATCAAAGGGAGTTCGGATAACAGCAATGCGCCTGCTGATATCCAAGTTTCTTGCAGGAAAAAAGGTGGCAGTTACTTTGAGTGATATAGAAAATGCTTTCGCAAAAGCAGATAGAACTACCCTTTATAGAACCCTTAAAACATTTGAGGAAAAAGCAATTGTACATCAAATAGATGATGGCACTGGCATCACCAAATATGCGATGTGTGAAGAAGGTTGCAATTGTGAAATGGAACAAGATTTACACCTTCATTTTCATTGTAACAATTGTGGAGAAACCGTGTGTTTAACGGAACATAAAATCCCACTAATAAAGGTCCCCGATGGTTTTGTTTCGGAAAATGTAAACTTGGTTGTAAAAGGTATTTGCGATAAATGCAGTGCCTAATAAATGCACTTCCGTTGCACTGACCATTAAGCTACTTTTATCCAAAATAGATGGATATGAAGTTTAATGTAAAAATCCCGAGACATCTAAAAGAAGCTTATAAGTCAGAGCTAAAAGATTATAGACATTGCCTCCTAAAAAACCAATATGCTGATGCCTGGTATCATTTAGAACGTAGTCATATTATAGGTCAGTCTTACCCGATAGAGCATACCTATTCCCATTGGTTAATGCTAAGGTTTGGTTTAATGCAAAAAAACACCAAAGAAGTCTTTGGGCAAGTACTTAGGCTAGTTGTCGGAGGTTGGAAATCATTTATTAATCACGTTCCACTTGGTAATACCGGAGGTGCAAATGTGCCACCTTTAAAACGTATGCCTATTCCAAATGATATTGAAAAATTATTAGATACTAAATGAAAAAAAAGAAAGTCAATTTAAGAGAATTAAAACCAAAATCGGCAGAAGTACATACTCACGATGATGGTCACAATCACGGCCACAGTGATAGTAGTTCTTTTGGCACCTATATACCTGCAATCATAAGTTTTACAATGCTTATAATTGGTATAGGATTAGATTATTTTGATATTTCTTTTTTTAAGGATTGGGTTCGTATCGCTTGGTACGGTATCGCATATTTACCTGTAGGCTTTCCCGTAATAAAAGAAGGTTGGAAGAGTATTATACGAGGAAATTTCTTTACCGAATTTCTTTTAATGTCAATTGCAACTATAGGCGCATTTGCAATAGGAGAATATCCTGAAGGTGTCGCGGTAATGCTTTTTTATGCTGTTGGTGAATTATTCCAAAATGCAGCTGTAAATAGAGCTAAAGGAAATATCAAAGCTTTACTGGATGTTCGTCCAAAAGAAGCCACTGTTTTTCGTGATAATGATTACATTAATGTATCACCAGAAGAGGTAACGATTGGAGAAAAAATTCAAGTCCGAGTAGGTGAAAAAATTCCGTTAGATGGTGTACTTTTATCCGATAAGGCTTCATTGAATACGGCTGCTTTAACAGGAGAAAGCAAACCTGATTCGCTTTTAAAAGAATCCAAAGTATATGCAGGTAGTATCAATTTAGAAAGTGTCATTGAAATTAAAGTCACCAACACCTTTGAGGATAGCTCAATTGCTAGAATATTAGACTTGGTTCAAAATGCTACGGCACGTAAATCCAAAACGGAATTATTTATTAGACAGTTTGCACGGATCTATACGCCTATTGTAGTGTTCTTAGCTATTGGAGTTACGTTTCTACCTTACTTTTTTGTTGATGATTATGTGTTTCAAAATTGGTTGTATAGAGCATTGATTTTCTTAGTCATCTCTTGTCCTTGTGCATTGGTCATTTCTATTCCGTTGGGCTATTTTGGTGGATTGGGCGCAGCATCAAGAAATGGAATTCTTTTTAAAGGAGCTTCTTTCTTAGATGCAATGACCAAAATAAACACCTTGGTGATGGACAAAACGGGAACGGTTACCAAAGGTGTTTTCAAAATCAAAGAAATCAAGGCTATCGGTTGGGAAGAATCCCAATTTATAAAATACCTAATAGCAATGGAAGAACAATCTACACATCCCGTTGCAAAAGCCATTATGGAGTACAAAGAAAATGGTGATGACTATGATGCAAAGGAAGTATCTGAAATTGCAGGTAAAGGTTTAAAAGGGATTATAAACGGAAAAACTGTTTTAGTAGGAAACAAAGCCTTAATGATTGATAATGATATTACCATTCCAAATGAAACAGATTCTTTAGTAGAATCAATAGTGTTGGTTTCAATTGACCATACATTTGCGGGTTATGTGGTGATAGCGGACGAATTAAAAGAGGATGCAAAAGAAACAATTACGGAATTGCATAATGTTGGGGTCAAAAATATTATGATGCTTTCAGGCGATAAAGATTCCATTACCCAGCAAGTCGCTAAAGAATTGAATATTGAAAAAGCCAAAGGTGGGTTATTACCAGAGGATAAATTAAATGAGGTCGAAACGCTAAAACAAAACCCAGAAAACAAAGTAGCCTTTATCGGCGATGGTATTAATGATGCACCCGTTTTGGCGGCAAGTAACGTTGGTATTGCGATGGGTGGCTTAGGCAGTGATGTCGCTATTGAAACCGCAGACGTCATCATCCAAACCGACCAGCCTTCAAAAGTGGTTAGAGCTATTAAAATAAGTCGTTCTACACGTAAAATTGTATGGCAGAATATTATACTTGCCTTTGGTGTTAAAGCTATCGTGTTGATTTTAGGTGCAGGCGGTCTAGCTACAATGTGGGAAGCTGTTTTTGCTGATGTTGGCGTAGCGCTATTGGCTATCTTGAATGCTATACGGTTACAAAGAATGAATTGGTCATAGCCTGTAAACCAAGCTATTTTTTATCAGTAGGCATTCCTTTCTTTATTTTCAAATCTTCAGAGTCAAACTTATTTTAACTCAAGTTTGTATTTAAGCATTTGCTTAAATAATTACATATCTATACCTTTGATCAAAATTAGTTATATGAAACTTGAAACTAGCTGTATCAGGGCAGAGGCTGACCACACCCAAATACTTCGTTGTAAAGAAGATTTGAATGCGGTATCAACTTCCATTGAAGCCATCAGTAAAATTATGGCACTGGCTGGTAATGAAGTCCGTTTTAAAATATTGTTTTTGTTGAAAAGGGAAACCGAATTGTGCCCTTGTGACTTTGCTGATATTTTAGAAATGAGTGTTCCTGCTATTTCCCAACATTTACGCAAGATGAAGGATGTAAATGTAATTACTACCCGTAGAGATGGTCAAACCATCTTTTATCGTATTTCGAAGAAAAATGAAGATTTTTTGACTGCTATTTTGAGTAATATAACATTTGAAAAAAAAATTGCATAAGATGAAAAAAACATTGACCTCTAATCGAACTGCTTTTGCTGGATTGTTTTCAGCTATAGTAGCTTCACTGTGTTGTATTGCTCCTGTCTTAGCTTTACTTTCTGGGACAACAGGAATAGCTTCTACCTTTTCTTGGGTAGAACCGTACAGACCTATTTTAATAGGTATAACCGTTTTGATTCTTGGTTTTGCCTGGTATGAAAAATTAAAACCACGTACACAGGATATTGATTGCGCTTGTGATGATGACAAACCTAAATTTATTCAATCCAAAAAGTTCTTGTTTTTGGTGAGCATTTTTGCAGGTATTATGTTAGCCTTTCCCTACTATTCACATATATTTTATTCCAACTCAAATGCTGAAAAGCAAGTCGTTTATGTATCTGAAAGTAACGTAAGTGAAGTGAACTATTCCATACAGGGAATGACGTGTGCAGGTTGCGAAGCCCATATTGAAAACGAGGTAAATAAACTAGAAGGCATTTTGGAGGTAGATGCAAATTATGAAACATCCAAAGCTTTTGTGAAGTTTGATAAAAGTAAAGTAACTGCTAATGAGATAGTAGGCGCTATTGGAAAAACAGGATATAAAATCATAGAGTGATGGAAGCTATTTTAGAATCTACAATTACGTGTCCAAACTGTGGACATAAGAAAGAAGAAGAAATGCCAACAACAGCTTGCCAGTTCTTTTATGATTGTGAAAATTGTAAAGAAGTATTACGCCCTAAAGAGGGAGATTGCTGTGTATTCTGTTCGTATGGCACGGTGGCTTGCCCACCTATTCAACAAAACAAAGATTGCTGCAATAATTAGGAAACATATAAGAGCGTATAACAAAAGCCCTGATAATGGAATCAGGGCTTTTGTTATTATCACCAAATTAAATTCACCGCTCTTGTCGTGTTTAATTCCTGTAACCTTACCTCCGTCTTTTCACTGTCACCAATAGTAAATTTCGGAACAACATAAACCAACTTCGCTTTTGTATTGGGTAATATTTGATAGGGTTTGTTGTGAACATAAATAGGGTTTAAGGGAATTTTCTGATAGGATGCATTCCGCTTTTTATTTCTATTTACCTTAAAAATATTGAGATAATCAAAATCGAATCGTATACCGGATTTATTTTCAATTTCAAACTGTAGATAAACATTATCACCGTGATATTTTAAATTTTTAAGACTCAACTTTATGTTACTCACTTTCTTTGTCACATTCTTTTCTTCAGGAAGTTTTAATAATGATTCACAAGATCTGCGCAGTGGTCCCAGCGAATCTTTAACTGAAAAGCTCTGTTTTGTAATTGTCCGCTCAGTTTGAACTTGCTTGACGTTTCCAATGCTTTCATTCTTTGTTATAAAACGATTGGGGTTCTCCAGATGTTCCGAATATTTCAAAATAAAGGAATACACTGTGCCATCTGTGGTAATCACCAATAAGTTACTAGGCTCTCCTTTTACCGCTTTTAATAAACCCAGATTCTGTTCTTTATCTCTATTGTAGGTAAAAACAAAATTGTCCGATCCTGTGATGCCCTGTTTAATATCCGTTGGGAAAAACAACGCCATTGTCATTGTTGAATTAGCATATAGAGTATCTAACTGAATTTTATTTTTTGCATGTGCTGAGAGCATGAGCCCTAAACTCATCATGACTATTAACTTTTTCATAGTATTCATTTTTATTGTTCTGTCTCGACCTTTAAGGTCAGCACATAATTATTGTTTACCGTTACTTTTACCTGACGGTTAGAACGTTGAAATATTCTCTTTACCCCCCTAACCTGTGGAATGCCAGGTACATTAACTTCGTTTATAACATCTCCAAGTACTTGTTGTCTCAGTTCTTCCCGAAAACTATTCTTGATATAGATTCCTTCTAAATTATCCCTGTAGTCATAGGCTTTAAAAGCTAGTGGGATGTTTCTAATGTTCTCTATTTTCAATAAAACTCGATTCGGTTGAAAGCTGACAATACCAAAAAGAAGGGTGTTTCTTGGAATGAAATACCCCTTGATAGTAACATCGTTTTGGGTACGCATTTCCAAACGGTCATTTGCTTTTATAACTTCTTTGGAATCGACAACTACATTTACGCTGGGTATTGATTCAACAGCCGAATTCGGTAAAGGGTTGGAAGCAAAAAACAATTGTTGTTCCAAAGCCATTTCTTTTGCTAAGATTGCTGTAGACTTGCTCTTGTCATCTTCAGGCTCTTCTACTTTTTTACCTATAATACCCTTTATGGCATTATCTACATTGGAGGTGCGTTTTCTAAATGCACCCGTGCTATAATCAATTTGACTATTGGAGTAGATACTATCGACAAGACGCATTTTCTCCTTTTCTATAAAATCAGGGTCATAGACTCCCGTTGAATCCAAATACTTCTCATCATAGATACTTGGTGCGTTGGTTTCCCTAATTTCCTTTAAATCGTCTACAGCATCAAGCCTAGATGTATAATCATCTTTTACCGTTTCTAATGTGGGTACTAAGGGTTGTAGCAGTTCATCTTGTTCGTCTTTATCACCGCCAAAAGTCAATATGGAATAGGCAACAATGAAAATTACCACCGCTCCAATGACTACGGCAAAAGTGATTTTCTTCTTATCAATTTTCATAGTCTATTTTTTTTAAAGTGTTCTCAAAGTAATCCGTAATCAAAAGCCCGTGCGTGTTCTTCGGGAAGTTTCGTTTTTCCAGATGTAAAATTTTACCCGTAGTCACCAATTCATAAGTGTCGATTATCGACCCCCTATTGATTTGAAAAACTGTAGTTGTTCTAAAGGGATAGGGTTCTGCTTTAAGGTCTATTTCAGAATCGATACTGATTACCTTTTGAACTAAGGAGTATTGCATCAATCTGTTATACACACCATCGGCTTTTTTCTGTCTGTATACGTTATCCACTGTACTATTTCCAAGCCATAAGGCTTTTTCAATATTCATTTCAAAATTAGTAGCATCTATATCGTAGAAATAGGTATGAAATAGACGCAAATGTTCTAAGGTTTCTACCTTTAAATTCTCTTTTTGCTGTACCCATTGCAGGGGTATCACTTCGCCATTCTTACCGATGGCAAAAGAACCATCCAATGACTTGTGGTACATCTTAAAGGAAATGATACTTGAAACAATCGTGGACAGCATCGCCATTGTAACAACGGTCAGAACTATAAACCGGTTCGTTTTCAGGACCTCGTATATGTTTTTATATGGTGTTTTCATTTTTCATTACTTTTTTAATTAAAAGAGCCTTAGGCACTAAATAGTTTGAAGGTGAATGAGGTTGCCCGTTTGTACAATTTGAATTTCAAAAAGACGATAAAGCCTATGGTCCCCAACTCGATAATGGGTGCAAAAAATGAACTTCCAAAATCAAAGCCGAAAAGGTTTACCCAAAAATTGGTAGTGAACTCTGTGTAGAGTGCATTCACGAATACATTCACCAGAAAAAAGGCAGGAACCAACATATAAACAGCCGCGTATAATTTGAAAAAAGTATAAGCCATTGACCGAAACTTTTCAAACACGGCAAGGCTTATGACCAAGGGAAAAAAGGCTTGCATTATCCCCATCAAAAAGAATCGTTCCGCCAAGAACAGGGGGTAAATAAAGAGGTCTAACAACCAAAGAAAAACACTCAATATAAATGCTAATATCTTTAATCCATATAGTGGTGTGGTCAATGCCTCATATAATAAAGCCAACCCCTTGCTAGCGGCTTCCAGTCCACTTACATCATCCTCAATTTCCACATCTTGTAATTGTAGTGGCAAAAGTGATGGTGCGGTATTTCTGTACTGTCCTTCAATGGCCACCAGGATACTATCAAATACCTCAAGTACCTGAATTGAAAAAATGACCAGAATCACTATGATGAAATTCTTTATCAGTTCGGTTGGGGTAAGCCCCCACGTATATCCATCCCTATTGGCAACTCCTTCATTGTACTTTTTTAAGACGTTGATTAGGAAGAATAGGATGGCAAGGGCTTTCATACCTACAATGGTATACTGTAGAAAATCACTGTCTTTAATTGTTTGAAAAACAGTGTCTACATATTCCAATCCTCCGATTAATGGGAAAGCCAACTGCATAGCCTAATAATTTGTTGCCCTGCTATTAATTCTGTCTTGCATTTCCCGAAAGGAAATGATGTCATTGTATCGCTTGGTCTTACGCTCTATTTCAGCGACCATTTCTTTGGAGCTTGTTTCCCGGTCCTTTAATACAGCAGCCCTTTCTGCATCGGTCATTTTTAAATAGTCACTGGATAGGATTTGTTGTACAAAATCCAAATCCTCCAAAGAGTTTTCGATAATATTTTCAAAGGATTGCGATACTCTTGTAATTTCTTCGGGTTTGATATATGGGGAATTCAAAATATTCCTCACGTCACCTCTGACCACCTCAAAAAGACGTTGGTTGTTTCGGGCAAGTTCCCGAACCGCTTTTAACTGTTTTACAACATTGCTGACCTTCTCGATACGGTCTTTTTGCTGCTTCATAAACTCCACCGTTTTTATCAGGTTTTCTGTTTGTTTGGCGGCTTCAATAATTTGTTTTCCCAGAGTGATAAAATTGGTGTTATCATACACGGGCATTCCCTGGCACGCAGCACGTGCGGGCAACAATAATAATCCGAGTGCCAAAAGGCACATAAAAATGAATCTTCTCATAACTCTTTTGATTTTAATTGAACAAATTGTTTAATGGCCATCTCCATGCAGCCACTTTCTTTATAAAAGGCCATTATGGCCTCGTTATCGGCGCCATCAGTGAGATAAGCAGCGAAAACTTCTTGGGGTACTTCCAGTCTGAAAATGTTGCTTTCCTTTCCGATTTTGATAAAAATCTCTGTGTACTTACGTTTCCCTGATAAGTTATTTTTGATGGATTTTAATTGATTCAGGTCGTGACTGGACAGGCTAAGCCTATTTTTTAATTCTTTATAGCCCTTTTCATTGTTAAGGCTGTAAATGACCTGTGTATTTTCCAGAATACTTGCCGAAGTGGAATTGTCTGGCAATTGATTAATGGACTGTAGTATGATGCCGATTGCTCCCTCTTGTTTTCGGATAGCTTGGTAATAGAATTCCACCGATTCCAGCACGTTATCGAATTTTAATTGTTTGGCGAACTCATCAAAAAGGATAATACCCTTTTCTTCTTTATTTTGCCAAATGGTTCGTTGTATTGCTGTTTTGATTAGTTTGAGCATTACGGAAAGAATTTCTTTATTGTCCTTTACCTCATCCAGTTCAAATACAATCAATCGCTTGTCCTCAATCTTATAGGATTGGTCTTCACTTGTTTCAAATAAAAAACTATACAATCCATCACGTACATACTCAGATAGGATATGCAAGAACCCTTCAATATTGAAGTAATCAGAATGAATATGCAGTTGGGTCAATAGATTTTCCCGTTGCGATTCGATATAGGTATAAAAACTATCGAGGGAATGCCCCTCTGCATTTTTTTTATAATAAGCGTGTAATATTTTCTTGAGGGCTACGGACTGTTCCTTTTTTGGCTTGGTGCCTTCCCCAATCAGTTCAAATAGGAATACAGATAGATCCTCTAACCGCTCTGGGGTGACATCGTCACCTTTTGTTATAAAGAAGGGATTGATACCAAGGCTCTTGCCGCTTTCATAGCGCAGTACAGTATATTGTTCGGGATACAGACTGGCAAACTTGGTGTAGGAACCTCCCAAGTCAATAATTACAAGGCGCACACCCATTTCAAAATACTGCCGTAATATGTTGTTTGCCAAAAAGGATTTCCCCTCTCCCGTAGGCGCAAAAATGGCAAAGTTCCTCGCATTGATACGTTTCTTTTTCTCGTCCCAAACATCCTTTAACACGGGGATGTTATGTTCCCTATCATTGAATATAATTCCTTGCCTATCCGTCCTGTAGCTGGTGTTGTTTATGAAAAGGCAAAGCGCATGTTTCAAATCGGTCACGTACAAATCCTCATTTGAAAAATTGGAAGAAAAACAGGGATGGCTATTTAGAATATAATTTTTACGTTCCTCACCCCTTGGATAGTATGGAGTAATATCCAGTTCCTTAAATTCCGATTTTATTTGTGAGCCTATGCTTTCCAGCTGTTGGGCTTCCCGGTCCCAATAGACAATATTCAAATGTCCTCTTATGATTCTTGCGCTATCATCATTGTTGATTTGGTCAACGATATGCTCAATTTTTTTAAGAATGACTTTGTTCTGCGTACCAAAATTCGAACTCTTTTTAAGTTCCTCAATCTTCTTTTCTAAGAGTTTTCGCCATTTCTGTTTATCATCTAAATAAAGGATTTGATTAACGATATGATTTTCATTCAGGGAAAGTCCCAAACCATCGATATACCCTTGATGAAATACAAAATCATCCGAAGTAAAACGTTCGTTGATTTTACTTGTTTGTACGTTTTCGCCAAAACAGGATTCACTATTGATGGCTAATACGTCAAAATGATTATTGCCTATGGTAATTTTGGATTTCTCCAAAAGCATATCGGTATCAAAATTGAGATTGAAACCGTTAAAAAAGGTTTGTGAAAAATTGAGTATTTCGGATTCCTTTAAAGGTAGAAATTGAACTTTGCGGCTATTGTTGATATAGGAAATGGAATCATTTACCGAACCAATGAAACTGTGAACGTTCTGATTTAATTCTTGGTAAATCCCTTTACTTATTTTCCGAAATGGGTTTACATATTTGGGGTTGTTCAATGTTTTGTTTCCTGCCAATGTGAGGAATAGATAGCAACGATGTTCTATGTATTCCCTTCCTTTGAAATGGTCGTGTGTTGCTTTTCCAAGAAAAGTATTATTGGGTAGGTATTCCGAGCTAAACCCTTTCTTTAGGTAAACATCTTGCTTATGGATAACGGAACCAACGGGCAAAGACTTTAGTGCTTGAAACCAAATACTGTGTAAGTCCTCGAAATCCTTTTCCGATAAAGAATAGATCTCAGGGAGTTCTCCACGATAACAGGCAATGATATTGCCATTGTTGGCAAATATTAAATTATCCCGTATTTCTATGATGGGGTTATATGATGCTGTATTAATAATCGACATAGTATTGTATGTTTTCTTTCTTGTTGCTTATGATTTTAGGAAATACCTTAACGATGTTTATGGTTATTGCTTTACGGGCAATTTTGGTCAGAACGATATAGAATGTACCGTTTAGTAAGAATGCTCCGATGATGACCCAAAGGCTGAATGAAAAAATGATTATCAGCAGGGATCCCAGTATTAAGAGCATCATCATTGCAAAGAGGGATATGGGAAGCCCCCATATCATTGCCCCTTTGCGAATGTTTTTATAAACTTCATACCTTTTCATTGTATAGTTTTTTAATGTCGATTATCGACCTTAGACTACTATTCCAATGAGATAGGTAAAGATGCCCACTACCGCCCCTGCTATGAGTACAAAAACCAAAACACGGGTAATTCCCTTTTTGAGGTCTGCATTTTCGCCGAAGAAATGACCTGCATTAAATAAGAATCCGATGAGGAAAATGACCCCCAATAGTAGAGGGAAAATAGACCTAATGGTATCGGAAACATCATTTACCGAATCTTCAATACCTCCGATTTGTGCAAATGTGGGTAGGCTCATTAGGAGCATGGCCCACAAAGGATAAACTGTTTTTTTCATAACGCTTACGTTTTTATGGTTCTCCAATGCGCTTAGGGAACCTGTTTGAAATAACTTTTTACGAAATCTATAAGGGAATGCATGGAAAGGGAGAAAAACTGAAAATATTAACGGTAATCAGCGTTAAATTTTGAAGGATAGTTATGCATTGGTTGAAATCTTTAAAAATTGTGCAATGGATAGTTACCTAAATGCAAGTAAATATGAAACCAGTAAAACTGTTGATAACGCTACTTTTTTTGATGCCTTTACATATGCCCGTAGCACAACATAAAAAGGTAATCATAATTGATGCCGGACATGGTGGAATGGATTCTGGAGCTATAGGAACCAATCATATAAAAGAGAAAGATATCACACTGGCCATTGCAAAAGCAATGCTAGAGTTTAATAGGAAAGTCCTCAATAATGAATATGATTTGTATTTGACAAGATACACGGACACACTTATTTCACTGCGGCATCGGACTAAACTGGTAAAGGCAATTCAACCCGACCTTTTTATATCGTTGCATTGCAATCATGCTAAAAATGAAAGGGCTACGGGCGTTGAAATTTACCTGCATAGCAAAACAAGCATAACGACCAAAAATCAAGTGGAATCAATGCGCTTGGGCCAATCCATAGTAGAAACGCTTACTCAAAAATTGGGATATAGAAGTAGGGGACTTAAAAGAGCAAACTTTCAAGTACTACGCGAATCGATAGCGGTATGCCCAGCAATTTTGGTGGAGTTGGGTTTCCTGTCAAATCATGATGAGGCAGCCTATTTGGAAATGGAAAACAATAGTATGGCCCTAGCACTGGCTGTGCTCATGTCAATTAAAATGTAGGATGATGAAAGCGTTATTTGTGAGCCTGTATAAAGTACTAAAAGAAATTGTTATTGCAGTCGGTAAAGAATTGTTGGTATTCGTAAAACAACTTTAAATAAGGCTAAAAAAAGAAGTTTCGTCAAAAGAATTAGTAATATAAAAACGATAGATTATGAAATTTAGAATTGAATCAAAACCAAGTCCATTGAGACAATTGGATAATTTTAGACAACTAAAAGTTGCCCTAAAGCCAATTAAGGCCGATGAAGGCGGTAAATTTTTAGATGTACTACTAACGCATTGTGCCATGCTCAGAAGTGCAATTAGTAAAGACTTTAGTTTGGCTGACCAAGAGCACGTAGCTATAAGTTGTGATGTTTATTTCAACATACCTCTGGTATCATCGGCGAGTGTTGGTGGCGAAACGATTTCCAGACTTCAGAAATATGGTAAGAATGGAATACGGACTATTTTTGAAAACAAAAAAGAATTGGGAGAATACTTACAGGGATTGGATCGTATACCTAGTATTATATTGCCGAACAAATTGGAATTGATGCAGAAGATCGGTGATGCAAAGAGTAAATTTGTTTACGAGTTAGTTGGTTAATTCTCTTATTCCTTCTTATATCCGATAGGTTTTCTTTTGCTTTGTGCAAGTTGCTTTTTATCTTTTTGCAGCAAGTAATTAATGGCCTCAAAAATGTCGGTAAATTGTTGGTTGTATTTAGTTTCCAGCTCCTGTAACTTTTGGGTTAACTCCGTATGTGATAAAGCATATTTTCTAAGAAAAACAAAGGCACGAACAATCTGTATATTGACTTCTATGGCCTTGGGGGTTCGCAACACACTGGCCAACATTGCAATGCCCTGTTCGGTAAATGCAAAAGGATTGTATTTACTGTGTTTTCCTCTACCTGTATTTTCTAAGGTCGCAAATTGCGTCCTTAAAGAGTTGTATTCTTCGTTTGTCAATTCAAACATAAAATCTGATGGAAAACGGTCTTTATTGCGCCGTACAGCTTCTTTAAGGCGTTTAGTTTCGGTTTCATAAAGTAAAGCCAGATCAAAATCTAAGAGTACTCTTTGTCCACGTATTTCATAAATCCTGTTTTGTATTGTCTGTAACTCCATTTTTAACGGATTTTTAGTTCCGACCATACCATGGGATGTTCACTGGCACTATGCAGTTCATTTTTGATGCTTTTTAGGATATTCCATTGAGGCCTTTTTTTAAACCAAATCCCTTTTCTTATCAATCCACTGGCCTTTACCGTTCTATACAATTTGCTGGAAAGCATCAAATAGTCGCTTTGCTTCAAGTTAACGCCCATTTTATAGGCTCCCAAACGATAATATTTTGAGTCTTTTCCCTTGTCCAAATCCACTTCAAAAGTGTGATGTTTTGAAATATCCTTTAAATCGGTTCCTAGGGTTAACGGCGCAAGAAGTTTGCTGTAGGACGGGACATTTAGTGTGCCTACAACAGCGATCAATTCATTGGGACCATCTTTATCCTTATATACTTCTGCTATCTTTTTGGATTGAACTTCAATTTTGCTTTTAGCATCCTTATGGTGTTCTAAGTTATCCAAAAAGCACGTTGACAGTATGCTTACGATTTTACCATTGGGGGTACTGATTTTATATTCCTGTAGGTCCATATCAAAAATGGGATTGCCATTTTCATCAAAATCATTGACATGGGATTTCATTGCAAGTACTTCATAACCGGATTTGGTCAACAACCCGATACCTCTACCGTACAGGTCATTGGTCTCCAAATACAGGATATGGGTATAGGTGTCAGATAAAAAACTCTTGTTAAATTCCAGTAGCGATGACCTGTCCTCGACCTCCAATAAGATCAGTATATCTGGTGAAACTTCCTCAACGACCTTCGCTTTGTTTACTATGGCCACTTCATTTATCGGGGTTGAGTTTAATCTGACCCACCCGTTCCAATTGGTTAAAGGGCTTGCTTTATTGGCTTCTGAGGCTGCATCCTTTTTTAGGAATAGTTGTCCGGCTTTATGTACCATGGTGAGGTAAGGACCGTTCTGGGCATCTTCAAAACCCAAAAGTTTTGATAGTGTTCTGAGTCTATTGAATTCCTTATTGGTGCGCATCCCCATGACCATAAGCCGTTCAAATTCTTCAATCCAAAGTTCCCGATTTTCTTCACGGTATTTTTTTATTAGCGCTCTGTCCCTATGGAAGATATTCTGGATGTTATAGGTTGCAATGATCATAGCTGTTTCTTTAGAAAGAAATTCTTGTTGTTTTTAAGAATCTCATCGATTTCTTCTTCATCGTAGTAAATAATACCTCCCAATTTTGAGAAAGGGATGGTTTCATTAATGCGAAAGTTTTGCAATGTTCCAGGGCTGATGCCCAATTTCTTCATTACGATATTTGATTTTATCCATTTGTCAATGGTGACCCTTTCATAGTTTGTCAAGAGTTCCTTAATATCTGAGATAAGTTCTTCCTTAAACTCCTGCAGGTCATCTGCGGTAATAATATTTGCTGGCATATCCTTAGTTTTAATATTATACAGCAAATATGAGTCGATGATGAAAAATAAATTCACAAGGTTTCCCTAGGTAAGGGGAAATTTTAACAACCTCTTTAAGAGGGAATAACACCTTTTTATTCGTCTCCTTTTTCCAAATCAAAGAGCAAACTGGTGGTCAAATCATCCAAGAATTTTGTACGGCTTTTTTTCCGTATTCGAATCTCCCCGTAGTTTCGGTAAGGATCGCCGCTCTTAAAGCGAAACGCCTGTTCAAGCGTTTTAATAATTTCGCGAATACTTACTTTACCGTCATTTACGGCACGACTACTTTTTAGTGCATAGGCCAATTCCGTCATGTCGGTCTTGCTCGCCGTCCAATTGAGTTGGGTCAAGGGGATGAATGGATGTCCGTTGGGTCGATCAATATTTTTCAATCGATGGTCCAGATAAGTAATCAATCTTCGATTCGCACTTAGTTTTGCCAACAACAAATCATGTGAGGTACTGAAATCGGGATCTCGAAAGTAGTATCTCGCATGGGTGATATTGAATTCATTAAAGTATTCCCGGGTAAAATAATGGGTATCCAAATAGGTCTTTCCTTGGTCTATATATTGAATGAAATCAAGGTTTCGAGAAAAAAAATCATTTAACTTTTTCAACTTCCTTGTGGTGTATTTCCTTTTGGTTGAGCCATCCCCTTTGGGATAATGAATTTCAAAGGATTTGAGCTCAAAGAAATAGACCAGGTTCGACAGGGGTACCTGTTTGGTGTATTTGAAAAAAAGAATTTCTTTGGCGGGTGATTCAAATTTCTTTTTTGAGATAAATCTTTTTAGTTTGGTCAGCAGGTTTCTACAGAGCACAATGGACAGATCACTTTTTTTGACGACATCCTTTGTGATTGATTCAATTCTTGCTAATTCTTCCGAAAGTTCTTGAGATAGTAAATGTAGTTCCATAAGCTGACCTTTGAGCGTTAGTTACCATTGTAGGTCAAAGCGAATATTGAATTGGGGCTACGCTTTATTTAGAGGTCAGACCATATACCAAAATTAACCGCAATTATTGTGCCTTAATTCTTGTTAATAGTATAATCTAATTCAATTGAAGGAAAGTTGAAAGTGGTATTGAGCGTAGCACCAACTTCAGTGAGTTATCGTTCCATTTTTATTCGAAAATTCAGTTGCTTTAGATTTCCGCTTTGTATATCTTTGCCCCCAATTTAACGTAAGTTAGATCAAATAAAAAGTTACCTATTCGGTTACCTACAAAGTTGAAAAACTCATAAGGTATTGAATTTGAAGGGATAGCGTGGCAGGGTTTCCGTCCTGCCACCCCGACCAGCTACTTTTAATGAATTTTAAGCACTGTTAATCTTAGATTGATGGTGCTTTTTGTTTTAATTCCGTTTATCTAAACAACAGAAACCATATCAATCTTTGGAAAGACTCTGAAACCGAAATAAAAGAAAAAGAATGGCGTCGGTTTTGCCCCCAACGTTTTCCCGAATTTTTGAAAAGGCGATATTGATCTGTCTTTCAATGGTGTTTTTGGAAAGATTTAAATATTCGGAGATTTCAATATTGGTCAACCCTTCTTTTTTGCTTAAAAGGAATATTTCCTTGCATTTTGGAGGTAATTCTTGAATTGCTTCTTTTACCAACCCGATTAATTTTTCCAATGCAGCTTCATCTTTATCCTCAATAATACGATCCAATTCTTCAATATACTTTTTTTCTAAAGCCGTAACCGATTGGTTCTTTTTGTATTCATTGATACAGGCATTGTAAACGGATTTGTATAAATAACTCTTAATGGGAAAATCTACTTTTAGGTTATCACGCCTTTCCCAAACCTTTATAAATACATTTTGTACTAAGTCTTCAGAGATAGAAATGTCGTTCACCAAACTGTTGGCGTACAGACATAATTTGTGATTATAGGTTTCTACCAAATAGGCATACGCATTTTCATTTCCTTTTTTTAGTTCAAGGATTAAATCGGAGTTATTGCGATAGTTTTTCTTCATAATTGAACCTGTCCTAAGTGAATAATCGAAGATTTAACTGACGATTCCTATTTATAAAAACTGTAGATCAATGGAAATATGCTTAATCAAAATTCCATTTCCCATGTCCCGAATTTATAAATATGACTTAAATAGAAAAAAAATATTACCAAAACATTAAAAAAAATAACAAAATATTGGTGGTATGATAAAATTGATTTGTATTAGGTAAAAAGACTAGAGCAAAAAGAGGATGCAGAAAATAGAAAAGCTCATTGTAAAATATCTTACAGATTCTATTTCAAAGAAAGAATGGGAAGAACTGAACCTTTGGTTTGAGCAGTCCAAGGATACCCAGACATTCCGTGAGTATATAAAAATTAATTACGCAATTGAAGATTTAATGAGCGAGTTCAATACGGAAAAGACCAAGAAACTTATCTTGGAAAAAATAAAAAAGGACAAGCGTTCCGTCATCACTTTAAGAATCACCAAATATTTAAAATATGCGGCCATAGCGGTTTTGCTTGTTGGTCTGGGGTTGATGTATGAACAGGATTACTTTTCCGACCTATTTAATAACAAGAATTCCATAAACACAACCTCTCCTAATGATGATACCATAGTTTTGGAACATGAAGATGGAAATTTTGAGATAATTTCGGAAGGAGAAGTTGTTGAAATAGTGAACTCCAACGGTGAGGTAATAGGGAAGCAGGAAGGGAATCGATTAATATATGGTGATTCAAATACGAATTCAAATAAGGATTCAGAAGAATTGATTTATAATCAGTTGACCGTCCCTTATGGAAAAAGATTTGAACTGGAATTATCCGATGGAACAATTGCCCATCTAAATGCAGGTTCTTCCTTAAAATATCCAGTTAAGTTTTTAAATGAAGGTAAAAGGGAAGTATTCCTGGTTGGAGAGGTTTTCTTGGATGTGACCAAAGATGCAAAAAGGCCATTTACAATCAGCACTTCAGACAATTTGGATATTCAAGTGTTGGGAACCCAGTTCAATGTTTCCAATTATCCTGAAGACGCAACTACCGAAGTGGTTTTGGTAGAAGGTTCGGTGGGCTTACAAGTGAATGGGAAAAACGATGCCGTGGTTCTTGAGCCTGGTTTTAAAGGGAGCTTTAATAGGCAACAAAGAGATATTTCAACGACACCGGTGATCACGAGCGTTTACACCTCTTGGGTTAAAGGCGAGTTGGTGTTTAGGGCAATGAGTTTGGAGAATATCCTAAAGAAATTGGAAAGGCATTACAATGTTACTATCACAAACCAAAACTTAGAATATTCCCAAAAAAGATTCAACGCAAATTTTGGAAACGAACCAATAGAGACGGTATTGAATTACTTCAAGAATACATATGGAATAGATTATACCATTAACAATGATAAAGTCACTCTTAACTGATAATTCAATTAAACCAAACAGCCAATGAAATAAACTAACTAATTCAACAACTATTTGATAAACAAAAGGTCTGCTGTTCACTTTACGACAAAGAAAAATCGGAAAATGCGCTAACACTTCCCGATTTAGATAAAGTGATTAGACTAAAAATTTAACCACATTAATACACTGTAAAATTATGAAAAATCTTCTGAAACAATCGGAGGGTTGTGCTCCGTTGTTCAAATTTGATTTAAAAATGAGAATTAGCGTTCTTTTATTGCTGACCAGCATATTTGCTTTACAGGCAAGTGAGAGCTATTCCCAGCGTACCAAGGTTACGTTAAATCTCAATAATATTACCGTTGAACGGCTTATAGATGAAATTGAGGATAAGACAGAATTCAGATTTCTCTATCTTCTTGAAGATGTTAATTTAAAAAGAATTGTATCGGTCAAAGCCAGGAGAGAAAAGGTAAATTCCATTCTGGACAGAATCTTCTCGAATACAGAAACTGCATATAAAATTGACGATAAGCAAATTTCCCTTATCAAAAAACCAGAGAAGCCTGAGGTTAAGGTAAAAGTACAGCCCCAGGACTCAGTTGAAGGAACGGTTTCTGACGAATTTGGAGCTCCTTTGCCGGGGGTGAACGTCATTATAAAAGGTTCAGCATCAGGTGTTGTAACTGATTTTGATGGCAAGTACGCCATACAGGTAGAATCTGGACAGACATTGGTGTTCTCTTACCTAGGAATGAAAGATAAAGAAGTAGTGGTAGGGAACAGTACGGTCATTGACGTAGTTTTAGAGGAAGACGTAGCTTCCCTGCAAGAAGTGGTGGTGGAAGGATATAGAACCGTATCCAAAGAAAAGTCTGTTATTTCAAGTGTGCAGCTTACTTCCGAGGCATTGGATGCTAGACCAAATGCAAGTTTTGTACAATCGCTGTCCGGTCAGGTTGCTGGCTTGGACATACAAACGGGTAGCGGGCAACCAGGAGCCAATTCCTTGGTACAAATCAGGGGAGTGAGCTCAATAAATGGTAATACCGAGCCACTTTTTTTAATGGATGGTGTTCCAATCAATGAGGACAACTTTAGAAGTTTGAACCCTAATGATATAGAATCTATCTCTGTTATCAAAGATGCTGCCGGGTCTTCTATTTTTGGAAGTAGGGGAGCTAATGGGGTAATTGTCATCAAAACAAAAAGGGGAACAAAAAATTCGCCTCTTAGAGTCACATATACCGGTTCTACAGGTTTTTCCAAACTTCAAAATCACGATTATGACTTTTTATCAGCCCCCGAATATTTGCGTTTTGAGCGTGATGTAATAGGAAGTGGAAGAGGAGTAGGTATGACCGATGCAGAAATTGATGCCACGCCCACTACGGATTGGGAAAATGTATTTTTTAGGACAGGTACCACCCAAAACCATACCCTGACCTTCGCTCAAGGTGGGGAAAACACCTCCAGTTATACTTCTTTGGGTTATTTTAACCAAGAAGGAATTTTGAGAACAACGGGCTTACAACGTTTTACGTTTAGAAATAATCTTAACGGAGGGTCAGCTGACGGTAAATTTAACTACAGTACTAGCTTTACAGCCAATTACTCTAAAAGTAATATTCCAACCGGCGTTGGTAGCTTTGGGGTAACCACAAACTTGCTTTATGGCGTAAATGCTTCACTGCCCTATATATCTCCAGATGAGTATATAGATGGAGCGGATCTAGCAAATCGAGGGTTTTCTCTTGCATTGACCCCCCTTTATCTTATCGATAGACTGCAAAATTACGAGTTCCTTGAAGAGGAAGTCAAGGTTATAGCAGGGTTTAATGCTGATTACAAGTTGACTGACAATTTAACTGCGAAAATAAATTTGGGAATTGATTATGAGCATGTTACGCTTCATGAGGCTATACCCCCCAACGCCTACAGGGCTCTTGTTTTTGCAGATGATGACAATCTTACCCCAGGGTTGCAGTTTCAGGATTCCAATAGGGATGTTTCTTTTAACAACAACCTCTCTTTAAACTATAACAAATCTTTTGGTAAGCACACTGTTGACGCAACGCTTTTTTCAGAGTATTTTAAGGCACATCGTAGAACGCTGGGTTTCACGGCAAGAGGGCTTAACCCTAGAACCTTTGTGCCAGGAGATGGTGGTGCATTTGTGCCTGACAATGAAGATAATGACACCTTTGTTGATGATTGCCAGGGCAACCAGACTTGATGCGGGCTTATTCTCTTACTTTGGAAACGCTGACTATGACTATGACAGTAAATATGGTATCTCCGTTACGGTAAGACGTGATGCTTCCTATAGGTTTTCTGCAACAAACCGATGGGGAACTTTTTATTCGGCAGGAGCTCGTTGGAACATTTCCAATGAAAGCTTTATGGAGGACTCGGTTTTTGATGTATTAAAACTGAGGGCATCTTATGGTACTACAGGAAACCAGCGAATAAGAGGTACTACTTACTTTTCAGCCCCGGACCTTTATCAGTCTTTTTACGATACCTCTACGGGTTATGGTGGAGCCAATGCTATATCTCTTGCACAAATAGGAAATAATACGTTTGAAGTGGGAAGAGGTCACCCAAACCAATATAGGCTTGGATTTTGGGTTGTTCAATAACAGATTGAGAGGCGCTTTGGATGTATATCATAAAAAAACCGAAGACTTGTTTCAATTTACAAGTATATCGGCAATTAATGGGACAACCGGGATTGACTCCAATATTGGTGATTTGACCAATAAAGGTGTTGATTGGGCATTACATTATGATCTTATCAAAAAAGATGATGTAACCCTCACATTGAACTTTGTGGGCAATTATAATGAAAATGAACTAAGCAACTTGCCATCGGAAACAGGGGAAATACTTGGAATAGGCAGAAATGGGGGCAAAATATTTGAACAGAAACTGGTACGCTATGCTGGGGTGAATCCTGGTAATGGTAATCTGTTGTTTTTGGATATCGATGGAAATTTGACCGAAAACCCAAATCCTGATACTGATGCCGTTTGGACAGGCAAGAACGCCACACCAGATGCAACTGGAAGTTTTGGTTTCAATTTTAATTATAAAGGATTTTATCTAGATACCCAGTGGAGTTATGTTATAGGGGTCGATAGGCGCGATGTTATTTATTATGAGCTTATCAATAATGGATTTGCCCTTACCAACTTTCAATTGTCTAGGGATATACTCAATTACTGGACTCCAGAAAACCGTAATACGGACATTCCTGGTATTACATCTACCAATGCAACCATATTGAGGGATACCAGCGACCGCTTTCTTAGCAGTTCGGATTTTTTAAGGTTACGCTTCTTAAATATCGGGTATATTTTTCCGAAGAAGTTTTTAAAAGGCACTGGTTTAACAAATCTTAAGGTGTTTGGTTCGGCCGAAAATTTGGTGACCTTTTCTGAATGGAGGGGATATGACGCGGAATCACGTGTTACCGAAACAAGACAATACCCCACTCCCCGTATTGTATCCCTAGGAATTGAAATAGGATTATAAAAAAAAAGCAATGAAGAAAATAATAACATATATATTTTGCGTGGCACTTTTTACAGCTTGTGAGGATGCCATAGATATTGACCAAGTAGGTCGTATTACTCCTGATGTAGCTTTTCAAAACCTACAAGATTTACAAGATGGACTAATAGGTGTTTACACTAAATATGACCTGGTCCAGGACATAGCACATGCATCGACCTTTACAGATGAACTTTCCGTTGGATTTATTAGTGGTGGACAAAGAGTAGGGGATTACCAATTCATTCTAGATGCCACTTCTCTGTCCGCTTTCACATTTTGGCAAAGAGGCTATGAAGAAATCAATGAGGCTACCCGGTTAATTTTAGCTGCTGAATCTGTTCCTTTGGAAAGTGGGGAACAAGGAACATATAACAACATATTGGGACAGGCCCATGCACTTAGGGCATATTCCCATTTTAAGTTGTTGTCTTATTATTCAACAGATTTGACGGATGATAGTGCCTTGGGGGTGATTGCAGTGGATTTTGTACCGAGTATAGATGATGCTTTTCCTCGAAATACCAATGGCGAGGTATTTACCCTAATAGAAGCTGATTTGCAAAAAGCAGAAGGCTTATTGCAAGAACAGAGCAATACCACTTTTGTATCCAAGGATTTTGTCACGGCTTTAAGGGCTCGTATGGCTGCGTATCGTGGGCAATACGGTATGGCAACAACGTATGCTCAACAATTATTGGATGACTATCCTATTGCTGATAGAACACAATACGCCAACATGTTTTTGGATGCAGACAATACAGAGATTATCTTCAAGTTGGAACGTACACGGGGCGATGTATTTGATAGTGCCGGCAATGGCGTATCCAATATGGCAAGTCAAAGTAGGGCTGGAGCCAAGTTTGCCTTTACCAATGAGACGATTAATGGTGGCCCTTATTTTGAAATAGGAAGGTCTTTGTTCAACTTATTTGATGAAGATGATATTAGGTTCGATGTGAATGTTGGACCAGAGTCTTTAATTTCTCCAGATTATCAAAACGCAGAAGATTTTGAAAACGAAGATATTTTGCTAGTTTATAAATACCCTGGAGAGGGAGACCGTCCTTTATTGAACGACTTGAAAGTTTTTAGGTCTTCTGAAATGCTGTTGATTTTGGCCGAAGCTGCAGCAGATGCAGGTAACTTTAACGGAGCGGCTAATTCTACCGCAGCCCATATTAAACAATTGCGTGATGCCAGATTTGGAACTGATCAACCTTTACCATCATACGCCAATGAAACGGAGGCTTTTGCAGCTATTTTGAACGAACGTAGGGTAGAATTGGCATTTGAGGGGCATAGGTTTCATGATTTAAAACGGTTGGGTGCCCGTGCCAACCAGGGTGTGTTGCGGGACCCTTTGGATTGCAATGCTATCGGAGTTAATGGAGCTTGTGCACTACCGGCTACAGACCATAGGTTTACATTGCCCATTCCACAGGCCGAATTGATTGCCAACCCCAACCTGCGTGAACAACAAAACCCAGGCTATTAACCATTTAAAAATGTATCATGAAAAAATATATAATAAGCTTTATTACTGCATGTATCATATTGGTGTCCTGTGAAAGGGATACGGTGATTTTTAGTGAGGAGCAAACCTTTGTAAAATTTGGAGAGACAGATGACCTTTCGCTTCCTATTGGTGAATCAGCCTCAGTTGAGGTGCCAATCACCGTAAGTAGTATTAGCACATCAGAAAGAACTATTCCGGTTGAAGTAATAGAAGATGAAACAACGTTGGAATCAACTTCATATACTTTGGGATCTATTGTGGTCCCAGCCAATTCTTATGACGGGATGTTGAGAATAGATGTGCAAGATGAGGGAGAATTAGCAGATATTAGGGTTTTGGCATTGCAGGTACCTAAAAGTGCTGAATTTTCTGGAGTAAATAATAAATTAAGTTTTAGCATTATTCAAACATGTCCGGTTGAAATAACCTCGTTTGTAGGTATGTATCATGTTAAACAGACAACACCTTTCTTAGAAGCTCCATGGGGAGATGGAGGAACGGCATTTAGTGATGATGTAGTGGTTGAAGTTATTGCGGAAAGTGAAACTAGAAGAAGGTTTAGAACTATCATTACGCCTAAATTTTGCGGTTGGAACGAAGTTGATTTTCTATTCGACTTGGTTTGTAATGAAATAATTGTTCCCACACAGAGTAATGCGTGTCATTGTGGTGATGGAACAGAATGGTTTGTTGCGGCACAAAGCCCTTCAAGTTATGATGTAAATGATGATAGCGAGTTCACTTTGATATTTACAGAAGGTGCTCAAGGGGAATGTGGTTATTTTCCAGCACAAACGGCAATTACATTTACCAAACAATAGTAAAAACGAATAAACGGAATGCTATGATTGTTAACAGTTTACAAGGTATAAGCTATCTAGCGTTTTTGACAATATATTAATTGAAATCTGTTAGTAGGATTTGAGTTAGTAGTTTTTGAGTTAGTTTTTTTAGTTAAAGCGCAGATTTTTTCTGCGCTTTTTCTCCAATTCATAGTTACAAGTGGTTTTGAATTTCCTTAACCAAAGTTTTGTAAAGCACTTTGGATTTGGAAGTATGATTTAAAAAAGATATCAATGAAGCAGGTAAAAATTCTGATTGCGCTAATGGTCCTATCCATAGCTTCGATTAAGGGGCAAGGTATTACCAAAAAGGATTACGAAAGAGCTGTTAGCTATTTATATGCTAACTACAATAACAAGAAGGTTTTTAATCTTGACACTCAGATAAATTGGTTTGAGGATAATTCTGGATTTTGGTTTGTTGACTATAATGAAGAAGGTGGCTTTTATAAAGCAATGGACATCAGTAACTATAACATTGGGTTTTTATTTGATCATTCCGGGATTGCCAAGGAGATAAATGAACTTTCCAAAAAGGAAACAAAAGCAAATCAATTGGAGCTTTATGATATTAAAAGGCCCAAGGAAGGACAACTTTCATTTGCACATGATGGTAAATCATATGTTTTGGATTTGTCAACATATAAGCTCCAAGAGAATACCGATGAGGAAGAAGAGGAAAATGATTTTGAATCCAAATCACCCAATGGGGAGTGGATTGCCTTCACAAAAGACTATAATCTATACATTAAGTCAACCAAAACTGGACAAAAACATCAACTGAGTTTTGATGGAAGAAAAAACTATGAATATGGAACATGGTACGGTTGGTATGATAAAATGGAAGGTGAAAACGGAGATCGACCTGAACGCTTTACTGTAAATTGGTCCGAAGACTCCAAATGGATATCCACAAACGTGGTCGATTTGCGGAATGCGGAAAAAATGTATCTGCTCGATTACAGTATAGACTCTTTGTTCCGCCCCAAATTGTGGTCCTATTATAGAGGTTCTCCAGGAGATACCACAATGGTTCATGTAAAGCCGGTATTCTTTAACGTAAAAGACAAAAGTGAGGTGCCTACAGATTTGCCCAGAGGTACCCATATAAATTCGGTTTCTGTAGAGTTCATGGAACAACCTAATGCAGCCTTGGCGTATTACTTGGAACGGGGCTTTAAAAAAGGCTATGTAAAGCAAATAGATTTGAAAACCAAGGATATTAAGACTTTGGTCACTGAATCCAGTAAGACAAACATTGACAATTTTAATTACAGGTATTTAAGGGAGAAAAACAAATTGATCTTTCTTTCAGAAAGAAGCGGTTGGCGGCAACTATATCTTTTCGACCTTCTGACCAACAAAACCACCCCCCTTACCAGTGGAAATTATTACATATCCGGCATTGAACATATCGACCAAAATAATGAAACTGTTTATTTTCTTGCCAACGGAAAGGAAAAAGGAAACAATCCATACCACAACCAATTGTATAAAGTAAATTTTGAAGGTAAGGTTACGCTACTGACCCCTGAATTGGTGGACCATGACATTTCATTCTCTAACGATGGAAAATATTTTGTGGATAGTTTTTCAACCGTAAATACGCCCACAAAAACTGTTTTGCGAAGGGCAGAATCCGGGGAAATCATAAAGCAAATAGCGGAAGCGAACATATCCAAAGCCATTTCCGAGGGGTGGAAGGCTCCTGAAGCTTTTGAATTTACCGCCAAAGATGGCAAGACCACCCTTTATGGGGCCATTTGGAAGCCGACAAATTTTGATGCCTCAAAGTCATATCCATTGATTGATCACACGTACACCGGACCACACACGCACATGTTTCCTGAAAGATTTGCAAGCGCATTTCGTAATCAGGCCTTGGCCGAACTCGGGTTCATTGTTATGCAAGTTGATGGTTTGGGAACCTCAAAGCGGTCAAAGGCATTCCATGACCATTCCTATAAAAACATGGGGAACAATTTGGAGGATCATGTTTTGGCCATAAAATATTTGGGATCTAAATATTCTTGGATCAACACGGACAGGGTTGGGATTTTTGGACATTCGGCCGGAGGTTTTGATACGGGTAGAGCAATGTTGGCATTCCCGGATGTGTACAAAGTTGGAGTGGCAAGCTCTGCAGACCACGATTTTAGAATGGAAAAAGCTTGGTGGCCAGAAATGTATCAAGGTTGGCCAGTGGATTCTACCTATCACAAAGTATCCAACATTACAAACGCCAAAAACTTAAAAGGCAAATTGTTATTGGTTCACGGTGGTATGGATGAAAATGTAAATCCATCGGCCACATTTAAACTGGCCGAGGCGCTGATTAAGGAGGACAAAGAATTTGACCTCTTGATATTGCCCAGTCAAAGACATGGATATAGTGGAAAGTACAGGAGTTATTTCATGAAGAAAAGATGGAATTATTTTGTTGAACATTTAAAGGGCGAGACACCTATCTGGAATTTTGAATGGTAGGCGGGTTGTACAACGGCAACAGTTTCAGGCAATTGAATTAGTAGATGATTAAAACAACAAATTGGAGTTATGAAATTTAAAGTAGTCCTATCTATTATATTACTAGCGCAGGTGTTTTTTTTACAAGAGATAAAATCTCAGGTAAAATGTAGAACTTCTGAAGTCAACGGAATTTATTTTCAAAACAACATATCTGCCCAAAAAGAGTATAAGAGTTTCAGTAAAAAATCAAAATCCCAAAATACGACCGATAAGTCCATGTCTTATCAAATACCGGTTGTGTTCCATGTTTATGGCTCATCTTTTAATGGAAAGTCTGTGGATGATGCCTTGATCAAAAAGGCGTTGGAGGAGTTGAACAAAGATTTTCAAGGATTAAATGATGACTACGGCACTGTAAACAGTATGTTTTCTTCCATCAAACAATCCATAAACATAACTTTTAGGCTTGCAAAAAAAGATCCAGAGGGAAATCAAACATCCGGTGTGGTATACTATCCAGAAAAAAGCGGGTATGGTAATTCATCCAGTAGTGACGCTGAGATAATGGCAGACGCTTGGGACAACTACAAGTATATGAATGTTTACATCCAAAATGATCTACATGATGATGGTGTCACCGATAATTCCGGTGTAGCTTGGTACCCCATAAGCCATATGTCTGATAACGATTTGGCGCGGGTGGTGTACAATGGTGCTTATTTGGCCACAAATACTGATAAAGAGTTTGCTTCCACCTTAACTCATGAATTTGGACACTGGTTGAACCTCATACATACCTTTGAGGGAGGTTGTGATGGAACCGATGAGGTTGATGATACCCCTAAAGAAGATGGATTACATAATGTCAAATGTTCGCTGGGCACCAATTGCGATGGAGATTATGTCAATTCGGAAAATTATATGGGATACAATGGTGCATCGGGTTGTTATAAAATGTTTACAACAGGTCAGGTAGATAGGATGCTTTTGGCATTGGAACACCCCGCAAGAATAACATTATGGCAAACCCAAAATTTGATGGATACAGGTTTGCTGATTCCTGATGGGGATAACTTGAATCCGCAGGTTACCGTCAACACCCCAGAGGATAATGCGAGCTTTGAAGAGGGAACGTCAATTACCATGACAACTACGGTGACTGACTTAAATGGCGATGATGATATAGACAAAGTCGAGTTCTATGTTGATGATATTTTAGTTGATACGGTTGAATTAATGCCATTTGAAGCCACTTTATCCAATTTAGCTTTGGGGAATCATAGGGTAACGGTCGTGGCATTTGACTTTGGAGGGTTATCCAGCTCCGAAGAAATTTCAATCACAGTGATACCAAAAATTAACTTTCCTGAAATTACATGGATTTCTTCAAACTCCATATATGTTGGTAACAACCTTCAATTTGCATCTGGAGAAACAACAAGGAGGATTGAGATCAAGGCCATTGTTGACACTCATGGCATCATTGTAAAAGGACCAGATTTTGAACAATCGTTCACCACATCACTCGAAGAACCCCTTATTCTAGAAGACATAGCCCAAGGGACCTGGACTGTTGAAATACCCAGTTTAAAGAAAAAAATCTCCAAAACACTCAACTAATGAAAAAATTGATATTGATTACATTGGTAATGCTTATGACTCATTCCTGTAGCAAGGATGAGGAAGCCAAGGCCTTGGAAACACCATCTTTTGATTGGAGTGCAACTGCAGTATCGGGGAATACGATGGAAATTTCAATCACAATCAATTCTTCGGAAGATTTACCAGAAGGTACATTGGAGTTTAAGGTAGACGGTAATCTTATAAATTCGTTCCAAGCATTAAAAGGAACAAAAACCTATAATACAGATTTCAACTTCGTTGATATGGAAACGCATACAGCCTCTCTTTCCTATATGTTCAGTGATGGAAGAAGCGCGTTGAACAAAACCATAAACATCAAAAAATCTTTACAAACGGTTACCCAAAAATCATCAAAAAGCGACTGGGTGGATTTTTGAATGCAACAGGTATAGTTAAACATGCAAATTTTTAAATATGGTATCAATATATTATAGATTGTTGCTAATGGGTAACCCAAACACTCCAACAAATATGGTTTAAATGCTGTATTGATAATGAAAGCCATAGATTTTTCATTGCTTTTTATTCGTCAAATGCCACCATTTTGAGATCAAATGAAAGTTGTGTTGGTACGACTTTTGCCCTTATTTAACCCAAATTTTTTTCGTTGTACTAATATAATTGAGCTTATTCTTGAGAAGTAATAAAAATAACTAGAATCTAAAATCATGGTTTACTATAGAGAACAAGTTTAAAGAGGATCTATACGCTAACTTTTATCCAATTTTCAAGTCATTTCAACGAATTTTAATTCCATTATAACGATTTGTCCATTTAATAATCGATTTTAAGGGATGTAGATTATTAATGAAATGAATATGAATGCATTAACCAAAATTAATTTATGATATAATTTTACGCTTCCAAAATCATCTCGTTTTATCATTTACTTTATTGACTGACCATCTTCAGCTTTACGTGAACCCCATTTCGCTAGAGGACAAAACTCTATTTATACTCATGGTTTAGTTTAAAAAATAACCACAAACTATATTATGAGATCAATTACTACTTTTAAGTTGGCTAAAAGAATTTTTGTTTTCTTAATTTCTACTCTCTTAGCAACAAATATTGCCACCGCGGCAAGAGGATTGGAAATGGACAAAGCCTTTGATAAGGTTTCAGTTGATGGCAAAGCACCAATTAAAATTCGACAAAACACCAATACGGTAGCGGTTCCGTTAAGTTGTTCTATCAATGACTATTGTGATGTATTCTGTTTTGGTGGCGACAATGCCCATGCAACGGTTACACCTGTTGGGGGAATGGCCCCATATTCTTATTTGTGGAGCAATGGTGCAACAACCGCTAAAATAGATGGTTTAATAGCTGGAACATATAGCGTTACTGTAACAGATGCTCTTGGTTCCAGTACAGTTTGTAGCATTGTTATCAATGAGCCAGGGAAACTGGTCCATAAAATAGAACTAATAAACAACGTTAGTACTGCAGGTGGCTCTGATGGTTCCGCTCAGGTAATAGCAAATGGGGGAACTGCTCCATTTACATATGAATGGAACAATGGAGAAACCACGGCAATCGCCGTTAAACTAAATGCAGGGGAACATATTGTAACGATAACCGACAAAAATGGTTGTACATCCAAGTGCTCCATAATAATTACTGAACCAAAACCTCCGGTCGAAATATGTGATGGGATCGACAATGACGGCGATGGAGATATTGATGAGGGATTCGATGCTGATCAAGATGGAGTAGCTGATTGTTATGACATTTGTGACCAAGGGGACGACAATGTTGACAGTGATGGCGATGGGGTGCCTGATGCCTGTGATATCTGCGATGGTGACGATACGGCCGATGCCGATGGTGACGGAGTTCCCGATAGCTGCGACATCTGCGCCCAAGGGGACGACAACGTGGACAGCGACGGCGATGGGGTACCTGATGCCTGTGATATCTGCGATGGTGAGGATACGGCCGATGCCGATGGTGACGGTGTTCCCGACAGCTGCGATATATGTGCCCAAGGCGACGACAACGTGGACAGCGACGGCGATGGGGTACCTGATGCCTGCGATATCTGCGATGGTGACGATACCGCCGATGCCGATGGTGACGGAGTTCCCGATAGCTGCGACATCTGTGCCCAAGGGGACGACAACGTGGACAGCGACGGCGATGGGGTACCTGATGCTTGTGATATCTGCGATGGTGAGGATTCTGCAGATGCCGATGGTGACGGTGTTCCCGACAGCTGTGATATATGCGTCCAAGGTGACGACAATGTTGACAGTGATGGCGATGGGGTACCTGATGCCTGTGATATCTGTGAACTGGGGGATGATTCTGAGGATGCCGATGGTGATGGTGTTCCGGACAGCTGCGACATCTGCGCCCAAGGGGACGACAACGTGGACAGCGATGGCGATGGGGTACCAGATGCCTGCGATATCTGCGATGGTGACGATTCCGCCGATGCCGATGGTGACGGAGTTCCCGACAGCTGCGACATCTGCGCCCAAGGGGACGACAATGTTGACAGTGATGGCGATGGGGTACCTGATGCCTGTGATATCTGCGATGGTGAGGATTCCTCGGATGCCGATGGTGACGGAGTTCCCGACAGCTGCGATATATGCGCCCAAGGCGACGACAACGTGGACAGCGACGGCGATGGGATACCTGATGCCTGCGATATATGTGCCCAAGGTGATGACAATGTTGACAGTGATGGCGATGGGGTACCTGATGCCTGCGATATCTGCGATGGTGAGGATACGGCCGATGCCGATGGTGACGGTGTTCCCGACAGCTGCGATATATGTGCCCAAGGCGACGACAACGTGGACAGCGACGGCGATGGGGTACCTGATGCCTGCGATATCTGCGATGGTGACGATACCGCCGATGCCGATGGTGACGGAGTTCCCGATAGCTGCGACATCTGTGCCCAAGGGGACGACAACGTGGACAGCGATGGCGATGGGGTACCTGATGCCTGCGATATATGTGCCCAAGGCGACGACAACGTGGACAGCGACGGCGATGGGGTACCTGATGCCTGCGACATCTGCGATGGCGACGATACGGCCGATGCCGATGGTGACGGAGTTCCCGATAGCTGCGATATATGCGCCCAAGGTGATGACAACGTGGACAGCGACGGCGATGGGGTACCTGATGCCTGCGATATCTGCGATGGTGATGATACGGCCGATGCCGATGGTGACGGAGTTCCCGATAGCTGCGATATATGCGCCCAAGGGGACGACAATGTGGACAGCGATGGCGATGGGGTACCTGATGCTTGCGATATCTGCGAACTTGGAGACGACAATGTAGATACGGATGGAAATGGTACGCCAGATGCATGTGATGATGATGGTGAAACGGGTTGTGAAACTGCATTTGCGCGTTACTCAGCCAACAATACCTGTTTTCTTGATGATGGATTTAACAGATGGGGGTGGACTAACTTTTTCAATTCTTCAGGCTCATATAATTTAGAATTATATGCAGGAGCTGCACAATGTGATTACCAGAACAAGGGTGAGCAATCAGGAAATGTCACTGTGAATTGGGATGACAACAACATGGTTACTGTTACAATTAATCTATTACCTGGATTTGTTATGCAAGAAGCGCATCTATATATTGGTGGGAACAAATATCCCACAGCAAATAATGGGAGCCAGACGGTGGCCCCCGGGCAATACCCCGTTGTTGTGGAAAATTTAAATAATGTTACCACTTATCAATTTGGCGCTATTGATGTAAGTGGTTTTTCCAATGGAATTTATGTGATTGTGCATGCGGTCACCTGTAATAGTTCAAACTTGGTTCAAAAACAGCAAGTTTCCGTAAAGCCGTACCCAACATTGTTTTCTGAGGAGTTGAACGTGGAGATAAAAGTACCGAACCAGACCAATGGATCTATAAGTATCTATGGAATGCAAGGGAATGTCACCACACAAATGGACAACCTTAAATTTAACAAAGGAAAGAATAGTGTTAGAATTAACACTTCCAATTTATCTCCATCAATGTACCTACTTCTGGTAAGGACCTCTAATGGAGATGCCGTTGTAAAGAAAGTTATCCATAGATAATCACATTGAACTATTAAAAAAAGCCGCACATTTGTGTGGTTTTTTTTATTCGCATTTTACAATATAAAACAGAGAAAGCTACTAAAGGGTATTTAACATAATCCATAAAGAAGAGTATTGAAATTTGAAAAATGCTCTTCGCCGAATTGGAGAATAAGGGAAATCTTTAAACTAATGCTTCAATTTGCATAGCATAAAGACTTTGATATAATTTAATGAAAAATGAGATTTTATTTGATTATCAAATCGAGCATATTTTTTATATTTTGTTATAGTTATTTCATCTTTATTGTATATTTGCACCCGCTAAAAGGTCGCGTAGCTCAGCTGGATAGAGCATCTGCCTTCTAAGCAGACGGTCATAGGTTCGAATCCTATCGCGATCACTACTCCAAGACCCCAGTAATTCTGGGGTTTTTTCATTTTTAGAACTTTTCTTTTACTTCTAATTTTAATGGAAATGCGTAAAAAAGTAGTGTTTTGTGCAATCATTTTCGGTTTGCAGAGAAGATTACTATTAAAGTCAACAAGAGGAAGTGTAGGGCCAAAAAGGGATTTCCCATTATTGAATATGTCTTTCGAAATTATATTGATAAAAATGGTGTAAGGGACACCATACAGAACTTTATCTTGCAGATTTTTTGAGTGTTATCTGACTTTGACTAAACTACTTCGGCTGTCTTCTTTTTTGGTTGTGTTATAGGTTTACTTTTTAAGGTTAAATTGATTCCTCCAAAGCGTATTTTAAGATGAATAACTATGAATTAAAATTATCCTTCACCGGCACATTGCGCTGAATGGATACAAGGTAGGCCAATAATAGCCTCAAAACCTTTTAAAACCACTTGGCTTTTATGTCCTTGTATTTGGTTCTTCCAATAGGGAGGCGTTCCCCATTTTTTAGCTCAGCCATATACTTACTTCCAGATTCTACACTAATTTCCTTTACCTCAGACATCTTTACCAAGTAGGATTTATGAATTCGTACAAAAAAGCGGGATAACAGCTGTTCTAACTTTTCCAGAGATTTATCATGCAACTCTTTTTTCCCATTTACTAGAAAGAGTTCGGTATAGGCACCAGCTCCTTTCACATAAATCACATCCTCAATTGGGATAAGCTGTACTTTGTGTCTTTTTTTAACAGCTAAAAACTTAACCGCATTTGTTTCTGTTTTTTCTTTTTTAATGACTCGATTTAGAGCTTGCTCCAGTCGTTCTCTGTTAAAAGGTTTTGGTACAAAATCTAGAACTCCATATTCAAAAGCGGTAATCGCTTGATCTTTATAAGCAGAAATAATGATGGTGTGAAACGATTTGGAAACTGCTGTGGTAAGCAAACTAAAGCCATTACTACCGTTTAGATTTAAATCTAGGAGAACAAGATCTAAAGCATTGCTTTCAATGAATTTCAGCGCTTCTTGAAGTGTGTTAATACGCTTTAATGATTGTAAGGTATCTCCAAAGATATCATGTGTCATTCGCTCAATTCTTTTGGCGATTCTGGATTCATCTTCAACGATTAAAATATTCATCCCCTTACGAATATATTTTTATACTATTTTTCCACCCATGGTTTGCACGTTCAGAAGTAAATTCCCATTGCTCGTGATAACTCTCTGTGAGTCGGGCCTTTATGTATTTCAGTCCTGTACCTTCTTTTTTGGTATTCGCTTCTTGTCCCACAATAACAGCAAAGGTTAAAAACGTATAACACTTGTAATCACTGTTCGATTCATAAACAAGCTTAAATTTGATGCTGTTATCTTCCAAAGGAAAGCTGTGCGTAATTCCGTTTTCCAATAACGTGTGCAGAATACCAGGAGGTACTTTTTGTTCAGGATCTATACCTTCTTCTTGCCAGGAATAGTTTATTTCTTTCCGGTATTCCATAATCTCAAGATGTGAACGGCAGAGTGCTATTTCTTGAGCAATAGGTATTAAGGTCTTATTTTCTATCTGATTAAGGAGGTCAAATTCTTTGGCCAGGGCTTCTATGAACATAACACCTTTTTTAGGAGATTCTTCTATCCAGTCTATTAATGAAGTTAAGGTGTTCATTAGAAAATGGGGCTGAATATTCTTTTTAAGTAATTCCAAACGCAGGCGCGTGGATTGGACCAAAGAATTTTCATAGGCCAATCGTTGTTCTTTAATCCGCAAAGAAAGTAAGTACAGCATGTTAAGTAGAATTAGACTAAAACCTGTAAAAAGACTAAGATTAAGCGAAACAGAGTATCGAATGAATATACAGAGAAGAAGGGTGAGAAGCACTAAAAGAGCGCCTTTTGCTTTTTTATAAACCCCAAAAACTGCTATACATAGGGAAAACAGCAACAAGCTTAGCGTCATATTTAATATGGTGAGGTCAAATAAGTGGTGCTCAATAGAGAATATAAACAAAAGAATAGCGGTGTAAATACCTAAGACGAGTTTCCATTTGGGATAGGGGAACTGCATTGAGAAATAGAGTGGAATCAAAAACGAAATACCGAACATTAGACTAGTGATAACTTCTAAACGAACTACATGTAAACTGTAATGGATGGGTATGGTTGTCCTTACAAAGTGGGTCATTGTTAAGCCAAAAAAGAGCAAACAACTGATGCTGAAAATAAGTGTGAGGTATTCCTTTTTATTTCCTAAGAATAGAAAAAGAAAATAGATGGATGCGATAAGAAAAGCTCCCGCAAAAACATGCATATAGGAGTTTTGGATGAGTCGGTCGGTTAAAAGATCATGATAATCATCTATCTGCAATCCGTAATTGCCAACATGATCAGGGTAATAATAATTACTCAACCGCAAGGCTATTACATGTTCACCTTCATTGGTCAAATGGGTAGGAATGTTAAAGGTAATCCATAATTCACCTTCAGGAGGTAAATCTGCTTCCTGTCCCGGGTTTCCGTTCTTACCGATCAAAACCCCGTCCCAAAACACTTCATACTCACCATAGACTTCCAATCGAAGTCCATAGGGTTGCAATACTTCAGGAGCTTTTAGAATATCGATGGGGGTCCTTGACCAGAAGACCTGACCGTCCGGCACCAATTCCAAGTGTGTTTTCCATTGCCGGTCGTTCAGGTTTTTGGATGCCCATTCTTGTTGATTTCCTATTTTAAATACGGTCCGATATCTTTTGAAAACAGGATTTGAACTTTGAGAGCAAGAACTCGCAAATAGCATAAAGCACACTAAAAGAAAATAAGATGAAGACCTCAACTTCATTTTGATCCGGTTTTACTCATGCAAACTAACCATTATAAATTGGCTTATTAGAGTAGTTCATTAGGGTATAGAGCAGTTGACAAAATTTAGATTGAAAACATGACAGAAAAATACATCTTTTGTCAGATAACTAAGGCATCGAAAAACGTCTGTTTCAATTCCATGTGTAGCAAAACATACTAAAAAAAGAATTCAATGAGAACCAAATATCTCAATCGGGTAAAAATCTTGTCTGTTTTTTTGACTTTACTATCTGCCAATTTGTATTGTCAGAATAGTAAAAAGTCAGAACCGACTTCTTATACAATTGCCTATCATTCCAAAGAAACTGGCAATGTAGAAATTTATTTAAGGGATATCGAAGGTAAATCAAGTATTAAAAGTACAAATGAAAAGGGTGGTTACTTGGCTTGGTCTCCTGACGGAAAACACTTTGCTTTTTATCACAAATATGATGAAGAAAAAACATGGTCAATTCATACAATGAATAGTGATGGGACAGATAGAAAACGATTAACGCATGCGAAAAACAAATGGGATAATTCTCCAGCATGGTCACCTGATGGTAAAAAAATTGTTTTTTCAAGAGCATATAAAGATTCAGATAATAATTGGCAAAAAGAACTTTGGATTATGAATTCTGATGGTAGTGAATTGTCTCAAATAAAATCACTAAGGGGTGGTGGCCCTTATTTTACACCAGATGGTAGAATAGTCTTTCACTCGGAAAATAAAAAAAGCTGGATAAGCATAGCAGATATTGATGGTAACAATCTAATTCGGTTGACACATAATGAAGCAGAAGAGCAACATCCTGAAGTTTCACCGGATGGCAAGCAAATCGCTTTTATGTCTGACAGGGATGGAAATCATGAAATTTATGTAATGAATATAGATGGCTCCAATCAAAAACGATTAACAAATAATGATTTTGATGATTGGTATCCATCGTGGTCCCCTGATGGTTCTCAACTAATTTTTTCATCACTTAGGAATGGAGAAAAAAGTATTTACATTATGAACAGGGATGGTTCTTCAGTAAAAAAACTTATATCTAATGCTACAAGTCCTGCATGGCTAAAAATAGCTAATGGACACCTCACAAAATGAAGTTATCCGAACACTTCAAAATTTCAAACGCAATAATCCTTAAATAAAATAGAAAATGAGAACTACCCAATTTCTAATGCTCATAGTCATTCTATCATATAATACCGTCTTTGCTCAACAAAACGATACTGCACCAGAGGCTACAGCTGAGGAAACCAAAAGTTCGTTCCGGGATATACCTTATCTCAAGAAAGCTTTTATAGATCCAACGCCAATGAATAGAAAAGATGGTATTCCTGTAGGGGTATTAGGAACGGATGGGGGTGACAAGGCCATGATTCTTGAGTGGGCAAAGCAAATTGAGGCAAACAATGATGGTAAATTCGATAGTTTTCTTATAGTGCACAAGGGTAAACTCTTGTTTGAATCCTATTATTTACGCGGTCGAATCGATTTACCTCATTTCCAGGCGTCGGCAACCAAAGCATATACCTCAATGGCACTCGGTCGTGCAATCCAGTTGGGCTATCTTACGATGGAAGATTTGGATAAACCTTTAATAAGCTTTCTCAATGAGCTGGATCCAACAAAATTTATAGAAGGGGCAGAAAGGATCACGTTGCATCAAGCAATGACAATGCGTTCAGGTATCAATCTAAGTAAAGAACAACGTGATGCATTGGAGAAAGACCCCACTCAAATAAAAGGGCAGCGGCATGTTCAGGCTTTTCTTGAACACAGTGTGCCAGTTACGGAAGCTTCTCAACGTTTTGATTACAAAGATGACCCAAGGTTGGTAATGCAGGTCATTGAGGCCGTTGTGCCCGGGACGGCCAAAGACTTTATTAAAAAGGAACTTCTTGATAGGCTGGGCATCACAAACTATAAGTGGAGGACCGATGTTAGTGGTCTGCCAAATTCCGGAAGCAGTACGAATATGACCTCTCGTGATATGGTCAAATGGGGAACTTTAGCAATGAACAAGGGCAAATGGAATGGCGAACAACTGGTTCCGGAGGCTTTTCTAGCTAAAGCGACCAGCAGGATTCTCTTAACAGGCGATGACGATGTCTATGGCGGAGGTGAAGATGTTTCTAAGCAGGGCTATGGATACTATTGGTGGTCGGCAGATTTAAAATACGGCGATAAAACCTATTTCAGCAGATCTGCCCAGGGTGGTGGTGGCCAATATATCATCCTGATAGAAGAGCTTGATTTAATGGTTGTGGTTACTGCTCATAACAACGACAACCGCACCCTGCAAATAATTGCGGAGTCCATATTACCTGCATTTATAAAGTAATTGCAAATCGAATGAAAATCTAAACAATGAAACGAAAGAAAATATTAAAACTGAAATTATTAATAGCAATATGCGCTTTATCATTTAACGCTGTCTTTACACAAGAAAATAGAAATTCGCAACCAGTGAAAGGGTCCTCCTTTGTATCGCCACAAATACAGGTCATCCCAATAAAAGATACGAAGACAGAAAGAAACTATGAACTTTATATAGAACTGCCACAAGGTTATTCTGAAAATAAGAATAAAACGTATCCTGTCCTTTTTTACACAGACGCTATGTGGCATCTCGAAGTACTATCTGCTTGCCAAGAATACATGCTTGAAGATGTTATTCTGGTTGGTATTTCATGGCAAAAGGATATCAGCGAAGACTTAAAGAAAGAATACGGGGCTCATTTCAGTCGATTTAGTGATTACTCATCCAAGAAAATCTCTAATCCAAAACATCCAAAAATAAAGTTTGGACAAGCCAATACGCATCTTGATTTTATTCGTAATGATGTCATCAAGTATGTTGACAACACGTATCGAACTGACCCAAACAGTCGTACATATTTTGGATACTCGTTGGGTGGTGAATTCGGTGCTTATATACTATTGACTAAACCTGATACATTCAACAATTACATTATTGGTAGTCCATCAATAAAAAACGAAGTTTCTTATCTATCTGAACTCAATTCGAAATTTGGTCCATACGATGCATCGAATGGAAACACAAGCTTGAATTCTAATGTTTTCATTTCATATGGCACATTAGAAGAAGAGGTAGCTCCGCATATCGATGAGTTTACCAAGGTATTAAACGACAGAAGGGATGATGGTTTGTCAGTTCAAAAAGTAGTGATTGATGGTGATCATGGAACCGCTTTCCCGATGACAGCAGTTCGCAGTGCGGCTTGGTTGTCATCCTTGATGAATCATGTTTCAACGAGTAGCAACGAGGTCTCATTCTGGTCGATTCCACATCTCAATAATGCATTTGTCAATACAACACCAGAAGATAGAAAAGATGGAATATCTGTTGATACCTTATCGGTAGATAGCAATAATCGAAATGCCATTCTCAAATTGTCCCAAGACATTTTTGATGGTAAACATGGCAGCTACGATGCCTTACTCATTTCACATAAAAACAAATTAGTTTTTGAATCCTATTATAAAAAAGGTCGTATCAACGTGCCTCATGGACAAGCATCAGCGGTAAAAGCATATACCAGTTTGGTTTTGGGTAGAGCAATTCAAATGGGTTACTTATCTATGGAAGATTTAAACAAACCGTTGATTCGTTTTCTAAAAGATGTTAATCCTGAAAAAATGACCAAAGGCGCTGAAAAAATTACACTTCATAAAGCATTGACCATGCACGGAGGATTGAATATAGATAGCGATGCATGGAAAGAATTTGAGAAAGATTCCGTTCGATTAAAGGGTCAGGGATTGGTTCAGACACTTCTTGAGCAAAGCAAACCCATAACCTCAGAGTCTCAGACGTATTTGTATGGTAATTTTAATCCGATGTTGGTGATGACGGTTATTGACGCCGTTGTTCCTGGAACGGCTGAGGACTTTATTAAAACTGAGCTACTTGACAAACTTGGTATTACAAATTATAAATGGTCAACTCATATTAGTGGTTTGCCAGAAGCAGGATGGCGAGCAAGTATCATGTCTCGCGACATGATCAAATTGGGTAATTTGGTTCTCAATAAGGGTAAATTTGAAGGCGAGCAGCTTATTGCTGAAGAATATCTTGCCAAAGCCACCAGTGGCATTGTGAAACCTACTCAAGATTGGATGCCCAAAGACTATCGCTACGGTTATTTTTGGTATCACACCCTGATAAAGGTAGGTTCTAAAAATTATGACGCAACATTCGCATGGGGAGGTGGAGGACAACGTGTTATAGTAATTGAAGAGCTTGACCTAACCATTGTAATTTCAGGTCACGATAGAGACGATAAAATAATGTCACAAATTTCTGAAATTATCATCCCGGCGTTTGCAAAGAAATAATGAATCGTTTAAAAATCTAACTAATGAAAAAAAAGCATTTTATTTTGATACTTGTATCGGTACCATTTTTAAATGCTTGCAATACTAAAAAACAGAACTCAATGGCTAGTGATTCATCAACCATAGAAAGTCCCTATCTTGGGCAAGAGCCGCCAGGTTTATTACCCGAATTATTTGCCCCTGGAATGGTATCTACAAAAGATTGGCAAACTTTTGGTGTCTTCACACCCGATTTAAAAGAATTTTACTTCATCAGAGAAGTTGGAGAAACCGATGAAGATAAAAAAATGGAATTTGTGGTTATTCAAAACAAGAATGATGAGTGGCACATGTCAGTAGTTTCACCAAGAGTGGGTGAACCTTTTATCTCTCCCGACGGGAAGACTATGCATTTAGGTAATAGATATAAGGAGCGTAAAGAAACTGGTGATTGGTCTGAGATAAAAAGCCTTGACGCTCCATTTAAAGACTTCCCGATTATGCTCCTTACAACTTCGGCAAAAGGAACCTATGTTTTTGATTCGATGGATGATGGTATTCTTCGTTATTCAAAATTAGTGGATGGAAAACGAGAGGAACCAGAACCGTTTGGTAAAGAAATTAACACCGGAAAATATAATGCTCATCCATTCATCGCACCAGATGAATCTTATATTCTTTGGGATGGTAGAAGAGATAGCGGGTACGGTAAGGCTGATATTTATGTAAGTTTTCGACAGTTGGATGGTTCCTGGGGTGAAGCCATTAACTTGGGAGACAGGATCAACACCGAAACTTCAGAATTTGGTGCAATTGTTACTCCAGATGGAAAATATCTTATCTTCAATAGGGATGTGGGCAAAACAAAACCAACAGATAAATACGAAGATGTAGATATATTCTGGGTAGATGCTCAAATTATTGAAACACTCCGGCCTTAAGAACAACCAAACCAGAACATTAACTCCGAAGCGAACATCTGCTGACCGTTAGTCTGACCTAGACCATATGATCTTGAATGAAACCATCTTGATCTAGTGAACACATAGCTCCAAAATGGCTTACTTTTATTTTAAAAACCTCAAATAACCTTGGAGAGTTTTACTTTTCAAGGGTTATTTTTTGCAAACAATTTGCAAACACCCCTAAATTTAGAGATGTCAACCTGGAGACTACAAAAAGCTCAAAATAAGAGATAAAATTTTCATCTGTTGTTTCAACTTTCAAGGTATTGATTCCAAATCCTGATATAGAATTATCGAAGATTCATATTGTAATACATAAACCTTACGGATAACTATATCCAATTTTAATTATACAAAACCGGGAAAAGGATTAATTTTTATTATCTTATAAACTTTGAAAGTTTCCCCTACATATTTAACAAACTAAACTAAAAGCCATAACCCATGAATGCCAGTATCCGACTTAATTTAAAAGTGAGGGGCAAAAACCCTGTTAATTCAAAAAAAAACAAAAACCAACCTAGTTTTACCATCAAAATAAAGGAATTGCTCGAGGCACTCGAGTCAAGTTATATGGGAATTGGTACACCTTACCAACCAATACCGGTGGATAATTTTATCAATTTGGAAAATCAGGAATATGCCACTATACATCCCAGGACACAAATTACCGCCTACCTTAGTTGGAGTGACTCTACCAATACCCTTGTCGACATGCAAATGGTCTGCTGCAAAGTAACCAATATAGACCGCAGGCATAATGATGACCTTAAGGGAAATCCTGGAAATCCTTGGTCTGAGTTTTTTAAGTTAAAAAGAAAGAGCGGAAAGCGATTAAGAACTATTTATCCAGCTCCAGATGGCACCCTGTACGTTGGACCAAAAAAGAATGGAAAATGTTGTATTAATACATGTAAAAAAGTTCCTGACGCCATCCTTGCATATAGCATGATCTTTTCAGCGACCGTACAGTTCGATAATGATAATCAAAGAAGTTATTATTTTGTATTGGATCCAGTAATTAAGGTTAGTTCCAATCCACCACGTTAATCATGTGTTCAAATAGAAACTCTCTTTCGTTTCTAATACTGTTTTCCGTTCTATTGGCGAGTTTACCCATTTTTTCCCAAAACAAGGAAAAGGCCGATAGTTTAATACGGATTTTAAATAACACCGACCTTTCCTATTTGGAGAGGACAAAAACATTGAGATATATAGCCTATTACCATCCGGATGTGAATTCTGGTTTGACTTATGCAAAGGAATCCTTGCTTTTGGCCAAAAAATTGGATAATCCTATTCTACAGGCCGAAGCTTGGGAAGAAATAGCACATCTAGAAGGAAGGTTGGGTAATATTGATAAATCCTTGGAAGCATCCTTAAACGCTTTGAAGATATATGAGAGGGAAGGATTGAAGCAAAGAGTAGCCGCATCCTATAACCAATTGGCTGCCAACCACATGATGAATGAAAACTATCCAGAGGCAATTACATATCTTAAAAGAGCCGAGGTTATATATGAAAACTCCAATCAAGATGAAAATCTAGCCAACACTATTTTAAATCTCGGGGAAGCTTATCGATTATCCAATAATTTGGATAGCGCTGAAATTTCCTTTAAAAGAACCCTTGAACTTAACCAAGAAATAGACAGCGACATTACTGAGGGGTACTCCTTGGGTAATTTGGGTATGATATACCATAGTCTAAATGAGTTATCCAATGCCAAAACAAATTTAGTGCAAGCCATCACCCTATTGCTGCAACTTGGGGACTACTATTCAACCTCTGTTTATATGACAGAATTGGCTTCGATATATGAAGAAGAGGGACGTATGGATTTGGCTGAGAAAAACTATTTGAGGGCCATGGAAATGGCAAAAAAAACAGGATTCAAAGAACAAATAAGGGACTTCAGCAAAAAACTAGCCCAGTTTTATGCAAATGAAAACAAGTTTTCCGAAGCGCTTCGGTTCCAAAAGATATTCCAGATTTACCAGGACAGTTTGGTAAACAAGGCTAACATTCAAAAAATTGAGAGAGTTAAGGCAGCCTATGAAATTGACAAAAGAGAATCAGAAATTGGTCTGTTGAACCAGGTGAATACCAATCAAAAATATCTTTTATGGGCCTTAGTTGGTGGCGTAGTAGCAACTCTTGCCTTCCTTTATCAGCTTTATAGGGGGAACAGAAAAGTAAAAAAAGCCAATACAATTTTATTTGAACAAAAAGAGATTATTTCTGAACGAGAAAAGGAAAAAGCCCTGTTGTTACGGGAACTTAACCATAGGGTAAAGAACAATTTGCAGATGATATCCAGTTTATTAAGTCTTCAAAGTCGTGAATTGGACGGCCACCCTGCAAAAGAAGCACTAGAAACAGGTAAGGACCGTGTGGAAGCTTTGTCATTGATTCACAGAAAACTTTACCAGGAAGATGCAGAAACACGGGTGGACTTAAAGGAGTATCTGGAAGAATTGGTTTTAGGATTGTTTCATGGGTACAATGCCCATTTTAAACCCAAACTTGAGCTTGTGGACATCAATATTTCAGTGGATACTTTGGTGCCTTTGGCGTTAATTGTAAATGAAATGGTTGTAAACGCCCTTAAATATGCCTACAACGGCTTGGACAATCCTTCACTGACCCTTAAAGTACAAGAAGTTGATTCTAATTTGACCATACAGGTGATTGACAATGGCAAAGGTTTCATTTTATCGGATAGTGGCAAGAAAGGCTCTTTTGGGCTTAAATTAATCCAGTCGTTGGTGGAACAGTTAGAGGGAACTTTGACCAAAAAAGATAATAGGGGCACACATTGGCAGGTTCAACTTAGTATGGATTAATGGTTTAAAAGGACATAAACATATACGATGATAGGGGAAGTTAAAAAAGTTAGGTTACTCATTCTTGAAGATGAACATCTGATAGCTAAAGATATTGCTGAAGGTCTGATCGAATGTGGATATGAAATTGCAGGTATTGCTCCGTCCTCGGCTGAAGCTAAGAAACTTTTAATGCAAGATCCTGACATAGACTTAATATTAATTGACATCATTTTAAGAGGAGACGAAACTGGCTTGACCTTTGCCAAACTCTTGGATAGGAAGTACCCACATATCCCGTACATCTTTTTGACTTCCCATGCGGATGCAGCAATGGTTAACCAAGTAAAAACAACTACACCCTACGCTTATATCCTAAAACCCTTTAATAAGAGACAAGTGGCGGTATCTATAGAAATGGCTTTGGAAAATTTTTCCAACCGCAAACCCATTCAGGATATCCTGGCAAGTAACAATTATAAACCTGAGCCCAAACAGGTCTTAAAAATTAATGATAGTCTTTTCTTAAAAAAAGACAACCATTTTGAACGTGTTCTATTAAAGGAAATTTTGTTCTTGGAGGCTGAGAGCAACTATACCACCATACATACCCAATGTGGTAGATTCGTATACTCCATGGTACTAAAAAAGATTGAAGGACTACTACCTTCGGACTTCTTTTTAAGAGTGCATCGCAGTTTTGTTGTGAATATGGAGGCTGTTACTGGGTTTGAAGGAAATCTATTGTTTGTTGAACAACATAAAATTCCGGTGAGTAAAAGCCATCACCATTCCGTTTTTAAGTCGTTCCGAAGGATATAATCTTCAGATAAAAACACAAATAAGGCAATCACAAAAATAGTTTACACAAAAATTTCATTCGTTCACTCAAAACACCCTTTCGTCCACTCATTTATTTTTCTTTTGATGTAATGATAACTCATATTTGATTCAACAGTTAGCAGGTAGCTTCTTAATATTCCGAAGATAATTGCAAATCACAAGGTGAATATAAAAGCTTCCTCTTCGGCCGGAAACATCATGTTTTTTGATAGGACAGTCTTACGCCTTTTAAAATGTAAAAGGGATTCTTATCCTAAAAGAGCAACTAATGGTACATGTTCATTATTGGCAATGGCTGCAAAAAAAGCGTGAATCTTAACTGTTTGGGAATTCTTGATCACTGTAAATGGGTTAGTAGATTGAATTACGTTCAATACGCGCTTTTCTGACCATGATCTCCCCCTATTAAATTAATCAGTAACCCAGGGCATTCATAGTGTCCTAATAAAACACAAAACTATGGGAACACAAACACAACACGTACAATCTTCCTACAACCAAACCGTAACGGCCAAAGGTACATGGCTTCATGCGCCAGGATCCGATTTTCTATTCGCATTTATTCAAAACGATTGGTCGGCCGATGTCAAACAACAGGTTACAAAGGCTTTTGAAGATGCTCTAAAAATGTCTACAGTGATAAAAAAAGAAGTTAAGGCCACCAGTGGTGACGATGTGGTCAATGGACTATATCTTTTGAACCAACCTGCAATGACCAAGGCGATGAATAATATAGATGGAATGGGGGAAACTTCTGTGGACCAACAAGAAAAATCGGGAAGTGGAACCACTGTATCCATAAATATGGAATTTTTTGCAGCGATTTTAGGCGGACTGGATGGGGACGTGGAACCTTTAATGGCCTATCTAACAACTCAAATGGGGGATGTTATAGCAGAAACAAGGCGAAGTACGGTAACCGAAAACTTTGGAACTGTTATCGGCTTGATTTCTGTGATGCCAGGCTTGGGAGTTCCGGTAACAAGCTTCCAATACGTTTTTTCTTCCGCTGAAACCAGTGCTTGGGTGGTCAAATTGGTTTGTGGAAGTGCGCAGCATTACTCATATGATTATAAATACACTATAGTCAACTATAACTACGACAAACCTGCTTAATCATATTTGACAGGGTCTGGGGCGCATTCCTAATCGAACCATTTATACATGGAAAAGCAATGCGCCCCTTCTTTTTGCCCATACAATTGTGGTAATATCATTAACCTTTAAAATTTATAGAATCATGCCTAGTTTAAGAGTATTAACCTGGAACTCCAATGGAGGTGCAGTCCCAAGAGGTGGCCAACTCGTTGCCGCTGCAAATGCTTTAACCGGAATGTACCCGGGACATCCCTTGCAATTATGTGTATGTCAGGAAACGGGAGTCGCTCCGGATAGCATTCATGCAGCCTTTACGGGCACCCCGCCATTTTCGGTTTCTTTTGTACAACCTCCGTTGTTCAGTAGGGAACATTTACCAATTCCGGCCCAACCCTTTAGGATTATGCCATCTAGAGCCTATAGATTGACCTATATGGATGCTGGACCAGCTGCCGCCCTTAACTTAGTTCCCGTAGGCGGTTTTAACTTGGTCAATTTGGATCCAGCTGTTGATGCCGGAGTAGCGGGATGGATAGCAGCCCAAGGTTTGGCTCCGGGGTTATTAGTGACCGTAAACCAATGTGCAGCCAATATACGATGGCCCGTGTACCAGCAATTTGCCTATGGCGGTGGATCGGTACATTTTTTCACTTGGCATGCCCCATTAAGGAATAATTGGCTTGGTGCAAATTTTAGTGGGATTGTTCTCCCTGGTGGCGGAGGTGGAACGTTATGGGAAGCATTTCAGTTTTTCCAGCATAGTACATTTTATACCGGTATTATGGCTGGTTTAGGAGTCAATGACATTGTGATTGTTGCCGGAGATTTGAACACCACGGGCCCGGGTGTAGCTCCACCAGCTCCCAACATGTTTCCTGGTTATATTGGGTTTTCCCATAATCTAAGCCATATTTTGGCTCATAGTCCTTCCGCTGCATTAGGTATGGTTGAAGGACATAACAGCCCAAGCCCACAATCTCCTCATAATCTTGTATCTGCTCGTGCTATTTGGTGAAAATTCATGTTGAAACAGAAATCACTTACGCTGTTAAACATAAAGGAGTAAAACTAAGTTTCATGGTGAAACTCAAAAGTTCTGATTATGGAGGTTTATTTGATTAAATCCCCGCAAAGTTTCACTTTGAGTTTAACTGCTCCGGGTAGATAGGCAAGGGGTATTGATGCTTTTGTCAGAATGTTGATACTGTCTTCCAGTGCCCCGTTTTTTAACAATTCCTGTTTCACCTTATCAAGAAGTTGTTCCATGGCTTCATTTTCATCACTTTGCATCGTATTGATTACCATTTCCTCTTCGCTACCTATCTGGGCAATGCAAGCGCCAAATGCATTGGCCACTTCCAAATGTGCTGGAAAAACTACGCGAGAAGCACCTTTGATTTCTTTTGGCAATAAGAATGCCCCTCCACCACAGGCTACAACAGGAATTTCCTTTGCGTCTGTTTTTAGTTTGTCAACCAACTTCTCAATGGTCAATCGAATTTGGTTTTTTACAGCCGACAGCGCTTCCAGAAATGTTTTCTCGGTAATTTTTTCTAATGCCTTTTGTAGGTTCAGTGCTTCTACAGCCCCTTCTATTTCCAATTCATCACTTGCTAAAAAGAAGTCAGAGAGTGTTAGGGTATTACCTCCAAAGGCTATAGCCTCTTCCTTAAGTCGATATCCAACCGAATCTGGTCCCAAAGTACATTGGTTCTCTGTAAAACGAACAATGGTTCCCCCTCCGATTCCAACAGCTACCACATCAGGCATTCTAAAGTTGGTGAGCACACCGCCTATTTGAGCTGCTTGTGTACTTTCCCTTGGGAAAAAGTTCACTAAAACTCCTCCATCCGAGGTAGTACCCCCGATATCTATAACAATTCCATTTTCCACTTTTGAAAGTGCACCTGCTCCTCGGATACTGTTTGTAGGGCCCGATGAAATGGTAAGTACGGGAAAGTCTTGTACTTGCTCCAATGACATTAGAGTTCCATCATTTTGGCCTATGAACATTTGGGAAGATAGCCCCAACTCAAATACAGTATTTTTAAAGGCATTTACCATTTTGGAAGCTACCTTTTGCAAAGCAGCATTTAAAATGGCTGCATTTTCTCTTTCCAGTAAACCGAGCCCGCCAAGTTGGTGGGAGCAGCTTGTTCTTATTTCATTCCCCAAAATTTCCCTGGCCCAAGTAGCTACCTGCAGTTCCTGATCAGGTAATGTTTTAGAAAAAATACCCGTTATGGCCAAGGATTCCACTTGTCCCTTCATTGCGAGGAGGCACTTTTTCACTTCCTCCTCATTTAATGGGCTTATCAATCGGCCATCAAATTCATAACCCCCATGAACCATATAATTGTGCGCTCCCAAAAATGCTGTTAAATCTTCGGGAAAATCTGCCATGGTTGGTATGGAGCTACTTGCTGGAAGACCAATTCTAATGGCTCCTATGCTGTTCAACTCTTTCCGTTCCACAAGGGCATTGGTGCAATGTGTAGTGCCCAACATGATGTATTTAATGTCTTCTTTGGGGACATCCACTTTTGTAATAACCTCACTAATAGCATTTCTGATGCCGCTGCTCACATCCAAAGTGGTTGTCTGTTTGGTTTTGGCCAATATTTTATTGGTGTGCGATACTAAAACCGCATCTGTATTGGTGCCTCCAACATCAACACCTATTTTGTAATACATAAGCTTAATTTTTGTTCAATTCCTCAATGGGAACAAATTTTTCTTCATACCCAAACTTTTGGGGACCTCCAAGGGCAATACCCTTGGGTGTTCTCCATTGCGCATCGGCCTTCATGCCCAAAACCACTACTCGCGTGCCATATTGGACAGATTCTGCGGTAATGGGTTGTGCATTTTCCGCATCTATGAGCACTATCAAGTCTGGTGTGATGGCTACAGGCAAACCGTCCTTTTTTGCCATTAAAAACTCATTTTGAAAATCCAGTTCCATATGGGAACCTTGGTTTTCATCCAATCCCATAATTTCGCAAATACCCTTATTCCATCGACCCTCTGTTTTAATGGTCACCTTGCTGATTTTCCCTGTAAAAAGTTTAATGGCTGAGGCTTCCTTGATTAGGGAATCCAAAGGATTCAGGTTCTTGTCTTTTGCATCTAGGATGGCTTCTCCAAGCTTTTGGGCGTAGCTGACAATGCCATGCACCGCAGCTTTCTTGACTTGTGCACCACTCATGGGATAGCATCCAATAGCACAACTGCCCCCCATTTGGATTGTTGTGGCCCCAACCAAAGTTTCTCCCCATACATTATCTATGGTGTGGTATATGTTCCTATTCCCTTTTTCATCGGCCTGTGCTATTGGCGAAACTGGAATATGATGTAATGTGAACGTAACCATTTCCAAACGTGGAAATGCCCTTCCCATACCATCGGCATCCACTATGGGGATATTTTTTTGTGCGGCCAATGCAAATGGGATTACGCCATTGAGTCCACCAGCTTCTGCTGGCATAACGGCATCTATTTTTTTGCCCAAATATTCTTCCATCATTTCAAAGGCCTTCGTAAATTCATTTCCTGAAAAAAGCTTTTCTACAAGAATCATGGGCGCTCCAAAAGCAGCTATGGGAACCACCAATGCGCTATCATCCAATTCTTCAGCGTTTACCAGAGCTACTTCACCATAAGTGTTCATGGCCTGTTTTGTCAAAAGTTTTCCAATGTAGGGATCTCCTCCACCTCCGGTTCCCAAAACAGTGGATCCCATTGCTATATATTCGATGTCTTTTGTTCCTATTCTTCGCATACTTACTTCATGATTTTTTTAAGGATATTATAGATTACGCCCGCAATCACAATTCCCAAAATGTTCTTGATTGAAGAGTCCATAATCAACATGATTGTTACTCCGGCGATCCATGAAAATATGCCCTTCCAATTGATTTTGGCAGCTTCGTGTTGGTATGTTTTGGAGATATAATAATCAGAGATCATGACCCCGGCTATTGGTGTGATTGTGATGGTGAGCAAGGTGATAAAACTCATGAAATGTGATAAAATGCCAATCGCGGCAAGCAATATGCCAACAATTCCGACCAGCAACGTAGTTTTGGAACGGAAAGTATCACTTAGTTTGAAAAGGTCATTAAAGGCCAATCCGGAGGAGTAAATGTTCATTACGTTGGATGTCCATGTGGCAAGAATAAGAATCGACATGGCAAAAAATGGAAACCCTAAGCTTGAAAATATCTCAACAATATCATAAGTACCCTGTGTGATGGCTAGAATTGCCCCAATGGCCAAAAGACATAATGCTGACGGAATGATGCCAAAAATGGAACCCAAAACGGCATCCTTTTTGGTTGCCGCAAAACGATTGTAATCTGGTGAAATTACTCCCCCTACCGAGATAAACCCTATGGTGAGCCCTATAGCCTGTAAAAAAGGCATTTTACTCTCTGGTTTGAAATCCAATACTTCTTGAAAACTATGGGTTTTAAAGGTGATGACAAGTCCATATATCAACAACAAAACAATGGCTGGAACCGCTACATAATTGAGCCATTTCAGGTATTTGAACCCAAAAACTGCGGTAAGAACCATGATGATGCCCCAAAAAATGGAGGTTGCCCAAATAGGAATATCAGGACCTCCCATTTCAAGAAGGATTTTTGAAAAAGAGGCCCCGGCTATATTGCTTTGGATTCCAAACCACCCCAAGGTAGATAGGCCAATGACCAAGGCAACGATTACCTTGGCACCATTTTCACCAAAACTACTGGAAGCCAGTGCTACCGTAGCTTTTCTTCTTTCCACTGCAGCCATGCTCAACAAAGACATAAAGAGCACCACAAAACTAAAACCTATAAGACCGGCCCAAATTGAAGTGCTGAAAGGTAGGGCACTGATCAAGGAACTTCCTATGAGCAATGCAGGAACGCTTACAATTCCTCCGAACCAAATCCCCGCCAGACTATACCATTTTGTGTTAGTTTGATTGTTTTCCATAATCTTATGCCTTAATTAAGATATAAATGAGTTCGGTATCCTCTAAAACATTGCCGGCCTGAGGCTCAAAAGCTTCCAGATATACTACATCTCCTGATTTCAGGTAGCCTCTGATCGAACCATTTTCATTGAGCATTTCAATATTTCCCCGTTGAATAATGGAAATCTCATGGCTTGGATGCCTGGTAAACCCTTCTTCTGGGATTCTTGACCCTTTTTTTAGGTATACCGTTCCCATTTGAAATTCCGTTTGTTCTTTTTGAACATGAAAAAGCGATTTGTTATAATGCTCATTTGGTTTTGGATATGTGATTTTTTTTACCTCCATTAACTCACGATGATTCGGTTACCAAATTGATAGGGTTCAGAAAACAGTCCAAATTGTTCAATATCTTGTTCAGAAGGTGGCTCGCAACTCCATTTTCTTGATGGTTTCCATCCGTATTGTTTTTTCAGAATAGCTGCCTGTTCTGCCTGCTTCAAAGAAGCCAAAGAAGGGTCTATAATGGGGACTTTAAGTTTTTCCTGAATTTCTTTGTAGAACCCAAATTCACAGGTACATCCTAATATAATGGATTCTGCGAAATCTTCTTTAACAGCTTTTTCCGCGGCAGTAAACAAATTATTAGCCGTGATGTCATGGTCTTTTTGAAACTCACATACATTCATGCCAACATCCCTGAAAGATGCCAAATGCTCCCCGTAACCATATTCTTTAATGGTCGAATGCATTTCATGTTCCCATTTTTTTTGACCGATAATCACTGAAAATCTGTTTGATAACCTTAGTGCAATCTCGATGGAGGATTGGCAAGGAGCAACAACCACCATATCTCCCGAAATTTCTCTGGCATCCAACAAATGGGGGTCATAAAAACAACCGATAATCATAGCATCAAAACCTTCAATGGAGGCTTGTCTCGTGGCCTTGATTAGATCAGATGCTATGAGTGCATTATAGGTCCTGTATTCTAGGTTATCCATTTGACCCACAGTTGGTTGTAAAGAGGTGACATGTACTTCAGTACTTGAATACTTGTTTTCCTTGATCATCTCAGCAAAAAAAGCGTCATATGCATCGAAGCCAACTGGGTTTAGGTACATTATTTTTAGAGCGTCTTCCATGTTAGATATTATAGAATTCCTTTGCTTCTTTTTTCGAGATATAGCCGTTTTTTACATCCAAAAGGACTTTCTCTTTTGCTCTGTCTTCTGGATTTCCATAACCACCACCGGTTGCGGTAACGCATCGTACAACATCGCCTTTTTCCAAGGCGATGTTGGTCCCTAGGTTATGTCTTTCCCGTGTGCCGTCATTTCGGATGATCATGAAATAATTGTACGATCCATCATGTCCTCCATTCATACCCCAAGTTTTTGTTTTTTCACCCAAAAAGGCAGCGGTGACATGAGCACCGTTGGATACAATTTTATAATCAACATATTGTCCATTGCCGCCTTGAAATTCACCATACCCACCACCTTCATTATGAAAGGCATACTGTTCTACCTGAATACCATAGCGCATTTCACGGATTTCGATAGGAATGTTGTAGGATTCCCCACTCCCGCAAGAGAGCTGCCCACGGTTTCCATCATGTGAAGCTGAAGCTCCCCATCCACCAGCCAACGGTTCAGCTTGAATGTAAAACTGCCCAGTGTCTGGATGCATCCCTGAAATGAAAGTGGCACAGACCGAGCGTAAATGCCCGGCAGGTAATTTATCTGGAATCATGGGCGCCAAAATCTTCCAGATTAAATCTATGGAAGTAATCAAAACCTCGTAATAAACTGATACAGCCGAAGGTGCTTCGGCACTAACTATGGTTCCTGGTTCGCAGATGACTTTCATGGGCCTGAAGGCTCCTCCGTTGGCATCCATTTGTGGTGTGGTTATGGCTTTAAAAAGACTTCGACAACCCGTGACCAATCCACTAAAGGCTAGATTGGTTGCTCCTTTAACCTGAGGGTGCGAACCATTAAAATCAGCTATAAACTCGTTGTCAGTTACGCTAATTTTGGCTTTGATGGGAAACGGGCCTTCACCAAAACCATTGTCTTCAATTTCGGTTATTCCTTCATATACTCCATTTGGAATCTTCTTTAAAGCTTCAATGCACATTCGCTCCCCATAATCGAGGAAGTCTTCCTTGGCCTTTATGAATGTTTTCAGGCCATATTTTTCAATAATTGAAATCACCCTTCTTGCACCTACTTCTGCTGCTGCAATTCCAGCATATAGATCGCCAAGGGTGCTATCCGGTAGTCGTACATTGGATTTTATGAGGTCAATAATGGCCTCATTGATTTTGCCTTTTTCCCTAACTTTTATGAAAGGGAAGTGTAGTCCTTCCTGAAAAATTTCTGTGGCCACAGTAGAGACCGAACCTGGAAAGGTTCCTCCCAATTCGGTCCAGTGCGCTTTGTTGACCGTGAACGCAACTAGTTCATCTTTATAAAAAACAGGAAATATTACGGAAACATCGGAAAGGTGAGTGCCTCCCCCTGCATAGGGTGTATTGGCAATGACCACATCTCCCTCCTTCAAAGCGTTTTTTCCATTGAATTTTTCCAGTGTAGCTCGTACTACTGAATCCAAGGCCGCCAAAAATGCGGTTACCCCGTTACCCTGGGCCAAAAGTTCCCCTTTGGCATCGGTTATGCCTACGGCATAGTCCAGTGATTCGTATATGATGGGACTCATGCTGGTACGCTGTAAGGTTTGAAACATTTCATCACCTGCAGCAACCAGTGCATCCTGTATGATTTCTAAGGTAAACTTTTCCATAGCTAGACTTTTTGTAAGGTTAGGATTAGGTTTCCATACTCGTCAACGTGCACAACATGCAAAGGGGTAACCAGGGTGGTTGTGGCTTTTTCGGCAATCACAGCAGGTCCCTTGATTCTCATTTTTGGTTCTAAGAGGTGTCTGTGGTAAAATGCGGTTTGATGAATTCCTAAATCATCAAAATCGACCTCCCTGGTGTCAAAGAGTGCTTCTTCAACTTTTCTGTCCGTGTTCTCCAACTTTGGAAAGTCAGGTTTGTCCACAACCACCTCGGCAACCAAATGAAAGTTTACCAGTTCAACTGGGGCTTCTAACTCAAAGGAGTAGTGTTTTTTATGCTCTTTGTGGAAATACTGGATTATGGTATCCAACGGAGTATTGTCGTCAAAGCCGGACAACAACACTTTTACATAATGCTCTTGACCAGCATAGCGTAGATCTGTATAATAGGTGAACTTGATATCATCGCGAGCATAACCATCCAATTTGAAGTTCTTAATTGCCTCATTTTCCATTTCTGTAAAGGTGGATTGGATGATGGCTCTCTTTTCTGGCTCCAGAGTTATCACATTGGTCCTGATAAAATCTCGTCGTATATCCGACATTAGCATTCCGAATGCGGAAAACACGCCGGCATGTGGTGGAACAATCAGTTCTGATACTTGAAGCTCCCTTGCAAGGTCTGCTCCATGCATTGAACCTCCACCGCCAATGACAACCATGGTGAAATCCCTAGGATCGTGACCCTTGTTCACTGAAATAAGCTTTAAGGCATTGACCATATTGGAATTGGCTATTCGAAGAATACCCTTGGCGATGTCCTCTTTTGATGCATCCAGTTTTTCACATAAAGCTTTGGAAGCTTTTTCAATACTTGGATAATCGGGTTGGAGGTCACCTCCCAAAAAATAATCGGGATGTATGCGTCCAGTGATAATATTGGCATCCGTTGTGGTCAGGTTTTTTCCACCACGACCATAAGCGGCAGGACCTGGCATAGCTCCGGCGCTCTTTGGGCCAACATGCATTTTATTCCCTTCATCTATCCATGCAATACTTCCTCCTCCGTTGCCAATCTCAACAATATCAATTACCGGGGTTTGAATGGGATAACCCGCTTCTGTTCTTGAATGTTCTATTTTATAGTTGGTTGTTATTTTTACCTGACCATTTTCCACCAAAGCACACTTTGCCGTGGTTCCACCAATGTCCAAAACGATTAAGTTCTTTTTACCAATGACCTTTCCCAGGGCAATAGCGCCAAAAACACCACTGGCAGGGCCGGATTCCACCATGGTAATTGGATTACTCTTTACATCGTTCAAAGTGGTGATCCCCCCATTGGATTGCATAATGTAAGGGGTGTCTCTTAGTCCTTGGTTCTTTAATTTTTCTTTAAGCTGGTTCAAGTATTTTTTCGCAATAGGAAGGACATAGCCTGAAAGGACGGTTGAACTGGTTCGTTCATATTCACGCCACTCTCGGGTGACTTGATGAGATGCAATGATTTCAACGGTATTATCGAGCTTTGACAATTTTTGAACAAGCTCGATTTCATGTCGCGGATTTTTATAAGCATGTAAAAGGCATATAGCAATGGCTTCAACCTGTTCTTCCTTACAGGTTTTTAGAATAGCCTTTAGGGTTGCCATATTCAACTCTTTGATAACCTCACCCTTATAATTCATTCGTTCTTCTACCTCAAATCTTAAATATCTGGGGACGAAGGGAGGTTGTTTCACAAAATTGAAGTTGAACAGGTCGGGTCTGTTACAGCGGGCAATCTCCAAAACATCCCGAAATCCTTTTGTGGTTATCAGGGCCGTTTTTGCGCCTTTACGTTCGGTGAGTGCGTTAATGACCACTGTGGTACCATGGGCAAAGAACTCAATTTCCTTTAAATCCACATTCCCTTTCTCTATGGTATCCAAGATGCCCTGTTCAAAATTGGAAGGTGTGGTATCTGATTTTGCGACTTTTACTCCAGTTGGTTTACCCGTTTTTCTGTCAAATTCCAAGCATACCAGGTCCGTAAAAGTCCCGCCTATATCTGTTGCGACTCTCATAATTTTATTAATAAATTTTAAAGAAAGCCACTAATGGGTTTTAGTGGCTTTGCAATTGCATTGGGTCACTTAAACTAACTCAAATAGTATTGTTGTGGACAAGAATTAGAACTTGTACCCTATACTGGCCCCATAGGTTGCTGGTTGACCTAGCCAAGCAAGATCAGAACCACCATTGGAAAACGTTTGTGCAAAAAACTCTGTTATATACTCTGTATCGGTGAGGTTGGTCCCCCAAAGGTTTATTGAAAAATTATCGAAGGTAAGCCCGAGTCTTGCATTCAAAAGACTATATCCTGAAGACACAGCTTCGTTATCTTCATGCCAATATATTTGCCCTGTTCCTTCCACATTGATATTTCCATTAAATGAAACATTCTTCGCTATATCAAAACTCGATTCTAATCCAAAACTATAACTGTCCTGTGGTACAAGCGGGGTGTTGTTGCCAGACACATTTATGGTTTCGTTTGCCCCGGTACTCACCGTGGATGTACCTTCTGTTATTCTGGCCTTGCTTACCCCATAACTACCTAGAATGTCCAGCCAATTAGTTGCTCTTAATTTTAAATCCGCTTCAAATCCAACGGATTCACTTTCTGGAACATTGAAATTGCCAATGAGAATGTTTCCATTTCCACCATCTAGCACAAGGGCATACAATTGTTGATTGCTGAAGTCAATATAGTACCCTGAAAGATTCAGTATAAAACGGCCATCCCATAAACTATTTTTCATTCCGATCTCATAATTATCGGTGGTTTCCGCTTCAAAATCTGAATTGTATCGCACCGTATTTCCTTGGTTAAAACCTCCGGTTCTGTATCCTCGACCGTAGTTGGCATAGAGCAACATATCGTCAGTTGCTTTTAAGGCCAAGGAAAGTTTAGGTTGTAGTTGGGTATCTGTTTTTTCCGGATTGGTGTTTTCGGTTACGTTGTCTTGTTGAATGTTATCCCGATCAAACCGAAGTCCGGCTGAAAGGGTCAACTTGTCCGAAACCTGAAAGTCCATAAATCCAAATGCAGCAATAGTGTTATAGGTATTTGTAAAGTTTCCAATAGCCAATCTGGATTGGGTTCCGGTAGGTTCAAAAGGTGGTGCAAAAAAGCCAAAATCTGCGGTTGCATCTGTGATTAACTGCTTGTCCAATTTTTGATAGAAAGCACCAAGGTCCCAATTAAATTTACTATCGGTGGCTGTAGAACTCAGTCGAAATTCTTGGTTGATGGTTTCCGTGTTGCTATCTTGAATTTGCCGTAAAACATCCGCAGGTGTGAAATCCAGGTCACCAATATGATTACGTTCTCCTTTATTATAGGAAGAGGAGGAGGTAAATCGAACATCGCCTAGGTTAAAGTCAAACTTGAGATTACCATAGATCGCATCCAAAGTGGAGCGCCCAAATTGATCTCCTTGAATGGCAAGGTTGTCAAAATCATCAGGATCAATATTTGCATTCCCTGTTGTTGGAGAGGCATAATACACTGCTCCTGCTTCGGCATCGATGTACTGTCCGGTTAGCGTGGCGGTGGTATTAGATGATAAAACGGCTTTTAACTGACCTCTTATGGACAAATCTTCCACGAAATCCGGAGCGGTGTTTAAAGTAACGTTGTTCAATAAACCATCTCCTTTTTTATAGGAACCTGAAATTCGATAGAAAAGTTTGTCTTTTACCAATGGTCCTGTGGATGATAATTGTGCTTGCAAGAGATTTCCGTTGGCATAACCAAATTGAATCTTGTTTCTAGATGTATTGGTAGGCTCATTGGTAACAATGTTGATTGCACCAGCTATGGCATTCCTACCATAAAGAGCTCCCTGAGGACCTTTTACAATTTCTATCAACGCCAAATCAAACAATTCTTGGTTAATCAAATTGGCATCTGGTAGTGTCACTCCGTCAATCACAAAGGCAATGGGCGATTCTCCATTTCTGATATGCGAAATTCCCCTGACAGTGATAAAATTGTTGCCAATGTTCTGTGAAGTGGTAAAATTTACATTTGGAATTTGGTCTGCGAAGGTTTGAACATTATTTATCCCTTTGGTTTCTATGGCCCGTGCCGTGAAGGTGACCACTGACTCAGGAATGGATTGCACGGATTCGGCTCGTCGTCTAGCTCTACCCACTACATTATCGAACCCCTTAACAACAACCTCTTCAAGTTTGGAGGCATCTTCTTCCATGGTTACATTTAAGGTATTGCCATCAATTGTGATTTCCAAGGTTTTAAACCCCAGATAGGAGAAGACCAGGGTAGCACCGGAGTGGGCCCTTATAGCATAATTGCCCTTAAAATCTGTTGTAGTGCCATTTGTAGTTCCTTTTTCAACTACGGATACACCCAAAAGTGGACCATCGGCAGATTGAACCTTACCGCTAACCTCAATGTTTTGAGAGAAACCGAAGAAAGGTATAAATAGTATTAGTAATAAAACTGGTCGTAGCATTGGTTATCTGATTATAAATTAGTTGGTTAAATATAGATAGGGTTATTTTCCTAAATTTTTTTTCCGAATTTTATATTATATTTTAGTAATTCCAATTATATATTCTGGAAAATAATGGAAAATCTATTGAAAAGAAATGAAAGTGAAACGTTATTGTTAACTAAACAGGTCTTCAATGTACTGTTGGATAAGGTGATAGCCCATTTTAAAGAGTCACATAAAATTGATGGCAACTACAAAGATTCCCAACTATATGGCTTTGGAAATTATGATTTGGAAAAAGCCAATCTAAAAAATGATTTGGAACTCGTTCTTCGAGGGTATGTGAATGGAAAGTACCTATATAACAAGCATCGGGAGGTGTCTTCTGGCAAACCAATTATCAAAATCAGTAGGGAATATAGATCACTCTTTTTTAATTATTTGGGGTACAGGGATGTCATCGAATTTATTGAAAGTGGTTTGTTTACCCCCAAACAACGCGATAAACAATTTGAACTACTTAGCAGAAGGGGAAGTTTAATAGATCATTATTACGTGTGTTATTATTTTGGGGAGGACAATAAGATGAACAAGGGCCAGGTGGTCATCTATAATGATTGGAAAACCGTAGAAATGATATATGTATACGTGGATGAAAATGGCGCGCGGGGTGTATATACATTCTACGGAACGATCAGTCAGAGTGAAGACTTTGCACATTTTGACACCAAATACTTTGTGGGAAACAAGAAAAGTGAAGGTGCAAAATTCATTTTTTTCATCGGAAAATCGTCCCCAAATGAACGACATTATCTTATAGGGACCTATTCTGGATTTGATAAGTATGATAGGGCCATTGCAGGAAAAATGATTCTTAAGAAATTCAGCTCCAAAGCAGAAATTGAGGAAGAGGTAAATAGCAAATCATTTGACCCCATTATTTGTCAAGAATTAAATAAGATTAGGTTGGTCGTGGAAAGCAACATAAGAAAAAATCCGCTGAGGTTTTCGAAGAAAAGTCCCTACGCACAGATCTTGACTAAGTCGGCAGGTGATTATGTTTTTGAGTTCATTACTGGAGGAAGCAATCATGAATTAAAACTAAGAATAGAGAAATACCACTACAACATTGTTAGTTTAAATGATTCCATAATTATTGAGGACGATAAGGTTCTTGTATTGAACAAAGGGCAGATATTGAACCTTGATTTTTCCATTTCAGGAATGTTTTATTTGCAAAAAACATCCATTTATATCAATGCAATGGATTTCATTGACAAAAACAAAGAGGTGGAAGGGAATTTCAATGGTGTAGATGTAAACAATAATATTGTTTCTGGTTTGGTCAAAATTTCAAATCTTATTTAAGTTTTAAGAATTGAAGAATTAAGTTTAAAAAACACCATAGTTATGTCATGCAGTTTAGGTTTGGCATAGCTTTTATACTATTGTTATTCATTACGTTGATCAATAGGCTGAGGTCAGTACCAAAATTATGAAGATATGGATGTGAAATTCAGACAAGCGACAAAAAATGATGTACCATCAATTGTGCAAATGATTGCCGATGATAAGTTGGGAAAACAGCGCGAAAACTTTCAAGACCCACTCCCTAAAGAATATTATACTGCTTTTGAAAGTATAAATAGCGACGATAATCAGGAGTTGATTGTTGTTGAAGGCAATGATAATCTTATTCTAGGGACATTTCAATTGACTTTTATCCCATATTTAACGTACCGAGGGGGCGTGAGGGCCCAAATTGAAGCGGTAAGAATACGCAAAGATCAAAGAGGGGAGGGGCTTGGTCAAAAAATGATGCTGTGGGCCATTGAAAGAGCCAAAGAAAGAAAAGCCCATGTTTTACAGCTAACAACCGATAAAAAAAGACCAGAAGCTTTAAACTTTTATAAAAAGCTTGGTTTTATAGCCTCACATGAAGGCATGAAAATGCATTTGAAATAAACGGATTTATGGAATCAATCTTAGAACCCCAAAAAAGAGGATAATATCAAGGATAAATGGTACTTAGTATGGATTCTCCTAAAAGGCCTACCTATGCTAAGCGTTCTTCATAAATCTGGGAAATTAAATGTTTCAACAAATTTTCTACGGGAGGTTTTTCATATACCCCGTCAATTCCTGATTTTTTTGAAAGTGCCTGGACTTCATCATTGACCAGACCGGTCAATCCAAAAATGGGAATGTCAATACCTTTGTCCCTAATTTGTTTGGCTAGGTCATAACCGCTTATGCCCGGCATATTGATATCTGTGAAAATCAGGTCGGGACCTATACTGTCCACCTGGTCAAGTAGAGCTTCACCATCCTCGAGCATAGTGATATTTCCACCAATTTTGCTGAAAACCACTTCAGATAGTGTACGCATAAGGATATCATCATCTACAACAACAATATTTAATTTTTCATCAGTAGCGTGGATCTCTTGACCATTTGTTTTGGTTGATGCAGCCTCTGTAGGCTCCAATGTTTTTATGGGAAGCTTTATGTTAAAGCAAGACCCAGTTCCAACTTTACTGGTTACCGTTATTTCTGCCATATGGGCATCCACTATTTTCTTTACGATCATGAGTCCAAGTCCTGTACTTTTTTCACCTGCGGTGGATTTCACGGATGTTTTTGCAAAAGGATCGAACAAATGGGTTATTTCTTTTTCGGGAATGCCCTGTCCTTCATCCTCAATGGACAGCAACAAATAATCTCCTTTCTTTTGCGCTTTTAGGTGTATTGTAGTGTCTTGATGGGAAAATTTTATAGCATTGGTAATCAAGTTGTTGAGAACTTGGTTCATCTTATTTTTGTCAAAAGCAGCCTCAAGGCCATCAACTTCGATTTCTCCAATGAGGTTGATATTCTTTTTACTTGCAAAGACTTGGTTGAATAGAATATTGCTCTCCAGGAAATGATGGACATTTACCATTTCCTCCTCAAGTTCAATATTTCCCGATTCCATTTTGCTAATGTCCAAAAAGTCGTTCACCAGATTTTGGGCAAACTTTGTAGAAATAAAAATGTTCTCCAATTCTTGTATTTTGGTAGGGTCGTTCAAAATAGGACCTAGTTCTTTGAGCAATGATTTGGAGTAAAATTCTATAATTGCCAGTGGGTTTCTTATGTCGTGAGCAGCTATTCCAAGGAATTTGTTTTTAAGTTGATTCAAGGCGCACAACTCCTGATACTGCTGCTCCAAAGCTCTTTTTTGGTTGTAGAGCGTAACAAAAATGTCCACTTTTGCGGATACAATATCTGGATCCAAAGGTTTGTACAGATAATCCACGGCACCTTCGGAATATCCTTTTATGACATACTCTTTCTCTTTATTTATTGCCGTGGCAAATATTACGGGAACATTTTGGGTAGTCTTTCTGCTCCTAAAGATTTCTACGAACTCAAAGCCGTTCATTTCAGGCATTTGAACATCGGTGATGACCAAGGCAAATTCGTGTTTCCTAGCTAATTTTAAAGCTTCGTTTCCGCTGGTGGCCGAAATTATTTCCCGGTCCTCTTTTTCAATAATCTGTTCCAGAGAATATAAATTCTCTACCAGATCATCAACAATTAGAATTTTTGCTTTGTCCATTTCAAAAATATTTAGCGGCAGTGTTATAAAGTTCGTTTGTTGATACTATGTGGTCAACCCTGTCCACGGCCTCAAGCACCGCACTGGGCATTGTTTTTGCAAAGGCCTCTTCAGGCGCTTGAACTATTAATTTTCCATTTCTTTTAGCTACCCATTTAGCTCCGTTTGCACCATCGGCATTTGCTCCACTGACTATTATGACTATCAATTGTTCTTTCAAATTGAAAGAAAAAGATTCCAACGAAACATCAGCAGAAGGCCTTGAAAACATGACTTTTTCACTAAGATCTAGACTAAGGGTCATATTTTTTTCCATAATGCAGTGGTATCCGGCCGGAGCTAGATAAACTATACCTTTTTTCAAGGATGTTCCATGTTCAACAGTTTGCACTTTTATAGATAGTTTTTTACCTAAATATTTTGCTAGGTAATCTTGCGATCCGGTTTTTCTGTGCAATAGCACCACAATTGCTGCTTTTAGGTCCTGTTTTATTTGCAATAAAAAACTCTCCAATACATCTATTGCACCGGAAGAACCACAAAACAGAACCACTTTAATGGGTTCTGGGCTACCTTTTTTTTCTATATATTTTGAGCTTGCCATTGATTGTTTCCAGTTCATTAAAAACAGTTGAAAAAACTGCACTTTCCTTTGCTCCCAAAATAAGATAGCCACGAGGGGCTAGGCTGTCCATGAATAAGCGTAGCACTTTATTTTGTTGTTCTGTGGTCAGATAGATAAAGACATTGCGGCACATGATCATATGCATTTGGTTGAATGAGGAACCATTTACCAAGCTATGTTTGGTAAAAATCATGTTCTGACCTAATTCTTTGTTCATTTTTACCCTGCCATAGTTGGCTACATAGTAATCTGACAATGAAAATGCACCACCCGATTTGATATAGTTGATGGAGTATTCTTTCATCTCTTTAAGTCCATAAATCCCTTTTTTTGCATGGTTCAGTACTTCAGAATTGATATCTGTACAATATTGAACCGAACGTTTTAGCAATCCATGTTCCTTTAACAGGATAGCAAGGCTTAAAGGTTCTTCTCCAGTGGAGCACCCGGCATGCCAAATATTGATTCTGGGGTAGGTCTCCAAAAAACCGAACAATTCTTCCCTCAAAAATTTGAAAACCTCAAAATCCCTGAACATTTCGGTAGTATTGACCGTTATTTCGTTCAAAAGCTCATCATCTGTTAGTTTTTGATTGACCATAAAGTATTTGAATGCACCAAATGTGTCACACTCTTTCAATTTCATAAGTCGCAATAGCCTTCTTCTCAAAGATTCCTGGGCGTATCCCGAAAAATCCAGACCATAAAGATTGTTGGACATATCTATAAAGTCCGCCAATTCATCCTGCGAGATTTCTAGTAGTACTTCCATTATTTATATAGCCAAACTCTCAATAATGACAATAACTTTTCTACGTCCAGGGGCTTGGACATATAATCACTTACCCCGGCCTCCAAACACTTTTCACGATCTCCTTTCATGGCTTTTGCCGTCAAAGCGATGATTGGAAGTTTTTTGTGTCCCAGTTCCCTAATTTTTTTTGTGGCTTCGTATCCATCCATTACAGGCATCATAATGTCCATTAACACAGCGTCAAACTCACCATTTTTTACTTCGTCCACAGCTTCTTCGCCATTGGTGGCAATAGTTACTTCAACCTGTTCTTCCTCCAACACTGTTTCCAGTGCATAGATGTTTCTCATATCGTCATCCACGATAAGTATTCGCTTGCCTTTAATGATATCTTCCGAAGCAAATTCTTTGGGAGGCAATACTTTATAGTCCGTTTGTGTTGAATTGAGCATGTTCATAAAAAGCTCTGTCTCCTCCGAAAGTCGATCATAGGACCTTGTAGTTTTTAGGACTACGGAAGTGTCCTTATGACGTTCTATCTGCTTCAGTTCTTTTTTTGTCAATTCCCTACCGGTAAACACAATTACAGGGACCTCTTTTTTCTGCATTTTAAGTTCTTCCAATAACTCAATGCCATCTATATCGGGTAGTCCCAGATCTAAAACGACCAGGTCTGGGTGCTCAGTTTTAAACAGCTTACGTGCATCTTTGGCATTTTTGGCAGCTACGGCTTCCAATTGTTTGCTTTTCACCATTTCTTGCAGTGCTTTGTTATTGGATTCATCATCTTCGATGATTAGCACTTTTTTCATATCGGTACCAGAAATGGTTTTTGATATATTGGAAAAGGTCCGCTCTAGTGTATCAAGGGCTATTGGCTTGACTAAGTATTCAACCGCGCCCAACTCCAGACCAAGTTTTGTTTTGTCTATACCAGATATCACATGAACAGGAATATGAGCATATTTTTCATTTGCTTTAAGTTTTTTAAGCACTGTCCACCCATCCATTACGGGGAGTTGCATATCCAATATTATGGCATTGGGAAGATATTCTTCTACATGTTCCAAGGCCTTGTCCCCTTGATTGGCCACAAGTACTTTGAAGCCATTTTCCCTAGCTTGATCTAAAAGTACCTTGGCAAACTGAAGGTCATCTTCGACAACGAGGAGTGTTTTATCACCTTCCACAAGTAAATCTCTATCGTCTGCAATTACGGCCTCAAGCTTTTTATTGGAAACTTTCTTTCCAGCTTTTGTTTCTACCAATTCTTCAACAACATCGTCTTTAAGAGTGGACTCAGGCTCAACAGTGGAAGTTGGGTTTTCCTCATCAGTATTTTTTGTAGAGGGCTTTGATTCACTGACCTCTTCTCCAACAAAAGGTAAAAAGAGCGTGAAGGTAGACCCTTTTCCTATTTCGCTTTCCACAAAGATTTCCCCACCAAGTAGTTTTACCAATTCTTTGGAAATACTGAGTCCAAGCCCCGTTCCTCCGTATTTTCTTTGTGTGGTTCCATCTTCTTGAACAAAAGCTTCAAATACCGATTCAAGTTTTTCAGGAGCGATACCTATTCCCGTATCCGTTACCGCAATTTGTAACACCTGCTCACTTTTTAAAAGAGTTGGGCTTGTAAATTTTGAGAGTGTTTTACTGTTTTTGAATGCTAATGTAACGGTACCTTTTTGATCGGTAAATTTAAAGGCATTGCTGAGTAGGTTCTTAACGACTTGATTTAACCGTTGCTTATCGGTGCAGAAAGTTTCTGGAAGGGAGTCGTCAACATCCAATACAAAATTGACATTTTTATCTTCTGCAATGGCTATAAAAGTTTTCTGGCTTTCTTTAGCATAAGAACGTAAATCATGGGGCTCAATTTCCAATTCTATTTTTCCAGATTCCACTTTGGCCAGGTCCAGTACCTCATTGATCAAGCTTAACAAATCTTCTCCAGATTTGTTGATGATTTGTGCAAACTCGATTTGTTTCTCGGTTAGATTATCCGTTTTATTGTCTTGAAGCAGTTTGGAAAGGATGATTACACTATTGAGCGGTGTTCTAAGCTCGTGTGACATATTGGCCAAAAACTCCGATTTGTATTTTCCGCTTTTTTCAAGCTCCTCCGTTTTAATGACCAAAGCGGTTTGGGCCTGTTCCAAAGCTGCATTTTTCTCAACTGTGTACCGATGCTGTTCTTCAAGTTGTTGGGCTTTCTCTTCCAGCATTACGTTGGCTTTTTCCAATTCTTCCTGCTGTTGCCTTAATTCTTCTTCGGAAGCTTGTAACTGGTTGGCCTGTTTGGTCAATTCTTCATTGGATACCCTTAGTTCTTCTTCCTGTGCTTCAACAATTTCTTTCTGTTTTTGCACCTCAAACTGGATTTTCTTTTGCTCCGTAATGTCAACAGCTATTTTGAGAATTTTATAGGGTTGCCCCTCGGCATCAAGTAAGGGGTTATATGACCCCTGGATCCATACAGGTTTTCTGTCCTTTGTTCTCCGCTCAAACTCTCCTTGTTTAAACGTACCTTTTTTGAGTTCTTGCCAGAATTCTTGATATTCTTTTGATTTGGAATGGGCATTTCCAACGAATAGTTTATGATGCTTGCCCTTTATCTCATCTAAGGAGTATCCCATTAAATCCAAGAAAAGCTCATTCGCTGTGAGCACGTTTCCGTTAAGATCAAACTCAATTGCGGCATTGGAACGATTAATAGCGGAAATCTGGTTGTTGACTTCAACAGAGAGTTCTTCGGTCTTTATCTGTTGTTCTTTTTGTTTTGTAATATCAACGGCAACTTTAAGGACTTTATAGGGGCGACCTTCCACATCAAGTATTGGATTATAAGACCCTTGTATCCATATAGTTTTGCCATCTTTTCCTCTACGTTCAAACTCCCCTTGTTTAAATTCAGCTTCCTTTAATTCCTTCCAAAATCCCTTATATTCTTTTGATTTGGCATATCTGGGTTCAACAAATATTTTGTGGTGAACTCCTTTAATTTCATCCAAGGAATACCCCATTAGATCCAAGAAAAGATCATTGGCCGTGAGAATGTTCCCGTCAAGATCAAATTCTATAGCCGCATTGGACCGGTTGATGGCCGAAATTTGGTTGTTGACCTCAATGGAGAGCTCTTCGGTTTTGGCTCGTTCAACCACACCTTTAATTATAATTCCAATAGAGGAACTGATTTCGCTAATAAACTCTTGTTGCGCATCATTAAAGCTGGTAAGGGTACCGAACTCCATCACCCCAATTATTTCTCTGTTATGTTTAATGGGGATTATGGAGATTTCCCTTGGTATGGTTTTTCCTGCACTTGAATTTATTTCCAAATAATCTTCAGGAATATTGGTGATTGTAATCGATTTTCCTTCATGAGCACATTGACCGACAAGACCTTCACCAAACTTAAAGCTATCCGGTAACCCAGTGGTGTTTTTAAAAGCATAACTGCCATATAATTTTAGTTGGTTGGATTCAGGATTGAACAAATGTTCGTTTAAATAAAAAGTTCCTACGGAAGCTTTTAAAAGTTTGCTGATTACTCCGCATACAATGGTAGTTAAAACGGTAATATCCTGAACCCCTTTGGTGGTTTCATAAACTTGGGAAATGGCAGTTTTTATCCAGTTCTGTTTTTCAATTTCAGCTGTCCTTTTATCAATTTCCTCCTGTTGTCGAATTTCATCTGTAAGGTCCCGGAATACCCCTGTCAGTATTGTGGTACCATTTATATTGACTTCAGTTAGTGATAAATGGACGGGAAATAGGGTTCCGTCTTTTCTTTGACCCGTAATTTTTTGACTCTTATTGGTAAGTTGAATATCCCCAACCCCTTCATGAGGCACATCCGATTGATGAGTCAATAGCGCATCAATTTTTTTACCTTTTATTTCTTCGAACTTATATTGAAATAAACTTTCGGCGGTCCTATTATAGGATAAGATGGTCCAATCTTGGCTTAAGGTTACAATACCGTCAGCGGCATTTTTAAGGATTGCTTTGTTTTTGGCATCATTTTGCAAGAGAAGTTTACCTGCATAAAGCATTTTTTTAATATTCCCATAAGCATATATTCCAGTGGCTAGGATAGAAGCTATAAGAATACCTGTTACTAGCCAAGTGAATGTGGTAAATTCATTTCGACCAATCCATAAGATTAAAATGGATAAAAGTATGAAGGCCGTCAGGGATGAAATTACGATCAAACCAACGGATTTGTTAAGTCTTTCTTCTGAAGAAACTGCATTTTGCATGGAATACGTATTTATTGGTACTGATTTACCTGTTTTCATAAGTGTCTCGTAGTCCAATGTGTCGGCAGAAATTGATGCTTACATATTTGTCATAATTATACTGTTTTGATGTAGGTTTTTACCTACAACGTAAAATTTAACCGATTTGTATATTCAGCACCAAGTTTTAGAACATTTTGCCAAAAGTTGAGTTGAATAAATGAATTCGGTTTTATAACTATTTAAATTTGTTTGTATAGGGTATAAAACCTACATTTAAGAGCATTTTACTTTTCTTACTCAATATTTCGTTACAAATAGAATTTTTGTTAATTGTATATGAAGTATTGTTATACCACATTCCTGTTTTTTATTGGTGTCGTGACCAATAAGAAAACTCTTGAGTTACTTTTCTTTTTAATTGTTTTTATTGGTCAAATACAAATAACGAATGCTCAAAATTCTGACAAAAGAATTTTCGTTTATGACTGGTTTGACCAAATTACAGGCGTAGAAAGTTCTGAGCTGCATTATGGGGAAGTTTATGTGGAAAAGCATCGCATGAAAAGTGCTAAAACCAAGTTTTTTATTTCTCCAGAGTTTAAAGAAGGAGCTGTTTATTTCAACAATCAAGCTTACTATAACCTTAAACTAAAATATGATGTATTTGGGGATGACCTAATCCTTCAGGTTAAAAACCAATTGGGTGGAGCTCCATTGCTTTTACGCAAGAGCAAGATAGATAGCTTTGAATTTGAGGGCGTTAGATTCAAGAATATTCCAAAATGGTTTACTGGGGACGAAAATACTTCTGGGTTTTATGAAATCTACCGAACAACCCCTCATTTTAGTGTTTTTAAAAAACATAGGAAGAGATTGCTCAAAAATTTGGGAACCACCTCCGCTTATCATGAATTTGAAGATTTGGCCCCTACTTTTGCCTTAGAGTATGGAGGTGAACTCTTTTACATTACAAAGATAAAGGACATTGAGTCTATTTTTCCACAGTATAAAGACGGACTGAAATCAGCTTTCGGCAAGTCATTACGAGGTTCAAAATTGATTGATGATGCCTCTATTGATGTGTTAGTGAACTTTCTTGAAGAACAACTAAGCCGTACAAGTCATGATGAATAGAGGCGGGTGTATATGGAGAACATTGATAATGACCTTAATATTAGGTCAATGGTCGTGGGCTCAGTCAACTGACCAAAATATTTCGATAGCCTTTGAAAATAAGACAATAAAAGAGGTTCTTTTGCAGATTGAGGAAAAGTCTGATTATGATTTTTATTATGATGAAGAATGGTTGGGGACTGAGTTGATATCAGGTGATTTCAATAATGCTCCCATTGCTGAAATCTTGAGAGAGGTACTTAAAAATACTACAGTCAATTTTTATCTATTGAATTCGGGCACCGTAATATTGACTTCCAATGTGGTGATTCAGGACCAATTGCCCCAAAGCTTTCTTTTCCTGGAAGATAAAATGGAAAGAACTTCTGATTCCATACCAATTTCTCCACAGGCCATCGAAGAACCATCACTTTATTTAGAAGAAAAGGAACAACAGAATACTGAACTTGAGATTGTTCGTATTGGTAGACAGCGAAGAGGGGTGAAAAAGGAAAAATATAAGCTTACCGGATTTGTAAAGAACTCCAATACAGGGGAACCGATTCCTAATTTGGCCATTGTGGTTGAAGAACTATCATTGGGTACGGTAACCAATAATGAGGGGTATTACGAAATTGAGCTTCCAACGGGCATAAATGTTATAGAAACCCAAGCGATTGGGATTGAGACTTCCAGGAAAAAAGTGATTATGTACAATGATGGTCGTTTGGATTTTGATTTAATGGACAGTGCTGAACAACTTGATGAGGTTGTTGTGGAAAGCAACAGGATCAAAAACGTGGAAAATGTGATTACAGGTGTAGTGGAACTGGATGTTGAAGAAATAAAAACAATTCCTTTGGTGCTTGGTGAAAGGGACATTCTAAAGACGGCAATTACATTGCCAGGTATAACCAACGCTGGAGAAGGATCTTCGGGGTACAATGTTCGTGGGGGGCGTACGGACCAAAATCTATTTTTACTGGACAAGGCTGTAATCTACAATCCCAGTCATTTCTTTGGTATTTTTTCGGCATTGAATCCTTTTGTTACCGGTAACGTGACCATCTACAAAGGAAACATTCCTTCGGAATATGGAGGCAGGCTGTCCTCGGTTTTTGATATTGGAACAAAGGAAGCAAACACGGAAAAGCTGTCAGGCGAGGCCGCTATAGGTCCTGTCACAAGTAATCTAACCATTGAAACTCCGATTGTAAAAAACAAATCAGGAATTTTAATTGGCGGACGAACCACCTATTCCAATTGGATTTTGCGCGCCCTGGACGATGAAGAACTTAAAAACAGCGAAGCCTCTTTTTTTGACCTTATTGCCAAATACAACGACAAGCTAAATGAAAATAATAGTCTTGAAGCAACGGCTTATCTCAGTCGAGATGCTTTTAGCATTACATCGGATTCAATATATAGCTATAAAAACAGACTTTTCTCATTAAAATGGAACCATCAGATAAACGAAAAGAACACTTTGGGCGTATCACTTTCCAATAGCCAGTATGATTTTAATATTGAATTTGATGGTGACGCAGACAAGAATTTCGATTTGGGATATAGAATCAATGAAACAGAACTGAAATTAAAAATGTTGAACCTTTTCAATGATTCGCATAATCTCAATTATGGTTTTTCTGGAAAACTGTACAATGTGGATCCTGGTTACATAGACCCTCTAGGCTCCAACTCAATAATCGACCCTTTGGAAATACAAAAGGAAAAGGGACTTGAATCGGCTGTTTTTGTTTCTGACAACTTTAAAGTCAATGAAAAGCTATCTTTTGATATTGGATTAAGATATTCCTTGTTTGCTGCACTTGGCGAATCTTCTCAACCAATTTACGATGACAATGCACCAAAAAGTGAGGGTACATTGCTAGAAGTCCGTGAATTTGGCTCTAATGAAATTATAGAAACATACAGCGGCCTGGAGGGAAGACTTTCGGGGAGGTATTTTTTATTCCCTGATTTTTCTGTAAAGGCCAGCTACAATAACACCTATCAATATATACATACGCTATCTAACAATACTACGGTATCACCTACCGATACATGGAAGTTGTCCGATTTAAATGTTGAACCCCAAAGAGCAGAACAATTTTCACTGGGACTTTTTAAAAATTTGGATGATAGTAATTACGAACTGAGCTTGGAAGGATATTACAAAAAATCCAAAAACCTTTTGGATTATAAGGTGGGCGCCCAGTTGCTATTAAATGAATCTATAGAAACTGAGGTGCTCCAAGGGGAAGGAAAAGCATATGGCATAGAATTTTTGATAAAAAAGAATGAGGGTCGACTTAATGGATGGCTTGGATACACCTATTCAAGGTCATTTACAAAATTGGATAGTCCATTTATTGAGGAACGAGTGAACAATGGCGATTATTTTCCTTCCAATTTTGATAAACCACACGATTTGAGTTTGGTGGCCAATTATAAGTTCACAAGAAGGTTTAGCCTTTCTGCCAACTTTGTATATCAGACCGGAAGACCAGTTACCTTTCCCATTGGAACATATTTTTTGGATGGAGCTGAATTTCCTTTATTCAGTGATAGAAATAAGTTTAGGATTCCAGACTACTATAGATTGGATTTGAGTTTTAATGTTGAAGGAAACCATAAGATTAAAAAGTTCGCCCACAGCTTTTGGAATATTTCAATTTATAATGTACTGGGAAGAAATAACCCATATTCTGTATTTTTTGTTACCGAGGATGGAAAATTGCAGGCATACCAAAGCTCCATATTTTCCATTCCTGTGCCGACAATCACATATAATTTTAAGTTCTGATCTATGTTCTGTGCAAACTTAAATAAAGGAAAATTTACATTAAGAGCATTGCTTTTTGCGATAGTCCTTTTATATGCGTGTACAGAACCATTGTCAATAGATGTCATGGGATCGAACAGTGTGTTGGTGGTCGATGCCACCATTACCAACGAACTTAAAACCCATGAAATTTTATTGAGTCGTTCCTCTCAATCGGATACTGAACAACCCATTCCCGAGCAGTCTGCTCAACTGAGAATTCTAATCAACAATCAACAGGAATACTCTTTTACAGAAGTGGAGCCAGGGAGATATAGGTCCGATATAATTTTTGCCGCACAAGCCAATATTGATTATGAACTACACATAACCACTTCCGATGGGAAGAACTACAGTTCACAACCATCTCGGTTGCCACAGGTCACACAAATTGACAATGTTTATGCCGCGTTTACGCAAACAGATAGCGGACTAGAAGGAGTTGACATCAATGTGGATAGTTTTGACCCTACTGGAAATTCAGTGTATTATAAATATGAATTTGAAGAAACTTACAAGGTAATAGCACCGAAGTGGAGACCAAATGAATTGGTGATAGTGAGTGAAAACCCATTGAATGTAACGGATTTACCGCATTCAGAAGAGAAGAGAGTGTGTTATGCCACAGCGAAGTCCAATAGTATAATCCTGACCAACACAACTAGCGCCTCTGAAGATAGGGTAACGGGATTTGCAGTGAGGTTCTTGGCAAAAGATAATTTCATCATTTCCCATCGATATAGCATTTTGGTTAAGCAATCTGTGTTGAACAGGGAAGCCTATGAATTTTATGAAAAGGTAAGCGAGTTTTCAACTTCTGGGAGTTTATTTTCTCAAAGTCAACCGGGATTTATCATAGGTAATATCTTTCCTGAAGATGGTTCCAATGAAAGGGTCGTGGGTATTTTTGAAGTTTCATCGGTATCGGAACAACGGACTTTTTTCAATTATGCAGATTTTTTCCCAAATCAAGCGCTACCCGAATTTGTTGAAGAATGCCCGGAAACGGCTGTTCCCGATCGGCAAGAGTTGGCCAGACTTGTGAGGGATCAACGAGTTAGCCTTGCAGGTTTTCTTGATAATGGTAATGGGGGAGTTACATATATTGTTCAACCTAGGGCCTGTGGTGACTGTACTGCTTTGGGCACTAACATAGCACCTGATTTTTGGGAGGAGTAAACCATATGATATGAAAAGAACGGTAATTTTAGTTTTATTGATGTGTACGGGCATTTACCAGTCCTTGTACAGTCAATATCTATTAAAAAACTCCAATGAACTGGAGGGTTACCGATCTATACCACAGGAACATATCCATATTCATATCAACGATACGTTTTTGCTTACGGGGGAATACCTGTATTACAAAGTATATTGCTTGGAAGCTGAAAGGAGTACACCAAGCAGTATTAGCAAGATTGCCTATGTTGAATTGGTGGGAAGTGATGGCAAAGTAGTATTTAAACATAAGATTAAGCTTTCTTCTGGACTGGGTCAGGGCGATTTTTTTATTCCCACTACAGTTCCCTCTGGAAGCTATAAATTGATTGGATATACCCAATGGATGCGAAATATGGGACAGGAAACCTTCTTTAACGCTGATATTGCCATAGTTAACCCTTATCAAGGGCTAGATGAGTCTATACAGCTTTTTGAGCTGGACGGATTGGTTAATTCCAACACTTTAACGCAAAAAATAGAATCTGATAGTACCTTGAGGAAAGAACCTGAATATTATCAGATTAGCATACCCAAACAAAAATACAGCAAAGAAGAATTGGTTGAAGTTTTGCTCAATGAAGTACCCGACTCCATATTGACAAATGTAGAAAGAAAGCCCTCGGATACAGTTTTAAAAGAATCATCCAGTGTTGAATCTTCAAGCCGGTCTGTAACTGATGATTTTAAGCTTGTTCTTTCTAAAAAGATGTACCGTAAGCGCGAATTGGTAAATTTTGAGATTATAAACGATAACCAACCCTTAATTCAAGCAAATTTTTCAATCTCAGTTAGGAAACTGGATTCCCTTCCAAGGTTTTCACCCCCAAATCCGCAAGAATTAAAGCCCGATAGAAAAATCGGGTTGAACAAAACAAAGCTTGGGGACTATGTTTATCTGCCAGAATTACGCGGAGAACTACTTATGGGAACTGTCGTGTCCAGAGAAGGAATTCCGCAGCCCAACCAGGAAATAGCTATTTCTCTTTCCAAGACCTATCCGATTATCAAAACGGCAAAAACGGATTCCAACGGAAAGTTTTATGTGAATTTAAATGAAGCAGAGCGGAACAATGAAATTGAGTTACGAGTTTTGGGAGACAATACTGGCAATAAACTAATTGTTGTGGATAAACCAAATCCTGTCAGTTACGATGACCTTGCGTTTAAAGAACTTGGTATTTCACGGGAAATGGGCAAAACCATTTTGGAGCGAAGTGTACACAATCAAATTGAAAGCGCCTATTTTCATAAAAGAAATGATAGTGTCCTTATTGGAGATGTTTCGAACAAGTTACTCCATAATTTATCAGAGACATATATTTTAAAAGAATACCAACAATTTTCGACGCTCAAGGAAACCATTGTTGAGATTTTGGACAATGTTTGGATTAAAAAAGAAAAAGGAACCGATCAAATTCATATTAGGGGAAGAGAGTCCTTTTTTGTGGACTCGGACGAAGTCCCCATGGTGTTCATTGATGGAATTTTTGTTGAAGACATCAGCAAGTTGTTGGAATATGATATTAAGAAGATAGTGAGCGTATCCATTTCAAGGGATAAACACTATATGGGCCCTCAAATATTTTATGGCATTATGTCCATAACTACAAGTGATAGAAATTTTGATTCCTTTAAAGACGATGGCACTGCGCATAAAGCAACCTTTTTGGCACCTCTAGCTAAAAAGAAATATTTTTTTCAAGGATATTCGGCTACCGTTAATGAAGCACAAAGAAAATTCCCTGATTTTAGATATCAGCTGTTTTGGGAGCCATCACTTAAAATGAATACCGAACAGACCAAATTAAGTTTTTATACAGGTGATAATGTGGGCAATTTTGAAATCAGTGTCCATGGTTATACAACGGATGGGAAGCCCATTTTCCTTTCTGAGGTTGTAAAGGTGGAATAGCTTTGACATTCTAAAATTAGATTCTACTAAATGTCAATTGTTGTTTTGAGTATTAAAAGTTCCAAAAGAATTTTTCAACTACACGTGAATATGATGAATTTATAAATCCATCACAGTTTTATCTAAATGAGATAGTCAATTCTTTATGTGAGCAGGAAATTGTCAGAAAACTAATTTTCTGGACTATGATAAATAAAGGATTTCTCACTTCGCTAATGATTTGTTTTGGACTGATTGTAATTGGATGTAGGCATAGGGAAGATGCGCAAACCTATAAAAGTGAAGCGCTGGAATTTAAGTTGGAAAAAGTAACGGACAGTATCCGTGTTCCTTTTGGAATGTTGTTTCTCCCAAATGGAAATATGCTGGTCACTGACCGATTTTCAGGAGAAATAATTCAAGTAGATATTGACTCTGGGGAGAAAAAGAGGCTCAGAGGGGTTCCAAAATCATATTCCCGCGGAGATGGTGGGGCGTTGGACATACTTACTTATCCTAACTATGGGAAGAATGGTTGGCTGTATTTCTCGCATTCCATTGGTGATTCAATTAGCAGCTCAATGGCGATAGATAGGGCCAAACTTAAAGGTGATTCTTTAATTAACATCCAACGCATTTTTACGGCTTTTCCTTTTTACAAATCTCCCAGTCATTATGGCTCACGGATGGTGCTGAAAGATGGATATTTATTTTTTACCATGGGCGACCGCTATGATCTAAAGGATTCTGCCCAAACCCTAAACAATCATTTAGGGAAGGTGATGCGAATTTTCGATGATGGCAGAATACCCCAGGATAATCCATTTGTTGATGTTGAGAATGCCAAACCTGAAATTTGGAGTTACGGGCATAGAAATCCGCAAGGATTGACTCTTCATCCGAAAACCAAGGAACTATGGTTGCACGAGCATGGACCAAAAGGAGGTGATGAACTAAATCTAGTAAAACCAGGTCTTAACTATGGATGGCCCATAATATGTCATGGTATTGATTATGATGATACTCCAATTGGCGATGGGATTACACATAAAGAGGGTATGGAGCAGCCTGTACATTATTACACCCCATCAATTGCTCCCAGTGGTATGGAGTTTTATTCAGGAGATAAATTTAAACCATGGAAGGATAACCTATTTATTGGCGCGATGGCCTTGACACACCTGAATAGACTGGTTTTTAAAAATGGAGAAGTAGTTCATGAAGAACGGCTATTGGAGGATTTTGAAAGAAGAATACGCGTAGTTAGACAGGGACCTGACGGTTTTATTTATATAGGTGTAGATGGCGGTACGATCATGAGGTTGAGACCGCATTAAATTTTGAATATACAGATAGGGCAGTGTATTCCGATAAGTATTAAAAATGTCTTTTATTCTTTGATCAGTTTGAACGAAATTGGATGTTCATCATTGAGAACCACAATATATACCCCATTTGGAAGGCCCTCAATAGGAATTTTTAATTGGTCATTTTTGACCTTATCCGTTAAGGAACGAATCAGTTGGCCATGCATCCCATATATGGAAATAGGTACTTGACCGGAGATTCCTTGGGTATGAACAACCGCTTCAAAAGAATTGGGGTTAGTGTATACAAGGTTTCGTCGTCCATTTCCTATGATTTCAGAATAAGTGCCTTCACAGGGGAATTTTGAGGATATCTCGATGATATCTCCTTTATTGACTATTGCTTCAAAGTGTGCATTTTCAAACTTTCCTTGAACAACATCGTTGACTTCCAGTGTGAATGGAGGAGTACCTCCTTCTATTTCAATGGTGATTTTTTCTTTCTCCCCTAGGTCAGTGCGTGATGTAAAAACCTCATTAGGTTTTGCCTCAGAAACTACAACTTGATAGCATTGCTCTGCACTGTTGTTTCCCTCAACGACAATACAAAGGGAATAAACTCCTGGCTCCAAATCTGAAATAATCAAATCCTTATTAAAAGAATATGGTTGATCATTTAGGTTGACCGTATAATCATAAAAATCCTTTGCAGTAATAGCAATACTACCATTGTTTTGATCTACACAGGTTTCTCCATTGATTTGGATTAAAAAGTTATCCGTACTTAACTGCCCAAAACCCTGAAAATACGATTGTGCCAATTCAAATGCCTCTTTGCCTATTTTATCGCCAATGATACGGCCTGGAATATCATCTATTGGAGGGTGTATTCCACCCCAGATTCTGGAAAGACTTGTTTGATCGGAAGCGTCCCTATAAGTGGCCCATTGAAGTGTTAAATTTTCACTGGGGCCGCTTTCAAAAACCAAAAAATTGTTCTGCTCTATATCAAAAACTCCCATGCCGCCAGGGAAAAATGGGTCTCCAGTAATCAGGGTCAATACCTCGGCTGCAGCTCTGGAAAAAGTAGAGTGCCCAGATACATATCCAGCAAACGGAGGCGTTACAAAAGTTGGTCTTTGATAAGGCCACCACTGCGTTCCCAAAATCCAATCCACTCCTGAAACATCTATAGTGGGATCTATAATATAATCAGGTCCTCTCCAGGCCAAAATCTTTATTTTATTCAGGTTTTCATTGGATGCACCTGCCAATGGATCTCCATTTTGAATCAATTCAATTCTCCCGGGTACCAGAGGAAGTCCATGTGGATGATAATTGGGAAGGGAAGCATCGGTACTTTGTCCTTTAGAGGCCATATATCTTATGGCTGAAATAGGCCTTATGTAATCATAATGTCCTTTTATACCCCAGGTGCTAACGGCCGCATCATGCATGGCACCTCCCAACGCTAAGTAAGACTTGACATCCCATTCCAAATTGCTTAGCTCGGGCCCTTCGCCACCTAGTTGTTTGTTGCTTTCAGGATGATCTGAAACATAATTAAGTATGGTGAACCAATGTCCTGGAGGTGTTTCAGAATCAGGACCGTCTGCCCAAAACTCTGCCAACACCCTAGCATAATCTGCACGTTTCACAATTTGCGGTTGATAGGGTTGTTGTGTTATTGGATTCAATGAATGACCTGAACCAATATCTCCTCCTTCTAAGAAATCATAAAAAGACCTGTATTCCTCAAATGTGGATGGAAAATCCATTATATCCACATTACCTATGGCTGCGGGTGATATATCCATAAGAGTTGGGTCATTTGGGTCCAGATGGGAAGACCATGAAGCTACCAGGGCAAAGTGCCATTTGTATGGATCCTCAATACCATCGTTACTGGAGCTAATGATTGCTGGTGGTTCACCTGGGTCATTGTAGACATAGCTGTCAAATCCATTGTTTAACATTTTTAAATCCTTTTCCTTAAGGGCAAAAGGAATGACCGCTCCCCACTCTGGACTAAGAAACTCAGGAGTACCACCAATGATTAAGTTTCCACTTTGATCAATAAAATTCTCAAATTTTAGCGGTTGCCACCTGTTGGGATTGTTGAGTTCCACATTATCCGGATAAAAGGATAAATCCAAAGGTTCATTGGTTGGATTATAGAATAGATTAGTGTAACCAACTGATTCATTGGCTCCATCTTGCAGGCCAAAATTGATTATCTGGTCAGCCAAATAATTTCCCAGGGCAGCATAAGATCCCCCACTGTAGTCTGTGTCTGTAATATTGGGGTCATAACCCAAAGAACTGAAAAGTTGGTTTGTGATTTGGGATGTTGGCAGAGCACCTGGAGAGTCGGCAAATCGGTAGTTGATGATTCGATATAGCGCATAACTCATAACTTCTTCAACAGCTTTTTGAACTTCTCTGGGATATGAAACCCCATTGAACGTACAACTATATCCGCCAAAGGTTTTACCCAAAAAAACTGTTTCTGCTGTATCGTTGAAGATTGCCCAGGAATCATACATGGCCATGGAGGTATGAAACAGGTTTCTTGCGTGTACAGTGGGGCGTGCATAATCCCATCTTATCGCATCCAATAATACCTTGTTCCATAACCTGGCTACTGATTCATCCCCAACATTGGGGCCGTAACCATAATCATGATTTTCATCTTGTTCTATTGCATTGGACCCTTCAATTATCGTTAGCGCTTGGTTGGCCACAACATTTTCAACCCGGTCCACTATGCCACTCAGCCAAGTAACTTCAATATAATCCACAGAAGTTTCAGGGCCAAGACCCACAAATTCATAGGTGCTATTTTGTCCAATATAACCTTCACCGCATAAAGTATACCTGTAATAGGTTTCATCACCCACGCCAATTTTGATATATGATCCTATCCCCATGCGATTACTGACAGTACCTTCTAATTTGATTTTTAGCCAATTATTTTGTGATGTAGATGTATTTTCCCAGAGGTTAATAGGTTCATAATTGGTATTCACGACTACCATATCTGGAAAACCATCATTTTGAATATCTCCTATGGCATTTCCATAGCTACTGGACCTATCATTTTCGAAGCCATTTTGGTTTGGTATGGAGTAACTTCCTGTACCATCATTTTGGTAATAAGCCGAGGACATTCTGCCATCAGAACCATCAAGATGGCCATTTACGAATAGGTCTAAATCTCCATCATTTTCAGTATCAAGAAAAATTGCACCCCAAGCAAAGCTGTCAAACCTTGTCCCATTGCTTTGAGCTATGTTTGTAAAAGTACCGTCTCCATTGTTGCGTAAAAAAACATTACCAACGACATCGGTTTCAACAGTAGGCGGGTATATATTGGTGATATATATATCTAGATAGCCGTCATTGTTATAATCTTCTATGGTGGTGGACATGCCATCCATTCGAAAGTCGAAATTGGAAAGTACACTTCGGTCTTCAAATGTTCCATCTCCATTATTTCTGTATAAGGTATTAGGGATAAAACCTCTATCGTTGGCGAGTAAAATATCTTGAAAACCATCGTTGTCATAATCCATAAAAGAAGCGCTTTGCGTCATCTTTCCTTCTAAAGATAAGCCTGTAGATTGAGTAACATCGGTAAACGCTCCATTTCCATTGTTGCGATAAAGTAAACTGTGATTTCCCGCAGCAGGAGACCTGACCATTAGAAAGAGATCTAAATATCCATCATTATTATAATCACCCCACGCCGCACCCCAATATTCAAGTGGTTCAGTTGCTATTTGTGAAGAAATTAAAATGTCTGTGAAATTATTACCGCCATCATTTCTGTAAAACCAGCATTGTCCAAGGTCACTTGCGGCAAAAAAGTCATTGTCGCCATCATTGTCAAAGTCTACCCATGTAATTTGGCGAGCATGGATTCCACCACTGGTAATCGGAAGATTGTCCACTTCAAAAAATCCTCCGATATTTTTTAAGAATTGAAAATCGGAAACATTTGAAGCAGGGATAGAAATATCGTCCCAACCATCCCCGTTATAATCGACAAAAGAAATCCCCGGTCCAAGAAGATTGCCTGTATCTATATCTCCAAAACTAATCTCATTGGTGCCGTCAAATACCGGTGTTCTTTTAAAATTAGTTTGACCAAAAACTTGGGCAATTTGAAAAATAAGAATGCCCAGTAACAAATGCCTCAACCCCATGAATTAGCCATCAAAATAGATTGGCACAATTTAACAATTAGTTTTGAATTCAACGTGCTGTAAATAAGCATGTTAAGTGTAATTTTTTTCTTACGGAAATTGAAGTTTAAAAGATGGCATGCAATACAGTTTAGCTATTGAACCTGTCCGCTCAAACGAAAAAATAACGAAAACCTTTTCGAAAATTTTTCGTAACTGCTCCGTGTGTTGTAGATGTTTGATAAACAATGGGATAAGATATTTTTCAAAGTGTTTTTGTTATTCACTTCGCCATACCTTCCATTCCAAAATATCTAATAGGGAACTCTTTTTTAGAGCCAACATTTTTTACATTTGATTAATTCCATCAATGTAGAAGTCAATGTATTACCTGGGAATAGATGTAGGAAGTTCATCCATTAAGGTGGCACTGGTTGAGTGTAACGCTGGTAAAAGTATAGGAGTTGTTCAACAGCCAGAGGTGGAAATGTCCATAGATGCTCCTCAAAAAGGATGGGCGGAGCAAAATCCCGAAGAATGGTGGAAACATGTTTGCAATGGAATAAAAAAAATCAAGGAAAAACATAATATTTCAGAGCAAGAAATCAAGGGAATAGGAATAGCATATCAGATGCATGGACTGGTAGTACTGGATGAAAATGGTAAATCGCTTAGAAAATCCATTATCTGGTGCGATAGCAGGGCGGTTGAAATTGGGGAAAAGGCTTATAGGGATATTGGCCCTGAGCTCTGTGACCAAAGTTTGTTGAACTCTCCAGCGAACTTTACAGCTTCCAAGTTAAGGTGGGTCAGGGACAGTGAACCTGAAATTTTCAAGAAAGTTCACAAATTCATGCTTCCGGGCGATTATATTGCGTATAGGTTTACTGGTTTGGCCAATACAACGATATCCGGGCTATCGGAGGGAATTTTTTGGAATTTTGAGCAAGACGTGGTTTCAAACGATATTTTAAGCTATCATGGTTTTTCACAGGATTTGGTACCTGATATCGTAGATACTTTAGGAAACCAAGGAGAGCTTTCCCAAATGGGAGCAATTGAAAGCGGGCTTTTAGAAGGAACACCGATTTTATACCGAGCCGGGGATCAGCCTAACAATGCACTTTCCTTGAATGTGTTCAATCCAGGAGAGGTAGCCGCAACGGGTGGAACTTCAGGAGTGGTTTATGCTGTTACCGATAACCTTTCTGTAAAGGAAAGTTCCAGAGTGAACAATTTTGCCCATGTAAATTATATTAAGGGAAAGGTAAAAAGCATTGGGAAATTACTCTGTATTAATGGAGCTGGAATTCAATATAGATGGTTGCTAAACAATCTGGCCGTTTCTTCCTATGAAGAAATGAATCAATTGGCCAATAGGGTAGAAATTGGTTCTGATGGTTTATGCGTTATTCCCTTCGGGAATGGTGCCGAACGTATGCTTTTAAACGGGGATGTGGGAACAAGAATCTTGAACCTCGACTTAAACCGGCATTCCAAGGCACATATCTGCCGCGCCACCCTTGAGGGTATTGCATTTGCATTTGTTTACGGTATCGAAATTATGAAATCGGACGGTATTGATCCTTCGGTCATACGCGCTGGGAATGATAATCTTTTTCGTTCGGAGATTTTTGCAAATACTATTGCAACATTGATTCAACAAGAAATTGAAATATATGACACCACTGGAGCAATTGGTGCAGCCAGGGCATGTGCCATTGCTTCTGAAGGATATGACGTGTTTTCATCTTTTATGAAAAATGACCATGTAATGACCTTTGAGCCCAAAAAGGATAAATCACCTTTTGAAAAGGCGTATAACAACTGGAAAACGGAACTTGAACTAATCATAAACAAATAGTATTCAAATATGGCACTTTTAGGAGATAAGGAATTTTTTAAGGGGATAGGAGATATTACATATGAAGGAAAGGATTCAGATAATCCATTGGCATTCAAATATTACAATCCAGATCAGATTGTTGCTGGTAAGACCATGCGCGATCATTTTAAGTTTGCCATGGCCTATTGGCATACCCTATGCGGAACAGGAGGTGACCCATTTGGACCAGGAACCAAGAATTTTCCTTGGGCAACTGCAGACGACCCTATAAGGGCAGCCAAGGATAAGGCAGATGCCGCTTTTGAATTCATCACTAAAATGGGTTTTGGCTATTACTGTTTTCATGATTATGATCTTGTAGATGAAGCTGAGACCTTATCAAAATCTGAAAAAAGAATCCAAGAGATTGTAGCATATCTTCAACAGAAACAAAATGCCTCTGGGGTTAAGTTGCTATGGGGCACATCCAATTGTTTCTCCCACCCCCGATATATGAACGGTGCGGCTTCCAATCCTGATTTCAATGTCGTGGCAAGGGTAGGAGCACAAGTAAAGATTGCTCTGGATGCCACAATTGCCCTTGAAGGGGAAAACTATGTTTTCTGGGGGGGACGTGAAGGCTATATGTCTTTGTTGAATACTGATATGAAACGCGAGCAAGACAATATTGGTCGTTTTTTGAATATGGCTAAGGACTATGCCCGGAGTCAAGGATTTAAAGGTACTTTCTTTGTGGAGCCCAAACCTATGGAGCCCACAAAGCACCAATATGATTTTGATGCGGCCACATCCATTAATTCTATCCGAGAATATGGATTGGAAAATGATTTCAAATTGAACATAGAAGTAAATCATGCCACTTTAGCTCAACATACCTTTCAACACGAACTGCAAGTGGCGGCAAATGCCGGCATGTTAGGGAGTATTGATGCGAATAGGGGAGACTATCAAAATGGATGGGATACGGACCAGTTTCCAAACAATACTTTAGAAGTTGCAGAAGCCATGTTGGTTTTCTTGAAATCAGGAGGACTTCAAGGTGGAGGGGTGAACTTTGACGCCAAGACCAGAAGAAACTCTACCGATTTGGAAGATATCTTTTTGGCTCATATTGGAGGAGCTGACACTTTTGCTAGGGCTTTGCTGGTTGCAGATGCCGTAATTCAACAATCACCTTACGAATCCCTTTTGAGTAAAAGGTACGCCTCTTTCGATTCTGGAAAAGGTGCTGATTTTGAAGCAGGGAAATTGTCACTTACGGACTTATATAAGTATGCCAGTGGACAAGGGGAACCAGAGCAAATAAGTGGCAAACAAGAATTGTTTGAAAACATTTTGAATCAGTACACCTAAGAAAACTTTATGGAGTCAATATTGGAAACAGCCGATTGGTGGGTCTTGGCCGCTTATCTTTTGGCACTTATCGGAGTTGCCATATGGGTAGTTCTTCAAAAGAACAAAAACACCGAGGATTACTTTTTGGCTGGCCGAAATGTGGGCTGGTTTGTAATTGGGGCTTCCATTTTTGCTTCCAACATTGGTTCGGAACATGTAGTGGGATTGGCAGGAACGGGTGCCGAATCTGGAATGCCCATGGCTCATTATGAACTTCATGCGTGGATTGTTTTGCTTTTGGGATGGCTTTTCTTGCCTTTTTACTTCAGAAGTAAAGCTTTTACCATGCCTGAATTTTTGGAAAAACGATTTGATAGTCGTTCCCGATGGTTTCTTTCTGTTTTTTCTTTGGTGGGTTACGTAATCACCAAAGTGTCTGTAACCATTTATGCCGGTGGAATTGTGGTTTCTGAACTCTTGGGGATTCCATTTTGGTACGGAGCAATTGGCATTGTTGTTTTCACTGGAGCATACACGATAATTGGAGGAATGAAGGCAGTTATCTATACCGAAACACTTCAGACTGTAATTCTCATAGCTGGCTCATTGATCATTACGTATTTGGGATTGCAAGAAGTAGGGGGATGGGAAGAGCTACGTTCCGTGGCGGGAAGCGAACATTTTAATATGTGGCGACCAATCTCTGATCCAGATTTTCCATGGACAGGAATGTTGATTGGTGGAACTATTGTAGGTGTTTGGTATTGGTGTACAGATCAGTACATTGTCCAGCGTACGTTAGCGGCTAACAACATCAAAATAGGCAGGAGGGGAGCCATTTTCGGAGCCTATCTCAAACTGCTGCCCATCTTTATTTTTCTAATTCCCGGGATTATTGCTTTTGCGCTTGCCAAGCAAGGAGTATTGACTTATGAAAAAAGTGATGAGGTTTTTCCCGTTCTAGTGAAGACTTTGTTGCCAGTTGGACTTAAAGGACTTGTTGCTGGAGGACTAATGGCTGCTTTGATGAGCTCTTTGGCTTCTGTTTTTAATTCGTGTTCCACAATTTTTACAATTGATATCTATAAAAAGTTAAAACCACGTACCGCAGAAAGTAAGCTCCTACGAATTGGAAAGGTTGCAACTTCCATTGTTGTTCTCCTTGGAATTATTTGGATTCCAATCATGGAGAAGATAGGGGGCGGTGTTCTTTATCAGTATCTACAAAGTGTACAATCTTATATTGCACCACCCATTACAGCCGTCTTTTTATTAGGGATCATATGGAAGAGGGTTAACTCCAAGGCTGCTATAGTTACACTTTTCTCTGGTTTGGTAATTGCAGCACTTCGTATTCTAGCCGAAATATATCAAGCTGATTTGTCTGGGGTTCTTTTGTCTTTTGCAACAATCAACTTTGCACACATGGCAATTTTCATGTTTATATTTTCGGCGATAGTTTGTATTGGGGTCAGTTTGGCCACTAATCCACCTGACTATAGCTTGATCAAGGGACTTACTTTTGGTACCTTATCGGCAGAAGATAGACAGCTGAACAGAGAGAGCATCTCTACTATCGACATTGTACTTTCGCTGTTGCTTGTTACGGTTGTTGTATTTATTTTATCCTATTTTACTGGATAAAAGATGTTTCCGAAGGACAAAATCAATGGATTATGAAAAAACTCACCTTAAAAGACATTGCTTCCCATTTTGGGGTGTCCATCTCAACGGTTTCAAAATCACTTAAGGATAGTTCGGAAATTAGTGCAGAAGTAAAATCAAAGATTCAGGAATATGCCAGAGAGCATCGCTACAGACCAAATCGGGTTGCTCTAAATTTATTGAACAAAACTACCAGGGCCATTGGGGTAGTGGTTCCAAATATTTTAAACTATTTTTTCACCCAGGTATTTTATGGGATTGAACAATCAGCCAATGCGAGGGGATATACGATTATAAGTTGTATTTCGGATGAATCTTATAAAAAGGAACTTCAAACGGTTGAATTATTGGGGTCAGGTATCGTTGATGGACTGATACTGTCGCTTTCGGAGGAAACGCAGGCTAAGGATGAAACCGAGCATCTGCAGAACCTTATTGAAAATCATATTCCCATGGTACTCTTCGACAGGGTCACCGAGAAAATAAGTTGTGATAAAATTGTGGTAGACGACTTTGAAGCTGGTTACAACACTACAAAATACCTGCTAAAAACAGGGTGCACTAAAATTGCTGTTGTTTCTTCCATATACAATTCGAGTGTTGGGAAACTTCGGGTAAAGGGATACAAAAAAGCATTGCAAGAGAGTGGTTGCAATTATGATGAAAAAAATGTAGTGGAAGTAGGCAGGAATGATGATTTGCAGCTTTTGATATCACTTTTGTTGGACAATAGGGACATAGATGCCATAATAGCCCTGGATGAGATAACAGCTGTGGATACCCTGAATATTTTAAAGTTAAAAGGAATTGCTGTCCCGGATGAAATAGCCATTGTGGGCTTCACCAACGGAAGGCTTTCCAAATATGTGTCACCAGCATTGACCATGGTAAGTCAGCATGGAAAATATATTGGAGAACTTGCCGCTAACATTCTTATTGACCGCATTGAACACGAAGGAGAAATGCCATTTACCACCAAATTGGTAAAAACTAGCCTAATTGAAAGAGATTCTACAAAAAGAATTGAATAGTCCTTCTTTAAAATGTGGTTTTAAAAGTTAATTTTCAATGATATCTTTCTCCAAAGTTTGAGTTTCTTTCTTTTTTTTATTCCTTCGGGACTTAATCTTTTTTGAATGACATTATTTGTTGATATGGATGAGGTGCTGGCCGACACCTATGGAGCACATCTGGAATTGTACAAAGAGAAATATGGTGTGGAACTGAATCTTGCGGATTGTCATGGCAAGGAAGCTTGGGAAAGTGTACCTAAAGAACACCGTGAACAAGTTATGGGTCATGCCTGGCAGGTTGGTTTTTTCAGGAATTTAAAACTTATAGAGGGAAGCCAGGAAGTCATGGCAGAACTCAATAAAAAGCATGAGGTATATATCGCCTCAGCTGCCATGCAATTTCCAAATTCTTTAAAGGAAAAATCAGATTGGTTGGATGAGTTTTTCCCGTTTATCCCATGGCAACAACGTATACTCTGTGGACACAAGTTTGTTTTGAAGGGAGATATCCTAATAGATGACAGATCTTATAATTTAGAAAGTTTTGATGGGCGTTCGATTTTGTTTACTTCTCCCCATAATGTAAACACCAATGGATTTGAACGTGCCAACTCTTGGAATGAGATCGCAGATAAACTTTTGTAATTTAGGGCATGCAAATACCTAAAATCTTACAAAGTTCAATTGTGTTGGTAATGCTTTTTTTATTGCAAGCCTGTGCCGCCCAATCAAGGCTTATTGAAAATGAGATTGAAACGGTAAGCACCGAAAACCTTAAATATTATTTGTACTACCCTGAGGAGTATGATTCCGAGGTTGACAAAGAGTTTGGATTATTGTTGTTTTTGCACGGAGGAGGTGAATCCGGCGGCAATTTAGAGGAAATCAAGGAAAATGGTCCTCCTAAACTCTTGGTTGAGGGTAAGCAATTTCCATTTTTGGTACTTGCTCCCCAAAATCCACATAAGAAAAAGTGGTGGAACACCGAAGCGGTTATACAACTACTGGATTCTGTGGTCGAAACAAATCGGGTGGATAAAAAAAGAATATACCTTACTGGTTTGAGTCGGGGAGGAAGTGCGGCCTGGGAACTCTCTACCCAATATCCAGCTAAATTTGCAGCTATGGCAGTGGTATGTGGTATGGCTCCATTACCCTATGCACACTGGATAGATAAGAATATGCCCATTTGGGTATTTCATGGGGATAAAGATGAGGTGATTTCTGTGGAAGAATCTGATAAAATGGTGGGAAAATTAAAGCAGATGAACTATAACGTAAAGTATACAAGGTATAAGGGAGTTGGTCACAATTCTTGGAGTAGGGCATACACCAATGATTCTCTTTACACTTGGTTCAACCAACAAAAACGAGATTGATGAAGAAACTTTTGATATGTGTTTTACTGATCACCTTTGGTTCATGCAAACAAAAGGAACATAGATCCGCAGAGATTGTTCAACCTGAAACCAGTTCTAAGATCGAGGTTAAGGATTCACTCATCAGTGAACCCATTGAGGTGGTGCTTAAATCATTTGATGGACTAGCCGATACTACTTTTGTTCGATTGGCAGATTTTAGTGATGACTTTGTTTACGATATGCGGTACGCAACGGAGAACAATTTTCTGAAAGCCAAAGTATACGATTGTGCGGAGTGCTACACTAGGGTAAAAACCGCTAAAGCTCTAATTGAAGCTAATAAGACTTTTATGGAAAAAGGAGTTAAAATCAAGTTTTTTGATTGTTACAGACCTAATTCGGTGCAATATAAAATGTGGGAGATAGTGCCCAACCCTCAATATGTAGCAAATCCGGTCAAAGGTTCCATACATAATAAAGGAGGTGCTGTAGATATCACCCTAGTAGATTTGGAAGGGAACGAACTGGACATGGGTACAGATTTTGATTTTTTCGGAAAAAGGGCATACCACGATAATTTTGACCTTCCGGAGACGATAGTTAGAAATAGAAAATTACTTAAAGAAACCATGGAAGCATATGGTTTTTGGTCCATAAGAACGGAATGGTGGCATTATAACCTATCCGCGGCTTCCAACGATAAGGTGGCCAATTTTAGATGGGAGTGTAACTGATTTAATTATCTAGAGGTACAAAAAATATCCTTTGGCCAATGTTAAACATTCGACTTAATTTTCTACACCATTTTCAATACAACTTTGACAATATTAAGTTCTCAAAAGTATAAGTGAAATCTTCGAACTCAATAAAAGTTCAAAATCACTTCAATGTATTATTTTTGGCAAATTGTTCAATACCTCTAACAACCATTCTTTTAATGACTCCAAGCCAGAATATAGAGAAGAACTTGTTCATAATTCTCTATCTAAATTCCATTTACCCACTTAGTCCAAGTTTAAAATCCTATTTGGTAAAGAATGTAAAGAGTTGTTTTTTTAGTAAAAATGAAATAATAAGCAGGGAAGGAGAGGTTTGCAACCGGCTTTATATTATTAAAAAGGGCTTGGTAAGGGGCTACTTTGTAAGTGATTCGACCGAAATTACAACATGGATGGATTCCGAGAATGAGGTTTTCACTTCCATAACCGGCTTTTTCAGAAATGAGAAGAGTAAGGAGTACATACAAAGCTTGGAGGATACCCACTGTGATTATCTGGAGTACGAAGATTATAAGTACTGCCTCAACAACTTTCCAGAGATTCGTCAAATAAACAGAATGCTTCTGGAAGAATATTACATTTTGGCGGAGCACCGGGTCTATCTAGCCAGAATACCAAATGCCAAGAGACGATTGAACTATTTCATAGAAAACAACAAACCACAGCTTGTGGATAGAATACCCAGAAAACATTTGGCCTCTTTTTTGGCGATGAGGCCAGAAACCCTTTCAAGGTTAATGAAAGAAGGAGTTTAATTAAACCACCTTACTTTTTATACTTACATATCAAACACCCTTGATTTTTTACATCACACCTCCCTATTATTTCTTAAAAAAATGATATAAAATTGACATTTGTCAATTTACTTGACGATTTCATGAAATAACACTGAGGCTCTTCCGTTTTTCTGATTAAAAGTAGGAAAAAGGTTACAAATTAATAATTTGAATTGTAAGAAAAAACTAATTCCTATTAATCGAAAAACAAATCCAATTTTATGAAAGAAAGCTACTAGACCTTATCCACAAATTTTTTCATGCTTTTACTAGCGTCCCTTAAACTCCACTAGGAATCTGGGGCAACTCTGTGAATAATCACACATAGGTGATGTGACCCTTCTATGCCTAAACTTAACATCATTAAAATCAAAATTTGAAATATAACCTAAATAAACAAATCAAATGAGAAATCCATTTTACAGGAAGACCTTACCAGTCTTTTTTTTCCTTTTTCCTTTTTTAATTACTGGGGTTTTTGCGCAATCCAATGACATCCTGGTCATGGATTCCGAGTATTCCCAAAAACAACAAGTCCTTGACAATTTACCCCAAGGTATTTCTGTTGTTGAGACCAATAGCATCGATAATCCTTGGAAAACAGTTAGGGAATATCTAGAACAAAACCCCTCAGCACAGGCCATTCACTTGTTCGTGAATACAAATCACAATGCATTCGAATTTGGAGGGATATTATATGACTCGACCAAGATAGACCAGGAATCCGAACTCTCTATGCTGGAAGGTCTTTACCAAGGAACCAACATCCAACTTTTAATATATGATTGCAATCTAGGGTCTAATCCTGAAGGATTGGAACTTATAAAGAAAATAGGCGACCGATCTTATTTCAATGTTGGTGTTCCAACTAACTGTAGCTCCATATTTAGCATGGACTTGGAATTTGACCACACCACCATAAATCAACCCATCAACAAACCGATACTTAAATAGAATAATCAACCATGAGACTAACCTTTACAAGCGTATTTTCGTTTTTTGCGCTATTGTTCCTATTTGGAACCATGCAGGCCCAAACTGTTGACATGACTGTAAAACAGGGTCCGAATGTCGACGTGATGGTCACAGTGGGCTCTGCCAATGTTGACCTATCCACTTTTGAAACCGATTTGGAGCAATCCATGAACACCAAAGGCATTCCTTTGGGCAAACTACGTGTTGAAGCTTTTCAACGTAGTTCCATTTCATCCGATCAGGCTGATGCAAGTGATATCTTTAATAGTTGGGGAAAAATGAACTTTAACGGCACAGAGCCTCCCAACCATCCATCCTATGTTGGGGACTATTTTAGTTTTGACTCGGGCACCAATCGAATTATAGCCGATTTTGTAGGCAGGAACACCTCCTACGGTTGGGGTTTTGCCATGTATGACCCTGCAGGAGATATTTCTGATGGTTCCATTTCGGCAACTTTCGGACTTTCTGAAAACCCTTATGTACATGCCGAGGTTGGGTTTATCTTTCGTATGGAAGACAGCCAGAATTTTTACGCATACATAATCGATAACCATACCTACTGCGGTAACATATCAGGTTACGCTCCTGGAGATGGTTATCCTGCGGAAGCCATAATTAAGGTAGATAACGGATCTGTATCCGTATTGGCACTTAACACAAACAGCGGCAATTCCGGTTCTGCAACCTATGGTTGGGATGGGAATAGATCAGATATGTTTGCCGCCTACTATAATGGGCAGTCCATCGACTTTAAAATTGAGATGAGCGGAGATAATATCAAAGTATCCCGAAAAGGTGGCGGTGGAAGCGCTGGAACTGATTGGATTGAGGCTTTTAATTTTGATGACACAAGTCACTCTCAAGGCAGTTATGGATTCTATGTTCATGAACAATCTGGTGCTTATTTTGAGGACATTACTATTGAAAAATTAGAACTAAGAGCATTCAAAGATGTGCTCAGAGAACCCCAATGGCGAAATAGCGCCTTACGATTCAATGTGAATCTTGATGATATTGAGGTGGCTGATTTTGATGTAGATACCGATTTATCGGAAATTTTAATGCGTACCATTAACGAGGACATCCATTATATTGGATGGGGAACCAATGCCAATCAAACTCAATTTGAAAGGTTCATTACCCAAAATAATAGTAAGGGGACTTTTATAAATAGAGACTCAGGTAGTTGGTCTACATGGATAGATGCCATGGCGCAATATATTTATGATCAATACCAATTTGGTACGGTAACCGCAGGTGAGTACTTCATTGCAGGAACGTCGGTGGAGATTGATGTAGATCCATCACAATTAAAGACCAATACTGCAAATGCCAGTTACCCTAGTGGTAGATGGAAAATTACGCACGACCACACACATTTTGAAAACAACACGGGACAAGTTTCTTGGAACAATCTGTTTCTGGAAGATGTGCCGGAATATTATGAAAAACCAGGGGAATATACTTTCACTTTTGAAGAACTCCCTACTGCACCTACAACTTTGTATTTCCATAGAAGACCCGTGGCCAGCTTTACTTATAGTTCAGACACAGGATTCATCAATAACACTTCGTATGATCAAGATGGAGGGGCCAATAATGGTATTGCCCAATCTGAATGGAAATGGAAATCGGTGGATGCTGTTTCTACCAACGATTGGACTACGGGTGCATTTGACAAAAATGCCGTGGCCGATGGTCAGTATTTGATTATGTTAACCGTTCAGGATCATCAAGGAACCTGGAGTACACCATCATCCATTTATGTGGAAAAATCTTCTGGCTCAGGAGGTAGTAGTGATCTTCCCATTGCACAATTCAACATTCAGCCTGATCAGTTAAATACCTATACGGGTAATATGACCATTACCGTTGAGGACAACTCTGTTGATCCTTATGGAAGAACATTGTCGGTTGAAGAATGGATTGTGACCCAACGGACCTATGATGGGGACGGTAACCCAACCGATACGGAGATTTATAACAGTACAACACCAATGACCGATTTTTCGGCATACAATACGCTTTCCGCAGATTATATTATTAGTCAACGGGTTCAAACTGATACTGGTGTATGGTCAGAACCATTTTATAGAACCTTGACCATAGTTGATGATGATACTCTGCCCACTATTGCTGCGACTCCTGCAAGTGGAACTATAGATACGGATACGGATATTGTAATTACCTTTCAGGATGAAGCTTCAGGCAGTGGGTTTGATGTGCAACGTTATGCAATGGTCCAGAATGCCACTCCACCCGCTACTGATGATGCCAGTTGGACTTCATGGAGCAATAGTCAATCCAAAACCGTGAATTTCTCCTCAGGAGGCAATGGGTGGTACATCCATGCCGAAGCAAAGGACAATGCCGGAAATGTTGGACCCCAGACTTTTGGTCCCTACGACATTACCTTGGTGGTAAGTGCAAGTGATGATCTGGCCGTATTGGATGAGGATACCGTGTCTGACCCTATTGTAGTTCTTTTTAATGATGTGTATGATACCAATAATACCCCAACTATCACCATTACGGTCCAAGGATCCAAAGGAACGGCGACCGTAAACGGAAGCAATGAGGTAATATATACCCCCAATGCAAATGAAAATGGCAGTGATACTGTTACCTACGAGTTGGATGATGCAGGTACAAAAGTAACCGCAAATATTACCTTATCCATTATTGCGGAAGACGATTTGCCAATTTTTACCGCTCCAACTGCTGCGTTCAATGTATCATCTGCAGTGTATTCAGGTAATTCGGTTGATGTATCCTCAGAATTTGATCATACCTATGGCGTAACCTTTAGTGATGATGGAACAAAAATGTTTGTGAGCGGTATTTTTTCAAGTGAGATTGGAGAATACATACTGTCCACCCCTTATGATGTATCTACGGCAACTTATGTAGATTCATTGACCGGAATGTCGGGTAGGACCACAGGGATAAACTTCAACAGCGATGGGACCAAAATCTATTATGCAAGTGCTAATTCCGGTAACAACATTACCGAATATACACTGTCTACCCCTTATGATATATCTACAGCAACCTTTTCCCAAGCTTATGGTGCATCTGAGGCATCATCTTATTCCGATGTTACTTTTAACAATAGTGGAAGTAAAATGTATCTACTCGCCTATAACACGGATTACATATATGAATATAACTTAAGTGCTCCTTTTGATGTAGGAACAGCGATCTACACCAATAATTCTTATAGAATTACTGAAGACCCCAATCCTATGGAAATTGATTTTAATGCGGATGGCAGTCAGTTGTTCGTTATCACCATAGGTGGAGAGTTGTTGGCTTATAACTTGTCTACGCCTTATGACTTTTCCACCATAAGCTATTCAGGTTTGGTCTTTGATACTGATTCTGAAGAAGGTAATCCTTATGCCTTGGCCTTTAGTACTGATGGCTCAAAGTTCTTTGTTACTGGGGCCACCGAAAGAGTACACGAATATCACATGTTACCAGTGATAGAATTTGCCGAGAATGGAACAGGTGTGGTTACTGATGCGGTCGCCAATGATGGAGATGGTGGTGCAGATGATGTTGGAATCATATACGCTTTGGCCATTGGAGGAGATAATGACTTGTTTAGTATAGATGGTTCAACAGGTGAACTCACTTTTCAAGCTCCACCAGATTTTGAAGACCCAGATGACGCAAATGGAGATAATGAATATGAAATTACCCTAAGGGCAACTGACAGTGGCGGAACTACAGATCAAACTATTACGGTAAAAGTAACGGATGTAGATGATACACCTCCTTCTGGGTATTCAGTGTCCATAAATCAGAGCGATATTAATACCTCAAATGAAAATGCAATAAGTTTCACTTTTGCAGGTGCTGAAATAGGCGCTACCTATAATTATACGTTTAGCAGTGATGGAGGCGGAACCAATGTTACAGGTACCGGTACGATTGTTTCAGCCACAGATCAAATTTCAAATATAGACTTGAGCGGTTTGGGAGATGGAACGATTACACTGTCCGTCACCCTTACCGATACCAACAACAATGAGGGAACTGCAGTAACCGATTCCAAAACAAAGGAGACCGATGTTGATGATGATGGAGTAAAAGACGATACTGATAATTGTTTGAATACAGCCAATGCCGATCAATTGGATACCAATAATGATGGCGAAGGAAATGCATGTGACGACGACGATGATGGAGATGGAACATTGGACGTAGATGATGACCTTCCCTTGGATCCTACCGAGGATACCGACACGGACGGTGACGGAACGGGCAACAATGCCGATACCGATGACGATAACGACGGGACCGATGACGGTGATGATGCCTTCCCCTTAGATCCTACGGAGGATACCGACACCGACAATGATGGCACCGGAGACAATGCCGATACCGATGATGACAATGATGGTACGGATGATGGTGATGATGCCTTCCCCTTAGATCCTACGGAGGATACCGACACCGATAATGACGGCACCGGGGACAATGCCGATACCGATGATGACAACGACGGTACCGATGACGGTGATGATGCCTTCCCCTTAGATCCTACGGAGGATACCGATACCGACAATGATGGGACCGGGGACAATGCCGATACCGATGATGACAATGATGGGACCGACGATGGCGACGATGCCTTCCCCTTAGATCCTACGGAGGACACCGATACCGATAACGATGGTACCGGGGACAATGCCGATACCGATGATGACAACGATGGGACCGATGATCGTGACGATGCCTTCCCCTTAGATCCTAACGAAGATACCGATACGGACAATGACGGCACCGGGGACAATGCGGACACGGATGATGACAACGATGGTACCGATGATGGTGATGATGCCTTTCCGAAAGATTCTAACGAAGATACCGATACTGACAATGACGGCACCGGGGACAATGCCGATACCGATGATGACAATGATGGTACGGATGATGGTGATGATGCCTTCCCCTTAGATCCTACGGAGGATACCGACACCGATAATGACGGCACCGGGGACAATGCCGATACCGATGATGACAACGACGGTACCGATGACGGTGATGATGCCTTCCCCTTAGATCCTACGGAGGATACCGATACTGACAATGACGGTACCGGGGACAATGCCGATACCGATGATGACAACGATGGTACCGATGACGGTGACGATGCCTTCCCCTTAGATCCTACAGAGGATACCGATACCGATAGTGATGGTACGGGCGACAATGCCGATACCGATGATGACAACGACGGTGCCGATGACAGTAATGATGCCTTTCCCAAGGATGCCAATGAAGATACAGATACCGATGGTGATGGTACCGGAGACAATGCCGATACCGATGATGACAATGACGGTGCCGATGACGGTGATGATGCCTTCCCCTTGGATCCTACTGAGGATACCGATACCGACAATGATGGAACCGGAGACAACGCCGATACCGATGATGATAATGATGGTACAGATGACGGAGATGATGCCTTTCCAAAGGATGCCGATGAAGACACAGATACGGATGGGGATGGTATAGGCAACAATACCGATATGGATGATGATAATGATGGAGTACCTGATACGGAGGATAACGATCCATTGGATAATACGGATACGGATAATGATGGAATCCCTGATTCACAGGACGATGATGATGACAATGATGGTACCGATGACATAGACGATGTCTTTCCATTAGATCCCAATGAAGACACAGATACGGATTGGGATGGTATAGGAGACAATGCGGATACCGATGACGATGATGACGGAGTGCCGGATAGTGATGACGCTTTTCCAAAAGATCCAACGGAAAATGCAGATAATGACAATGATGGAATTGGTGACAATGCGGATACCGATGATGATAATGACGGAGTAGTGGATGCGGAAGATGATTTTCCTAACAATTCTGAGCCACTTGTTGTACCAGCCCAAGCATTTACACCTAATGGTGATGGAATGAATGAGGCCTGGGTAATTCCTGGAATAGATAACTATCCCGATAATACCGTAAAAGTGTTCAACCGTTGGGGACATGTTGTCTTTGCCACAAAAAGCTATAGAAACAATTGGGAAGGATTTTACAAAGACAATAATGAAAAACTTCCACCTGGTTCCTATATGTATGTCATTGACCTCGGTGATGGATCAAAATTAATCCAAGGTTGGATTTATATTAACTATTAGACAAAAAACATAACATAATGAAGAATTTAATATTGGTTTTAGCAATAGTTGTGGGTTCATGGATGCAGACCATCTCCGCACAGCAAGACCCACACTATACCTTTTACAGGTACAATATGAACTTAATAAACCCCGCTTATGCTGGATCTAGCGAAGGAGCAGAGCTTACCTTGGGGTTACGCAGTCAATGGGCTGGGGTAGAAGGAGCTCCAGAAAGTCAGAGTGCACTTTTTTCCATGCCTGTTGGTTCAAATGTTGGTTTGGGCGTATCCATACTCAACGATCAAACTTTTATTGAGAACCAGACTTGGGTAGGCATTGACTTTTCGTATAGACTGAAAGTAAACGAGGATTATACACTCTATCTAGGTTTAAAAGCTAGTGGAAATTCGTATAGTGCCAATACCACCGGACTTATAACCTATGGTATGGGTCAGGATGGTACCTTAATGGATTTTGAGAATAGGTTTACCCCTAATGTGGGTGTGGGTGCTTACTTGAGGCACAACGATTATTTTGTTTCCTTATCAGCTCCAAAATTGCTGACCCCTGACCGTTTGGAGGAAAGCGACGGGAGTGCCTTCCTGAGCAAAGATAGGAGGCATATATATTTGATGGGAGGCTATGATTTCAAATTGGGCAAGAATTTGAACCTTCAAGCCAGTAGCATGTTGCGCTATGTGAATGCATCTCCCATATCTTTGGATGTTACATCAATCTTTGATTTTGGACAACGGTTCAAGTTTGGTGCTTCGTACCGCCTTGACGAAGCGTTGAGTGGAATGTTTATGTTCGATATAAGTTCAGGTTTCCATATAGGCTATGCCTACGAAGCTGCCTTAGAAAACTCAATCAATAACGTTGACAACAGTTCGCATGAACTTTTTATGAGGTTGACCATGTAAAAGAAACTTGATGAAGATAAAAGGTGTGGATGGTTTTTATAAAATCACTCACACCTTTTTTGTTTCTATAACAATGAGCTCGTCGTTTAAACTTTTTGTGAAAAAGAGATAGCAATCCCCACCATCCTTTATTTTGTGTTTTTTACGAAGTTCAGCAACGGTCATCGGGAAATTCCTAATAGTAATGTTTGCTTTAGCAATACCAGAATCTTTAAGTACCTTTTTTGAATAGGGCTGTGTTTTGATAATTTCAAACCTTCTACCTGGAAAATCCACCAGATCGGTTGAGGTATACAGATGTGAGTGCTGATGCAATTTTTTCAACCCAAATTCATTAGCCACGGATTTGAACCCTCCTGATTTCAGAATTGCGGAATTTGGCTCATAAAGATACTTTTCCGGACTACTAAAGCCAGGGGAAGTAAATTGTTCATTTTTGAGGGAAAAGCTGAAAACCTCTTCTTTGCCTCGAACCAAGTTCACTGTTTTGATGGTTATGTCGCCTTCAAATTCATGTTCCAATATAAAGAGCAATTCCTTAACATCATTTTCAAGGGCAACGACATGGATTTCTTTGACAAAATCCAATTCTTTTATTCCTTGTGAAATATCCAGAAGAGGAGAGGTTTTTACAAGGACGTTTGTTGTTTTTTCAAAAATTGAAGGTAAATGTTCGGGAAGATTTGGAATGCAATCCTTCAGTAAAAAAACTTTTTCTTTTACATCATTCCTTCGAGAGGGATCAATATAGACCCAATCATAATTTTGGTTGGAGGTTTTTAAGGTTTCAATTCCATTCCTTCCAATGCAGGTAATATTACTTTGATTTAAAATTTCAAAATTGTGTTGGGCAATTTGGCTAAGTTCTGGGTCAATTTCACAATGTAAAACCTGGTCCATTTTTTTGAAAAAATAGTAGGTGTCCACACCGAGACCACCGGTTGCATCCAAAAGCAATTTTCCAGACACTAATTTGGATTTGTAGGCTGCCGTTTGTTCCGAACTGGTTTGCTCAATATTGAGTTTGTTTGGATAATAAATACCTTCGGTATTGAACCATGTAGGTAGTTTACCCTTACACTTTTTCTTGGCTTCCAGTTGTTCGGCGAGTTCTTTTTGGGAGATACCCTCAAAAATTGGTTTTTTCAATAAAACTGACATGATGTCAGTACTCCAATTTTTTTGTATAAAATTCTGTACACCAGTATTTAATATCAATTTATTCAAACTGATACTATAAGTTTTTTGTTAACTTTTTCACGAAGGCATTTTCAGCCAAAAACTCCTTTAAAATCACCTTTATAGCCGTATACCCGGGTACGGCAACCACCATTCCTACCACCCCAAAAACAAGTCCGGCAATAATGATGACCAAGAAAATTTCCAGCGGGTGCGATTTAACACTTGTTGAAAAAATAAAGGGTTGCGAAAAGAAATTGTCTATGAGTTGACCAATGGTCAAACCAATCAAAACATACAGTGCTTTTGGTAAAATAACCGTGCTGAAATCGGCTCCCAAAAAGCTGGTCATGGTAAGGGTGATCATGATAGCTCCACCGATGATGGGACCAATGTATGGAATGATGTTGAACAAGGCGCAGAGGAATGCAATTACTATGGCATTTTCTACTCCAACGATTAACAATGCAATGGTGTAAATGACAAACAAAATGAAAAGTTGGAGCAGGATTCCAGCAAAATATCTGGAAAGTAATCCATTGATTTTGTCCACAGATTTAACCAAATTACTTTCCTTATTATCTGGAACAAAGACCAACATTCCGTTTTGAAATAACTTGCTGTCCTTTAAAAAGAAAAAAGAAATAAAAAGCACCGAAAAAAGGCCAATGCTAAAACTACTGAGCGTATTCACGAATGAGTTGAGAAAGTTTGGGATGAATCCCAAATCAAGACCTTCCAAAACATTTTTTTCCAAGTGTGAATCCTGTATTAAATCAGAAACCTTATCCGTCGTAGCTCCAAAGTATTCCAAAATTTGCAGGTATAATGTGTTCACATCTGCTTTTAAGGCTTCAATATCCAATAACGAGAGGTTTTTGCTCTGTTCTGAAATCAAGGGAATAAACAAAGACAGGATTCCCAAAAAAATACCAACCATTAAAGCCATGGTCACAATCACGGCCAAGGTATTGGGAAACTTCAATTTTCTGCGAAGGAAAAGCACAATAGGCCTGCCCAATAATGCTATTACGGCTGCTATGGCCAAGTAGGCCAATACAGATTGTATCTTGAATAGAAAATATCCCAAAAGAACAATTCCGGCAACTATCGCTACAGCTCTCAGGATTCCGTTGGCTATAATTTTTGAATTCATTGGTTAACTTTTAAAGGCGTACTCCAGTATGTTAGCGCCCATTTGTAATGCTTTTAATCGTACTTCCTCAGGGTCGTTGTGGACAGACGGGTCTTCCCACCCATCACCGAGGTCGCTTTCAAAAGTAAACAATAACAGCAATCTTCCATTATCAAAAATTCCAAGTGCCTGTGGTCTTTTCCCATCATGTTCGTGTATTTTGGGGAGGCCTTCGGGAAACGAAAATCGCTGACTGAAAATTGGATGGTCCGCACCCAATTCTTCCAGTTGTTTTTCTGGAAAGACTTTTTTCAACTCCCTTCGTAAGTAAGGTTCCATGCCATAGTTGTCATCAATATGCAAAAAGCCTCCTGAAAGGAGATAGGTTCTTAGATTTTCGGCTTCATCATCGGAAAAATATACATTTCCATGACCTGTCATATGAAGGTAGGGATATTGAAAAATAGATACACTGCCCACTTCCACCGTTTCCGGTTTTTCGTTGATTTTAGTGTCGATATTATTATTGCAAAATGCTATTAGATTGGGTAGTGCGGTAGGGTTGGAATACCAATCACCACCACCTCCATATTTTAAAACAGCAATCTGTTGCGCATAACAGTGCCCAATCACAAAAAAAGTTAAAAAACAGCCTAAAAAGGTAAGTTGTTTCATGTAGGTGCGAATAACTAAGAAATCAAAAGTACAGTATTCATGTTTAAAAAAATCTTAATTCCTTCATTTGCGTTTTTTGCAATGTCATTGGTTGCACTCTATGCAGCCAGAGAGGAGGATAGGGCAACTGAGGAAAAGAAAGTTGAGGAGGGTATATATAAGCCAGTGGTGGTATTGGAGCTTTTTACTTCACAAGGGTGTTCAAGTTGCCCTCCTGCGGATGTACTTCTGGAAAAAGCAAAAAAACAGTATCCAAATGAGGTATTTGCCTTATCATATCATGTGGATTATTGGAATTATATCGGTTGGGAAGACCCTTTCAGCAAATCAACGTTCACGAAAAAACAAAGGGATTACAATCGAAAATTTCAATATAGAAGTAACTACACCCCGCAATTGGTGGTTAACGGAAAAGAACATTTTGTGGGATCAAATGGTTCAAAACTGGCATCAAGAATCTCAAATTACAAACTCAAAAAGGCAGAGAACAGCATTGTGCTTAAAAACATTTCACTATCCGGTTCCAATATTTCATATGATTTTAAGGCGGAAGGAAGTCTAGAGGGAAAACAGCTCAGGGCAGTTTTGGTTTTGGATGAACGAACGACTTCGGTGAAGCGGGGGGAAAATAGAAACCGTACATTAAAGAACAGCAATATTGTTATTGCCGAAAATTACGCACTATTGCAATCTTCTGAAGGCAAAGCTACAATCTCTGTTCCTACGATAGTTTCAAAAAATGAAGCGCTGACCTTGATGTTACTGGTTGAAGCAGACAATCTTGATATTACCGCTGCCACAAAAGCCTCTGTGATGCTTTAATTGTTGATAATGGAAACTGTGGAACAGGCTACTATGGCGGCGGTTTCTGTTCTTAAACGAGTATTGCCCAACGATACGGAAACAAATCCATTCTCCTTGGCAAGAGCAATCTCTGAGGTGCTGAAATCCCCTTCAGGACCTATTAAAATGGTGACATCCTTATCGGCTGCAACACGTCTTTTCAATTCCATTTTTTCACCTTCTTCGCAGTGGGCAATAAATTTCAACCCTTTTATTTCTTGCTGTAAATAGTCATTATAGGAGATAGGAGGGTTCAATTTAGGCAGCATAGTCTGTAGGGATTGTTTCATGGCTGATAAGATCACCCTTTCCATACGTTCCAATTTTATAATCTTCCGTTCAGAGCGTTCACAAATAATGGGTGTAATCTCGTCAACACCAATTTCAGTGGCTTTTTCCAAAAACCACTCATATCGGTCGTTCATTTTGGTAGGGGCCACAACCAAGTGTAATTTATAGCGTTTGGGAACGGTCTTATCTTCAGAGATAATCTGAGCTTTGCACTTTTTGGGGTCGGCTATCAGAATTTCGGCTTCAAAAAGATATCCTTTGCCATTGGTAATATGCAGAACGTCTCCTTCTTTTTTTCTCAGGACCTTGACTATGTGTTTGCTTTCCTCTGAAGAAAAGAAGAATTGCTTGAAACTGTTATCGAGTGACGGGTTATAGAAGAGTTGCATTTATTTCAATTTACTTTTTGCATGTTCAAGACCTAATTCAATCCAGTGTTGTAATTGCTCTTCGGTTTTAAAACCTTCAGGAGATACAAAAATGAATTCTTTCATAGGTTTTCCGGTGAAATCCATTGGTCTTACGAACTCCTGTTGAAGAAAGGTATCCATTTTTGAACCAATCACCCGAACCATTAAATCATTTTTAACTGGCCCAACGGTCATTTTTCCTTGATATAAAAAGGCAACCCCTCCAAACATTTTCTTTTCGGTAAAATCCTCAGGAAAAATTGTTATCGCATTGCGAATTCTTTTCACCAATTCTTCGTTATATGCCATTTTAGTCCAAATGAAATATTAAGATTGAAAAGGTATAAATTTAAAATCAACTTCCAATGGTGTAACGTGCCTTGGCTGCGACTTTTTGGTCGGTGAATTTTCCTTCCAAGAACTTTAGATAGCCAACAATACCAATCATACCGGCGTTATCGGTGCAGTATGAAAATTTGGGGATATAGGTTGTCCAGCCCATGGTTTTCTCAGCTTCTTTTAGTCGAGACCTAATTCCGGAATTGGCTGCAACCCCACCGCCAATAGCAATCTGCTTTATCCCGGTCTGGTTGACGGCAAGCTTTAGCTTGTCCATCAAAATTTCCAATATGGTATGCTGCACCGAAGCACAGATGTCCTTAATATTTTCGGAAACAAAATCAGAATTCTTTTTGGTTTCACGCTGAAGAAAATATAGAATGCTTGTTTTTAGTCCGCTAAAACTGAAGTTGAGACCATCGACCTTAGGTTTTGGAAAAGGAAAGGCTTTTGGGTTTCCTTCTTTGGCATATTTGTCGACCAATGGACCCCCTGGATAGGGCAATCCCATAAGTTTGGCACTTTTATCAAAGGCTTCGCCTACCGCATCATCCAAGGTTTCACCAAGAACCTCCATATCAAAATAATTGTTCACCCTAACAATTTGCGTGTGTCCTCCACTAATGGTCATGGCCAAAAATGGGAATTCAGGCGCCCTCATGTCTTCTTCCTCAATAAAATGAGCCAAAATATGGGCTTCCATATGGTTTACCTCAATTAGGGGAATAGTAAGTCCAAGTGCCAAAGACTTGGCAAAAGAAGTACCCACAAGTAACGAGCCCATTAGCCCAGGACCTCTGGTAAAGGCTATGGCGGATAGTTGTTTTTTATCGATATTTGCCTTGGCCAAGGCTTGATGTACTACCGGAACAATATTTTGTTGATGTGCCCTAGAAGCCAATTCTGGGACAACACCTCCATATTGCTTGTGTATTTCTTGTGTTGCCACCACATTACTCAATACTTTTGTATTGCATAAAACGGCTGCAGAGGTATCGTCACAAGAAGATTCTATTGCAAGAATGTAATTTTTTTTGGATGCCACTGGTTTTGGAACAAAAATTGGTCGAGCAAAGGTAAAACATAAAGCCCTATCAGAAAACTCAGGAAAATACTGCTTCGCATACTATTGGCAATTCTGCTGATCATGGTCTTGGGCTCCCTTATACTTTCCCTACCTGTAGTACAGACCAAGATGGCCAAATATGCTACAAAGTCCCTCAACGAAGAGTTTGGCACCAACATCAATATCGATCGCTTGGGATTGTCCCTTTTCAACTTGAACACTGGGATTAAAGGTATTTATGTTGAGGATTATAAGAAGGATACTTTGTTCTATATTCAAAAACTTTCGACCTCCATTTTAAACATTCGGAATATGATGAATGGCAAAATGGAATTTGGTGACATTGATGTGGACGGCCTGTTTATGAACTTAAAGACGTATGAAGGAGAACGGGATACAAATTTGGATGTCTTTGTTGCCAAGTTGGATGATGGAAAGCCAAGGGCACCAGGTACACCTCCCTTTTTTATGTCGTCAGATGAAATCCAGATATTGAAAGGCAGGTTCAGACTTTCCGATGAAAATTTGGAAACCGAAGAAACCCTGAATTTTACGGACATGGAAGTCTTGGCCAAAGAGTTTCAAATTTTAGGACCTGATGTTTCCCTAAATATTGAAGATCTTTCGTTGCTGAGTAAAAAGGGCATTGCACTTGAAAAACTTTCCACAAAATTTAAATATACCAAACAGCAAATGCAATTTGATTCCTTGGGTATCCAGACTAAAGAATCCAATATCAAAGGGAATCTGGTATTTAATTACAATCGAAAGGATTTCGCCGAATTTTTGGATAAGGTTCAGATCAAGGCCTATTTTGACGAATCCAAAGTGTCACTCAATGACATTAATGCACTTTATGATGAGTTTGGCACCGATAAAATGGTCTCATTTACAGGAGATGTAAGCGGGGTGTTGAACCAATTGAAGGTACAGGACCTATTTGTACAATCAGAGAATACTGGAATCAGGGGAGATTTCGAGTTTGATAACATGTTCAGTCAAGAAGCACCGTTCATCATGCGTGCCGATATTGAGAATATAACCTCGAGTTACTATCAATTAAGATCGTTGCTTCCCAGTATTTTAGGAAAAAACATTCCTTCTTCTCTACAAAAATTAGGTCAATTTACCGTACGGGGAGATGCGGAAGTGACAGAAACATCACTGGATGTACAGGTCAATCTGAATACTGCCATTGGGAGTAGTTATGCCGATTTGCAAATGACAAACATTCAGACCAATGATGATGCCTCTTATATTGGGTTTATATCCCTTATGGACTTCAACCTAGGGAATTTTGTTGAAGATGACCAACTGGGGTTGGCCACATTGGATGTCAACGTTGAGGGAAAAGGTTTCATAGCGGAATATCTAAACACCGAAGCCATTGGAGAAATATATAAATTGGAATTTAATGATTATGAATACAATAATCTAAAGGTATCCGGTGTCTTCAAGGAAAAACTGTTCGATGGTTCAGTAGTGAGCAGTGATGAGAATTTCAAGTTTGATTTTAAGGGGCTCGCCGACTTTGGGGATGATGCCAACAACTTTAATTTTATTGCTTCGGTTGCACATGCCGATTTAAGAAGGTTAAACTTTATCAATGATAGTGTGTCCATTTTTAAGGGTGATTTAAATATGGATATTGAAGGTAGTACCCTAGATAATATTGTAGGGCAGGTACGCTTTTCCAATACTACTTATCAGAATAAAAACGAGACCTACTATTTTGAGGATTTTGCGGTTTCTTCATCTTTTGATCAGGATACTTTGCGTACAGTGGAAATAAACTCACCCGATATTATTACAGGTTATGTGAAGGGAAAGTTCAAGGTAGGGGAGATCGGAAGATTGGTCCAGAACTCTGTAGGAAGCATATATACGAACTATAAACCCTTTGAAATCTCTGAGGGGCAGCAGCTAAGCTTTAATTTTAAGATTTACAATAAAATTGTGGATGTCTTCTTCCCCGAGGTCACCTTTGACCCCAATACCTTTATAAGAGGAGATATTATTTCAGATGAAGGAGATTTTAAATTAACATTCAAATCACCAAGTATTGAAGCCTATGGAAACAGCTTTGACAATATTGAACTAAAGATAGATAACAAGAATCCGCTTTTTAACACCTTTGTTTCTGTAGAAGATATGTCTACCGTCTATTATGACGTTAAGGACTTCAACCTTATAAATACTACGCTTAAGGACACCTTGTTCTTTAGAACGGAGTTTAAAGGTGGAAGAGGATTTGATGATAGCTACAATCTAAACTTCTACCATACATTTAATGAAGAAAATAAATCGGTGATAGGGTTAAAAAAATCCGACATCAATTTTAAAGGGAACAAGTGGGTACTTAACAAGCAAGGAAACAGTAAAAACAAGGTCATTATCAATAAAACATTGGATAGTATAAAAATAGAAGATGTTGTAATGGATAATAATGACAGGGAACAGATTAGGCTAAGGGGAGAACTGGCCGATTCAACTTATAAAGATTTGGATCTTCAATTTAAGATAGTATCTCTTAATAAAATTACCCCAGCTATTGATAGTTTAAAACTGGATGGTTCTGTGGATGGCTTTCTGAATATTTTGCAAAAAGACGGAAAATACTTGCCGACATCCAGTTTAAATATAAAGGACTTCAATGTGAACAGCCGGCGCATGGGAGATTTGGAGATAGGCATTTTTGGGAATAATGATCTTACCCAATTTGGAGTCAGTACCTGGTTGAGTGATGATGGTAAAGAAAAGCTGAGCATCAATGGAAAGGTGACAAGTCAGAACAAAAAACGGCAGCTGGATTTGGCAGCAAACCTGACTGACATGGATTTGGAACCTTTTAGCCCGTTGGGAGATGGGGTCATATCCAATATTAGGGGTAAAGTGAATGGGTTTGCAAAGATTACGGGGGATGTCTCCAATCCGTCGATTAATGGCACCCTTAGTCTTAATGAGGCGGGGATTGGTATTCCCTATTTAAATGTGGACTACGATTTTGCACCCTATTCAAGGGTACGTCTTTTTGACCAAACCTTTTATTTTGAAAATATTGGTCTTACGGACGTAGCTGAAGGAACAAAAGCAACATTGGATGGAACCATCAATCACACAGCCTTTGATGATTGGTCATTGGATTTAGACGTGGATACCAACAACAATCGCTTTTTAATATTGAATACGGAGTTTGACGAAGAAGCGTTGTACTATGGAACAGGCTTTATTAATGGAACAGGGAGCATTTATGGTTCTACAGATGCTCTTACCATTGCCGTGGATGCTACAACTGCACGAGGAACTTCCTTAAAGATACCACTGAGTGATGTTACCAGCGTAGGCGACTATTCCTTTATCAATTTTATTGAAAAGGGAAGCCAAGAATCTTTTAAGGAGGAACGGGTATTACAAGATTATCAAGGTTTGGAAATGGCTTTTGACCTCGAGGTGACCCCTGAAGCGGAAGTTGAAATTGTGGTGGATCAAAATACTGGAAGCTCTTTAAAAGGTACTGGAGAGGGTATTTTGTTGATTGAGATTAATACCAATGGTAAGTTTAATATGTATGGGGAATTTGTTGCGGTGACTGGGGAGTATAACTTTAAGTATGGAGGAGTCATTGACAGAAAGTTCCAAGTGCGTCCTGGAGGAACAATCCTTTGGGAACGTGATCCTCTAGCGGCTCAACTTAATCTGGAAGCAGTATACCAACTTAATGCAAATCCTGCACCACTGTTGGATAATTCCGGATATACTGGAAGAATTCCAACAGAAGTGGTGGTACGTTTGGAAGGTGAACTGGAAAGCCCTAATATTAGTTTTGATATCGATTTTCCTGGTACTAGCTCTGTTGTGCAAGCGGAATTGGAGTATAGACTTCAAGATCCAACTGTAAAAGAACGCAATGCTTTTTTCCTATTGGCGCAAGGTTCTTTTGCAAGCGAGCAAACGGGAATTAACCAGCAGGCCGTGACCGGTAACCTGATTCAAACCGCTTCTGGACTTTTGAACCAAATCCTGGCTGGGGATAATGATAAATTCAATTTAGGTGTTTCCTATGAGCAAGGTTTTGTAGACCCCAATGCCGATATTTTAACAGAGGATAGGATTGGTGTAACAGTTTCTACCCAGATTTCCGACCGGGTTTTGGTGAACGGTAGGGTTGGGGTTCCAGTAGGAGGAGTCTCTGAGACCGTTGTTGCCGGAGATGTTGAGGTTCAGGTATTGCTGAATGAAGAAGGAACATTGAGCGCAAAGATTTTCAACAGGGAAAACCAGATACAACAATTTGCGGAGCGACAGGGGTACACCCAAGGTGTGGGACTTTCATATCAGGTGGATTTCAATAGCTTCAAGGAGCTGATGCGAAAGATATTCAATAAGAAAGAAAAGAAGGTCGACCCTCCAAAACAAGAGCAGTCCACTGAAATTATGGGAAATGATAGCCTAATTCGCTTTCGTTCCAAGAATACCACCACCAAGAAGTTATCAAATTAAAGGGGGGTATTTTTAGAAATTCTCAAAAAAAAAACTACGAAAACGTTTGCGTAAATAACCAAAACCAAATTAGGTATTATGTCATTCATTAATTAAATAAAGTTTCCTAGTTTTGGTCTCTTAAAATTTTAAATGGGGTCAGAAATCAAAAAAATAGCGGTACTTACCTCAGGTGGAGATTCCCCAGGAATGAATGCCGGAATTCGCTCTGTAGTAAGAACTTGTGCCTACTTGAAGATAGATTGCGTAGGTGTCTATAGAGGATATCAGGGAATGATCGAAGGAGATTTTAAGCCTTTGGATGCCCGAAGTGTAAACAACATAATTAATAAAGGTGGTACTATCCTAAAATCGGCTAGGTGTGAAGAATTCAGAACAGCTGAAGGAAGAAAAAAAGCGTATGACCAACTACTAAAAGAAGGTATTGATGCCTTTGTGGTAATTGGTGGAAATGGCAGTTTTGCCGGTGCTTTGATTTTCAATGAAGAATATAACTTTCCGGTAATGGGAATGCCAGGAACCATTGATAACGATATTCTTGGATCTACCTATACCATTGGTTTTGATACTGCCATAAATACTGTGGTGGAAGCAATCGACAAAATACGAGACACGGCCAGTTCCCATAACCGCCTTTTCTTTGTTGAGGTAATGGGAAGGGACGTTGGCCATATTGCGCTGAATGCTGGTGTTGGGGCAGGTGCTGAGGAAATCCTTATTCCAGAACAAAATTTGGGATTGGAACGCTTGCTGGAATCGCTTAAGCGAAGTAAAAAATCCGGAAAATCTTCCAGTATAGTTATTGTGGCCGAAGGGGACAAAATAGGCAAGAATGTTTTCGAACTTAAAGAATATGTCGAAGAACATTTGCCCATATATGATGTTCGTGTGTCCGTTTTGGGGCATATGCAACGCGGTGGAAACCCAACATGTTTTGATAGGGTGTTGGCCAGTAGAATGGGTGTAAAGGCCGTAGAAAGCTTGTTAGAAGGCAAATCTAACTATATGGTTGGGATTCGTGACAACCAACTTATACTTACGCCAATTAGCGAGGCCATCAAGGCCCACACGGAAATAGATGAGGAACTTGTGAAGGTTTCGGATATAATGACTACATAATAAAAAACAAATACAGAAAAGATGTCAAATTTGAAAATTGGAATTAACGGATTCGGTAGAATAGGAAGATTGGTGTTCAGAGCTACCGTAAAAAGAGCAAATGTGGATGTGGTCGCAATCAATGACTTGTTGGATGTTGAGCATCTAGCATATTTATTGGAGTACGATTCGGTTCACGGGAGATTCGATGGAACTGTTGAGGTAAAGGATGGAAACCTTGTTGTAAACGGCAAAACTATCAGAATTACTGCGGAAAGAGATCCTAAAAATTTAAAATGGGATGAAGTAGGTGCCGATATCGTAGCTGAATGTACGGGTATCTTCACTACTTTGGAAACTGCACAGTACCATATTGATGGAGGAGCCAAAAAGGTAGTTATCTCAGCACCTTCAAAGGATGCGCCAATGTTTGTAATGGGTGTTAACCATAACGAGGTAAAAGCTTCGGATACAATTGTATCCAATGCATCTTGTACCACAAACTGTTTGGCGCCGCTGGCAAAAGTATTGAATGATGAATTTGGGATTGTAGAAGGTCTTATGACCACAGTACATGCCACTACAGCAACACAAATGACCGTTGATGGGCCATCAAGAAAAGACTATCGTGGAGGAAGAGGTGCTTTATTGAATATTATTCCAGCATCAACTGGTGCTGCAAAAGCGGTAACCAAAGTAATCCCAGAGCTTTTGGGAAAACTTACAGGGATGGCTTTTAGAGTACCAACTTCAGATGTTTCTGTTGTTGATTTAACCGTAAGATTGGGAAAAGAAACTTCTTATGATGAGATCAAGAAAGCTTTCAAGGATGCATCAGAAGGAGATTTAGCTGGGATTTTGGGTTATACCGAAGAGCCTGTGGTATCACAAGATTTTGTAGGCGATGCTAGGACAAGTATTTTTGATGCAGGTGCTGGAATGGAATTGAATTCCAATTTTTTCAAAGTGGTTTCATGGTATGACAATGAGGCTGGCTATTCCAATAAATTGATTGATTTAGCTGAGCACGTAGCTAGTCTTTAATTTATTATCTTATAAGAAAATCCAGGAAAGGCATATGCCTTTCCTGGATTCCATATAAAACCTTGACTTATGATATTGATTGTGGATAGTGGAGCGACCAAGTCTGATTGGATTGCCCTGAACGATAAAGGTGAACAATTGTTCTTGACCCAAACTTTAGGGTTAAGCCCAGAGGTACTGACCAGGGAAGTAATCGAAGATAGATTGGCGAACAATTTTGAGCTTTCCAAAAACAAGGATATTGTAAGTCATTTGTATTTCTACGGCGCCGGATGTGGTACCGATAGGATGAAGAGTTTTTTAAAGGAAATTTTCAAGGATTTCTTCCCCAAAGCTAAAACCGAAGTACGCGAAGATACCTATGCGGCAATCTATTCAACTACCAAGATTGGACATCAAGGTATAGTTTGCATCTTGGGCACGGGATCAAATTGCAGCTACTATGATGGCCATCAATTGTTCCAGAAAGTTACCTCTTTGGGATATATTTTAATGGATGACGGAAGTGGTAACTTCTTCGGAAGAAAATTGATAAGGGATTATTACTATCATAAAATGCCCCAAGATTTGGGAATAAAGTTTGCCAAAGAGTATAATTTAGAGGCAGATGTCATAAAAGAAAACCTCTACAAACAGCCCAATCCAAACACCTATTTAGCAACTTTTGCTAGATTCATCATTGAAAACAAGGAACATCCGTATTGTCGTGGTGTCATTGATAAGGGACTGCAGCAATTTGTAAACAACTACATCATGCAGTTTGAGCTGGCTACAAAAGTTCCCATCAACTTTGTAGGGAGCATTGCTCACTTTTTGCGTGATGAACTTGCTACTGTTTTGGAACGCAATGATTTAATATTGGGTGTTATCAGACAACGACCCATTGAAGGACTTGTTGAGTTTCACAAAGAAACTATTTAACAGCTATCATCGAAATTTCTACGTTTACAAACTTTGGAAGATTGGCAACTTCCACGGTTTCTCTTGCTGGCGCAGTATCTGCATTAAAATAGCGAGCGTAAACTTCATTTATTTCAGAGAATTGATGCATGTCCTTAATGAAAATGGAAGTCTTTATGACATTTTCAAAGGTCATTCCAGCTTCTGTGAGAATGGCCTTTAAGTTTTCCATGGATTGTTGTGTCTCTCTTTTGATATTGCCTTCTACCAGCTCACCTGTTTCAGGATCAATTGGTATTTGACCTGAAATGTATAAAGTATCCTTAACAAGTACTGCTTGATTATATGGACCTATAGGTGCTGGCGCTTTTGGAGTATTGATTATTGTTTTCATTGTCTTGTATAAAAATTAAGAGATTGTCACAAGATAGTCAAAGCTATCATCTACGGCTAAAGGGTTGACTTCTGTTTTCCCATTTAAGATCACTAAGAATGGAACTCTTGATCCCAATAAAGAAATACCATCTTTCAAACCTTCCAAATGGCGTCCAATCAAAACTTAGCCTAAAACTATTCAAATCCCGTTTAAAATTGAATCGTGTATCTGCAAACCCTTTGTTTTTAAGATCATATCCAGAGTTAAAGCCAACCTCCCATTTTGGGGATAGCTTTATATTACCAGAAAACATTAATGAGTGATTGGTGATTTCCTTCTGTCTTCTACTATTGTTATACGTAGCAACGTAGGTAAGTCTCATATCCCAAGGGATTTTGGTGGCATAGAGTGGATTATCCACTTCTCCGGACTCTTCATTTTCATTCTGAAAATGAGGTTTTCCATCTCTGGCTCCATCCAGTTTAAAAGGATTGGCTCCATAATCCGGATCTTGTGACTTGGTATCCTTTTTGTCCTTGGCACCTCCTTTCTTGAACATTTCACTATTGATGGAAAATCCGGTATTTACCCTAGCAGAGGTCAATCTTACAAGTCCACCTCCATTATTTACATTAAATGTATTTATTCTTCTACCAGTATTATCAATGGCATAAGGATCCATAGAGGCGGAAAAATTTATGGGCACATTTTTAATGATTTCCGTGCTACCACTAAGGTTGATTGGACTTAATTTAAGCGAATCCGCTTCAAAGTTATAACTGGCAGAAAGTGTGAGGTTACTTAAAATACTTACTTTTCTAGGTTCTGTTGCGGTAGAATCCTTGTCCCTAACTTTGGCCTCTAAAGTGTTCCTAATTGAAAAACTCATGGAATTGCCCTTACTTAAGGAAGGTCTCCCATAAATACTGGTTTCAAAAGGGGTGAATTGCACTTCGTTGCCATCTCCATCTTGATAGGTTTCATAAAATTGCTCAAATGAAGGAGCATAACTATAGCCTATTGAAGGACTTATTACATGCCTTAGTGCTTGAATTTTTTTATCCTCACCAAAATTAAACGTTCCGTACAGTACGGTTCCTATGCTAGCACCAAAGTTATATCGATTAAAACGGTCAAAACCTGCTATGGTGTCGGTTACCACGGCTTGTTGTTCATTATCAAAGCGTTTGCTTACAGTTTCCAATGTCCAAACATCTTCGTAACTACCGTTTAAGCTTACACTCAAGTATTTTGCCACTTTAAAGTTGGTGCCAATCGGAATTCTATGCCTAGCTCCAACTCTTGCCTCATCGAACATTTTACTTGTAAAAAAATCCTCTTCTGTAGTGGTAATACTATTTTGGGCGTTTACATCGTACTGGAAGTTGACATTTTGAATAGCTCCCTTTTTTATACCATCTCTTTTTGCAAATGGGAAAATACGCTCCATACTGGCCTGGAATGTTGGCAAAGACATGTTAATTGCCTGTGTTCTGGAGTTTTGGGAATGCGTCAATGTCAAACTTGTGTTTACCGAGGGATACGCCGGAAACGTTTTGGAATAACTTATGGAAGAAGCAAAAGTATTGGTTTGGGTATTGGAACGGTTGACCTGATTTAAAGAGTTGGTGAAAAACTGGCTACTACCCAAGTTCACTGACGCCGAAAACCTGGAATTTGGACTTGCTTTAGGGTCTTGTGTATGCTGAATACGAATATTATAGCTGCTGGTTCTACTAAAATCATCAAACCCTTTTTGGCTCCTGATGATGTTTTCGTAACTGAAATTTACATTACCCCTGAACTTATATCGTTTAGTGTAAATAGATTGGGCCCTAAAACCATAACTCCCATTAGTGTAAAAATCTCCCAAGACACTTAAATCTACATAATCACTTATGGGAAGATAATACCCTCCATTTTGTATAAAGTACCCTCTTTGGGGGTCGTTTCCAAATGTGGGAAATATCAATCCGGCTACACGACCAGTTGTCAATGGAAAATAGGCGAAAGGCAAAGCGATAGGAGTGGGGACATCAACGATATAGATGTTGCTAAAACCGGCTATAATTTTCTTTTTTGGGACAAACTTTGCTTTACGGATGCGTATGTAATAATCCGGGTCTACAGTATCTTTCGATGTTGTTAGCTTTCCCTCGCTCAAAAAATAAACGGAATCATTTTCTTTTTTGGTGACCTCTGCATACACTTTCATTGCATCACTGCCCAGTTGTCCCAGACCTGCCTGTTGTTCGGTTCTGGAATTCCAAATAAGGGCTTTTTGTGTATCAAAATTGAATCGAATGGAATCGGGTCTTACCTCATTACTCCCTTGCTTAAAATATGGTAATTGCGAATATGCGCCGGTAGAATCCTTCATTCTTCCAGCATAGACTTCATTTTTAATATAGTCCATTACAATCACCCCGGCCTTTAGTTCTGTATCCTGATAGTAGATTTCGGCCTCATCGTACAAATAGATTTTATTATCTTTTTGACTCAGTTTCACATAATCCTTGGCCTTATATTTTATTTTGTCCAAGAGCAAAGGTTGTTTTCCTTGAACAGAATCTACCTGCGTAGAATCAAGGGGAATGGAATCATTTAGAATGTTCGGAGGAAGCAATGGAGCCGTAATGCTGTCACTTACAACTTTGATAGGCAGGGGCTTAATAAGATCTTCCTGAGCCATGAGGTTTACCATGCCGGCAAGGAGAGCAAATAGGAAAACTAGAAGATGTTTGTTTGATTGCAACGTGATAAATCCTATTTTTGTGCTAGTTTGGCTCAGTTTTTGGGCTCAAACTTACATATATTTTTTGTTCTGTTGATGTGGGTTTACAATATTTTTAACCATTACGGAATACTATAATTGCTCGGTTCTTATGAATAAAAGTGGGTTTGTTTTTTTTATCGTTCTTTTCGTTGTCCTACCCCAGACTTCGTTTACCAAAAATAATACCGAAATTCCTCCAAAAGACAAATTTGTAGTTGTTTTGGATGCAGGCCATGGTGGCCATGACCCAGGGAATTTAGGAAACGGATACCTTGAAAAAAATATTGCACTGGGAATTGTGTTGATGGCTGGAGCTGAACTGGAAAAAAATCCGGACATTAAAGTTGTATATACCCGAAAAGATGATTCTTTCATTGATCTTTTTGTGAGAGGTGAAATTGCCAATCAAGCAAAAGCAGACCTTTTTGTATCGGTTCATTGCGATTCCCACAGTTCTGATGCACACGGCGCAGGGACTTTTGTTCTGGGGTTACATGCCAACAGACAAAATTTTGAGGTGGCCAAAAAAGAAAATTCGGTGATTTACCTAGAAGATGATTATGAGAAGCGTTACGCGGAATATGATATAAATTCACCAGAATCCATAATAGGGCTTACTATAATGCAGGAAGAGTTTTTGGAGCACAGTATTCTGCTGGGAAAAAAACTACAGGATAATTTCACCAAAAAACTGAGAAGGAAAGACAGAAAGGTAAAACAGGCAGGTTTCATTGTCCTACATCAAACATTTATGCCAAGTGTTTTGGTAGAGACCGGTTTTTTGACCAATAAAAATGAAGGGAGCTATTTGAACTCCAAAAAAGGGCAAACTGAGATGGGAAAAGCCATTGCCGATGCTGTTCTAGCATATAAGGCAGATATGGCAAGCGGGTTTGATGCTAGCGATACTCCAATTGTTATTGAAGATAGCTCTGGAGCGGTGCATACAACTACCAAAAAAGCACAGCAGGAGACCAAGAAGGAGATAAAACCTGAAGCAAACTCAACCACTAAAACTGTTGCCGAAACTAAGAAAATAGAAAAAGCGCCGTCAAAAAGTGAATTGATTTTTAAAGTGCAGCTCATGGCAAGTGCTAAAAACATTCCCCTTAAAGGTTCAAATTTTAGAGGATTGGATATGTTGTCCAAAGAGCCCATTAAAAATCTGTATCGCTATATGTATGGCAATGCAACATCATATGACCAAGCCAAACTCCTTAAAACTAAGGCAGATGCCAAAGGCTATACCACATCGTATATAGTGGCGTACAAGAACGGGGTGAGAATAACGTTAAAAGAAGCGTTAAAATAGACTTTGATAACAGTGGCTACCTTGTCAAAAATATTCCTAATTTTGTTTAAACAGTAAACTGAACCTTTTGAAGCTATCCAGGGAAATTAAAACTGGGATTATAGTACTTGCGGGAATTTTGGCCTTTATTTTCGGGTTAAGTTATCTAAAATCCTCCTCCTTTTTTGAGAATAATAAAACGTTGTATGCCGTGTATGATCATGTAGGTGGTCTTCAACCTGGCACACAAGTTTCTATAAATGGCCTTTCAGTAGGGAACGTTGTCAGCATCCGTTTTAAGGATACAACAGGAAAATTATTGGTGACATTCTCCGTAAGTGAAGATTTTGAATTCTCTAAAAATAGTGAAGCAGAGATTTATGATACTGGAATTATAGGAGGTAAGGGAATCCAGATTCACCCAGTGTTTGATGATTCTCCCATGGTGAAGTCGGGAGATACTCTTAAATCAAGTATTAAACCAGGACTTACTGCTTTGGTCCAAGAGAAACTAACACCACTTCAGATGAAAGTTGAAGGCGCTGTTTCACACGCTGATTCTTTGTTGATGAATGTGAACGATGTCTTGGATGATCCCACCAAAATGGAATTGCGGCAAAGCATAGCAGGTCTTAATAGTTTAATAGGGACATTCAAAGCAAGTGCCGACAAGCTGAATCTTTTATTGGAGAACAATAAAGAACAGTTGGACAGTTCGCTCAAGAACGTAGATAACATTACCACTAATTTTTCTAAACTTTCTGACTCGTTGGCCGGAGCTGGCTTGGCGGCTACTGTAGCCGATTTTAAGGTTACGGTGGAACGTTTGAACAAGGTTTTGGGTAAGATCGAAAAAGGGGAAGGTTCTCTTGGCAAACTGACCAACGACTCCAAGTTATATGATAACTTAACAGATGCTTCAAGAGAGTTGGATTTGTTGCTACAGGACTTTAGATTGAATCCAAAGCGTTATGTTAATGTTTCCGTATTTGGGAAGAAACAGAAGGACTATGAGCTTCCTGAAGACGATCCAGCCGCTCAAAACAAGAATTGATATATGGAATACCTGCCGAACATTCTTTTTGCCATAGCCCTTGTTATTGGAATAGGATTCTTTACGAAAAATGTGAAGAAACTATCCAGAAACATCAAATTGGGAAAAGATGTTGATGTAAGCGATAATAAACAGCAACGCTGGAAAAACATGGCAAGAATTGCCTTGGGACAGACCAAAATGGTGGTTCGGCCCATAGCTGGTTTAATGCACATCATCGTTTATGTTGGTTTTATCATCATAAATATTGAGGTACTGGAAATTATTTTAGATGGTCTATTGGGCACCCATAGATTATTTGCTCCGCTGGGTACGCTCTACAATATTCTAATTGGCTCTTTTGAAATATTGGCGTTATTGGTGATTGTTGCAATCGTTGTTTTTTGGATCCGAAGAAATATCATCAAACTACAACGGTTCATAAAGCCTGAAATGGAAGGTTGGCCCAAAAAAGATGGCAATATGATCCTGTACATTGAATTGGTGCTGATGTTTTTGTTTTTAACGATGAATGCAACCGATTTTCAATTGCAGCAGTTGAATGCCGAACATTATGTAAAAGCCGGAGCATTTCCGGTAAGTCAATTTTTAGTGCCTTTGTTCGATGGAATGTCCATTCCAAACTTAATAGTCGTTGAACGTATAGCTTGGTGGTTACATATTTTGGGGATACTGACATTTTTGAATTACCTCTACTATTCTAAGCATTTACATATCATATTGGCTTTTCCAAACACATATTACGGAAAGTTAAAGCCGATGGGAGAGATTAACAATGTGGAGGCTGTCACCAATGAGGTAAAATTGATGATGGACCCTTCAGTGGACCCTTATGCTGCTCCAGCAGAAGATGCGCCAGAGCCGGAAAAGTTTGGAGCTTCGGATGTGATGGATTTAAACTGGGTACAACTGTTGAATGCCTATACCTGTACTGAATGTGGAAGATGTACTTCTGAATGCCCAGCCAATCAGACCGGAAAAAAGCTTTCTCCAAGAAAAATTATGATGGACACTCGTGACCGACTCGAGGAAGTGGGAAAAAACATGGATGTCAATAAAGGGGAGTTTGTTCCAGATGGCAAACAACTTTTAGATGATTATATCTCTCGCGAAGAGTTATGGGCTTGCACTACCTGCAATGCATGTGTTCAGGCTTGTCCGGTAAGTATAGACCCTCTGTCCATAATCATGGAAATGAGAAGATTTTTGGTGATGGAACAATCGGCGGCCCCCACAGAATTGAACAATATGATGTCCAATATTGAGAACAATGGTGCTCCATGGCCATACAATCAAATGGATCGCTTAAACTGGGTAAACGAATAATAGTAGTACTATGAGTGAAGAACTTAGGGTAAAAACCATGGAAGAGTTTATGGCTCAGGGTACGCAGCCAGAAATATTGTTTTGGGTTGGTTCTGCTGGTAGCTATGATGATAGAGCAAAAAAGATTTCAAGAGCTTTTGTGAAAATATTGAACAAAGCAAATGTTGACTTTGCGGTTTTGGGAGCAGAGGAAAGTTGTACAGGAGATGTGGCAAAACGTGCAGGTAACGAGTTTTTGTTTCAGATGCAGGCCATGATGAACATAGAAGTGTTGAATGGCTATGAAATTAAGCGTATAGTAACCTGCGACCCACATTCTTTCAATACGTTAAAAAATGAATACCCTGGTTTAGGTGGAAATTATGACGTTGTTCACCATACACAATACATTAAAGAGTTAATGGATAATGGGCGTTTGTCCGTTGAAGGCCAAGTGTACAAAGAAAAGCGAATTACATTCCACGATCCTTGTTATCTGGCAAGGGCAAATTCGGTTTTTGATGCCCCAAGGGATGTTTTGAAAAAAACCAACGCTGACATTGTGGAAATGAAACGCCACAAGAAAACTGCGCTTTGTTGCGGTGCCGGAGGCGCACAAATGTTCAAAGAGCCAGAAAAAGGCGATATGGATGTCAATGTACTGCGCACAAAAGATGCCTTGGAGACCAATCCCAATATTATTGCCACCGGATGTCCCTATTGCAATACAATGATGACAGACGGAATTAAAGCACATGAGAAAGAGGAAAGTATTGCTGTTTTGGATGTGGCTGAACTAATTGCAAATTCTATTTAAAATGCTAGTCGATTTTGAGTCCCTCCCGGACACCGCAAGAATCTGGATATATCAATGCAATCGCAGTTTTTCAAGTGAAGAACTTGAAGATGTGAACAATGCCCTTTCTCAATTTCTAGAGCAATGGACTGCACATGGAAGTGAACTAAGTGCCGGTTTTGAGATCAAATACAAAAGATTCATAGTAATTGGGTTAGATCAGTCCAATGCAAGTGCCTCTGGATGCTCCATAGATACTTCGGTTCATTTTATTCAAGGCTTGGAACAAAAGTATGGAGTAGAGCTTATGGACAGGATGAACGTTTCTTTTAAACAAGGAGAGTACGTTGCATACAAGTCTTTAAAGGATTTTAAAAAAATGGCGAAGGACAAAGCAATTTCAAAAAGCACCATCGTTTTTAACAACCTTGTCACCAATAAATTGGAGTATTTGGAACACTGGGAGGTCCCGGCTAGTGAGAGTTGGCACGCAAGATTTGTGTAAGAGATATCTTTAATTTATCCTAATAACAGTGGTTTCTTCGACGAAATGCAATATTTTTGATAGTTGTAAGTTCATGTCCTAGACAAGATATTTATGCGGATAAACTTTTACTTTTCCCTTTTCTTTCTGTGGTTTTTAGGGATCAATGGTCAAAATAATCCATTGATGGCCAAGGATTCTTTGGGACAGCTTAACTGGGTCAACACCAAGTATGATGCAATGTCCCTTGAGGAACGTATTGGGCAATTATTCATGGTAAGTGTTGCCTCAAATCAAAGTAAAACAGCCACGGATAAGGTAAAAGAATTGATTAAAGAACACCACATTGGAGGGGTTGTATTTTTGGTTGGTGGCCCTATACGCCAGGCGAAATTGACCAATGAATATCAATTCCTGTCAAAAACACCGCTTTTAATTGCTTTGGATGCCGAATGGGGATTGTCCATGCGCTTGGATTCCACATATGCCTTTCCTTGGAATATGACATTGGGTGCAATAAAGGACAGTTCAACGGTTGAAAAAGTTGGCTTTCAAATTGGAAAGCATGCTAAAAGGTTGGGAGTGCACATCAATTTTGCACCAGATATTGATGTGAACAACAATCCCAAGAACCCAATTATCGGAAATCGCTCCTTTGGAGAAGATCCTGTGAATGTTGCACGTCATGGGACCGCTTTTATGAGGGGCATGGAAAAGGCTGGTGTACTTTCATGTGGGAAACATTTTCCAGGGCATGGAGACACAGCAACAGATTCCCATCACGCATTGCCCATAATCAATTCAACAAAACAACGATTGGATTCCGTTGAACTGTTTCCGTTCACAAAGTTGATTGATAATGGACTAAGTTCCGTTATGGTGGCTCATTTGGATGTCCCGGGTATGGAAATCAGAGAGGGATTGCCGTCATCTCTTTCAGAACAGATTATTTCTGGAGTATTAAAAGAGGAAATGGGTTTTGAGGGCTTGGTATTTACAGATGCTTTAAATATGAAAGCAGTAGCTAAGTTTGCACCCGAGGGTGAGGTTGAACTGGAGGCATTTAAAGCTGGCAACGATATGCTTTTAATGCCGGAAAATGTGCTACAGGCCAAAGAAAAACTTTTGGAGGCTTATAACATGGGAATCATTACCGAAAGTCGCCTTTCACACTCTGTCAAGAAAATTTTAATGGCCAAGTATAAGGTAGGTCTGTCCAATTTCACACCGGTTCAGTTAGATAATCTATATGAAGATTTAAATGAGGTTGAAAATGATGTAGTGTATGAGGAGGCCATTGAAAAAGCAATTACCGTTGCGAAGAACAACTTTTCTTTGATGCCAATTAAGAAATTGGAAAACAAAAGGATTGCCTACGTAAAATTTGGTGATGATTCTGGGGAAATGTTTTATGAAAGCCTTTCCAAATATGCAAAGGTTACCCAAATTGAGGCCAAAGATGCGGCAGGATATAAAAAAGAACTGGCAAATTATAATTTGATCATTGTTGGATTTCATAAGAGCAATAAGAGTCCTTGGAAATCGTACAAATTTTCCAAAAACGAGCTTTTTTGGTTGCAAGAGATTGCTAGATTGAGAACCAGTAATACCATACTTGCACATTTTGCCAAACCTTATGCACTTTTGGACGTGGCAAATTTCAATAGCATTGATGGAGTGGTGGTTGCTTATCAAAATAGTGCAATAGCCCAAGAAAAAGCTGCAGAGGTGATTTTTGGAGCCATTGGTACAAGCGGGAAACTGCCTGTTTCTGCTCATGGTGAATTTCCAGTGAATACAGGAATCAAGCTAAAGCCTCTACAACGTTTGGGGTATAGCATTCCGGAGAGGGTAGGGCTCAGTTCGTACAAACTGGCGGCAGTGGATAGTTTGGTGGAGGCTGGTCTGGACTCATTGATGTACCCTGGAGCGCAAGTTTTGATTGCGAAAAAAGGAAAAGTGGTGTATAATAAGGCCTTTGGTAAACCCACGTATACATCCGAAGAAAAAGTAAGCGATGGGCATATTTATGATTTGGCCTCGTTGACAAAAATCCTGTCCACATTACCATTGATAATGAAAATGGAGGAAGAAGGCAAAATAGCCCTGAACAATACATTCAAAGAATTGATTCCTCAATATGATTCAACAGAGATTAAAGATGTTACCGTTCTCAAAGCCCTTTCCCATTATGGCCGATTACCGGCATGGATAGCGTTTTACATTGATACGTTGACGAAAAACAGAAAGCCTTCCCCAGAATTTTATAGAAATGCTCCTATGGAGGGATTTTCGTATAAAGTAGCAGAAAATCTTTACCTGACAGACGCATACAAGGACTCAATTTACAATAGGATTGGAAGGCAGAGCTTAAAATCCAATCGTTATCGATACAGTGATGTGGCCTATTATGTTTTCAAAAAATATATTGAGGATACTTATGGGAAACAGCTGGACGAATTGATCAATGAATTCTTATACATCCCCATGGGATTGCAGCATACCTCGTTCAATCCTTTGAGTCGGTTTTCCAAAGAGGAGATTGTCCCGTCTGAAGAAGATAAATATTATAGACATCAAACGGTCCAGGGTTATGTGCACGATATGGGAGCTGCCATGCAAGGTGGAGTAGGAGGACATGCAGGACTGTTCAGCAATGCAAATGATGTGGCCAAAATAATGCAGATGTACCTGCAAGGAGGTCTATATGGAGGTAAACGCTTTTTGAGCGAACGTACGATCAAAAAATTCAATACGTGTTACTTCTGTCATAAAGATGTTAGAAGGGGAGTAGGTTTTGATAAACCCCAACTCAAAGAAAAGGGCCCCACCTGTGGCTGCGTTTCCAGAAAGAGTTTTGGACATAGCGGTTTTACCGGCACATATACTTGGGCAGACCCTGAGGAAGAACTCGTTTACGTCTTTTTATCAAATAGAACCTACCCCTCTGCCAGTAATACACTACTAGTGAAATCTGGATTGAGAACCCGAATTCAGCAAGCTATTTATGATTCCATTATAAATTAGGCATAAAATATTGCCTTAGATTTGTGCTTATGAAGATAGCTATAGTATGTTACCCCACTTTTGGAGGTAGTGGTGTTGTGGCCACAGAATTGGGTATTGCCTTGGCAGAAAGAGGCCATGAAGTGCATTTTATCACGTATAAACAACCCGTTAGGTTGGAACTTTTGGGTAATAATATCCATTTTCACGAAGTCCACGTACCGGAATACCCACTTTTTCATTACCAGCCCTATGAACTGGCATTGTCCAGTAAATTGGTGGACACGGTAAAATTTTATGGGATTGAAGTGTTGCATGTACACTATGCAATTCCGCACGCCTATGCAGGTTATATGGCCAAGAAAATGCTTCAGGAAGAGGGTATTTTCATTCCAATGATTACAACGCTTCACGGTACTGATATTACATTGGTGGGCAAGCACCCATTTTATAAGCCAGCCGTAAATTTCAGTATCAATAAATCTGACATTGTTACCTCGGTATCCGAAGCTTTAAGACAAAGAACCTTGGAGTTGTTCGATATTGAAAAGGATATTGAAGTAATCCCCAATTTTATAGATACATCAAAATACAAATTGGATTATACGGACTGCCAACGATCATTGATGGCCAATGAGGAAGAGAAAATCATTACACACGTTAGTAACTTCAGAAAAGTAAAGAACATACCAGATGTCATCTATACCTTTTTCAGGGTCCAGGAAGAAGTTCCTGCAAAACTGATTATGGTTGGGGAAGGACCCGAAAAAGAATACGCGGAACAGCTTTGTGATGATTTGGGAATTAAGGAAAAGGTGGTATTTCTTGGAAATAGCAACGAGATTGACAGAATTCTTTGTTTTTCAGATTTGTTTTTATTGCCATCAAAGTCGGAAAGCTTTGGTTTGGCGGCCCTGGAAGCTATGATCAATAGAACTCCGGTTATTTCAAGTAATACAGGTGGAATCCCTGAAGTGAACAAGAATGGAATCTCAGGATTTTTGGCAGATGTAGGGGATGTGGAGGAAATGGCCTCAAAAGCCCTTCATATCCTAAAGGATGATGCTGTTTTGGAAGAGTTTAAAGAAAATGCCTTTAAAGTGGCTTCTAAATTTGATATAGTCCATATTTTGCCCATATATGAAGAAGTTTATGAAAAAGCCTATAAATCACGCTTTAAAAACACCCATTAATTTGTGAAATATCTTGTTTTTATATTGTTTGCTTGTCTTGCTTCATGTAAAGCCCAAAAGAATGATGAATTGCTTTTGGGTGAAAGTGATGACAATATGTTTTTGGTCGCCCATGATGCATATAGCAACATTACAGAACAAGAGACCAGTGTAATCAAAGATGCTAAATCTTTAAAAAGGTTCTATTCAAAAATCAACAAAACACGAAAACCTGGGCTTCCTGTTCCAGAAATAGATTTTACCAAAAATATGTTGTTGTTGGTTTGCCTGGGGGAACAAAAAGAGAAAAAGCCATTATCAATAAAAAGAACAGAGGATAACGGTAAGATTTTGATAACCATAGGGTTGTCAAAAATCAATGAAGCCTCTCAGAATACTTCCATGATATCCTACCCCTTTTATATCTACAAAATACCCAATACTTCTAAAACAGTGATTTTTCAGAATTCTGGGCGCTAAACTATTTTTTAAACCGCTTATCGAAAATAAGAGCACTTCAAAGTACAAAACGAGATACTTCATGGATTGGATTTAGCTTTGTAGGATAAGGACCTCAAATCTTATTTATATGAAGAATATAGAATCTCTTGTGCTGACGCTTATCTTATTAGTTTCCTTGGGTGCTTCTGGACAGGATGTTCAGTTGACCAAAAAAGACAGTGTAGTCACTAGCTATTGGTTGGTTACATTAGGAACAAATTTCGTAGATGATTCTGGAGATGCATTTGGTCGACTGTTTGATTTTGGGGAAGGTTGGCATTGGCATACGGTTCCTTACCCATCTCGCGCAAGTATAGGACGCTATTTTAAAAATGGACTGGGAGCGGAAGCCGTTGCAAGCTACAATAAGTACAAGGCGGGAAAAATTGTTGATGGGGTTGCCATACCAGAAGATGTGGATTACTATGGATTGGATTTTCGTTTAAGCTATGATTTAAACATGATTTTAGGGGAAACTGGGTTTTTTGATCCATATGTGGGTGCAGGAGTGGGATATACTGATGCCAACAATCAAGGAAGAGGTACCTATAATGCTTTGGTTGGCTTTAGAACTTGGTTTTCTGACCACTGGGGATTGGACTTCAGCACCACAGGCAAATGGGCCATGAGCACTGAAAACGCAACGAATCATATTCAACATGCCGTAGGAGTGGCCTATCGATTTAATACGAAAAAAGAACTTTCTCGGAAAGGAGAGGAAAAATTAGCTCTGCTCAAGGAGTTGGAAGAAGAACAGATGCGTGTTCAAGATTCCATAGTGGCCAAACAAAAAGCTGATGAAGAGGCCCGTTTGTTGGCAGAAAGGCTGGAAAGGGAAAAAGAGGCAACAAGACTTGCTGCGGCAGAGAAGGCTAAAAAAGATGCTGAGGAGGTAAGGAGAACCAGAATAAAAAAAGAGATAGATCAATTATCCAATGTCTACTTTAAATTAAATTCATCTTATCTTACAACAAATGACAAAGCTATCTTGGATAAATTGGTGAACCTAATGGAAAATACTCCAGGTTTGGTCATTGGAGTAAATGCTCATACGGATTCAAGAGGAACAAACAAATACAATCAGTGGTTGTCCGAAAGAAGAGCGGAAAGAACCGTGGACTATATTTTATCAAAAGGTATATCACAAGAAAGAATAAAACACGATGCTTTTGGTGAAACCCAATTGACCAACGAATGTGATGACGATACACCTTGTCCAGAAAACCGACATTTAAAAAATAGAAGATCTGAATTTGTGATTTTTAAATTGGACTGAATTTTTTTTGAATTAGTATATTGATCAGAGAGATTTACATCCGAGGTAAAAACAATATTGGGTATTATTATAATTTTTAAGATATAAAGAATGGCAAACAGACTAAAATTTAAAAGATACTTACGGTGAAATTAATGTCCAAATTGGTTTTTGATGCCATTGGCGAACCACTTACAACACTTTTTGCGCTATATGAAAAAGCAGTTATTCGGTAGAGTATTACTTCTACTTCTAAGTTTTTTTTCACTTTCTTCCTACGGTCAATATGATAAAGTTGTGATTATTGGTGCTTCAATTATGGAGCAAACCTACGGTAGAAATTTAAACACTCCCAACGCTGCAAGGACTACTGAATGGAAAGCAAATGGTGTTAATGTGGATGTGTATGGCTACGGTTTTAGCGGTTATGATATCAATGGTATTATAAGTGAAGTACAGACTGCAATGAGCACCCATACGTCCAATACATTGTTTATGATCCACATTGGGGGTAACAATGTTAGTACTACAAGACCTTATAGTACCGCCACACCTGTAGAGCTCCAAAATATAAGTGACGATTATGACGCGTTGTTAACAGCAATCGGTCAAACTCGAAAAGAGGACGTTATCATCATGCCGATTACTTTTAGAACCTACGCCATTGTGGAGGACATTGCCAATAATCAGGAGTTGGGAAGTTTACCATACAATCAAGGGATTTTGATTCCAAAAATATTGGCGAACACACCCTCGCAGATAAACGTAGATGGCAATCCCATAGTAGATTTATACAATTTTACCCATCAAAACTATACTACCTATTTTGATATTGGTGGACCTGGCTTTGATGGCATCCATCCATCCGCAGCTGGAACTGATCTGCTTTCTGATTTTATGAGCAACAGAGCATCATATTGGGTTAATGGAGGGGCCGTTCCAGATGCATTGACATCAAATATTGCAGTTACGGGTGTAAGTTTGTCCTCAAATGCCGAAAGCATAACAACTGGAGATGCTGTAACATTGTTTGCAACCATATCTCCTAATAATGCGACTGATCAATCAGTGCAATGGACGAGTGATAATTTATCTGTTGCTACTGTAAATAATGGAGTGGTGACCGCAGTTTCATCTGGAACTGCAACAATAACAGTTACAACAGATGATGGTGGTTATTCCGATACTGCATTAATAAGTGTTTATGGCGATACTGATGGCGATGGCATAGCTGACAATCTTGAAGCTACTCCGGGTGAGGCACTGGATTCCTGCCTACCTTTGCAGATGGCAGGGTATACCGGTTATGATGCTTCAAATGTGATATGGCAGGCAGCGGACTGTGATGGAGATGGAGTGACCAACGCTGATGAGGTCATCAATGGCACGGAACCCTATCAGAAGTCTAACGATACCGATGGTGATGGAATAGATGATGATAACGAGACCAACAACGGAACTAATCCTGCTATTCCATGCGACCCTGTACAAAGTGTTGGCTATACGGGATATGATTCGACTAATACTATCTGGGCCTCCGCGGATTGTGACAATGACGGTGTGAGCAATGGAGAAGAGGCCACCAATGGGACGGATCCCTATCAGATTTCCAATGATATGGACGGAGATGGTATTGATGATGATAATGAGGTCAACAATGGAACAAATTCAAATGACCCATGTGATCCAGTCCAATCTTCTGGTTATAATGGTTATGATATAACAAATACTATTTGGGCTAATGCGGACTGTGACGCAGATGGTATTAACAATGGAGATGAGCATGATAGTGGCACAGACCCCTATGATTCTAATTTACCAAACGATCAGGACAATGATAACATTGCCGACCCTGATGATAACTGTCCAACTATATTCAATCCTGGACAGGAAGACTTTGATGGTGATGGTATGGGCGATGTCTGTGATGGTGATATAGATAATGATGGAATACCCAATGAAGAAGATATTTGCCAAAATACCCCAGAAGGTGTCATAGTAGATGCAGGAGGCTGTGAGATTTCCTTGGAAACAGATAACATTATGGTCAAGGTGATTGGTGAATCTTGCGTTGATAGTGAAAATGGTAGTTTGGAAGTAAGTGCAAAAGTAATTTTGGAATATATAGCCGTTTTAACCAATAGTGAAAATGTTGAGGTAAGAAATCTGGAGTTCAATGAAAGTTTACTTATGGAGAACCTGCCCCCTGGTGTTTACAACTTGTGCATCACAATACGGGGCAATGATGCATATAGCCAATGCTACACTTTGGATGTTCCAGAAGCCGAACCTTTGGGGGTAAACCTAAATTCGGGAGCATTGGAGAATCAGATTGTTTTAGAGCTTTCGGGCTCCGATCTTTATACTGTTGAACACAATGGTGAGGTTTATAAGACAGCAGAAAGCGAGTTTACCTTGTCTTTGGACGCGCTTGAGAATAGAATAAAAATAAGTACTGATCTGGTTTGTCAAGGTGTTTATGAGAAGGTAATCGGTTTAATCTCAAATGGGTATGTTTATCCAAACCCGATAGATGATAGGGATTTAAGTATTTATGTGGGATCCTATAGTTTCGAAAAAGTACAGCTTAGTCTTTTTGATATTAATGGGGCAAAGATTACGGGGCAAAATTCGGAAACTGATGAGAACGGTTTTGTGAGGATAAATATATCGTCGTTATCCCAAGGAATATACTTTTTAACAGTTATAACCATTGATTCACTTAAACACTACAAAATCATTAAAAAGTGAGCTTCAAAACATAGGGATAACGTATTCCTATTACTAGGTTCTGATATATTTAACAAAACTACCGATAACGAAGACAAGTAGGAACTTTAAATATGCAGAATTTGATGATAATACTGGTTGAAGATAAAGAAGACCTATCGGTTATAGGAATGGGATAAGACCGAAGCCTAAAATAAATCCGATACTGCATCGCGTCTTTTTCATCTCTAAAGCTACCAATAACCTGATCAATTGCAAAGTTTTAAAAGATTGGATAGTAGGATGAAACTTACTTCTTTTGCCTCTCATCGAATATTAAGGTAATTTAAGGTACAAAATATAGGCTTTTGGGCAATTGATTTAGTTTTGTGAGGAAACCTCAAATTAAACCCTATGAAAGCCTCAAAAGCAACTCTTTTGGCAATGGCACTTTTATTCTTCATGCAAGGTGCGGCACAGCAAGAGGTACAACTAACCGAAAAAGACAGTGTTGTCAAGAAATCTTGGTTGTTTACATTAGGTATTAACATTGTTGACGATTCGGGAGATGAATTCGGAAATCTTTTTGATATTAAAGATGGATGGAATATGGTTCCATATCCTTCCAGGGTGAGTATTGGACGTTATTTTGAGAATGGAGTTGGATTGGAAACAATTGCCACATACAATAAATACAAGACAGGCAAAATAATAGACAATGCCGAAAATCGGGAAGATATAGATTATTTGGCTTTGGATTTGCGTGTAAGCTATGACCTAAATCAAATTCTTGGGGAAACAGGTTTTTTTGACCCTTATGTGGGTGTAGGTGTTGGGTATACTGATGCCAACAATCAAGGAAGAGGAACATATAATGCTATTGTCGGTTTCAGGACGTGGTTTTCAGATCACTGGGGATTGGATTTAAGTTCAACTGGAAAATGGACCATGAATACCGAGAATTCAACAAATCATATTCAGCATGCGCTAGGGTTGGCATATCGTTTTGGAGTGGAGAAAGGATTGTCCAGAAAAGGGGAGGAGAAGAAAAATCTTTTGGAAGAGCTTAAAAAAGAACAGCAGCGAAAGCAAGATTCTATCTTGGCCCAGCAAAGAGCAGAGGAAGAAGCCAGACTTATGGCAGAGCGACTTAAAAGGGAAAAGGAAGCAGCTGAATTAGCAGCGGCGGAGAAAGCGAAAAAAACTGCGGAAGAGGCTCGAAGAAACAAGATAGCACAAGAAATAAATGATTTGGGGAATATCCATTTTAGACTTAATTCGTCTTATTTATCCAGTTCAGATAAAGGTCTTTTGGATAAATTAATGATAATTATGGAAAACTATCCAAGCCTTCAGATTAAGATTGAATCCCATGCGGATTCCAGAGGACCTGATCAATACAATCAATGGTTATCGGAAAGAAGAGCAAGGAGAACGGCGGATTATTTAATTTCTAATGGATTATCAGCTGAAAGAGTTGAATTGGATGCAATGGGGGAATCCAAATTGATTAACCATTGCAGTAACGGGGTATACTGCAAGGAGGAAGAACACAGGGAAAATAGGCGTTCAGAATTCTCAATATTGAAATTCTAGGGATAAGAAGGATGTTCTCATCAAGACGTCAAAAATTCCAATTTTTGAAAAAGTACTATAACTAAACTAACAACATTTCGATGTTATCAAAACAAAATTATTCTACTCAGTTTGTTTCCGGTATTCTAATGATGATCTTGGTTTTGAGCTCTAATGCTCTGCAAGCTCAGTGCGCTGACCAGTCACCAACAGGCGACTGCGACGGTGATACTGTCCTTAACGGCGTGGATCTTGATAATGACAACGATGGTCTTTTGGATACCGATGAATACAATTGTCCTGCTGGAGGTTCCGACCTTATTTGGGGTGATCCCACTTGGGCGGGCGGAGACCCGGACGACGATTTTTCATCAACGGCCACCACTACCATAGATGGTACCTTAATCACGGCGGACAACACGGCCACCGATTTTGCAAGTATACCGAACTACCGGGCCATTGAGGGGACTTCCACCATAGGTGGGCGTACCGGGCTTAGGTTCGATTCGAGGATAGACGAACTTGGGGGTAATTTCGTACGCTACCGGATTAGCTTTGATGGAGCGGTCACCGACCTTTCCTTTACCCTTGTGGATATTGATTTCAGTGATGGAACGTTTTATCCCGAATATACGGACCGCGTCATAGTCAGTGCATTTATAGGCGGAGTCCAGACCGCATTGACGGCGGGCGTGGATTACACGGTGGCAAACCCGGCCTATGTGAGCGACCTGGGCGGAGGTACTTTTGACGGCCTCCAGCTGGTGCCCAATGCGGGCAACAGTACTGACGGGGACGTGGTGTTCAACTTTAGCTATCCTGTGGACAGTATCTTGATAGAATGGACAAACCCGGGTGTGGCGGTGAGCACATCGGGCACGGTATTGATGCTCGACGACCTTTCATGGACCTGTTCCTATCGTGATTTGGACACGGATGGAAATCCCGACCACTTGGACAGCGACAGTGACGGTGACGGATGTGCGGATGCCCTTGAGGGAGACGGTGGATTTACCATAGCTGATTTGGACGTTGACGACAGCCTTGGCGATGTGGTGAACCCTGCCAACGGGATTCCCACGGTAGCGGGAGCGGGGCAGACGGACGTGAGCAGCACGGACGCCCTTGTTACCGGTGGAGGCTGTGACGATGATGGGGACAATTTGACCAACGACGATGAAAATACACGGGGCACGGACCCCTTGGATCCGGACACGGACGGTGACGGTGTTGATGACGGTCAGGAGGTTACTGATGGCGATGATCCTCTGGACCCATGTGACCCGGCACAGGCAGCGGGATATACAGGATATGACGGAGCAAATGCCATCTGGATGGCAGCAGATTGTGATGGGGATGGGTTTTTAAATGCTTCCGAAGTAGTTACTGGTACAGATCCCTACGCTTTCAACGTGGATAGTGACGGTGACAATGTTGCCGATAGTATAGATTTGGACGATGACAACGATGGTCTTTTGGATACCGATGAATACAATTGTCCTGCTGGAGGTTCCGACCTTATTTGGGGTGATCCCACTTGGGCGGGCGGAGACCCGGACGACGATTTTTCATCAACGGCCACCACTACCATAGATGGTACCTTAATCACGGCGGACAACACGGCCACCGATTTTGCAAGTATACCGAACTACCGGGCCATTGAGGGGACTTCCACCATAGGTGGGCGTACCGGGCTTAGGTTCGATTCGAGGATAGACGAACTTGGGGGTAATTTCGTACGCTACCGGATTAGCTTTGATGGAGCGGTCACCGACCTTTCCTTTACCCTTGTGGATATTGATTTCAGTGATGGAACGTTTTATCCCGAATATACGGACCGCGTCATAGTCAGTGCATTTATAGGCGGAGTCCAGACCGCATTGACGGCGGGCGTGGATTACACGGTGGCAAACCCGGCCTATGTGAGCGACCTGGGCGGAGGTACTTTTGACGGCCTCCAGCTGGTGCCCAATGCGGGCAACAGTACTGACGGGGACGTGGTGTTCAACTTTAGCTATCCTGTGGACAGTATCTTGATAGAATGGACAAACCCGGGTGTGGCGGTGAGCACATCGGGCACGGTATTGATGCTCGACGACCTTTCATGGACCTGTTCCTATCGTGATTTGGACACGGATGGAAATCCCGACCACTTGGACAGCGACAGTGACGGTGACGGATGTGCGGATGCCCTTGAGGGAGACGGTGGATTTACCATAGCTGATTTGGACGTTGACGACAGCCTTGGCGATGTGGTGAACCCTGCCAACGGGATTCCCACGGTAGCGGGAGCGGGGCAGACGGACGTGAGCAGCACGGACGCCCTTGTTACCGGTGGAGGCTGTGACGATGATGGGGACAATTTGACCAACGACGATGAAAATACACGGGGCACGGACCCCTTGGATCCGGACACGGACGGTGACGGTGTTGATGACGGTCAGGAGGTTACTGATGGCGATGATCCTCTGGACCCATGTGACCCGGCACAGGCAGCGGGATATACAGGATATGACGGAGCAAATGCCATCTGGATGGCAGCAGATTGTGATGGGGATGGTATTATCAATGGCGATGAAGTCACCAATGGTACAGATCCATACAGCGCCTCTGATACCGATGGGGATGGAATCCCTGATGATAGGGAAACAGTGGATGGAACAGATTTGAATGATCCTTGTGACCCGGCACAAGTGGCGGGTTATACCGGATATGATGGCACCAATGCCATTTGGATGGCAGCGGACTGTGATAGCGATGGAGTCAACAATGGCGATGAAGCTTCTAATGGGACAGACCCTTATGCTGTTTCCGAGGATACCGATGGTGATGGCATTGATGATGATAATGAAACCAATAATGGAACAGATTTGAACGACCCCTGTGATCCGGCACAAGCTGCGGGATATACAGGATATGATGAAGCGAATGCCATCTGGATGGCAGCAGACTGTGATGGGGATGGAGTTATTAACGGCGATGAAGCCATTAATGGTACAGATCCTTATGCTGTTTCGGGGGATACCGATGGTGATGGAATTGATGACGATAATGAGGTGAACAACGGGTCAGATTTGACCGATCCCTGTGATCCGGTTCAGGCCCCAGGGTATACTGGATATGATGCGGCGAATGCTATTTGGGCATCAGCTAATTGTGATGGAGATGCAATAAATAATGGAGATGAGGTAACCAATGGATCGGATCCTTATCTGGCCAATGGAGATACAGATGGGGACGGAATTAGCGATGAAGACGAAATTAATAACGGATCTGATGAGAATAACCCATGTGATCCTGCTCAGTCACCAGGGTATACAGGTTTTGACATACAAAATACCCTTTGGGTGGAAGATGATTGCGATGGTGATGACCTTTTTAACGGAGAAGAGGTATTGCTAGGTACCGATCCCTATAATAATGATACGGACGGTGATCAAATCAGTGATGCCCAAGAAGTTTCGGATAATACAGATCCTCTTGACCCTTGTGATTCAATAGGTGGAACACCACCATTAGATTTGGATTGTGATATGGACGGCCTTGACGGAACTGATGAAATCACTTATAATACCGACCCTTTAAATGCTGACACGGATGGTGACACTATTATGGATGGTCAAGAAATCTCTGATGGTACTGATCCGCTTGACCCATGTAGTTCAGTGGGCGGGACACCTCCGGCAAATACACAGTGTGGAGAAATAAGCATAGGCAATTCAATAATTACTACAGACGGAGATGGAATAAACGATTACTTCCGTATTGTCAATATTGAATCATTTCCTCAAAACACCGTTGAAATTTACAACAGATGGGGAGTAATTGTTTTTGAAACAACTGGATATGACAACAACTCAAATGTGTTTAATGGTTTTTCCACCGGTAGGGCAACATTCAAAGGTTCAGAACATCTACCAGCAGGCGTATACTTTTATATAATAAAATACGTTGACGGGAGTAATTTTAATTCAAGGTCTGGTTATCTATATCTCAATCAATAAATAGCATATAGGGTAAAAAAGAATAAAATGAAAAAAGTACTTTTTATATTGATTTACATATTCCTAATCCAAACGGAATGGGATATTGTAGCACAACAAGATTCACAATACACTCAATATGCACTTAATACAATGGTGGTCAACCCTGCCTTTACTGGGGCAAGAGGCGTTCCTAGCATTTCTGTGTTACATAGATCGCAATGGATAGGTTTGGACGGAGCTCCAAATACTCAAACATTAAGTTTTAGTTCGCCGATCTCCAGAAGAGTCGGTCTTGGTCTTTCCGTGGTCAACGATGAGATTGGAAATGGTACCAGTCAGGAAACCTATTTTGATGGTACATTCTCATACACTATAGAGATATCCGAACTTGGTAGATTGGCTTTGGGACTAAAAGCCGGTGGCCACTTTCTTAATTTAGACTTTTCCAAGTTGATCAATTATGGGGTTGAGCCCAACTTGGTCAATGTGGATAACAAGTTTTCTCCAAACTTTGGAATAGGAGCTCATTATTACACAGATAGATTCTATGCAGGGGTTTCATTACCAAACATTTTGGAAACGGAACATTTTGATGGCGCTGGGCAAAGCAGTTCTTTTATAGCATCCGAGCGAATGAACTTTTATGTAATTTCGGGATACAGGTTCGATATTAACCCTAATTTAAAACTGAACTCCGGAATGCTCGTAAAAATGGTTTCGGGGGCACCTATCCAGACTGATGTTTCTGCAGGGTTGGTATTTAACGAAAAATTCTCGTTTGGAGCTGCTTATAGGTTTGATTCTGCGGTCAGCGCCTTATTTGGACTTAAACTGTATGATAAGTTAATGGTAGGTCTGGCGTATGATGTAGAGACCACCACATTGGGAAATACCACTTTTAATGATGGTTCTTTTGAAGTTTTTCTAAGATTCGACTTTATGAATAGGTTCAATAGGAGAGAGGTTAGCAATAGGTTTTTCTAAACAACCCATTACTACTTTCTTTTTTTGATATAATCTGAAATCTCTTTGGCAATCAAGTCTCTGCCATGTTCGTTCCAGTGCCAATCGTAAATCAAGGTTGTTGGTTTTTTTGATTGGGAGAAAGCAGTTGAAAAGTCAATGATATTTATATCATTTTGATTGCAATAGGCCAAAAAGCGATCTCCGGTCTCTCTTTTATCCAATAAGATGCTGGTTTTGGTTTTGTCAAACCCATAAAGGGTTATTAGGTCTTTAAAATTCTCCAATAGAACTTTTTCTTCTTGGGCCGATATTTTTTCAGCAATTTGAATGCCATCGTCTGAATTTTGGGTCATTGCTTTCCGTTCTGGCAATTTTTTCACAAAAAATGTTTTTATCGGATCTAAGACCCCGATGCCTGAAGCATACGATAGTAATTTTATGTTATCTCGAATTTTAAAAGGAAGTGAAGATAAGAGCGCTATTCTGGAAGTATTTGGAACATACTCATTTCTTTTAAGATCATTTTGGAAGTTTAGATAGATTATGATTTCATCAATAAGATCAAATTGTTCCTTATTGGAATATATCAGATGCATTTGGTTGGCCAGGTCGTAACCGGCATAACCGTATTCATAAACTTCTCCATATTTTAAGTTGTCCTCTATTTTTTTTCCAATAGAATTAGTATAGTCAATATGGAACCCTTCAATGAATGAATCCCCTATTATTGCTATTTCATAGCCATCTTTAGTAGGGGAGAACTCACGAAAACTATTAAACCCTTCCTTATTGATCTTAAAAGCGGAAAAAGTTTGGTTTCTATTTCCAGTGACGGAATAACCATTATGTCCAGGAACTCTTTTTTCAACACCAAATTTGTCAATATACCTTGGAGGATCGTCAGTATGGAGATGAAAAGCTCGTACCATTAGTTCCAACAGGGCTATAATGGCAATGAGATAAAATGCTATTTTCAGGATTAATTTTTTCATATAACAGGATTAAAACTGAAAGTATATAAATGATCTATTCACATTGTCGTCATAAAAAAGTAGCATACCCAATATTAACGTGGTATATATCAATAACCGTACACCTTTGGAACTAAATTTGAACGGATTTCTCTCATCTTTGCGTATCAGGTACTCATAAACTACAAACAATGCGAGCAGTATGTAAAAATCTGACATACGGTACCCTCTTGGGTGCAGATAAGGTTCGTAGGCAAAATTGTTCCAAATACGGTTCATATATTCAAATGCATCCGATAAGGATGGTGACCTAAAAAATATCCTAGAAAAGGTCACCAAAGCAAAAGTGAGCAAAATTTGGGCTATTTCCTTTATACTTGGAAAAAGTGAATTCTCTGCCACAACGTTCCCAGCATAAATTCGGTTTCTTCCCATTAAGAACACGGGAATATAAAAAAGTGCGTGAAGGCCTCCCCAAAATATAAAGGTCCAATTTGCCCCATGCCAAAATCCACTTACCAAAAATATGACGCAGATATTTCTAACGGATTTCAGCTTGCTAACCTTGGAACCTCCCATAGGGATATAAAGATAATGTCTGAACCAAGTGGAAAGGGATACGTGCCAGCGTTGCCAATATTCAGCAACATTTCTTGAGAAATTGGGAAATTTGAAATTGGACATTAACTCTATACCGAAAAGTTTTGCGGTACCAATGGCAATATCCGAGTACCCACTAAAATCACCGTATACTTGAAAACTAAAAAGCGATACTCCGAGAATCAGTGTTGAAGCCGGATAATCCCCATAATTGGCGAAAATATCGTCCACTATTGGAGCGATGGAATCCGCTATGACCAGTTTTTTAAAAAACCCCCATAAAATAAGTTTGAGTCCACTTGCTGCCTGGTCATAGTTAAAGACTCTTTTGGATTTTATTTGGGATAATAAATTTGAAGCTCTTTCTATTGGACCTGCTACCAATTGTGGGAAAAAGGATACGAAGGCAACAAATGCTATTAAATTGGTCGTGGGTTTCGCTTTTTTGTAATAGATGTCAAAAGAATATGACATGGTCTGAAAGGTGTAAAAAGAAATACCAACTGGAAGAATGATATTCAAGGTCCATGAACTCCCCATTTCATAGCCTACCATGGAGAACATATCTATAAAAGAATCAATGAAGAAATTATAGTACTTGAAAAAACCGAGAAGACCAACATTAAATACCACGCTTGTCCATAACCAGTATTTAGCTTTGTTCCTTACCTCTAAATTTTTATAGATCTGTTGTCCAACTATAAAATCCATTGTGGTACTCGCTAAAATCAATAGGAGAAACCTCCAGTCCCACCAACCATAAAACACATAACTGGCAATAATAATGAGGATGTTTTGTGATTTCTCGGTCTTAGCTACTAACCAGTACAAAAAAAACACCAAAGGAAGAAAGAAAAGAAATTCAATGGAGTTGAATAACATTTTTTTTGGTTTTCAATAGATTGATTGCCTTAGTCGTCAAATTTGAAATTAGTTTCAATCCATGACATATGTGGAGCGCAAACTATTTTTTTTTGGTTGACCATGGGTTTTATTAAGTTCTGTTCTCGGTGTATGATTTTAAGAACGTACTTGATTTAGTTTTATTTTCTTTTTAGTGGATGTAAAACTGATTACCGGAACCAGCTTCCAAAAACGATAGTGGATTGTTTTTAAAATTTAGGTACTAAATATCAATTCAGCGAATATCTACGGATACTATCCGTTCTGTTTTATTTCCTTTGATACAAAATAAGTTAGCCTCATTTATAATGGGGAAAACCTGAATGGCAGTAACATGTTCAGCGGAGGAATGTACAAAATCGTTAATGGCCTTGAACAAGTGTGGATGCTTGTCCAAATCCAATGGGACTTCACCTTTTATTAAATCATTCAATTCTCCTGAGTATTGTGAGTACCCCATTTCCTTAATTGGTTTTTTGCCAATGATTCCCTTACGTATTAAATAAGTTCTGAAGGGGTGTTCACGTAGGTATTGTTTTGTTCGTAGGAACAGGGCAAATAACCCAGCCACCAAGGTTGATTTTAAATGTTTGGAGTCATAAAAAATATGGTGCCTGAAATGATAAGATCGATTGCACCATTTAGCTTTGTAATCAAAATAGGCCTTAGAGAAATCATAAATCTCAATATCGTTGGCAATGCACCACTCTAGTTGCTTTATGAGCATGATTATTCCAATGTTGTATTTGGAATAGTCTGGGTCATAGACAGTAGAATCTCCAAACAGAATATTATCTGAATTATAGTTTAGGGATATGCCAATGGGATTGCCACGATCATAGATAACGAACAGATTTGCCTTTTTTTCCAAGATGAGCTTGTATGTCACATCTTTAATAAATGCAAAATTTTTAGGCAACAACTTTTTGTTGGTAATGTTCTTTATTTTGAAGCTTCTTTTTGAAATTGAAAAGAAGGCATCCATGATGAAATCATAGTTTTCTTTTTCAATATGTCCAAAGTACATAGCATAGGTAATGATAAAGGTTTTTTCAAGCTTTCTCAGATAGGACCTAAATTTTGATCTGCTTTTGGAGCTAAACCTTTGGGTCATATAACTTTCCAAACTTCCAACATCTTTTAAATCAATTAAAAACCCCACATATTCCCTAACTATATGTTGCTTGGGCATTTTTTGGTGTTCTATCTGGGGAATGTTGAAATAATCTGGAACATCTAGAATTGTTACCACTTTTTTTTGAAGTTGTCCATTTTGCTGGGAATCTATTTGGTAGTAATTCTGAAGCGTAAAATTGCTTCCTGCATTCACAAAAATTGGAGGATATTTTTTCTTGTGAAATAGTGGGCCCTTAAAATACCCTAACGCTATAGTTTTCTGATGAGGCCTAAAATGTGATTGCCAAGTATCAAGAAAGGTTTTGGATGTATAAGGGTGATTTTTCAAAGTTAGGGTAAAATATTAAGAATACACTTTTATATTATTGATTATCAATAAATTAACTATTAAAGCTCATTAAAGTTTCTTTTGTAATACTTGTTTTTTCTTACTACCAACAATTAGATAATGCACAGGATTGTCCATCAACTTATAAACTTTAATATTCTCAGCTGGTTCAGCATTTAAGTATTGAAAATCATATACTGGTCTTTTTAGAAAACGGTACGGCTCTTGGTTAATATCGATTAAAGCTTTTGAATCGGGAATTCCATGCTCCGTCAATTCCATCATTTCCAAACCAACAAAGGAATCTTCATCTGTAGATTTTGGAGGCTTTTCCTTTGCGTACCACTTCTGTTTAACCACTTGTTCCTTTGTTTTTTTCAATGTTTCCTTTAAGCCAAAAATATAATAGTAGACGAGTCCAATACAAAGGGAAGGCAATGTTTTTTTGTAAACTACATGCCTTTCAAAAGTGTATATTTTGTTGCTCCATCGTATTTTATAGTCAAGATCTCCATAACCTGTATCCAACACTTTATAACCATTTTTAATACACCATTCTATCTCCTTGTATACGGCAATGTTCCCAAGTCCAAACTTATGATAATCAATATCGTAAGCGGGAACGGCCGAAAAAAGTACTTTTCCATAATGATATCTTAGTTGTATCTGGATTGGGATATCCTTATTGTAAATTACGCTTAGAGATGCTCTTTTTTGCTGTATCAAAGGATACGCTATTTTATGTAGATAATCCCAATTCTCTATTTTTTTGTTTTGGTCTTTTCGCTGTTCAAATCTTCTAACAAGCAATGTTAAGAAATGTTCCATCAAAAAATCATACTCAACCTTTGTTATGGATTCATCATAGGTTTTGAATGAAATGTCAAAGCACAGGCAAAGACGCTTGAAGCGTTTAAGTACGCTTTTTGCATTACTTTTTGATTTTTGCAACATATAAGCTTCTGCATCCTCAAAATCTGATAAAAACAGTGCATAGCCTTTGTTGGTTTGTTTTATTTTTTTGCAACCGAATTTTTCATTCTGGAATAGTGTTAAATATTCAGGAATCAAACGGGTCGAGTACAATGTATGGGTAGGGATATTTTGGGAGTTTTCATAAAACAATATATGCTTATCTCCTTGGAATTGTACAGTAGAGTATACTGGAGGAACATAGTCTTTTTCAAAAAATTGTATGATAAAGTTACTCGATTTCATGTTTTATCGTTGACAATTTTAAATCTGTGCCCAATATCATTTTAATGAACAGTCTGATTGTCTATATCAGTAATCTATTCTTCTACGTAGCTTTATTTAAAACATTGAGTACCGCTTTTGCCGTACCTCCTTCTAACAGGTAGGATTTTGTTTTATTTTCTAGACGGTACAATTTAAGTTGGGAAAAAGACTCATTTTCTACATAAAGAAAGTCAAAAACCATGGGTTTTAAAAATTGATTTTCTGGCAAGTCAATATTTATCCTATCGGCACTTTCCATGGAAACCTCATCCTTAACCGACTTGAATTCATAGGTAATACGAGAATCATCCGGGTTTATGAGGTTTCGACACCAAAATGTTAGTTTGTGTAATTTTTCGTTTATATTTCTATCTCTTAGCGACTGTTTTAAGGTATAAAAACTTTTGATTCCATAAGCTATTGTTTTGGATATCATGGACTCCGAATCGTAATAGATATGATATTCGAACGGGTATGTTTTAGTGGCCCAACGTTTTTTATAATCAAAATAACCCTTGGAAAAATCAAAAGTCTCGATATTATTTTCAAAACACCATTCAATAAGTTTCATAATGGTAACAGAGCCTAAATGAAATTTTGAATAATCCATATCAAAAACAGTGATGGCATCAAAAAGGATAGAATCCGAAAAGTAATTTAGTGTTACCCCAATAGGCACACTATTTGCATAAATTACGAAAAGAGATGCTTTCTTTTCCAAAATCATGGGATAGGCAACATCCAAATAAAAACTCCATTCTTTGTTGTCCAGATTGTTATTGGTCACCTTTTTGTAGGCAAATCTTTTTTCCAGCAGCTCCTTAAAATACCCAAAAACAGAATCATACTCTTCCTTTGAAATGTCTCCAAACAGCATTTTGTACTGAATGTCAAAGCACAGCTCTAGTTTCCTTTTATATTTCTTAAGCTTGTATCTACTGCTTTTACGAAAGGTAGTGGTAAAATAATCATCAAAACCGTTGAAATCGTTTAAGGATATTAAAAATCCTGGATATTGCTTGATTCTGTGAACCTTTAGTGTAGTTGAATCCGTCTTGATTTCGATGTTAAAATAAGTTGGCGCATCATAGATGAGGCAAACTTTTTTTTTGTAATCCTTGGTGTTTTGAGAAGATAGATGGTAATCTATGCCTTTTGTATGAGTCTTGCCAACATTCGTGTAAACTGGTAAAAAAGGATGCTTGACAAAAAAAAGATCCGTTATAAAGTCAAAACTTGTTAATGGTTTATTGGCACTAAAATGCTTTGACCATACGGAAATAAAAGTATTTGAGGAAAACGGGTTGTTGTTCATGAAACCTGGTGTTAACTCCGTTTTTAAATATTGTGCCTGTAATATGGGAAAAAGTCCACTTTTAATGCATTATCTTCTATTCGGCAATCCTTTCCAGTTTTTCTAACAAGATCGCAATATGCTTCTTCATCTATTATGTATTTCCATAACTTGAAGGTTTTAAAATCTTTTGAAAAGTTAGATTTAAAATGAAACAGAGAATCCTCTTTGGTATTTACTCCGCCTCCCAAATTAAAATAGGTAAACCCTTCTTTGGTAGCTTTGATCCTCATTTCATCTATCATCAATTTAACAGGATTCAGAAACAAGTATTTTTCCCTAGCTCCGGACAAATGGTACTGCACAATGTTGTTTTTTTTGACAAATAGGGCACCCGCTATTACTTCTTTATTTTCATTGAAAGAAGTGAGTAATATCTCAGCCTCAAAATCATTGCTCCCCAAAAGATTGTCAAAATATGCTTTATCAAAGAAATAGTCCCTTTTAGCATTTACTCTATGCATGTTCTCATAATACATTTCAATGAACAGCTGGATTTCCTCTTGTGTTGTTGCATTGGAGAGTGTACAAAGTCGTCTGGATTTGTTAATGTATGTTTTTAGACGTTTGTTGTATTGCTGTCGTTGAATTTCCAATTTTTGGGTAAGGTCAATATTAACCACTTTTCCATGGTCGGCAATAAATCCAACATTTTTGAGAATTGCCTCTTGCTGATTTATGAATGGGTTTAATCTTGAAAAGACTGAAACTACTTTTTTGGAATGAAGAAAGGCACCTAATTCTTTTTTAAACTTTGTATTGTCGAAAGTTTTTGAAATGTTTGAGCCTATGGGGCCAGGATAGCCATAAACGGAGGTTAAATCATAGTAGTCAGTCTCAAAAACCCTTCTTGATAAGAGTGGAATGGCAATTATTGTATCTTGCTCTGTATATTTAATAAGTACAGGACGTTCATTATCCTTTCTGGATAACTCGTGATAATTATAAGTGTGATAAAAATCTGAATGTTCAATTGAACCCACTAAGGAATCCCATTGTTCTTTATCTCTAATAATTTCAATCATACGTTAAAAAAATCGCTTTACATTTTTTATATTGAAAATCAACTCTTTAAAAATTCCATTAGCTCACGACTATTTCATCAATTGATAAAATAAACTGTTTTGGCAAATATTGTTGGTCAAAATACTGATGGGCACCATAATGAATATTTAGGCCATTATCAACTAGGCCTATAGTGTTCCAGCCAAGTAGGTTGGGGGCCACAAAGTCTTTTTTCAAATTATCACCTATATAACAATATGTCTCCGCTTGCAAATCCTTCTCAAAAATTTTAAAATTTCGAGTATCTGGTTTTTCGGAACCAATAGCTTCAGATATAACGATTTTATCGACCAAGTCTGATATACCAAGCGCATTAATTTTTGCCAACTGTGTTTTTACCCTTCCATCCGTCAGAATCCCAATTTTGCCCTTACGATTTTTAATTGCTGTTAATATCCCCAAAGCCCCCGGAAACAGCCTAATGTCCGGAGTATGATTTCGATAGATCTCAATAAGTGAATCTTTTGACTGGTTATAACGCTCAGCCAAAACATCAAAAACATTCTTTTTTGATCTATATAGAGAAAGCATCAAAACCAAAAGGGACTTCCAATCTGAGGGCTCAAGTTGCTTGGCAATATGGGTATAGGCAGATTTTAGAAAATCAAATTCGTTGTAAAGTGTGTCGTCCAAGTCAAAGACGATGACAGTCTTGTCATTAACATTGATATCCATGGACCAAAATTTCGTCATCGTAACGAATCATCAATAAGTTATCTTCCCAACTATTGAACTTATCTTCAATTTTTTTATCAAGGAGATATTCGTCCAAGATCCATTTGGAATAATTGGCCCCGGATAAATAGGTCAATGGATACCCACCACCAAATCTTGGGTTTATTTCTATTCCATATATTTTGTCCTCATTTTTGTGTTTGAAGAATTGGGCGGTAAGACACCCTCGGGCGCCTTCAATATATCCAAATCGTTCTTTTATGTAAGACACCAGTTCATTGTTCCTTGTTAGCGCCTTATACACCTCTCCATCCCTCACTTCCAGTCTTTTTCTGGGTACAGCGCATTTCAAGGAATGTTGCCTATCATAATATAGATCACATGTAAATTCCTCATATAAGGTATGGTCCAAATACTCTAGAAACATTAATTTCTCATTGGTAAAGTAGTAGTCCCTTAGACTTTCCTCATTTTTTACAATATGATTGTCTACCCCTCTACTTCCATCTATGGGTTTTATATATATGGGTAACTCAAAGTTGTCCTTTGGATATTCTTTGGCAATGCCAACATTGTGGCTTTCAAAGAATTTATGTATGGTTCTCTTGTTCCTGCATTTTTGCACAAAATCGTATGAAGAGATTACCACCTGTATTCCAGCTTTTTCAAATAGGTTTATGTTTTCAGCCAACAGCAGCAGTTCTGTGTCAATTGTTGGGATTAATAATTTAATGTTCCACTTATGACATAGTTCTATTAGTGTGCCAATATAGTCGGGCTGGTCAAGTCTTGGCACCTTAAAATGATGGTCTGCAATTTGACAAGCAGCGGAAAGCACCGGATCGGAATCAGCAGCTACGACCTTGGCATCTGGGTATATTTTTTCCAGTTCTTTTTGGAATGATCTTATAAGGGATACCCTTCTCCCCGCAGATGTTATTAAGATATTCATTTTGTTTAGATAATGGATATGTTGACAGTGTGTTTGCGCACTAAATATAGAAAATAGTGAATCATATTAGCGTTATACGGATACAATAATTTTGTTTTTTACGAATTGCTCTTTGCCATAACTCTTTTTAACGGGTTATATTATAACTTCATCGATTTTGCTGATAATCTTTTAACAAATGATGATAAATGCAATAAGTTTGTTAAAGACTTTTAACATTCTTGGTTTAAAAAATACAAGCCTTATTTGGTGATATTTTAGGAGAAACTAAGGATAATATGGATTCAATCAAAGAAGTGGAAATTGTTTGCTTTCCACCTACTCAATTTAAACAACATTACTAAACCTAAGATACAAATAAAAGATTTGTTACAATGATTTCAAAATATAAGAACATTTGGACCTTTCTTATTGTTGCCTTTTTTCTATTGGTGCCCTTTGTGGTCATCAAAACAATGGGAGCGGATTATGAAGTCTTTCCAGCTGCCATTTTTCCCGGTGGTGCCGGAAAAAAGCATATTGGGAAGGAAATTTCTTTGAACAGTATGGATTTATACGGAAAGAGCAAGGAAACAAACCAATTCGTTAAATTGAACAAGCGCTCTTTTTTAAAGAAGATCTACATCCATCATATGATTTATTTTATCACTCCGGACTATTTGGGTGCTTTGCCATATGACGCTGATAATGATACTATCCAAAATCCTTATACTCCATATGCGGATGAAGAGGATATGGAACAAACCAGAAATTGGGTAAGGAAAGGACTTTCAGAGCAAAACTGTGTTGATTCCACATTTTTGGTCAAGTTTACGGAAATAAAAATTGATAAAGAAACAAGAGAAGTGATTTCTAAAACAGTTAAAGATGAGCGGTACTTTGAGTTATATAGATAATTTCTTAGGGAATATTTTCGAAAGAATAAAAAGAAATAGTGCAGTTGACACTCAGTCGCTTGCCTACTTCAGAATTTTTATCGGCATATTCATGTTGGCCCATTATCTACCAGAATGGATTTGGTTTGGTGATGCCCCACAAGGCTTTTTTCAACCTCATATGTTTACGGCAGCCTATTTATGGGATGGTTTTTGGGATAAAAGCTTTTATGTGCTTTTAGACTCCTTGAACATTCTGCTGTTTATCATGGTCACTCTTGGTATTAGAACTAGGGTTTCTTTCTTGTTACTTTTTATAATAAACTATATTGGCTATAGTTTTGAGTTCAGTTTTGGTAAAATTGACCACGAGATACATTTATTCCTTATTGTATTGATTACATGTGTCTTTACCAATATTGGTACCAAATCAGCTTTTCTTAAAGACAAAAAGATAAATCCCAACGTTCAAAAATGGGCCTTGGCACTCTTAAGTATTTACATAGCCTTTGGTTTTTTTACCGCAGGGTTGCCAAAATTCCTCAGATGGGTTGATTTTAATGCTAACGAAATTGGGTTTCTGGATTGGTTTTACAAAGGCTTTTTTACATATGACAGAAGTCTTTTACTAGCGAAAAGCGTGTTTAAAACACCCTATATTGTCTTTGAGATTGCCGATCATTTGGCCCCTACAATTGAGTTGATAAGCTTTGTTTTTCTTTTAGGAAGCAAAAGGGCATGGAGAATTTATTTAGTGATACTTTGCTTTTTCCATATGGGAAATACACTTTTGCTAAATATAGAGTTCGCGCTGAACATTACCTGTTACGGAATCTTCTTGATAGGCCCGGTCTTATCCCACTTTAAATCATACTTTCCAAAAGGAAGAAAAGCAAAGAACATGCTTTTAGGTCTTGTAGCGGTTTTAGCAATTTACCAGGTTGGGAAACGGATTTATTATTGGGATTACACCTACGAAGTAGGTTATTATTCGGAAAAGTTTATAGTTGATTCCAATATTAGTATTGTGATGTGGATAATTACAATACTAATGGGGTTCTATACCATAAGAAAAAAATTGTATGAGAACCCTCAGACGGTAAAATCTTTATCTTAGCTCAAAATAAAATGTTATGCTGGCATAAATGGAGTATGAAGTCAAGTCGTCAGTCTTGGAAGTGTAGCTGCCTGACAATAACCAGCAGTAATCGATGAATAGAAGAAAATTTTTGACGATAACGGGAGCAGGAATTGTAGTTGCAACTTCCTGTTACCTATATTTATCAAAGTTTGGGCATAGGATTTTAGGAGATACGCTTTTTACGCCACAGGAGTTGGCCATTATTATGGACTCGACAGCTATCAAAACTATTGGAAAGGAATATACTGGTGAGCGGACAAATGAAGCAGATGAAGAAGAGCTGCTAAAATTATTGTCCAAATCGGGCATAGACAGCGAAACTAGTTTTGATAAATTAAGGGATGTTGTCCGTGACGATTTTAAAACAAATGAAACCATAATCGTAGATGGCTGGATTCTTTCTGAAACTGAGGCCCGCCAGAGTGCGCTGTTCGCGATTAAAAACTCATAAAGGGCTGTATGCATATTGATACCAGAACTTTAGACAACAATACAACCATTGAAGGCGATATCTGCATTATTGGGGCAGGGGCGGCAGGTATAAGCATGGCTTTGGACCTTAAAGGGACTCCTTATAAAACCATACTGTTGGAAAGTGGAGGTTTTGAATTTGAGCCAGAATTGCAAAAACTAAACTCAGGGGAGTTATCTGGGCAGAAGTACTTTCCCCTTCAATCTACTCGGTTACGTTATTTTGGTGGTACAACGGGCCATTGGACTGGTATGTGTTCCCCTATGGATACGCTAGATTTTTACACCCGAGATTATGTGCCATATAGCGGTTGGCCGATTACAAGGAAAGATTTGGTTCCTTTTTATGAACGTGCCCAAAAAACGTTACAACTTGGACCGTTTAATTATGATTATTCGTATTGGAAAGATGATAGACCCAATCTAATAGCCTTTCCACTTGATGAAAATACAATAAGGACTAAAATTTGGCAGATTAACCCTTCCCGTTTCGGAGGTGTCTACAAGGACACAATAGTAAATGCTCAGAATATTCATCTTTATACATATGCAAGTGTCATAAATATTAAGGCCAATGAAGAGGTTTCGACGGTAAACCAAATAGATATTACCAATCATACCGGCAAAAGATACAAGGTTAAGGCCAAGTACTTTGTAATGGCTTGTGGTGCTATACAAAATACTAGACTGTTACTTGTATCAAACAAACAATCCAAAAAAGGATTGGGTAATGACCATGATAATCTTGGACGTTATTTTATGGAGCATGTTGAGACCAAAGCTGGAGAATTGAGGCTTTTTAACACCTTTAAAACAGATTTATATTCTTGGGGTAAGACCAAGGCTGAAATGGCGCTGACAGAGGATGCACAGAGGAAAAATGGTGTTTTGAATGCCACGGTTTCCTTGGCACCGCTTAATTTGAGCAAACAGCTAAAACCTTTGATGGAGACATGGCAAGAAGAGGATCCCAGAAAAGCCATGGAAAATGCTGATAACAGATCATTTTTTAGTAAACTGGTTAGGCTAAAGACCAAAATATGGGAACCTACAGCTTTTAGTTTGGACTGTAATTTAGAACAATCTCCAAATCCAAACTCGCGCGTTACCCTCAGCAATGAAGTTGATGAACTAGGTGTTCCAAAACCACATTTACATTGGCAGTTGACATCTCTGGATAAATACTCGATAAGAAAAACCATTGAGGTTGTGGGCCAACAAATGGGCGCTGCAGGATTGGGAAGGGTAAGACTTAATGAGTTTCTTAGGGATGATAGTGACACTTCCTTTCCTGAAATTGTGAATGGTGGCTTTCATCATATGGGAACCACAAGAATGCATGAAAACCCCCAAAAAGGAGTGGTAGATTCCAATTGTAAAGTGCACGGAATTTCTAACCTATTTGTTGCGGGTTCGAGCTGTTTCCCAACCTCTGGGGCAGTTAACCCCACACTTACATTGATTGCTCTGACGCACCGCTTATCTGACCACCTGAAACAAAGACTTGGTAGCAATACTGGAGTGTAACCCCGGAAAATTTGTGTCAGTTCGACTCAAACAATATGTAACCATATAGTTAAGGGCACATGTCCACGAAAGATGTTTTGCTCACCTCATTCGAATAAGGTTTTGCACAACATTTCCTAGGTTATGGGAAATTAATGCCAAGATAATACTACCGCTCTTCATCGTAATCCAACCCCACACCAAACCTAGTAACATGGTATTGAAAAATGGGAACATTCTAAAACTAAGCCTAAACGACTCGTTTAATACCAGACCGTGGGCCATTCCAAAGAGAAGTGCTGTAACCACAATGGCTGGATGGATAAATGACCAACGTTGAGGTTTTAGAACTTGCACCAATAGGCCTAGCATAATACCACGGTAGGCAATTTCTTCTTCAATACCTGGCATGGTCAATTGATAGAGAATGGTTTCAAGATCCCAAGGCTTTGAGCTCCCAGTAAAGAAGCCAAGAGCAGACTGAAAAATTAAAACAACCACTACTACAAGTATACCGGTTTTTAGAAATCCCTTATCCTGTTTGGTGGTTAGATAGTAGTCTTTTAAACTAAACTTTTTGTAGAAGAGGACAAAAATAATAGAGCCGATGATCCCAAATGCTTTACCTGCCCAGTTCCATTGACTCGTAAAAATGTTCAGATTTTCAAATTCCAAGGGTAAATGTACTAAGATACCATTGATGAGAAAGAAAACTGAAAAAGCAATAAGCACTTTGATGTTGTTTACGCTTCTTTTTTTCAGTGCCCAAATAATTATGGGCAATACAACAAGTAAATGGATCAAATGTTCAGCTATGGTCTTTATCATGGTTTTATTGTGTTTTAGTTACCTCTTTAGGATGTATTTCCTCAAAGATCTCCACCGATCTCATGCACAACCTGAATGCTTTTCTTTTGTTTTCAAAATGGAATGGAATCATACTCAAGAAAAGGGAAGACTCTGTTAACCTGACCAATTCCATATCCAGTTTCATTTTGGAAACAAGTTTATCAAAATGATGGTTAAAATCCTTTAGGTAATCAAATTTTGAAAAATCCAGGGAGGCCTTCATTTTATTATTAAAAGATATTTCCACCATATTATTGATGATTAAGTCATACTTGCCATAGATGGAATGGGACAACTTGGCCATATCATAATATGGAGATCTCATTCCCTTATTTTCATAGCCCTTGGGATCAATTAATTTGATCTCCTTGTTTTGAGGTGAAAACAGAATGTTGGAAAAGCACAAATCTCCGTGGGAAAATATATAATCTTCTTTCTTATAGGTTTTTTCCTTATTTTTTAGTTTTTGCTCTATTCTAGTATGATGGTCTGTTATGGAAATTCCTTTATGATTTTCAATAAATGAGTTCAATTCATCGTAGTAGTCCAGTTTTTTTATTTGTTCCAGACGTTCCGCATTTTTTTGCAGGAGACTATTGAAAGAATCTTTAGAGTATTCAGCATCTACTTTCCTTTTGGCGTCCTCAAAATAATGTTGTATCAAAGTCAATAATAATTGAAAGGACTCTTGGGTAAGACTATTTGTTAAATATTGATTTGCAACATCCTTATAGTCATAGGATACCATTGAATATTCTGCATAGTCGGGTTCCTGTTTAAACTCAAATACTTCTACAAAATACTTTTGTAAGTGTCTGGGCACATGCTTAAGAAATTCGTACTCGGTCTTTAGCTTTGCTGAATTCGTGGATTTTTTTAGATATAAATCACCTACACTTTTAATATCATTGAAATGGCGAGAGTCATGACTATTGCTCAACAGTGCCTTAAGCTCCGGTAGCGAGGTAAGATCAAGGATGAAATCAGGAAACTTCACAAAATAAATGTCCTTTTCCCTACCGTCCATTAAGTACGAGACAAAGCGTTCCTTGCTTCCCTTGTATATAAAGCAGTTTTTATGGCCCCAAAAGGTGTTAATCATGGAATAGCTGGAAAACTTCAAGAACTTTGACAAAAATGACAAATCCTTGGCAAAAACGCTGGAGCTGAAAACCAAAACAATATTGGAAGCCGTATCCGGGTTAACAGATGGCGGGTTATCTATCATTTTGAGCTCTTGATGACGAAATAAATTTTGTATTCGCTCTTTAACGGTTTTGTTTCCAATACGTATTTCGGAGTATTTTGTGCTAACGGTATACTCCCTTATTTTATCGGACTCAATAAGACTATCAAAATAATATAACTCGGTCATTTTAAACAGGTTGAGATGTAGGTGAAAAACACCTTAAGTTTTCCGAATATATTTTTGCCCCAACTGGAAACCCCTTTGTCCCTTGGTTTTTCAATAACAGGGTAAAAATGCTTTGGTTTAACAATTTTGTAAATCATAAAGTCTAGCGTAAAATCATTTGGAAGTTTGTTAACATCTCCAATTAATTTTCGCTCTATCAATTTTGGCTGGCCATTAAACTCCCTAATGCGTTTAAGAGACAAAACACTCAAAGTCATTTGTAAGAGGGAAGTAAACAGGGCGTCCGAAAATGGTCTGTTCTTTCTTAGGGAAAAAATCGTGGCCGGTTCTTGCAATTTGTGCAATGACTCCATATGGGTTAAAAAATAGGAGTAAGCATCAAATTGCCTATCGGAATGATTCAATAAAATAAAATCTGCCGTACTTTTTTGGAAAGCTTGTTTTATGCCATAACCATAGCCTTGGTTTACTTTTACATCGACCAGTTCAATTTTCTTCTCAACATGGGCCAATTTTTCAAACAGTGCAGCCGACCCATCCTTTGATCCATTATTGACAAAAAGGAATTTGCGGACATGGAAAATTCGTTCCAACTTTTTTAAGTCTTCATATACCTTTAAAATATTTCCCTCTTCATTATAAAATGGAACAACGATGTCAATAGAGACATTTTTGAACGGCCCTGAAAACTTGAATACAAATTCCTCAATGGAAATGTTCTTATCATCAACATAATGACCTTCTTCTCCGCAATACGGTTTACCAAAAATGACATCGTCAAAATGAACATTGTTTTCTTCCAACCATTTCAAAGCTATTGGCCGGGTATGTTCATGTATTCTTTTAAGATCACCTTTTAGGGACTTCATATTCCTTGCGGTAAATATGGTTACATCAAATTTGTCTGTTGACTTGCTGATGGTGTCCTTTACAAGATTATTTACTGGTTTATCAGGATAATCCCTGCTTTTATCATCAATTGTGATCGTATTGTCTAAATCTATGATAAGTTTATTTTCTCTCATTTACTTTTTTTAAAAAAATTGATAGCAAAAAGAACAATTGAAATTAATAGTCCTGAGCCAAAAATGTAAATGGTATATGCTGTTGAAGCTACCAGATAATTATCAAATTGTCCATACAATAAAAATATAGTGTAGAATGACAACTGTACACCACCAAAACCAAGAGGTCCATTGGGAAGCAAGGAAGAGAACGCAATGAAAACCGTGAGTAGGACCAAAAGATCTATTCTAAAATCCAAAGCTTCAAAAAACATCAGTAAACTTAAAAGTTCAAAACTCCAAATCAGAATGGTAAACGAAAGAATGGATAATGACTTGGATTTTAGGACCTTTTTGGCCTCCCTTAGGTTCACCAAAAACTCATGCGAGAATTTTAGCAATGTAAAGCTAAAGGAGTTTTTGAAGCGGTACAACAGGCGCTTGTGAATGATCAAAACAGTGTCCTCCAAAGCAAGTACCGTTACCAACAATACCAACAAAACAAGCATTACCGTTACCAAAGTGTTTTGAATTTCCGGTACTTCCTCTGGGAAGATGAACAACCCCATTGAAAACAAGAAGGCAAGCGTGAAAAAATCGAAGAACCTTTCTATTATGATGGTATTGATAGAGGTAAACCCAGATTTAAAAACTTCCTTAAACCGTACAAACCTGTATGCTTCGCCAAGCTTAAAGGGCATTATAAGGTTTACCCCGTTAGTTTTGAACTGCTCTAAAAAAATACTTTTTAAACTAGCGTTTACATCTCCAGAAATTATATATAGTCGTAAAGAACGGATGCAATGGGAAATACAATAAAAACCAATGCAAAAGATGATTTTCCAATCGAAATAATACGTGGTCACTTCTCGAATATCCAAGCTCTTGATATCCAAAAAATCAACAACCAATACAATAAATACGATTCCTAATATTAAGGTGAATATTTTTCTGAAATAACGCATCATATTTTATGTTTGTTTGAAAAATATTCTTCTGGTGTTCCTAGAATGATGGTATCCATTTCATTCTTGTACACATACCCTTTTATTTTTTCGTTGTTTTCAAGCATTAGTTTATAGATGTCGCTTATGTACATTTCGTTGGTGGTTCTAATGTCATGGTAATATTTTGCATACACTTCTTTATTGCCAAATCCATAAAGACCTGTGGTGGCATAATTGGAAATGGGATCTTTTTCTGCAATTTTTTCTACCAAACCCTCGTCGTTCATTAACACAAAACTAAAATGGTTTCTGCTCTCTAAAAAAATGTCGATGGCACCGGCAAATCCACTGGTCATTTCTGTGGACATGGTTGCAACATCCCTGCCTCTTAAAATGGTATCCCCGTTGAAGAAGAAAATTGGATCTTGGTTATGGATGTGGGTGCATCCAATGAAACCAGTTTCTGCCTGTCCTTGGGTGTCAGGGGTGACCACTATGCTAAAATTGTTTTCAAATTTGGAGAGAATGGCCTCAATTTGGCCCACAAAACCCTGATGCTCTTCATTGATTACCAGGTGAAGGTCAACTGCGGCGGAAAAGTTAAACTCTAAAATACTCTTTTCCAGAATGGTTTGTCCATCCTCCAATTGCAGAAGATATTTTGGCAAGGTTATTTGTTGGGCGGTAAATCTTTTACCCTTTCCAGCCAGGCAGTAGATAAAATTAAATTTGGTGTTCATTGGTTTTTTAGATTTCGTTACCCGAATTAAGGGGCATTGAGGTTGATAGTCACTTTTATCCGCTTTGCGGATTGCATTTGCCAGTTTTGGTTAATGCAGCCATGCTTGTTTTTTTGAATTTGACGTCCGTTCTGATCAAATGAACAAAGCAACTGATCAAAACGATAACATTAAAAATCACATAAAGCTCGGATCTCATAAATTCCTTAACTCCTATATTGGTTTGTAGAATCATGTCCAATAATCTTATGATTCTGGGCATAAAGCAAAAAACAAGGGCGTATACATAAAAAAGTTTAAAATGCCTCATTTTGATTGCGAATGGTATCAATAGAAGAAATATAATGTAGTCGTGTCCAAAATGAAAAAAACCGAATAGGGAAAATAAAATGGAACCCAGAAAAACCGTTTTCTTATCAAGTTGATATTTTATGCAGACAAACGCAAAAAAAGCTACAAAAATGGCCAAAGTAATAGTAAGTATATTAACACCAATCAATGGAGCATCCGAGAGTTGTCCGTACAAACTCATCAAATCAGCAGGTCCTGACCCAATGGGATTGGCTGTGACACTGGTTGAAACGTTAAACGGCAGAAATACCGTTGAGATAAAATCCAAACCAAACTGTAAAGAATAAATTAATGGAAATATCAATGTAATAAGTCCACTCCAAATAACTGATCTATAATACCCCATGAGCAAGAAGCCAAACAATATGGGAATTGCAAAAGAGTATTTTATGGTTAAAAAAGACAAAAGAATAGGGAGTAGCACTCTATTGTCCCTGTATTTCCACACCAAATAGATTAGAAGTAATATCAGTAATGTTGATTGTCCGTTGGTAAATAAATTTATTAAGGGAAAACCAATAAAGAATGGGAGAAAAACAATGTTCATTTCCCTATACCCCAATTCAAAATCCTTCTTGATCAAGAACAGAAATAACAGTAGCATTGCAACATTGGTAAAAAACCAAACCAGTTTAAATGTTTCCCAGGGCATAGATCCAGCTGGTTGCAATAAGTAGTAGAGCTGAAAATAATAATTTGGTACACTTCTCATGAACCAATCCTCAAAATTCAACAAATAAAAGTTATAAAAATCGATGTTTTCCGAAAGCAGCTTGGCAGGATACCATTGGGCATCTTTACCGCTTGACTCTGGCAATACTCCTTTAAAAAAGCCGATCAATGTAGTGGAGAGTACCATTATGTAAAACACTATCTTGTTTACCAATGGATATTTGAGAGCAATTGCATTTTTTACCCAATCTTTCTGACTATTAGACTCTATACGTTTCATAATCTACAATTTGTTGGGGGTAAATTCTTTTTGGTTGTACTTAAAACCAAACTTTTACTGTACTAGTTTGACTTTGGAATCTGTATTTGAATGTGAAATTAGTGCATAGAATATTTTAAGGATAAAAACCTCTACCAATTACAGATTTTCCCGATATCGGGAAAACTGCATACTTGGCTTTTAAAAATCCTTAACATCTATATGTTGCTAAAAATCACTAAAATGAACAATTTGTGCGGTAAGTGGCAACCAAGGAAATTTCTTTACGCACTATTGAGTGCTTTGCCATAAAAATTCTGCATAACTCCATTATCTACAGATTTTTATGGTATAACTTTTTTATCTTCTAATGATTCTAAACAGTTTAATGGCGGGATACAACAGATAGCTCCGATTGAAAATAAATGTTAGCAATTGGTAGGCGGGGCTCCGGTAATCTGAAATGGACATGAATTTGTCCATTGGGTATGCTTCCAATGATTCAAAACTTTTGAGCATTTGTCTTAATTGATCGGCATCAATGTTCGATTTTATAAAACGGACAATAATTATAAAAACATAACGTTGCTGTTTGACATGCAAACGCCCAAGTGCGTCCATGTTTGTAATACCAGCTGCAATAAGTTTTTTTCTAAGCTCAAATAGTTTTTTAACGGAAAAGGATAAGTCTTGAAAATGTTGATTGAGATGATTGACCGATTTATTCCTCGTGATTGAGTTTGGAGATTTTCTGTACCTATGAATGTCGTAGTTGACGAATGCGGATTTTTTGGCTTTACTGAACAGGGTAGGGGTAAGGTAGGAATCCTGCACGAACTTTCTATCATAGAAAAAAGTGCCTGAGCTGTTATAAAATTCTCTTTTTGCAAAGTACCACCAGACCTCGGCTTTGTAATTATATGTTCCAATAAAATCAATTCCGTTCACCACGGCATCCATTTGAACCTCATCAGCGCTATGCTGGGATTTTGTCTCACTGGAATCCGTTACGTTTTTGGAAGAGAACCCAAGAAGGTCCAAATCATGTTCCTCCAACATTTGCATAAGTGTTCCAAAGGTATTGTAAGCCACATAATCATCAGCATCCAAGAAAAGAATATAGTTTCCGATGGCATGTTCGACCCCGGTGTTTCTTGCCGCACCATTTCCTTTATTTTCTTGATGTATAATGCTTATGTTTGGATGACTTTTGCCCATGTCCAGAACAATGTTTTCTGTACTGTCCGTTGAACCGTCGTTAACAACTAAGATTTGATAATCGGTTGCATCCATGTCTTGGGTTACACAACTTTCCAGACAAGTTTCAATATATTTTTCGGCGTTGTATGCAGGGATGACTATACTAAGTTTCATGCTTTTTCATTTGGATTAGCATTTCCTGTAAACAGGGGCATGGTTGCACTACCATCAGCGGAAATCCCTTCTGATATAAATACTTTTTTAATGGTCATTAGAAGGATTTTGATGTCTAGGCCAAAACTTTGATTTTCCACATAATAAACGTCGTATTCAAATTTTTGATCCCAACTAATTGCATTTCGGCCATTGACCTGGGCCCAACCTGTAACACCTGGTTTGACCAAGTGTCTTTTTTTCTGAAAATCGTTGTACAATTCCAGATATCCCACCATTAAAGGTCTCGGGCCAATTAGACTCATGTCGCCTTTTAAGACGTTGAACAGTTGCGGCAGTTCATCCAATGATGTTTTTCTTACAAATGCACCCACCTTTGTAATTCGCTTTTCATCAGGAAGCAAATTGCCATTGGCATCTTTTTTATCGTTCATGGACTTAAACTTCACAATGGTAAATATTTTTCCATTTTTACCCGGTCGTTTCTGAAAGTAAAAAGGGTGGCCATTATTGGCCATGAACAAAAGAATTGTTACCAGAATGAAAACCGGTGAAATAAGCAATAATCCAAATAAAGCAGCCAAAAAATCAAAGAAGCGTTTAATAGATTTGTACATAAATCAACTTGATTAAAATTGCTAGTTTATGGAGTTATGTCCAACGATTCCACGACATCTGCAAATTGCTTACACAATATGGATTTATCATATTTTTCCATGGCAAGTTTTCTGGAATTAACTCCCATTTCTTTGAGAAGTTCCGGCGACTCTTTGAGTTCCAACACTTTTTCCTTAAAATCTTCAGGTTGATCTGGCTCAACATAGATACCACATTTATGGTCTTCCACTAGATCCTTGGTCCAACCATTTGAATTCACGATTAACGGTTTCCCTGCGGAGAGGGAGTCAAATAATTTATTTGGAGAATTGGTGGCCAAAATTGGAATATTGCTAAAAGTAACCAAGGAAACATCGCAGATATTGACAAGTTCAGAAGTTTTTTCCATGTTGAATATCCCTAAGAAATGGACGTTACTGAGCTCTTGACTTTTAATTCTTTCCTCAATCAAAGATTGTTTAGATCCATTCCCAATGAATATGAATTCTACATCTTCATGCTCTTTTAATAAAAATGCAGTATCCAAGATAAATTCAATGGCATTGGCCTGCCCCAAAGCCCCAAAATAAATGATCTTGAAACTATTGGGTTTTAAGTTTAGTTGATGAACAAGGTCCATATTGGGCTCCCTGGGCCAAAATTTATCAATTTTGGACATATTTGGTATCATATCGACCTTGGATGCATCAATCCCTGTCTTTATCACACCTTCTTCCATTCCTGGAGACAGCGCAATTATATGGGATGCATTTTTATAAATGGTCTTTTCAAACCATAAGGCAATTTTGATGACCATTTTGTTTTTTAACCCTCCCATCTGAATGGGTACTTCTGGCCATAGATCTCTAACTTCGAACAAATATGGAATTTTCCGAAATTTTTTAAGAACAAGTGCTGGAAAACCAATGGTCAAAGGTGTTGAGGTAGCAATAACAAAATCTACCTCTTTTTGTTTTAGAGCCACAATGGTAGATCTGAACATGAAGTTGACAAAGGAGTTTAACCTTTGCCAAACCCCCATTGACTGGGAATATTGAACTCTTAACGTGATTATTTTTATCCCATCGACTACTTCTTGCTCCATGCTTTTATCAATAAATGGACTATATCTGATCACGGTAATCTCATGTCCATTTTTCATAAGTTCCAAGCTGTTCCAATATGATCTGGTTCCACCAGGTGTATGGGGCGTTTTAAAGTATTGATGGAGGTAGAGTATTTTCATCTTCAATTTTGGTTAATGCTTTTTTAGCTTCGGCTGGATTTAGGTTCCAATAATTAGACTTCTTTATGGTTGCAAAAAGGGAGTCGTCCAATCTTTTTTTATGAAATTTTGCAGGGCTTCCAAAATAGATGGAATTTTCTGGTACATCTTTATTCACAAAGGACATTGCACCAATTACGGCACCATCACCAATGGTTACTCCTTGTTTAATAATACAACCAGCTGCAATCCATACATCATTTCCAATTTTGGTTACTTTGTTGGATATACAGTGCTTGCTCAATCTTGGAGAAGTACTTAACCACCAATAAGAGTGCTGCATACCTCCAATTTGAACACCTGGAGCAATGGAGCAATAATTTCCTATCGATGTGTTGATGATAACCGTGTTACAGGCAATATAGTTCCCCTTTCCAATTTTAGATTTTGATATAAGAGAGTTATGGCTTATACGTGTGCTGTAATGAATAGAATTCATTTTTAATTTATTCTTTGGATAACTAAGAATAAACTTTAGTAAGAAGTAGATTTCTTTCATTTGTGCACAATTGATTTATAGATCTCCGAATATGCAGTTGCAATTCTTGTCCATTTGAAGACAGAGAAATCTAATTTTTCTACCTCGAAGGAATCATATTCCTTAATGGTTTGTCTAATACCATCTGAAATGGAATCAATTGATTTTGAATCTACATATGCCCCAATTTTTTCACTGAAAGAACCATCAATGCCCTGATTTTTGGAGCAAACTATGGGAAGTCCTTGAGATAAAGCTTCTATATATACCAATCCAAAGGTCTCGCTATGGGAAGGCATTGCAAAAATGTGATTGGATAGGTACACTTTCTGTAATTCTTTTTTGTCATAAATAGGGCCATGGTATTTTATAAAGTCCTTATGCTCCTCACATAATTCCAATACCTTGCTTTCATTTCCACCGCCTTTTCCAACTAAATCCAGCTCCAAATTCTTAAAATCACTTCTAAGGCTTACAATCCCCTCAATGAGGCTCTCCACATTTTTGTTGTTGTCAAACCTACCAATATATAGGACCTTATGGGGAGTTAACGACCTTACCTTATTGATATTGGATATCCAGAAATCATCAATTCCATTGAACATTACCGAGATTTTATCATTCAGGTCAAGCTGTAGCAATTTAACGTACTTATTGTTAAAAAATTGTTTTTTAAGAGCTTCACTTAAAAAGATGATCTTGTCGGCATTTGTCAATATATCCCTCATTAAGAACATCAGATCGGGTCTGTATTTTAAAAAGAGCGACACATCAGTACCTCTAATGGCAACAACATAAGGAATCCCATATTTTTGGTGAACCTTGTAAGCCAATGCGCCATCACTAAATAGGGTTGTTGCATGCGTCACTTCAACGGTGTTTAGGTCGCATTTTGATTCCAAACCCCGAAATAAAAAGTTGATTTTATTTCTGAATAGTATGCGATGATACTTTTTTAGTTGTTTGGAGTATACAATTTTGGATTCCCTCGTTTTAAAATCTATTGCATTGTTTCCAACAGGGGTATTGCCTCTAACCGGGTTGAATACAATTTGTTCTAGACCCAATTCATCAAGATGGGAGTATAAATTGGTATGGACCTTTGTCAAAGAAAAGTCATTGGATATATGGAGACATTTCATGTGTTTAGTACTTCAATTGGTTTTTGTCCGTCTTTTTGATTCAACATCTTATTGACCAATTTTGATTTAAGAGAGACAATGCACCCCATAATTCCAAATAAAATCCATAAATCAGTAATGTTTGAAGATTTCATTGCATTTAAAAATGCAAAAATGAACAACATTCCCAAAACATTTTCTTTGAATGATATTTTTCTGAATATTGAGATGAACAAAATTAGAAACAATATTAAACCAATAATTCCCAATTCAAAAAAGCACTCCAACAAAATGTTGTGGGGGTAAGATCTTCTATCAATTTTTTCAAAAAGAATTCCAAAGCTCCCAATTCCATTTCCAAACATAAATGTTGAAAGTTTCTCGAATGGCTGTGTAAAGGCAAAATCCAATCTGCGTACCCGTTCCAGTGCGGACCCATCTGCTCCTCCCACCAATGAGCCAAACCTGGAAAAAGTATTGTTCAGTAATGAATTAAAGGCGTCTTGTTTCATAAAATAAACTCCTGATGTTGCAATGAGAACAAATACAAAGCGTACTAAGTTCTTAGGTTGGAAATCACTGAACTTCTTCTGTGAAAACAAGTAGGCAACTGAAACAAGGATTGTAAATAATAAAGGTCCCCGGGCACTACTTGCAACTAATAGGCCAAGGGTAGTTATTTTAAAGATTATATGTTTTTTAAAATACAATAGCAAAAGAAATAAAATACCCAGTTGTATACCAAACACTAAATAGGACCCTCTTATGTTCATAAAAAGTTCGGTGCTAGCAGAGCTAACCTTCCATACTATGGAGTTCATATAAACAAAATATGCGGACAATGGCAGAACAACGACGCAATAAAGACGTATAAGCAAATTGAAGTTTATTCTTTTAATAAAAAATGGATAAAGGAAGTAAACCAAGTTGGCGACAAAAGCAAGGGTTTTATCCAATTTATAGCTAGCGGAGGGGGAGTAGATGTTTGAAAAAAACAACCAGGCATAAAACATAAAAACCAACATTATCACCCTATAGGAGAGAATATTGAAAGCTCCATTTTTCTTTCCAAGGTTTAATACGATATCCAATAGAGCAATAGCTAAGACAATAGGGGTTAGCTCTATCTTATGAAACAGTCTAATAATGATGGATATTAAACCTATTGTCCATAAAAAGAACAAGATATAGGTTTGATAATTCTTGCTAGCCGAATTTTCCATGCTATTCTCCACTTTTTGATTTTATAATTGTATGAATCACAATTAGGTAAATTGTATACGAAATAACCACACAAAAGCTATATCCCCTAATAAAATCCAAAAAATCAAGTTTAAAAACCGCTGCCATCATCCATAGTGACAATGCCATGAAAAGGAATCTGGAATATTGCCATACCGCATTTAATTTTATTTTCCCTAAAGGTATTAATGTTGGACCGCTGATAGGACTTACCACAATTTGCACCAAAAAAACCAAAGAAAGTTCTTTTGCAATTTTCCCAGTTAGCACCCAGTTTTCTCCAAAAATAAAAGGAATAAGTGATTCGCTAAAAAACCAAAGAACAACAAATCCGGGAATTGCTATAGAAAGCAAAAGGAAAAATGTTTTTAAAAAGGTATTGTAGGCAAGGCGAAAATTATCTTTGTTAACGTCTTCGGTTATCTTTTGAAAGTATATGCTGCTCACTGCTTGTCCCACAAAGGAGATTGGAGCGAGAATGACCATATTTGCGAGACCAAAAAAACCTACTTCAGATTTAGAATAAAAGAGACCTAGGAAAATCACTAGAATTTGTAGACTAATGACATTTATAAAATTTGAGGGCATGCTGTGCAATGGAAACTCCCTATATTTATTAAGTAAGTTTCGTAAATCTGTAAAAGTGAACTTTGGAAATTTATATTTTGACAGCCTAATCAAAAAAGAACACCTAAGACAATACCAAGGATTTTTCCAAGGGCAAGCCCAAAATCATTAGATCCTGCCAAAAAGTATACGGAGAACGCAAAAGCAAGGTATGATATAGACTCTACTATTTTGGCATAAGCCCGGTTCTTAAATTTCTTTTGTCGGGTAAACCATGCGTCCAACGTACTGAAAAGTGAGTAGGACAATATATATATAGGAATGTAAAATACAACGTTGTCTATTTTAAAACTCTCTACAAAAAAATCTTTAAACGAAAAAAGTATCAGTGTTGAAAGTAAGATGGTAAAAAGATTCACAAATAGAATCAAAATGACCAATTGTCTTGCCTTGTAATCTTCCTTTTCCAAAACAATTGCCTGCCCTAGCTTAAAATTACTGAACACCAAAAAAAGACTACACAGTGAAACCATACCGGTAATCTCAGCAAGCGCTTGTTCATTGTATACACGGGATATCAGTGGGCTAAAAATCAAAGGAATCAATTGGGCTATAAATACAACCCCGGCTTGGCCTACTATATTTTTTAGATAGTCTGTCCTAGAAAATACTTTTATTTTTGCGAATAAATTTGAAATTGACACTCCTTAATGGTATAGTTGTGGCAAAGATTGCTATTATTAAGTAGAAACTATTCGTAAAATCGATTAAACCATAGCAATTAGCGTTCTATTGCCCAAGATCGACCTAAATACTTAATGCAATTGCAATATGATTTGACACCTAGTAATTTTCAGGATAAACGGGTTTCCCATCGTTGAGTATCTTTCTGTTCAGGGGCGGCGATTCCAAAGGCTTCGGAAGTTTTATAACGGACTGTTTTTGTGCTGTAGTGGAGCTCTATCCTGTTCTGTACCTCCTCACTGAACCTTCCAAGGGTAATAAAATTGTGGAAACCTGCATCCCATTCGTTGGAGCCTCCCGAGCCGTCCACATTGGCAGTGAACTTCAAGGGGCTGTCCTCTGTCCATACCACTTTGTTCAGGGTATTGAGCAGTGCTTCAATGTCCTCGGCGTTCCAGTACATCCCATTTTCGTAGGCGGTGGTCCAGAAGCTCACAATGTCGGCCCCATGTGAGGTGTCCTGCACCCTTGAGCCTTCCCATTTGGAAGACCAGGTATATGCTGTTGGGAAATTGGGGTTGCTCTTCAACTTGTTCCTGAGGCTTGCTCCCGGATAAATGGGCAGGCCGGCAAAGGATATGTTGTCAAAGACCTCTTTGTATATGTTCTCCCCGGTGATGATATGGAGTTCCATTGCAATCCTAGCCCAATGTGAGGTCATGTGGGCGTTTACACGGTAAATATCACTTTGGTTACTGGACTTTGTGTACCATTTTTCCCAAATATGTTTTTTGGTGAACTCAAGAATGGCCTCGTACCTTTCTTGGTATCTTTCGGTGGCCCTGAGGTTTGGGGATTGGTACATTACCCTCAACAGTGTGGCAACATACCTGAAAAGGTAAGATTCGTAGAGGGGGACACCATTTCTTGCATAGCTATTGTTTTTAAGGTTTGTTACCCCCCATCCCTTATATTTTCCTCCACGCACATCCTTGGCTTTTCCAATACAAGTCTCTATGATGGTCAGTGCATCTTCAAGATATTCGTTGTCGCCCGTGGCCTGCCATATCTGGATGACCCCATCCAATTGCCAGGCCAGATAGTAATATTCTTGGCTGTTTCCGCCAGATTCAGCATAGAACATGGCTTTGGCCATACCAAAAGCATTTTTTCCAATACTGGGGTTGTCCCAAGCAGAGTCGAACTGCTCCTTCCAAAAATCAACACCTTGATCAATGTCAGCCTTGTTCTGAGAGTTCAAGTATGGGGAATCGATTAAGATAGATTCATTTATCGATTCCAGAGCAATTGATTCTCCGACATCTACGAAATCTTCTTTTATCAATAACGAATCTGGAAGTCGGTTTAAATCTTTACCAAATGAAAATAAACAGACAATAAAAACAAAAAGTGAAACCAACGTAACAATTTTAACAACACATGTTCACTATCACCTTTGAATAGTATATGGTGATAATAGATACACAAAGTTAAAATTGAATTATCTCATCCTTGGATTATATCCAATATTTTCGATTAACTACTAAAATAATGGATGGCTTGACCAAATAGAGTTTTATGCGTTTAGCAATCGTATTCCTAATATACCTAGTAATTTTCAGGATAAACGGGTTTCCCATCGTTGAGTATCTTTCTGTTCAGGGCGGCGATTCCAAAGGCTTCGGAAGTTTTATAACGGACTG